>JABCZF010000056.1 GCA_013289825.1 Acidobacteriota bacterium | reverse complement strand
GCTTCACGAGAAGGTGGAAATCAGGCTGAACGTCTCATTCAAGTTGCGAGAGGGCAATTTTCAAGTCATCCCCGACCGGCCGTCAAGCCTGATCGGTATCCCATTTGATCGTCCCGTGGTGGGCTATGGTGGAAAGACGATCAACACGCTCCGGCTCTGGGCGGCGGCGGCGCCCGATTATTTCGATTTTGAGAAGTTTGGTACCGGAGACTTCGTGGGCGCACTCGGCGAGACTCTCCAAGCGGAGTCGCTTACCCGCGTGCTGTATCCTGACGATTCTACGACGAAGGGGCAGGGGCTGCGCTTTCTGCAGGAGTATTTCCTGGTCGCGTGTTCCATGGCCGACCTGGTGCGCCGTTTCCAGCGCCACAACTCGGATTGGGAAAAGTTTCCGGAGAAAGCCGCAATTCAACTCAATGACACGCATCCTTCCATGTCGGTCCCAGAACTGATGCGAATCTTGCTCGACGATGTGCACTTGGGATGGGACCAGGCCTGGGACCTGACGAAGAAGACGCTCGGATACACAAATCACACCTTGCTGCCTGAGGCTCTGGAGAAATGGCCGGTGGCGTGGTTTGAGACACTGCTTCCTCGTCACCTCGAGCTCATCTACGAGATTAACCGTCGGCTGCTCGATGAAGTTCGGGTTCGCTTCCCGGGCGACGAGGGGCGCGTGCAGCGCATGAGCCTGGTGGAAGAAGGCAGCCCGCGCAAAATCCGGATGGCCAACCTTGCCATTGTTGGCTCGCATAGCACCAACGGAGTGTCTGCTGTCCACTCCAAGCTACTGCGAACCACGACGGTCAAGGATTTCGCGGAAATGTTTCCCGAGCGTTTTAGCAACAAGACAAACGGAGTGACGCCCCGGCGCTGGTTGCGCGAGGCCAATCCCGCGCTGGCCCGCGAAATCACGCAAGTCATCGGAGATCGCTGGACTACGGATCTTAGCCTGCTCAAACAGCTCAAGCCATTCGCGGAGGATTCCAATGCTCGCGAACGCTTCCTCAACTCAAAGCGAGAGGCCAAAGTGCAGTTTGCCAATTGGCTCAAGTCAACGTCGGGGCGTGTCGTAGACCCGGATACCATCTTCGACTGCCACATCAAGCGTATTCACGAATATAAAAGGCAATTGATGAATGCGCTGCGGATTGTGATTGTTTATAACCGGCTGCGAGAAAATCCCGGCATGAAGATGGTGCCTCGGACATTTTTCTTCGCTGGTAAAGCGGCGCCAGCTTACAAGCTGGCCAAGCTCATCATAAAGTTCATCAACAACCTGGCGGGCACGATTGACGTCGACCCGGCGGCGCGCGGCCGGCTCAACGTCGTCTTTCTCCCCGAGTACAACGTTTCGTTGGCGGAACGCCTGATTCCGGCCAGCGATGTCTCCAACCAGATCTCGACCGCCGGCTACGAGGCCAGCGGAACGAGTAACATGAAATTTATGATGAACGGAGCCTTAACGGTCGGAACCCGTGACGGGGCGACCATCGAAATGGCGGAGGAAGCCGGAGAGGAGAACATGTTCCTGTTCGGGCTCACCGTAGAGCAAGTCGAGAACAGCCGCGCCTGGTACGATCCACACTGGCATTACGAAAATGAGCCGGAGACGCGAGCTGCGCTGGACCTCATTTTCTCTGACTACTTCAGCCGCAATGAACCAGGAGTATTCGCTCCCTTGCGCGACGTGCTTCTGACCCAGGGCGATCACTATATGCATCTGGCGGACCTGACCTCGTATTGCCAGGCACAGGAACGGCTCGGAGCGCTCTATGCCGAACCCAGCGCATGGGCGCAGAAAGCAATCTTGAACGTCGCCAGCTCCGGGAAGTTTTCGAGCGATCGCTCCATTGCGGAATACGCAAGCGAGATTTGGAAGGTGGAGCCATGCCCAGTACGTTAGAAAAACAGTCCGTGAGCGGTGAACCTACCATTTCGCCGCTGGCAGGCAAACCAGCGCCGAAGGAGTTGCTGGTGGACGTGGCTCGCCTGGAGAAGGAATATTTCGAGCGGCGTCCCGACCTGGGTGATCCAAACCAGCTAGTCAGCTTCGGCACCAGCGGACACCGCGGCTCGCCCCTGCGTGGCACGTTTAACGAAGCGCACATCCTGGCGATTACCCAGGCGATCTGCGAATACCGGCACGAGCAGGGTACCGACGGCCCGCTCTATATGGGGAAAGACACCCATGCCGTCTCCGAGCCCGCGCAGCGCACCGCCCTCGAAGTCCTAGCGGCAAACAACGTGGAGACGATCATTCAGCAAGGCGACGGGATAACTCCGACGCCGGTCATCTCGCGAGCGATTCTGGTTTACAACCGTAGCCGCAAGGAACATCTAGCCGACGGCATCGTGATTACGCCATCGCACAATCCGCCGGAGGATGGAGGCTTCAAGTACAACCCGCCCAATGGCGGCCCGGCTGATACCGACGTGACCCGTTGGGTAGAGAATCGGGCGAACGAATTGTTGCGAGCAGAGAATGCAGGGGTCAAGCGAATTCCGTTTGCTAAGGCGATCCGGTCCGCGACCACTCACCAGGAAGATTTCGTCCTGCCGTATGTTCATGATCTCAAAAATGTCGTTAACATGGATGCGATTCGTGGCGCCCACCTTAAACTTGGCGTTGACCCTCTGGGCGGAGCTTCATTGCCTTATTGGGAACCGATCAACTCGATTTACGGGCTGGACATTGTCGTCACCAATCCAATAGTCGACCCGACATTTTCGTTTATGACCGTTGACCACGACGGCAAAATTCGCATGGACTGTTCGAGTCCCTATGCGATGGCCAGGCTAGTGGGGCTGAAAGATCAGTATCAGGTAGCTTTCGGGAACGATACCGACGCGGACCGGCACGGGATCGTCACTTCGCTTGCAGGGCTGATGAACCCGAACCATTATCTGGCCGTTGCCATCCGCTATTTGCTCAAGCACCGGCCCCAGTGGAGTAACACAGTTGCGGTGGGAAAGACTCTGGTGAGCAGCAGCATGATCGACCGGGTCGTCAAAAAGCTTGGCCGCAAGCTCCGCGAAGTGCCGGTGGGTTTCAAGTGGTTTGTGCCGGGCCTGGTCGATGGCTCGTATTGTTTTGGCGGAGAAGAAAGCGCTGGAGCGAGTTTTCTTCGTCTTGACGGCACCGTATGGACGACCGACAAGGACGGGCCGATCATGGGCTTGCTGGCGGCGGAGATTACCGCGCGCACTGGCAAGAATCCCGGAGACCATTACCGCGAACTGACGGCGGAGTTCGGCATCCCGTACTACACGCGCATCGACGCGACCGCCACGCCCGAGCAGAAAGCAAAGTTGGGAAAACTCACCCCGGACGCGGTAAAGGAGTCAGACCTGGCGGGCGAGCGAATCACCGCTAAGCTGACCAAAGCCCCGGGCAACGATGCCCCAATCGGCGGCTTGAAAGTTGTGGCGGAGAGCGGTTGGTTTGCAGCGCGACCCTCCGGTACCGAGAACATTTATAAGATCTACGCCGAGAGTTTCAAGAGCCAGACCCATCTGAACGCGATTTTGAGGGAAGCCGAGGAAATGGTGAACAGGGCGCTGGGTTCCTCTTCGGTTGTTCGGGACGATGTCCGGCCATGAACGGCAACGGCGGGCTCACCAATATGTCGTCGTTTGCCGGCAACCCGCTGCTGATCAGTCCCGGCTCTCTCATTTCGGACGGGCTGATACAGGCGAGCGATGCTCAGGCTCACTAAGACATGCTATCCTCTCAGGCTTTTCAAAGGCTGCAGGATTTAACGGAGAGTTCCAAGCGCTCGATCAGTCCTGCAACATCCGTCAGGGCGCAAGTGGCCCGCGAAGGTGCGACGAGCTTCCGCCGATCATTTTCCGCTGACCATGGGCATGCGGATATGTGACATAGCAAGTGGATGCGGATGAAAAAAGAGATACCCGTGAACAATTCAAACCTCGAAGTGCACGCCAACTCAGCCGACACTGCCCATTCCGTGGCCGCGACACCTACCCGGCGTGCGACATGGGAGGAAGCTGAGGGCAACCCCTTGCCACTTGGCGTCAAGTGGATCGAAGAGGAGCAAGCGTTCAATTTTGCGGTTCACTCGGAACATGCGGAGAGCGTCACTCTATTGCTCTATTCTCTAGCCGATCTAGTGAATCCTCTTCTGAGGCTTCAATTGGATTTTTTGCACAACAAGTCGGGGCGGATTTGGCACTGCCGCGTCCCAGTCACAAAGCTTGGTGCCGCTTGTTATTACGCATATTCCGTATCAGGAGAGACCATTCCTCAACTCCATAGCTTCGACCCGCAGAAGGTTCTCCTCGATCCGTACGCGAAGTGCATTTTCTTCCCACCCGGTTTTGATCGGAACTTGGCCATGCGAGAAGGATCGAATGCAGGCAGCGCGCCTTTGGGAGTGCTGATTGATCACCGATCGACATTTGACTGGTCGGGGTATCGGTCTCCGTATCACGAGTCGGATGCAGTCATCTACGAACTTCACGTTAGAGGTTTCACGA
>JABCZF010000055.1 GCA_013289825.1 Acidobacteriota bacterium | reverse complement strand
TTGCGGGTTGACTGCTCCTCGTGATGTCGTGTCTGCTCAAGTAATTCTCCAAAGGGCTAGGATGAGTCCTTCAAACCGCAACGTGGCGGATTTAATCGCGAGCGTGGTTTGAGAAGCCGTCGCATTTATGCGACGGAGAAGTCACGTACGACCAGGCTCTCGACCGTGGCCGGAAGTCTGGCGAAAGCGTGAAGTGAGGACCACTCGGCCGCCGGGACGGAACCCGAGCGGACCAGGATGCGGGATTATTTTGCCGTTGCGTCCGGGAGCCGCCGGCGCTGGTTTCAAGCGCTGCGGGCGAAGACCACCACCCCGTTTGCAGGGATCACCACATTGGCCGAAGCCGGGAAGCCTTCTAGCGGCCCGCCTGAGGCGGAGATTCCTCCGCCATTTCCCGCCACCAGGGGATTGACCCAGTGGTCGTAAACGTCGCTGTTGAAAACCTCGAGCCAGGGTCCGGGGTAGGGAAATCCAATCGTGTAGTTGTACCAAGTAGTTTCGGCAAGCGTCGCGACTACAATTACGTCGTTTCCTGCACCGGGAAGCCATCGGTGAAAGGCCATAACGCGGTTCTGATTGTGCACATGAAATGGGTTTACCTGTTCTCCGCGCAAGGCAGGCTGATTCCAGCGTAGACGAATCAGGTCTTGCGTGAAACGCAGATGATCCACCATGGCCTGGTCACTGCCCGTTTCGAGACCCTGCCAACCAATGAGATGGGCCGAGTCTCGGGGATCGCAGTTCCAGGGATTGGCTGCAAGAAATTCCTGGCCCATGAACAATTGCGGGATTCCCGGAGCCGTCAGGAGCACTCCGGTCGCGAATCGCGAGCGGCTGCGGGCATACCAAGATCTGGGGTTCAGGCCGTCGGCCAGAGCGGGTATGCGAGGGTCGCGGCCGGCTTCGACGACGTCGTGATTTTCGATGCAGGTCACGGCCTGCCAGGCGTGCGGGAGATCCGGGGCGGCGAGACTTGTCGCGACGGCGTCGAAATCGACCGAGGCGTTTTGGCCTTCTGAGGCTTGCGCGACGGCGGCGCGAATGGCCATGCGCAACCCGTCGTGCTGCAGGACGTCGAAACCGGTGCCGCCGCTGTTTGTGGGCGCCACCAGGGAGGAGCGCGGCGCCCGGTATTCGGAGGGCCAATACTCGGCGTTTT
Organism: Acidobacteriota bacterium; assembly: GCA_013289825.1. Classification (GTDB taxonomy): domain Bacteria; phylum Acidobacteriota; class Terriglobia; order Acidiferrales; family UBA7541; genus Acidiferrum. Next base: position 4,361 of record JABCZF010000055.1, on the reverse strand, counting down.
GCAGGAGGCGGGGCTTCAGGAAGCGCAGCGTATCGGTGAGACTCGAACAAAAGCTCCAGCCGGAACCCTCATTCATGGAGAGGAGCGCGCTGATTTCGTCGTAGCGGAATCCATCGACGTGGAATTCGGTGACGTAGTACCTGGCGCTATTTATGATGAATTCGCGAACGTCGTTGTTCCACAGCGCGAAGGATAGGCCGCCGGCGAGCCCTTGGCCGGTGAAGTACAGACTTTGGTTGTTGTCGCTGGTATTGGCAGCGCGATCCCAAAAATAGAGGCTTTGATCATCGCCCTGGAATCCACCGGCGTGGTTGTAAACCACGTCGAAGACCACGGCGATGCCGTAGAGATGACAGAGGTCGACCATAGCTTTCAGTTGTGCCGGACCCGGCGCGATGTCTTCTAGCGCCAGTGGTGGAAACCCTTTCGCGGCCAGCAGACGATTGATGGTGGCGAGGTAGCCGGATAGAGCCGCTGGCCCGGATACCACGTAAGGAAAGTCGGGAGAGAAGTAGTCCGCGCCGTTGTAGCCCATCGAGGGATCGGTCTCCAGTTCGTCGATGGGCAGCGGCTGCAACACATTGACGCCGAGGGCCACGAGGTATTCGATCTTCCCAATCACATCGAGAAAAGTTGAAGCCACGCCTGGCGCCATGGGAGCGTAGGTCCCGACATGGAGCTGGTAGACGATCATGTTGCTGAAGTCGGGGGTGACAAACGCTGCGTCGTGCCACGGATAGGCTGTCGATGAGCGAATCAGGCAACTGCAGGTTGGGAAGCGAGAATCTCCGGCCATCTCGCGCGCGTACGGATCACGCTTGTAGCCGCTGGAGCCCGCGCCAACAACCCAAAAATGATAAAGGTCGCCGTCCCCTGCGCCGGGCAGAAAGCCGGTCCAATATCCACGGACATCCTGGGCCATCAGCAAATCGCTGGTCTGGCCTGTTTTCGGCGCGCCTAGAAAGATGCCGTTGACGTAGACGGCCGTGGCCCGCGGCGCCCAGGCGCGAAATGTTGCGCCGCCATTTACCAGATTAGCCCCCATGGGAGTCGTCGGCAGGATATGGGATTGAGAAAGCATGAGAGGTCTCCCTCGGTGTCAGGAGTTCGATCGGAAGCCCGCATGGGCCGGAGGTTAGCTCAAGAGTATCGTACCGCCTCCCTTCGACACAGTCTCGCGCAATTTTTTGAACTGCCGGCACTTGCTTTTTCGATTCGAGCGACCGCGCTTCAACTCCGCGATAGCGGCCTGCCGAGAAGCGGTGTTGGGTCGAGGGACGGCATCGTCAGGGGACAATGATTCGGGATTCTTCGCGCTTGAGTTCCGGGGCCGCGGGGAATTGGCCGCGGAGAAATTCGATGTAGCGGCGAGCCCGGGGGCGGCCATTGGTGCGCAGCAGGCCCATACGGTAGAGAAAGACGAGCAGAAAGAAGACTTCGGAGTCTTTTGCTGGCGGCTCCGTGGCGCGTTCGGCGGTTTGCTGTTTCGATTCGTCGAGGAATTGCGCAAGCGCGGCGTAAAGCCCGCGTGCCAGACTGGCGTCCGGAGGTCTTTCGTAGAATATTCCCGAGCTCAGCGTTTTGTAGGTTCCGGCAAGCGCCTCTAGCGCGGCCAGCACATCGGGATCGCTTGTGGCGGGATGCGCGGCGGAGAATTTTGCCGCCGTGAAGGCCAATCCGGAAAGCAGATTTTGGTGAGTGTAGATAACCTCTTGGGCAACCTTGACGTCCAGGAGCGGGGTGTCCCCAGGCAACGATCGCTGATGCTGGTCCTCGTAGCGGTGGGCCGCGACCAGGTAAGAGCAGTCCGAGGGACAGTCGATGGAAACTTCGCGCTCCGTGCCGCAGCAGACCGCGCAGATTTTCTCGCCCTTCGCGGGACAGAATCTTGCTGCTTTTCGTTTCAGACAGATCGGACAGGACACCGTGGCCCCCAGGGCTCCCGAGACAAACCACGAGAATACTCCGGCGACGGTTAAAAGACCAAACGCCTAAAAGACAAAACTGCGGCGAACCATGGTCTGGTCGCCGGAATGAATCGGCATGGCATCGTGGGGACGCGGTGGAAAGCTTGCGCCGGGAATTGTGGGGAGGCCGGAGGAGCGATCGACCAAGACGATCTTGACCGGTGCCGCAGCCGGCACGCGGATTTCGACAGCAATGCCCTCGGCGGGCGGATTTGCGTAGTCGAAGCCCCAGTGCCCCGGTTGGCGCCAGCGCGCTTCGGACGGCTTGCCAAGATCGTGTCCGTTGACGCTCGCGCCGGACACTTCTGTTTCGCTGAAGCCGACGTGCAGTGTGCGTGCGTGGCGTGGCGTGGAGATGTGCAAAAGAAGCGTGCGCGTGGCGCCGTCGGTGTGCTCCCCGAACAGCTCCGCAAGCGGAGGCGGCAGGGCCACGGCCGGAGCTTCGTGCTGGAGAAAATCGAAAGGGTACCAGTCGGGAACGAAGTCGGGGAGCTTGCCGCGAGAGGGAGAGCTGCCCAGGTACTCGGCGGTCCAGGAATCCAGGCGGTTGGTGGAGCTGGTCCAGAGAGCCTTGCCGGTGTCGGCATCGAGGGCGTAGCAGAGCAGGCTGGGTTTGGGATGTGCCGGAGAGTAGCGAGTGGCTTTCGCGGCAATGATAGACAGCACCAGCGCGGCAGCCAGCGCCACTTTCGACAGCGATTTACCGGCGGCCTCCAGCAACATCTCGAGAAACGGAAAAAGCAAGAGAAACAACAATCCCGAAGTGACGCTTAAAAGCGGAGCGCCGATGGTCGAGAAACCGAGCGCCGTGTAGAAGCCTTCGAGAAGCGGAAGGAAGAGCAGGAGAGTGGGGAGACTCAACACCGAAAGAATCACAGCGGAAAGAAAGGAAAGATGTCCGGGGCGAAAAGCGGCGAGGGCTGTTGCCAGAAGGCCGGCCAGCAGCGGCCAGACCAAGGTGTAACTGCCACCTGCGAGCCATTTTGAGGTCACTAAGACCAGAGCGAAGAGCAAAGCCGCGCCGCCGAGAAAAAACGCGGGCGGCGCTACGCTCTTGCGGAACAATCTGTAAAACAGCGCATCTACTGCGAGCAGCAAGGCAAAAAGTGCGAAAACGTAAAACGCGTTTTGATCCAGGCCGCCTTCGGGAAGAACGTGAAGGTGCAGCCAGCGCACGCCAAGGAAAAAGCCGACACCAATGAGCAGCAACACCAGAAGAATGAGGATGTGCAGGAAGAAGCTGACGAAAATGGACCAGAGACTGGTTTGCCACGCGCCGCTAGCGTAGGAGATCACGCCGAACAGCACAACGCCGCACAAAATCGCGAGGGGCCAAATAAAGCGGCTGGAATAATGCGCGAAGAAATTTCCGGAGACTCGGAAATAGACCGCGTCGCGGTCCTGGAGCTCGCGGAGGTCGGTGTTGCCAAGAGCGCGAGCCAGGCCAAGCGCGTTCTCGCCATGCTGCTGGAGACTGCCGCGGTCGAGCCGTTCAGGACTGTCAAGCGGAGTGTGATAGGCCTCCCAATGACCGATGAAAGCAAAGTTGAGTCCCGCCGCGCCGGATTTCTTGAACACCGTCATGTCCGTATCGTTGGGCATGTGCTTGTAGATTTCATAGGTGAGCGACGAGCCGGAAGCATGCGGTGCCGCCTGCGCGAAGATTTCTACCAAACGGCCATTGCCGGCGCTGGTTTCAAACATTTGCGATTCGCCGGCGTTGCCGCGGGCTTCGAAGTTCACCGCCACGCGCACGTCTTGGGCAGCGGGGTTTTCGGCGACGAAGGCGGAGGCCCCCAGTAGGCCGTCTTCTTCGCCGTCGGTGATGACAAAAAGAATGTCGTTCGCCAGCCCAGGTCCGGCGCGCAGAGCGCGAAGCGTTTCGAGCAAGGCCGCCACACCGGCGCCGTCGTCGCCGGCGCCGGGGCCAGCGGCCACGGAGTCGTAGTGCGCCACGAGCGCGACCGCATCTCTGGCGCCACTCGTGCCTTCGAGGCGCGCAACAATATTTTCCACAGTTCCTGCGACCTCATAGCGGGGAGTGACGCCGGTGGCGCGCTGAATTTCCGGAGCGACACCGAACCCGGTGAGTTGCGAAACCAGATAGTCGCGTACGCGGTCATGTTCCGGGGAGCCCAGGGGATGAGGCGCGGTTGCCAAGGCCTCGAGATAAACGAGGGCGCGGTCCGCGGAGAAAACATCCTCGGGGGATCGTGCGGGAACGGCGGTCGGCGTTCCCTCGCGCAGCGCGAACCAGCCAGCGCCAAGCCCTACGATCAGAAAAAGGACCCAACTAGATAGAGGTTTCGCCACCCAGCATACCCTCGCCTCTAGGGACTCGAACGGTGATAGTAGTGTGTGGCCGTCCGGCGAGGCAAGCGGGGATTCCCGCCT
>JABCZF010000054.1 GCA_013289825.1 Acidobacteriota bacterium | reverse complement strand
GCGCGTGTTTACGCTGGCGAACTACAGCAAGACAAGTCTGGACAAGAGCGCGAAGGACTTGCGGGACAAGCGATTGCTGGTATTCGAACAAGACAAACTCAGCCGCGTAGAACTGACCGCGAAGAAAGTGGACATCGAATTCGGACGCAACAAAGACCAGTGGCAGATTGTGAAGCCAAAGCCGTTGCGCGCAGACGATTCGAAGGTGGAAGAGCTCGTTCGCAAGCTGGGCGACGCGAAGATGGATCTGAGCGCGACGGACCAGGAGCAGAAGAAAGCAGCGGCGGCTTTTGCTTCGGGGACTGCGGTGGCCACAGCCAGAGTGACCGATGCCTCCGGGACTGCAGAGTTGCAAGTCCGGAAGAATAAAGAAGACTACTACGCGAAATCGAGCGCGGTCGAGGGCATGTATAAAGTGGGCAGCGATTTGGGAACGGCTCTCGACAAAGCAGTCGATGATTTTCGCAACAAAAAGCTGTTTGATTTCGGATTCGCCGATCCGGAGAAGATCGAGCTGCACGATGGGGCCAAGGCGTATTTTTTGACGAAAGGCGGCTCGGATTGGTTCTCCGCGGACGGGAAGAAAGTGGATGCGCTTGGGGCTGACGGATTTGTTGAGAAGGTGCGCGACCTTTCGGCGAGCGGATTTCTAGATTCGGGATTTGGCGCCGCGACGATCGACGTGACGGCGACATCGAACGGCGGGAAGAGAGTCGAAAAGGTATCGATCTCGAGAGTTGGCGATCATTATGTTGCGAAGCGCGACGGCGAGCCTGCGTTGTATCAATTGGACCCGGTGGTGGTGACGGGTCTCGGGAAAGCGGCGGAAGATTTGAAGCCGGCGGTTGAGCCGAAGCCCGAAGCACCGAAAAAGAAATAGCACAGGCGCTGGCGACTGCCTCAGCGTGCGGCGACGGCGTGGCGTAGCGGCGGCAAGCCCCAGAGGCTAGCCCTACAAGTGTGGCGCAGTATTTTTGGCGTTTTGTAGCATGGCTCGGTCTAGCGTGAGCTTTTCATCGGCTGTCAGTCGACGTACGGCGGCTTTTGGCAAGTCGCCCAGCGCGAGCGGGCCGATCGCTACGCGAATGAGTCGCAGAACTTCAATACTTAGAGTCTCCAGCATGCGGCGGATGTGGCGGTTCCGGCCTTCATCGAGAATGATTTCCAGCCAGGAATTGCGTTCCCCTTGACGGAGGAGGGAAGCGGCCTTTACGCGGAGCGTCTCCGCTTCCCCAGTACGAATACCATTCTTGAGAGCTTCGAGCAGCGCCCGATCGGCAATTCTTCCCACTTGCACGTGGTACGTTTTGTCGAGATGCGTTTCCGGCGCGGTGACACGCGCGGCCCACTGCGTGTCGTTGGTGAGCAGGAGCAAGCCCTCGCTGGCTTTGTCGAGCCGACCGACAGGAGCCACCCAGGGTAGGTCCCGGCTGAGGAGCGAGTACACCGTGTCGCGCCCTTTTTCATCGGAAGCGGTCGAGACAAGGCCGCGAGGCTTATTGAGCGCGAAATAGATCTTCTCGGAAGCGGCGATGCGCTGACCGTCAATCTCGATGCGGTCCTTGGCGACGTGGACGGGAGTTTCCGGATCGCGTCGAATCGCGCCATTTACGCGGACTTTTCCTTTGCGAATGAGTTGAGCGGCTTGCGCTCTGGAACAAAACCCGAGTTTGGAGAGCGCTCTCGCCAAGCCGACTTTCCCTGGTGTGACGCTGTGCAATCGCGTATGGCTAGCGTTGTGCAATTATTTTCTAGAGCTCAGTGAGGCGACCGGTCGAGGCGAAGCGGGCGTGGGCGGATCGTGCTTGACCGCTCCGTAGCGAGCGGCTAGCCAGGCGCGGACCTCGTCGGGGTCGTAATGGAACGGGCCCATGCCGCCACGGTACGCGACGCGGCCCGATTCGTCGATGATGTAGAAGCGTTCGGGCCAGGCGGAATAGGCGTCGTTGGCGGCGTTGTTGATGTCGTCGATGCCGAAGGCGATGGGGTAGTGGAAGCGTTTGATGAAATCGTTGGCGATGGCTACACGCTGGACAAGCGTCTTCGGCTGGGCGTAGCACACGTCGTCCTTCACGTTGGACTTCATTTGCCACTCGTCGGTCGGGTGGGCTTCGCGGACGTAGACGGTCAGGAAGTCGGCGTGATCCTTATAATCGTTGTAAATCTCGACCACGTCACCGACGTGGCGGCGGAAGGGCGGTCAAGTGTAGCTGCCGAAGATGAGGACGAGCGGGCGTCCGCCGGTGCGTTCGCGGATGTGGAAGTGATCGGAACCGTCAAGTGCTACCAGACGCGCATCGGGGGCGTCGTCGCCGATCTTGAGGGTGCCGCGGTGCATATGGGGCAAGGCATAACGAACCATACCGTAGACATCCTTGGGGCTGCCGGCCATCTTCGAGAGAACGAGGAACACGGCGAGCAAGAGGACCAGGAAAACGGCGATTGTCCATTTCCAGAAGGTCATGGTTAATTGTTCCCGTCGCTCAGCAGCGCATGCACGCAGAATTCCTTGTGGACCGGAGCTTCCGCGTATAAACCACGACAGAAATCAGCATTTACGTGGGCGGAACGTAACACCCTTGCGACTCCGGATGAATAGTATTTTTGCATTAGCGAAGGCATTCTGCGGCTACTTGCGGACATCTTTGGCCAAAAGGTGTTCGCGCTCCGCTTTGTAGCGGGCGAGGGATCGCTCGATAACCGTCAGTGCAGCGTAAGCTGGCCGGATCTCTTCAACTTCCACTTTTTTACCTTCCAGCAGTTTGTAATCCTGGAAGAAACGCCTGAGAACCAACAAGCGGTGTGGGGGAAGATCCCGCGCCTCGATGTAGCTGCTGAATTCGGGGTCGCCCGTGGCTACGGCGATGATTTTGTCGTCGCTGGCGCCGGAATCAATCATGGACATCAGGCCGATGGCGCGGGCTTTGATTAGCGCGAGAGGCTGAACGGGCTCTTGGCACAGGACCAGCACATCCAGAGGATCGTTATCCTCGGCGTACGTCTGGGGAATGAAGCCATAATTCGCGGGGTAGAAGACTGCGGAATGGATGATGCGGTCGACCTTCAGAAGTCCGCTTGGTTTGTCCAACTCGTACTTCACATTGGAACCAAGCGGGATTTCAATCACCGCCTGAAAATCGCGGGGAAGCTCATTTCCCGGTGAAACATCATGCCAAGCATGGAGCATCGCAGCACGTCCTTCTATCTGGGATGTAAAGCTCTAGTATCTCTTGGAAATAGCCTTTCAGGCCAACAGAGTCAGACGTGTTGGCTTTGGCCGAAGCGCTGGGTTGGAGCGGGAAACATTCCCGCCCTGAGTGCGTATTTGGGGTAAGACAGTTAGTGAGATAGATCGTCTATATGGGGAACTGCGGGTACGAAGTGTTGCTGGAAGGCCGCGAGGCGGAAATGACCTTCGAGATTTGGCAGATAGGCGAGAGGGGAAGCAACATGCGCAAAATGAGCTGGATCGGAGACCTGTGGCAAGATCTGCGGTACGCCGCGAGAACGCTCAGGAAGAGCCCGGGGTTTACGTTGGTGGCGCTTCTGACCCTGGCGCTGGGAATTGGAGCGAATACAGCGATTTTCTCGGTGGTGAACGCGGTGTTGCTGAAACCGCTGCCTTTCCGGCAGCCCCAGAAAGTTGTTGCGCTGTGGCAAACCGAGACCGCACCGGGTTCCTATCCTCTGACCGGCGAAGACTATACCGACTGGCACACGCAAAACAGCACATGTGAAGACATGAGTCTTTTCTCGTGGCCACAAAACTACAACGCCAGCGGCGCGGAAGGCGCCGAGGGAGCGCAAGTGGTCCGCACGCAGGCCAACTTTTTTGATTTGCTGGGCGTGCAGGCGCAGATTGGACGGACATTCGCCAGGGGGGAAGACCAAAACGATGGAAGTCATGTGGCTCTGTTGAGCAACGGTTTCTGGAAGAAGCGCTTTGGGGGGCAGCCAGATGCCGTTGGAAAAAGCGTCGAATTGAACTCCGAGCGATACGACATTATCGGGGTCATGCCCGCGTGGTACACGCTGCCGGGCCGCGCCGACCTTTGGATTCCGCTCGATATGGGCAAGGAAAAGATCGGCACGCGCGGATCTCATCAGTGGAGAGCGATTGGCCGCGTAAAGGGAGGCGTAACCATTGCTCAGGCGCTGGCCGATTTGAATATCATCTCCGAGCGGATTGAAAAACAATTTCCCGGGTCCAACCGCAATGTGCATGCCATCGTGACGCCCATGCGGGAAGACCTAGTAGGAAATTTCCAAGCGCAATTGTGGATCTTGTTTGCATCGGTAGCTTTGGTGCTGGTCATTGCGTGCGCGAATGTTGCGAACTTGTTACTGGCGCGGGCCACAAGCCGGCGAAGGGAAGTGGCCGTGCGCAGCGCGTTAGGTGCTGGACGCGGGCGGCTGGTGCGGCAGCTTTTGACGGAGAGCGTCGTTTTGTCCCTAGTGGGCGGCCTCCTGGGTGTTGCTATGGCATATGCCGGAGTGGCCGCGCTCCGTAATCTCTTGCCGCCAACGGTGCCGCAGCCCAATCCCATCAGCGTGGGTGTCGTGCCTCTGTTATTCACTTTCGGGACGTGCCTGATCGTCGGAATTCTGTTTGGCCTCGCACCGGCGGTGCAGTCTACCGGAGTGACCTCGGCGGAAGCATTGAAATCCAGAGGCGCGGTCAGCGGAAGCGCGACTCGGCGAGGTCACTGGCTAAGAGATACGCTGGTGGCTAGCGAAATCGCCCTGTCACTGGCGCTGCTGATCGGCGCGGGGTTACTGCTCCGGACATTTGCCAACCTGCGCGCGACGGACGTGGGAGTTCGTGTGGAGCACGTCCTGACGGCCTCGGTAAGGCTGTCGCAGAACAAGTACAAAACCTTTGACCAGGGCCGGGAGTTCTACTCGCAACTGTTGCAGCGCTTGCAATCGGCCCCAGGCGTCAAGGCCGCCGCCATCACCACAAAGCTTCCTCTTCTAGGAGGCACCAACGGGTACGTCTCTATCCCAGGGCAGCAGACCGAATCGATGACCGGGCCCCTCGTGGAGAGCACCTCTATGTCGGGAGATTATTTTCGCGCGATGGGGATTCCATTGATCGCTGGGCGTGAGTTTCAGCCAGAGGACTCGGAACTGGTTACAAAGCTACTTCGGGAAGTGCTGCCCGCGAAGACGCAAGAAGAGATCATGGCCATCGCAAAGAAATACGTTCTCCCTGCGGTGATCAACCAAACGATGGCGAAAACGTTTTGGCTCAAAGAAAGCGCCGTGGGAAAGGTGTTTGAAAATTACGCAAAGTTCCAGGTCGTTGGCGTGGTTGGCGACGTGAAGCAGCAACAGTTGCGCGGTGATGTTATGCCGGAAGTGTATTACCCGTTGGACTGGAATCTGAGCGATACCAACCGGCCATACTCGATCGTGGTCGAGAGCGCGGGGCCGCCCGAAGGGGTGACAAATACGGTGCGGACCACTCTGCAGTCGTTGGACCCAGGGCTTGCCTTGATGGGCGTGCGCACAATGCCACAGATTGTGGCTGAGTCCATGACCGATACGAAGTATCAAGCATCGTTGCTCGGCGCAATGGCGGTGCTTGCGTTGCTGTTAGCCGCTGTAGGTACGTATGGTGTTATGTCCTATGTGGTCGGCCAGCGGACGAACGAGATCGGAATTCGCATGGCGCTCGGCGCGGGACGCGGGCGCATTTTGTTGATGGTGCTGCGGCAAGCCGGAACGCTCGTCGGTATAGGCATCCTTATCGGCCTCATCAGTGCCGCGGGAGGAACCAGCTTGATGAAAGGCCTCCTCGTGGGAGTGCAGCCCGTCGATCTTTCGGTGTACGGCAGCGTGGCAGCTCTCCTGGCGATCGTGGCGCTCGCTGCATGTTATTTGCCAGTGCGGCGCGCGATGCGCGTCGATCCGATGGTGGCATTGCGCGACGAATAGGATCGCTGGGCCGATTCTTGCCGAAACGGCGACTGTCAGCTGCTTACAGGAAGTTCGCGGCGCTTGCTCCAGAAGTAGATAGCGAAGAAGATGGCCACGAGCGGGAGGACGCAGCCGAATTCGTCGATGTACCACGCCGTTTTGCCGGTGTTGCGGGTCAGCGGCGTAAAAATGCCCTGGATATAGAGGTTGTGGCTGCCGTGGAGAATTGCGCCGGTCCACAGGCTGCCGGACTTCAGGCGCATCCAGGCAAAAACGAAACTTATGGAGACGACCATCACGGTGAAGCAAGTCAGGCCGTACCAAGTGGGAGCGCCGGCGTTGTAGTCGCCGTAAATCAAGATGGGGTAGTGCCAGAGCGACCAGACGATGCCGCTGATGAGCGAGGTAGCGGTAAACGAGGTAGTCTTCGAGAGCTCCGGCACTAAGAAACCGCGCCAGCCAATCTCCTCTCCAAGAGCGCTGGAAACGCTGCGAATCATGCCGTACGTCCCGGTCAACGCGATCCCCATCACGATGGAAATCCAAGGCGATCCGCCGAGATGCATCGTCTTGGTCAGGGAATCGTAGTACTCCGGATTGCCAAACGCGCCAAAATGAAAAATCCAAACAATGGCATAGGCGATGGAGGCGTAGAGAATAGGGATGTACCAGCTACGGACTTGGTATTTGGTCTCGCCCCACTTCCAGCCCAAGTCGGAGATGCCACGTCCGTTCAGGCGCAGGGTCAGCATGCCCGCGAGAGCTGGGCACCACATCAGTCCCAGTACATAGAGTCCTCTGCCGTTGCCCAAGCTGCCGGAGTGAAGAATCAAAAAATAGAAGAACGAGCTGAACGCAAATACGATGATGAGATAGGTTAGCACCTGAAGACGAGAACGCGCCGGCTGGACCAAGAATGCCTCCGCTATGGAGCAGGACCATATAACGGGCGGAGACAGGAGACAAGCTCGGCGCGGGCTTAGGCTCTTGCCTTCTCAATCATTTCGTCCCAGATGCCTTTGGATTTCAGAATAAGTTCGACGGCTTCGCGGATGGCGCCCCTTCCGGCTACCGCGCTGGTGACGTAGTGCGCTGCCAGTTTTACCTCAAGGACGGCATCGCCGACTGCCACAGCAAGACCTACGCGGCGCATAACTGGCAAGTCCGGGAGGTCATCGCCGACATAAGCGACCGCGGACTCCGGGACGCCCGTCTTTCTTAGGATTTCTTCGAACGCGGGAATTTTCGTTGGCTGCTTTTGATAGATGAATTCCATTTTCATTTCATTGGCACGGCGCACGAGGGCGGGGCTCTCACGGCCGGTGATAACGCCCGTGCGGAGGCCCGCGGTGTGCGCGAGTGTCAGGCCTTGGCCGTCGTGAGCGTCGAAATTTTTGATTTCGAGGGCCGTGCCGTCGGGTTGCGAGAGAAGCGTGACGGAGCCATCCGTCAGGGTGCCGTCCACGTCCATGATGAGCACCTGGATTTGCGCGGCGCGCTTCTTAACAGAAACAGGAATCTTCGGGAGACGTGGCAAGCAATCCTCCAGGAGCGAATAAAGAACCAGGATTGTAACAGAAGAAGATTTCGGCTACCGGCAGTCGCGAGGGCCGGTAGTGCGACTAGGGAGGCCCCCTTAAGGGAGTGGAGGATGTCAAATTTGCACCCGAGAGAAAGACTACGGCGAAACTATCGGTATTAACGCAGTATTCCGCATCGAGATCGCCTGAACTGATTCTGAAAGGGTTAGCCGGGTCTCCGACCGTTCCGTGACGAACTTCGGCTAGATGAGTTCGAGCGTCCAAAGGTCATGGAGGTGGACGACGCCGAGGACCTTTTTTGTTTCGTCGACCACGACTACGCTCGTGATTTTGCGTTTTTCCATTTGATTGAGTGCTTCGCTGGCTAGGACGTGGGGCCCGATGGTTTGGGGGTTGCGCGTCATGGCGGCGCTTGCAGACATTTCGAAAGTTGCGCCACGGTGCTTTTCCATCAAGCGGCGAAGGTCGCCGTCGGTGACAATGCCCGCGAGGCGGCCATCGGGTTCGAGGACGGTGGTCATGCCGAGGCCCTTGCGGCTCATCTCGTGAATGACTTCGGGCATCGGCGTGTTCATGGCGACGCGCGGCAGAGCATCGCCCGTGTGCATGGTGCCCTCGACGCGTAGAAGCTTCGTTCCAAGGCGTCCGGCGGGATGAAGATCAGCAAAATCTTGTGGCTGGAAGCCGCGGCGCTCTAGCAGCGAGACGGCCAGGGCATCGCCTACGGCCATGGCCACGGTAGTGCTCGCGGTTGGTGCGAGATTTAGTGAGCAGGCTTCTTCGCGCACGCTGACGTCGAGGGCTACGTCGCTGGCTTTGGCGAGAGTGGAGTGAATTTTGCCGGTTAGCGTGACTAGCGGGGCTTCGAGGCGCTTGAGGGCTTCGAGTAGCTGGACGATTTCTTCAGTTTCTCCGCCGTAGGAAACTGCGAGGATCGCATCACCGCGGGCCAGCATTCCGAGATCGCCGTGGAGGGCATCTGCAGGATGGAGGAAGAAAGAGGGTGTGCCGGTGCTAGAAAGGGTGGCGGAGATCTTGCGGCCGATTAAGCCGGATTTGCCCATGCCGGTGACGACTACGCGGCCTTTGCAGGCGTAGAGGATGTCTACGGCTTTTTCGAAAGTGTCGTCGAGGCGCGCGAAAACGTCTTGGATGGCTTGGGCTTCGATTTTTAGGACGCGGCGGGCGGTTTCGAGGCTCATTGCACGCTCCAGCGGCGGACTACTGTGGAGAGTTCTTTTAGGCGCTTGAGGAGGGCGGGGAGTTGCGAGAGAGGGAGGGCGTTGGCGCCGTCGGAGAGAGCTGCGGCGGGATTGTCGTGGGTTTCTAGGAAGATGCCGTCGACGCCAGCGGCCACCCCCGCGCGGGCTAGCGGCTCGATAAATTCTGGTTGGCCGCCGCTGGAGCGGCCTTGGCCTCCGGGAAGTTGAACGGCATGAGTGACGTCAAATACGACGGGATAGCCGAGTTTTTGAAGAATCGGAAATGAGCGCATGTCGACGACTAGATTTTGGTAGCCGAAGGAGGCGCCGCGCTCCGTGATGATGATATCGGTGTTGCCGGTGCTGGCGATCTTCTCGACGACGTTGGCCATGTCCCAGGGCGAAAGGAATTGTGCTTTCTTGACGTTGACGATGCGGCCGGTTTTGCCGGCGGCAAGGAGCAAATCGGTTTGCCGCGCGAGGAATGCCGGGATTTGCAGCACGTCGCAAACCTCGGCGGCGGGCTGGGCATGGGACGGTTCGTGAATGTCGGTCAGGATCGGGAGCTTCAGTTCGGACTTGATTCTGCCGAGAATGCGCAGGCCTTCCTGGAGGCCGGGGCCGCGGAAAGCTTTCACGGAGGAGCGGTTGGCCTTGTCGTAGGAGGCTTTAAACATGTACGGGACGCCGCAGTCACTGGCAATTTTGGCCACTTTTTCGGCCATTTTTCGCGCGTGCGTTTCACTTTCGATGACGCACGGACCGGCGATCAGAAAAAGAGGGTTGCCGCCGCCGAGGTGCAGTGCTCCGAGGGCTATTTCCTTGGTGTGTGGCATATGGCGGGATGAAGATAGCATAGCTTGAATGAATCGAAACGAGATTGGCTAAGGTCTCGAGCGCATTCGGACTGGCGCTATCTGTCGTTCCCAGCTGGACTCGAGTGTTGTCGCAATGATGCGAACGGCACGCTATATCCGTGCGGTTGTGCTGGCCTACGCGTCGGCGTAATGGTTGGACTACGGATCCATGTTTATTCACAGGGTAGACTTCGACAGAGCCGTTGTTGCGTGGGTGAAAAATCCCTCTGCCGAAAATCAAGCCGCTTTGGATAGAGAGCAGCACACTAACCAACTGATCCGAATACACGACAGCGCGATCGTAGGCAATTGAGGTAGGGCCGGTTTGCGGCTTCTGGAAAACGCTTAGTTTCTACAGACGAAAACAACGCTCGAGGGGCTCCCCAACTCGGCCGCAGGGCGCGAAGAGTGGGCCCCTCGGGTAACGATATTTGCCTAAGCGTTGGCGTGAGGAGCGACGCCCACGGCTTGGACGCGAGGAGGTTCGGTGGCTGGTCGCGAGCGATTTTTCTTGTGTTCGAGTGCGGCGCCGATGAAGGCCGCGAAGAGCGGATGCGGCTCGAGGGGTTTGGACTTAAACTCCGGGTGAAACTGGCAGCCGAGAAACCACGGGTGCTCGGGCGCTTCAATGATCTCGACATAATTCTCATCGGGTGTGCGGCCGGTAATACGCAGACCGGCGTTCGTCAGAGTCTTCTCGTAGTCGCGGTTGAATTCGTAGCGGTGGCGGTGACGCTCGCAGATTTCTGTTTTGCCGTAGGCCCGATTCGCTAGGGAGCCGGGTTCGAGTTTGCAGGGCCACGCGCCGAGGCGCATCGTGCCGCCCATTTCGTCGACGCCGAGAAGTTCGCGCAATTTATAGATGACGCGGTGGGGCGTTTGCGGATCGAATTCGGTGCTGTCGGCCTGTTTTAGACCGGCGGCGTCGCGGGCGTATTCGATTGTGGCGCACTGCATGCCGAGGCAAATGCCAAAGAACGGGATTTTATTTTCGCGGGCGTATTGAATGGTGTGGACCATTCCCGCGATGCCGCGCTTGCCGAAGCCGCCGGGGACCAGGATGCCATCGTAGCCCCGCAGGCCAGCTGCCGCGGATTCGGGGGAGTCGATTTCCTCAGCTTCAATCCATTCGAGAACGGTTTTGTGATTGTGGGCCAGGCCGCCGTGGAGCAAGGCTTCGCGCAGGCTTTTGTACGCGTCTTCGAGCTGAACATACTTGCCCACGACGGCGATACGGATTTCGCCAGCAGGATTGTGCATGCGGTAGACCAAGTCGAGCCATGGCCGCATATCCCCTGGGCGCTCTTCGAGCTTCAAATGGCGCAGGATCTGCGCGTCGAGTCCTTCTCGGCTGAGTTCCACGGGCACGGCGTATATCGTGTCTACGTCTTCCATGGAAATGACGCAGGCTTCGGCGACGTTGCAGAACAGGGCGATCTTTTTCTTGAGGTCACTGGGAATGTGGCGGTCGCTGCGGCAAAGCAAAATGTCCGGCTGAATTCCAATGCCGAGCATTTCCTTTACGCTGTGCTGTGTGGGTTTGGTTTTTAGTTCGCCGGCGGCGGCGATGAAGGGTACCAGGGTCACATGGACAAAAAGGGTGCTCTCCGCGCCAAGTTCCAGGCGCATTTGGCGGATGGCTTCAAGGAACGGAAGCGATTCGATGTCGCCGACCGTTCCGCCGATCTCGACGATGACCACGTCCACTTCTTCGGAAACTTTTCTGATGGTGGCTTTGATCTCGTCGGTGACGTGCGGAATAACTTGGACGGTCTTGCCGAGATAGTCGCCGCGGCGCTCCTTGGTCAAGATCGTTTCGTAGATGCGGCCGGTGGTCCAGTTATTGTCGCGGGAAAGTTTGGCGTGGGTGAAGCGCTCGTAATGGCCGAGGTCGAGGTCCGTCTCGGCGCCGTCCTCGGTGACAAAGACTTCGCCGTGCTGAAATGGGCTCATCGTGCCGGGATCGACGTTCAGGTACGGGTCGCATTTCTGAAGGGTGACTTTGAAACCGCGACTTTCGAGGAGACAACCGATAGAGGAAGCTGCAACTCCCTTTCCAAGTGAGGAAACAACACCGCCGGTAACAAAAATATATTTTGGCGCCATCCATGCAGC
>JABCZF010000053.1 GCA_013289825.1 Acidobacteriota bacterium | reverse complement strand
CATCGGCGTGGCCGAACGGGCCCTCGAAACCATGTGTAAGCGAGTGCAGGCGCGGGTGGCCTTTGGTAAGCCGCTGGCCGAGCAAGGCACCCTGCGGGCCGACATTGCGCGATCCCGCATGGAGATCGAGCAGGCACGTCTTCTGACTTTGAAAGCGGCCTACATGATGGACACGGTCGGAAACAAAGAAGCACGCGCCGAGATCGCGATGATCAAAGTCGTGGCGCCAAATGCCTGTCTGCGAGTGTTGGACCGCGCGATTCAGGCTCACGGAGGTGCGGGCGTCTCTCAGGATACCTTTCTGGCCGGCGCCTGGGCGAATGTGCGCACACTGCGTTTGGCCGATGGCCCGGACGAAGTGCACACCGAAGCTATCGCGAAGCTGGAACTCAGGAAGTGGAGTGTGCCGCGGGCCCTGAGTGACAAGAAATGACGTGACAAGAAATGACTCTTCGACAACTCCGCGATTCCTTAACCCGCGATTCCTTAACCAGAGTGCCGTTCAATTCCTTGCTGGGGATGCGACTCCAGCGCGTGCACCGCGACGGCATTACGATCGAATGCACGCTTCGCGACGACTTGCGAAACGGCGCTGGGGTAGCCCACGGCGGTATCGCTGCAGCCATGGCCGACGCAGCTGTGGGCGGTGCCATCCAGCGCCATTTCGGTGCGGGGCGTCGGATCACCACCGTGGAGTTAAAAATCAACTACTTTCTACCAGTGACGGAAGGCCGCATCTTTGCCCGGTCGCACCTTCTTCGCGTCGGCTCCACGCTGTGTGTGGGTAGCGTGGATCTCACCGATGAACATCGGCGTGCGATTGGAACGGCCATCGTTACTTATATGTTGATCAATCCTCCTACTGTTCGGACGCCGGACCTCGGACCCCAGGCCTCCGCCCGCGTGCCGAGTGCTCGTCGTGTCACGCGTCCCTCAACCAGGAAGTAGTAGTTCCTGCTGCAGCTCTCGTGTGAATCTTTTCGACAGAGAACAGAGATAAGAGATGGGACAGAATCGAGAGGAGACACCACTGCCGCTTGTCCTGGAAACACCCCATTCCTTAAGAGATTTGGTAGGTCGCGAACTCACCCTGACGGACTGGTTCCCCATCGCCCAGGAACGAATTGAGCAGTTTGCTGAAGTTACCGAGGATCGCCAGTGGATCCACCTGGACCGCGAACGTGCCGAGCGTGAGTCTCCCTATGGGACCACGATTGCTCATGGGTTCTTGACCTTGTCGCTGCTGAGCCGGTTTATGAAGGAGACAATTCAGTTCCGAGGCGG
Source organism: Acidobacteriota bacterium (assembly GCA_013289825.1). Classification (GTDB taxonomy): domain Bacteria; phylum Acidobacteriota; class Terriglobia; order Acidiferrales; family UBA7541; genus Acidiferrum. The sequence continues at coordinate 11,721 of JABCZF010000053.1, read as the reverse complement.
TGTCCGCATGAGCGTCAATTACGGCTTGAATCGAGTTCGATTTCCTTCTGCTGTCCGCGCCGACTCTAAGATTCGGGTTCGCTTCACTCTTCAATCGCTAAAAGACGTGCCTGATGCGCTGGAAGCAGTCTTTGATGCGAGAGTGGAAGTCCAGGGTAGCGACAAGCCGTGCTGCGTAGCTGAGTGGGTAGTTCGCTACTATATATAAGGTAGCGGTCCGTTCTAAGCACTACCCGGAATCCTCTTAGCGGTGGGTGCACAGCCCCGGGGCGGCGAGGTGCGGCACCGCATTGAAGGTAAATAACCGTAGCTGCTCTTTTCGCAAACGCAGGATTGTGTAGGATGCGTTATACACTGCCCCGGCGAGCCGCATGATCCGCTCATCGGAAATCTCCAGTGACAGGCCAGTCCAAATCGCAAGCGGCGTGGCCGACGTAACCACCAGAATGTTCTCTTGCCGCGCGTCATTCTCTTGCCGCTCCAGCATCTTCAACCGGCAGGCCGCAACGCGCTCACGAAACTGGTCCCACGTTTCGCCGCCATAGGGATAACGGCCGGCAAGCCATGCCTCCACCACTTTTGTATCGCAAGGCATCCATTTGCGATGAATTCGTGCCCCGTGCGCGCCTTGGCTAACGCGAACCTGCTCGCGCATTTCGTCGTATTCGTGCAGAAATTCCGGATCGTCGGCAGCCAGGAGCGGGGCAATCTCGCGATACACTCGCCCGAGATCGAATTCATCCCATCCAGAATCGACGCGAACTGTGAAGCCAACCCCGGCGTCGGCATAGACCGCGCGGATCTGCTCGGCGGTTTGCTGCTGCCGCGTCAGTGCTCCTGCATAGGCGGAGGCAAATCGGATTCCCTGTGAAATGAAGTGCTCGCCCAACAGCCGTGCCTGACGCTCTCCCAACTCGGAAAGCGAATCGTAAGCGTCGCGCGTGCCCGCCTGCCCATGGCGCACGAGATAGACGGTGCTCAAGTGGATTTCCCCGCCAGCGAATCCGCCAATTCCACCAATCCCTTCACCCGGTCTCCGAAGTTCTGAAATCGTGGGTCTTGCGTCTGGCCACGCCGGAAGCGGTAGTAAATCTGCTGCAGAATCACTGCCAGCTTGAAGATGCCAAGCACTTCGTAGTAACTGATCTGCGAGAGGTCGCGTCCGGTTCCCTCCGCATAACGCTGAACGAACTGATCTCGCGTGTACCAACCGGGCTGCGACGTGAGCGAGGGCACTCCGCGAGCGCGCAGTTGCGGCGCCTCAACCCAAGCCCAGTAACACAACGTCAAGCCCAGATCGGCCAATGGATCGCCAACCGTCGCCATCTCCCAATCGAGCACCGCCTCGATGCGCTCGGTAGAGTCTTCGCTGAGCATAACGTTATCCAACTTGTAATCGTTATGCACCAGGGTCGGCGCGGGAGAAGCCGGTCGGTGATCGATGAGCCATCGAATCACACAATCCATCTTCGGCATGTCATCCGTTGCGGCCCGTTTCCAACGATCTGCCCAACCCTGCACTTGGCGTTCAAGAAATCCTTCCGGCTTACCGAGGGCAATCAAACCGGTGCGGGAAATATCGATCGCGTGCAGGCGTATCAGGCAATCGACAAATCCCTTGCTGGCTCGCTCCGCATAATTCGGCATCTTCGCCAGTTGTGGCGGAATTTCATCCCGCAATATAAGCCCGTGCCGCCGCTCCATAAGGAAGAACACAGACCCCAGCACCGCCGTATCCTCGCACAAGTGAAAGACGTTTGGAGCTTCTCGAAAATGCGGATGCACCATCTGGAGGACTCGAAACTCACGCCCCATGTCGTGAGCCTTCGGGGCGACTGGCCCCAGAGGGCCGCGCCTCAGGACGTACTCGACCCCATCAATCTGCAGCAGATATGTAAGGTTCGAGTGCCCGCTCGGAAACTGTTCGAGCGTGATCCCTCGTTCAGCCCCTGCGATTCGTCCGCGCAGCCAGTCGGCAAGCGAAGGTAGACTCAGTTCTTCCCCTGGGCGAACGGTGCCAGTATCGAGATGCAATCGAGATAAGCCTTTCCGACGGAAAGTGTCTCCCACGAGACGTCAACTCAACCAGAATGTGCGGCATTCCAAACCCGCACCCGCTCGAGACTGGCAACGAACGGTTTCAAAGCTCCATAGAGGAATACCGCAGCGAGCGCACATGCGACAGATGTCACGATCACCAGCGAGTATCGCACGGCGTCGTCGCTTCGAAATGCGTATTGCGTTAAGGCTCCCACAGCGGTAGGTCCGATTCCGAGCCCGATGAGGTTGATGGAAAACAAATACACAGCCGAGGCCTGTCCGCGCATCGTGGCCGGCATCATCTGCTGAATCGCGGCCGGAGCGATGCCGAACGGAGCGGCCGCCAGTGCGCATCCGGGAACCAGCCAAATCGTGGCCCAAGTCGCAGAGGGCGCCAGGTACAAAAGACAGTTGACGGGCAGCCAGACTAACCCGATCAGCATACCTACGAACAAGGTCGCGTTGCCTCGGCCGCGTTTCCGCAAGTAATCAGCGAACCGTCCAGCACTGACGATTCCAATGCAGCCAAAGACCGCGACGCAGGAACCGTAAATTACGCCCGTGGTTCCAATGGTCCAGTGAAAGTGTCGCCGATAGAATTCCGGCACCCAAGCGGCGCTGGCGTATGAAGAGAGCGCGAGTAGCCCAAAACCAATATTGTGGAACAAGAACGTACGCCGGTTTTCGAAGATGTATGAGAATACCTGCCTCATCGGAACCGTCGACCGCCGGCTAGCTCCGCGGTGTACGGCAGGTTCGTTGACCGTGAACAGTAGCGGTGCTACGGCAATGCCGGGAAGGCCAACCAGGAGAAAGATGATCTGCCAGGGATGCACGGCTCCGAGCAGGGGAATCGTCCATATGGCCTGAGTCGATGCGTAGGCAACAACCAGTCCGCCCAGCAAGTAAGCCATGCCCGAGCCAACGTAGATGCCCATCGAGTAGACGCTAAGGGCCGTAGCCAGCCGCTCGCGAGGAAAATAATCGGTGATCAGCGAATAGGCAGCCGGGGAAAGCGCTGCTTCTCCCACGCCCACGCCCATGCGCAGCAAAAGCATGGTTTCGAACGTTTGCGCCAGTCCGCAACTGGCTGTGAACCCGCTCCACAATATCAGGCCGGTCGCGATGATCAGCCTGCGGCTGTAAATGTCGGTCAGCCTGCCGAGAGGGATTCCGAAGAACGTATAAAACAGTGCGAAGCTGAATCCGATGAGCAAACTCATCTTAGCGTCGCCGATGTGTAAGTCGCGGCGAAGCGGGCCAACCAGCAGACTGAAGATCTGTCGGTCGATGAACGAGAATGCGTACAGCAGTGTTAGGACTCCGACGACGTACCACGCGTACCGCAATGAATGCGCGGTAGAGTCAGCGGTGGTCTGAGCAGCGGCGCTTGTGGCTTGGGTTGACCTGGTACCGGGCATCTTTTTCTAATTTCGTTTGCTGCAGATGATTGACGGGATCACCAGTTCCGGCTGTCCGCACGGTCAGAGCAATAATCCTGCAGACGGACGCGCGAAACCTCCGCTAAGGCACCGCGCGCCCGCCGATTGCTCGCTGTTAAAAAGTGTCCCAAAACGTTGAGCACTGGTGACTACTGTCAAAGTTGGACTCGACCATTGGCACCGGTGGTATCAAAGATTGGAACTCGTCGGTTGACGCACTGTAAGGAGACCAGAGCGGTTCACCGGAGGAATTGGGGTCTCCCGTCTCGGCGAACTGCGTCCAGTAGCTGACCATCGCATCGGAGAGCCGCTTTTGCCTGGGCGAAAGTGACTCCGGCAGTCCGAAAACATTGCCGGTCTTGAATAGGTAAGGAATCTCTGCAGAATGATAGGCTCCCAACGGGAACGTTAACACTCCGCCAAACTCCGATTGAGACGGAGGCGCGTTCTCATCATTGAACTCATAGGTATAGGTCGGCACAAATTTCGCCAGTGATTGATCCGCAATACGCGCCGGACAGCTAAAGACTCCGTCCGTACCCGAGGCCCCCAATGCCTCACCGCCGGTCGGGTAACTGGCAAATGGGTACAAAGCAAGGACGGTCGGCGCCAGGACCGGTCCCCACAAAGCAGTAACAGCGGTATCGTACTCCGCCGAAGTCAGGATTGGATTTCCTACGAGGTCGTAGTCCAGAGCTACGAACAATCTATATTCATCGTGATTGGTGCCCGAGATCACCGGCACTTGATTGAATTCGCCACTGGCAAATGCTGCGCTCATCGTCTGTGTGAGCAGCGTTCCATCCACGAACGGATACAAAGGAAAAGGCTCTCCTGCAACCATTGTCGCGGCAGGAACGGCACGCAGACAGGAAGCTGTCTGGTTCGTGCATCCGACACTATCCGCAATGGCGGCGCCGGACGGCACGGCTGGGGTACCCTGCGTTTCCCCCACCGCCAGCGTAACAATGTTGGCAAAGTAGTCTTGGAATTCCGCATAGGATCCGCTTTCCGATATCGCTCCACGGAACATGCCGGATGCGAGCGGGGATGCGAGCTGGGCATAGACGCTTTGTCCGCCTGCCGACTCGCCGAATATTGTTACTCGATCCGGATCGCCGCCAAAATTCGCGATGTTCCTGCGAACCCACCCGAGTGCGAATTGCTGATCCATCAACCCATAGTCGCCGTTGAGATGCCCTTCGGCATCTATCGCGGACTGGGCAAAGAATCCCAAATAGCCCAGACGGTAATTAATTGTGACAACAATCACCCCTTTTTTCACGAGTCGCTCGGGGTTGTAAGGGTTGCTGCTCCCGTCAATGAGTCCGCCGCCGTGAATCCAAAACATCACAGGTAGGCCGTGGTGTCTTCTATCACCCGATTCCATGTGCGGCGTGTAGACATTCAGGAACAGGCAATTCTCGCTGCCAATCCCTCCAGGTTGCGTGCACGCACTACCGAACTGAGTCGCTTGGAGGACAAATCGGGGAAAGAATTCGTAGCGCTTCGGCGGCGTCCAGCGCAGCGCTCCCACCGGCGGAGCCGCGTACGGGATGCCGAGAAATTCGTTTCCCCCATCCGTCGTTGAGCCAATCACGAATCCACTTTCGGTGAAAGCAATTGGGCGGTGGGATGAGTTGTCGGCAGATGCGGTCGCTACCGGGATCAGCGTGAAGACGCAGATAGCCGCCGCTCCAAACAGCAGTATGGAAGTAAACCCACAGTGATCGAGCCGCTTGTTCGATTTTTCGCTCTTTTTCATCTCTGATTCCTCCATCAGAACTAGGATTCGGAAAATCAATGAACCGCTTCGAACAGACCGGCAGCACCTTGCCCGCCGCCGATGCACATGGTCACGATGCCGTAGCGCTCTTTCCGGCGCGCCATTTCATTGGCGAGCGTTCCGACCATGCGCGAACCGGTCATGCCAAACGGATGACCGATGGAGATGGACCCGCCATTAACATTCAACTTTTCCGGATTTATTCCCAGGCGGTCGCGGCAGTAGATCACCTGCACTGCAAAAGCCTCGTTTAGTTCCCAGAGGCCGATATCATCCATCTCCAGGCCGGTGCGCTTGAGCAGCTTTGGCACCGCGAAGACCGGACCAATGCCCATTTCGTCCGGATCACAACCCGCAACTTGAAATCCGCGAAACACCAGCTTGTAGGGAACACCCAGCTGATCGGCGCGATGGCGAGACATCAACAGAGTGGCCGAAGCGCCGTCGGAAAGTTGCGAGGAGTTGCCGGCCGTCACGCTGCCCTCGCCGCTGTGCGGATCAAAGTGAGGCTTCAGCGCCAGCAGGCCTTCCAGCGTGGTGTCGGGCCGATTGCACTCGTCGTGGTCGCAGCAGACCTCCCGCGTCCCAACCTTCTCGCCAGTTTTCTTATCGAGCAGCGCCATCGTGACCTTCATGGGCGCGATCTCGCCCTCGAAAAAACCTTCTCGCTGAGCGCGAGCAGTGCGCTGCTGGCTCAGCAGTGCGTACTCGTCCTGCACTTCCCGGCTCACCTTGTAGCGCTTGGCGACGATTTCCGCGGTGTCACCCATGCCCATGTACAACCCGGGCAATCGTTTCTGCAGGTCCGGGTGAGGATTGCCGGCAGCCGGCGTCATGCTGATACTCTCGACGCCGCCGCCAATCGCCGCCTCCACGCCCTCGCTGATGATCTGGTGCGAGGCCACGGCAATCGCCTGCAATCCCGACGAGCAAAACCGGTTTATGGTCGTGCCCGCGACCGAAGTGGGAAGCCCGGCCAGCATGGCGGAAGTGCGGGCGATGTTGTGACTCTGCGGACCGTGTGGCTGCGCACATCCCAACACAACGTCGTCTAGTTCGGTCGCGTCAAGCTGCGGCACCTTGCGCAGGACGTCCTTGATGCAATGTGCTGCCAGATCTTCGGGGCGGGTTATGTTGAACGAACCGCGGAACGATTTCGCCAGCCCGGTCCGTGAGCTGGCAACCACTACCGCTTCTCGCATATCTTCTCCCGCGCAGACAATCAAACGCTACCAGCGAAAATCCGCAACGCGTATCGTATCCGTGGCGATCGGGTTGCTAAGCTCGCACTCGTGCTCTTAATTCTTACGCCATCACGGCCTGTTCCCGGTTCAGTTCGGCGAAGGTCTTGCCTTCCTCGGCCAAACGCTTCAACACAGGGGCAGGTTCCCAGAGTTCCCCGTGCTGTTGATGAAATTCTGAGATGCGGCGGTAGACCTTATCCAGTCCCACGGTATCCGCATACCACATCGGACCGCCGCGATAGGCCGGGAATCCGTAGCCGTTTAGATAAATGATGTCGATGTCGACGGCGCGCCATACGATGCCTTCCTCAAGAATGCGGGCGCCCTCATTCACCAAGGCATAGATACAGCGGTCTACGATCTCTTCGGATGAAAGCTTGCGTTGCGGGATGCCGGCTTCGCGGGCCCACCTATGCACCATCTCGTCGACTTCAGGATCGAGAATCGGACGCCGGTTCTCGTCGTACTTGTACCAGCCCGCGGCGGTTTTCTGGCCGTAGCGCCCAAGTTCGCAGAGGCGGTCCTCCGCGAACGGCTGACGCACCCCAGTCTTTTCAAGGTGCCGGTACTCTTTACGGATACGCCAGCCCACGTCAAGACCTGCCAGATCGCCAGTAGCCATGGGCCCCATCGCCATGCCGAAGTCGAACAGCGCCTTGTCCACGGATTCGATACTGGCGCCTTCCTCCACCAGGAACTGCGCTTCACGGCGATAGGGGCCGAACATGCGGTTTCCCACAAAGCCCCGGCAGTTGCCGACCAGCACCCCGACTTTTCCCAGTTTCTTAGAGAGTTGCATGCAGGTCGCGATCACTTCTTTGCTGCTCGCCTTGCCGCGCACGATCTCGAGCAGGCGCATAATATTCGCCGGGCTGAAAAAATGCGTGCCAATGACGGCACCAGGCCGCGAAGTGGCTGAGGCTATCTCGTCTATGTCGAGCGTTGATGTGTTACTCGCCAGGATTGCGCCCGGCCGGCACGCGCGATCCAACTGGCCGAAGACTTCTTTCTTGAGCGCCATGCCCTCGAACACGGCCTCGACGACCATATCGACCTTGCCAAAATCGTCGTAGCTGAGCGTCGGCTTGATTAGTTTCAAGCGTTCTTCCGCGAACTGCTGCGTGAAGCGGCCGCGTTTAACCGAACTCTGATAGTTCTTCTGAATGGCTGCCAACCCACGATCAAGCGCTGGCTGGTCGGCTTCTTTGAGCAACACGGAAACACCGGCATTCGCAAACACCATGGCGATTCCTCCGCCCATGGTTCCGGCACCCACTACCGCCACTGAGTTTACCGGGAGAGTCGGAGTTTCTTTTGGTACGTCTGGAACCTTGGCTACTTCACGCTCGCCGAAGAACGCATGAATGAGGGCCTTGGATTGATCCGAGAAAAGGCACTCGCCGAACAGTTTTTGTTCCACCTGGCATCCTTCTTCAAAAGAGAGCCTGGTGGCGGCTTCAACCGCATCAATGGCCGCAAGCGGTGCCATCATGCCACGCTGTTTGGTGTGAGCCTTTTCGCGCGCGGCAGCGAAGATCGATGCGTTCTGCTCGGGAACGCCGAGTTTATCTTTTTCGTTCCGCTCGCGAGTTTTGCGCAGTGGTTTCGCAGCGATCTCGCGGGAGAAAGCTATGGCGCCCGGCAACAGATCGCCTTCGATCAGATGATCGACGAGACCGAGTTTCAGCGCCTCCTGGGCTGTAATCGGGTTGCCTTCTGCGCACATCTCGACCGCCTTGGTGACGCCCACCAGCCGAGGCAGCCGCTGGGTGCCACCTGCGCCGGGAATAATGCCTAGCTTCACTTCGGGCTGACCCAGCTGTGCATTCGGAGCCGCCACACGATAGTGGCCGGCCATCGCCAGTTCAAGCCCGCCGCCAAAGGCGGAGCCATGTATGGCCACCACCAATGGTCTCCGCACATCTTCTATCTGAAGCAGGAGCGGAAGCAGGCCCGCGCCTCGCTGGGTCTTGCCGGATGTGATCTTGCCGAATTCTTTTATGTCCGCGCCGGCGACGAACGTACGGCCGCCACCAATCAGCACCACAGCCTTGACCCCATCATCATGGCCCACCTGCGCAATAGCTTCTCCAATCGCCTTCGCGACCCCAGGACTCAAAGCGTTCACTGGCGGGTTATTGATGGTGATAATTGCGACATCTTTATCTTTGGCAAGTTGAACTAGATCGTCCATGGCACTGAACTCTTTCGCGATCATCTTCAAAGGTTCACTTGCGCGCCGTAAATTCGTGCGCGTTGTGTTCCTGTTCGCTCCAATACTTTTTGCGCAATCCTTTTTTCAGAATTTTCCCGGTAGCGGTCTTGGGCAAGCTCTCCAGGAACTCGATCGACCGCGGGCATTTGAAGTGCGCAATACGAGAGCGGCAGAATTCGAGCAGTTCCGCTTCCGTTGGGTTTGATCCGGGTTTCGCTACAACCAGCCCCTTGGGCACTTCGCCCCATTTTTCGTCTAGGACTGGAATGATGGCAGCCTCGTAAACCGCGGGATGCGCCAGCAGCGCCTTCTCCACTTCGAGCGATGAAATGTTCTCACCGCCGCTGACAATAATGTCTTTCTTGCGATCGGCGATGAGGATGCGTCCATCCTCGCTGATGGTGGCCATGTCTCCGGTATGAAACCAGCCACCGCGCATCGCTTCCGCTGTGGCCGCCGGCTGTTGCCAGTAGCCCTGCATCACACCGTCGGAACGAGCGACAATCTCCCCCATGGTTTTTCCGTCGCGGGCAACATCGTTGTCCTCGAAGTCCACGACCCGAAGCTCCACGCCCGGAATCGCGTACCCGGTCATCGCCCGTGCCGCGTAAAGCTCTCCACCATCGAATTGCTCGCCCGGCTTCAGTTTGGCGGTGGAGAGAACCGGCGCAGTTTCCGTTAGGCCGTAGCCGGCAAAACAAGCGCAACCAAGCTTTTCCTCGGTCTCGCGCACCAAGGTTGGAGAAGAAGCCGCTCCTCCGATCGAAATCCACTCCAGACTGCTCAAGTCGTATTTTTGCCGATCTGGCGAATTCACCAACGCCGTCGCCATGATCGGGACAAGGCTCAGGGAGTCGACGCGTTCGCGCTGGATCAACTGGAAGACTTCCGCGCAGGTAAAGCGCTGAAGCATGACATGTTTCCCTCCCACGAAGGTGACTGAATGGGCAGTACCCCAACCGTTGGCATGGAACAGTGGAATGGTATGCAGATTTACGCTATCCGGCTTGGTCATGAACGTCACAATAACCGAGAGAGCGTGGAGATAAACATTTCGGTGGGTCAGCATCACTCCCTTGGGATCGGCGCTGGTGCCGCTGGTATAGAACAGTTCAGCCAGGGAGTTTTCGTCGAAGTCCATCACATCCGCCCGGTAAGGCGTCGCCGCCGCCAGAATGTCTTCATAATTTCTTGGCGAGAGCCAGGCTCCCTGCGGTGCAGCGTCAAGCATGAAAAAAGTCTGCACGGTTGAAACGCTTTGCCGAAAAGAATCCACGACCTCAGCGAACTCTTTTTCCAGGAAGAGCACTTTCACCCCGGCGTCATTCAGAATGTAGGCCAGTTCGCGAGGAGCGAGCCGGAAGTTCAACGGGAGCAACACCGCGCCGGCTTCCAGTACGCCGTAATACGCTTCGAGAAGCCGATGGCAATTCAGGCTGAGAAATGCAACCCGGTCGCCCGCTTTTACCCCCGCTTCGCGCAGAGCACCGGCGAGACGGCTGGCACGTTCACCGAACCGCGCGTAAGTGAAACGACGGTCTCCACAAACCACGGCGGTCTTGCCGGGGAACTGCTGTTCGGCATAACGCAGGAATCGTACGGGGGTAAGAGGAATATTCATCGCCCTATATCGCCGCTTACCAGGCTGACTGACCTCCATCCACCACCAGCACGTGACCGGTGACATAGTTCGAGGCGGCAGAAGCGAGAAACACAGCAGCCCCTTTCAAGTCATGTTCATTGCCAAAACGCCGCAACGGAATGTGGGAGAGAAAAAGCTCCTCATGGTGCTCCAGGACGCGATTCGACATGTGGGTGGGAAACCAGCCAGGAGCAATTGCATTTACCTGAATGTTGTGACTTGCCCATTTGCAGGCCAAGTCTTTGGTAAAACTGATGACTCCACCCTTGCTGGCGTGATAGCCAATGGCTGGAAGTTCCGCCGGAGCCCCACCCAGTCCAGCCACTGACGCAATATTAATGATTTTTCCCGCGCTGTTCTTGCCCGCGCCGTTCTCACCCCTGCCTTGGCGGATCATGACTTTGCCGACCGCCTGGGCGCACAGAAAAGTTCCGGTCAGGTTGGTCTCGATGACCTTGTTCCAATCCTCGAGACGCATCTCCTCGACGGGAGCGCCCCAGGATATTCCCGCGTTATTGATGAGTACATCGATTCGCCCGAACTGGGAGAGGGTCGCTTCCACCATCTCCTGAATACTGTCCGGGTTCTTGACATCGCAGCCAAGGGCAATGGCTTTGACTCCGAGTTGCTGCAATTCTTCGGCGGCCTGATGGCAGCGTTCCTGCTTGCGGGCGCACAACACCAGGTCGGCGCCCATTTCCGCCAGACCCTCCGCCATTTGGCGGCCCAGTCCGATTGACCCTCCGGTGACGATGGCAACGCGTCCGGTGAGATCGAACAGCTGCTTCACATTCACCGTGGAATCCCGCGTGGTGCTGGCGGCCTCCTTTAACATGAAACCTTCTCCTTCTCCGACCCGGCATCGCTTCCCGCACTTCCCGCCTGCTCGTTAAGAAATCGCAGAATAGCGTGGTGTGAAACTTCCGTCTGGTCAGTTAAGAAGAGATGGCTGGCATGCGGAATCATCACGAGCTTCGCCCCTGGAATGCGTTCTGCGATTAATTTGCCATTGCCCGGCGGCACCAGCCGGTCGGACTCCCCATGGATCACCAGGGTGGGGACGGCGATTGCGGAGATGCGGCTGTACGCTTCCCAAGCAAGTATTCCCTGCAGCTGTGCCGCGTATGCTTCGGGCCGCGGAAACCACGGCCGGCGAATCGCAATATCCTCATCAATCCGTTCACGCGGAGTTGCCGAATCGTAGATAAACGGTACGGGGGCCTCGGCGGCTTGCTCAGGGCTCATTCTGTCACGCGTCATCAGCATCTGGGCAGCCTCTGGTTCGGCGCGCACCGCGGTCGGCCCGCCCGCCGCGGTGCAGCCCAGTATCAGCGACAGCACTCGCTTCGGGT
>JABCZF010000052.1 GCA_013289825.1 Acidobacteriota bacterium | reverse complement strand
GCGGGAGAAAGGCTGGGAACCAAGCGGGTCTTGACCGCGCCTGGCCTTGGTGCTTTCGCCATGATCACAAGCACACGGTCACTACCTGACGAACGCACCACTGTCTCGCTTGAAGAGTTCATAAACTTTTGACCCGGACTCACGCCGATGGTGGTGTCCCGGCTCTTCGATGCCGGAAATAATAGCGCACTATCAAGCTGAGAATGAACCAAGCGGCGCCGACCGTGCCCTTCAGCGTACCGCTGATCTTTGATTTTCCGATACGCGGGTGGTAGCTCACCGGGACTTCAACCACGCGGAATCCAGCCCGGGCGCCTTTGAGGATCATCTCAACCGCCCAGCCATAGGTGGTCTCTTCGAGGGCGAGCGCTCGTAGTACGTCGGCGCGGGCAGCGCGAAACGGGCCGAGATCACTGATGTTCACTCCATACAGAAGTCTGATCAGGCCGGCGGCGAGACGATTCCCAAGCGCCTGATGCCAAGGCAGTGCCCCAGCAGAACGCCGCTCCCGCAGACGCGAACCGAGCGTGATGTCCGCACGCCCCTCCGCAGGCCCATCAATGATTGGCGCTAAGAGAAGCGGCAACTCAGACGGACGATCGCTGTAGTCGCCATCAAGGAACACAACCACGTCAGGGGAATTTGCCGCGGCCAGGCCGGTGAGGCACGCTCGCCCATATCCGCGCCGCGGTTCCTGAATGACGCGGGCTCCCATTCTTGCGGCGATCTCGGGCGTCCCGTCATTCGAGTTGCTGTCGACAACGATGACCTCTGTCGTGAGATCGGACGGCAGATCCGCTAAAACGCGCTCAATCGCCTGCGCTTCATTATGGGTAGGGATGATGACCGACACTCGCACGTGATCGTGATTCAAGTGGACCTTATTCAAGTGAACCAGGCCCAATCACCACCACGGAGAAGATGGCCAGCGTTGCGACAGCCACGCGTCAACGCCCCATCGCCGGCCGGCGCGTCCGACGGCGAGCCCGAGCGATGCGAGCACTGGAACCAGCAGTTCCCAGATCCACGCGGTGCCCCACTCCGAAATCCAAAGGCTGCCGAGATACAGAAAAGCCACAAATGCCGCCGGTCGGGTAAGCAGACCGATGACGAGCAGGATACCGAGAGAGATCTCGGTCATGGCCTGCATAGGAGCTGCCATCGCGGCGTGGCTTGCCGCCAGGCCCATCACCGCCTTCCAGGCAGCCGGCGAGTGGCTCGTCTTTATGTAAGAATTGATCAGACCCGCGTAGCCCGCCGCTGTGTAGAGGCCTTTCCCCAGATTCTCGAAAAAGACCCACACCAACATCGCGCCGATCGTTACTCGCACAATTGCCAGACCGTTTGCTGCTTGCGGTTGGTGGGCCACTGTGGTCACGTCACTTCGCGGTGAGGTTGCGATCGCTGTCATGGTGAACCCCGTCCAGTGGATGCTATACCAGATATTCGACAGGCTCAAATCCTGTCTCAGCGAAGCTATGCGTCGCAAAACCGGCTGATCCCGTTGACATCTCAGAGGTGTGGAAAGCGAAGCAGAAGCAAGATTATTTCTTCGGCAGCGTTGACGCCAATCGCGTGCACTTATCCATCGGCCGCGACATCGCACTGTCTTTTAAGCAGAATGGTCCAGCGCCCAATTCCTTCGTCTACCCGTATGTCGAGGTCGACGGTAAGCCGTACGATAAGCTCGACAAGCAGTTCAACTTTGAGGAAGTAAATCCTCGAAGTGAAGGCGCGAGTTCGAAGCGCGTTAGGCGTCGCGTTGGTGAAATAATCGAGACTACTGGATTACCGGATCGGTATCGACGAACGGCCTTGTGGGATACCGAACTATCAATGTTTATTGATTGGCCAGAAACGGGCTTCGAGGAGATGTCCTCGAAGCTGACTTCGGGACCGTTACGCAGATTGGCAATGGATGCATTGCATTTATTTTTTCTCCGATCATCTTGGGCGCTCCGACTCTATACTCTGAGCGTCCACCCGGGATATCCGACAAAGAGGAGTCACATGATGATCTCAACGCAGAGAACCTTGGCCGCGGCCCTGTTGATTGCTGCCGCCGCTGTAGGTGACGGCGCACAGGCGCAAATTGCTTCAGAAAAAGGCACTACACGAGAATCCACTGGCAAGCACTATGTACTGCCGGCGAATAAGGACACCGCTCAGTGGGGCTGGCTCGATCCCGCCGAGAAACCCAAGCTCGTCGTCGATTCCGGAGACACTGTCTCCATTGAGACGCTGAGCCACTCGATGGACGAAATTAAGCCCGGCGTTTCCATGGAGGAAATCGTGAACCTTCGCCTCGCGAATCCCGGCGGCGGGCCGCACTCGGTGACCGGGCCGATCTACGTCAACGGAGCGGAGCCAGGCGACACGCTGGAAATTCGCATCAAGAAAATCGTCATGAAGGAGTCCGGCTTCAATTTCAATCTTCCCGGCAAGCAGTTTCCCACCGTCGGTTTGCTGGCCAACGAGTTTCCCGAAGGCCACGTTCAGTATTTCAAGCTCGACACAAAAACCATGACCACGGAATTCAAGCCGGGGATCATCCTGCAACTGAAACCCTTCCCTGGTACCATCGCCGTCGGCCCCGACCCCAACGAGCCAAAAGAGAGAGCCGGACCTCCGATCCACGACGCCAAAGGCCGCACCAGCACTCTGCGACCCTGGAAAAATGGATCCAACATGGACGTGAACGAAATGCAAGCGGGCTCGACGCTCTATTTCCCGGTGTTTCAGAAAGGCGGGTTGATCTGGACGGGAGATTCCCACTGCCTGCAGGGCAACGGCGAAGTGAACCTTACCGCCCTGGAATGTTCCTATAAGGAGATTGAGATCCAACCCATCGTACGCAAGGATCTTCACATCGATTGGCCGCGTGCGGAGACCACCACCTATTGGATTTTCATGGGATTCGACGAAGACTTGAACGAAGCCATGAAGATTGCCGTGCGCGAAACGGTGAATTTCCTGGCGGAACAGAAGATGGTGCCCATGTCGCGCGAAGAAGCCTATTCACTCACATCGATCGTCGGCGATTGCCGCGTCTCCCAGGTAGTAGATATCCCGCAAGGGCGTGCACTGCATGATTCCCAAGTCGATTTTCACCAAGAAGTAACGACCTCTTACCTGATCGTCAGCGCGGAGATTTCGTTCGCTCCCTCGCTCGGTGCCGTGAATTAGATTCGGTTGAACTGGCGAAACTGGGCAACATTTCCTCGAAGCCGACTTGGGGACAGCTTCACGTCTCGCCGGCCGAAAACCACCGATCGATCTAGTGTCCGCCTTCGGATAACTTCCGCATAGCCCGTGATTCGGGACATATGGCTAAGTCCCGGATTCTGAGCCTCAGACGATTTCCCTTTACTGTTGGACTATAATTCGAGCGACCTATGGCTCTCAGTGCAGGGATCAAGCTCGGTCCTTACGAAATACAGTCACTAATCGGTGCGGGCGGGATGGGCGAAGTGTATCGCGCCCATGACGCTCGCCTTGATCGCACGGTAGCGATCAAAGTTTTGCCCATTTCCTATTCGGCGGATCGTGATCGGCTCCAACGTTTCGCGCAAGAAGCCCGCGCGGCCGCAGCCCTCAATCATCCCAACATCCTTTCGATTTTCGATATCGGCGATAACCGCGGCGCACCCTATGTCGTTTCTGAATTGCTGGAGGGGGAGACTCTCCGAGACTGCCTGAAACGTGGCCCGCTATCGCTTCGAAAAGCGGTTGATTACGCGTTCCAGGTCGCGCGCGGATTGGCAGCCGCGCACGAAAAGGGCATCGTCCATCGCGACCTGAAACCTGAAAACCTGTTCATCACCAATGACGGCCGCGTAAAAATCCTGGATTTCGGTTTGGCAAAGCTGACGGGCCCCGAGTTAGCGCGCGAAAGTGGCGATGCCCCCACCATCCAGGTCGCCACCGAACCCGGCGTGGTCATGGGAACGGTCGGCTATATGTCTCCAGAGCAAGTCCGAGGGAAAGACGCAGACGCCCGCTCTGACATTTTTTCCTTCGGCGCCATTCTGTACGAAATGATCTCTGGGAAACGTGCATTTCATGGTGAAACCGCAGCCGACACCATGAGCGCGATCCTTAAGGAGGAGCCGCCGGAACTCGTCGAGCCCCACCTCAATGTTCCGCCAGCACTGGAACGCATTGTGCGTCACTGCCTGGAGAAGAATCCGGCGCAACGGTTCCATTCCATCAGCGACGTCGCTTTTGGTCTGGAAGTCCTCACCGGGATTTCGTCCACGACCACATCAGGCGCACAGCGAGTTGCACCCGCACCTATCCGACGAGGATGGCTGCTGCCGGTAGGCGCTGCGATTGCGCTTTGCGTTGTATTGGCGGGCGTCTACCTTGCCGGTCAACATTCTGCTGCCGCGTCGATCCCCCACTTTCATCGTCTGACTTTCCGGCGTGGCACCATCCTGTCCGCCCGGTTTTCGCCAGATGGCCAGACCATCATCTATGGCGCAGCGCTTGAGGGCCGGCCGACGGAATTATTCACTACTCGCTTCGACAGCACCGACTCCCGCTCTCTAGGCTTGGAGAAAACGCAACTGCTGAGCGTGTCCGCCAATGGCGAACTCGCCGTGAGCATAGGTCAGCATCAAATATCACCATTTACGGCAGCGGGGACCATGGGACGAGTGCCCCTCGCGGGCGGCGCGCCGCGTGAGGTTGCGGAGGAAGTCACTTGGGCAGATTGGACACCCGACGGTTCTGATGTCACGGTGGCGAGGGCAACCGGCCGCAGCATCGATCTTGAGTTCCCCGTTGGAAAAGTTATTTACCAGCCTCGGGGCTGGGTAAGCCATGTGCGTTTCTCTCGGCGTGGCGACTTGATTGCCATCGCAGACCATGTGCCGACGGGCGATGACGGTCGAGTCGTAATTCTCGACCGGAATGGCAACATCAAGGTCTCCTCGAGCTTCTTTATCACCGTTCAAGGCCTGGCTTGGTCGCCGGACGAGAAGGAGGTTTGGTTCACCGCTTCAAAGGAAGGAAGCTCGCGAGCTCTCTACGCGATGAATCTCCGCGGAAAGGAACGCCTGGTGCTGCGTGTTCCCGGCGTCCTCACGTTGCAGGATCTTACGCGTACCGGTCGAGCTCTCTTAACTATCGAAAGCGATAATTTCGGAATTCTTGGCTTCCATGACGGCGACAAAAATGAACGAGACCTCTCCTGGTTTGACTGGAGCTTGATCGGAGACGTCTCCGCTGACGGCAAGAACCTCGTCTTTTTCGAAAGTGGAGAAGGTGTAGGCAGCAATTATTCCGTGTTCATGCGCGGAATGGATGGAAGTCCGGCCGTACGTTTGGGCAGCGGTGCGTTTCCCTCGCTTTCGCCGGACGGCAAGTGGGTGGCTGCCCTTAATCTTGCTTCTCCCGCGCAGATTGAGCTGCTGCCCACCGGTGCGGGACAGTCGCGGGTAGTCACGAACGATTCTCTGGAGCACACACGGGCGCGCTGGCTTCCATCCGGACAGGGTCTTCTGTTCAACGCTTACGAGGCCAATCATCCGCCCCGCACATACTGGCTGGATTTGGAGAGCGGCAAAACGCGACCCGTAACCCCCGAAGGCACTGTCGGACTCGCAGTATCACCCGACAGCAAGTTCGTTCTGGCCAGAGACTCGGAGAGAAAGCGCTGGTTATATCCCCTCGAAGGCGGCGATCGCCAGCCGTTCACTGCCACGCTCGCCTCAGGTGACGAAGTTATCGAATGGGAGAAAGATAGCAATAGCCTTCTCGTGCTGCGAGCGGGAGTTCCAGCGAAAGTTTTTCGCGTATATCTTGGGTCCTCGAAAGTCGACGAGGTAAAGACTTTCTCCGCGTCTGATCCGGCAGGCGTTGTTACGGTGGGAGGCGCTCGCTTCAGTTCCGACCGCAAATCCTATGCGTATGATTATTTTCGAATCCTTTCCGACTTGTACGTCGTAGATGGGCTGAAATAGAAAGAATGTTATGCGCCTAAGATCCAACTAGCGCTCCCGGCCTATCTTCGCTCCTTTCGTCTGAGGCGGTTCTGCCGGAGAGACCTCACCCAACGAGCGAACACGATCATTGCGCAAGCCGCTGACCAACTTCGTTTTCGAGGGCGATTGGGGTTCGAGCCACCGAATACAAGTCCCGGTTTGTCGGCCAACAGGAAACGGGCTTGTGTGAGATCTAGCGTGAGCGGAATTCAGCAGCACCACACTTCCCCACGCCGACTTCTCGCCAGAATGACTTCCGAATTGCCTGTGACACGACCAGAATCCGGACCAGCCACTCCCCGTCGTGAGTGCCATCGCCAGCCTACGACACCTAATCCCCGGGCAACACGAACTTTGCAAGAGCCAGGGCCAGGCGTCCGGCTTTGGGTTTCCCTCGTCCCCTTAAAATGTGTGTAACATCCTGCGAACTGCTGCGTACTGCTTTATGGATGCCAAGAGAAACATGGCGAAAGAACCGCAGCTCCGTGAGGGCGGAACCGGGCAGATGGAGCGGAAGGATTTGGAGAGCTTAATCGAGTGCGCACGGGGTCACGATGGGGAGGCCCTGGGGGAGATCTATCGCCGTTATGTCCGGCGCGTATTCGGATTATGCCGTTACATGTTGGACTCACGGGAGAGCGCAGAAGATGCTACCAGCGAAGTCTTCCTCAAGCTGCAGCGCTCCATCGAAAGCTACGACGGTTCGATACCGTTCCCCAGGTGGCTGCTACGGGTCGCTGGCAACCAATGCATTGACGCTTTGCGGCGCCGACAGCGGGGGCGGCGGGTGATTGTAGAAGTTGAAGACGGAGCCGCGGTCATCGAGCCAGTCAGTTCGGAGCCCTCGCCGCTGGGTGCTGTCATCAGCAAGGAAGAGAGGGCGAAGGTGCGGGACACCATCGCACGCCTGCCGGACAATTATCGCGTGCCGCTAGTCCTGCGCTATTACAGCGAACTGAGCTATGACGAAATCGCGCAGCAGTTGGACCTGGAGAGGAACTACGTGGCGGCGCTGATATTTCGGGCAAAGCAGGAGCTGCGCAGGAGACTGCCCGACAGGAGCAAGTGACCATGGAATGTTATTCGGAACAGACGTGCGCCCTCGCCGTGGACGGCGAACTGGCGGCCGACGAGGTCCAGCGCCTGCGAGACCACCTGACCACGTGTCAGCGCTGCCGGGCGCTAGTGGACGCATTGCGCGCTGAGAACCGCGTACTGAGCGAAAGTCTCAACGAGCTTCCGGACGAAGCAGCCAGCCCGGCGGGCTTCACCGCTCAGCGCTGGTCCTGGGGTTGGAGCGACCTGGCGATCCTGGTCGTGGTGCTGGTGCTAGGTTCGATCATTTCCGGCTGGTTCAATGAGCTGGATATTCCGGCAGCGCTGGACTGGTTCAATCCCTTCAGCGTAAGCGGCCGCACGAACCTGATCTTCCACTTTTTTGACTACTTTGCACACGGAGGTACTGCCATGCTAGGTGATTATGCTGCTGTCGTGGGCTGGATTTGTTTGCTGTTGCTGTTGGGCGGCAGCGCACTGGTACTTGGACGCCGAGGGCGGCCACACTACCCCGGCATGCGTCTGCTGATCGTGTTGCTTGCGTTGTCGTTGCCCAGCTTTGCCCTGGAACGGCGTCATGGCGAATTCGTCACGGTGGCGGCGAACGAGACTGTGGACGACACTCTTGTGGCCACCGCTAACATGGTGCGCGTGGATGGCGTGGTCAATGGAGACTTGCTCACTTTTGGCCGGACCGTGGAGGTGCGCGGCACGGTGAGGGGCGACCTAATCAGTTTTGCCCAGAGGACCGAGGTCAGCGGAACCGTGGAAGGCCACATCTACACCGTTTCCCACACGCTCGACTTGGAAGGGCAATTGGGCCACAGCATCTACGGCGTGGTGCAATCCTTGCATATTGATGACCGTGGCCGTGTGGGTGACGGCATCGTGGTTGCCGTCGGCGACGCCAGCCTCGAAGGCGAAGTGAAGCGCGGTGTAGACATCGTGACTAGTGGCAGTGCCGATGTGAGCGGCAGTATCGGCCGAGATCTGACGATGGTCGGTCGCAGCCTGACGCTGACGAACACGGCCCGGGTCGGTGGCAACCTGAGCGCTCGCGTGCGCCAGCTGAAGGAGGTGCACATTGCCGACGGCGCGACCATTGGGGGCAAGCGTGACATCCAGGTGAGGGTGAGGGAGAGCAGCTTCACGCGCCCGAGATTCTACTTTCACCAAGCTGTCTGGTTGGCTGGCGCCATACTAGTGGGGTGGCTCGGTATGCTTCTGTTTCCCGGCTTCTTCCGGGCCACGACTCAGTTGGTGGGCTCAGGCTGGCTCAGTTTGGGACTGGGGGTTGGAGTCCTGGCGGGCGTGCCGGTGGCCATCGTTGTCATAGCCATAACGCTGGTTGGCTTCCCGCTCTCGCTAATGTTGCTCGCGCTGTATTTGGCTGCGATCTACTTGGCGAAAATTTGGGTTAGCGCCTTCCTTGGGCGAATACTTCTGAAGCCATCCGGGGCCACGAAGGGCGATTGGTTGCTGGGACTCCTGGTGGGCCTGCTGATCCTCACCATTGTTGGGTTCATACCGTATCTTGGCGGGCTGGTCCGCTTGGGTGTGGTTTGCCTGGGTTTGGGAGCGTTTGCCGGTCAGCTTTATCGGGCTTCACGACCGGTAATAACGGCCTGAAGAGGCCCTGCTGTGGGATTGGTCGAGGCCCAGAAAGTTCGGCAATGGCATCGCCGGAAGCGAACTACTCGTGGGTTTTTTGAAGTAAATCGCCACATTACCACAAGCCCAGAATCGGCTAGTCATTTGGCGAGACGTCGGCGGAAAATAAGTGGGAACCCTTCGCGCTCCGTCTCGCCGTCGACAAACGGGCTTCGCGGAGATCAATCGAGATCTCCTCGAAGCCGACTTGGGGACAACGACGTCGGAGTTCGCGTTAAACGTAACTTCCGATGTGCCCGTGACCCAGGAGGAATCACCGACGTGACAGCAATTGGGGTTGCCGACTCGTGATTCCCAAATACTACTTAGGCACTGGTTCTTGCGTACTTCGGAAGTACATCTGTGGCGTGGTCCCCAGCATCTTCCGGAACATTTCAATAAAGGCGCTCACGCTGTCATAACCAACCGCAACAGCTGCCTCCGTTACAGACTTGCGCTGGGCAAGCATTTCAAGCGCAGCGAACAGCCGTGCCTGCTGCCGCCAACGGCCAAACGACATACCTGCCTCAGCGGAAAAAGCACGCATGAAAGTACGGCGGGACATACCAGCAAAATGGGCCCAGTCGTCCAACCT
This sequence comes from Acidobacteriota bacterium, assembly GCA_013289825.1. Lineage (GTDB taxonomy): Bacteria > Acidobacteriota > Terriglobia > Acidiferrales > UBA7541 > Acidiferrum. The sequence continues at coordinate 4,008 of JABCZF010000052.1, read as the reverse complement.
GCGGTCGTCGCCAACATCATCCAGCAGAGCATGGGCAACTCTGGCCAGCCTCTCGTCTCTGGGCAGGGGCAACCGCAAAGGTTGTTGTTCAGGCTGCGCAATCTCATCACGAAGAACTGTGATTAGGCGCTTCCGCGCTGGGTTGAGCGGGTGCAGGGGATTCCATGCGAGAACACGTTGAACGATCGCAAACAATAACCCAGACGAGCTAAACAGACACGGCCTCCTTGGCAGTCCACGGCACATCTCCGCGGACAAGTAAACCATGGAGCCCGCCGCGCCTCCCGCGGAACGAGCCTTGTGCATGCAATCAGGGGGAATCCAGGCACAACGCTGGGAGGGAAACATCCACCGTTCACTGCCTGCTTCCACAACCAGCAGTCCCCGAGTCAATGCGAAGAACTGCCCACGTGCGTGACTGTGCTCGGGTGCCCAATCCTCAGCCGCGCGCCTCTTGAAGGCAAATGCGAGTACTGGTACGTCGCTCTCCGCGAGGCGGCGCAGTTCCTCCACATTCTTGGGGACTGAGAACACGAAATTTGCGAGATCGACCCTTTCCCGATAAAAATCGCCACCTTCTCGTTAGCAGGCCAAGACGAATGTAGCTAGAGTACAGGGCAGATGAGCGAAAGGCAACAAAGGGAACCAATGACATGGTTCGAAGAATGTACCGATCGAAATAAATTCAGTCATTGTGAAAGGACGCGAGCATGAACGCTGCCGTGCTACACACCATCAATCAACCACCTCGCTTCGAGCAGTTTCCTGAACCCGTTGCGGAAGAAAACGAGGTGATCGTTCACGTTCTAGCTGCCGCGCTCAAACCCATCGACAAGCAAATGGCCAGCGGCTCGCACTACGCAGCGTACAGCAAACTGCCCGTCGTGTGCGGCATGGATGGAGTTGGGAGCCTTGACGACGGTACGCGGGTGTTCTTCGGTGGCCCCCGGCCGCCTTACGGTAGCATGGCGGAACGCACCGTCGTGTCGCGGTCGCGCTGTTTTCCGATTCCCGACAACGTTAACGACGATATCGCCGCAGCCGTGGTAAACCCCGGCCTGTCTGCCTGGGGTGCGCTTGTCTGGCGTGCGCAACTGGCTCCGGGTGAGACTGTCCTAATCCTCGGTGCAACCGGAGTCACGGGCAAGCTTGCCATACAAACGGCCAAGCTCCTCGGCGCTGGGCGGGTGATTGCGGTCGGACGGAATGAACAAGTACTGAATACTCTTCACGACCTCGGAGCCGACACGACCATCCACCTGGGGAAGCCCGACCAGGATCTCACCGAAGCGTTCGTTCGCGAAGCTGGTGACAGCGGCTTCGACGTCATCATCGACTACCTTTGGGGTCCTACCACCGAAGCTCTTCTTGCCGCCGTTGTACGAAGAGATTTGAAACCAGCGTCATCCAGAGTACGGCTGGTTGAGGTTGGCGAGAGCGCGGGGCCTACTATTTCGCTGGCCGCCGCGGTGCTGCGAAGCTCGCGGTTGGAAATTTTTGGAGCCGGATCTGGCAACGCCGCTGCGTCTCCCGAGATATGGATCGAAGCCGTTCGGCAGCTGATGTCCAATGTTGCTTGCGGTGCACTGCGCATCGACACCGAGCGGGTACCGCTAGATGAAGTAGAGAATGCTTGGCAACGGGAACAGCAAGGTCGGAGAGCGGTCATCATCCCATAGTTGGATGGGCGCAACGGGCAAATTGCGTGTGCGGCAACTCGAATTTCGCTAGTGCGGCGGTGGGTCCGGCGATTCCGAGTGTATTGTCGGCAACCCTTACCTTACCCGGTTAGGTAAGAGTAGCTGTGACTCGAGAGCAACGCGGTAGTGTTGAGCTTGTCCGAAGTTCAAATGAGTGCATTGGCGATTTTGAGTCAACCGAGGAAGCGTTCCGTTGTCCAGATTTCAGAGTTACGACCTGGGCACTTTGCCTCGATCTGCCGGCATCGATCCGCCGTTTGCCAAATTGATTCTGGGTGGCTGGTTTGCTAAGGTCGTCGTTATGTCCGAGCGTGTCATGTCCGAGTGTTCCGCCGAGCAGATACGCGAATTGCTCGACTCCCTTTATCGCGTGGATTCGGGACGAATCCTGGCAACTCTGATCCGCTTGCTCGGTGATTTTGATCTTGCCGAGGAGGCGATGCACGAAGCCTTTGCGGCTGCGCTGAGCCTGTGGCCGAGGAGTGGAGTACCCGGCAACCCGCGACCATGGCTGATTTCGACGGCCCGATTCAAAGCCATTGATACTCTGCGTCGACGGGCAAGACTTGATGCGTCTCAAGACGAGCTCGTGCGATATCTCGAAGCGCAATGGAGTTCGGCGGAAAGGTCCAAGGAAGAGGACAGCCTTGAGGATGATCGCCTTGAAGACGACCGGCTGCGGCTGATTTTTACCTGCTGTCATCCGTCTCTAGCGCCGGAAGCGCGCGTTGCGCTCACCTTGCGTGAGGTGTGCGGGCTGACAACCGAGGAGATCGCAAAGGCCTTCCTCACCACTCCGCGTACCCTGGCGCAGCGCATTGTGCGCGCAAAGGCAAAGATTCGAGAGACCCCGATTCCGTACGAGGTGCCGACGCCGCAGGAATTGCCGGAGCGACTGGGCGCGGTGCTTCAGGTCATCTATCTCGTTTTTAACGAGGGTTATTCGGCTGCGGCGGGAGCGGAGGTAACGCGGGCCGAGCTAACCGGCGAGGCGATTCGACTGGGCCGCTTGCTGATGGAACTCCGGCCAGAGCCTGAAGTCATTGTTTTGGAAAACATGGGTTTGGAAAACATGGGCCCGCAAGTCATCGATCCGGAAATAATGGGCCTGCTTTCCCTCATGTTGCTGCAGGAGTCCCGTCACGCGGCGAGAACCTCTCCGACCGGAGAGCTGATTTTGCTGGAAAACCAGGACCGTTCGCTCTGGAACCGTGAGCAGATCGCGGAGGGAATGGCATTGCTGGAGAAAGCCCTGAAGTCCCGCCGCTTCGGCCCTTACACACTCCAGGCTGCGATTGCGGCCGTTCATGCGGAGGCGGAATCGGTTGCTGTGACCGACTGGCGGCAGATTGTTGCGCTTTACAACCAATTGGTCCAAATTCTGCCTTCGCCAGTTGTACAACTAAATCGTGCCGTGGCCATCGCCATGCGCGATGGTCCAGAGGCCGGTCTGGCGCATATCGACGCGGTGTTCGAACATGGCGAATTGGCAAATTACTACCTGGCGCATTCAGCCCGTGCAGATATGTACCGGAGGCTCGGCAGGACAGCTGAGGCTCGGGCTTCGTATGAGAAAGCTTTGGCCCTGACCCAACAGGAGCCAGAGCGGCAATTCCTGCAGGAGCGGATTCGCCAGTTGAAATAAAAAAGATGGAGTAGCTGTCGATTTTCAGGAAACCGGTGTTGCACCGTTCGCACCAACGGGCTACCACTAAAGCGCGCACATCCGCAAGCGTTTTAAATCCGCATCCCATCCGGGCCGCGCGTTAACCGTACGTGAGCTCGGCGCTCTGTCCGACCTCGATAATGTAACCGTCAGGATCGCGGATGTAGCAGCGTATCTCGCCGTACTTGGGTATCGGCTCCGTGATGAACTCGGCTCCTCGACTTTTCCATAATTCATAACATGCTCGAATATCCGCAACACGGATATTCAGGAAGCTGCTGACCTTATCCGGGTCGGCGGGGACGCCGAGCGTCACCGACGGCTTGTCCGGGGTGGGCCCGCCTCCGACGTTGACGATCAGCCAAGCATTTGCGATCTGAATGTGCCCAGACGCACCCTTGCTGTTGCCTCTGCTCAGAATGCGGCCGCCGAATACCTTTTCATAAAAATCAGCCGATCGGTCGATGTCGGCGACGGTGATGAAATGTGTCACGGTGAACCCGTCGCGCGGGGGCATCTCATAGTTCTTTTGCTCGATTTGTACGCTGCTCATTGACGCTCCACTCCGACGAGCAGTGCTCATCTGGATGGGTGGCCCACACTTGCCGGATTTTCAGGCGGCATCAGCGAAAGACCGCCAAA
>JABCZF010000051.1 GCA_013289825.1 Acidobacteriota bacterium | reverse complement strand
CACTGGCGATCAACACCCAACGCTATGAGAAAAAGGAAAAACGTTTAGGCTACGCCGAGTTGTGCGCCCTGCTGCCAGGCTGGAAGAAGGAACACCCGTTCTTATCCGACGCACCAGCGCAAGCATTCTCGTTGAAGAATCTCGAACGGGCGTACACCAACTTCTTCGAAAAACGAGCCGACCTTCCGAAGTTCAAGAAGAAAGGTCAGCGTGACAGTTTCCGTATCCCGCAAGGCTTTGCGCTAGACAACCAGAACGGGCGAGTCGAAGTCCCGAAGATGGGCTGGATGCGCTACCGCAAGTCGCAAGACGTACTGGGCGAAGCCAAGAACCTCACCCTGCGTGAATCGTGCGGTAAGTGGTACGTCAGCGTGCAAACCGAGCGTGATGTCGAGACACCACAGCGCCCATCGACATCGGCGGTCGGCGTGGATTGGGGCGTGGTCAACTTGGCAACCTTGTCGAACGGCGAAGTCGTAGACCCGTGTCAGCCGCTCAAAAAGTTCCTGCCTAAGTTGGCGAAATGGCAGCGCCGCATGGCCAGGAAGAAAAAGTTCTCAACGAACTGGCGAAAGGCGAAAGCCCGTATCGCCCAGTTGTACGCCAAAGTCGCCAACATCAGGAAGGATTTCCTACACAAAGTCTCGAACGACATCAGCAAAAACCACGCGGTTGTCGTCGTCGAAGACCTGCAAGTCAAGAGCATGAGTAGATCGGCAACAAAGAAAGTGGCGCAAAAGTCTGGGCTGAATCGTGCCATCTTGGATGCCAGCCCGTTCGAGTTGCGCCGCCAACTGGAATACAAAACGCAGTGGCAAGGCGGTCTGCTGGTCCCGGTAGCACCACAAAACACCAGCCGCAAGTGTCCCGCGTGCCGGTACGTATCGGCGGAGAACCGCAAGTCGCAAGCAAAGTTCGTTTGTGGCGGTTGTGGATTCTCGGCCCCTGCGGATTTCGTCAGTGCCGTGAATATCAGAGAGGCGGGACTCGCCTCGCTAGCCTGTTCGTGGTCTTCGGGTGAGGTAAGCCCGCCGTGGCAGGAACCCACCGAAGGTATCCCCGCTTTGGCGTGGAACCAGTAGGAATCCCCTCCCTTTAGGGAGGGAAGGATGTCAAACTAGCGGTCCCGACGCTCTTCGGAGTGTGGAAGAGTGAGCGGGATTCTGACAAAGGCGGGTGAAAAGAGACATGCTAAAGGGAGTGCTCCTCGGGGTTCTGCTCGCAATCGTGCTGCTCGCGTGCTTTGTTTACTTCTATTTCTCAACGGGACGGGCACCCATTGCAACGACAGATCCGCCCATGCCCTTTGAGATGAAACTTGCGCATATGGCCATTGATGCGCGCGTAGGAAAGCAAAATATTCCGCAATCGCCGGTGGCTGCAGACGAAAAGAGCTATCTGAGCGGTGCGGAAGTTTACAAAGAACAATGCGCGGTGTGCCACGGGCTGCCCGACCAGCCGAAGACTTTCATTGCGCAGGGCATGTTCCCACCGCCCCCGCAGATGTTCCACGGCATGGGCGTTTCGGATGATCCCGTGACCGAAACATATTGGAAGGTAGAAAACGGCATTCGATTGACGGGGATGCCGGGCTTCAAAGGGCGTCTAACGGAAACGCAGATTTGGGAAGTCAGCCTGTTGCTGGCAAATTCGGACAAGATACCAGCTTCGGTGAAAACGGTGCTGATCAGCCCGCCGGCGGCCCAGAATGCCGCTCCCACTAGCGTCGCAGCGCCAACAAAGACACACCCTTAACGCGGCTTCCAGCGCCTGGATCGCTGCTCGGCGGAGACCTCCGAGGTGGGCAATTCCGGAACGGTCACCGCCGTACGGGGTAACGCGTGGATCTGCTCAACATTTCTGAGCTCCGGGAAGCGCCACGCCCAAATTGCCGTTACGATCAGCGTTCCAATTCCGCCTAGCACAACGGCAGGTACTGTGCCGAACCATTGTGCGGTGAGGCCAGACTCGAACTCTCCGAACTCATTGGAAGCACCGATAAACACCATGTCGACCGCGTTGACGCGTCCGCGCATTTCATCAGGCGTGGCGACTTGGATGAGCACGGCGCGAACAATCACGCTGACCATATCTGTGGCGCCAACAAAAAACAGTGCGACCAAGGAAAGAATGAGGCTGTGGGAGAGGCCGAAGAGGATCGTGAACAAGCCAAAACCGGCGACGCACCACAGCATGATCAGGCCGACTTTGCGCCGGATTGGCCGATGCGCCAAGAAGATGGCCATTGCGGCTGCGCCAACTCCGGGAGCTGTACGGAGCAGACCGAGGCCCCACGGGCCCGTCAGCAAAACTTCGCGAGCGTAGACGGGCAAAAGAGCGACCGCTCCTCCGAGAAAGACGGCGAATAAATCCAGCGAGATGGAGCCGAGAATCAGTTTCTCCCGCCAGATGTAGCGCAGTCCGGCGGAGACCGTTGTAAGGTTGATAGGCTCACGCGAGCGGGGCTTCGCTTGCGTTTTGATTTGCATGGTGCACAGAACAGCGACGATGGCCAGGATCACTGCCAAGACGTAAACGGCTGTGGGACCCCGAAAAAGCGCATAAACAATTCCGCCCAAAGCCGGCCCCAGGATGGCCGCTCCCTGGAAAGTGGTGGAAGCCCAGGCAACGGCATTTGGGAAATGCTCTTCAGGAACCAGTTGCGGGAGCAGCGCGCGGCTGACCGGTCCGGTGAAGGAACGGACCACGCCAAAAAGAATGAGAACCGCGAAAATGTAATAAACCGAACGCACACTCCGCCCTGTTGAGAGGAGCAGCAAACCGCAGCACACCGCGAAGCCGACGTAGCAGCAGACTATGAGCTTGCGGCGATCGTAGCGATCGGCCACATGGCCCGAAACGAGAAACAGGAGGATCCCGGGCAGGAACTGTGCCAGTCCCACGAGCCCGAGATCGAGCGGCCGCTTGGTGATTTCGTAGACTTGCCAGCCGACCGCAACCGACTGCATCTCGTTGGCAAGCACGATCGAGAAGCGCGCCGTTTGGAAAAGCACAAAACTCGGATACCGAAACGCGACGCGGCCGGCGGCTGTGGAGTTTTCGGGTTCGGCCATCGGACATTACTTTGCCACAGAAACAAATTGGGGTCAGTTAGGCTCATGTTTGTGGCGCTGGTCGCCGGGAGGAAGTAGCTCTCTTGCCATCCGCCGATTCGTTTTCACTTAAAGCGGGTACCGCAATAATCCGCAAAGCGCGATCTCTCACCAGGTCCGGCAAACTTGTGGCTCATGAGGCTCAGATGGAAAAGCCTTGGCGTTCGGCGAGAGATGCAGTTCAAGCCCGAGACCAAAAGCCGCAGCGCCGCATCGCTCCTAGGCCTTGGCCGGTTGTTTCTCGAGAAGCGCAGGCTCTCTCGCCAAGAGTGATGCGATCAGTCCGCATCCCGCGGCAAAGGACAACCACACACCCGGAATCGCGCGGTTTCCCGTAACGTGAATCAGGTAGGTGCAGAGCGCAGGTGTAAAACCTCCAAAGATGGCCGTCGCCAGGCTGTAGGCGAGGGCGAATCCCGAAGTCCTCACCTCCAGCGGCATGATTTCCGTCAGGAAGACCACCATGGCTCCGTTGTAGCTGCCAAACAGGAAGGAGAACCACAACTCCACCACCAGCAGTCTGGAAAAAGAAGGAGCATGCACGAGCCACAGCATAGCGGGGTAGGCTGTCAGCAACATCAGCACGGTGAACGTCACCAGCAGGGGACGCCGTCCGACGCGGTCGGAGAGCGCGCCCATGATGGGAAGCCAGAAAAGATTCGAGGCTCCGACGCACAACGTAACGATCAGACTGTCGCTGCTCGCGAGATGCAATACTGAGTTGCCGAACGTTGGCGTGTACGCGGTGATCATGTAGAACGACACCGTGGTCATGGTGACCATCAACGTCCCTAGAATCACCGCTCCCCAATTGTTCGTCAGCGACCGCAGAATCTCCGGCACGCTGGGACGCCGCTTTCTTGCCGAAAACTCTTCCGTCTCCTGCAACGACCTTCGCAAGCGGAAAAGAAAAGGAATGATCAGGCACCCTAACAACAATGGTATGCGCCATCCCCATTGCGTCATCTGCGGCGGGGACAGCACGGAGCCGAGGAACACACCGATGGAGGCCGCGAACACCACGGCGATTTGCTGGCTACCCGATTGCCAACTGACATAGAAACCCTTGTGTCCCAGCGTCGCAATCTCCGCCAGATATACCGAAACTCCGCCGAGCTCCATGCCCGCCGAAAATCCCTGCAGAAGCCGTCCAAGCAATACCAGGATGGGCGCCAGCAAACCGACTGTCGCGTAGCCCGGCATGAACGCGATGGAGAAGATGCCGATGGACATCAACGTCAGAGTGAGGAGCAGCCCCGCGCGGCGCCCATGGCGGTCCGTGTACGCGCCCAGTACGATGGCGCCGAGAGGACGCATCAAGAATCCCGCGCCAAACGTCATGAGCGACAGCATCAGTGAGGAAAACGCGCTGCCGCTCGGGAAGAAGGCCTGGCCAATAGCCGCTGCGTAATATCCAAAAACCATGAAGTCGTACATTTCGAGAAAGTTCCCGCTCGAGACGCGCACGACCGACCAGATTTTCGTGTTCCGCCCGGGAGACTCCCGTTGCGCCTGTAGGGCGCGATCGGAAGGCATCACGGGGTCAGTTGTAGTCACGTTCATCTCGAGCACCAGTGGAATGAGCTGTGCGGTCCTGGTTCGAACCAATCGCTGCGGCCTCAGACGCGGGAACGACCACGGAATCAAGCACTCGCCCTGGCGGAAACGGCAAGGAGCTATTCGGTCGGTTCGAAGAGCTTTTCGATGGTCGGGGTCTGCTGTTTCATTTCGTCGCGGATCTGCTCGGCCTTCTTCTGAAACTCCGCATCCTTGCCCTTCTCATTCATGAAGACGATTCCCACGGCACCGATGGTCTTGCCGGATTGATCCTCGAGGACGAGCTCTACCTCGAAATGGTCGCCCGTCTTGTTCACTTCGAGATTCGGTTTCCCGGTGTGGATTACGCGCAGGTCGTCTTCATCCGCTTTCTTGCCGATCCGACCGATGTTCGAAGCGATGATGACGTTGTCGGCTTTGCCCGGAGGCGTGACGTGCATCGCCATGATCACGACTTCCTTGTGTTTCGCAAGCGTCGCATCCAGCAGTTGCTGCGCGAAGATCTTTTTCGCTTCCTGCCCCGACGCCATAAGCGGCAGCACGGCGCAGAACGACAGCAGCAACACGCTTTTCCAGTTCTTCAAAGCTCTCATCGAGACTCTCCTTTTCTAAGACTCCGAGGTACACTATTGAAACGAAGCGCCCTACCACACCACTTTCAAAGCCAGCTGCTTCTGGCGCGATGACGTAATCGTCGGACTCGTGAGCAAACCCGCGTTGTTCAAGGCCCCCGACACGGCAAAGACCTGCCGTGCGCCCGGGGCCGGGGGATTGAAGTTGGCGTGATTGAAGATGTTGAACACCTCCCAGCGGAACTGGATGTTGAATGTCTCCGAAATTCGACGGATGGGATTGTTCTTGAACAGTGAAAAATCAAAGTCCTCGAGGCCAGGCCCTTCCACGATATTGCGGCCCGCGCTTCCAAGCAAGTTCGCGCAGTACACTTCACCGGAAGGCGCTGGCGTGGCCGCGCCCGCAAACGGCTTGCACGACGCCGCCATTGCTGCTGGGGCTACCGGAAGGGTGAAGCAACCGAGATTCAAGTAGTGCAATCCGTTGGATTTGAAGTTGGAGTTGACGAGATTGCATCCCGGTACACGGTCCGGAAATGCGTACAAGTCGGCCCCCCGCAGACCCAGCGGATCGCCGCCGATGGTTGGGGTGAACGGCAATCCGCTCGTGACCGTATAGATCCCCCCCAGCTGCCAGCCGGAACCGAACCATTTCGGAATCTCGTTCCAGTTCGCGGGATTCGGCACCAGCCAGATGGCATTGATCGCTCCGACATGCCGCACATCGAAGTCGGACAAGCCCCGCCGGGCACGCGGATCGAACAAGGGAAGACTCGAAACGGAATTTCCGAAAGTGTCGCCCGCTATGCCGGACGAGCCGGTATCGATGCTTTTCGAAAACGTGTAAGAACCCTGGAATTGAAGCCCATGCGTGAGGCGCCGGATGGCCGACAGATTCAGGCCGTGATAGGTCGACGATGTTGACCATTGCACGGTACTTACCTGGCCGCCAAGGTTCGGAAAGAGTCGTGTTCCGGTTTGTCCCGGCCCCGGCCACAGAAAGCCTGCGTCCGTGAGCGTTGGCTGTATGTCGTTGATCTCGTCAGCGTGAAACGGCAAATGAACGCCGTGAGAACCTACATAACCCGCGGTCACTGTCAGATTGCTCGGAAGCTGGCGCTGGATATTCAGGCTCCACTGCTCCACGTAGCTCCGGTGAGGATCCTGCTCCACAAACGCGTTCCGGAGGTTGGTGGCCTGGCTGGCCTTCGCAAATCCTCCTGACGGAAAATCTCCGGCCACGACGGGCGTGCTCGCTCCTTCGGTGAAGGGAGCGGAAAGCAGGGTCAGGAGCTGGAACTGATACGGCAGAGGCAGCACGTCGTAAGTACCGAACGCCCCGCGGACCGCGGTCTTGCCGCCGCCGAACGGATCCCAGGCAAATCCCACACGGGGAGCGAAGTTTCTCAGCGTGGGATTTGAATAGTAGGGGGAGCCCAGGCGCGGCGTGGTGTCTGTGAAATTGACCAGAGTCGAAAGCTGCCCGGCCGTTTCGGTCGGCACCGTCGCCATTTCGTATCGAAGCCCGAGGTTCAACGTCAGGCGTGGGCGGATCTTGTAGTCGTCCTGAAGGTATCCGCCGAAAACGCTTTGCCGCAAGTCGCGCGGAGTCCGCGACGATCCGAGCAAGGTCTGAAACGTGGTGGGAATGTTTTGCAGGAAATTCGAAAGGGAACCGAACGTATAGAAGCCGTTCGGGCTCGCGCCTTGCGTAAACTGGTTGGCCTGGATACGCTCGGCATAGAACCCCATCTTCAAGGAGTGCTTGTTGCGCGTCCAGAAGAGGTCGTCGTAGGCCTGGAACGAGTTGTAGTGGAATCGATACGCGGAAATCGCGCCGAGACCTCCTGAAAATTGCGTCACGCCCGAACCCACGGTGATAATGCCCACCGGCAATCCCGGATTGAATCCCAGGCTCGTATCGGAAGCGGCGGCATTGATTGCGGACAACGTGGTGAACGCGATGACCACGTCGCGGTTGAATCCGAATCTTGCCGTGTTGACGAGAGTTGGCCGGAAGATGTGAGACTCTTCCAAAGCGAAGGTTTGCCGGCTCGAATGGTTTCCAATCAGTTTGAAATTGTAGGCGTCCGGATTGCTTTGATCGCCCCGGTCGAAAACATACGTGCCGAACAGGTTGTCGGACTCAGAGAGTCTGTGGTCGATGCGCACTGTGGCAAAGTCCTCGTTGGTGACCTGCTTGCCAATAAATTTGAACGTCCCGGTATCTCCCGTTGCCCCTGAACTCGGAAGGGGAAACAGATTCAAGAACGGAACGACTGCCGGATCGACAGTGACATTGCCCGTCGTCAGGATTCCCTGGTGGGCGTTCGCGGATGGCACGGTAATCGTGTTCGTCTGGCTGAGGCTTTGGCGCAGTCCTTCATAGTCGCCAAAGAAAAAGGTGCGGTCCCGGATGACCGGGCCTGCCGCGCTGGCCCCGAACTGGTTCCGCTTGAACGGAGGAACGATCAGGTTTCCTGAAGCGTCCTGCGCCGTGTCGAAGAAGTTTCTCGTGTCCAGTTTGCTGTTCCGGATGAATTCGTAGCCGGAACCGTGAAACCCGTTGGTTCCGGATCGTGACGCGGCGTTGATTACGCCTCCCGAAGTCTTGCCGTAATCGGCGGGCGCGTTGCTGGTGACCACGGAAAACTCAGCCACCGCGTCGACGCCCAGGACACCGCCTGTGACGCTGCCCGGCGCGCCCGAACTGTAATCGTTGATGCTCACGCCGTCCAGACGGTAGTTGTTTCCCTGCGGACGGTTACCTCCGATGGTTACGTCCGTGCCCAAGCCCCGATTCGGCCGGTCGTTGCTTACTCCCAAAGCCTTTTGCGTTCTCACCTGCGAGACTCCGGGCTCCAACAGTGTCAGAGAGGTCCAGTCTCGCCCGTTTAGCGGCAATTCGATCACGGTATGGGAATCCACAACCCCGCGTACTTCGGAAGACGCCAGTTGAACGTCCGAAATCTCGGAACTGGTGACCTGCACCTGGTCGCTGACCTGCCCCACCTTCATCGACACGTTCACTTCCCGACGATCACCAGCCAGCAGGCCCACGCCGTGCACCACGGCGGTAGAGAATCCGTGCGCCGCGACGGCAATGTCGTAAGTTCCCGGAATCAGATTAGGAGCGCTGTACAAACCGTCGGCATTCGTGGTCGAGCTGCGCCCCAGGCCCGTCGCAGCGTTTTTGATGGTCACCGCAGCGTCCGCGACCACCGCCCCACTCGTGTCGGTCACCGTGCCAACGATCGTGCCGCCCGCCTCCTGTGCGGCACTCTGCGTCAGCGGTACGAACAACAGCAGCAGTGCGGCGGCAAAGATTCTTGGGACCATGCTTTTCTTGCTCTGCGCGTTATCCATAGTCATTGAGATCTCCCCACGCCACCGCGATCCATTTGCCAACCTCGGACGTTGCCTTCCACGTACCAGCACAACCTTACGGTTCGACTTGATACATGAACATCTTTGCTTCCGCTTTCGTGTCGCCCGGCGATACCGCCACGAAGAAGCGGCTGATCCCGGGAACGAGCAAGCAGGTCTTTGCGCCCGGAGCGCTCTCGACCCTTGCCAGCAGTTCGTATTCGTCCGCCGCGTTTTGCTTGAAAACAAAGATCCACCCGTCGCCACCTGGAACGTAGATGCGTCCTCGGGCAGCGTCGAAAGCGATGTCGTCGGACCGTTCGGCCGCGGGCATGCGCGCGACAATCTTTCCGTCATCCGAATTCATGACGAGAAGCGTCCCCGGTTTGCGGCAGACGATCAGAAGTCTCTTGTGGGTTTCGTCAAACGCCATCGGCGAGTTGTCGGCTTCAGAACCAATCGGCCATCGCTCCGTCTCCTTCATCTTCTTGCGGTCGATCACCGCGACGGCGTGTTTATCGGTTAGGTTGACGAACATCCGGGGACCCGACTTCTCGAGCGCCAGACCTTCCACGTGGTTGCTTTCAATGCGAATCTCGCCAAGCTTCTTGTTCGTATGCAAGTCCACCGCAACTACAAAAGAATGATCGAGGGGGACATCCTTGCCTCCCGTTACGATATATAAGGTCCGGTTGTTCTCATCGAGGCGCGCAGAGTCCGCCCCGGCCAGCCCTTCCACACGGGATTCTTCGGAATAGTCTTTGCCCCGGAGCACGCGCAAGATACCCACGTCTCCGTCGGTCACCAGGATGCGATCGGACTCGGCAAGATAAAAAATCGCGTGCGGCGCACCAAAGCCATCGATGCTCTTCAACCGGCGCCCGGTCTTCAGATCGAACACTTCGAGCGTCTTGTGATCCTCGCCAGCCAGGAAGAGCCGGTTCCCTGTTTCATCGACCGCGAAGTGATCGAAATCGCCGCTAAATCCAGGAAGTGCAGTTTCTCCAAGGCGCTTCAAGGGAACCGTAGCCGCTTGCGCCGGGCAGCCCAGCAACACGCTCAGTGCGAGCAGCGGTCCAGCAACCAACGCCTTGCGTGCCAACGACTCCGTAGTTCCTGTCAAATGCCACCTCGCCTGTTCAAGTCCGTTGAACCCGGAGCGCCATCCATCCGATCGCTGGCGCTGGCGTGTCGGCACTCTCTCGCTCTCGAGCGAAGCATTACAATGCTCAATGCATAACATCGGCAGCATTTCTCGATAACACGGCTGTGCGCTCAAACGAAAGAACTTACCGCAGCAGGTAGACAAGCCGGCCTTGGAGCGCGAAACGGTTGGGGATATACTCCGACCAAGGCGCAGGGGTTCGTCAAATGAAAACGGAGCCTTCCAAGCTGGTCCGCTTCGGCGTCTTTGAAGTGGATTTGCAAACCAGCGAACTGTGGAAGCAGGGCCGGAGAGTCCGCCTCCGCGAGCAACCCTGCCGGATTCTCTCCATTCTCCTCGAGGAACGAGGCGCGGTGGTCACGCGCGAGGAACTTACCAAACGCCTGTGGTCCGAGGGCACCTTTGTTGACTTCGACCACAGTTTGAACACGGCCGTCATGCGGCTGCGCGAAGCCCTCGGCGATTCCTCGGATCATCCCCGCTTCATCGAGACCTTGCCGCGCCACGGCTATCGCTTCATCGCACAGGTGGAAGAAGTCCCTCCGGTCGACGCGCGGAGAGCAGATTCCGGAAACGACCGGCCGCCCGAGAATGATTCTCTGGTGACCGCCTCCGCCGAAAGGGTAGTCCCGTCATCGAAAACCAATTCGCCGCTGAGGTTCACAAAGCGGACGTTGCTCATCGCCGGACTCTTCACTTTCGCCACCGCCCTTTTCGCCTTCGTGACTCTCCATTTTGTGCGGGCCGGCGCGGCTGTCAATCTGCGAGGTGCTCCCATCAAGTCTCTTGTGGTATTGCCCTTCGAGAATTTGTCCGAAGACAAGGACCAGCAATACTTCACCGACGGAATGACCGACGAATTGACCGCGCACCTCGCCAAAATTCACCAGCTGCGCGTCATCTCGCGGACCTCCGCCATGGGCTACAAGGGAACCCACAAGACGCTCTCAGAAATCGCGAGCGACCTGCACGTCGATGCAGTCATCGAAGGCACGGTCCTGCGTTCCGGCAATCGCGTCCGCATCACCGCGGAACTGGTGCAGGTCTCGACCGACCGCCATCTGTGGGCGGAAACCTACGAGAGCCCCATCGACGACGTGCTGGCCCTGCAAAGCCGGGTGGCCACCGCGATTGCGAATGAAATCCGCGTGAACTTGACCCCAGAAGAACAGCGCTTGCTCGCCAACAGCAAGCCAGTGAGCGCCGAAGCCTACGAAGACTATCTGAAAGGCCGCTACTATTGGAACAAGAGATCCGAGGAGGGACTCCGGAAAGCGATCGAATATTTCCAGGCCGCCACAGAAAAGGAACCGCGCTACGCCCTCGCGTTCGCGGGTCTTGCCGATTGCTACAGCATCATCGGCTCCGCCATTATCGGCGATGTGCCCTCTCAGGAAGTGGCTTCCAAGGCGCGCAACGCCGCACTCAAAGCCCTGGAACTTGACCCTTCCCTGGCCGAAGCCCAGACGTCTCTCGCCACCGTTCGTTTCAACTACGATTGGGACTGGAATGCCGCTTCGACCGGGTTCCAGCGCTCCATCGAGCTCAACCCCGGCTATGCCACGGCCTACCAAAGGTATTCGCTGTATTTAATGGCCATGGGGCGCATTCAGGAGAGCCTTCTGCAGATGAACCGGGCGCGCGACCTCGATCCACTTTCCATAAGCACGAATTTCAGTCTTGGCTGGCGCTTATATATGGCACGCCAGTACGATCAGGCCATCGAACAACTGCGAAACACTCTGGAAATGGACCCGGATTTCGCGCTGCCGCGCGCCGTCCTGGGCCAGGCGTACGAGCACCAGGGTGTCCACGCGCAGGCCATCAGTGAGCTGCAAAAAGCGGTCAGTATCTCGCACGGCAGCCCTGCCATGCTCGGGGCGCTAGGTCACGCCTTTGCTACCGCGGGCAACAAACCGGAAGCGAAAAAAATCCTCGTCCAGATGAACGAAAGCTCAAAGACTCGTTACGTTTCGCCGTTCTATGTCGCGATGGTTTACGCCGGCTTGCATGAGGACGACAATGCGCTCGCGTGGCTCGAAAAAGCCTACAACGACCGCTCGAACGCCGTCATTTTCCTGAAGGTCGATCCCGCGTTCGATGGGATGCGCTCTAATGCTCGTTTCCAGGCGCTTCTCACCCGGCTCGCGCAGCCTACGCCGTAATCCAATTGTCGGAGAGACTTCCAGCCGCTCGGACTTCGCCTGAACCTGAAATATTTTTCGACAGCTTCAGGCCATCAGCCCCATCGGTGTAAGGCCGAACTGCTGTTTTTAGAAGCTCCCGGCAGCCGAGGGATACAATTACCGGAAGCGTTCACGCAACAACTGCCCCCAGGTGCTAGATTCCCGTCTGCAACCCCGATGCCTTTCAGATTCGTAGTCCCGGTGGCCTCCTCATAAAACAGTACACACCGTATACATCCTTGGTATACGCTGTATACATGCCTGCGGCCCTTACCGCTCAAAAAATTGCCACTGCAGCCCGGCGCTTGTTGGATCGAGAAGGCGCCGAGGCCGTAACCATGCGCCGGGTTGCCGAAGCTGTGGGGATCACCCCCATGGCCGTCTATCGTCACTATGCGGATCGCGCCGGTCTCCTCAACGCCTTAGCCAACGAGGGTTTCGCGGAATTGGCTCGCCGATTGGCGACCCAGCGCTTCTCCGTTGACATTGAAAGGCGGCTTACGAAAATGGCGAACATCTACCTTGAACATGCCCTTGAGAATCCACGCCTCTTCGAGCTCATGTTTCTCAAGCCGCGTGAAGGCGCTCGGCGTTACCCGCGGGACTTCAAATTGGGAGATTCGCCGACTGCCAACCTCTTGGCGGAGGTAATACGGGAAGGCGTGGACAGCGGCTATTTGCGAAAGGATGACACCTGGGAGATTGTGTTCGAGATAGGTGCCCTGTCCCACGGCCTCATCCTGCTTTACTTGGGCGGACGCATCGGGCTGAATCCGGCCCGCTTTCGCGACTTCTACCGGCGATCGTTCAGAAGATACATCCGTGGAATCCGCAAATGACCTCCCGGTACCGGTCTCGCCATGCTTGTTATGGGGTCGACATGCGTATTGGCCTTGTTCGGCAACGGCGTTAGCCCGGGTGGCCGACGCTCTGCTTTGCGCCGCTTGGAGCGCTGCCTTTTGCGTCCCGAAGCTCAGGGTAAGGTGCGGCGCTCACAGCACCCTAGCGGGCCCGAATCTGCCGCAAACCCGAAAGGACAACATAATGATCCAGATAATTCGACGTATGGTGTGCGTCGCCGTGGCCGTGATGGGCTTCTTGACCACTTTCACCGGAGCTCAGACGACCCAAAAATCTGCCGGGATGGCTCTACAATCAAATGCCGGGTCTGCGGTTGCGGCAGCCCGCGCACCGCGTCTGGTAGATGATGGCACGGTAATTGAAAATGTAACTCTGATTTCACCGGAACGTGTTACTCCCCTGCTCCATGCCGGTGTTGTTCTTCGCGATGGCCGGATCGCTGAAGTCGGCACGAATTTGGTTGCCGGCCCGCACGCCCGGCGAATAGACGGGAGCGGCCGATTTGTCATACCAGGACTCATCGATTCTCACGTGCACGCGGGTCACTCGGCGGCACTGGATGACGACGCGATCGACGCTCATCCGGAGCTTTGGGCGGCTTATCGCGCGCAGGTTCCCCGGGCTTATCTTTCGTTCGGCTTCACATCTATCGTTGATCTCGATCTCACGCCGAGCGATAAGGTGTGGTTTGAGGGCACGCCGTTGCACCCTCGCTTCTACTCCTGTGGCGCAGGAATGAAGGTCGTTGGCGGGTATATGGCATTTAAGATACCCGCGCCCGCATCGCCGAACTACCCCAACCTGGTTTATGAACCGAAAGAAGCAGAGCATTGGCCCAAATCGATGGATCCTGGCGACTACACGGCCGAACGCGCGGTTTCACGCGCGGCCGACGCTGGAACCATTTGCGTAAAGGCCTTCGTGGAACCCGGATTCGGCACATTCCACTGGCCCTACTTGCACACCGAGACACTCGAAAAGATCCGGGCCGCTGCTACCGCGCGCAAGTTGGTGCTCATCGTTCATGCCAACAACGTTGACAGTTGGCGGTCGGCGCTCGATGCTCATGCCGACATCATCGCGCACGGTCTCTGGGTTTGGCCTGGCGATTTCGGCAATTCCGTACCGCCTCCAGCCGTAAGCAATGTGATCGCCGCAGCGGCCCGCAGCGGCGCGCATGTACAGCCGACGATGCAAACAGTGGCCGGTGAGCGCGCCATGATCGATCCCAGCCTGCTCCACGATTCCAGACTCACCATGGCACTGCCGGCGGAAGTGATAGCTTACTTGCGCTCACCCGAAGGGGTTAAGGCCCGCACCACGCTCCTTGACGAATATCGGAAAGCCTCCCCACCGCCCGGCTTCGAGGCATTGTTCACCGCTGCCATTGAAAGAACCCGAGCCACTTTCAAACTCATGTTGCAGGACCAAGTTCCTGTCATTTTCGGCAGCGACACTCCCGGGGTCGATGGCTTCGGCAATCCACCGGGGCTGAACGGGCGTCTTGAAATACAGGACTGGGCCGACGCTGGTGCTCCGTTGCCTTTGATCCTGCGGGCCGCGACACTCGATAATGCGACGGCCTTGGGGCTGTCGCGCGAGTTGGGCTCCATCGAGGCCGGCAAGCGAGCTGACTTGCTCTTGCTGAAAGAGAATCCGCTCACGAATGTTTCCGCCTATGACTCGATAGAAACAATCTTTCTCAATGGCGAGCCCATCGCGCGACAAACATTGCGTGCGCACGACTAGCATTCGCGAACAGGATTCGAGATCGACTTCATCCGAGTCCAGACGCCAGCGATGGCAGTTCCCACGGAAGTAGTCGACATCGGGGGAATGCCCAATGTAATCGGTGCTCTGGCCGGATACCGTCCGCCTGCAAGTACTCTCTCCCCCGGCCGCTGCTCCCCGAACGACCCAAGCGCTCCGCCTACGCTGTCGCCAGTCTGCGCTCCGATGGCGGCCGGAACACAAACGATTGCCACGATTCGTTCGGAAAACGCACGAGTTCGTCTGGCTGACCGACAAACCCGTTCCGACATACCGCCCGTGAGTTTGACAGCGAGGCGGGGCAGGTGATTGCCACCTTCCGCGTTGCGGAGCGCCCATCCAGAACAAAATAGAATTGCCGGCGGTGGCACTAGGGGTTGTTCTAAGCGGCGCGAGTGTATGTTTCGGCGATCTCACGAAATTCCTGATCGGTGACCAATCCGCGCTTTTCGATAGCGCGCTTTTTTACGGCGGCGAGAATCGGCGCTCGCTGTTCCGGGGAAACTGCCAAGCCGAGTTCGCTGGCCTTCAAAGCAATGCTGTCCAGACCGCTCTTTTTGCCCAGAACGATGCGGCGATCCGCGTGGACCAACTCAGAAGAATAAGGCTCGATCGCTTCAGGAATGTGAAACTGGCTGGCCACCGCGCCACTCTCGCGCATGAAAAGATTTTCGCCGACGAGCGGCTTCCAGGGTTCCATGGCGTACCCGCTGGAGTGGCGGACAAGTTCGGAGACTTCGCGCACTTTGCTGAGATCCAACGCCACCGGCAGGTCATAGAGGCAGCGCAGGGCGAGAGCGATTTCGCCGATATCCGCATTGCCGGCGCGCTCGCCCATGCCATTGATGGTGCCTTGAATCCACGTGGCGCCAGCGCGGACGGCGGCAATGGCACACGCCGTGGCCAGGCCGAAGTCGTCATGACCGTGGAAGTGCACCGGAATCTCGGGGCCCACCCAATCCGAAACCTGGCGCACTAAAAACTCCACAGCCTCGGGCCCGCAAGCGCCGATGGTATCCACAACGACAATCTCCGCGGCACCGGCTTCGAGCGCCGACAGATAGATATTCTTCAGAAAGTCGAGCCGCGATCGCGTACCGTCCACGGCGAAGAAGGCCACACGTATCCCGCTTTGCGCTGCGAACGAAACGGCATCTCTGACGCGGGAAAGAACCTCTTCAGCGGAAATGCCGTAGGCGCGCAATTTGATATCGCTGGTTGGAGCTTCGATGACAGAAGCTCGCAGGCCCAGGCGAACCAACTCTTCCAGATCGGCTCTCACGGCCCGCGAGAAGCCCCACAGCTCTGCCTTCAGATTGGCTTTGAGCATTAACTGAATCGCTTGCGCATCATCGGCGGAAACGCGCGGAAAACCAGCTTCGATGCGACCAACACCCAACTCATCCAGCTTGCAAGCGATTTCCAGCTTTTGCTGCGGCGAGAGCACCACACCGACGGTCTGCTCGCCGTCGCGCAGAGTCGTATCGTAAAAGCGAACGGTCGAGCGCGGAAACGCAGATCGGATTTCCGGGCGGGCGTTGAGTTCGCTCACCCAAACTTTCGAATTTTCCGAGGTCGTCATGAGGCGGACCGGACGGTAGATTCCTGGGTAGCAAGGGGTTTTTTCCCGTAGGCCTGCTCCCAAGAAATCACCGGATTGCGTAGAATTCCGATTTTTTCGATCTCGCACTCCATGACGTCGCCGGGCTTCAGATACCACGCCTTGGGATCGCCGGAAAACGCGGCAACCCCCGAAACCGTTCCGGTCGAAACGACATCGCCGGCGCTGTAGCCCATCGGGGAATAGTGAGAGAGGATTTCCGGAATCTTGACGGACATCTTGCTGGAATGCGAGTTCTGGCGCGGTTCGCCATTCACGCGCAGCTGCATCGCCAGGTTGTGGGGGTCAGGTATTTCATCAGCGGTGACGATCCAGGGACCCAGCGGACAGAAGGTATCGATGGCTTTGCAGAAACTGAACACGCCCGACTGCATTTCGCGGCGCTGGATATCGCGGGCGGTGATGTCGTTGAATATCACGTAGCCACCGATGAAGCTCGGCGATTCTTCCGCCGTAAAGTGCTTGCCGCTTTTCTTCAGCACCACGGCCAACTCCAGTTCGTAATCCAGTTCTTGCGTCAGATGCTCCGGAAAAATCACCGGTTCTTCGTGGCCGATGATCGCGTCTACGTTCTGGAAGAAAACAATCCAGGGCATTACCGGGTGAGAAAAGCCCGCCTTGGTGGCTTCTTCGTGGTGTTCACGGAAATTGCCGGCGGTGTGGAAGAATTTCTTGGGGATGATCGGCGCTTTCAGCCGAATGGCTGAAAAATCGTAAAAAAGCGGTTCACCGTGGCAACCGGCGGTCCCTGCCCCCCGCTGCAACGCGAAATCCAGTGCATTGCGGGCCGCGCTGAGGCTGGTGTCAGAACCTTCAAAGAGCGCCCGCATGTTAGGTGGGACAAGAGCATTCGCCAGACGATCAAACGAAGCTTCGTGCTGGTGGTCGCGCAGATGGAGCGCGCAAGCGGAATTGAGATCCACAATTTGACCGCCGCCGATGGAGGCCCCAATGCGTGAGGTCCCGGCCACATTTTCAAATGTTACAAGTCGCATAAAAGCTCCAAACAAGAAAGGGACTCGATGATTATGCGGCCAAACGGGACCGCGTTACTTCTTGAAATGCGGAAGAACTGCTTCCCCAAAGAGCTTCGCCTGGCCGACGCGGTCGTCACCCCAAATCTCCAGCATGATGTGCGTACAGCCTGCCGCGCGATACTCCTCGATGCGCTGGATGCACTCGTCGGGAGTGCCGGCTATGGCGCAAACTTTGTGCAGAATTTCGTCGGTCACAGCCTTGGCAGCTGCTTTGCGCCCTCCTCTTTCCATGGCGTCGGCAACCGGCTGAAGCTCCTCGAAGGTCAGCCCCGCACATTCGAGAAGCACGTCCGCGGATCCCTTGATGTTTTGAACTTTATTGGCGAGATACATGGCGGCTTGTTCGCGCGCGCCTTCTTTTCCTTTGGCCGAATCGCGGCCGATGCTGCCCACAATGACCGAACCGAGCGCCAATTGCGCTGCATCCTTGCC
>JABCZF010000050.1 GCA_013289825.1 Acidobacteriota bacterium | reverse complement strand
ATCAGTTTACGTAGATGGGTCACGGGGACCTCCTTGTGACCCAACTCTATCTCAGCAGACAAGCAACCACCGCTCCGTACGTCCCACGCGAAGCGTCCGCCGCTGGGCGGCTACGTTCAAACGCGGTAACCGGTAAAGTAAAAGAGGGCACTTTCGCTCTAGCCTTTCCCCTATCCCACGCCGGCGTTGACAGGCGAACAGAAGGCGGCAATACTGACCTTTCATGATTGGCCAACTGCGCGGACGTCTCGCCGAAAAACGCCCGAATCAAGTCCTGGTCGATGTCGGCGGCGTAGGCTATCTCGTCCAAGTCCCGCTCTCCTCCTACGCTGCCCTCGGCGAACTCCACACCGAAGTCACGCTTCTCATCCACACCCACGTCCGCGAAGACGCACTGGCCCTCTACGGCTTCGTTTCCTCCCGCGAGAAGCATCTCTTCGAAATGCTTCTCTCTGCCTCCGGCGTCGGACCCTCTCTCGCTCTGAAGATTCTCTCCGGCATGAGCGTCGAAGAACTGATCCCCGCCATTCGCGGCAACGATGTAGCGCGTCTGACAAAGATTCCCGGCGTCGGCCGCAAAACCGCCGAGCGCATGGTGGTCGAGCTGAAGGACAAACTGGAAGCCGTGGTCTTAGAAACTCAAAGACCAGCCGCGGCCTCTCCCGCAGGTGCAGAAGCCGACGTAATCTCCGCGCTCACCAATCTAGGCTACGACCCGCGGGCCGCCGAAACCGCTGTCGGGGAAGCCAAGCGGGAAGCGGGTACAACAAATTTCGAGCGACTGCTCCGCGCCGCCCTGCAATCGCTAGCCGCTCCCAAAGGGCGAACAAGTCATGCCGGCGCGTAAGCCTTGTCGCGCAGTCGTGCTGGTCGACCTTTAGGTCGGTCAGCGGTCACAGAATACAGCGAAGCCTCAACGATGCCCGACGCGAGCACAAAACCAGCCATGGACCGTAAAGGCCAACACAGAATCGTCTCCGGCGCACCCTACGATGAGGACGCCCGCATCGAAGCCAGCGTCCGCCCCAAACGCCTCGACGAATACATCGGTCAAAAACGCGTCAAAGAAAACATCTCCATCGCCATAGAAGCCGCCCGCAGCCGTGGGGAAGCCCTGGATCACGTCCTGCTCTACGGTCCACCCGGCCTGGGAAAAACCACGCTAGCCCAAATCATCGCCAACGAACTCCAAGTGCCCATCAAGACCAGCGCCGGCCCTTTACTAGAACGCAAAGGCGACCTAACGGCTATTCTCACCTCGCTAGAAGCCAAAGAAGTTTTCTTCCTGGATGAAATCCACCGCCTGCAACCCGCTGTGGAAGAAATTCTCTACCCCGCAATGGAAGATTTTCGCGTCGACCTTATCATCGGCCAAGGCCCAGGCGCGCGCATCCATCCATTTCCCTTGGGACACTTTACGCTGATCGGTGCAACCACGCGCGCCGGTCTAATCACCGCGCCGCTGCGTTCCCGCTTCGGCATCGTGCATCGCCTCGATTTTTACGAACCCGCTGATTTGCTCACCATCATTCACCGCTCCGCCAAAATTCTAAATATTCTGATGGACGATGGCGGCGCCGAAGAAATTGCCCGCCGCTGCCGCGGCACACCGCGCATCGCTAACCGTCTTCTCCGCCGCTCGCGTGATTTTGCCGAAGTCCGCGCCGACGGTCGGATCACCCGCGCCGTAGCCCAGGAAGCCCTGGCCATGCTCGGCGTCGACGAAAGCGGCCTCGACGAAGTAGACCGCAACCTGATGCTGGCTCTTCTCGACAAATACGGTGGCGGACCGGTAGGCCTCGGCACACTCGCTGCCGCCCTCTCCGAGGAAGAAGACGCCATCGAAGAAATTTACGAGCCCTACCTCATGCAGCTTGGATTGATTGACCGCACCCCGCGCGGCCGCGTAGCCACAGCCCGCGCCTACGAGTACTTCGGCAAAGAACTACCCAGGCGCCAGCCGCGCCTGTTCTAGGTTCACACAACTAGGGGCGGCGTTCCCTCGGACTTCGTTCGCTGCAGTCGCGGCGCTGTCCCCGGCTCCCACAACTTCACACGATGGGCCACCCTGTAGGCCAGCGGCCCGCCATCTGCACTCTCGCCCCGTTCCAGTGGCCGCGGAATGACACACGGCAAATCGCACCGGCCGCGCGTCATTTTCGGAAGGCGCAGTGATCGTTCTCCCCACTCTGCTGCCCAAACTCAGTTCGACCCCTGACACAGCATACATCGTAGCAGTTGCGGCGAATCGCTCGCCCTACAGCTCGCCCTTTGACCCTTCTTCGAATCCGTCTGCGTTTTGCTAGACTGTCCAAGCCATGAGCGTAATCGATGAAGTCCTCGAAGCCAACGAACTCTACTCACGCACGCACGAATTGCGCAAACTCACCCCGCGCCCCGAGCGACATCTGGCCGTCCTGACTTGCATGGATACGCGACTTTCGATTCGCACAATGGGTCTGCAAACCGGCGACGCCCACATCATTCGAAATGCTGGCGGCATCGTCACGGAAGACAGCCTGCGCTCCCTCGTCGTTTCCCACTACTTGCTCGACACCCGGGAGTTCATGGTCATCAACCACACCGACTGCGGCCTGATGCATACCACCGAACAGGATTTGCGCAACCGGATCCAGAACCGCACCGGAACGGCGGCCGTCACGCCTTCGTTCTTCTATGCCTTTCAGAACATCGAGGAAAACGTCCGCCACCAATTGCAGAAGCTCCGCACGCATCCCTGGGTTCCCAAAGAAGTCGCCGTGCGCGGATTTGTCTATGATGTGACCAGCGGAAAACTACGCGAAATCACAAGCAGCTGAATCGCGAAGCGATACTCTCGTCCTAAGCCAGATGCCCGATCCGAAACCAGAAAAGGTCTCTTCAACGCGCTCTGGCTATTCGTAGCGCAGCGCCACAATCGGGTCCACGCGCATCGCCCGTCGTGCCGGAATGTAGCACGCCAAAAGCGCCACGCCCGTCAACAAAATCGCGACTCCCCCGAAAGTGATGGGATCCATTGCCCCAACCCCGTAAATCATTTTTGTAATCAGCCGCGTCAATCCCAGCGCCGCCACCATTCCCACCACTACTCCCACGAGCGTAATTCGCATGCCCTCGCCCACGATCATGCGCAAGACATCTTTTCCCGACGCTCCCAGCGCAATCCGCACTCCGATTTCCTGCGTGCGCTGCCCTGTGAGATACGAAATTACGCCATAAATTCCAATCGATGACAAAGCCAGCGCCAGCGCCGAAAATACACTCAGCAAAATCATCGCCAATCGCTGCGTGGCTACCGATCCCGCCACGATATCCTGCATCGGTCTCACTTCATACATCACCGCGCTGCTGTCCACTCTCTGCGCGGCTTCCCGAATGGAGTTTGTCAGTCCGAGTGGCACTCCAACGGTTCGCGCTGCATACTGCCCGCCGTTTGCGAGCAGCGGCCAGAACTTGTCTGGAATCTGCCACACCGGAAGATAGATCTGCGCTTGCAAATTGTCGTGGCCCTTCGAACCCAACCCCCAGTGCTCCACATGACCCACTACGCCTACGATTTCCGGCTGCACGTCAAGGAGCGCCAGGTTAAGCCGCTTTCCGACCGCCTCTTCATTTGGAAAGTACTTGCGCGCAAATGTGTCGTCGATCACCACCACCACCGGTGCGTGCTCGTCGTCCCTCTCTGTAAAACTCCGCCCTCGCTCGACGGGAATCTTCATCACTTTGTGATATTCCTGGGTCACGAGATAAAACAGCGCAAACGGCATCTCCTGTTCCGTCGCGGGCTTGGGTCGGCCTTCCACCCAGAAGGGCACTTCCGAGTCACCGGTCATCGGCAGCGACCCGCCAACCAGCGACACCGCCTCGATTCCCGGTACCGCCTCCAGCTCCCGCATCCCCTGTCGATACTTCATGCGCAACTGATCCGCGGTGATATTCGGATCGGACGTCGAGGATATGTTGAACGTCAGCACGTTTCGCGCGTCGAAACCCGGATTTATGCCCCACAACGCGGCCAGGCTGCGAATCATTAACCCCGCCCCGACGAGCAGTACCACCGCCATGGCCATTTCCACGGCAACGAACGCACGCTGTGTCCGGTGCCGTGCTCCGCTCGATCCTCTCCCGCCTTCCTTCAACGTTTCGTGCATGTCCCGCCGCATCGTCTTCAGTGCCGGGACAAGCCCAAATACGATTCCCGTAAGAATCGACACTCCCAGCGTGTAGGCCAGCACGTGCCCATCAATCCCAATCTCTTCGGTTCGCGGCAAACTGTCCGGCAGCGCTTGAAGAATCGCGTGCGTTCCCCACTTCGCCAGCAGCAACCCCATGCCGCCGCCGGCAATCCCCAGCATCACGCTTTCCGTCAGAAGTTGCCGAATCACCCGTCCTGGGCTCGCGCCTAGCGCCGAGCGTATGGCAAACTCGCGCGCTCTCCCGGTCGACCGCGCCAGCAGCAAATTCGCCACATTCGCGCATGCTATCAGCAGAACAAAGCTCACCGCCCCCAGCAATACCAGCAAAATTCCTCGCACATTTCCTACCACATCGGTTTTCAGCGCCACGATGGTTACGCCGAGGCCCTTGTCCGACTCCGGATAGGCGGCTGCAAGATTCTCGGCAATCTTTTCCATTTCTGCGCGGGCCTGCTCGGCCGTCACTGCCGCCTTCAGCCGCCCAATCGCCGTCGTTCCCATCCCAACGCCGCGGTTTCTAAATGTCGAGTCGGTCCACTGCCCAATGGGCACGTACACATCCGTAGGACCAAACCCGGTGATTCTCGCCGGCGCGACGCCGATCACGGTGTAGGTCTTTCCATTCAAGGTGATGCTCTTTCCCAACACTTCCGGTGACAATCGAAACTTGCGCTTCCATAGCCCATCACCGATCATGGCCACGGGCGTTCCGCCGGCCTGATCTTCTTCCGATCGAAAATTCCTGCCCAGCGGCAAAGGGACTCCCAGCGCCGCAAAAAAGTCCGCGGATATCATGTGCCCGTGCAGCCGCTCTGGTTCGCCCACACCGGTCAGGTTGTACTCTTCGCTTCGGATTGCGCCCAGCGCCGAAAACGAGTGGCTATCCTTTTGCCAATCGAGGAAATTCGGATAAGTGATCGAGCTTCGCTCGAAGTCAATATTCTTCGCATACACCGCCACCAATTGGTCCGGGTTCGGGTAAGGCAGCGGATTCAGCAGCACGCCATTCACCACCGAGAATAGCGCCGTATTCGCGCCAATCCCGAGCGCCAGGGTCAACACCGCAATGGCCGTGAATCCCGGGTTCTTCAGTAACACCCGCAGCCCGTACCGCAGGTCTTGCCTGAAACTCGTCATGAGACACTCCTATGCGACACGCGTCGCAAGTCCCGGTCTTCCGCCTAAAGATACGCTGCGCGCCAGTTTTTTGTTCCCCGCGCCCGAGACCTCACGTCCCGATCCCTCCCTTAGAAAGACTCCGTCCGAACACTATCCTTAACGAACACCAACAACCCGAGTTAGCAGTTGAATCCTCAGAATGGACAAATTAAAGTTCGCCTCTCGGCACGTCGCGAGAGAGTTGGAGGGCGTTCGCGCACGATCCAAAAATGCCTACCGTCTATTTGTCGCTTGGTTCAAACCTAGGAAACCGCGAAGGCCACCTCCGCCGCGCAATCGCCGCGCTCCCGCCATCCGGCGTCCAGGTCCAGCAAGTCTCATCGATTTACGAAACCGAGCCAGTCGATTATCTCGACCAACCGTGGTTTCTCAATTGTGTTTTGGAAGCGGAAACAGACCTCGAACCGCCAGCGCTCCTGCAAGCGCTGCGCTTGATCGAATCGCAACTGCGCAGCCAAAAAGAATTCGCCAAAGGCCCCCGAAAGATCGACCTGGACATCCTCCTCTACGGCAACGAAACGATCGCGACGCCGGAGCTACAAGTCCCCCACCCCCGCATGCTCCAGCGCCGCTTCGTCCTAACTCCGCTGGCCGAACTGGCACCCGAGCTAAAGCATCCCGCCTGGGAGGCCCCAGCCGCAGTTCTCCTAGAACGCTTAACCGACCCAAGCCAAGTCCGCCACTTATAGGGGCATGGCACGGCACGCACCTCTTCTCACGCGGTGCCCGCCTTGGCCTGAGCCGCCACCACCTCACGACGTCCGGTGCAACAACAACCGGTGCAAAGTCATGGCCTTCGGCGAAATGGATTCCAACTCAATCAACGAAAGCCTCCCCTCGGTAGTCTCCCTCCACCGGTAAACTCCAGGCTCGCTCTCCACCACCTCGCGTCCATTCAAATTTCTCAAAAATTCCCGCGCATCCGTAACCGCCACTGTCTCTCTATAACTCGGCCGCGCCATAGCCTCCACGGCATAACTCCGCAGCAATTTGCTCCAATAATGTTCAAACAACTCCCCCGACGCGAAGATGTCGCTCCAGGCCACTTCACCCCCATAAGCCACCACTACGCCAACAACGCGCTCGCCCTTAAGTCCCAGGGTCGCGCGGTCAAACCGCCTCTTCAATTCTTCCACGAATCCGTCCACCGAAGCTCCGACGCGGCCTCCTTCATATATCTTGGCGTAAGCCTGAGTGGGCGCCGCGCCGTCGATGGTGGCTTGAATGGCTTCTGTCGTGATGCTTGGCGCGTACGCCTCGGGTGCTCTTGTACCGGCATTATCACCAGACGGTCGAGGCGCGGCTTTAGCCAAGGTTCCCGAGCGAACGGCATCCCACACCTCGTTTTGGTCCTGGGCCACCGCCGCCTGCTCGCGCACGCTCGGATGAACAATGGTCTTAGAGGCTATGAATTGGGAGCTAGCCCCCGTCCACCGCCCGTGCTCCACACAAAAAACATCCAGCGGCAGAGGCTCCGACCCCACCGGCACGATGCGGTCCTTGCCAATGATGCGGTCCTGTTTCCCCCCGCTCACCAACTCCCCAGCCAGCAATAGCAGCGGCCGTTTGCTGCGGTTGATTAACACCAGCTGGCTCACGCTCGCCCCGCTGTTGTATTGCGGCACCGCCACCGGCCGCCCATTTCGCGTCCGCGCCAACCCAGCGGCCCCCTGCTCACTGACCAGTACTTCTCCGCTCGAAAGCCCCTCATCCAAGGTCAAGAACGGCGAAGTGTCCTGCATGGAAGAACTTGCGACTGGAAATATGGTGATGTTCTCGTAAGAAACGGGGTCCAGCAAACGCCAGTTACCTTCCGTTTTCCCCGGCACCGCATTCGGCGAAGCCCCCAGCAGCGCCAGGCCCCCCAACGCGCTGATGCCAACGAAACTGCAAAAAATGGTTCCCAAGATCGATCGTTGCATAAACCCTCCTTCGCGTGACCCTTCCAGGACGCGTCTCGGGTTTAGAACGGCCAGCTTTGATTTTCTTGCAGAACGACCAGGACAAAAGAGGGGGAAAAGTTGCCGGATCCGGGCTTGCTTCGGACGATGGTCCGTCCCCAGCCCAGCTCCGTTCACGGCTTCAGTTCATTTGAGCCGCTTCGTCGGACCTTTTTTCCTGCGCTCGCTTCCATTCTCTCGACGCGCTGCCGCTATCGTCATCGCCGTGGTACCGTCGGATGGCAAGTGCTGCCAGATTCGTTGCTCGCTGGATCAGCTTCAGTTCAGCCGCCGTAGGCGTTCGCGGAACGCAACAGTACATCTCGAAGGATCCCAGCACGCGGTCGTCCCGAAAAGGAATGTCCGCAGACCAATACAGACGCAGCCCAAACTGCAGAGCTCCGCGAGCAATCGATTTAAAATCACACTCCGGGTCATCGGGCAGCAACACCACCGACACGATGTTCCCTATCTGGAGATCGATGGCCGTGCACACGTTATTCAGAACCTCAGGGAGCGGTGCCCCCATCGAGATCAAATCCAGAATGTTTTTCTCTCCCAGCAAATCCATCTGCTTTTTGCCAGTACTTCGGCCTGCCAACGGCGACCGTCTGCGGGCCCATTTGGTTCGGCGTTCGGCTGCTCTCGTATGTCGCATACCCATCCTATCCTGATCGTGCTTTCCAAGGTCTCTCTACGTTCCTCACAGCTTGCCGCTGGCCTGCTGCGCGGACCTGCTCACAGCGCGTCGTTCGCCGTTGTTCGAAGGTTCGATCGCTGGTCCCGCGGACACAAACTTGATGCGCTTCCCCTTCCTCGCATACAACGCGGCATCCGCCGCATACAGCAGCGGACCAACGGATTCGGCATCCCTTGGATAGGCGGCCACTCCCACGCTCACCGAAAGCGTTGGCTCTTCCACATCTTTTCTAAGCAGCTCTGAGATTCGCTGCGCTACCACTTCCGCATCGGCTGCCCCCGTTTCCGGCAGCACCAGCGCAAACTCGTCCCCGCCTTGCCTTGCGGCCGTGTCAATGGATCTCGAACAGCTCCGCAGAATGTTTGTTAGACGGCCAAGCGCGCGGTCTCCTACCAGGTGGCCGAACTGGTCGTTCATCTTCTTGAACTGGTCTACGTCGAGCAATATCAGCGCGAATTCCCGACCGGTGCGCTTCGAACGGCTTATCTCCGTGTGCAGCACCTCGAAAAGGCGCCGGTCATTCCCCAGCCCTGTGAGCGCGTCAGTGTCCGCCTGCCCACGGAGTCGCTCGGCAAGCGCTTGCTGCTGCGTTAGGTCTCCAACAATCATCTCGTAGCCGTCGAATGCGCCGCTCCCCGTCAAGACTCCACGCCCGCTCAACCGGACCTTCACCGTCGCGCCATCTTTGCGATGGCACTCCATCTCGAAGCCCGCGATTTCGCCACCCTCCCTCAGGCACGCATTCCATCGATCGCGCACTCCTGGATCTCGAATCACATCCCTGGCAAAGTCCGTTTCGAGAAATTCCTCTATCGAGGTGTACCCCAGCATGCCGAGAAACGCCGAATTCGCGTAACCAAATCTCCCCTGCGCATCGACGCGGCAAATTCCGTGAGTGGGGTTCTCAAGGAGCGCTCGATAACGTGCTTCCGCTCTCTCCCGCGTTTTTTCCGCTTGCGCCAGCTCATCACGCAACTTCTTTTCCTCGAGCGCTCCACGGACGGCCACTGGCAAGTGGTCCATACGTGCGGGTTCGATAAAATCGTATGCGCCATTCGCTCGCAACGCCGCCTTGCACTCTCTTTGCAAACTCGCGGCCACGAAAATAAGCGGGACGCTTTGCACCACCTGGTGGAGAACTTCCAAGGCTTGCGTTCCGCTCCAGTTGGGACTGGGATACTCCGCCACGATCAGGTCAAACTGCTCTTTGCGCAGTTGCTCGATGCATTGCCCCAGGGTCAAAACGATATCGGCCTCGACGGCAAACTCGGCCCTCTTCAGTTCCTGCACGCAAGAATCAACTTCGTCAGCGTCCCGGTGGACGAATAGAACCCGCAAGGACTGCCATCTACAGGCAGCCGCTCGCCGGCTGGCACCGTTGCGCTGATCCGTCCTGGGTTGACTAGCGGATAGGGGAGACATAGGTGATGCCTATTCAAACCTCCGTGGAGCGGCCCTCCCAACAAGACACCTCTCGGGAGCCCCGGCCACTCGGCAACCTTAATAGGTATCAATTTTGCGGTCTGTACCGTTTTGAACAGTCTTCCCCTGCCGTCCTTGCTAGCTTCGGACACGATTCATACAGTACTAGCAGCATTTCTTTGTACGGCTCGAGTGCTGGCTCTCGCTCGCGCTTTCCATAAGGAGGGCCACGGTCACTATGAACTGTCCTGTCTGCCGTAGTCAGCGCATCCATCGCTCCCGATGCCACGGAATTCTCGAGTCAGCCCTTCTCAAGACCTTTTTCGTTCGCCCATTCCGTTGCTTGACGTGCGATCACCGCTTTTTCCGCTGGTCTATCAATGGCAACCCCAGCGCGCCACCGCCCGAAACAGCACGCCTGCCCTAGCGCTTCGAACGCTCTATCAGCCAGAAGCACGGCTCCACACGAGTGCGCATCGGCGGACACGACGGGCAGAAACGCGCCTAGAAACTGCGGCACAACGGTAGGGTCAAACCGGTCGCTCGATGGGTGTGCTGTTCAGTTTTGCACAGTTTGGCGGCCGAGCTTTTGGGTACTGTAGGTTGGTTCTCTATGCCGTCCCCGAAGAGGTCGGCTATTCGTGCCCCTATGAAGATTAAGAATTCCAAGTCCAAGAAGACCAGTCCTTTCGACCCGCAAGCTTTCCTGGATAACGCGGGAGTTGCCAAGAAAGTCACGGAATATCGGCGAGCTGAGTCCATCTTCAACCAAGGGGATCCTGCAGGCACGGTCCTGTACATTCAGAAGGGCGGCGTGAAACTCTCGGTCGTGAACGGCGCAGGTAAGGAAGCCGTGGTCGCCATGTTTGGTCCGACCGATTTTTTTGGCGAGGGCTGTATGGCCGGCCAAACGCTCCGCATGGCTACCGCGACGGCCATCACCCCGACCAGCCTTCTGGTCATCAACAAGGAAGAGATGCTCCGCGTGCTGCATGAAGAGCATGAGCTGTCCGACCGTTTTATCAGCTACATGCTTGCGCACAACATCCGCGTGGAAGAAGACTTGGTCGATCAGCTCTTCAATTCCAGTGAGAAACGCCTCGCCCGAACCCTGCTCTTGCTCGCGCGCTATGGCAAGCAGGATCAGCCCGAGCGCGACCTCCCCAAAGTCAGTCAGGAGACTTTGGCCGAAATGGTCGGCACCACGCGCTCACGCGTGAACTTCTTCATGAACAAATTCAGAAAACTTGGCTTCATCGAATACAACGGCAAGATCAGAGTCAATAAGTCCCTGCTGACGGTTGTTCTGCACGAATAAGCCTGCGGGTTCCCAGGCCTCCAGCGGGCGATTCGCCCCGGCAAAATCGAAACCCAATCAGGGCGATCCATAAACGGCGCTGCGCCCAGGACGCTTCTTCACGCTAGGGAGTAGGCGGATGCAACGCATACTCATGCGGCGGCTCAGCCCCGAGCAAGTACCGCACAAAGTAGTCCCACCGCCGCCGCGTCATATAGAGAGTCGCGCTCCCGTAGCCATGATGCTGGTTGGGCAAAAGCAAGAGATCAAAGTCCTTGTTGGCCTTGATCAGCTCGTCTACCACCAGCAGTGTATTGTAAGGCGGAACGTTGTCGTCCAGGGTCCCATGCGCCAGCAGCAAATGCCCCTTCAAATTCTTAGCGAGGTGCTGGTTGGCCTGGTCGTCATAGTTGGTGGTCCCATCGGCATTCTTTACCAGCAGTCCCTGATACCGTTCACCCCAATCATCCTCGTACTCGCGATTGTCGTGGTTTCCGGACTCCGAGATCCCGACCTTGAAAAAATCGGGGTAGCGAAACATAGCGTCGGCGGCGGCGTACCCTCCGCCGGAGTGGCCGAAGATCCCCGCGCGTTCTATATCAATCCATGAATACTTCTCGGCCAGCTCTTTCATCCCGGCAATCTGGTCGGGCAAAGTGTTGTCGCCCATATTTCCGTAATAAAAGTCGTGGAATTTCTTCGAGCGCAGGGGATTACCCAGGCCTTCGATTTGCACCACGGCGAAGCCGAGCTCAGCGAGAGGCTGCGCGTCCTGGCGCGCGGGCGCGAAACCCCAGAAGCTGACGCTGCCGCCCTGCGGCCCCGGGTAGATGTAATTCACGATCGGATATTTTTTTGCGGGATCGAGGTTGCTCGGCTTATACATCAGCCCATAAAGGTCCGTGACGCCGTCGCGCGCTTTCACGGTGATAGGAACCGGCGGCTGCCAGCCCGCTGCTAGAAGCCGCGAAATGTCCATCTTTGCAACGGTCGAGATCAGCTTGCCCGCTTCATCGCGCACCACCGCAACGGCAGGGACATCTGGCTTGGAATAGCTATCCAAAAA
The DNA here is from genome assembly GCA_013289825.1 of Acidobacteriota bacterium. Taxonomy (GTDB): domain Bacteria; phylum Acidobacteriota; class Terriglobia; order Acidiferrales; family UBA7541; genus Acidiferrum. The sequence continues at coordinate 6,411 of JABCZF010000050.1, read as the reverse complement.
GTAGCGCCCCGAGGACGAAAAGCTGACCTCGTGATTCCCGTCTTCGGGCGTCAGCAAAGCCAGGTTCTTCCCGTCGAATCCAATACGATAAAGATGCGGGAAATAGGGAATCCGCCCTTTTTCGCGGCCGCAACCGAGGAAATAGAGGACGCGATTTTTTTCATCGACCCGCAGCAACTGCGTGACCACCCATTCGCCGGAAGTGATCTGGTTTTTTAGACGGCCGCTCGCGAGATCGTAGAGATACAAGTGGCCCCAGTTGTCCCGCTCGGAAAACCAGATGACTTCGTTCGAGGCCGGCAGGTAGTGCCAGTTGACGCGGCCCCATCCGGATTCGTATTGCGTGGCCGCGGTTTCATCGAACACGTCGCGCACCGCGCCCGTGGTGGCGTCGGCGACGCGAAACTGCTCATGCTTATGATCGCGCGAAGTCGAAACGAACGCGAGATGCGTCGCGTCAGGACTCCACTCGACATCGTCCCAATCGCTTCCTCGGCATTCCACGTCGTCGCAAAGCGTGGTGCGGTGCTGATCGGCTGGAAGTTCGAGGCGAATCACTTTGTGGGCATCAAGATCAATCACAACGCGTTGCAAGGTGGTAACCACAGCATCGCCGGGAAGCGGATATTTCCAAGCCTGCAGCACCGGATGGCCAACTTTCGTTTCTACCAGATACATTTCCCCAACGCCGCGCTGATCCTGTTGGAAAGTCGCTATTTTTCTGGAGTCCGGCGACCAAAGCAAAATGGGGCGGTTGCTGTGGATCCACCCAGCGTTGTCCGTGGCGTATGCGAAGTCCTTTACGCCGTCAGCCGTGAGCTGCGTCTCTCGCCCGCTTGCTACATCCCGCACCCACAGATTGTAATCACGTATGAACGCCGCGCTCTTGCCATCGGGCGAATTCTCTTCTTCGGGCCGTTCGGTTGCACCTTTGGCGGACTTTGCTTCGGCCGTGCATTTGCCGGCTTGGAGGTCGCAAGCCCAGTTCTCGGACTTTAGATGGAACGAGATGGATTTGCCGTCAGCAGAAAACTCCAACGTCGTGAACGGCAGATGCGCCGCGTTATAAGTCGCTCCGGCTGCTGCCGAAAGAGCCGCAGCCACTTTGCCATGGTCAAAAGCCGGCTGCCGCGTTCCATGAGCCGCGTCAAAGATTACGAACTCGCTTCCCTCCGGTCCCGAGTCGCGGAACAAATAGCGATCCTCCGGCAGCCACTTCCCGCGCACCTCATGGAACACCAGCGGCCGCGTGTTATAAGTCATGAATTTTTCCGCCCGCTGGTAGTCGTTGCCAGTGAAAGCGCGCGGTGCCGGGGAGTCGGATTGCTGCGCCGCGGAAGGAATCGGCGAACAAACGGCAAAAATCGTCAGCAGTCCCCAGCGCACCAAAGGAGAACACCTAGTCAGTCGAAATCGCATTCAGATCCTCGTCATCAATAGTGGAAGCGTCCTAGACAGTTTGGACGCGGTAGCATCGCGCTTGCGTGGCAGGTAAGTCAAGCAAGCTGCGCTTTCGGTAGCGGGAGGCGCTTCTGGCGGTGCGCCTCTAAAGCCCTGGGGAGACGGCCGGAATTGTGGAAGGGCGGCGGGCGAAGCGAATCTCAGCACGAGCTTAAAGGAAGAAGAGTTTCAAAACATCGACGGCTCAGCGGTCGGAGCCGCCAAGGTTGGTGCGGGGCTTGTTTCGGCTAGTTCTAGAAGCCTCGCTCTCTTGCTTTTCATACTCGGCCATTTCTTCGTCGCTGTACGAATAAGAATCGCGCGAAGCAAACATGGCATTGGAACGCCCGGCCTGCTTTTTCTTCTTGCGCATCGCGCCAAACTCATGGCGCACCTGGCGAATGGGACCTTCGATGGCTTTTACTTCCACGAGCAGGTCGCTGACTTTCTCGAGAAAATCGTGCAGATGGAACGGGCGCAGGACATAGGGCATCCGGGCCAGCTCCAGGGCGCCAAGGTACTGGCTTCCGCTCATTTCCGGCACCAGGTAAAGGACGCGGATGCGCCCTCCCTCTTCATGAGAAACGCCGGCCAACTCGCGAAGGGTGATGAATGTCGGGGTATCCGTGCCAGCCAGCGCAATATTAGCGATAACCAAAGACCATTCGCCGGATTTGAGCTCGGCAAGGAGCAGGTTGGGGTTCTGAACCAAACGGACCCGCCAGCCCTCTGAATCCAGGATCTGGCGCACGACGCCCCGGTTGTTGTCCTCGTCATCCAGGATAAGGATGCCCACTTGCTTCGGCTGGACAGTCGTAGGGGTCGCCATTAAACAAGTATAGCGTTCGGGCGGGGGGCCCGGGGCGGCGAAACAAGGGCCTGCGGCGTATCGGCCAACGCTTGGAAAAATCGCGAACTGGTGCTACCCAAGCTCAGGGTTTTCTACCTGCAGAAGCATCTACTGCGACCAAAATCATAGCGACTTTTGCCGGATGTCCCTGGGTCAAGACCAAGTAGGCCGTGTCATTGGTGAAACGCAGGTGATTGTCGACGAGGATGCTGGCTTCGACCACGTACGGATGTTTCGGGTCGATCTTTGCGGGATCGAACTTCAATATGAAGGGAATCGGCACCTGGCGTCCGCCAAGAGTGGTCTTCGATTCGGCAAGGAATGGCGAGGGAGCGTCGGGAAGGAACACATCCTGAAGTTGCACGAGGACGACGGCGTCCGGCGGCAAGGGCACGCGCCGCGGAAAGCTGATGGTGCCCGTGATTTTTCCCGCAGCGGGAGCGACAGGCGGATAAATACTCTGCAGACGGCAGTTTGTGGCCAGCATTTGAGGCTTGCCCGCAACCGTGTCGTTTTCGAGGAAGCCGTCATCACCGTCGCTGGACCATACCACCGAGCCCTCGACATATTTCGTGCCGGAAACCGTCTCGACCTGCTTCATATTGTAGATGTGATCGTTCAGCGTGAGGCGGGCCGCGTTAGTTTCCATGATCATAACGATGCTGGCGCCACCATCGCAGAGATAGGCGCGCCTCGGCAAGGCCAAGCGCAGCGGCGACCGGGACGTGGGATGAGGCGTTGGCGCAGGAGATTGTTGCGTGACGGAAGAAGTGGCCTGCTCGATGACTGACGCTGAGGCAACCATGGTGATGAAAATGGCCGACAGACGGATAACCGGCATGAACATACAAACCATCCTAGGGCAGAATCTTGTTGCTCCGGAGCCTATTGGCCAATCACGAGACCATAACCGTCTTGCACCTTGAGCTGACTGGTGCCGTCCCAGAACATTTTGTAGATGGTCATCGCGGTGCTAGACGGCTCGTGACAGGTGAAAAAAATCTGCAGTCCGTCGCGGGACCACTCCGCGAACGAGCACGACAAGCTCGCCGGACTGAGCAGCACGCGTCGCTTGGATTGGATCTCAAAAAGGAAGAAAGCCTGCACCGGCTGCGTCGCAGCGTCCTTGCCCGCAACCGCAGGATTCTTCGCGGCGGCGGCAGGCGCTGGCAGCAACTCCGCGGAAACGAGCAGCAAATCCGGGTTGAGCGGATGAACGCGCACGGTATTGGCGCTGGACAAACTAAATTGCTCCTTACCGTAGAGGTCCGCACTGGGCACGGATTGCTTCACGGTCCCGTCTTCCCCAACCCAGGAAAGAGTCTCTAGGTCGCCCGCCAGAATCGTCTGCGCATCCGCCCAGCCGTCCAGCTGGAGCGCCTCGCCAGGATAGAGAAGCGCGGCTTTTTCCGGGGCATCTTGAGGCATGGTCCATACCTCCCACTTGGAGCCGTCAGATTTCAGGAATGCCACGCGCGTCTCATCCGGCGACCAAAACGGCTGCTGGACGGATCCTCGGAGCAACTCGGAGGATTTGCCTGTTGCCCAGTCGTATACAGAAATCGCGCGTTCGCTACCATTTTCGCCGCCCTTTTCGTCGGTGGTATAGAGCAGCCGCTTGCCATCGCGCGAAAGAGCTGGCTGGTAGCCGGCTTTGCCCGGGACGGTCCGGGCGGCGGTGCCGCGTTTGACGATCAGCTTGCCGGTGCCATGGATGTAGGCGACGTAAACGGGCGGCTTGAAGTGCGTGACCGTCGGAGGAGCGGGCTTGTCTTTGGCGCCGGCATCGTCGTCTGTGGGCTGATTGTTGATTTTCGGGAAGAGTTCCGTGGCGACCCGTGCACAGCCTGGCGCCGAACCGATCTGGGCGTGCTCCCGGGAGGCGGTGAAGGCAAATTTGGTGCCCGTTGCTGAATCGGAGCAGGGTTCCCGCGTGATATGCACCGAGACAGCCGCACCGGTCTGAGCGTCTTTGGCGTGGTAAGTCCAAGAATCGGTTGTGCCTTCTCGGACGACCTCGGCGGGTTCCAGTGGAATCGGCGGATAACCCGTCCGATCAAGACGTTCGGGGCCTCTTAGGCCGATGCGCAGGTTCCAAGATTGGTCGTTGCCTTGAACCAGAAGCAGGATGGGGTAATGGGTAGATTGAGTAGTGGCAGGTCCAGTGGCTGGCTTTTTGGTTTGCGCCGGTTGCGTGGTTGACTGCGCCGCTGGCTGCGCCGGTTGCTGGGAAGGAGCTTGCTGTGTGGGAGGCCGTTGTTGCGATGGGGTCTGCTGCTGAGGTTGCGGCGGTTGCTGAGCGCGGGAAGGGCAGGACGACGCCGAGCAAAGGGCGGCGGACACGCCAAGAAGAAACCGTGCCAACGGGGACTGTCGCACGCCGATCCCTCCGGAACGAGCAGGATACCCTGTGGAGGGGCTGCAAACAATCCGGACGAAGGGGCAGTGTGCCCCAGAAGCATGAGGGGCTGGCGCGCCCGCCTTTGTCGAAGAAAAAGCGAAAAGTACTTGACATAGCGAAGAAAAGGCGAAATACTGCGGCGTGCTTCGAGGTGGGTTATGTCTCCAGTTCTTTCCTCTTCGGCGCGGACGATTGGTATCCGGCGCCGCCACGCTAGACAATCCACGGCAACACTCTTTCCTGTAAGCCCCTATAAGACAAGCCCAAAACCAAGGGCCGGCGATGCGTCGGACGGTGACCGCAATGTCTCGGACAAAGTGGGAACCTCGACGGTTACTGGCTCAGGCGGCAGCACTTCGGGTTGCCCCACGGCGGATTGCCCTCCGCCGACCTCATTTGAGGCGGTCCCGCACGGCCTGGAAAGCCGGGCGGAAGGCCGGACCCGAGAGGCAGCCGTACCGCTGGTGGGCATTGCCCGCCTCGCAGCATGCTCTCCGCCGGCGGAAAGCCACCGAAAGTCCTCCGAGCGGCCGGACTATTTTTTGTTGCCGGTCAAGTCGATTCTGAATAAGTGCGACTCGGCGCGTGTGCCGTTCGATTGGACCATCAATCCCTATCGGGGATGCGAGTTTGGGTGCTTGTACTGCTACGCGCGCTACACGCACGAGTATATGGAGCTGGACGGCGGGGAGTTCGAACGCAAGATATTTGTGAAGAAAGACGCGGGGCCCTTGCTGGCGTATGACGTGGCCCACAAGTATTCCTATGCGTCGGAGGGTTCGGGCGGGGAAAAGCCGGAACACATCGCCATTGGGACGGCGACAGATCCCTATCAGCCTGCTGAGCGGGAATATGGCGTGACCCGGGCGTGCCTGGAAGAATTGGCCAAGCGGGAGGGATTGAGCATTTCGGTAATCACGAAATCGAATCAGATTGTGCGAGACATCGATGTGTTTAAGCGCATTGCGGAACGATCCGAACTGGCACTCCATGTCACCGTTACCACACTGCGGCCGAGGTTGGCGCGTTTGCTGGAGCCGCGCGCGCCGCGGCCGGATTTGCGGCTGGCCGCTGTGCGGCAGTTGAGCGCAGCGGGCCTGCGCGTAGGCGTGTCGGCATCGCCGCTGATCCCCGGCATTACCGACCGCGAAGGCGAGCTTGAAGCGGTGGCTGAGGCTGCCCACCGAGCGGGAGCGCAGTGGTTCTGGTCGGGGGTGCTTTTTCTGACGCCTTCGTCCGCGAAACAGTTCTTGCCGTTTGTGCGCGATAAATTCCCGCGGCTGACCAAACAGTATGAAGAGTGGTACCGAAAGCAAGCCTATGCGCCGGAGAAATATCGAAACATGATCGCGGAGCGTGTGGCGCGATTGAAGCAGAAATACGGTTTCGATCGACGCCCGCTGCGCGATGCGCAGCGGACCAGGCCGGGTGCACAAATGAAGCTAGGCTGGGATGCGGCGGCGGTCCCGGCGGAGTTCGAGGGAATGCCGTCCCGCCGAGCCGGGTAGGGTTCGACATGCGGTTGGCTAAAGAGCATTTAGGGGCGGTTGTCTATTTCCGAGAGGGCTGAATTTATTTCGAAGCCAGTTTTTTCATAATCTGCGGCGCGAGGGGACCGTCTGCTTTAGCTGACGGGGGGAATCGCGCTTTCTTTACTGAATTAGATGCTTGACAGACATCAAATAACGTGACATCGTCAAGTCATGGTTGATTATCGGTA
>JABCZF010000049.1 GCA_013289825.1 Acidobacteriota bacterium | reverse complement strand
CATGGTTCTGGAAGAGATTGGTGAGCTCACCGCCGCTAGTCCAGTACTTGCGAATATTTGGTTTGAGTTCGATGAGCTTTTTCTTTACGGCTTCGAGCTGGTCGTCGGTCAGGTTGTAAATCTGATAAGGATCGGGTTGGTCGTAGCCGAGAACTTGCGCGGCCATGTACAGGCTTGAAAGTTCGTCCCAAAGCGAGATTTTTCCTTTGTATTTTGGGTCCCAGAGAATGCTCCAGGAATTCGGCGGTTCGGTGAAGGCGGTTGTGTCATAGAGCAGGGGATTGGGTCCCCAGACAAAGGGGACGCCATAGGTTTGTCCGTTGCGTTTGACGAGCGGGGAATTGCGGAGTTTGGAAGAGAGCTGACTGTAGGATGGGAATTTGGAAAGGTCGAGAGGTGCGGCGAGGCCGGCGCGCACGATCGAGGTAGCGACGTCGCTCGAAGGCGAGATCACGTCATAGTTGGAAGCACTTCCCCCGCGCAGCTTGGCCACCAATTCGTCGCTCGATCCCATGTACGACGCAACGATCTTGCAGTGACGGGTTTTTTCGAAGGGACGCACGAACGAAGGATCGGCGTAACCTTCCCAAACGAGCAGGCTGAGCGTTGCTTCTTTTTTCGTGCAGGCGCCACAGGTCATCGCGAGAGCCATGACTGCCAGGACCATGGTGCGCCAGCTCATACTGTCTCCCGCTTTCGCCGCCTTCGCATTCTCCCTGCACCTCGATATTTTAGTCGACCGAGTCTGAGTCGCGCGAAAGCTGCGCTTATTTTGCGTCGGCCTCATTGACCACGCTTCCGATTTGGGAACAGCTCGTCGAGATATTTTTTGTTGGGAAGATTTTCTTCACCAAACATGGCGTAGTTCCAACCGCCACCCAGGATCCAGCCATTGCCGGGATGTTTGTTCGCGTACTCGCGCAAGATGTGCTGGATTTCAGCGGGGTTTTTGGCGCCGTCGAAATTCGCTTGACCGAGGCTGATGGAGCCTTTCATGAAATGAATGTGGCCATCCACAAAACCGGGCAGCACTAGTTTTCCGCCGGCGTCGAGGGCCTTGGTGGCAGGTCCGCGCAGCTTTAGGATGCCGGCATCATCACCCACGGCGATGATTTTCTCGCCGCGGACGGCAACGGCTTGCGCCCAGGATGGTGCGCCTTTTTCTGTGTAGACCTGGCCGTTCGCGAGGATGCTGTCCGCGGGGCGGAGCTTCGCGTTCTGCGCATTCTGGGCGACAGCTGTCGCGGGTATTCCCAGAGCAAGAAGAACGGCGAGGGGCAAGAAGACCACGGCTTTGCAGGAAGCCATCATTCGCGACTCCCGGTCAGAGTTTTGTGCGGCATCCACGAGTCACCAGGCACTTCTTTTCAAAACGTTGGCGGTGTGTTTACCCACAGCAGCCAGGCCTCGGAGCGCCCGGGGTTTCTCCACCGATGCGGCGTCGAGCTCTCGAAATAGAGGCTGTCTCCAGGTTTGAGGCGGTAATGTTCTTTGCTGTTCAGCCAAATTTCAAAGTCGCCGCGAAGTATGTGCAGGAACTCTTCGCCTTCGTGCGAGTAAGACTCCCCACTGCCGCCACCGGGTTTGATGCGAAAAAGATGCGGCTCCATCACCGTTTGGCCCCAAGCCAGAAGCTCCATACGCACGCCGGGAGTGGTTTCCAAAACTTTTCGCTGGCCGGGCCGCACCAGCCGAGGATTTTCCGCGGCGGTTTCAAAGAGCGACAGAATATTTGTGCGATAGAAGCGCGCGATGCGGCGCAGCGTGGAGATCGAGGAGCGCATTTGGCCGCGTTCGAGCGCGCTGAGGAAGCCAACGGAAACCTTGGTGGCGTGTGCCACCTGTGCGAGGGACAGTCCGCGGCGAGTACGCAACCGCCGGAAGCTTTGGCCGGGAAGGGGAGCGCTCTCTACGGTCGTCGAGACGACGCCCTGGCGCTTCAAGACGTGGACGATGGCTGTGGGGTTCAGTCCACGGGCGCGACGCAAAAAAACGGCGCGCTGGATCAGGCGCACGTCGGCCTCCCCATACAAGCGGTAGCGGCTCTTCGTGCGATGCGGAGAAACCAGGCCCAGCGCTTCCCAGGCGCGCAAGGCAGAAGACGAAATGCCCACGCGGCGCGCCACCTCGCTGATCCGTAGCAGGCGATGCGCCTCTCGACTTGCTGATGGCTTGGAGAAATTCTTTCCGCTTGACACGGCTCCCGGCTTTCTCTAAGTTTGCTGGATTATAGTAAGGTTTTAGCGGTACAGCAACCTCGAAGAATGCGCCGCCAACCGCATGTTTCGGGACAAGGGGTGAGTTGATGAGAATGGCCGCAGGACTTTGGCAGAGCTATACGCGGTGCCATAGCAGTACCCTTTCACTGTTCCTTCTCGCGCTGGCCATGATGTTCGCCGCGCCGCTGGCCGGGGCGCAGAGCACGGGTGGGCGGATTCGCGGGACGGTCAGCGACCCCAGCGGCGCTGCCGTAGCCGCGGCAACGGTTACGCTCGTCAATGAAGCGACCCATGCTACCCGCGACGTGCAAAGCGGGGCGAGCGGAGAATACATCTTCATCGAAATGCCTGTGGGCACGTACGAACTCAACGTCGCTCAGGCGGGGTTCAAGAAGTATGTACGCAAGGGAGTGACCCTCGATTTGAATCAGGTAATAAGCGTCGATATTACGCTGCAGCTCGGCGCCGCAACAGAGAGCGTAGAGGTAACAGGCGCGCCCCCGGTTGTGGATACCAGCTCGACGCAACTCGGAGCCGTCGTGAACGAGCGCTCCTCCACGCAACTGCCTTTGAACCAACGCGATGTCTATCAATTGCTGCAGCTGCAACCCGGAGTGCAATCACAGCTGGGCAACGACCTGTTCTACGGATCGGATCGGGCCGGAGTGGTTACTGTGAATGGTGGCCGCGGCCGCTCGAACAACTACACCGTGAACGGCGGAGACGGCAACGATCTGTTCGCCAACCTGCCCGCGGTGGAACCTTCGCCGGACAGTATTGAAGAGTTTCGCGTCATCTCCAACTCTTTTGATGCGGAATACGGCCGCAACTCAGGCGCCGTGGTGAATGTCGTGACCAAATCGGGCACGAACGATCTACACGGCAGTTTCTATGAGTTCTTTCGCAACGATGTTCTGAATGCGCATCCATTCACGTTTGTGGCAGCGCCGAAGCCGGCTTTCAAGCAGAACCAGTTTGGCGGAACCATCGGCGGACCGATCAGAAAGGACAAGACCTTCTTTTTCGGATCTTACGAGGGCCGACGCGTCGTGCAGGGGATTGTCTCGCAACAAGTGACCGTGCCGACGGCGACCGACCTGGCCGGCGACTTTTCGGGAGGTTCGCCGTTTACCGGTTCGCTGATCGATCCGACGGTTGCGAATGTCTTGCAAAGCCGCTGTGGAAGCGGCAGTTCGACGCCGGCGCTGAATGCCGCCCAGCAGGGCTTGTTGAACAACGTGATTGCAGGCACTCCTGAACCTTACAACGACCCGACCAGAGCGCCACAATTCAGCATTTTCCCGAATAACCAGATTCCCAAGCAATGTTTTGATCCCGTGGCGCTAAGCCTGCTGCAGTACGTCCCTGGTGCAGGCGGAAGCGCCAGCCAAGTCGCTACCGTTCCAGATAAGAGAGACCGCGGCGACCAATTCCAGATAAAGATTGATCACTCCTTCAGCAACAATCAAAAAACTTCTATCTACTATTACTTCGATGATGACAACACCTTGGACCCCTTCGCGAAATTTCAGGCCCAGGGAGCTCCGCTTGGGAACTTCCCGGGCGACTATGCAACGCGCACTCAGCAAGTGAACGTAACTCATACCTCCACGATTGGCGCGACGGCAGTGAACGAATTCAGGTTCAGTTACTTTCGGGAGGGCCAGCTCAAATTCGACACTCCCACCAGGACGAACGCCATCCAGGCTTCCTGCGGGACGGGAACGGCCAAAGCGTTCTGCTTCACAGGCCAGAGCGATACGCCACTCGTGGACTCCAGCGGCAACTGCCTTTCCTCGGGTGCCCCGCCCGCTGGGACGCCACCCAGCTGTCCAGGCAACGCTGACTTCGGCATTCACACCGGGCTGGGCGCCAGCAAGGAAGGCGTGCCATACGTTCAGCTAAATGGCGGCTTCGCGATCGGCAACAACTTCGGTGGCCAGTTGCCACAGATTGGCAACACCTTTCAGTTCAGCGACAACTACAGCAAAATAATCGGAAATCACAATCTTAAGTTTGGCGGCGATGTTCGTTACCAAAAATTCGACCAACTCCTGTATTTCGACGTCAACGGACAAATTGTTTTCAACAGCGATTCCAATATTTGCGGTCCCGCAAACCCCAATCTTCCGCCCAATTGTTCTACCGTAAGCGGGGACGATTTGGGATTTTCCTCGCCCTACCCCAACTATCTTCTTGGGCTGGCCAGCGACCTGGCACAGGGTTCGGCGCAACATGAGTTGGTGCGGAGCAAGTCGGTTTATCTGTTCGCGCAGGACAGTTGGAAGATCAGGCCGAATCTGACACTGAACTATGGTGTGCGCTGGGAACTGAACACGCCGCAGGCCGATATAGGGCACAAAGTGCAGACTTTCCGGCCGGGGGAGCGTTCGACCATCTATCCCTGCAGCCTCGATCCCAGCAATCCGCTGTTTGCCACCTTTGGTCCCGGGGAAGCCGGTTGCGATGCCGCGGGAGTTACCCCTATCGGACTGGTGTTTCCCGGCGATAAGACTGTTCCCGATGGTTTGACAAATACTTACTACAAGGCATTCGCTCCGCGCCTGGGCCTCAATTGGAGCCCCAGTGCACATGACGGATGGCTTGCTAGGTTGACAGGCGGACCTGGCAAGACCAGCATCAGCACGGGCTACGGAATGTTTTATAACCCTATCGAGCAACTCGTCCTTGAGCAGTTCAGCGCCGAGCCTCCGTTCGGAGGGAGCAATTTCATCCCCACGCCGTTTCTTCAAACTCCCTATGTCGGCCAGAATGGAACTATTGCGCCGAACCCGTTCACCGGAATCTTGAATCCGCCGCGTAGCCAGGCCATTGACTGGTCCCGGTTTCTGGGAAGTATTTATTTCGGACAGTTTCCTCGAAACATGCGGCCGCAGTATTCTGACCAGTACAACTTGACGATCAAGAGGGAATTGCCCGGCGATATTCTCTTGCAGGTTGCCTATGTAGGTTCGCAAGGCCATCGCTTGCTCGCTACCTATGAGGTGAACCCCGGTAATCCTGCAACCTGCAATGATCTGGCGGGGCAGGGACAGGGTTGCGGACCTCTGGGCGAAGACTCGGCGTATTCCTTTATACTCAACCTTCCGGCTGGGCAGACTTTCCACCTTCCCTATGTGGGAGGTCCGTCGGGCGGACCAAACATTCCTTGCTCTATTTTGAATCCGTCCACTGCCTGCGTCCTGACCCCCGCATCCAATGGCCAGCAGATTACTCTCGTTGGAATCCGCCCGTACTCCTCGCCTCTGTGCAACCCCCTGACCGGCACAGGCTGCCCGACCGGCGGCACGCCGGTATTCTCCGGTATCTTCAGCGAGGATACCATCGCGCACTCCAACTACAACTCGCTACAAGCGTTGTTCGAAAAACGCTTTTCGCACGGCCTGCAATTTCAGGCTTCCTATACCTTCAGCAAATCCTTGGACAATGCCTCAAGCTTCGAGAGCGCTTTGAATCCCTTGAATTTCAACTCCACTTACGGACTCTCGAACTACGATGCGCGTCACCGTTTCGTGTTCAACTATGTTTGGGAACTGCCGGTTCCGAACTACGATGGGCTCAAAGGGAAACTTCTGGACGGCTGGGAGGCGTCGGGCATTCTCACCTTCCAGAGCGGTTTCCCCATTCGCATCACGTCCCAGGCGGATATCGAGCAACTGGACACCACTTTCGACTTCGAGGCTCCGGGCCAGCCTAACCTTACAGGCCCGTTCAAAACGCACGATCCGCGCAAGGATGGGTTCGTCTTCGATCCGGGTCTGTTCACCAATAACACCGTTGCGGCAGGGACGATCGGCAACGCACCTCGGTCGATCTGCTGCGGTCCGGGGATCAACGGCACGGACATGAGCTTCTCCAAGCAAACCCGGTTTTCCGAGAGATGGCAGATGGAGTTCCGAGCCGATGTCTTCAATGTTTGGAACCATGCGCAGTTTTATAGCGTGGATGGCAACATCTCGAATTTAGGCGGCACGTTTGGTCAGCCACTACACATTCGCGATCCGCGACTCGTGCAGTTCGCGCTGAAGTTTCGCTTCTAGCGTAGACTGGCAGATTCGCCGTGCTTCCTGAAGCGCTCCGACTTGACGGGAGCGCCTTCGCACGTTCGAAACGACAGAAAGAAGCAGTTCAACATCGAAGTTTTTTTGGTACAAACTGACCGCAGGGAACAGACCTGCACCGGTTGGCCGCTCGGCGGCCACCGAGGATATGGAACAAGGAAATGCACGACGCACTGCAGAAAGAAATTGCCGCCTACGAGAAGCGCACGCCGAAATCCGCGGATGCCTACAAGCGCGCTTTGCAACGCATTCCGCTTGGCGTTGCCAGCAATTACCGCTACTACGAACCCTACCCGCTGTTTGTGAAAGACGGAAAAGGAAGCAAGATTCACGACCTCGATGGAAACGAATACATCGATCACAACCTTTGTTTTGGCGCGCTGATGGCCGGGCATTGCCATCCCGCGGTGGTGCAGGCGATCGAGCAAGTACTGCATGAAGGAACGACGTTCGGCATGCCGCACGACATGGAATGGGAACTGGCGGAAGAGATCTGCAAACGTTACCCGGTCGAGATGGTACGGTTCGGTTCAAGCGGCACGGAGGCTACCATGCACGCCTGCCGCATCGCACGCGCCGCCACGAACCGCGAGAAGATTCTGAAGTTCGAAGGCGCTTACCACGGCCTGCATGACACCGCCCTTGTCAGCGTCAAACCCCAAGCCGAAGACTACGGCGATCCTGAAGCCCCGAACGCCGTCCCCGGTGGAGGCGGCGTGCCCAAAGCGGCGGTCGCAAACGTCGTCGTCGCTGCTTTCAATAACCTCCCGAGCGTCGAGCGCCGCTTCCGTGAAAATCCCGGGCAGATCGCCGCGATCATCCTCGAACCTATTCTGATGAACGTCGGGCTGTGCATGCCACAGCCCGGTTTTCTTCAGGGCTTGCGGGAGATCGCTACGAAAAACGGCGCACTGCTCATCTTCGACGAAGTGAAAACCGGCGCGAAACTCGCTTGGGGTGGTGCCAGCGAATACTTCGGCGTGAAGCCGGACATGATTTGCCTGGCAAAGTCCATCGGCGGCGGCCTGCCGCTGGCCGCGTTCGGCGCGAGCCGGCCGGTGATGGATTTGATCGCGCAGCACAAGGTTTTTCACGGCGGGACGTACAACACGAATCGCGTGGCCATGGCCGCGGGGCTGGCCACGTTCCGTGAGGTTCTTTCGCGAGAGAACTACACGCATGTCGGTAAACTCAGCAAGCAGCTCAGCGAAGGCTATCGCGTCATCGTGAAGAAAACCGGCCTCGAGGCCTACGTGATAAGCGCGGGCGTCAACGGTGCGTTGATGCTGTACCCGCGGGAAATTCGCAATTATCGCGATTGGACCAATATCGACATCGATCTTTGGCGCCACTACTGGTTCGCGATGGTCAACCGGGGCGTGCTGCCGCAGCCCTATTGGTGGGACGAGCAGTGGACCATCTCCGTCCAGCACACGGAAGCCGACATCGACAAACATCTCGCCGTGTTCGAGGAAGTGGCGCCCGGGCTCGCCAAAGCGCAGCTTGAGCGTGGTGCAGCCTTCGTAGGCGCCGCGGGCCACTGAAGCGTCGCTGATTCAGAGGAGACCACTAGATTGCAGAACGAGGCCGCCATGGCGTCCGCTGCGCCCGCAGTTCAAGATACGCCTCACCTGCGGCGTGTGTTGGGGCGCATGGACCTCGTTCTGCTTTTTGTTGTAGCCGTCTTCAATTTGAATGTTGTTCCCTCGATTGCTGCCAACGGCGGCGTCACCGTCTGGCTCTGGCTCATTTCGCTTTTGCTTTTCTTTTGGCCGCAAGGCATTGCCGTTATCGAGCTTGCTCACCGATATCCTGGAGAAGGCGGTGTCTACCTCTGGGCCAAGGAAGTCTTCGGAGACTTTCACGGTTTTCTCTCCGGTTGGTGCTACTGGACCAACAACATGATGTATGTGCCGACGGTCATGTTGTACTTCGTCGGTGTTTCCGTTTTTGCACTCGGTTCCGGTCACGAGGCGCTGGCTGACAATAAAACCTTTGCGCTGACCGCTTCGCTTCTACTGTTGATTTTTCTCGTCGGGCTGAATGTGGTCGGCCTGGGCGTCGGTAAGTGGGTCAACAATCTCGGCGCGATCGGCACCGGAATTGCCGCAGCGGTTCTGATAGGGCTTGGCATCGTTGTGTGGTTGCGATTCGGGACCAGCGTGACCTGGGCTGACTTTCGAATCCCCCCCAATCCACGATTCGTGCTGAATTCTTTCGGTGTGATTTGCTTTGGACTGGTAGGGCTCGAGCTTGCTTCGGTGATGGGCGACGAAATCGAGAATCCGCAAAAAACCCTGCCGGGAGCCGTGGCCTGGGGAGGCGTGCTTTCCGGCTTGCTCTACATTGGAGCGACCTTGACGCTGCTCATCGCCGTCACCAAGGGCGACATCAACGTGCTCCAAGGCATTGTTCAAGCGGTCGGACACATGGCCAGCCGCGTCGGAGTTGCATGGATCGTCGCGCCCTTCGCGTTTTTGCTGAGCATGTCCATCGCGGGCATCGCGTCTGCCTGGCTCGGCGGTTCGGCGCGAATTCCATTTGTCGCCGGACTCGATTCCTACATGCCCGCCTGGCTCGGCAAGGTGCATCCCCGTTATCGCACGCCGTACGCCGCGCTGATCATTCACGCCGCGGTCTCCATGGTCCTCGTGGTGCTCAACTTCAGCGGTTGGTGGATCTGGAATAAATTTATCGGCTTGTCTTTCGTGGCCTACCTCTTGCGGGCGTTCGGGTTTGTCGTGGCGAACTTATCGGCCAGCGAAACCGGTGTGCAGGAGACTTTTCAGAAGCTGCTTTCGCTCGCTGTAGTTCTGCAGCTAGTTCCCTTTCTTTATATGTTTGGGGCCTTGCTGAGAATCGCGTTCAGCGATTCCTTTCGAAAAACTTGCTATAACCGGGCGACGTTGATTCTTTCCGGCGCCAGTGGGCTGGTCACTACCATTCTGGGAATCGCCCTGGCTTTTTTCCCGGCGCAGCAGGTCACCTCCATTCTTTCCTATGAGGTGTGGATGTTTGGCGGAACATTGTTTTTCACCGGACTTGCCGCGTTTTTCTTTTTCATTTACGGGCGCCGCAAGACAGCGAGAAAACTTGCCGCCGCAGCTCCGGCTATTTGAGCTTTGCGGGCGCCTGTTAGGGCGCCCGCGCGGTTAGGAGTTTGGGAGGTAGTGATGTCCAGCACTGCGACGGCGGAAATTCGAACCTACAAGAATTATGTCAATGGCGAATGGCTGGCCAGCGCCTCGGGAGAAACATTTCCGGTTTATGATCCTTCGACCGAGGAAGTCATCGCGCAGGTTGCTGCCGCCGGCGCCGCCGATGTCGACCGCGCTGTAAAAGCTGCGCGCGCGGCCTTTGACGGCGGGCCGTGGGCCACGACTTCCGCGCAGGACCGCGGCCGCGTCCTTTTTAAGCTGGCCGAAAAAATCCGCCAGAATGCCGCATTGCTTGCAGAGATCGAATGCCGCAACACCGGCAAGCCTATCGTCGAAGCGGAGTACGATATCGCGGATGTCGCCACCTGTTTTGAATATTACGGCGGCCTTGCCAACAAAGTCCTCGGAAGCGTTAATCCCGTGCCGGCCAACGCGCTCAGCTTCACGTTCCGCGAGCCGGTCGGCGTCGCCGGACAAATTATTCCATGGAACTATCCGCTGCTCATGGCCGCGTGGAAACTCGCGCCCGCGCTCGCCGCTGGCTGCACATGCATTCTGAAGCCCGCCGAGCAAACGCCGCTGACGGCGCTGGAATTCGCAAACTGGTTTGCGGAAGTTGGCTTGCCGCCAGGCGTGGTGAATATCGTCAACGGCCTGGGTGAAACGGCGGGCGCCGCGCTCGTCGCGCACCCTAGTGTCGACAAAATTGCGTTCACCGGCAGCGCCGCCGTCGGCAAGCTCATCGTCAAAAGTGCCGCGGACTCGCTCAAGCGGGTGACCCTCGAACTGGGAGGCAAATCGCCTAACATTTTCTTTACCGACGCGGATTGGGAGGCCTCCATCGATGGCGCGCTCTTCGGCGTGTTCATCAATCAAGGAGAAGTCTGTTCCGCGGGCAGCCGCATCCTTGTCGAAAGACAGATCTATTCCAAGTTTGTTGAGGCCATGACGGAGAAAGCCAAACGCATCAAGCTTGGCGCGCCTCTCGAGCGCGAAACGAAAATGGGCCCGCTCGTCAGCAAAGAACAATATGACCGCGTCAGCTCTTACCTCGAACTCGGCAAGAAAGAAGCAAAAGTCGCCATCGGCGGCGGCCGTCCGAAGCAGTTCGGCAAGGGCTACTATCTCGAGCCGACAATTTTTTACGACGTGGATAACACCGCGCGCATCGCCCGCGAAGAAATCTTTGGCCCGGTGGCGTCCGTAATTCCCTTCGATGGAGAAGCTGACGCTATCCGAATTGCCAACGACACGCCATACGGCCTGGCCGCGGCTGTCTGGACGCGCGACATCTACAGAGCCTTCCGCGTAGTGAAGGCGCTCCGCGCCGGCATCATTTGGGTCAATCACATGCAGCCGACCTACGTCGAAGCGCCATGGGGCGGCTACAAGCAGTCCGGCTTCGGCCGCGAACTCGGCCCTTGGGGCCTCGAAGAATATCTGGAGACAAAACAAGTCTTCGTCAATCTCGACGAAACGCCCATTGGCTGGTACTAGAGTTGCAGCACGCTGGCCGTGTCCCGGCTGGCCGCTAGAAGGAAAAGGAAATGGCTACTATTCAGATTCGTACCGAAATTCCCGGACCGCGTTCGCGCGCGCTGATGGCGCGCCGCGAAGCGGCCATCCCGCGCGGGCCCGCGAGCGCCACGCCAATTTTCGCTGCGCGCGCGGATGGCGCGATCATCGAAGATGTCGACGGCAACCGCTACATCGATTTCGCCGGAGGAATCGGCTGCCTCAACATCGGCCACCGCTCTCCGCGCGTCATTTCCGCGATTCAAGAGCAACTCGAAAAGCATTTGCATCTGTGCTTTGCCGTCACGCCGTATGAAAGCTACGTGGCGGTTGCGGAAAAACTGAATTCGCTGGCTCCCGGCAGTTTCGCGAAGAAAACCATTCTTCTCAACTCCGGCGCCGAAGCCATAGAGAATTCCATCAAGATCGCTCGCGCCTACACAAAACGTCCCGCGGTCATCTGCTTCGAAGATGCTTTCCACGGACGCACGCTTCTCACCATGTCGCTGACCAGCAAGACGCACCCGTACAAAGCAGGCTTCCAGCCGTTTGCTAGCGATATCTACCGCATTCCGTTTGCATATCCGTATCGCCATCCATCCGGCACGACGTCCGCAGACTTTGCGCATCATCTCGAAGACGCATTCAAACGCTCTGTCGCGCCGGAATCCGTTGCCGCCCTGATTGTCGAACCCGTTCTCGGCGAAGGCGGATTTGTCATTCCGCCACGCGATTACTTCAAGCTTCTCCAAAATATCTGCCGCCAGCACGGCATCCTGTTCATCGCGGACGAAGTGCAATCGGGATTCGCGCGTACCGGCAAATGGTTTGCGTGCGAGCATTTCGGCATCGAGCCTGATTTGCTCGCCATGGCGAAGTCGCTGGGCGGCGGCATGCCCATTGCTGCCGTGACCGGACGCGCGGAAATCATGGACGCGCCTGGACCGGGCGCTCTCGGCGGCACGTACTGCGGACACCCCGCTTCCTGCGCTGCGGCGCTGGCTGCGATCGAAACCATAGAAAAAGATGGTTTGCTCGCGCGCTCGACGGCCATCGGCGAATATTTTGAAAAACGCGCGCGCGGCTGGCAGAAAAAATGGCCCTTGGTCGGCGACGTTCGGAGGCTGGGCGGCATGTGCGCCATCGAACTGGTGCGCAACGCCCAAACTCGCGAACCAGCGGACTCGGAAACAAAAGAGATCGCCAAGTATTGCTACGAGCACGGCCTCATCATGATCACCGCAGGCACCTTCAACAATGTCATTCGCATTCTCGTTCCGCTCGTGGTCACCGACGAGCAACTGAATGACGGGCTGGATGTAATCGAAGCTGCGCTCGCGGGCGCCGCGGAACGCAAGCAGGCCGCGCTTTCCCACGCATAGGTCGGTCATGGAGTGAAAGCGCCGAGCTATCCCCAATCGCATCTAACGTCCTTAGACCTTCAGGAGTATTCGATGCAAGACACAATTACAAAATCCACGAGCCTCGCGGTCGAACTAAGAGACGCGCGGCTCTTTCGCGAAGCTTGCTACGTCGATGGGCAGTGGATTCAAGCTGGTTCGGGACAGACGATTAGCGTAGACAATCCCGCCACGAAGGAAATCATCGGCAAAGTGCCAAAACTGGACGGCCCGGAGACCCGGCGGGCCATCGAAGCCGCGAGCAATGCGTTTCCCGCATGGAGCAAGAAAACCGCGAAGGAGCGTGCCGCGGTTCTTCGCCGATGGTTCGACCTGCTGATGGCCAACCAGGAAGACCTCGCGCGACTCATGACGCTCGAACAAGGCAAGCCCCTTGCCGAATCGCGCGGAGAAGTCGCCTACGCCGCGGCCTTCCTCGAATGGTTCGGTGAAGAAGCCAAGCGCGTTTACGGCGACGCCATTCCTCAGCATCAATCCGACAAGAGAATCGTCGTCATCAAGCAGCCCATCGGCGTCGTCGCCTGCATCACTCCGTGGAATTTTCCGCTGGCCATGATCACGCGCAAAGCGGGGCCGGCGATCGGCTCCGGCTGCACCGTGGTACTGAAACCCGCCTCGCAAACTCCGTTTTCCGCTCTTGCACTCGCGGAACTTGCCGAACGTGCTGGCGTTCCAAGAGGCGTGTTGAATATTGTTACCGGCTCCGCGACGGAGATTGGCGCCGAACTTACTTCCAATCCCAGCGTTCGAAAACTTTCGTTCACGGGCTCCACGGAAATTGGAAAAATCCTAATGGCCCAGTGCGCGCGCACGGTGAAAAAGCTTTCTCTCGAGCTCGGAGGAAACGCACCGTTTATCGTGTTTGAGGACGCGGATTTGGAGGCCGCTGTCGAAGGCGCGATGGCCTCCAAGTATCGCAATACCGGGCAAACTTGCGTGTGCACAAACCGCCTGCTCGTCGAAGACACCGTCTACAACGCTTTCGCCCAAAAGCTGGCCGCCGCAGTAAAAAAACTCAAACCCGCGCCGGGACTGGAAGCGGGCTCGACGCAAGGGCCGCTGATTGACGACGCAGCCGTCGAAAAAGTGGAAAGCCATATCCGCGACGCGCAATCCAAAGGAGCAAAAATCCTCGTCGGCGGACACCGTCACGCACTTGGTGGCCGTTTTTTCGAGCCGACGATTCTCACCGACGTGACACCGCAAATGGCCGTCGCGCGCGAAGAGACATTTGGTCCCGTCGCGCCGCTCTTCCGCTTCAAGACGGCCGCCGAGGCCATCGCTCTCGCCAACGACACGGAATTTGGTTTGGCTGCTTACTTTTACGGCCGTGACATTGCCCGGGTCTGGCTCGTCGCTGAAGCTCTCGAATACGGCATCGTCGGCATCAACACGGGAATCATTTCCACGGAGGTCGCGCCTTTCGGAGGTGTAAAGGAATCCGGCCTCGGCCGCGAAGGCTCCAAGTACGGCATGGATGAGTACGTCGAAATCAAGTATCTCTGTTTCGGCGGCATTACTTCCTGACGCGGCCGAGCCTGCGCCCGGCGAAGCCTGCCTCGCAGGTAGGCCCTAAATCGGATTGATGTCTTGGTTTTTCTCCAGCCGCGCGATCAGACCCTGAATTTGCGTTTTCGCCTGATCCGGCGCACTCGCGAGCGCGAGCTTCATTTCTTTCACCGCCGTTAGAAAGTCACCCTTGGCCGACGCCATTCGCGCCAGCTCGCCATGCGTATACCATTCATTTGGCCGCTTCTGTATGTTCACCTTGAAAACGGCGAATCCTTCGTCTTGCTTCTTCTGAATTTGCAGACCGCGTCCATACACATGAAGCTGCAACCCGGTTGCCTTTTCCATGGCCTTCGCTTGGGTTGCATCCGATTCTTGTTTCTTTCCCAGCGCCGCCAGGATCTGCGATTTCGTGAGTAGATTCTCGAATCTCTCCTCGTTTTGGATGGAAGTATCTTCCCACTTCAACGCCTGTTCGAGGCTGCAATTGCCGTCCAGGCACCACGTCGCCGCTTCGTCATAGCCCGCCCACGAAAACCCGCCCGTGTTTCGCAGCTGGTTGCGAATGCTGCGCTCGGTAATCGCCTTTACATCCACAGAAATGTGGAACGGCACCGCCAGTTTCTCCCACCGCAGCGTCGCTGCCGCTGACTCCGGCTTGATGTCGTCGAAGGTGTACGTCAGCGCTTCGCGAAATTCCGCCGGCTGCGGCTTTACGTCCACGCGCAAGGCATCTTCTTTTTCGTCATAGCTGAAGCTTCCCCAGGACGTCGAGTTCTTGGAGAAAATAATCGTCCAGTAGTCGGCATTCGGAATCATATGCAAGCCATAGGTACCGGCCGGCAGCGGCTTGCCTTCCACAGAAACGTCATCCGCAAACGCGATGGCCGTATTTTCGTTGGCCCCCGCGCGCCACACCTTCCCGTACGGTATCGTCTTTCCCCAGATTTCGCGTCCGCCCACAAAAGGCTCGTGATAGACGATGGTTATGTCCGTCAGACCGATTCGCTGCGTCACCACAGCACGCTGGCTCAACGTCGGCAGATTCAACTCCGTCGCTTGACTGCCGTTCTTGAACTGCGCGTCCGCCGTTCCGGCCAGGCCGCCAATTCCTAACAACAAGCCCAGAAAAATCTTGCATACTTTGCACATAACCACACCCCTCCGTCTCTCTGAAGAGAACAAAATAGGCCGAAGCGTACCTCCGCTTGGCCTCCTCACCCTTTTGGGATAGACGCTGCGCGCCCCAATGCGTGAGCAGCGCGTGTTCGAAGGCATAAATTCTGCTTGCGGTCGGAAGACCCCATAACAGCTTACGAATGGCGCACAAGACAGTCCCAAACGGCGGATTACTGATGGATTCAGCTCGCCGAACCATTTTTACGATTGGAAAAAGCATTGCCAGCCTTTACCATCGTGGCGCACTCATCGTTCGCATAAAATCTGCCGCCGAAGGTGAATATGAAGATCGCGATGGGCCTGTCCGTTCCCTTCCTTTGGATCGTTTTGGCCGTTCCGGCCAACGCGCAGAGCCAGGCCGAGCCGGCGCTCCCCTACTCGCCAAGTTTGGACCTGAGTTCCCTCGACAAGTCCGTTGATCCCTGTGTGAATTTCTACCAGTATTCCTGCGGCCGCTGGCAGAAGAACAATCCCATTCCCTCCGACCAAACCTCCTGGAGCGTCTACGGCAAACTCTACCAGGACAATCTGAAATTCCTGCGCGGAATTCTGGATCAGGCAGCAAAGAGCAGCGATACCCGCGACGCCGTTACGCAAGAGATTGGCGACTTTTATGGCGCATGTATTGACGAGCCGGAAGCAGAAAAGCGTGGCATCGGCGCCCTCAAGCCGCAGCTGGATGCCATCTCCCGCCTGAATTCCGCGCGCGAGTTAGCTCCTCTAGTTGCCAAGCTGCAGCTCTACGTGGGCGGCTATAGGTCGCTTCTCTTTCAAGCGGGCTCCGACCAGGATCCTGACAATTCTGAGCAGGTCATTGCGGAACTCGGCCAGGGCGGGCTCGGTTTGCCGGACCGCGATAACTACACCAAGGAGGACGCGAAGTCGAAGGAGATTCGCGAACGGTACGTGCAACACGTGCAAAAGGTCTTGGAACTCCTCGGTGATCATGCGGAGACCGCGAAGAAAAATGCAGAAACGTTGATGCGCATGGAAACTGCACTCGCCAAGGCCTCACTTACGCGCGTGGAGATGCGGGATCCCTACAAATTGAAAAACAAAATGGACCTAGCGGCGCTGCGCAAACTTGCCCCGAACTTTGATTGGCAAACCTACTACAGCCAGATTGGCTATCCGGCTTTCGTAATCCTTAATGTCGGCGCTCCAGAGTTTTTCAAGGAGCTCAACAAGCAGCTGGCCGCTGAACCCGTCGAAAACTGGAAGAGCTATCTGCGGTTCCATATCGCCGATACCGCTTCTCCTTATCTCTCTTCCCCGTTCGTACAGGAGAATTTTGACTTCTACCGAAAATATCTGCGTGGCGCGAAAGAAATGCAGCCGCGCTGGACACGCTGCGTACAGTTCACCGATCGGAATTTGGGTGAAGCGCTCGGTCAGGCCTACGTGCGCAAGGTTTTCTCTCCGGAGCTCAAGCAGAGCACGCTCGACATGGTGCTGCGCATCGAAGCCGCCATGGAACAGCGTATCAGCGCGCTTGATTGGATGAGCCCCGAAACCAAAAAGCAAGCCCTCGTCAAACTCCACGGCATCCACAACAAAATCGGCTATCCCGATAAATGGCGCGACTACAGCTCCGTCAAAATCACGCCCTCCGATTTCCTCGGTGACATGCAGCGCCTCACGGAATTTGAACATCGCCGCGAAATCGCCAAGATTGGAAAACCCGTGGACCACGGCGAGTGGGGAATCAGCCCCACGACGGTGGACGCCTACTACGACCCGCAAATGAACGACATTAACTTCCCCGCAGGCGTCCTTCAACCGCCGCTCTACGATCCGAAAATGGACGACGCTCCCAACTACGGCAATACCGGCGGAACGATCGGCCACGAACTGACCCATGGCTTCGATGACGAGGGCAGCCAGTTCGACGCCATCGGCAATCTAAAAAATTGGTGGAGCAAAGAGGACCGCGATAAATTCGACGAACGCACAAAATGCGTCAGCGACCAGTATTCAAAATACGTGGTCGTGGACGACGTGCACATCAACGGCCGGCTCACCATGGGAGAAGACGTCGCGGACCTGGGCGGCGAAATTCTCGCCTACATCGCCTGGCAAGGCGCCACCAAAGACAAAAATCTCCAATCCATTGACGACCTGACTCCCGAGCAACGCTTTTTCATCGGCTACGCCCAGTGGGATTGCGCCAACGAACGCCCCGAAGACTTGCGCATGCGTGCACAAGTCGATCCACACTCACCCGCGCAATATCGCATCAACGGAGTCGTTGTCAACATGCCAGAGTTTAGGAAGGCGTTCGCCTGCAAAGCCGGTCAGCCCATGGTGAACCCGCCAGAAAGAATCTGCCGCGTCTGGTAACGCAGTGAGTCATTGTGCGGCCCGAGCTCTCTTTGCCAACGCGAGGTGCAAGTCTCGGAGGCGGCTGGCTCGTACGAATAAGGATGAATTTCTGCGATTGCCGGTGAATTTCCGGAACGGCTAGCCGCCCAATGGCAATCGCAGTCGATGCGAGACTCTACGGCTTCGTCGGTTCAGTGGGCGTCGGCGGGGCCGCGGGTGTCGGCTTGTAAACTGTCGCAGGCCGTGCCGGCTGGTACGTCACCTTCACTTCCTTTTTCTTCGGCTTCTTTTTCTCTCTGCCTCTTGCATCTCGATTGCCCATCGCTTTGTCCTCTCCAAATTGATCTGTGACAGCGCGGACTAGTTTACCTGACAAGGCGCGCGGATGCCTTCGCCAACCAGTCTTGTCAAAAACCTCGAACCAACAGGTCCCCGATTCATTTTCCCACAGAATGTCCGGACCACCCCGCCCGATTGGTGGTAGCTTTGGCGAGTGGCAGCTGTGATTATTGGTGTGGTTGCAGTCTGGAATCTGGCAGGTGACATCATGAAGCGTTCTGCCCTGGCCCTCGCAGTGGTGATTGTTGCGATTGGCCTTCCTCCTGGTACTAATGCACAAACAACGGACTCTGCTCCTGTAAGCTTTTCCGCCGAGGGGCGCGTCTCGGCATGGGTGTATGGCGAGCGCATTCCGGCGGTGCGCGGGCTGCCGTTTTTCGCGAAGGTGGAATTGGAGACGGTAAGCCAACTCCAGGATGGCACGCAGATCACCCATAAAACCTACAATCTGGACGCACGGGATTCCGCCGGACGCACGCACAACGAGATGCGCAATTGGATCACGGCCGAGGGCGGAGAACCGCAGCTGACTCGTGTCGAGTTGTACGATCCCGTAACGAGGACAAGAACGGATTTGTTTCCGTTGAGCAAGCTGGCGAGGCAGTGGACGGTTGTCGCGGCGGCGCAAGCGACTCAAGACATGGGGACCGCGAAACCGGAGACCACGAAGGAAGAGCTTGGAACCGACACGATGGAAGGGCTGCCCGCGAAGGGCGTGCGGGTGACGCAAACGTACGCGACGGGATCGCTGGGCAATGACCGCCCGCTGACAATTGTGACGGAGTATTGGTATGCGGCGGAGCTGAGACTCCATTTGCTGACGAAGCGGACAGATCCTCGTTATGGGGTGCAGACCGTGCGCGTGACCGAGCTGCGGAGGCAGGAGCCGGACGCGACGCTGTTTGCCATTGGAGACGACTACAAAGTGGTGAACGAAGCGGGGCCGACGCAACTTGCGCGGGGTCCAGGCGCGAAAGAGGAAAGAGCGCCCACGGAGAGAACTACGACGAGCGCGGCGGGATCGCCGAGAGCAGCGTTGGCTGGAATTGCGCGTCCGGGAGCGGGAGGAGTGACGGTTCCCGCGTGCGTGTACTGCCCAAGCCCCAACTACACGCAAGAAGCGAGGGCAGCAAAGTTTAACGGCACCGTGGTCCTGC
>JABCZF010000048.1 GCA_013289825.1 Acidobacteriota bacterium | reverse complement strand
CCTTCGGGTTGTGCTTGGAAAGCACCTTGGTAATCGCCGCTGTCAGGGTCGTCTTGCCATGGTCAATGTGACCAATCGTCCCGATGTTGCAATGCGGCTTGCTGCGCTCGAATTTCTCCTTGGCCATTTTCCTCTACCCTCTCGGTCAAGTCTTTTCTTCCGCGGAAATCCAGCCGGCTCAGCGGCCACTTCTCTAGCTGGAGCGGGGGACGGGATTTGAACCCGCAACCATCACCTTGGAAGAGTGAGACTCTACCGTTGAGTTACCCCCGCCCTTTTACCGCAAACTTTCCACCCGCTCTGACCATCGAATCCTGGAGCCTGGGACCGGGATTGAACCGGTGACCTCGTCCTTACCAAGGACGCGCTCTACCAACTGAGCTACCCAGGCCTAACCCGTCGTCCCCAAGT
Source organism: Acidobacteriota bacterium (assembly GCA_013289825.1). Classification (GTDB taxonomy): domain Bacteria; phylum Acidobacteriota; class Terriglobia; order Acidiferrales; family UBA7541; genus Acidiferrum. The sequence continues at coordinate 20,821 of JABCZF010000048.1, read as the reverse complement.
TCAGCCGTTCTTGGCGCACTATTCCTGAGCAGCGCCTGTGCCGCGAATTGGACCGCGCTCGAACATCGCTTCGTGCGATTGCCCTGCCCTGCGGTTTCCTGATCACGGACGATCACCCACGGGATCGGCCGAATCGAACAGCGAGCGACTGGTGGACGGGGAAGGATTCGAACCTTCGTAGCCCGCAAGGAGCGGCAGATTTACAGTCTGCTGGTTTTAGCCACTCACCCACCCGTCCCGCGAAAACAAAAAGGACGTGAAATGCTTGTCCCCCCAAAACTCTCTCTGGACAATTCCATGCGACGCAAAACAAAAACACAAAAAGGACTCGTGTCAAAAGACACCAGCCCGTTTATTTTTCCTCGAAGGATTTGCTCCGCTCACTCCCCCTAAATCTTGGTGGAGCTGGCGGAGGGAATTGAACCCCCGACCCTCTGATTACAAATCAGATGCTCTACCAGCTGAGCTACGCCAGCGTCGCTCAAACCGAGTAAGAATAGCAGAAGGGGCAAGGGAATTGCAAGTGGGTGCGAGATTTTAGAGCACGTCGGGGGCCAGCTCTGTGGAAAACGCGCTTCCCTGTGTCCCACTCCTGGCGGCTCTATCTTTCAATTCCTCTATAGTTTAGCATGAACCCCGCGTTTTGCGAGAGGGCCGGCCCGGGCAAATTCCGAAGGCCATATTTTATCCCGAAAATGTGCCCGGCGAGAAGCGCGGCCGCGCTCGGCAGAAACGCCATCAACCGCTAAAGCAGAAAATACCGTGGCATGAGGGCCGACCGGATGAACAAGCAAAGGCTCGGAGGAATAATTCTCGCGGCCATTCTGGTGGGCGCCATGGTGTTCTACGGCTACCAGCGCTGGGGCGGCTCGGGATCTCTCCCCGCGAACGAAGTCCTTGCCCACATGCCCGTCGACGCCGGCGCAGTCCTCTTCATCGACCTGGACGCTTTGCGGCCCTCTCCATTTCTATCCGAACTCTACAAATGGGCGCCCGAACCCAAGGCCGATCCGGAGTACACGCAATTTCTAGAGTCTACAGGATTCAACTACGAGAGCGATTTGCATCGCGTGGGTATCGCGCTCTCTAGGCACGGCCAAGAAACCACGCTTTTTGCCGTGGCCGACGGGCGATTCGACCGACGAAAGATTGCTGCTTACGCGCAGCAAGCAGGAACGCGGGAATCTCAAGGAGGGAAGGAGATTTTTTCCGTGCCGCTCTCTAGCGGCACGCGGCGAATCACGTTTACCTTTTTAGAGAGCGATCGCATCGCGCTCACCAGCGGCAGCAATCTCCTATCATGCTGGTCCCCGGCACCTGCGGATTCTGACGCACTGGCGTGGCGCGAGCGATTCCGCCGGCTCGCCGGATCGCCCGTGTTTGCTGTGGTGCACCAGAACGCCAGAGCCGGCACGGCGTTAAGCGAGCAAACTCCACGTGGCTTGCGGTCCCCGCAGCTCGCGGCGCTGATCGACCAGCTTCAGTGGATCACCGTCGCAGGAAAACCGGAAGCCGACCGGCTGCGCGTGGCTCTCGAAGGTGAAGGCTCGGCGGACGCGCCCATCCGGCAGCTATCTGAGGTCATCAGAGGATTGCTCGAGCTGGCCGAGGCCGGTCTCAGCGATCAAAAGATGCGCCAACAACTCGAACCCGAGGTGCGGGAGGCCTATCTCGAAATGCTCAAGAGCGCCGACGCCAGACAGATCGACCGGGGCGACACAAAATCAGTACGGCTCATCTTTGATTTGACGCCCAAGTTCTTGGAGGCCGCACGCACGGCCATGCCGGTTGTGCCCGTGGCTCCGCAACGCAAAGCACCCAGAAACAAGGCCACCATCCGAAATTAACGAAGCAAAAGAAAAATGCCCCGGAAGCCAGGGGCATAAGAAATACCAGGAAGAAAAAAGCCTCCCGAGACTAATCGCCTACCACAGTTCTCGTGCTTCCCTTCATATAGCGCCACGGATTAACCGGCGCATTGTTGACGCGAACTTCATAATGCACGTGCGGGCCGGTGGAGCGGCCGCTGATGCCCGTGTAGCCGAGGACCTCGCCGCGTTTAATTCGCGTGCCAGGAACCGCCGAGAACGAGGAAAGATGCGCGTACCAGGTGGTGATGCCGAAACCATGATCTAGCACAACCAGGCGGCCGTAGCCGGCATGGTTTTCCGCGATGGTCACAATGCCATCCGCCGTAGCATGCACCGGCGCGCCGTAATCAGAGGCCACATCCACACCTGTGTGGAAGGCTCCCTCGCCGTTGAACGGATCCAGGCGTTCTCCAAAGCTGTCGGTGATGTGCCCCATCACCGGCCAGATCGCTGGTGTGTAGGTGGAGTCGGCAAAATTCATGGCCGGCATCAACCGCAGTCCGCCAGAGGAGATGGCAATCACCGCCGCGTTCCTTTTCAAAAACGTGTACTGCTCAATCGAGCGATCGAAGGCATCTTCCGGCGTGACTTGGCTGTCGGTCGAATCGAAGGCCGCAGGGTGGTAGCGCAGCACGCCGTAAGTCATGGCCACTTCGGTGGCCAAAGACTGCAGAGAATCAAGGCGCTGGTTGGTGTCGGCGACCGTGCTCTGAAGCTGATGGTATTGCTTCTTAAGGTTTTCCTGATCGTGGCGCAGGGCGTTGTAGTTGCCGACCTTCCACAGCATGCGTGAGTAAGAACCAATCGCGGCTACCACCGTTATGGCGCCGATGAGCGCCAGAACGGCGAGGCTGTGCACAACGTAGGTCGGAATAACATGCTTTTGCAGCTTCCCCGGCGTCGTCGCGATATAAAATGTATAGTTCTTGCCCGTAATCACGTGCTGGCCCCTCTGGCCGTTAAACCCATCAAAAGCGTAGCCTATCAATAGCGGGCCACCTACCCTGGCGCCCGCGGAAGAGAACCACTTCGAACTGCGCGTCGGAGCCGTAAGTTTCGGTTCGCGACCTTGCTCATACTAATTTTTGTAGGGTTGCCCGTCAACCCTGTATTTTGCTGTCCCAAGAACAGGCTGCCCGAAGCCGTCCTACCCTGTACCAAAGGGCAAGGCCCCACGCAATATCTCTTCCGGATAGTATCGGCGGAAGCCGCCTGGTCCTTGCATATCCGTCCGCGGGAAGTGTGGCGAGAGCTATACTCAACGCCGACGATGAAAAAAACAGAGCACCTTTCTCGAAAGCGCCGGGGACTCGGGGAGAGTGGAGTTCTCGAACGCATTGAAGAGCTCGTCCCACGAATGAAAATTCCGAGCTCCGGAGTGCGTCTAGCGATAGGCGACGATGCGGCAGTTTATCGAAGTACGACGGGATACGAGCAGATGCTTACCTGTGACTGGTTTCTCGAAGGTTCACACTTCCTTCGCGACAAGCATCCGGCCGATGCCGTGGGTTGGAAATGCCTGGCTCGGGCGGTAAGCGACGTCGCCGCGATGGGCGGCGTGCCGCGTTGCTTTCTTTTGAGTCTGGCCCTGCCGGCTACTCACGTGGGCGTCTGGCTCGATCAGTTTCTGGGCGGATTGCGGCGAGCGGCCAAGCGATTCGGGTGCGTGCTCGCCGGCGGCGATACCACCCGAAACAAAAACATCCTTATCAATGTCACCGTTGTGGGGGAAGCGCGGACCGGCCGGGCCGTGTTGCGGTCCGGTGCGCGCCCGGGTGACGCGCTATTTGTGAGTGGGCGACTTGGCGAAGCGGAGCTGGGTCTGCGGCTGATCCGCAATAGCAAACATCGGCCAAAGAGGCATGATCCACGCCTCAGGAAACATCTTTACCCGGAGCCACGTCTGGCGTTGGGCCGCTGGCTGGCCGAAAAACGTTTACCCTCGGCGATGATGGACCTTTCCGACGGTCTCTCAACAGACCTGCCGCGACTGTGCTCTCTAAGCGGAGTGGGGGCCAGGATCAAAGCCGGGAAGATTCCGATAGTGCCCATGCCCAAAAGTGTTCGGAGTCCCGACTACGATCCGCTCAGAATGGGTTTCGACGGCGGCGATGATTACGAATTACTCTTTACCGTACCTCGAAGAAAGTGCCAGCACCTTCCGCGTTCGTTCCATGGACTTCCCATCACGGCCATTGGTGAAATCACCAAGGAGCGGGCGTTGCTACTCACCGATGAGGCTGGCGGCACTCGACGGCTTCCAAACCTTGGCTGGGATCCTTTTCGCAAACCTCGCTAAGAACCGATCCGGCTTCGGGGAGACTCGGAACTCTTCCTAAAGCCAGATGCGCGCGAAACAAGACCCGCCACCGGAACTAAAATCTCGGGGAAACGCCAGAAGTCGTGGGCGCCGCGGTCGTCTTCGAGGGGGGCACGAGAACCGGCGGCTTCACTTTGGGTGCGGCCGGTTCGTCCTCCGTGGGTGCGGTGTCAGGCGTGTCCACACTCGAATGGTGCTCGAGTGCTTGCTGCTCGAGCGGGACAACGTTGGCGAAATCCAGTGCTGGCTGGCCTTCGAGCGAGGTCTTCATGAACTCGAGCCAGATGGGAAGCGCCGCCCGAGCCCCGGTCTCTTTTTTGCCCAGCGAAATCTGCTTGTCATCGAAGCCCACCCAGACGCCGCAGGTGAGCTGGGGAGTAAAACCCATGAACCAGGCGTCCGTGTAGTCCTGCGTCGTGCCGGTTTTTCCGGCGGCCGGACGGCCCAGCGCTTTGGCCTGAATGCCGGTACCGAACTGGATGACTTCTTCGAGCATGGCCGTCATGGTCCGGGCGACATCGGGCGAGATGACGTCGTGCACCTCGGGATGAGCCTCTTCGAGCAGGGCCCCGTCATAACTGGTCACCCGGCGGATCATGTGCGGGTCGATGCGAATTCCGTCATTGGGGAAGACCGTGAACGCGGAAACGTGCTCCAGCAGCTTCATGTCCGCCGCGCCCAAGACCAGCGGGAGATACGGCGGCAGCGGCGTGGTGATGCCAAATCTCTTGGTCATATCCACTACGGAATTGATGCCCACTTTTTCCGCCAATTTGACCGCGGGAACGTTGCGCGAGCCGGCCAAAGCGCGCCGCAGAGTAATGGTGCCTTCGTACTTCTCGTCGTAGTTGTGCGGCGAGTAGGGCTGTCCGCCGCTGACAACCGTGAACGGCGTGTCCACGATGGTGTCGAATGGCGAGGCCCCTTTTTCGATGGCGTCGGCGTATAGATAGACCTTGAAAGAGCTGCCCACTTGCCGGACGGCCTGCGTGGCGCGATTGAATTTCGAATCTTCAAAGCTGTAGCCCCCGACCATGGCTTTGATTTCGCCGGTGGCATTGTCGATTGCCAGAATGGCGGCTTGCGGCGCGGGCTGCTGTTGGAGTTCGACGCGCGCCGTGGCTTCGTGCAATTCCTCGATCGAGAACTGCGCGAGATCGCCGACTTTGAGAAGCTCTGAAGGCTTCTTGCGGCCGGTCCAGGCGAAATCTGGCGGCGAAAGAATCGCGCGGTAAGAGCCGATCTTGATCGTGGCGTATTTCTCGTCGACCGTGAGCACCAGGCCGGTGACATACGAGCCTTTTTCGATGGCATGCCGCCAGTCATCGTCCTCGTAGCTATCGAGCTTGCCGAGATTGTCGCGCAGAATGTTGGCGGGTTCGCCGCGCCAGCCGTGGCGCCGGTCATAGCTGTGCAGGCCGTCGCGGAGGGATTGATTGGCCGCTTGCTGCATCTTGATGTTCAGCGTGGTGTAGACCCGCAGGCCGCGCTCATGGACAGCTTCCGTGCCATAGGTCGATTCCAGATACTTGCGAATATCTTCGAAGAAATAAGGCGCCAGGTCGTTGCGCGGATATTGCAGGTGCAGGCCCAAAGGCGTTTTCTTTGCGGCTTCTTCTTCGCTCGGAGAGATCTTCCCTTCCTCTTCCATGCGGTGGATGACCAGATTGCGGCGTGCCAGAGCGCGCGAGGGATCGGCCAAAGGCGAATAGATCGGCCCGCGGATCATGCCGGCGAGCAGTGCGGCCTCCTGGAGCTTCAGGTCGGTGACGGACTTTCCAAAATAAAATTGCGAGGCCGCCGCAAAACCGTAGTTGCCATGCGCCAGATACACTTGATTGGCGTACATGGTGAAGATTTGCGGCTTGGTGTAGCGGCGTTCGATCTGCAGGGCCAGCAAAATCTCCTGCATTTTGCGGCGGAAGCTGATTTCGCTGCGGTCGAGGAAGAGGTTGCCGGCCAGCTGCATGCTGATGGTGCTGGCGCCTTGCACCTTGCCACCATGCAGGATCTTTCGCCACGCGGCTCCCGCGATGCGGGGGAAGTCGATGCCCCAATGCTCCTCAAAATGCTGATCCTCGATGGCTGTGGCCGCGTTGTAGAGAACTTTGGGGCACTGCTCGTAAGTCATCAAAATGCGTCGCTGCAGCGCAAAGCTGCCGACCAGCTGCCCGTCATCGGCATAGACCTCGGTGACCACCGTAGGACGATAGGTTTCGAGGGCCCGAATTTCCGGCAAGTCGCTGGCATAAACAAACAGCAACCCGCAGGCCGCCCCGAGCGCAATGGCACAAAACAGCAAGAATGCGAGAGCCACGCGGTCAATCAGCTTCCAGCCGCGCAGTCGCAAGGTGATCGGGGGCAAGCTCAGCATCGAAATTCAATTCTAACGCAGATGAGAATACGGCGCTGGGACGTAGGGGTCGTCAGGTTTCCCTTCTAAGTAACCGCGCGGGATACCGGAACATAGTATTTTTCGCCGGCACACGAACGGCAAACAGTCCGGCCGCCCAGGACGACTTCACGCTTGAAATTGATGCCTTCGCCGCATTCGGCGCACACCACGCGCGGACCTTTGAACCCCGGCAGATCTTCGGGTGGCACTGCGACTTTTACCCATTGCTTGTCAAAGAGCACTTCGCCCGAGAGCGCGGCGTAGGCTTTTTGCTGCCCCGCTTCTTTGGGAAGTTCCGGAAACATTTCACGGGCAGCTTGCTTGGAGGATTCTCTTGCGGCGATGCGAACGGCGCGACCCGTCTCGAGATCCACGAAGGTGGCCGCCACTTTGCCCCAGTCACGGAATTTCAGTGCCCGCTTGCCGAGCCGGCAATTAGCGACGAGGGCGACGGCGTCCGTCACGCAGCGGTCGATCTCCACATAGGTAACGATGCGCTTGCGCTCGGCCACGGGGTCCTCGATACCAAGCTCCTTGAGACCGAGCATGGCCAGCCGCACTCCAAGGACTTGCCCGGCGCACAGATGCCCGTGCGCCTCGGCTGCGAGTTCCAGGTATTCGGCGAGAGTCTTCATGGCCGCTTTAGGAATCCAGTCTACGCAGTCATCGCGCGGGAAGCGAGTCCCGAGCCTTTTCGGCAGCCGCCCACGGATGCGGCTGGCGCGCTTCCACAAACGCGAAGATGGTCATGAGCACGGCAAGTCCTGAGAGCGCCGCGTCTTCCAATATCTTCCTGAGACCGATCGGTTCGGGAGTCGCAAAGCAGCCGCAATTGATGTTCATGTGCAGGAGATAGGCGCGCAAGACAACAACGAAGAACCCGATCATGATGAAGGTAAGCAGCGAAGCCCAGATGCGCAGGCGCCAGCCAATCAGAACCAGGAATCCCAGGATGACTTCCGTGAAAGGCAGTGTGTGGGCGACGAATTGGACTCCCCAGGGCGGCAGCATCTTGAAGGCTTCCACCTGGTCCCGGAAGTTCCCGAGGTTCAGGGATATGGAAAACTTCAGTATGAAAAAGGGCCAGAGATTTTTGTTGGGGAGAAAAATCTTCGAATAGCCCGCGTAAATGAAGATGCCGCCGAGAAGGAGGCGGCCAATCCACAGGACCACGCGGCGAAGATTCCAGGGGCTCGCTTCGATCATGCCTTGATCTCTCTCGAATTCCGCGGGCCAGAGTCTTGCTACTTCTGGCTTAGCAACTGATCCAGAAACTGATGCAGTATTTCGTAGCTCATGGCGCTGGAGTAGGGATAGGTCTGCCCTTTGGAGTGGAAGACGGTCGTCGGCGTCTGGTTCACGCGGTACATCTGCCCGAGTTGGACATCCTTGTCGATGAGGGGCTCGAGCGTACCGCCCTTTACAAGCGCGCGCACCTTGGTCATATCCGCAGAAGAAAGCACCGCGGCCACGGTGCCGTCAATGTCGCCGCTCTGCTCCCATTTTTCCTGATTCTCAAACAAGGCCTTCTCCGCAGGCTCGACCTTCCCGATCTCTGCGGCGGCCCGGGCGTAGCGCGCAGCCACGCGCGAATGGGCGTGCATAGGCAGCGGAAAATCCCGATGGATCAGATAAACCTTCCCGGTGGTGACGTAATTGTCCATCAGCTGCCGGTTGGTGGTCAGGAAAAGCGTCTTGCAAGCGGGGCACTGGAAGTCGCTGAACACTTCCATAATGATCGGCGCGTTTTTCGAGCCGAAGGCTTTGTGGGGATCGACGTCGGTAACGCCGCCGTCGGCCGGAGCCAGCTGTGGCGAAGCGTTTCGCGATTCGGCCGCGTTCTCGGAGGTCCCCGCACTAGTCATTTCGCGGCTCGGAGAATCGGAAGTCGCCCTTGCCGCATTCCCCGAAGCAGCGAGTTTGGGCTCCGGCCGAGGGGCGGCCACAGGCTCTGCGCCATAACGCGCAGCGGCAACGGGGTGGATCGCTCGGCTAACCAGCAGACGCCCAGCGATCAAGACCACAACCACAGCTACAGCTGTCACAGCGCGACGACTCACGCGACCCTCCAGCAAACGCTCCGAGAATAGTGAGATGCCAAACGAGATAATCTCACGGTCAGATTATCACAGGTTTCGACCCAGGAATCCCCCGATAGCAGGTGGCCTTTTGAGGTAAGCAAATCCCGACATCCAAGCATCTCAAGGAAGCTCCGAGAAGAGGACCAGCATGGAAGCTAAGATGCTCAAATATAGACATTTACAGGAATAACGAGAAAACTTGACAAAGACACACTCAGGTTATATACTAGGCCTCGATTTGGACCAAGGAGCACGCCCTGGACCTCGGCCCGCCCAGCTATCTGCGACTTTGGGGCGGCCAGTTGGTGTAGACGGGCTCCCGAACGAAAGAGCTTCGGAAGAAATAGCCCGAAAGGATTAACTAGAGATGAGCAAGATTATAGGAATTGACCTGGGCACCACCAACTCGGTTGTGGCGGTCATGCAAGGCGGCGAACCGGTGGTGATCCCCAATCAGGAAGGCGCACGCACGACCCCCTCGGTGGTGGCCATCACCAAGGGCGGAGAGCGCCTCGTTGGACAAGTAGCGAAACGCCAGGCGGTGACCAATCCCGAGAATACCGTGTATTCGATCAAGCGTTTTATGGGCCGGCGCTACGATGAAGTGAGCGACGAAATGAAGCGCATCCCCTACAAAGTCGTCAAGGGTGAACACGACGATGCGCGCGTGGATATCTTCGGCAAGATTTACAGCCCGCCGCAGATTTCCGCGATGATCCTCGGCAAACTGAAAGCCGCCGCAGAAGATTTTCTCGGCGAAAAGGTCGCCAAAGCGGTGATCACCGTGCCCGCGTATTTTAATGACGCGCAGCGCCAGGCGACCAAGCAAGCGGGCGAAATCGCCGGCCTCGAAGTCGTGCGCATCATCAACGAACCCACGGCCGCCGCACTGGCCTACGGCTTGGACAAGAAGAGCGACGAAACCATCGCCGTGTACGACCTCGGCGGCGGCACGTTCGATATTTCCGTCCTCGAAGTCGGCAGCGGCGTCGTCGAAGTAAAATCTACGAATGGTGACACGCACCTGGGCGGCGATGACATCGACCAGCGCATCGTGGACTGGTTGATTGACGAATTCAAGAAAGAGAACAGCATCGACCTCGGCAAAGACCGCATGGCCCTGCAGCGCCTGAAGGAAGCCGCGGAAAAGGCCAAGATCGAGCTCTCGCAGATGATGGAAACGGAGATCAACCTGCCGTTCATCACCGCGGGCGCCAGCGGCCCCATCCACATGCAGCAGAAGCTGACGCGCACGCGCCTCGAGCAATTGATGAACGATCTGCTGGAACGTTCGATGAAACCGGTCAAACAGGCTCTGGAAGACGCGAAAATGTCGCCGAACGATATTCAGGAAATCGTCATGGTCGGCGGCTCGACGCGTATCCCCAAGGTGCAATCGCTGGTACGCACCTTCTTCGGCGAAAAAGAGCTGCACAAGGGTGTGAACCCCGACGAAGTGGTGGCCGTAGGCGCCGCAATTCAGGGCGCGGTACTGGCGGGCGAGGTGAAGGACATCCTGCTGCTGGACGTGACGCCGCTTTCTCTGGGCGTCGAGACGCTCGGCGGCGTGATGACCGTGCAGATCCCGCGCAACACCACCATTCCCACGCGCAAAGTCGAGACCTACTCAACGGCCGCGGACAATCAGCCTGGTGTGGAAATCCAGGTTCTCCAGGGCGAACGCAAGTTCGCCACCGACAACCGTTCGCTCGGAAAGTTCAAGCTGGACGGGATTCCGCCAGCGCCGCGCGGCACGCCGCAAATCGAAGTGACCTTCGATATCGACGCCAACGGCATCTTGAACGTGAGCGCGAAGGACAAGGCCACCAACAAGGAGCAGAAGATCACCATTACGGCTTCTAGCGGTCTGACGAAGGAAGAAGCCGAAAAGATGCGCGTCGAGGCCGAATCCCACGCCGAAGACGATCGCCGCCGCATGGAGGAAGTCGAATCGCGCAACCGGCTCGACGGCATTCTCTATCAAGCGGAGAAGATGATCCGCGAGAATCGCGAGAAGATTGCGGAACTGGAAGTCAAAACGGCTGAAGACGCCATCGAAGAAGCCAAGAAAGCCATCGCCGAAGGCGGCACGGCTCGCTTGCGCTCTGCCACGGAGAACCTCGAGAAGTCTTTGCACAAGATCGCCGAGGTGCTCTACAAAGCCAACGAGGCAAGCGCACAGCAGGCTGGCGCTGCCGGCGCAGGCGCTGGTTCCGGCGGCGGGGCCGGCGGAAGTTCCGGTGGCGTCCCGCAAGACAAAAAGCCCGGCGACGTAATCGACGCCGAGTACGTAGACGTAGACGAAAGCAAGCGGCCTAACTAACCGCCCAAGCGGCGGGGCGCAAACCATAGCGCCCCGCGGCATTTTCTTTCGACCCGACCATGCCGACAACTTCAAAACAAGACTATTACGAACTATTAGGGGTCCCGAAAAAAGCGGGTGCCAAAGAGATTCGCACGGCTTTCCGCAAACTCGCGCGCAAATATCATCCCGACCTCAATCCCGGCGACAAATCCTCGGAGGAAAAATTCAAGCAGTTGCAGGAAGCCTACGACGTTCTGTCGGACGCGAAAAAACGCCAGATGTACGACCAGTACGGCTTTTACAGCGACAACATTCCTTCCGGCGGTCCGGGGGGCGGACACGCGCAGGACAGCGAAGGCGTCAATTTCGATTTTAACGGCTTTGATTTTGGCGGCGGCTCGGGTGCCCAGGGCGGCAACGCAAGCTTCCGCGATCTCTTCAGCCAGTTTTTTCGCGGCGGCCGCGGCGGCGGCGAAGAACCATCGCATGAGCCCGGCGGCGACCTCGAATATCAGATCGAGATCGACTTCTGGGATGCCGTCCGCGGTGCGGTCAAGAAGCTGACTATCACGCGCCTCGATGCCTGCGACACATGCCATGGTACGGGCGCGGTGGGCTCCGCCGAAACCTGCCAGACCTGCCACGGCTCAGGCACCATCCAGCAAGCCGCGGGCAAGATGAAGTTCAATGTTCCCTGCACGCGCTGCGGTGGTACCGGCAAGATTCGCAAAGTCTGCCCGACGTGCAGCGGCGAGGGCCGGCTGCGCCGCACGGAAACCATTGACGTGCGCATTCCCGCAGGCGTGGCCAGCGGCTCGCGCGTCCGTGTGCCAGGCAAAGGCAATGCGGGAACCATGGGCGCCCCTCCCGGCGATCTGTATCTGCGCGTGGAGGTCAAGCCGCATGCCTTCTTCGAGCGCCGCGGCGATGACTTGTATACCAAGGTTCCGGTAACCGTGACGGAAGCGACGCTCGGCGCGAAAGTCGAAGTACCCACAATCGACGGCCGCTCGCTCGTGCGTATCCCTCCGGCAACGGATAGCGGCAAGACTCTGCGCCTCAAAGAAAAAGGTGTACCCAGCGCCCGCAGCGGCTCGCGCGGCGACCAGTACGTGGAAATCCAAGTGGTCGTTCCAAAGCCAACGGACGAGCGTGTGCGCACCCTCATGAAGGAACTTGAGACCATCGCGCCCGAAGATCCGCGCAACGATTTATTCACGAAAGCGGGAGTGTAGGGGCACGGCACGCCGTGCCGGTCTGGTAGAGAGAGCAACAGCATGCCACCGAGAGCAAGAAAACGGGCCAAAGCCGGGTACATGATCAGCGCGGTCGCGGAGCTGTACAAGCTGCATCCGCAAACGCTGCGCCTGTATGAGCGCGTCGGTCTGCTGAAGCCGTCCCGCTCCGAAGGAAATACCCGGCTCTACACCGACTCCGATCTGGAGCGCCTCGACGTGATCCTGACACTGGCGCGCGACATGGGGGTAAACCTCGCGGGCATTGAAATCATTTTGAACATGCGCGAAAAAATGGTGGAGATGGAACGCCAAATGACGGAGTTCGCCACCGTCGTGCAGCAGGAGCTCTCGCGCGTGGCGTCCTCGCACTCAGCAGGCAAAGAGCCGCACCATGCCATTGTGCGCGCCACACCGCGCGCGTTCCGCACCTAGTGGAGAGCCACTCTGGTCTGGCCGACTCTGGCCCGCGGACCAGACCTTTTCGCCCGCGCGTTAGTCGAAGCGGGAGCGAAAAATGTCTCGCCCCATCGCCCTTCCACAGTTTTCCCAAACGAGACAGCTTGCCGTGAACCCTCCCTGAACGTATGCTGTGCGCATGGCTCTTGAGAATTGCTCGCTTTGCAGAGGAACGGGCTGGAAGCTCATGCCGCGGCCCGACGGAGCCGCGGGAAGAATTGCCGTGGCCTGCGATTGCGGGATGGAGGAGCGCTCCGAGCGGGTCATCGAGCGCGCGCACATCCCCAGGCGCTACGAGCACTGTGATTTTGAAAGCTACAGCACGGACGTCGGCGCAACGCCGCAGCAAACGGATTCGCTGAAAAAAACAAAGCTCCTGACGCAGGGATTTGTTCGTGATTACCCGGGCACCGCAGAAAAGGGCCTGCTGCTCATGGGCCCCTCCGGCGTTGGCAAGACCCATCTCGCCGTCGCGGCTCTGAAAGATCTGATTCGCCGCGGACACCTCGGCCTGTTCTGCGATTACCGCGAGCTTCTGAAGGAAATTCAAGCCAGCTACAACCCCTCGAGCGAATCGACCGAAATGGGCATCCTCGAGCCCATCCGCACCGTGGAAATTCTCGTGCTAGATGATCTGGGCGCCAGCAAACCTTCGGATTGGGTGCGCGACATCGTCGGCATTGTTCTGAACGCCCGTTACAACGAACGCCGCACCACGATCATCACCACAAACTACTATGACAATCCGGCGCAGGAAGGCGAGGCCACGCGCCTTCCCAGCGGCAAACTCGTCATGCCCGCGCGCGAAGATTCTCTCGAACAAAGAATCGGCAGCCGCATGCGCTCGCGCCTCTTTGAAATGTGCCGCACCGTGGAAGTGGTGGCCCCCGATTTTCGCCGCGAAAGCACGCAAGCCGGCCGCGCCAGAGCGTAGCAGGATTCTAACGGGCCTAGCGCTTGGTACGTCTCCCCGTCGAATGGCCATGGGAAACACCCGTGGACCTCAAGATCGACACTTTAGAGCATCCCGGCTGGTCGATTTCCACTCACTTCTGAACTCCTTGCGTGGTTAGTCGGAATGGTGTCCGCTTTTAGCCTCCGGATGAGAGGGCGCGACCGAATAGCGCATGCGCAGTTGAGTACCCGGGAACAGGGTGTTGGTCTTGTTTAGCTCCTCTGAAAAAAGCCTCGAGAACTCGTGACCGATGAGGCCAACGGAGAGAAATTCGTGTCCGTTCGATTACTCATTGAGGACGCGTACCATTGCTTTAGCTCATCCAGTGAAACAGTCTTTGACCCGGATGAAGATTCAGGCACAGCAATGGTGTTGTATCGATGTGAAAAAGATACGGATAACCATGCGGTACTCGTAATTTCTCGGTCGCGGAAAAGCTGAAGAGGAATGGTTTTTCGGCAGCCTTGGGTAACGTCGCGGAGGACAAATGACTGGCACTGAGGTGACCACCAGCGGTTCTTACGACTACCGTCTCGTTGCTCTATCCGTTTTGATCGCGGTGATGGCCTCCTACGCCGCACTTGATTTAGCCGCCAGGGTAACCGCCGCACGCGGCAGGATCCGCTTCGCTTGGCTTTTGGGAGGTGCCGCGGCGATGGGCACCGGGATATGGTCGATGCACTACATTGGCATGCTGGCCTTCAGCTTGCCGATTCCCGTGCTCTATGATTGGCCCACAGTACTGCTATCCCTGCTGGCTGCTGTTTTTACCTCCGCCATTGCGCTGTTCGTCGTAAGCCGCCAGAAAATGGGATGGCTGGCGGCTACGGTGGGCAGCATCATTATGGGAGCCGGCATCGCGACCATGCATTACACCGGCATGGCCGCGATGAGGCTGCCGGCAACGTGCCACTATTCTTCCGGTATCGTTATACTTTCCGTAGTGCTCGCGATCGTAATCTCCCTGGTCGCCCTTGGGCTGACGTTTCGTTTGCGCAATGACGTGAAGGGAAAATGGCTGCCTAAGATAGCGAGCGCCGTGTTGATGGGAGCGGCCATCCCCGTCATGCATTACACCGGGATGGCTGCCGCCGGTTTTGGATTTACCGGTGAGACGCCCGACCTATCCCATGCGGTAAGTGTCTCCTCCCTCGGAATCACTGGAATAACGATAGTTACGTTCATGGTCCTCGGTCTCGCCGTGCTGACTTCGCTGATCGACCGTCGATTCTCGATTCTGGAATCCAGCGAAGAGCGGCTTCGCCTAATCATCAATACAGCCTTGGATGCGGTCATCACCATGAATGCGGAAGGTCTGGTCACCAACTGGAACTCGGAGGCCGAAAAAACCTTCGGCTGGTCTTCTCAGGAGGCGCTGGGCCGACGGCTATCCGAGGTCATCATGCCGCAACGCTATCGGGAGGACCACGAGCGAGGCCTGCTGCGTTTCCTGAGCACAGGTGAGGGCATGACGCTGCGGCAACGGACAGAAATCACGGCGCTGCGCCGCGACGGTCACGAATTCCCTGTCGAAGTGGCGACCTCACCGGTGAGGTTCGGAGGGCAGTGGATATTCAGCAGCTTCATACGGGACATCACGGAGCAAAAACGGGCCGACGAAGAATTACTCAGAGCAAAACTGGCCGCGGAGGACGCCAACCGAGCGAAGAGCATTTTTCTCGCTAACATGAGCCATGAATTGCGGACGCCTCTCAATGCCATCATTGGATATAGCGAGATGCTGGAGGAGGAAACCAACGAATTAGGAAAAGTTGCTGTGGTGCAAGATCTCCAAAAAATTCAATCGGCCGGGAAACACTTGTTGGCGCTGATCAACGATATTCTTGATCTCTCCAAGATCGAAGCCGGCAAGATGGGCTTGCATGTGGAAACCTTTGATGTAGCCCAAATGGTTGAAGAGCTAGCGAGCACCGTTCAGCCCGCCGTGGCGAAAAACGCCAACACACTCAAAGTTGAAGTGACGAAGAACGCTGGCGAGATGCACGCCGACCTCACGAAAGTTCGGCAGATCCTGTTAAACCTGCTGAGCAACGCGTGCAAGTTTACCGACCGTGGCGTCATCTCGCTGAAGGTGAACCGCAGAACCATCGATCATCGAGACTGGCTCGAATTTGAAGTTGCGGACACGGGAATCGGGTTCACAGCCGAACAGAAGGAAAACCTGTTCCGGGAGTTTTCCCAGGCCGATACTTCCATCGCCCGGAAATATGGCGGAACCGGACTCGGCCTGGCCATCACCCGCCGTTTCATTCAGATGATGCGCGGAACCATTACCGTCGGCAGCCAGCCCGGCCGGGGCTCCACGTTCACCGTACGGCTCCCTGTCGAAGTCCTAGCGGCGAGCGTCGAACCGGCACCGTCACAACTACCCGTTGCTGTTCCTGCGGAGTCTCAATCCTTGCAACCGGATCGGGGCACCATTCTGGTCATAGACGACGACCCGGCGGTTCGCGACCTCACCTCTCGATTCCTCACGAAACTGGGATTCCAGGTGGTCACCGCCAAGAGTGGCGTGGAAGGCTTGCAGCTTGCGAAGAAAGTTCATCCCCTGCTAATTACGCTGGATGTCATGATGCCTGAACTGGATGGCTGGTGCGTCCTCAAAGAACTCAAAGCGGATCCCGGACTGGCGGAGATACCGGTGATCATGGTCACCATCGTGGACAATGAGCCGATGGGGATTGCGTTGGGTGCTTCCGACTATCTCATCAAACCCGTTGATCGTGAGCGACTCGCGGTTCTGGTCGAACGGTATGGTTTGGACCGGCCGTCCGGCGAAACTTCGGCGGCCTTTCCCGGGCGGGCGACTCGCCATTGAAGGCCACCCACGACGAGTGTCGCAGGCAGCGAGGAAGCATAATTAGGAGCCGTTTTCCCGGAAAAATCACATGCCAAAAATTCTGTTGGTCGAAGACAACGAAATGAATCGAGACATGCTCTCGAGGCGCCTCGAGCGGAGGGGATACCATATCGTCACCGCCGGAGACGGCGAGCAGGGACTTTCCATGGCCCGCGTGGAAGCGCCCGACCTGATCCTTATGGATATAACGCTTCCGGAGATGGACGGCTGGGAAGTAGCCCGCTTGTTGAAGGCGGACGAGAGCACCCGCCATATCCCGATCATCGCGCTCACGGCCCGTGTGCTCATGAGCGATCAGGCGAAAGCCTTCGAGGTGGGCTGCGACGACTATGACACCAAACCCGTAGACTTCGCCCGCCTCACTGAAAAGATCGGGAATCTACTGGTGGAGAAGTAGCCGCCATGGACACGCGACCTTGCCGGATCCTGATTGTAGATGACAACGAAATGAATCGGGACATGCTTGCCCGCCGGCTGGAACGGAAAGGCTACGTAGTTCGAATCGCAGAGGGCGCTAGGTCTTTGCTGGAACGCATCCAAGAAGACCCGGTGGATTTGGTGCTTCTGGATGTCGAGATGCCGGGAATCAGTGGTCTTGACGCGCTCGAAACGTTGCGTGGGTGCTACTCTCCCATTCAATTGCCGATCATCATGGTGACGGCGAAAAACCAGAGCGAGGACATCGTCAAAGCACTGAACCTAGGTGCCAACGACTATCTTACCAAGCCCATCGATTTCCCCGTCGCTTTGGCGCGCATCCGCACGCAGGTGTCGCACAAGAAGGCGGAAGAGGCCTTGAGAGTGAGCGAGGAGCGCTACGCCTTGGCGGCTCAAGGCGCGAACGACGGGCTTTGGGATTGGAATCTGGCGGACAATGTCGTCTATTTCTCACCGCGCTGGAAGATCATGTTGGGTTATCAGGAAGCCGAGATCGGTGGCGGCCCAGAGGAGTGGCTGGACCGAATCCACGTAGCGGATCGTGAACGGGTTAAGGATGAAATCGCCGCGCATCAGAGAGGACTGACGCCTCACTTCGAGAGTGAGAACCGCGTGCAGCACAAAGACGGCAGCTTTCGTTGGATGCTGAGCAGGGGCCTGGCGGTTCACGACGCTTCGGGAAAAGCTTCGCGCATGGCTGGATCGCAGACCGACATCACCGGAGGAAAAATAGCCGATGCCCTGACGGGCTTGCCGAACCGGCTTTTGTTTATTGATCGGCTGGTGCGATTGATCGAACACACGAAACGCCATAAAGATTATCTATTTGCCGTTCTGTTCCTGGACCTCGATGGCTTCAAGATGATTAACGACAGCCTGGGTCATGTGGTCGGAGATCAACTCCTGGTTGGTGTGGCAAATCGGTTGGGAAACTGCCTACGGGTCAGCGATACGGTAACGCGCATCGAGAAGCCTTTTACCCTGGCGCGGCTGGGTGGAGACGAGTTCACTATCCTGCTGGATCAGGTAAAAGATCCGAGCGACGCCGCGCTGGTCGCTGAGCGGCTGATGAACACATTGGCGGAGCCTTTCATCCTGGATGGGAGGACCATATTTACGTCCATAAGCATAGGGATCGCATTGAGCAGCATCGGATACGACAACCCCGAAGATCTCCTGCGAGACGCCGACACGGCCATGTATCGGGCAAAATCCCTCGGCAAGGCTCGTTACGCAGTATTCGATTTGGATATGCGGGCGAGCGTGATAGCGCGGTTGCAGTTGGAGACGGACTTACGGAGCGGCCTGCAGCGGGAGGAATTTCGGAATTTTTATCAACCGATTGTCTCCCTCGATTCAGGCCGGATCACCGGGTTCGAAGCTCTGTTACGCTGGCAGCATCCGACTCGCGGCCTGCTTCAGCCGTTAGAATTCATCGCAGTCGCGGAAGAAACCGGCATGATTCGCGAACTCGGTTGGTGGAACTTGCAAAAAGCTTGCCTGCAAATTTGCGCCTGGAACGCCTGCCGTAACGGCAGTCCTCCGCTCACCATGAGCGTCAATCTTTCCGTTAAACAGTTTCTGCAACCCAACTTGGTGGCGGACATCGGAAAGTTGCTTCGCGAGATGGAGCTCGCTCCGGATACGTTGAAGTTTGAAATCACGGAAAGCACGGTCATGACGGACCCCTCGGCAGCTGTAGAAACGCTATTACAAATCAAATCGTTGGGCGTCCAACTCTCCATCGACGACTTCGGTACGGGTTATTCTTCGCTGAGCTACCTGCACCGCTTTCCCCTGGACACGCTGAAAATCGACCGTTCCTTCACTAAAACAATAGGCCAGGGAGGAGATAGCATGGAGATCGTACGGACGATCTTGCCCATGGCCAGCAGTCTGCGGCTCAATGTGGTTGCCGAAGGGGTGGAGACGGCCGAACAACTTGCGATGTTGAGGAAACTCCGGTGCGAATACGCACAGGGATATTACTTTTCCAAACCCGTGACCGCCGATGAAGCCGGGGCCTTGTTGGAAAAACATCCAAAATGGTAGCCGTCCTGGGCCACAATTCTGTGCGGTCCTAAGGGTGTAGTATTGTTCCTCGTAACCCAGGGTTTGAAGAAATTTCATACTGCTGGAATTGATCCTGCCGGACCGCCAGAATCCCACTTCCATCTCAGCTCTCTCTATAGATCGTCCTCCTTCAGAAAGCGCCCGTTATCGTCGGTCTGCCACGGGTTCGGTTGCGAAGCATTGGGAAGTCGGTGAAACGAAAGAAGAGTTTTGTTGCGACGGCCCGATACGTATCGAATACACAATTCCTGAGCATTCCTTTCCGCAGTGAATTGCTGCACTGCGCCGCGCAAGTCTAACAAACGACAGCGACTCTTAGACGTAGTTAGCAAAACCGGTAGATGGTGAAGACCACCTTGCCGAATGGGCGGCCATCGGCAGGGCTTATCCTCGAAGCTCGCACTCTCGCTTTCCATCAACTCCGGACATTTCCCGAGCGATGCCCACGGATGACTTGGTCGACCAATTCTTCGCCGAACCGTCTGGTAAACGGGCCCGAGCCCAATAAGAAGCGATAATAGATCGCGCCAAAGATCGCGTCGTTCAGCAGGTCAGGTTCTGTATCTGACCGCAATTCGCCTGCATTCTTGCCCCGCTGCAGATCGGCGATGGTAGCGGTCCGCCGAGGACTAACCCATCGGTCGAAGAACGCCTGACGTATAGCCGGTTCGCTCTGGCCCTCGGCGATCAGCCCGGCCACGATCTTGCCAAACGGCCCGCTGAAGGCGTCGATCAACCGACGCACGCGAAAGTGCAGCGATTCTTCGGCGGTCCGGACCGTCGGCTTCTCCAGGTTGGGAGCCATCCGCTCGCAGAGCATGGCTAACACCAAGGTTGCCTTGCTCGGCCACCATTTATAAAGGGTGGGTTTGCCGACCCTGGCCCGCTTGGCGACCTCTTCTATGGTCAAGTCTCGGACGGACTTTTCCTGAAGCAGGGTATAGACCGCATCCATGATGGCGGCATGCGATGCCGCCATCTGGCTTGGTGGCCGGCCTTTGCGTGCCGTGGCGAGCACGTTCTTCTTCATGGAACTAAGTTTAACGGAACGTAGCGTAAATTCAATTGACACAAAGTATCGTTTTATTATAAAACGGAACGTAAAGTAAATTAAATGATCGGTCCGATAACGGGCTGAAACCAGTATCACCGCAAAAGGAGAATGCAATGAATAATCAAGGGCGTCCGTACGTACCGCTGACCTCCCAGAATGCCGCGGTCGTTCTCGTCGATCATCAGGTCGGTCTCCTGACGGGGGTCCGGGACATTTCCACGGGCGAACTCAAACACAACGTGGTGGCTCTGGCCAAAGCTGCAAAAGCACTGAAACTCCCAATCCTCGTTACCACGACTGCGCGTGACAGCATGTGGGGTCCGACATTCCCCGAACTCGTGGAAGCGCTGCCAGGGATTGAAATCATCGATCGATCATCGGTCAATGCCTTCGACGATACGCGTGTGGCTCGCGCGATCGAGGCGACCAAACGCAAGAAGCTGATCTTCGCCGGCATCTCGCTCGAAGTCTGCGCGGCTTTTCCGGCCATCACTGCCGTGGGAAAGGGGCTCGACGCCTATGTGGCGGTTGACGCCTCCGGAACATTCAGCGAGACCAAGCGGCAAGCTGGCCTCCTGCGCATGCTACAGGCGGGCGTCATCGTCTCGGACTACACGACCTTGATGGTGGAAATCCTCAAAGACAACGCGCGACCGGAGGCCGGCGAGGTCTACGGGGCTATGGACATGGGCTGGGCTAAGCTCGTCGGCCAGATCGCCCAGGCCTTCGGAAAGTGAGTGGGACTCCTCTCCGG
>JABCZF010000047.1 GCA_013289825.1 Acidobacteriota bacterium | reverse complement strand
TCTTCCTGCGGAAGGCCGTTCTTGGTTTTGATGTTGAGCTTGGGCGTCTGGGCCGACGCTCCCAGAGCCACAAATAGGACTGCGCTGGCGATCAGGATTTTCTTGATGTCAGTGCGTTTGGGCATTGCTCGTTAGAGTACCGTCGATTGCTCCGATCTGATAGTTGGAATTCCGCAGAAGTGGCGTCATCTTTGCGCGATCGCCGCGAGGAACTTCATCTTCCGGAACCCCCGGAATGTGCGAAGGCTTTCATGGTCTCGGTGAACTGAGTGAAGAGATAATGCGAATCGTGAGGGCCTGGGGAGGCTTCAGGGTGGTATTGGACGCTGAACAAGGGCAGGTGTTTGTGGCGCATGCCTTCGTTGGTGTGGTCGTTGAGATTGACGTGGGTGACCTCGACGTCGCTGGAGGGGAGCGATTCAGGATCGACACAGAAGCCGTGATTTTGCGCGGTGATTTCGACTTTTTCGGTGAGCAAGTTCTGCACCGGATGATTCGAGCCGTGATGGCCGAACTTTAGCTTGAACGTTTTGCCGCCTAGCGCAAGACCGCAGAGTTGATGGCCGAGGCAGATGCCAAAGATCGGGACGCGGCCGAGGAGCTTTTGAATGTTTTCGACGGCGTAACCGACGGGCTCGGGGTCGCCGGGGCCATTCGAAAGGAAAACGCCATCGGGCTCGAGATCGAGAACGTCTTGAGCAGAAGTTACGGAGGGAACGACCCACACGTCGCAATGGTGGTCGACCAGGAGTCGCAAGATATTTTGTTTGATGCCGAAGTCGTAGGCCACCACACGAAACTTTCGCGTGTCTGACACTCTGCCGGACTCGCCCATGGACTCTGACCACGGCGGAATGGTGAGTTCGATAGAGCTTTTTTCCCAGCCGTAGGCTTTTTTGCAGCTGACTCGGCTGGCGAGTTCCTGGCCGGCCATGGCGGGCAATTGTTTGGCTTCGAAGATCAGTTGTTCGGCGGGCGTGCCGTCCGTGCCTACTACTCCGCGAAGGGCTCCGACGCTGCGAATGTGGCGCACGAGTGCACGCGTGTCGATATCCCAGATGGCAGGAATGTTGTGGCGATTCAAATACAGTTGGGCGGTTTCCGCGGAACGCCAATTCGAGGAGATTTGCGAAAACTCGCGCACGATTAACGATTCGATATAGGGGCGGGAAGATTCTTCGTCGTCCAGATTCGCGCCCACGTTGCCGATGTGCGGATAAGTCAGACAGACGATTTGGCCGGAGTAGCTTGGGTCGGTGAAAACTTCCTGATAGCCGGTGAGGCTGGTATTGAAAACGACTTCGCCGCCGCGGCGCGTGATGGCGCCCGCGGCGCGGCCGTTAAATATGCGCCCGTCTTCCAGAGCGAGAGTGGCGGGTCGGTGCTGAACTTCGGTCAGTTTGTCCTCCACGAGTGGTCATTAAAGTTTGCCGAGTATGACGACTGCCGCTCATTTGTTGGTGCTGGCTTCGGTCGTCGAAAGCGAGCCGAAATGATCGACCGGCCAATAGGCGAACACGGCGCGGCCATAGATAAATTTGCTGGGGACGCAGCCGAAGACGCGCGAGTCATTGGAGCTGATGCGATGGTCGCCCATGACGAAGTAGCTGTCCCTGGGGACACGGACGGGGCCGTAGTCGCTCATGTCTTCGTACTGCGCTGGAACGTAAGGCTCGTCAATGGCGCGGCCGTTGACGTAAACGATGCCCTGGCGAATCTCCACACTTTCGCCGGGCAAGCCGATGACGCGTTTGATGAACGATTTCGAATGGTCGAGAGGATACCAGAAAACCACAACATCGCGTCGCTGGATAGGCTCGAAGCGATAGACAAATTTGTTGATAAAGATGCGCTCCTGGTCGGAGAGCAGCGGGGCCATGCTGGTGCCCTCGACCTTAACCGGTTGGTAGAGGAAGACGATGATGACCAGCGCGAGGCCGATAGCGATGAGCAGGTCCCGCGTCCAAACACGGATTTCGTTTCGCAGGGAAT
The DNA here is from genome assembly GCA_013289825.1 of Acidobacteriota bacterium. GTDB lineage: Bacteria > Acidobacteriota > Terriglobia > Acidiferrales > UBA7541 > Acidiferrum. The sequence continues at coordinate 20,315 of JABCZF010000047.1, read as the reverse complement.
GGGCAGTCGAGGGCGCCGGAGCTGAAGTTTCCGGAACGGATGAGGCAAGAGCTTGGTTCTGGTCCGTGCTTTGCATTTTTGTGCTGCCTTGTAGTTATAGCATGGCCGTCATGCATGGCGCTAGATTGCATTTATGCGCAGCATTGACCGATGGCCGTTAAGTGAGATTCGGGAGTGGCGGGCGGGCGTTGCCCGTGGGCTTCCAACAGATGCGGCCTCTGGCGCTGGTTCACTCGGTGGACAAGGCAAAGTTCAGTGCCGCCAGAGCGGCGATGACGGCGGTTTCGGTGCGGAGTATGAGTTGGCAGAGAGAAGCTTCCAGAAAGCCGGCGGCGCGGGCAGCGATGAGTTCGTCGTCGGTCCAGCCGCCTTCCGGGCCGACCGCTAGAGCGGCGCTGATCGGGGGCGTCGCGGGAGTCGAACCGCCCAGAGATTTGCGGATGGACGGCGCGTCGCTGCGCTCGGAGAGCAGGAGGCGAAACCCGGCAGTTTGCGCGGCGAAAGCTTGGCTCGGTTTGGCGAGTTCATCGAGTTGCGGGATTCGCAGGCGCCGCGATTGCTGGGAAGCTTCGCGCAGTATTTTTTGCCAGCGTTCGGAACGCTTTCGAGCGGCGGCCAAAAGACCTCGTTCGCTTCGGGCAGCGGCTAGCGGAATTATCCTGCTGACGCCGAGTTCGGTGGCTTTCTCGATGGCCCATTCATAGGCATCGAATTTGACGACGGAGAGAAGAAGAATGACGTCTGCTGTCGGTTGCGGCGCGGGGAGCTGCTCGAGAAGGGCGAACTCGAGGCGGCCGCGAGAAACGGACTCGATGCGGGCGAGCCAGGCACTGGAACCGTCGCTGAGCTCGTAGAGCTGGCCGGTTTCGGCGCGCAGCACGTGGCCGAGGTGATGGGCAGTATCGCCTTCGATGACCGCAGTAGTTCCGGTAAATTCGTCAACAAAGAATCGGCGGCGCACGCTGGGATCTTATCGCAGGAACGGCGCTCTAGCCGAAGATGTCTTTTACTTTGTCGAAAATGGTGGAATTGCGGTCCGCAGGCTTGTTCTCCACTTTTACAGAAGCGCCGAGTTGTTCGAGGAGCCTGCGTTGCTCGCGCGTGAGTTTTGTTGGCGTGAGAACGCGGACGTGATAATAGAGGTCGCCCTTGCCGCCACCGCGGGGGTCGGCGAGACCTTTACCTTTCAGGCGAAAGACGGCGCCGCTTTGTGTGCCTTCGGGGATTTTAAGTCTTTCTTCGCCGTTGAGCCCAGGGACTTGGAGCTCCGTGCCAAGAGCGGCTTGCGTGATGCTTAGCGGGATGGTGCAGTACAGATCAGCCCCACGGCGCTCAAAGAAGGGATGTTCCTTGACCTCGAGGACCACGTAGAGATCGCCTGGCGTGCCGCCGTTCGGAGCGGATTCGCCTTCGCCGGTGACGCGGAGGCGCGTGCCGGAGTCCACGCCGGGCGGAATGCGCAACTCGATGGTTTTTTCGCGCTCGGTGCGCCCTTGACCGTGGCAATCGGGGCAACGCTCGCGAACAATTTGTCCCGCGCCCTGGCATGCCGGGCACGTGCGCGTGATGGAGAAAAAACCTTGCTGATAGGCGAGTTGGCCGCGGCCGCCGCAAGACTGGCAGGTGATGATGCCGGTGCCTTTTTTTGCGCCGGTTCCGTTGCAAACTTCGCAGTACTCCTGGCGGGGCAACTTGATTTTAGTGGTCACGCCGGCAGACGCCTCTTCAAACGTGAGGGTCATGTCATAGCGCAGATCGGCGCCGCGCTGTCTGCGGGTACGCCCGGAGCGCCCCGTTCCGAAGAGGTCTTCGAAACCAAAGAAGTCGCCGAGAATGTCGTGGAAATCGCGGAAGGCGGTGTTGTTGAAGTCCACGCCGCCGCCCGCGCCAGACAGTCCGGCGTGGCCGTAGGTGTCGTAAACTTCGCGTTTTTGCGGATCGCTCAAGACGCTGTATGCTTCCGTGCACTCGCGGAACTTTATTTCGGATTCCTCCTTGTTCTCTGGGTTGCGATCCGGGTGCCACTTCAGCGCGGCCTTCCGATAGCAAGACTTGATCTCCTCGATGGATGCCGTGCGCGTCACGCCGAGCACCTCGTAAAAATCCTTTTGGTTCGCCTTTGGCATGCCACCCCCTTATTTCGTGCGTTAGCGCCTATTAGTTTGCAGCTTCTTTCGATGCGCCGCCCGGGTGAACGGCTACGCGGACCATGGCGGGGCGCAGAACGCGGCCATAGAAAATATAGCCGGGCTGAAAGACTTGCAGAATGGTGCCGTCCTCGTGAGACGTGGTTTCCGTGCGATCCATGGCTTGGTGGAGATGCGGATCAAACTGTTTGCCGAGCGGATCGATGCGCTCGACGCCCAGGCGGGTCACGTTGTCGACCAGCTGCTTGTAGATAAGCTCGAAGCCTTTGCGATAATTTTCGTACTCGGCTTCGCGATGAGCGGCAAGAGCGTGCTCGAAACCGTCGATGATGGGGATCAAGCCTTCGATGACGCGAGCGGTGTGGCGCTTAGCGTCTTCGGCGCGTTCTTTTTCGATACGCTTGCGGTAGTTGTCGAAATCAGCCTGGCGCCGCATCAGTGTCTGGCGGAGCTCGCTCAGGTCGGTTGCCAGCTTCGCGATTTCGGCATCGGCGGATTCCACAACGAGCTTGGCATCGTCGGCTTGGTCGGACGCGGCATTTTGCACGCTGTTTTCTGTGTTAAAAGGTGAGTCCTTGTCGGGCACTTTGCTGCTTCTCCTGTGAAAAAACTTTTTCAAATTTTGCTCAAAGCTTCGCTGAATAGTTGCGCGACGTAAGCGACAGCTGTCATCGCGCGCTCATAATGCATGCGCGTTGGACCGAGCACGCCCAGCGAGCCTTGTACAAGATCGTTGCGGGTGTATGGCGCGCTGATGATGGCCAGATTTTCTCCGGCGGGCGAGATCTCCTTTACGCCGATTTGCACGTGGACCGGCTCGGGCGTCTCGATGCACGCGTTGAGAACAGTTACCAAGCGGTGCTTCTCTTCGATGGCGGCCAGCAACTCACGAAGCTGCGCTTGATTGGTGAACTCCGGGGTGCCGACAATTTGGGCGGTCCCTTCTACGTGTACCTGGCTGGTTTGGCCTTCGCCAAGCATCGCCGGATCGCATAATGTGAGGGCGCTGCCAATCATTCCCTCGTATTGCTCGCGATCCGTGGCGAGTTTTTGCAGCAGGTCACCGCGAATGGCTTCGAGAGTCCAGCCGGAATAGTGGCGATTCAGAAAGTCGGCGGTGGCGTCGAGCTCGGACTGCCCGAATGGCCGATTCGGCCGAACAATTTTGTCGCGGGTGTTGCCACCTGGAGAAATCAGTACGACGACCACGCGGCCGTCCGGCAGCAGCCACATGCGCGCGTGCTCGAGAACCGTTCTTCCGAGCGGCGGCGAAACGATGATCCCCAGGCCGTTGGAAACTTCCGCCAGCACGTGGCCGGCGCGCTCGGTGATTTCCGCAGCCGTTTTCGCGCCGCCCATTTCGTGCTGGATCCAGTCGCGGTCGCCGATGGTCAAAGTGGCCTGCGAGGCAATCTCTTGCGCGAAGAAGCGATAGGCCGAAGCAGTCGGCACGCGCCCCGCCGAAGTATGCGGCTGGTATAGGAAGCCGCCGTCTTCAAGATCAGCCATGACGTTGCGAATGGTGGCAGTGCTCAGCGTTTCGTCGTAACGCTTGGAAATCGCGCGCGAGGATACCGGCTCGCCTGTCTCGATATAGGTGCGTACGAGATCGGCAAGAATCTGGCGGTTGCGCCGTTCCTGGAGGGCCGGATTCCTCATAGCAGCACTCTACGCTAAGCGCGAAGGAGCGCTACCTCTATTGTAGAAAGCGCATGCACCACCGTCAATCGAGGTTGTCCACCCGTTTCGCGCAGTGAAAAGGTGGTCGATCAATTGTTGTCGATTTGGGCGCGTTGCAGCTTGTCGGAATAGTCAATGTAAATGGTCTTCCATTCGGAGAAGAAATCGATGGCGGCTATGGCGGCTTCACGATGGCCATTGCCGGTTTGCTTGGTGCCGCCGAAGGGCAGGTGCGTTTCGGCGCCGATGGTCGGGGCGTTCACGTAGACGATGCCGGTGTCGAGATCGCGCGTGGCCTCGAAGGCCTGATTTACATTGCGCGTGTAAATCGAGGCGGACAAACCGTAAGGGACTCCGTTGGCGACTTCGATTCCCTGCTCGAAGCTGTCGATGGGAATGACGGAGACCACCGGGCCGAAGATTTCTTCCTGGGCGATGCGCATTTGCGGCGAGCAATCACCAAACACCGTGGGGGCGTGGAACCAGCCCTTCTGGTGGATGCCGCTGTCCAGACAATTCCCGCCGGCGAGGAGCTTGGCTCCTTCATTCCTTCCGATTTGCACGTAATTCATCACCGTCTGAAGTTGCTGCTCGTTGATGCAGGGGCCCATATCCACGCCAGGATCGAGACCGTCGCCGACGCGCAACGCCTTCACACGATCTAGGAAGCGCGTCATGAATTCGTGATAGATGCTCTTATGTACGGCGACGCGGCTGGCCGCGGTGCAGCGCTGGCCGGTTGTGCCGAACCCGCCCCAGACCGCGCCATCGACCGCCAGATCGAGATTGGCATCCTCCATGACGATGATGATGTTCTTGCCGCCCATCTCCAGGCTGCAATGCTTGAAGGTCGGCGCGCACGCTTCGGCGATGAGCCGGCCTACAGCGGTCGAACCCGTGAAGCTGACCACCGGCACGTCTTCGCTCGCCGAAAGAGGCGCGCCAGCACCAGGCCCATCGCCGCTGACCAGGTTCACAACGCCGGAGGGCACCCCAGCTTCGGTCAGGACCTGCACGAGGTGATAGGAAGACAGCGGCGTATCCTCGGCGGGCTTGAGCACCACCGTGTTACCGCTGATCAGCGCGGGCATCATCTTCCACGAGGGGATGGCCATCGGAAAATTCCAGGGCGTGATCATTCCGCACACACCAATCGATTGCCGGACGCTCATGGCGAACTTATTGGGCAATTCCGAGGGAGTCGTTTGGCCGAACAGCCGCCGTCCCTCGCCCGCCATGTAATAGGTCATGTCGATGGCTTCCTGGACGTCGCCGCGCGTTTCTGCGAGGACCTTGCCCATCTCGCGGGTCATGTCTTTTGCGTATTGTTCCTTGCGCTGCAAGAGCAGCTCGCCCGCACGGAAGAGGATCTCAGCGCGCTTGGGGGCCGGGACCAAACGCCATTTTTTGTAAGCCTCTTTGGCAGCATCCACAGCCGCATCAACGTCCTCAGAAGTCGAAGACACAAATATTCCGATCAACTCATCGGTGTTCGCGGGGTTGCGGTTTTCGTAAGTCTTTCCGCTACAGGAATCCTTCCACTCGCCGTTTATGAAGTTCTTGAAAACTCGGGGCGCTACGGCCGTAGCCATGTTTCCTCCTTCATTGCCTGGATCTGCCGGCTTGATCCCTACTGTGCCTGCGGGCGGGTTTGAACACGGGGCACCGCGCGGAGCTAAATTCTACCGTTCGCTGGAGACACCGTCAAATTCGCGCTTCCGCCGACGATGGTGATGCCCGGCCAAAGCCGCAGCGAACGCTGCCACGGCCATCGCTTTCTAGACCCCGGCTCAGTCTGGAGCCGGGCAAGCTCGCGGATTTGGCGGTGCTCTCGACTGCCTTTCTCCTACTCCGCGAATTCCGCATACGCTGTTGTCGGGGTGTAGGCCGTCCAGCCTGCAGGCGGCGGATAGCGTCCCGCGGTTTTCCAGGATAGACCGACGCCAGCGATGCCCCCCAGGGAACTTCTCAAGACCGAGTCCATTCTAACTATGGTTGGCGGAAAGATTGTCTACGACGCAAACGTGGTTAAAGTGCCGCAGTAGATTTACGTCGGAGTACCGTCCGGAACACAGCAACGAATAAGATCGCATTACGAAGGCGGACGTGATACACTGTTTTTGCGCTTAATACCTTCGGTTGTGTTGTGCGGTCCCTCAAGTTCGGTTGTTGATCTGAGACTACCCGCCTGCAGTTTTCTCCGTACGTTTTCAGCGTAATCTAAGACAAGACTGGCGATGCGAATTGCCGCGCTTGCACCGGAAATGTGTGCGCGCTGCCAACGCTCCCGCCAGCAAGAAAGCCATACGAATGCAAAGTTTTACAGAATTACCGATCTCTGCCTATATGAAGGAGAGGTTGGCCCACGCGCGATTTTCGACGCCGACCCCCGTGCAAGCTGCGGCTATCCCGCAAGCGCTCGAGGGCAAGGACGTGCTCGCAACCGCGCAAACCGGAACCGGCAAGACGCTGGCGTTCCTGGTCCCAGTGATCGAGCAACTGCTTAAGCACAAAACGCCCGGAATCGCCGCGCTGGTGTTGGTGCCGACGCGTGAATTGGCGATGCAGGTGGTGGCACAGTTCAACGCATTGCGTGGCACGCAGCTCGTGCCCGCAGGGCTCGTGGTTGGCGGTTTGGCGGAAGGCGCGCAGCTCAATGCCATCCGCAAGGGGGCGCGTCTGGTTGTCGCCACTCCTGGGCGCTTAGAGGACTATCTCGACCGCAAGCTTTTCAATTTCAACGCGTTGCGCATTTTGGTCCTGGACGAAGCGGACCGCATGTTGGACATGGGTTTTCTCCCGGCCATCAAGCGCATCGCGGCGATCCTGCCTAAGGAACGGCAAACCATGTGTTTTTCCGCGACCATGGAAGCATCCGTCGCTCATCTGGTGAAGGACTACCTGCGAAATCCGGCGCGTCTGGCGTTCGGCTCGATCCTCAAGCCTTCCGAAAACGTGCGTATGCAGGCGTTCGAGGTTTCCGTCGACCGGAAACAGGAAATGCTGCAGCGTTTGCTTGCCAAGGAGACCGGCCGCTGCCTGGTCTTCTCGCGCACCAAGCGAGGCACGGAGCGCATTACCAAGAGCCTGAACCGCGACGGCTTTTCCGCAGCCATGATTCATGGAGACCGCTCGCAATCTCAACGAACAGCTGCACTAGCAGGCTTCCAGCAAGGCCGGTTTCGCGTCCTGGTGGCCACCGATCTGGCTTCGCGCGGGATCCACGTGCAAGACATCGTGCACGTCATCAACTACGATTTGCCGGAAGTGGCGGAGAATTTCATCCATCGCGTTGGGCGAACCGGACGTGCTGGCGGACACGGCGTTGCCACCACGCTGTTCTCCAGAGAACAGCGATCGGAGCTTTTCCAACTGGAGCGGACGCTTGGCATTCGCATCGAACGGCTGGGAGTGGATGTGGTCGCGGCGAAAGCAGCGAATGGTATCCATATCCGGACGGCATCGGCACCCGTGCCAGATAGCGGGCGGGCAAAGCTACCTACGGTTCGGTCCACGATGATTGCGCTACCTGGAGAGGTGCTCCAGGTGCAAATAGAAAACTAAGGCCGTATTTATCCAGGTTGGTTAAATACCTCGATTCGAGGAGCGGAACGCAATGTTCTGCTCCTTTCCATCTCCCCCCCCTATTTTTGTGTGGCTCACGTCATCCGGGAATACTTTTCGTGGATTCGCGGTCTTAAGTACAACGGATGTTTCTCCTTGAGCGCGCGAGTCGGCTCACTTCACCCTGTTGGGCTGATTCGCGCGCCTCTCACCAGCCTTCTCGGAGATTTTCCTTGGGTTGAGCCAACCTGCAACTTCATTCCCCACCAATCTCGCGTGAGTCAATGATCCGTGGGGGTGTCTTTCCCTTCCTTGCACGCTGAAAATGAAGCACGTTCCCCGACAAGCAGGCGGCGGTCCAGCAAAGCCACCACGTGGCGATGGCTACGGCTGGCGAGGAGGCGTGAGGGACGGGCTGGTGGCGAGCGAGGAAGAGCTAACTGGAGGCATCGGGGCGGCCAGGCCGGCGGTCTGTGAACCCAGGCCTAGCTTCTGCAGGGTCTTTGCGTCGAGCTTGCCGGACGCATTCAGCCCATGCGCCACTTGAAATCTCTTCATGGCCTCGACGGTCGGGGCGTCCCACTTGCCACTGGGCTTGCCGCTGAACGAACCGTCCTTCGCAAGGGCCGTTTGAATTTCGGAAATCCGCTCGGGAGCAGGGACTTTCTGGCCGCGCTCCCGGCGGGTTGTTTTTTTTGTGGATTTCGCATGGTGCGTTCTAGGGCGGGGCTTTCGGGAAGGCGAATTTGAACTGCTGGTGCCCTGGCCGGCGGCGGCAGCCCAACTTACACCCATACCGGCCGCAAAGAGCAACATCAGGACCAAGTGGGTCGCTTTTCGCATGCGCATGGGTTTCGCTTAATAAGTGGCGGGAGACGCTTCGGTCTCCCCGGGTTTATTACTGCTGGCTCTCTGCCGGAACGACACCGGCCAGGAACACGGTCAAGACGCGGTCGTCCTGGCGGCGCAGCACTTTGAACACCACGTTCTCTCCGGCCTTTAACTTTTTAACGGCGGCCCGATAGTCGTCCAGAGAGGTTATCGGATCATGGTTAATTTCGGAAATCACATCGCCGCGGACGAAGTTCAGATCATCCGAGGCAAAGCTGGCCGGATCCACATCGGTTACGATGACGCCCCTCATGCCTTCCACGCCGAAGTGCTGGGCGCGATCCTTTGTCAGATTGTCGACGCGGAGGCCGAACTCGCTTGGCGCGGGCTCGCCGGGCTGGCCGTCCATACGGCCCGCACTATTCGGGAACACGTGCGTGCGGTCCTCAACGGTGGCGGTGGTCTCCTTCTGAGTGCGGTCACGGACATAGGACAGTTTTACCTTGCTGCCGATGGTCGCTTGCGCGATGGGATTCACGAGGTCATTGCCGGTCTTGATGGGCTGGCCGTTCACCGTGGTGATAACGTCGCCGCCTTTGAGTCCGGCCTTTTCCGCGGGGCCGCCCGGTTCCACGCCCATGATCACGACGCCATACGGCGCTCCCAAGGATTTCAGCGTGATGGGATTGGTGCCTAGATCTTCAAGGAAGCTGACGCCGATGGAGCCGCGGGTGACGCGGCCGTTGGCTATGAGCTGATTGTAGACCGTGATCGCGGTGTTCGAGGGCAGCGCGAAACCTACGCCTTCGTAGCCTCGGCTACCGGTAATGATGGCAGTGTTGATACCGATGACTTGTCCGGCCAAATCAACGAGCGGGCCGCCGGAGTTGCCTGGATTGATAGCTGCGTCGGTTTGCAGGAAGCGCTGGAATTGCTTGGCGAGGCCCAGGCCGCCGCGGTCTTTCGCGCTAATGATTCCCGCGGTTACCGTGGCTTGCAGACCGAACGGGCTGCCGATGGCGAGGACCCAGTCCCCCACCTGGACACCTTCCGAATTGCCCAGCTTGGCGGTGGGCAGATCTCTGTTTATTTCGATTTTGATTACCGCCAAATCCGTATCGTCGTCCGCGCCGATAACCTTGGCGGTGTAACGCGCCGTGTCGTTGTTCAGCTGGACCTGAATCTTAGTGGCGTTTTCGATGACATGATTGTTGGTCAGGATGTAGCCACGCTTGTCAACAATGACGCCCGAACCGAGGCTACGCTCCGCTTGAGGAGGACCGTCCTGGCGGCCGTCGAAGAAACGGTCGAAGAAATCCTGCATGGGATCGTTGTCCTCGTCGGGGTTGGTGTTGGGGTTAGCGGGCTTCGCGCGATGCGTTCTGGAGTTGGGCTTTTTCTCGAGAACTTGCGTGGTGGCGATATTGACGACTGCTGGTTCCACGCGGTTCACAATGGTGGAAAAAGAACTTGCTGAAGGAATAGGGTCTGGCACGGTGAGAGGAGTCGCATTCGTGCCGCTGAACGACTTCATCGCGGAAACGCGGCCCGAAATAACCGAGCCGATCATGATTCCGGTGACGAGCGTGAATGCTACAAAAAACGACGCCATGATTTTGCGGCGCCGTGCCCAATTAAGAAGTTCCTTTACTTGCTCGCCCATGTCGCTGCTCCTAGATTTTCCGGCCGCAACTGCCTCGGATCCCAAGTTAGAGGTTTCGCGAACGCGGTTTAGATGGACCGCCTGGCAAAACCCAGAGTAAGTATAACACCGCAAATAAAGGACAGTTGTACCGGAAAATTGATGCGCCGGGTTCGTCACTGTCCCGAGGGACGGGGATCCGAGGGTATGTTTTGTGGCCGCTCGTTTGATAATCTCTAACCGTTAGACGCAGGAACCCGTCCTTTTGTTGTCAGAAATATGTCGGAATTGCCCGAAAAGGCACAACTGACTGCGTCTTTAGGAAGGACTTGACAAGTGGTTTCGTATCTAGGATAAATAGAGAAGCTGCGGTTGCGGCGACACGTGGCGATTTAGGGCAACTTGCTCCACGTAAAAAACTGCTAAAGAGCTGTAGAGTATCCCAGAAGAATTTCTGAGACCCTCCGAGCACTTTGGCACGGAGGGTTTTTCGTTCCACCTCCCTGCTGCCCTAATCGAAATCCATGTGATTTGTTGATGCTGAGGCTTGTGCGCCTCGGGTCGCAACGGTCTTCGCGCTATGGCGCCATGAAAGGTGAAGCGATGTCCGATCTATACGAACTGCGATGTCGGGAATGCGGCAAAACCTGGGGGAATTCGCCCAAGTCGTTCTGCGAAGACTGTTTCTCGCCCCTGGAAGTTTCCTACGACTACGATTCTCTCGGGAAAAAAGTTCGCCGCGAAGACTTGGCTGGCCGAACCTTTAATATGTGGCGCTATCGGGAACTGTTGCCGCTCGCCGGGGATGTCACGCCGGCTAGTGCTGTCGGCGGCACACCGCTGGTTGCTTCGCGGAAGCTCGCGTCGCACTGGGGTATCAGCAATCTTTATTTCAAGAACGATGCGGTGTGCTTCCCTTCTCTGTCGTTTAAGGACCGCGTCGTGGCAACGGCGTTGGTCGCTGCGCGGCGATTTGGATTCGAGACCGTGGGGTGCTCCTCCACCGGGAATTTGGCAAATGCCGTGGCCGCACAGGCGGCGCAACAAGGATTCGACGCGTGCGTGTTCATTCCCGCCGATCTCGAACCCGCGAAAGTTCTTAACACCGCGGTTTACGGGGCGCGCATTGTGCGCATCAACGGGAACTACGATCATGTGAACCGGCTTTGTGCGCAGATTGCCGACCGCTTCAAGTGGGGCTTGGTGAACGTCAACCTGCGCCCTTACTATTCGGAAGGCTCGAAGACGCATGGCTACGAAATCGCCGAGCAGTTGGGCTGGCGGTTGCCGGACAATGTGGTGGTGCCCATGGCAGGCGGTTCGCTGATCACAAAAATTGCCAAAGCGTTCAAGGAACTCACGACACTGGGTTGGGTGGAAGCGAAGCCCGTGAAATTCTTTGGCGCGCAGGCTACCGGCTGTTCGCCGATTTCCGACGGCGTGAAGCGCAACCTCGCACGGTTCGAGCCGCAAAAGCCGAACACCATTGCGCGGTCGCTGGCCATCGGCAATCCGGCCGACGGGCCGTTTGCAATCAAGCTGATCCGTGAAAGCGGCGGCTGGGCGGAAGACATCTCTGACCCCGAGATTGTCGCGGCCATCAAACTACTGGCGGAAACCGAAGGCATCTTCACGGAAACGGCCGGAGGCGTGACCGCCGGCGTGACGCAAAAACTCATCAGCCAGGGGCGCATCGGGGCCGCGGAGACAACCGTCGTTTGTATCACTGGAAACGGGCTGAAGACCACCGATGCTATTGCCGCGGAATTTCCCCTCGCCGAAGCTATCGCACCGCGGCTTGATGCGTTCGAAGCCTACCTCGACAACCAGTTTGCCGCTGCCGCTGCGGCCAAGTAAGGAGAAGCAGAAGACATGCCAGTCACCATCGAAATTCCGACGGCGTTTCGCCGCTTTACGGACGGCACGCCAAGAATCGATTGTAGTGCGGCGACCATCGCCGAAGCATTGAACGACTTAACCACGCGGTTTCCGGCCCTGTCGCGCCATGTTCGCGACGAACAGGGGCAGATTCGCCAGTTCCTCAACGTCTATCTCAATGAAGAAGACATTCGTTTTCTTGGCGGCGAGGGATGTACGCTGAAGGAAGGCGACCGCGTCCTGCTAGTTCCCTCCATCGCAGGAGGCTAGCCCATTCCGCCACACTGCTCTCCTGCTACCCCGCCAGGATCGGTTGTTCTGTGTTCGACACGGCGTTCGCCCGCGTTTAATTTTTTGGTTCTCAGCTGTCATGGAAGAGGAGACGCCCATGGGTTACTACGCACTTTTTTATCGTGAAGTGGTGCCAGGCTTTATCACCGAGCGCGCGGCCTATCGCGAGGAGCATTTGGGTCTTGCACGTGAAGCTCACTCTCGAGGCGAACTGCTTCTCGCCGGGGCGCTGGCCGACCCGCCGGACGGGGCGCTGCTTGTTTTCCGGTGTGGCGACGACACGCCAGCACAGGAATTTGTCCGCAAGGATCCTTACGTCCGCAACGGCTTGGTGAAACGATGGGAAATTCGGCCGTGGACGGTTGTCGTCGGAAACCAATAGGAGCCTCCCCGGAATGATTGCCCGTCTTTGGTCAGCGCGAACTACAAAAACTCAATGCACCCGATACTTGGAACACTTTTGCCAAACCGTTCTGCCGTCGCTCCGGACTTTCCATGGATACATCTCCTCGAGCGTCCTTATCCGGTCCGATGACGAGGCGGTCGAGATCCTGGTGACAACGGTCTGGCAATCCCTGGAGGCCATAGATGCCTTTGCCGGCGCCGACAGAGAAACAGCCGTTGTGGCTAGCGAGGCTCGCGCCCTGCTGACGGATTACGATCGCCGGGTGCGGCACTACGAAGTCGCCCAGATGGATGGTCTCTCCTTTCGTCAAACCTAATTGGCCGGCGATGCTCATGGGCCGGTTCCTAATAAATCTCGTTCCGAGGGAAACATTTCAGGCGGAAACTTCGTTACTTAACTTATAAGGTTCGGAGGTGTGTCCATGCGTACTCCTTTCTTGCTGGCGACCGCGCTGGCGCTTTCCGTTGCTTCAGGTGCGGCCCAGACCAAACTCGACGTCAAAGATATTGAAAATCATCCGTTTACGGCGGATTTCAATTCGGGTGGCAAGCTGCGGATGTACCTCCGTTCGGGCGACTTCCATATTGTCGGCGGGTCGGACAACAGAATCACGGTACGGATCACCGGGCGAAATGCCTACCGAGCCAGCGATATGAGAGTGCAGCTGGAAGGGTCTAACAACTCTCGGGATTTGACCGTGAGCGGGGGACCTAGGAACGATCTCGAGGTCACTATCGAAGTGCCTCGGAAGACCGGATTGTACGTTCGAATGTCTGCCGGAAACCTCGAGCTTCAGCATGTCACCGGGGATAAGGATGCGGAACTGCACGCGGGCGAGTTGATTATCGAAGTCGGCGACCCCAGCGATTACTCCCGCGTGGATGCCTCGGTTTACTCCGGAGGCCTGGAAGCTAGCCCGTTTGGCGAGTCCCACGGAGGGCTGTTCCGGTCTTTCCATAAGGAAGGCAACGGCAGATACCACTTGCACGCACACGTTGGGGCGGGTGATCTGACCCTGCAATAGGAGGCCGTGGTTCCCTGGGTGGGTAGGAACACCGCAACATTTTGTGCTCGAAAGTGTTCTTACTTACATGAGACTAAGGCTAGCCATCTACGGTGCCGCTTCTCTGCTGCTACTCGCATTCTATGCACCAGCGCGGGTGGTCGCCGCTCTCCTCGCTGGCTTGCGAGGACGCTAATTCCATCACCATCCTTCCTGCTTTAGATCCATACCGCGGTCCCTCACCAAAGGCATTGTTTCCGCTCTCAACTCAAGGCAGACTAGCGCACACATTTCGGCTCGTGGGCACTTACCTCGACAGAAAAGGTGCTACTGAACCTTGGCAACCGTCGCCGGCACCCGACTCACGGCCGTTCGAGAGCGAGACCTTGGGCACAGCGCCGAGCTTCGCAAGGAACTCGGAATCCGCGACCTGCTTCTGGCGCAGATTCTTGTAGTGGTGGTTCCCGAATTCTTTGGAACTGCAGTCAAGGCCGGACCAGCGCATGTCTTCCTGTGGTTAATGGCATTTCTGTTTTTTTTTATTCCGCAAGCATTCGTGGTCGGCCATCTGAACAGGTTGATGCCCCTCGAAGGAGGGCTTTACGAATGGGCGCGGATTGCGTTTAGCGACTGGATAGGCTTTTTGGTGGCTTGGAATCTCTGGCTCACTTGCACCGTGCAGGTATCGCAGACCGCGTTGCTCACCACGACATACATCACCTACGCCGCCGGTCCCAAAGTCGAGTGGATTGCTTCCAATCAAAAAATCTTGATCGCGACATCTCTGGTATCCATCGCTGGCATGATGCTCGTTGCTCGATTAGGGCTGCGACTGGGCAAATGGATAAGCAATGCGGGGAGTATATTTACGGTTTTGGTTATTACCGTGCTTGCCGCGCTGCCGTTTGCGCTGCTCTGGCGGGGCACTCTCGGCGAGTACCATCCGGCTCGGCTGGTGCTGCCTCCGCTGACTCTGTTCAGCCTGAGCGTTTTCGCCAAAATGACGTTTGGGGCGCTTTCCGGTTTCGATACCGTCACCATTTTTGCCGGCGAATCCCGCAGTCCCGCTCGCAACATCGCCCGCGCTACCCTGATGGCCATCCCGATTATCGCGTTGCTGTACATTACCGGGACGAGCTCGATCCTGACATTCGTTTCGCCTGAAAACGTGGACATCATCGGCCCCATACCGCAAGCGCTACGTATAGGATTCGGCTCTTTTGGAGCTGGAGCAGCCGTCGTCGCGCCGGTCGTGATCCTCCTGCTTCTGACAAACTATCTGTGCACCTACGTTTTGCTTTTCAGTGCCAATGCCCGCCTACCTATGGTTGCCGGCTGGGACAGCATGCTTCCGAACTGGTTCACCAAGCTCCACGTGCGCTACAAGACTCCCGTCAACTCGATCCTGTTCATGGGAGGCGTGGCGATTGCGGCGAGCATGGCGGCGTTGTTGGGGGTGGGAAATCAGGAGGCCTTTGCGATGCTTCAGATCTGGACCTGGACGTTCTACGGGCTGGCCTACCTGGTCATGTTTCTGATCCCTCTGGTTTCGCCGAAAGAGCTGGGCTTGCGGCCAGGCTTGTGGTTGCGACTGGCTGCAGGATCAGGATTCATAGTGACGTTACTTTTTGTCGTCCTATGTGTGTTTCCGATCATTCCCGTGGCGAACGTGACCGCCTACACGCTCAAAACAGTTTTCGTGGTGGTGGTCGCCAACGCCTTCGCGCTGGTTCTCTATTTTCTGAGTTCCCAGAAGCGGCCGAGCGGACATTTGAGTTAGATCGCCGACCCACCATGGCGAGCCACACTTCCAAAGTACGCGCGAGCCTTCCGACTGGTGGACGCGCAGGACCTGAATGGATACAGTCCCCTGCGGCCCGGAAGGCCGTTTCTTGTCATTTTGCTTGCTCGACGGGAGACCTCTAACGATGCCGGGTTCACTTGCTGCATCCAGTCGCGGACCAAAAGCGGGAGGCCCTTCCAAGAGTCTTTCGCCCGTCGTCGCGCTCTTGGCCATCTCCGTCTTCATCAACTATATCGACCGGGGAAGCCTTTCGATCGCGGCACCGGCACTGAAAGACGAGCTTCGGCTTTCTCCGTCGCAACTCGGGATTTTGCTTTCCTCCTTTTTCTGGACGTACGCCGGCTTTCAAATTCTTTCTGGGTGGCTGGTGGACCGTTACAACGTGAATTGGGTTCTCGCCGCGGGATTTCTTGTTTGGTCAGCAGCCACCGCAGCCACGAGCATGGCTCACAGCTTCCTGGTGCTGTTGGCCTTGCGGCTCCTGCTAGGCGCTGGAGAATCGGTGGCGTTCCCTTCCTACAGCAAGATTCTCGCAAAGCACTGCCCGGAGATTCTGCGTGGACGGGCGAATGCATTCATCTCTTCAGGCATCGCTTCCGGACCCGCGTTTGGGATATTTTTCGGCGCGATGCTCATGGCGCGTTACGGCTGGCGGCCGTGTTTTATCGGGCTCGGTCTTCTCAGTCTCTTATGGCTATTGCCATGGGCGAAATGGATGCCCAGGGGTCCCGGCTTGGCAGTTCCATCCACCGCCTGCACTCCCGGCATCCGAGAGATTCTCAAGCATCGCTCGGCGTGGGGCACGTTTGGCGGACTATTTGCCTACAACTACCTTTCCTATTTCCTGCTCACCTGGCTGCCGAGCTATCTCGTTCATGAGCGACATTTTTCCATGCAGAAAATGGGCGGAATTGGCGGCGCGGCATATCTCATTCTTGCGCTTTCCGCATTGCTCTCCGGTTGGATCTCCGATTTTTGGATTGCTCACGGGGGCACCCCGACTCGCGTGCGCAAGACCTTCACTGCCCTGGGCTTGGCGCTCGGCTCCCTGTTCTGTTTTGCGGTGGCAGTTTTCGCATTTGATTCCCGGCTCGCTACGCTTTTCCTCTTTTTGACTTGCGCTGGGGCGGGACTGTGCACCTCAAATCTTTGGGCCATCACGCAAACGCTGGCGGGGCCCCTGGCGGCTGGTAAATGGACCGGTCTTCAGAATTTTGTGGGCAATTTTGCTGGAATTGTTTCGCCTGCGCTGACCGGATTTGTCGTCGAACGCACCGGGCACTTCTTCTGGGCGTTTGCAGTGACCGCGGGTGTGCTGCTGGGCGGAGCGATATCCTGGGCCTTCGTGGTAGGTCCGGTCAAGCCGGTCGAATGGGTATCGCAGCGCCGAACCCCACCAGATTCTACTGGCGTCTAAACCCCAGCGGCCTCTCCCATCTTCCGGTTTCAGCGGAACGGAAGACCGCTTCCAGGACGGCCATGTTTCCGATGGCGTCTTCGATCGAAACCGGAACTTCGCCCTCTCCTCGCACCACCCGCGAGAAAATATCTCCCTGAATGGTGTACTGATCGCAGATCGGGAAAGTTTCCGTGCTCACGCCGCCGCCGAAAACATCGCGCCCGTCATCTACAAATATTCGGCAAGGCCGGTCGTTCGGCGCGTTGAATGGTATTTCGATTTCGATGCGCCCCTTGGTGCCCAGGAACTGCATGCGCTGCACGGAAGGTGTACGCACTCCGTTATCGAGCAGAATGGCTGACGAGGATTGCCGAACCTGGAGTGCCGTCGCGCCGAATTCTACCATCAGCAGTTCGATGCCTTAGCGGCCCAGCGTCAGCAACTAGGCGAGAGCTGCTTACTGAAAGCCGGAACTATTTCGCGGTGAAATTGCTGCGTCAGATTCCTTCGATCGGTCCCATCCTGCGCAGCACTCCTGGTTGCATTGATCCAGACACCGCACCGCTTTCGCACCAAGAGACAGTTCTGGTCCCATAACGGTCTGGCGCTGAAGACCTACGGAAGCGGCGAATACCGTTTCGTTGGCGGTCAACTAACCCTCATGTTTGTTCCCAACCGATGGGTAACTAAGATGGTGATGACAACGTACTAGAATGAAGCAGAGGTGATCGGCGCTGGCAAGGAGATCCGAAACGTACAGCCACTCCCGGGTGTAGACAAGAGCTCAATGTCCCCGCCGTGAACTCGGACGGCCCACTGAGCGATCGCGAGCCCAAGGCCGGTTCCGCCTGCCTGACGCGACCGGGAATTGTCGACCCGATAGAAGCGATTGAAGATTCTGTCCACATGTTCAGGTGCTATCCCCGGACCGCTATCTCCGACTTCCAGGCGAATCGTTCCAGCCTGTTCAGAATAGACTCGGACATGTATTGTCCCGCCGGCGGGTGAGTATTTCACGGCATTATCGATGATGTTTACGAGAGCCTGCATGAGAAACACGCGATCGCCTTTCATACTCACACCTTCACTGCCGTCAATGGTGATGTGCTGCCCCTTCTCTTCAGCGAGGACTTCGAAAAACCCGGCTGCTTGGCGCGCGAGATCCATGACACGGAATATGGTCGGATGCAGTTGGATGCATCCAGCGTCCGCTCGCGAGATCGTGAGCAGGCTATCGATCAGAGTAGTTAGGCGCTTGACTTCCTCGAGCATGCTTCCGATGGCATCGCGGTATTCTTCGCGGCAGCCGTCCTTCTGAAGCGCAACCTCGCCAACGCTCCGGAGTGACGCTAACGGTGTGCGCAGCTCGTGAGACGCATCTGAAGTGAAGCGACGGAGTTGCTCGAAAGACTGCTCAAGTCGTGCCAGCAAGTGGTTAAAAACTCTTGCGAGCTGCCCCAGTTCGTCGCCAACCTCGTCATTGGGGAGACGCTCATTAAGCCGCTCAGATGTGATTCGATCCGCACGGCGGGCCATCTCCTGCAATGGCCCCAGGGCGCGCTGAGTGAGTAGGTATCCTCCCAGACCTGCCAAGATCAACGCAATTGGCAGGACAAACGCCGAGGCCAAGGCCAATTCCTCAATGCGTGCGCGAATGGGCTCCTCACTGAAGGCCAGGCGAATCACCAGGGGACGACCGTCCAGCGGCCAGCGGCGGCTCACCATCCGGACAGGCGTGCCATCATCAAGGCGCGTCGATCGCGGAGAGAATTGATCTTCGCCTTCGTCGGGAAGTGGATTACCTCCGAGCGACCGGCTGCCGAGCCGCTCGTTGCGATACAAGACGCTACCCTCAGGCGAACGAATTTCCAATAATCGGTCCAGCAAACGCTTGGAATCCGGGTGTTTGTGATAGTCCTCCCGCAGATCCAGTTTCCCCCCGGCGTTGAAATACAGAAGCCCCTCCACGTTTTCGATTTCTTGAACTGCGTAGTGAGTCAGTTGCTCGCGCAATTGAAGAAACAGAAAAAAGGCCGTAAAGCTCCAGGTGACCGCCAGCACGCTCGCTAGCACAAAGATATGCCAAAGGGTTAAGCGTGTGCGGATATGTCGAGGACGAAGGTTGTGGATCACGCGTGTTCCCTTTCCTTTGACAGGTCGGCAATTCGCTTCGAGCGGCGCTGCCTCCAGTCAACTTCCCAGCCGTTGTTCAGTAGCGATGAGCTGCACCGGGCCATCCGGGAGAAACTCGAATCTGTGATCAATTTCCCGCCACCCTGCGCACTCTGTCTCCATTCTCGCAGTAGCTGAGATGTGTTTCACGCTTGCCTACTAAAATGGCCTTGTCTAGGTTCCATGGAAACTAACTAATTCCTTAAGATTATCTGACATCTACCTTCAGAATAACGTGTTGCAATCTTGTGCAATAGCCTGATCCCCGACAATGAACCCACTCCTGAATTGAACTAATTATACGTGCACAAGACGGTGGCGCGAGGATCAAGTGCTCCCGGATGTTAGACGGGTTCCATCAATTTCTTTTTGAAGAGAGAACGTAGTGTCGCTAGGTCCGCAGTAACGGCGATTAGGCCCTGGCGAAGAAGGAGAGGAGACGAAATGGCGAGCAGAAAGTGGAGTACTCCGTTATTCCTGGTGGTGCTGGTCTGTTTGGTGGCACTGCCTGCTAACGCCCAGTCATTCCGGGTGCAATGTCCCACCAGCACGATCACGCACCCGTCATCCCTCAACAATAACAGTGCTGAGCCTCCCTACACCGGTCCGACGACACTTGCGCTCAACCTGAATGGATTTGAGGCTCCGACTGGGAACGTGAACGGCGCGATCAAGTGCCAGCAAGTCTCAGGCGGTGACGGCTATTCGACGATGGCCGATGGGACGCAGACGTTCATGTTCTCCTTCGGGCCCTTGTCCGGGCTGGCGGACATCGCGAACGGCCAGCCCGGCACACAATTCCCGAACGTCTTCAACACGGTCTATTCGGGCACGCTGCTACCCGGTGATCCCGCCATGACCGATGGAGCGACCAGCGGGGGCTCGCCGGGAAATCATTCGACGTTTGCGTGGAACGGTGCGGTGGGGTTGGTTCCGGACCTTGATGCGATAGCCAGCGGTACTTGCGTTGCCCCGTGCCTGGACGGGCATGTGGATCCGCGTCAAATCATGGACGTCGGAGTCATGAACGGCAACATCCCGGCGCCATTAGTTGCGTTCGATGAGGACGACGAAATGTTTCTCACCCTCACCAACGTGGGCATGCTCATGCGGCCGGACCTGTTCGAGCAGCACACGATTCACTTCCACGGGTATCCCAACGCCTCCGCGTTCTTTGACGGCGTGCCCGACGCTTCGGTGGCCATCAACATCGGCGGCAGCTTCACGTATTACTATCTCTCCCCGGACGCCGGCACGTACTTCTGGCATTGCCACATCACGCCTCCTGAGCACTTGCAGATGGGCATGGTCGGGCAACTGTATGTCCGCCCGCGGCAGAATCGGGTTGTGTCTGGCGGCAGCCTCTATACGGCACTACAGTTACAGAATGGGCAGGTCGCGGGACAAACGGTCGATCTTCGCACGGCCTGCAACCCCGACGCTGACATTCTCTGCAGCGCGGTCACGCCAGCCATTAACACGGGCGCCGTCCAAGGCT
>JABCZF010000046.1 GCA_013289825.1 Acidobacteriota bacterium | reverse complement strand
GGCGTTCGAGAGGCACGCGGAATTGGCGCATACGGTGCGATTTCTCGGACGGGTGGATGTCTTGCTCGATGAGCCGCGCAACGTTACCAGGACGGAGAGAATCGCGTGAGTTATGGGGAGAGCGACTAGTTTCAGGTCTTTGGGCCGGGGTTCTCTCTCTTGAGATCGGTGGGCTTTCTAGAGTCTCGAGAGGGGCCGGATGGACGGGGGCCGATGGCCACTTCCATGGCGGTGTTTTTCGGGAAGACGAGGTCGCGTCCGCGGGCCAGGAAATGGGAATAGACCGACACGCTTGCGCCATAGGCGCCCATGGCCATGCCGAGCGGTTGCGAATGAACGAAAGCGCCCATGGCGATGCCGACAAGTTTGAAACCACCGGCGCCGCCGGCTACGCGATTGCCGCTGTTGCCGCCAACATCGCCGGCATGGGCGTCATGGTCGCCGTCCGTATGAGCTGAGGCCAGCGCCAGCATTACGGAGATTCCAGTAGCCAGATAGCGCGTCTTGGGAGAGTTGGCTTCGGCGCCGCCCTCGGCGTCGAGCTTGACATCCTGGCCCTTGCCGGCCTGAACGCCCGCCAACGTGGTTTCCACTTTTTGCGCCAGGCCATCCGGTAAGACAAGTTCATGGAAGACCATGCGGAGCTGGCCATTGCGGCTGAGGCGACGCGCGGGTCGAACCTGAACGACGGAGCCTTTCAGGCGGCTGCCCTGAGGAAGGACCAGACGGTTTCCGTCAAAGAGCGGTTGCGAGAGGGCGGCTTCGACTTCCTGGCCCTGCTGCGCGGTCGCGGAGCTCAGTGGTGTCATAAGTCGTACGTGGACGGAGCTGCCGGTGGGGGGCGGCATGGTGAGCGAAGCGGCAATTTCCGGAGTCAGAGGCTCGGTGCCAAAATCGAGAGGCTCGGCGAGCTCGGCGAAATAGACGGTTCCGGCGTCGATGTATTGGGGATGGACAGGAAGCTGGGCGACGGCATATCTTTCTATTCTGTGGAGCTTGCCGGGCTCATGGACCTGCCTCATGGCGTCGTCCCACTGGCGTTTGGCATCTTCCCTGGCTTGGTCGGCTTTCTCTGAGGCCGCGTCTTTTACGGTCTTTTTTTTCTCGCCGGCGGTGTTGGTGACGAACTGGATGACTTGTCCGGAGCCAGGAGTTACGGTGGTGTGGATGGGGATATGGCGGCCGTCGGCGAGGAGGAGATCATGGAATTCGATCTGGACCTTGCGAGAAGGAGTGAAATCGGCATTCAATGCGTCCAGAGTGCGTCTCCCATTAGAGACACCTTCGAGTTGAGTGATTTGGCCAGTAACCTCGGTTCCCGCCGGGACAACGAGTTTGTCAAAAGCATAGACAGGTTCGGCGACACGGCCGTGAACGGACTGACCGACATTTTGGATTTTGAGTTCTTTGTCGAGAACAACTTGGACGGCGGTGCCTTTGGGGACGGTGAGAGGGATGGTCTCATTGGGCGAAGCAGGAGCGGAGGGCGAGACTGCGTCCTGAGCGTCGAGCGAGATGGTGAAGACGCAGGTCAAAAAAGCCGCAAATAGCAAGCGATTCGTGATCATGTTATTTCAGCCTTTGCCAGGTCATTTCGACGTGGACGGGAATTTCGTTCTTGAGGGAGATTTTGGCGCCGGGAACGACGGCTCCGCAGGCGTTGATGAAAACGCCGGAGAGAACCTTGCTAGCGTCCCCGGCCCGCGACGGAACTGCGAGTAAGAAAGAAAGCACCGGGAGTGCCGCCCCGTAGGCCAACTCTGTTGCCGTCTGTGTCATGCTTATGTTCTCCTCGCGAATTTCGAGATCTGGTGGAGAGATAAGTTCAGAGATGCCGCGATTAATGCCGAGGATGTATAAGCGAACACGCCTCTTCTTATGTATCACTAGTTCGCGCCAAAATCGGAGTCAAATGATAACAGTATCAGTATGAATTAGCTTCAGGCCAAGGTGCCGGTCAGTCTGCGCATAAAGCACCCCGGATAGGGACCCAGGAGACTGGGGAGGGGCACTTGCTGCGCTAGAACGCTAGTACTGTAGGGCTATTCCCTTAGGACGTGGGGGAATACTAGTGTGAGTGACAAGCCGAAGAGCGCTGGGCGTTGTGATCGTAGTTGTCGAAGCACGGCAATGCGAGGACCGAGTTGAGACTTCGTACAAAATTCATGCTGTCGCTGGCCGTGGTGACCACGGGCCTGACGTGGGCCACATTGTTGATCGTGCGACGGACGGCTGAGGGCAGAGTGCAGAGGGAAATCCGGGAAGAATCGCAGAATGCCATGGTGACGTTTCAGGTGCTGCAGCACGGGCATGGAGTGGCGCTGCTGCGTAAGGCCGACTTATTGGCGTCGCTCGTAACCATGAGAAACGGAGACCCCGCCGCGATCGAAGACGTGGGAAAAGACCCCTGGCACTCGGATGAGTGCGATCTGATGGTGCTGGCAGACGCGGGCGGAAGAATCGTGGCGCTGCATACCACCATGGATGAATTTCCGCTGGCAACGGCGCAGGAAGCTCTGACCCACGCGCTCAAAGAGCGCAGCAGCACGGGATGGTGGTATAGCGGGACACGACTTTATCAGGTGGTGCTGAAACCTTTCTACGGTGTCCCACCGACGAAGAACAATCTGTTAGGGACAGTGATTGTGGGCCGCGGAATCGATCCGGAAGCCACCGAGCTTCGGCGGGTTTCTTCGAGTCACGTGGCGTTTCGCTTTGGCAACGATATTGTGGCCAGCACGCTGCCACTTTTCAAGGAGCAGCAATTCGCCGCGCAACTGGGGGCCGGGCCTTGGAAAGAGCAAGTGACGCTGGACGGCGAGCGATTTTTTACCAGCGCCATTGAGCTGACGGCGGGCGCGAAGCCTGTAAGCATTATTGTTTTGAAATCGTACAACGATTCATTGGCCTACCTGGAGAAACAGAACCAGTTGCTTGGAGGATTGGGGATTTTGGCGGTGCTGACGGGCGGCGTGCTGGTATTTGCAATTTCCGACAGATTCACGCGTCCGCTGGCGCGTTTGGCGGCAGCGGTTCAGGCGCTAGAGAAGGCTGATTTTTCCTATCCGGTGGTGGCTGAGGGTTCGGATGAAGTTGCGCAAGTTACGCGTGCGTTTGATCGCATGCGCAAGACGTTGAAGAGCGACGAGTCGCTGAAGCATCAACTGGAAGAGCAGTTGCGGCAAGCGCAAAAGATGGAAGCCGTGGGGCGACTGGCGGGGGGAGTGGCGCACGACTTTAACAACCTGCTAACCATTATCAAGGGGCACGGGGATTTGATACTAGAAAAGTTGCAGGCCAACGATCCGTTGCAACGAAATGCCAACCAGATAGAGAAGGCAGCGAACCGGGCGGTGTCGCTGACGCGGCAACTGCTGGCCTTTAGCCGGATGCAGGTGCTGGAGCCGAAAGTTTTGGATTTGAATGCGCTGGTGGCGGAGATGTGCAGCCTGCTGAAGAGGCTAGTGCGGGAAGATATTTCGTTTACATTCAAGGCTGGGGAATCGCTGGGGCGGGTGAAAGCAGATCCGGGGCAGATCGAACAGGTGATCATGAATTTGACGGTGAACGCCTGCGACGCGATGCCCACGGGCGGGAAATTGATCGTGGAAACACGGAACGTTTGCGTGGATGAAGCGACGGCCAAGACCCGGACCCCGCTGCTAGCGGGTGACTACATCCGGCTCAGTGTGGAAGATACCGGGCATGGCATGGATGCGGCGACCAAGGAACGAATCTTTGAGCCATTTTTTACCACCAAAGAACTGGGCAAGGGAACCGGTTTGGGGTTGGCAACGGTCTATGGAGTGGTGAAGCAAAGCGGAGGATGCATCTGGGTGGAGTCAGAACCCGGGAAAGGCACGCGATTCGAAGTGTATCTGCCGGTCGTGGAGCAGACCGAGGATCAACCATCGCAAGAGAGCGCACCGAAGAATGAGGCTCAGCACACCGGAGCGGTGCTGATTGTCGAGGATGAAGAGGCCGTGAGAGAGTTGGCGGCGGAATTTATGAAGTCGGCTGGGTACACCGTGCTGACCGCGAGCGATGGCATGGAAGCGCTGGAGGTGGCCAAGCGTGCGGGTCCGATTCGCGTGCTGGTAACGGATATCGTGATGCCCAATATGAGGGGGCCGGAACTGGCTAAATTATTGAAAGCGAGCCGGAAGAACCTGAAGGTTATTTACATGTCCGGATATCTGGAGTTTCATAAAGCCGATGACGAATTTCTCGAAGGAAGTTACTTTTTGCAGAAACCATTTTCCCGAGATAGTCTGGTCTCTAAGGTAACTGAGGCCTTGAAGCAGAATCGTGTTGCGGGCAGCACGACTCGTCAATTAGTTTGAGATTGTCGGCGATTTACGACCCCGTTATTCGTGCCCGTCAAATCACCAGGAAACAGTTCCTAGCAGCTTCGAGCGACGCGGGCGGAGCGCCGGCCTATGAGCCGGTGTTTGCCGGGGCTGAAGCAGCGGCGGCAGCAAGGGATTGCTGGGGCGCGGAAGCGGCAGTGGCGGCGAGGAATTGCTGGCAGGTCCAGTCGTTGCGCTGAAGACTGGGGCCGTTGCGATGGCACTGGGTGGCGGCGCCGGCCCAATTCTCGTCTTGAACATGGTTCATAAAGGTAGGGAAGCCCCGGAACAGACCTGTGACGCCGAGGTTGTAAACCATATCGAGCAAGCCGAGCTTTGCGGGGTCCGGAAAGGTGAGGTAATTCGCTAAGCGTTGGCTGAGTTGCGTGTCAAAGTAAGTGAGATGGTGCAAGAGCAGCGCATCGATGACTGGATGCGGCAAAGTTGGCGAGGCAGGTGTGCGATAAAAAGCAGCCGGATATCTTCCAGGGGGCAGAGAGGAGACTCGAGAATACTCGGCTTGAATGGCATCCGGCGTAGAAGGTTGATTATTGGCATCCACAAAGGTGAGCGCCAGAGCGCTGGCCGGGTTTGCGAGTAGTTCACCGACCGCGACGGTGACGAATCCTTTTGTGTCCAAGTACATCCAGGGAACAATTCCTTCAAAGATTTCGAGATTGGCAACTGAATCCTGCAGGTAAGGCATGCCTTCCCCCCGTCAGAGCAGCGGCTATTTTATCATTGGTATACACCGTTGCGGGTCACTTTCCATCGAGAAAAAATGCAGATAGCGATCCGACGTGAGTCAGGGCTGGGATGAGGGAGGCGGTTGAGGAGGCTCCGGAGGGGGTTCGGTAGGGGAGAGGCCGAGGGCTTCGTTGATGGTTTTGAGTAGCACGGATATGTCGACTGGCTTGTGGATGTAGGCGATCGCTCCGGCTTTGAGAGCGGCGTCGCGATTGTCTAGGGGCGGCCGAGAGCTGACGACGATGATGGGGATGGTGCCCGTGTTGATCAGCATCCCTAAGCGTTGTAGGACGACGAAGCCGTCCCCTGCTGGCAGGCCAAGATCGAGAAGGATGAGATCGGGTTGTTCTTTGCGGGCCGTGCTGATGGCAGTCAAGCCGTCGCGGGCGGCGACGACTTCGAAACCGGCGGACTTGAGACGGCGTGCGAGGGTGGTGAGCTGGAGATTATCATCCTCGACGACTAGAATTTTCTTTCCAGACATTGCAGCGCGAATCCTCTGCCGTGCGATGTAGTGTTCGGTACCGCAGAAGCGGAAAAGCGTTCGGTGCTGTGCTGAGTATGCGTTTGCCAGGCGAATAATACCAGATGGATGAAGAACCAGGGAAAGGAGATAAACCCCCAAAAAACCAAAAGAGTCCCAGTGCCAATGTGGAATCCAGGATATTGTAGGCTCAAGCTGATCGAGTTGAGCGGCGAATACCAATAAGGGAACGGGAAGTGTAGAATCCGGCGCGCGGCGGAGTTCCGGATGAGAGGATAGCGGATGAAAACGGGGCATTGGTTGACGGGGATAGGGAGCATTGTTTTGTTGCTGACAGGGATCGGGCATGGTCTTCGAATCGCAGACGTCCAGAAAATGATCGTGGACGGCGGGATGAAGGCGCCACTGGACGTGATCCTGAAAGGCTGCTGGCTGGCGTTCTCGGGTGAGATGATAGCGCTGGCCGTGATTGCGATGGTGGCAAGCGGGATGGCCGGCGGGGGCCGGATTGTGCTGATTTGCGCGGCAACGATGATTGTGAATGCGGTGCTGCTGCTTCACTTCGTGGGGCCATCTTTTCCCGTCTACGTCTCTGCGACCGTGGCGGTGCTCTTGCTCGCAGGTGGATTGCTGCAGCGCAAACCGGCGGCGTGAGATGGATTGCGGCCCGCCGCTGCGGCTCCGGCCAATTTGTCGGTTGCGGACGTGGGGGCGTTGGGCGAAAATTGGGGTTCCTGCCGCGCTCGGGGGTGTCTTCTGAAGGATGCGTTTATGAGCGGTTCTGGGCGCTTCGGCGTGGTAAGGCAAGAAAAAAAAGGACAGAGACAATGACGCAACATGTTGGCGAGCTCAATCCACCCTACCGGTTGATGCTAACGCCGGGGCCGTCGTCGGTGGACCCGCGAGTGTACCGGGCGCTGGCGACACCGCTCGTGGGACACCTCGATCCATGGTTCAAAACTTGTATGGACGAGACGCAGATTCTGTTGCGGCAGATATTTCAGACAGAGAATCGGTTGACCATGCCACTGTCGGCGTCGGGTTCGGGCGGGATTGAAGCCTCGGTGCTCAACGCGTTGGAAGAGGGGGATGAGGCGATTGTGGCGGTGAATGGAGTTTTTTCCGAGCGGATGTTTGAGATTGCGTTGCGGGGCAGCTCGAAGGTGATCAAGGTGGAGGCGCCTTACGGTCTGCCGGTGGATGCGGAGGATGTGCGGCGGGCTGGTCAGGGCAAGAAGATCAAGATGATCGGATTCGCGCAGGGGGAGACTTCGTCGGGAGTGTTGACGAAGATCGATGCGTACCGAAGAGTCGCGGATGAGTTGGGCGCGCTCTTGGTAGTGGATACGGTGGCTTCACTGGCGGCGGTGCCGCTGCATGTGGATCGGGAGCGGATAGATATTTGCTTTAGTGGCTCCCAGAAGGCCATTAGCGCGCCACCGGGCATGTCGCCGATCACCGTGAGTCCGGCGGCCGAGGAAGTTTTTCGGAAAAGGAAGACCAAGGTGCAGAGCTGGTATTTTGATTTGACTACGGCGATGAATTACTGGGGTAAGGAACGGCTGTATCACCACACACCGCCGATCTCCTTGATATATGCTTTGCGGGAGGCCATGCGGATTGTGGTGGAGGAAGGCTTGGAGAATCGCTGGGAGCGGCATCGCGTGAATCAATTGGCTTTGATCGCAGGTATTGAAGCGATGGGGATGGGGTTGTTGGTCAAGAATCCGGCGGACCGCTTGCCGACGGTTACGGCGGTGATGATTCCGAACGGGATAGACGATGTGAAAGTGAGGAATCAGCTGCTGGAGGAATTTAATATTGAGATTGCGGGCGGATTTGGACCGGTGAAGGGGAAGATCTGGCGGGTGGGATTGATGGGTTATTGTAGTCAGAAGCCGTTCGTGCTGCTGTTTCTCGCGGCGCTCGAGAAAGTGTTGCAGGATCAGGGTTACCGGGCGCCGGCGGGGGCTGGGGTGACGGCGGCGATACAGAATTATTCGCAAGAGGAGACGGCGGTGAGTCGATAGGAATTGACATCTTCCTCCGCCGGAAGGGGCAGGATTCCTACGGCCACCTCCCGCTGGTTTTGCGGGCTGGGCTTCGGTGGGTTGCTCCCACAGCGCCCTTATCTCGGGCGGGGACCACGAAGGCTTCACTCCTGGGCTGCCCGCCCATAGGTCTCTTGGACGAACTCATTTTTGGATGTGGGATTCAGAAAAGCAAGGCGGCCTTATATCCCTGGCCTGAAACGCCGAAGCTTTACGGGCTGAAGGGTCGAGAGAAGACGGAAGCAAAAGAAGTTGGAAGTCAGGAAGAAGAGGGAAACTTGTGACGACACGGCCGGTACTTGCAAATGCTGGAGCGATGAGCCAGTTTGTGGGGGCGTTTGAAGTGACTTCGAAATTGAGCGGGAAGCTCTATCACTGCCGTTTTTCGCATATGTGGAATGGCGTGGCCACCAGGCATAGCGACACGATCGATACAAAGTTTTTTGTGGACGGCGGAGTGCACGTTGTGGGATTGGCGCACCCGGCGTTTGTGAAATTCCGTGATAAGACGGGGCGCGACTTGACGGACCGGGAAGCGAGTTTTGTTGCGGCGGAGTATTTGCGAGAACGGCTTGAAGAAGAGGATGAGCGGCCTTTGTATGATGTGCCAGAAGCGGACGTGCTGCGGTTGATTGCGTTGGTGGGAATCAAGTAGTTCGAAGGCGTCGATAGAGTTGTATCCGGCAAATGGCTTCGAGTCCTTATAGCCCGCAGCCGCCGGGGCCAGCCCCTCCTCTCGAGAGTTCCATGAAGCGGTGGCTAATCGCAGGGTTCGACGTGGAAGGCGGCGAGCCGTGGATGGTGCAGGCCATCGCGGCGGACGAAATAGATCACGAGAAACATCAGGAGCGAGCCGAAAACCATAACGGCGACGGCTACCTGAAGGCCGAGTTGAAGGTCGCTGGCGTCTGAGATTTTTCCTACGAGTTGGGGTCCGAGAGCTCCCAACAATTGTGTGACGAACATGTACACCCCGATGGAGGTGGCATGCGCGCGCTGAGGTGTGAGGTCGTGGAGAACGGCGGTGACCGGGCCGTGATACCACGACATGAAAAAGCCGCCGATGAACAGAGCGGCGAGGAAAACCCACTTTTCGTCGGATTGAATGGCCAGCAGGACAAAAGGAGCGGCGAACAGGAAAGCTGCGGCGATGATGATGAGCCGGCCAAAGGGATACTTTCGCTGCAGACGGTCGGCGAGAAAGCCTCCCGTGAGGACCCCGAGCAGCAGAGAGAGAAGAGCCACTACTGCGAGAGAGAGCGCGGCTTCGCGAAGGCTGAATTCCTTGTAGTTGACGGCAAAATCGATGCCCCAGGTTAGCAGGGAGACGCTGGCGAAGGTGATGCAGGTTCCGGCGACAATCATGGCGAGATAGGCAGGGACGCTTAGCAGACTGAAAATGGGAACTACTTCGGAGCGGGGCCGGCGGGGAGGCTCGGCTAACTTGAGGACGAAGAGTCCCGGAACCATGCAAATCACGCCGACCATGATGAAGGTTAATTTCCATCCATGGACTTCGCCCATGAGGCCGCCAAAGGCTTGGCCGGCGGCTCCGCCGAGGAGCATACCGGAAGCGAAGATGGATTGCGCCATGGCGCGGCGTTGATAGGGGAAGGAATCGGAAATCATGGACTGGGCGGCGGGAGCGTAGGCGGCTTCGCCGACGCCGATCAAGGCGCGCGCTACCAGCAGCAGCATAAAGGAGGAGGCGAAACCGCAGGCGATGGTGGCGAGGCTCCAAATGGCCACGCCGGCGGCGATGATTTGCGTGCGGCTTGCGCGGTCGGCGAAAAAACCGCAGGGAATACTGGCGACGGCGAGGACAATGAGAAGGCCGGTCTGCAAGGAACCGAGTTGGGCGTCTGTTAGGCCCATTTGCTGGCGGAGAAGAGGGAGCAGCGGGACCACCACCTGGCGGTCGGCGAAGTTGACAAAATTGATCAAAGCAAGTACTGCAAGAAGACGAATTTGGTAGGAAGATAGCGGAGTGGGATTCGACGCCATAGTTGGTTTGCTCAACTGGCCAAGAGAGACCTGGTTCAGAAGGGTCTGAGAGATTATATACCGCGCATGAAAGCCGTCACGCCTTCGAACACTACAACAAGTAGCCAGTTAACTACCGTACTTTCTTACGGGGCGATTCTGCTTTTGGGGTATTTCGTGTTTTTGATCGCGGAGCCGTTCCTGGTGCCGCTAGCGTGGTCCGCGGTGCTTGCGATTTTCTTTTATCCGCTGCACGAAAAACTTTTGCGGAAACTGAAGCCTTCGGTGGCGGCCATGACCAGCACCTTGGGGGTGACCTTGCTGTTGATCGTGCCGGCACTGATAGTGCTGGTGTATACGGCGCGGGAGGCGCTCGATGCGACTGCGCGCCTGCAGACCGCACTGATAGTGCATGGGCAGGGACCGAATGAGGGATTGGTGATGCACGCCGAGGAATGGATTCGGACGCGGCTGCCGGAATCGTGGCGAGGGATTGAGATGTCGGATCCCGTGCAGCAGGCGGCGGAAAAGATTGCTTCGTTTCTGGGAACGAGATTTGCGGGGTTGCTGAAGAACCTGGTGAGTTTCTTCGTGGATTTGTTCATCTTGATTTTTGCGTTGTTCTTCATGTTCCGAGATGGCCAAGAGATTGTCCACGGAGCGAAACACCTGCTGCCGTTTGATGAAGACATTCAGACGGACATGGTGGAGGAATCCAAGGAGTTAATCTTCGCGAGTGTGGCGGTGGGTTTGCTGGTGGCGGCGATTCAGGGGGTGCTGGGGGGCGTATCGTTCGCGCTGGTGAAACTTTCATCGCCGATTTTCTGGGGAGTGCTGATCGCATTTTTTTCGCTGGTGCCGGTGGTGGGTTCGGCGCTCATTTGGGGGCCTGCGGCGCTGTGGCTGGGGTTAACCGGACACTGGGGGAAGGCTTTGCTGGTGGTGCTGATTTGCGGCGGCGTGTCTACGGTGGCAGACAACATTGTGCGGCCGATGCTTTTGCGGAACCGCACGCGTTTAAACGAACTTTTGCTGTTTATCGGCGTGCTTGGCGGTTTGGAGGCGTTCGGATTGTTGGGCCTTGTGGCCGGGCCTACGATTGTGGCCGCAGCCATGGGGGTGTTCCGCGTGTATATGGAACATAGAGATGAATTGGCGACGAAGGGCGCGTGATCCGCCGCCTCCGTATCTTCCATGTTCCCGAATTCGATCACCCCCTACTAAGCCGGTGCGGCCAATTAGGCCACTGTGGGAGCAAGGCTTTCGCGTTGGGAAACGCTGACGGGGAAACTACAGTCGGCGCGGCATGGGTGTGCTAGAGTACCCGGCTCGGATGAGTTCGAAGAACTTAAAACCCGCTGCGACTCCTACAGAGCTGGCGCCGACGAAATTGCGGTGGCGGTGCGAGCTCCCGCGCATACCGTTTGAAACCACGGCGCAGGCGGAATTGCGCGAAGGATTCATTGGACAAGAGCGGGCCCTGCGCGCTTTGAAGATGGGCGTGGAATTATCGGCGCCAGGTTACAACGTGTTTGTGTGTGGATTGGCGGGAACTAGCCGCGGCGGGACCATCGCCAAGATGATCGAGGACTTGCACCCACCGACGAAACCTTCCCTGGATCGTTGCTACGTCAACAATTTTAAGATTACCGACCGGCCGAGACTACTCTCGTTGCCACGCGGCCAGGCGAACGCGTTCAAGAAGGATATGCAGGCGGGAATTGATTTTTTGCGGCGGCGGATTCCGCAGGTGTTTGAGGGCGAGCCCTTCCAGAGGCAGAAGGGGCGGATTGTTGAGCGATTTACGGTGCGTGAAAAAGAGTTGATGGACGATTTTACACGGCGAATTGCGCGCGAGCAGTTTGCGTTGGGGCACATGCAGGTCGGCGCAGTGGCGCTGCCGGAGATTTTTCCTGTTCTCGAAGGCCAGATGGTGCCGATTGAAGATATTTCGAAGATGGTGCATGAAGGGAAGCTCGAGTCCCCCGTCGCCGAGGATATTGAGAGGAAGTACGAGCAGTTCCGGCAGGAATTCACGGTTGTTTACAGGAAGACCCTGACGCTATCGCGGGAATTGGCGAGCGAGCTGAGTTATTTGGAGCAGGAAGCGGCTTCCGTGCTGGTCGACGGAGTGATCGAAGAATTGAAGGAAAAATATCCTGGGACGAACGTTTCGGAGTATCTGGAAGAGGTGCGGCATCACCTGCTGGACAATCTGGATCCTTTTAAGGAGCGCGAAGGTGAGGGTGAGCATGAGGAGGATACGCCCGATGGATTGCCGAAAATGCCTGGCTCGGGCGGCCCCGAGCGGGACCCCTTCCGCCTTTATGGCGTGAACGTGATTTTGGCGCACAGCGACGATGAAGGATCGCCGGTTATTTTTGAGACGACACCTACGTACGCGAATTTGTTTGGAACGATTCAGCGCGCTTATGACACGCGAGGCGGGTGGACGAGCGATTTCATGGATTTGCGTGGCGGATCGTTGCTGCGGGCCGACGGCGGATTCTTGATCATGTATTCGCTCGAAGCGCTTTCGGAAGTGGGAGTTTGGCGGGCCCTGAAAAGGACGTTGAATCACAACCGGCTGGAAATCCAGCCGCTGGAGATGTTCTATCCGTTCGGTGGAAGCGCTTTGAAGCCGGAAGCGGTGGAGATCAACGTCAAAGTGCTGCTGATTGGCGACCGGCAGCTCTACGAGATGCTCTACGAGTACGAGGAGGATTTTCAGAAGATTTTCAAGGTACGCGTGGAGTTTGACGAAGAGATGCCTATGAGCGACGGCGTGATTGCGGAGTATGCGGGGCGGTTGCGCACGCTGTCTGAGCGAGAAGCGCTGTACCCTTTTGATCGCGGGGCCTTTGCCGCGATGCTCGAATACGGTGTTCGTAAAGCGGGGCGGCGGAATAAAGTGACGGCGCGGTTTGTGGATATTGCGGACCTTGCACGCGAGGCCCACTATGCGGCAGCCGCTGCGGGCGAGAGGGTGGTGCGTGCCGCGCACGTAAGGGACGCGCTGGCTTCCAAGATGGAGCGGCACAACCTGATCGAAACGCGGATACGCGAGATGATTGAAGAAGGAACGCTGCTCGTCGACGTTACCGGAGAGCGCGTGGGGCAGGTGAACGGCTTGAGCGTGTTGGAGATTGGAGGCTATTCGTTTGGGAAGCCGGTGCGCATCACGGCGTCGGCAGCCCTCGGCAAGGCCGGGATCATCAACATCGAGCGTGAATCAAATTTGAGTGGCCGGTTCCATGACAAGGGCGTGCACATCATCTCAGGATACTTGCGGAGCCTGTTTGCGCAGGACAAGCCGTTGTCGCTGGCCGCGAGCATCTGCTTCGAACAATCGTATTCGGGAGTGGATGGGGACAGCGCGAGCTCCACGGAGATTTATGCCTTGGCTTCGGCGCTTTCTGGAATGCCGCTGCGGCAGGATATTGCCGTGACAGGATCGATGAATCAGCAGGGAGACATTCAGGCGATTGGCGGAATCAACGAGAAGATCGAGGGGTTTTTTGACGTTTGCCGTATAAAAGGGTTGACCGGGACGCAAGGTGTGCTGATGCCGGAGTCCAACGTCGAGGACTTGATGCTGCGGGAAGACGTGATGGATGCGGTGGCGGCCGGGAAGTTTCATATATGGCCGGTGGGCAGGGTGGAGCAGGGGATTGAGGTTTTGACGAAGTGCGCTGCGGGGCGGCGAAACCAGGACGGGACGTTTGAGGCGGGAACGATATTTGGATTGATGAACGAGAAGTTGACGGAGATGGCCAAGACGCTGAAGCAGTTCGAATAGCACTTCTCTAGAATTAGCCAGCCGCAGAGTTTTCGGGCGCGTAGAAAAAACCAAAGAAGAAAATTCTACTTACGGTTGCTCCGCTCGAGGGGCGGCGTAGGCTTGGCGATGATCGACGCGATAGGTTTCCTTTGGTGGGGCATTCGAGGCGAAACTCGGGGAGGTCGCTACCGGAGAGCTGGTGACGCGAACTTCGATCGAATGCACCTTTGCGTCATGCGCGGGTGGAACGAATCCCAGATTGTATTCGTGGCGGACGAGTTCGGCGATCTCCGTGAAAACAGCGGCGAAATCCTTTCCGGTTCTGGGAAAATAGGCGCGACCTCCGGTGGCTTCCGCGATAGTTTTTAGCTCTCGATCGGCTTCGGCAAAGGCTTCCGCAACGGCTTGGGTTTTTTCCGGCGGGGGCGGGTCTCGCTTGGCATGCTTCTTATCGACGGGCCCGGCACCGCGGAGTTCGCCGCCAAGAGAGATAGCCAGGACGAGAACGTCGCTCGATTCGAGGCGCGCCAGGAGATTTTGCGTGGCCCCCGGCGGAGAGGTATCCACGCCGGTCGAGAGAAGGACTAGGGATTTCTTGCCGGGAAGGCGCACAAGCCAATCGAGAGCGGTTGCCAGGCTGGAGGCGAGATTTAGTTGACCGAAGCCGAGATCAAAGTGCAAGCGGTCCAGAGCTGCGGCGGCAGACGGTTTGTCCGGCGTGAAATCGAGGATGGGTTCGGGAGCCGCATTGTAACGGGCGATGGCCACGCGGTCGCCGGGTGAGAGACCCTCGAGGAGGGCGTGGACCGCTTGAAGGTGGCTGCCCTCGAGAAGGTAGACGGCGGGGCCGGCTTCGATGAGGAGCAGGACTTGAGCGGGTTCGTCGACGTTGAGGAAATCCGTGATGGGTTGCTCGAAGCCGTTATCGAATAGATGGAAGTCTTCGCGGTGCAGGCCGCCGATGAATTGTCCGGAAGAGTCGGTTACCACGACTCCGACGTTTACGCGGTCCACACTGACGCGAATGTCGGGAGCCGACTGGTTCGATTGATGAGGAAGAGCGCGCGGCACAAGAAAGAAAACACAAGCGGTAAAAAGGGCCGCACGGCATTGAGAGAAAAGAAGCATAGCTAGATCTGGCATCCCAGACTGGCCGTGGAAAACACAGAGACCCTGTCCCGCGCGAAGTTTCCAGAACGCGGAGCAGGGCTTGCGATTTCTACCGGGGATCGGCCGGAGACCAGCCTAGGGTTTGGTCGGAGCCGGTGCCGCGGCCGGTGCTGCAGGTGCAGCAGCGCTCGCTCCCACGTCTTTCGGAGTGGAAAGATAGCCGGTGGCCTGGTTTTTGCCGACGTCGAAAACCACGATTTCGTAGGGAGCCATCCGCGAGGCGCCTTTAACGTAAAACTGCACGGGCTCGCCGGCGGTTTTGTCCCTCTTTTCGATGGTGCGGTCATCTACCAGCACGGTGAGCGTGTACTTGGATTTTTTGGGGTCGGTCTTGTTGAGAGTGAGCTGGGTTGGCCCAACCTTTTCCCCGTTCTTGGATTTGGTGATCGTGAATTCGTAGTAGTTGCGGTCGCCGCGGCGCTTCAGCTCGTCGAGGTCGTCGTGGTTGCGAGCGATGAGGCCGCTCATGACGCCCATGTCGCCGGTGGCGCGCTCGAGCTTGCCCTTGGTGGCTTCGAGATCACTCTTCGTCGCCTCGATATCCTTCTTCGCTCCGCCAACTTCGGTGGCTACCGCGCCAATCTGTTCCTGGCTTTCTTTCTTGACTTGAGACAATTGGGCGGTGAGTTTCTGATCCGATTCAACCTGTTCTTTGCGGATGGATTCCGCGCGGCTCTTGGCTTGAGCCAGCTCAGAGACGGTCATGCCGACTTTCTGTTCCGTAACTTCGATATGGCCCTTCAAATCGGCGAGACGCGCATTGGCCTGTTCGAGCTGGGCGGTCAAGACTTTGTCCTGGTCCTGCTCTTTGGCAAGGCTTTGCTCGAGCCGGGAAATCCCGGAGTAGCCGACGTAACCTAGCGCAGCTATGCCCACGAACAGCACGACAAACAGCACGGGGATCCAGCGCGGTGTTCCCGTCGACTCGTAACGATAAGACTCTTCCGGACTCGGCACATTTGGAGAAATGCTCATTCCCCCTCCTCAATCATGGCTCCAGCCTGGGATCTGGATGCCGGTTAAAATTATCTACCGCAACTCGCGCCATGTCTATGGGCGCGGTCAGCGAGACTTGCCCCGCGGCATGCGGGCTTTTCCCCCGGTTTTGCGGCTGGGGGAACGCTCCGGCCAGCGAGCGAAGATCGAAGTGGTCAAACCGCCACGCGGAGTAAACTCGCCACGCACCACACACCACTCCGGGCGTACAGCTGCAACGATATCATGGAGAATCTTGTTCACGGCGTTTTCATAGAAGATCCCGAGATCGCGATAGGCGAGGAGGTACATCTTGAGAGCCTTGAGCTCGATGCAGTCTTTGTGCGGCAGGTATTGAATGGTGATGGTGCCGTAGTCTGGCATGCCGGTTTTCGGGCAAACGGAACTGTACTCCGGAAAACGCGTGGTGATGACGTAGCCCCGATACTGGTTGGGCCAGGTGTCGAGCTTCGGCAATTTTGCTTCGATGCCAGCGCGGGCGTGATCGGCTGTGTAGTCGGCCATGACGGTTCCCATTGTACGTTGTTAGTTGACTTTCAGGCGACCGCCTCTTGCCGAAAAAGGGCGCTTCCCCTATCCTCATGCGGAGAGGGCCCTCCTGAGTCTTTCGATGCACTGCCCTGCGTGTCAAGCCACGCCTTGCCGGAGATCGAGGCGGCGGTCCGCTTCCGATTATTTGTTCAGCGCTGTGGGTGTCGTTCCGTGGCGTTGCCGTTCTTGTGAGATACGCTTTCACGCGCGAGCCATACCTCTCCGCTATCTTTTTTATGCGCGATGCGGGATCTGCGGCAACCTGGAGCTGCAGAGAATCTCGCCGGAGAAAGTTCCGGGGTTGTCAATGCTGGGACGGTTGTTGAAACTGCCGGCCGTACGCTGCGCTCCTTGCCGACACAAGTTTTTTTCGTTGAGGCCACAGTTGAGGGCGGAACAGCTTCCGCGAGTCGCGGCGGAAGATGGCGCGGCGAAATACTGATTTAATACGCCAGCGGTCCCATCTCCGGCTAGCCTCTTATCGAATATCTGAAGCCCCGTACCAGTTGCGGTCTGCGCCGGCCGGGGAACAAAGGCCGCTGGCACGAGAGCAGCCCTGCCGCATCGCAATCAACCGGCTAGAATGGATCGGCTTAGGACATCGCTAGCAGGAGACGAGCGATGCCCGGCCAGCGCCGCGTTTTCCGGGCATTGTGGTCATCAACTTGTCTGCGATTAGGCAGCCGGACTTGCCGACGTGGGGGCCGGGCTCTCCGTGAAACCGAGCATGGCCTGCTTCAATTGGGAATCCACTTCGTCCGCGATGGTCATCACGTCGAGCAGCACGGAGTTAAAATCCACTGATCGAAGATTGTTTTGTAGAGTACCAAAGATGCTGACCTGAAGGATGCGCGACTCTTCCACGGCCATAGCCACCGTGTA
This sequence comes from Acidobacteriota bacterium, assembly GCA_013289825.1. Lineage (GTDB taxonomy): Bacteria > Acidobacteriota > Terriglobia > Acidiferrales > UBA7541 > Acidiferrum. The sequence goes on along the minus strand of JABCZF010000046.1, from coordinate 6,139 downwards.
ACCTTGCTTGCGCCGCCTAATCCCGTGCTCGCGTGCGGCGGTGGAATTAGGAAGCTTGGCGTTTGGAGCGAGGCGGAGGCGACGGATGAGGTCGCTGAGGAGGAGCGGAAGATGGCCGGTGCGCTCCTGATAGTTCAGTGAGATGCCGGACAATTCCTCGTTTCGCTCTACCTTGGACATCCAATCCCGGATCGTGGGTTCCGCATCGCGCTCCAGAATCTCGGCGACGCGCTCTTTCTTCATGGACCTACGAGCGGAAGGATTCGAGAGTTTTTTCTGGATAATTTCGGCCACCGCTGCCAGGCCCACCGGTTTCACCAGGACTTCGTCAGCCTCCAGCAGCATGGCAGCCATAGCCTCTTGAAGCGCAGGGTAGCCGCTGAGTACTAGTGTTACTGCGTTGGGGTGTGCGTGGCGCATGGCGCTGACCACGGTAAATCCATCCCCGGCATCCGGCATGTGCAGGTCGGAGAGCAGCACGTCGAATTTCTCCGTAGAAATAAGTCTCAACGCCTCGTTTACGCTAGCGGCGGCAACGACTTCAAACCCATAGGATTCTAAGCCTTCCTTGAATACCGCGCGGACGTCGTCGTTGTCGCCCACGAGAAGTAGTCGCTTGTTGTTCACCCGTATGTGGCCCTCGATGAACATTGTAGCAGTCGGAGTTTAGTAATACTTGTAAACATTCGTATTATTTACAAATTCTTCATGTAGGGCCTAACACCGGGAGTGTGCAAAATGGAACAGTTTTGCGGCTGGTGTTATTTTATTGTGGCCCAATGAAAAGCAGAGAACTTACAGCCAAGCAGTTATCCTCTGTCCCTTGCCCTACATGTGGCGTCGCCGCCGGGAGTAATTGCGTGCTGCATTCAGGTGCTCCGCGATCAGCCCCACATGTAGACCGAAAGTTTTGTGCCATGGAGGCTATCGAGCGGACACAGATTCGCGCTGACATAGAATTCGACGATTCCGCCTGCCTCCAAACAATCGGCTCTTCGAGCCGCGGATAACCCACTGGCCGGCTCCATATCTTGCGTATGCCGATACGCAATTTCTCGTCAGCCACCATAGTGCGTAGGAGCAGCACTGTCCACATCGTGGTTAACTGCGTGTCGCAGCATGCGCCGGTACCTCGGGAACCATTGATCGTCGGTTTCACGTATCCCCGGCGACCCTTATTCCTACTGTAAATAGACTTTGTCGCCCGCGATTTGTGGCGCTGTTGTTGATCTATATTTCGCTCCCGACAGAAACCAGCTGATTTTCACTGTACTTCGGACCAGTAGACGCCGAATCAGAATGTTGCGATAGTTTTTGTGTTCGCGACCCCACCGGATCCTCCGGAAAAGGAGAATGCCGTTGGTCCGGAACGGCGGACGACAGACCGAGACATCGAGGAACTTAAAGTCGGCGTTGCTGCTTGTTTGGTAGCGCTAACGGGACTCGAACCCGTATTTCGGCCTTGAGAGGGCCGCGTGCTAACCTTTGCACCATAGCGCCACTGTTTGAATATTATCGTGTACTCGACTTTTCAGCAATCTCGGTGACCCGTATCAGGCGAGAATTGGCCGGCCTTGATGATAACAGCCTAGCGAATGTACTCCGCAGTCCTAATGTTGTAACGCTCAAATACGTGTTTGCGCCCGGTGATCATGAGCAGAAGTACAGGGACTAGACCAGTCTCGATCGCGAAGTTCTTCCTTCGTGGATTCCATTGCTGCGCGGCACCCATTCCGAACCACCGGAAGTTCGCCGTGTGGACTCCAAATGACAGGTACAAAAGGGTTTAGTGTTTCATTTTGTACGTTAGGTACTCCGTACTAGGGGGGTACTAGTACGAAACACTGTACTCCCCAATACCGTGACAACCGCTGGCTCATCTCGGACACTAGAAGCATGCCAAGCCCTCTTCGAGAGCTTCCGGGGTCTGAGTATTTAATCTCTTCGTTAAATACGACACCAGTCCGCCATGCCCGGAATACGGCAATAGTTTCCCGCGATGTTGCTGGTGAAACGATTGTTGTTCCCATTTGCCGCGGTGTAGGGGATCTCGATTCGGTTTACACCTTCAATCCGGTAGGTCGCAGCTTGTGGCGCCTGCTGGAAAGCGGTCATTCCGTCGAAGAATTGGCGAATTGGGTTGTTACGCACTACGAAGTGGATGCGAAACAGGCACTTGCAGACGTTCAGAGCTATTTGTCTGAACTACAGGAAGTTGGCCTGGTTCGCACGGTTTAGTCGTCCCCTCCTTCTCGACTTGCCTTCCCCTGGGCACGAAGCATGAGGTGTGGCTGTGTGCGATTTTGGACAGGTACTAATAGTACTAGATTTTTGTGCAGCCTAAGGAAAAGAAAGGTTAGACGTGCAAACGGTAGGTTACGGCGAATTGACGGGCCTGGTTCACCAGCGTTTCCAGGGGAAACGTGCGCCGCTTGAGGTGTCTATCGAGGTCACCCGCCGCTGTCCCCTCGAATGCCTCCATTGCTACAACAACCTGCCCATGAGCGACCACGCGGCCCGCTCCGCGGAACTCACCTTGGAAGAGCATTGCCGCCTCCTGGATGAACTGGTTGACGCAGGCTGCCTGTGGCTGCTCTACACCGGCGGCGAGATCTTCGCGCGCAAGGACTTTCTTGAGATTTACACGGAAGCCAAGAAGCGGGGCTTTCTGATTACGCTGTTCACGAACGGCACGATGATCAACCCGCGCATCGCCGATCACCTCGCCGAATATCGGCCGTTTGCCATCGAAATTACGCTCTACGGCGCGACGCGCGAGACGTACGAAGCGCTGACGCAGATTCCAGGCTCCTATGACCGCTGCATGAGAGGCATTCGCCTGCTTCTCGATCGAAAACTTCCCCTGAAGCTCAAAACGGTGCCCACCACAATCAACCGGCACGAAGTATTCGAGATGAAGCGGCTCGCCGAGGAAGAATTTGGCGTGGAGTTCAAATTCGACTCTGCCATCAATCCCCGGATTGATTGCTCGCAGAGCCCTCTCGCCGTCCGGCTTTCGCCGGAGCAGGCGGTCGAACTCGACTTTGCCGAGCCCAAGCGCAAGGCAGATTACCAGCGCATGGCCGAACGCGACCTTTCCACCCCCAGGGAAGTGGCCCAGGGGACCGGGCAGAAATATACCTGCGGCGGCGGCTTCGCCGGCTGCGCCGTCGATCCTTACGGAACGATGAGCATCTGCGTGATCTCTCACCAGCAAGGCTACAACATTCGAGAGGGTAGCTTCGTCGAAGGCTGGGAAGGCCCGCTGCGCGAGATTCGCAACCAGCCTCGCACGCGTCCGACGATTTGCGACCGCTGCCAGATCCAGTCTCTTTGCAGCATGTGCCCAGCCAACGGCGAGCTGGAGAACGGTGACCCCGAGTCTCCGGTCTCTTTCTTGTGCCAGACGGCTCACTTGAGGGCCTACGCGTTTGGATTCGAAGTTCCCGAGCACGGCGATTGCGAATGCTGCGAAGGCGGCGCGCACCGCGCGGACCTCTTATCCGCTGCCGAGCGATTGAAGAATTTCAAACCAGATACAAGCATTTGGCTAAGAGACAGACCCACTTCGCCTGTCTTGAATGTGCTGCAACCAACCTCCGGATGCCGCAGCGGCGGATGCAACTCGCACGCTACGACGCCTGGATAACCGAAAAAAGACCATGAAAGACGAGCAGGACATACAGCCACTCGATCAGGACCCGAAGGGCGCCTATGAGCCGCCGAAGGTTATCCGCGTGAGCCTTCGACCTGAAGAAGCCGTGCTGGGTCATTGCAAAGTCACCGGCGCGGGTGGACCGATCGGAGGGTCCTGCGCTATCGCCATGGTCGTTTGTAAGACGCCGGGTTCTTGAGAGGCCGGAGAATCCCTATGCAGGCATCTCAAAAAATGTTCAAACAACGGCCGGAGTCGACCGGACAATCTTTTCCGAGTGCCACCCATCTTTTCTACCAGATTGGCGGCATCACGTTCGGTCTGCACGCCGAAGGCGATCTGTTGCTGTCACCTGAAAGGGACCTTTCCGCGTTCGCCGTCGAGCCGGGTTCTTCCGATATAAACCTGCAAGTTTGCTGGGCAGACTCTCTCAAAGTGCCGACCTCCACCCCCCTGTTTCACTCCGGCGGGCTGTGGTCGCTCTTTGCCGAGCCGAGCGGATATCGCTTCAGCTTTCTCTCGCCTCTCCTGGGGATGACTCCGTACAAGGAAGCTTGGCTTGATTCGGAGTTTCGTTCCGGGCGCGTGTTGCTATCGCGCCGGTTCTTTGACACGGAACGCCCGGTATATCCTCTCGAGTACCCGCTCGACGAATTGCTGATGATTCACCGGCTTTCGCGAGGCGAAGGCGTAGAAGTCCACGCCGTCGGGATTTCCGACGAAAACGGCCGCGGACATCTTTTCCTCGGCCATTCCGGCGCGGGAAAAAGCACCACCGCTCGCTTGTGGCTCGATCGACCCGGCGTGCGCATTCTCAGCGACGATCGCATCATCTTGCGCGTTCGTGACGGCCAAATCTGGATGCACGGCACGCCCTGGCATGGAGACGCGGGCATCGCCTCACCGGATTCTGCTCTGCTCACCGGTATTTATCTCCTGGAACACGGGAATAGCAACGAACAGTTCCCTCTGCCTCCGGGCCGCGCCGCAGCAGAACTATTTACACGAAGTTTTGTAACGCACCATTCCGGGGAAGGCATCCGGTTCACCCTGGAATTCCTGGATCGCGTCGCCCGAGAAGTTCCTTGCTCCATCTTTAAATTTGTCCCCGATGAAACTGCCGTGGAGGCTATCTGCCGTGCCGGAGCGTAAAACCACCGAAAAGCGAAATTCCGCGCAATTCGCCGCAGTTTGCGAAGCGCTCCTCGAGCGCGGAGCCCGTGTGCGGTTCCGTGCCTCGGGCCAGAGCATGCAGCCCAACATTCTCCATGGAGACGCGGTTGTTGTGGCCCGTGCCCGAAGCAGGGACTTGCATCAGGGGGATGTTGCGTTAACGCGCGGTAGGGATGGATTCCGGGTGCATCGAGTTTCGCGAGCGCACCGGTCTGGTGAATTCGTTATCACGCGCGGGGATGCCGGCCAGCAGAATGACGCCGCTCCGTCGGCGGTTCTCGGAAAGGTCATGGAGGTCCAGCGTGGCGGAAGAGTGATTTCGTCCGCGGGGGCCGGCAGAGACTTTCACGCTCTGCGTACACAAATGCATCGCTTGGTGCGTGCCGGAGCATCGAAGATGCGGCGTTTCCGCGCGACCCTCGCGCCATCGTTGCTTATTTTGCTTGCGCTGCTTTTGCACGCGGCCCCGGCTGCGGCTCAAGCACTCACCATCACAAATACGGGATCGCCCACAACGCCCGCAACGCTGGGGCCCGGCGGCACCATCACGTACACTCAGGTTCTATCGAATGCCAGCGGAGTGGCGGTAACGCGTCCGCTAACCGTCACCCAGACTCTCCCCGCCGGTACGACCTTCGTTTCCGCTGCGAGAACCGCAGGCACGGCTGCCTGGACGTGCCCCATTGCTGGCGGCACGATCACCTGCACGGACAACACTGTCGCCAATTATGCCAACGGCAGCACAACCACGTTCACGATCGTCGTTACGGTCAACGCCGGGACGCCGAACGGCACGGTGATCACCGACACCGCCCACGCTCAAGGCGCGAACACGGCTCTTGCGACTTCGCCCGCAGCAAATGTTACGGTACAGACTCCGGACCTTTCCGTTACCGAGACTGCGGCACCCAATCCCGTCGCTACCGGTGCGAACATCACTTACACCGAGACGGTCACAAACGGCAGCGCGGCCTCGGCCGGGGGTGCAACGCTCACGCAGAACACGCCGGCCGGCACGCTCTTTGTGTCCGTCACACCGCCGGCCCTATGGACCTGCGGAACCAAGCCGGCGGTCGGTGCCACCGGCGCCATCATCTGCACGGCAAACGGAAATTTTGCCACTGGCTCTGTGGTCTTTACCGTTGTCGTATCAGTCAGCCCGGAGACTGTGGTTGGCTCGACGGTCACAAACTCAGTGACCGTCAGCGAGACCGGCACGGATCCGAATCTTGCCAACAATACGGCCACAGCTTCCGTCCAGGTTCAAGGCGCTGATCTTTCCATGACGCAGAGCGCTTCCGTTATAGCCAT
>JABCZF010000045.1 GCA_013289825.1 Acidobacteriota bacterium | reverse complement strand
GCGACGCGGTTCTTGCGCTGCTCTTTGGCCTTCAGGTTCAACTCTTCGAGCTCGTCATAGGAAAGAGCAAGGAAATTACGCAGTTCGTTCGACATGAATCTCCTCGAAATAAGATGAGTTCGGGTGTTGCAGTGAAATGTGGGGATGACAGACGCTATTCATCGGCCCGTAGGGTATCGCGCTGGTCTTGCGAGCGTCAAATCGAAAAATCATTTTGCGACATCGAAAAAATGAATCGAGAGCCAATTTGTCTTCTCGCACAGCCGGAAACTGCACTAGTCGTAATACTCCTGTCCGAGATGCGTAATCAAGTCTTGGCCCATCATCCAGCGCAGCGTATTCTTCAGCTTCATCGACTGGATAAACAGGTCGTGCTCGGGATAGAGCCCTGGCGCCGTCATCGGCGATTTGAAATAAAAGCTAAGCCACTCCTGGATGCCCTTCATGCCCGCTCGTTGCGCGAGGTCCAGAAAGAGAACCAGATCCAGAACGATAGGAGCCGCCAGGATCGAGTCGCGGCAGAGAAAATCCACCTTGATCTGCATGGGATACCCGAGCCATCCGAAAATATCGATGTTGTCCCAGCCTTCTTTGTTGTCGCCGCGCGGTGGGTAGTAGTTGATGCGCACCTTGTGATGCATCTTGCCGTACAGCATCGGATAAAGCTTCGGCTGGAGAATGTACTCAAGCACGCTCAACTTGGACTCTTCCTTGGTCTTGAAGGAACCTGGGTCTTCCAGCACTTCGCCGTCGCGGTTGCCGAGAATATTCGTCGAGAACCACCCGTCGAGCCCCAGCATACGCGCCTTGAATCCGGGGGCGAGAATCGTCTTCATCAGCGTCTGACCGGTCTTGAAATCCTTGCCGCAGATTGGAACGCCATGCTCCAGCGCAAGCTGCTGTATCGCGGGAATATCCACAGTAAGATTCGGAGCGCCATTGGCGAACGGAACACCGCTGGTCACCGAAGCCCAAGCGTAAAGCATTGAGGGTGCGATAGCCGGATGATTGGACTTCATACCCTCGACAAATTTCTCCGGCGTCGAGTGCACATCTTCCGGCGTGATGAAAACTTCCGTCGACCCGCACCAGCAAGTAACCATGCGCGAAACGCGCTTGGCCTTGCGGAAATTCTCCATGTCTTCCTTGACCTTGAGCGCCAGCTCGTATTTGTTTTTGGCCTTTTTGACATTCGGGCCGTCGAGCTTCTTCACATATTCAGGATCGAAAGCAGCCTTCATCGGCTTGATACCGGAAAGAAATGATTTCACCTTTTCGAGGTCCTGCGGGTTGAGCACCCCGGCATTGGCAGCCGATTCGTAGGCATTGTCGCGAAAAATATCCCAGCCGCCGAAAACGATGTCGTCCAGCTCCCCCAGCGGCACGAATTTCTTGATCATCGGAGAACGGCCCTCGGTGCGTTTTCCGAGCCGGATCGTTCCGAGCTGGGTCAGCGAGCCGACCGGTTGCGACTTGCCCTTGCGCACGAGCTCGACTCCAGCCATAAAAGTGGTGCTAACGGCGCCCATGCCAGGTGTGAGAATCCCCAGTTTCCCCTTCGGGGGCGCGATTTTCCCAGGCTTTTCCATGCAACTCCTCGATCACAAAGATTCGCACACCATAATGCAGGCGGTTTGATGGCAATCCGCTGCACGAGCAAACCAGTAATGATGAGCGAAGCACGAAGGATTTGCAAATCGGAGCCACAGGCGCGCCAGATTTTCGCGAAACGCGCCACGCGCGGGGAGGTGAAAACCGGCTCGATAAGCCAAAGGAGCGAGGAACAACGCGAATTGAGGACGCCAAGACGCGTGAACCTCGATATGCAGCTGGCACTCCCCTTTGGAATTTCCGCCTGCGCCGTCGCGAGATTGAATCCGGTCCCAGGGGCGGCCTGCCAAGGCTCTGTCCTGTGAACGTTTTGGTCAAAACAGGAAAGTGCAACCGTTTGGAATCTCCGGCTCGATGTACAGTTACTCAAATGGCGGCAAGCCGCCGCAACGGAGGATTTTTTCATGAAGGCCACAAAACATTCCTTGAAGTTTCTAGTCTTGATGCTTCTTTTTACCGCGGGCACCGCGCTCTTCGCCGCGGGTGTGGGAGCTCAGGATGAAGGCTGGAAGATCGTGCGAGCCGACTACGGCTTCAAAGGCCAACGTACCGATGTCACTGACATCGTGCGCGACTTGGTTTCGCGCGGCGGGGTGAATGGCCGCGTGGCCATAAACAATCAGACCATGGGTGGTGACCCTGCGGTCGGCCGAGACAAGTCTCTGCGTATCTTCGCGCGAAATAGGAGAAACGAGGAGCGCGAGTTCGATGTCAACGAAGGCGGCTCGATCGACGCCCGTTTGTTTGTCGTGCGGGGCGAAGATCGGGACGATCGCGCTCCGGGTCGCGACGACCGTCCCCGCGACGCCCAAGCTCGCGATGACCGCCCCCGCGACGATTCCGATCGTGGCGACCGCGGTGAGGCACGCGATCTGCTGATCATCCGCGGTTTCTACGGTGTGCAGGGCAGAACCGTCAACGTCACCGAACAACTACGTGCCATGGTTCGCGATGGAGTCCTGGCAGTGCGCGTGAACAACGAAAACTTTGGCGGAGATCCCGCCCTAGGGGCGGATAAGGTCTTAATCGTCGTTTACAGTTCCCGCGGGCAGGAGCAAGCCACCGCCGTGAGAGAAGGCGAGCGACTGGTCATTCCGTAGCATTTCTTTTTTGGAGAACCTGGCCGAATAGGGCCAGCCAGTGATTCTGAACGTGGGTGCGTAGCCGCTTAGAACCAGTCGCTGCGATAAGCCACCCACCAACTCGCATAAGCAACGGGAATGGTGGCGAACACCGCCCACCAGAAGGGCAGCGCCAAATCCGCCACCAAGCCCAATCCGCTGAAGGTGAGCCAAAAAACTTTTCTTTGCACGCTCCCATTTTAACGGGAATACGCGCGGTGGGAACCGCCTCGTCCGAAGCGATTCCACAATTGCCAATCCCTCAGCTGCCTCAGCCTGTCTTGTGTTCGAGTTCTGCCCATCTCGCATAGAGTCGATCCACGGTTTTCCGTGCTTCATCGAGCTCGAGGGAAGCGCTGTGAAGCCGGGCACCATCGCTCGCGATGGCGGAATCCTGAAGTGCCGCTTGTCGTTGGTGAACCTCTTGCTCAGCTTCGGCGATACGCTTTTCCATGCTCTCGAGTTCGCGAGCCTCTTTGTAGGAGAGTTTCTTTTTCGCTGCCGTTAGTGGCCTGGCTTCCGCAGACAATCGCGGGCGTCCCCTGAGTTCTGGAACCTTGGCGCTGTCGCTTTCCTCCTGCCGTCTTTCTTGCCAAAGCTCCCATTGCGAATAGTCTGCAAAACGCTCGATCCCGCCCATTCCATCAAATCCGAGGACAATCGTTGAAACCCGGTCCAACATGTAGCGATCGTGCGTCACCAAAACCAATGCGCCGCGAAACTCGAGCAAGCTCTCCTCGAGAATCTCCAGCGTGGGGATATCCAGATCGTTGGTCGGCTCATCCAACAGCAGAACGTCTGCCGGCTGCAACATCAACTGAGCGATGAGCACGCGCGCCCGTTCTCCGCCGGACAGCTTTCCGACTCGCCGGTTCAGATCTTCGCCAGTGAAAAGAAATCGCGCTCCCCACGAGGCCACATGAATCACGTTGCCCTGATAGATGACCGCATCGCTATCCGGCGCCAGCGCCCGACGCAAGAGCAGATCCGGATCAAGCTCACGGTTCTGATCGAAATAAACCATGCGCAACGGCTCCGCCTTGCGAAGCTTGCCCGCTCGAGGTTCGAGGTCGCCCCGAAGCAAACGAAGCAGCGTGGTTTTTCCGCTGCCGTTCGGCCCCACGAGCCCTACGCGCATCCCCGAAGTAAGAGTGAAGTTCAGATTCTCGAACAGCACGCGCTCGCCGATGGCTCCTGTCACTCCATTAAGCTCGATCAGCTGCTTAGTCTGCCGGTTCGTGTCTGAAAAATCGATCTGTGAAGTGCTTACGCTGCTTCGCGCCTTCATCTCCGCCAGTTCACCGATCATCTTATGAGCTTTGTCGATGCGTGCCTTGGCCTTGGTCGCGCGCGCTTTGGGCCCGCGTCGCAGCCATTCAATCTCCGTGTGCACACGGTTTTCGAGAGCTTCCTGCCGGTTTCGTTGCGCGTGGAGATGCTCTTCCTTGGCCAACAGAAACGTGCTGTAGTTTCCTTCGACGCGCAACGCACCATCCTCATACGCCCCGTCGATCTCCACCATCTCGCTGGTAACATTCTCCAGAAAATACCGGTCGTGGCTCACCACCACACTCGCGAAAGCCGCCCTCTGAAGAAGTTTTTCCAGCCATTCAATTCCCGCAAGATCCAGATGATTGGTCGGTTCGTCAAGCAGCAGAATATCCGGCTTCTGCACCAGAGCTTCGGCGATGGCCAGCCGCTTTCGCCATCCGCCGGACAAGGTCGCTGCCGGAGTCTCCAAGTCCACGAACCCGGCTCGCCCAAGCGTCTCTGCAGAACGCCCCGCTCGTTCCGATTGCGCCACAGAGGCCCGCTCCAGCGCGGTCTCAATCACCGCTTGAATGGTCATGCCGGGCGCAAATTCGGAAATCTGCTTGACGTAACTCAGTCTGGTGCCTTTGCGCACCGCGACGTCGCCGCTATCCGGTTTCGTCTTTCCGCACAGGATTTCGAGCAGCGTCGATTTGCCCGATCCGTTCGGGCCAATCACGCCGATGCGGTCGCCTTCGGACACGGTGAACGAGATATTCTTAAACAGCGGCGCGACCCCGTATCGTTTCGCTAGTCCCTGGGCGCTGATGATCGGAGGCAATTCTCTCGGTCTTCTCCCGCCCTTAGTTTACCCTGAGGAACGAAGGCAGGGACAGTTTGCGACCGCGATTCTCGTACAGAGGTAGGTTCATTGGATGCGTCAATTTGATGTACTGATTCTCGGCGCTGGTGCCGCAGGACTCCTCTGCGCCGCCGAAGCCGGCAAACGCGGCCGCCGCGTCGCCGTCCTCGAGCGTGCCGATCACATTGGCAAGAAAATCCTCATCTCCGGCGGCGGCCGCTGCAATTTCACGAACATCCACTGCCGCCCGGAGAATTTTCTCAGCGCAAATGAGCACTTCGCAAAATCCGCGCTCGCACGCTACACCCCGTCGGACTTCATCGCGCTGGTGGAAAAGCATGGCATCCCATATCACGAGAAAACGCTTGGCCAGCTCTTTTGCAATCGTTCGGCGCAAGACATCACCAACATGCTGGAAGCCGAATGCCACTCTGCCGGTGTCCGGATCTTTCTCAGCGCCAGAATTCAGGAAGTTCAGCACACCACTGAGTTCATCGTGCGAACCGACTCCACCGAGTTTCGCGCGCCAGTCCTGGTCGTCGCAACAGGCGGCCTCTCCATTCCCAAAATCGGCGCGACCGGGCAAGGCTACGACCTGGCGCGTCAATTCGGCCTAGGGATTGTCAGAACACGCCCCGCCCTCGTGCCCCTCGTCCTCGCCAAAAAAATGCAGAATCTCTATGGCGATCTGGCCGGCGTCTCCGCTGCCGTCGTTGTCGCGACCGATCATCAATCGTTTCGCGAACACATGCTCTTCACGCACCGAGGCCTGAGCGGACCGGCCATCCTACAAATCTCCTCGTACTGGGAAAAAGGCAAACCGCTGCACATGGACCTGGCGCCCGACCGCACCGTCACTCCCTCAATCCGCGAAGCCAAGTCCAGAAACCTTGCCGCCGCGCGCGCCGCTTTTCTCGGTGTCCTGCCAAAGCGTTTGGCCGAACGCTGGCTCGATCTCCACATGCCTCGGTCTTGGACCAACCAGGACTTGGACAAGCTGGAACGCGAACTGCACGACTGGAGCCTCGCTCCCGCCGATACGGAAGGTTACGAAAAAGCCGAGGTCACCGCCGGAGGCGTCGACACCGACGAGCTATCAAGCAAAACAATGGAAAGCCGCAAAGTGCGCGGACTATTTTTCATCGGAGAGGTTGTCGACGTCACCGGGCACCTCGGCGGTTTCAACTTTCAATGGGCCTGGGCTTCCGCCGCCGCCGCCGGACGTGCTTTGTGAGCGCACCTTTGACACAATTCCGTGCCGCGGTCCGGGCTTGCGATACCGCCGAAGCTCCCGCACCAAATAAGCGACCACCGCGATATTGATCAAAAGCGCGACGACCTTTGCGATCGTCGCATGATGAATAACTTCATACACTTCCAGCGGCAAGAAAGAGGATGTCGTGATGATCGTAAAATATTCCGCCCATCGTTTATGCAGCGCCAGCCCGGTACCCTCGGTCAGAAAAACCGCGGCATATATGAACGTGCCCACGCTGAGTTCCCGCAACCTCCGGTCATCGACACTCGCCAATTTCGCCAGCAGCCAATGAATGTAATGATTGTGGGGATCTACACGAAACGCGTTGATCCATTGGTCCGCCACACCCGCCACGTCCTTGTGCAGCAATCGCAGCGCGCCGATCGCGACAGCCAGCAGCGCGAATCCCTTCAATAGTTTGAAGGCCGCGATCAACATCAAGCCGCGCGAGTGTGTCTTACTCTTAGGCATTCACCAGGCTGAGCTCTCGCCGATGGTATATAGCTCCGTCACAACGTCTTCTGCGATCAACAACGGTTATTTATGAGCCGGCAACAAATCCCAGATCGCTGGATCTTCCGTGCCCAACACCCACGAACAAAACCCCTGAAGGCCTCGCTCCTTCACCAGCGTGTACCGCTCGCGAAAAGTGTGCGCGTCCGTAAAAAATATCCACTCGCGCGTGTCCGCGCGATAAAAATAAAACCAAGCCACGCGGTCCGTAGAATCCCATTCCATGTGCCCGTCGTAAGCTTTGGCAAGGTCCATGGCATCATCGGTACCGATATACTCCGCCGAAGGGTTGGGCTTGTCGCCGGATTTGTCGTCGGATTTGACAGGCGTCCCCGCGAACCAGTGGTAGCCATAAAGCGGAATTCCCAGCGACAGCTTTTGCGCGGGCACGAACTTGAGCGCGTAATCCAAGTTGCCGGCGGTCCATGCCCACCCCGCCACCGGCCCGGGAGCCGTCCAACGCGTGTGCTGGTCGTAAGTCATCAGGCAAATCAAATCGACAGACTGCGCGAGCGCCTGCAGGTCATAAGCCCCGCGCCAATTCTCGTAAATCCACGCCGAGAACCCCCCTTCGCCCGGCGTGCCCGGAGCGTTTGGAACGGTCGCGATGGTAAGCTGCAATCCCTCGCGATGAAACGCAACCGCCGCCGCCTGCACCAAATACGAAAGCGCATCGCGGTCCGTCCAATGCACATTCTCAAAATCAAATTGAAACCCCTTGTAACCGTTTTCCTTCGACGCGCGAATGAGCGCGCCAATCATGTTCTCCTTGGCAGTCTCATTTTTCAGCAACTTGTGAAACTCTTCCTGCGCAAAATCTCCGTTGGCCACAAGGGGCATCACCGCCACGTGGCGCTGCTTCGCAGTCTCCAGAACCAGCGGATTAGCCCCGCCGGAGAGCAGCCCGTTCCCGTCCACGGCGTACCACGCGGGAACCAGCAGATCGATCTTGTCGGCATGCGCCAGAAAGGAGCGAACCGACTTCGGCTCGCGCGTCATGTAAAAAAGTGACTTAGGCTGCTCGGCGCATACCGGGGAACCGGCAACGGTAACAACCGCGGCTAAAACCAAAAACCGTAGTGAGCATTTCATGATCAGCGCAGTTTAGCTGTCGACGGTGTTCAAACGCAATGCGTGGCCCGGGCAGGTGGCTGGCGTCGGCCTACCAACTTCCACCTATATTCCTGCGCAGCGAGGCAGTGAACTTTTCCGCGATACTCTTTTGATTGCTGAGCTCCGCTTCGATTTTTCCCAGGATGTTCTCTATCACACCGGTTGGCGCACATTCCGGCTCGGCATCCAACAGCGGTCCGCCAGAGTAAAGCGACATCAAGTACGTATAGCTCGTCAGAATATGCCAGCACAGTGGATTCGGTTGAAGCCGCACCCTCGGCGGAATCAGCGTCAACGAATCCAGCAAAATGGCGTCCGTGACGTGCCTATAAGGAAAAACAGCAGGCAACTTGGGCACCAGGTCAACGGTGTCGACGAACCGATAGGTGGTTTTGACGGTCTGATGATACTTCACGGCAAAGTCGTGGTCTCCCGTGCGAGGGCTCGCGTACGTGTATATCGTTGGATCGTTGAACGGCGCTTGCATGTTCGCCGCCACATCCAGCGCAAGCAAGGTCACGATCGCGCCCCCCAAGCTATGCCCGCAGATCGTCAGCGAACTTACCGCCCGTTTCCATGCATAGGTCCCCAGGAATTTCACCACGGATGGCGCCCCCGCTCCTTCCTCTACGGTCATGGATCTATACATATCCGTGAATCCGTCCTCCGTGCGGCCTCCGCCGGCCACAAACGTGAACGGCTCATCCAAGAATTGCGCGTCTTGCACCCATTCCTTGATTCCCTCCGTTCCGCGAATTGCGACAACCACCTCCCCGCCGGCCTGGGATTGCAGAATAAAACCCATCTGCACTCGCGTATCACCTCTTCCGGGGTTCGCTTCCGTCGCCAGATCGTTCGCATAGATTGTGGCGAGCAGTTCGTACCCGGGGGTAACCGGCTGTTTTCCTGCGAACCCGTCATAGGCCGCGTTTACAAGCTGCGCGTATTGGATGGCTTTGCTCCAGTCCATGATGTTTTCCTTCCTCACGGGCTCCCAAGTCGCTGCTTCCTTTATAAACTGGGCACTCTCGGTGTGCGCGACAGAAGCTAGAGGGAACCTCAGGGATGCGTAATAACGCGGGCAATCTTAGGCAGTGTGGCAATTCAAGTCAACCACTTGCCCCACTTGCCCCGCAAATATTTCCGAGCAGGTCAGGAAAAACTATCGCTCCGGCAAGGTCAGTGGTTCGCCGTTGTGGCTAAGGTGGTAGACGAGAATGCGAGCGAGTTCCACCTTGCTCACGTTTTTTGTTGAAGTGTGAAGTTGATGCGGGTCTTCATAAAATATCTCTCCCGCGCGATACACTTTTGCTGGCGCTCCCTCGAGTTCAATTTCGACAGCGCCCTCGAGAACATACACGAACGTTGGGCCGGGATGACGGTGTCTGGACCCGCTCGCACCGGCCGCGATAGTAATCTCTCCGACGGAAAGGACCAGGTCGCCGCCGGCGTACGCATGCAAGTCCTTCTGCAACAATTCTTTCGCCTGAAACGCTTCCTGCGGTTCGATGGACGGAGGTGCCCACGCGGCGAGCAGCAAGGAAATGGCCATCCGTTTGTGCCATCGTTTCCTAGCTACGCCCGTTGAATTTCTGGCGGCGCTAGTGCGTGCTCAGAAATCTGACTAGCGCCACTTCTTCAGTTGCGGCCAGACTTTCCCGAGCGTGCCGAATCTTGCTCCGCGGCAAAGGTAGACAGGAATCTGGCGCTCCAGCGCATAGGGATTGTCGGCTGAAGTTCCCACGTATTCCACGTGCTCAAACAACTCTTCAAGCCGCTCCCGACTGTCGTCCAGCACGACCAGGCAATTGCCTGAATAACCTCGCGGCCCCCAAAGGAAATAGGTCTGGTGCCCGCTGAGCGCCGGAGGCAATCCGTACGGCCGTCCCAGAAAGTCGATGGCGCCTGCTTGTCCATAGTCTTGCGCGAATATCCCGCAGCCCGGCCGCTCTGCCGGCGAAAGCTGGTTGTAGGCCTTCACCGTCTCATCCACAATCTCTTCCCACCCAAACTGATCGGCGTACCACTGCGGTAAAACCGCCCGGGCGTGGCTGTGCTCCATCACCGGCAGCTTCATCGGCAGATATTTCATGTAGGCAATGAACTTGTCCGGAGAAAAAACGGGCACGACCACAGGCGCAAGGTGCGCGCCGCTGGCCAGCAGCACGATGACGATCGCGGGCTTCGGCCAGGTGCGGAGGCTGCGGCCCGTTTTGAGACTGGCCGTCGCCCGGCCCTCAATGCTCCTGCCGTTGATGGCCGACTCGACCATGACAGCTCCTGCGGCCAGCAACATGGGATATACCGGAGCGAGATAATAATTCTTGCCGTGGAGAACAAAGAAGACTGCGAAGCAAGCCAGGTAGCACCAGGCCAGCGCGCGGTACGGCTCGAAACGCAGCGAGACGAACAATGCGATCAGCCCGGTGATCCAGATCGGAGCGGTGAAGGGATGCACCAGCAGTGTCTGCTGGAAGAAATATTGTGGCAGAGGAAGCACGACATCTCGGCCATCGGCGCGGATATTGTGCATCAACTCGACGAAGGGCCAGTGATTGTGAATATTCCAAAGCAGGTTGGGCAGAAAAATCAGGAAGGCTGCGAGCCCACCAAACCAAATCCAAGGATTCAGAAAAACACGGCGCTGCGCGGTCAGCAAAAGTCCCACGACCATGCCAACGCCAAAGACCGCGATCGAATATTTCTCCTCGAGCCCGAGTCCGGCAACCACGCCGAACCAAAGCCAATACCGTGGATCATTTCGCTTGATGGCGAGGATTGCGAAGTAGCAGCACCCCATCCACAAATTGGGTTCGAGGCAGTTGGTGCCCAGCAGGCTTCCGTTGGAGAGGTATTGGGGTGCGATTACGATGGCAATGGCGCTCAGCAGCAGGGCGAAACGGCGTCCGCCGAATTCACGCGCGAGGATGGCGGTTTCGACCACCAGGAGGGAAGAAGCCATCGCCGGTATGAATCGAATGCTGCGCAGCGAGTCTCCGAGGACCGCGCGGCAGACGTGAATCAGGAAGGGAATGATCGGCGGCTGGTCCACATATCCCCAAGCCAAGTGATCACCGCAGGCCATGTAGTCGAACTCATCCCTAAAATAGCCATACCTGTTGTTGAAATAGCAATGAAACAGGAGTTTTCCCAACGCAATGGCGATCACCACCAACATGCCATTCGCTAAGTAAGAGTGATCCTTGGACGCCCTATCGGACGCTGGAAAGGAAGTGTCTGTCATTTGAATCTTTGCCAAGTTCTAGCGGTAACGGTAGTCATTCGTTTCTTCGTACTTCTAAGGCAGCGTGAAGGCCACCAGCGCATCGCTTAAAGACTCTTCGGTGATTTTGGGATGGCCGCCTGCGGCAATCACCAGGTATTGCTTGCCGGCCGCGCCGAGGCGGTAGGTCATCGGCGTGGCATTGCCGCTGGCCGGAAGTTGCCACTTCCAGAGTTCCTTTCCCGTCTCCACGTTAAAAGCTCGAATAGCGGAGTCAGTCGTGCCGGCAATGAAGATCAATCCGCCCGCAGTGGCGATCGGTCCGCCCAGGCTGATCGATCCCGGCGGAATGGGCGACGCATGCGCGCCACCGAAGTCTTGCATCGTTCCCAGAGGAACTTGCCATCGAATCTTGCCGTCCGTCATGTCCACTGCGGCGAGCGTGCCCCACGGCGGCGCGCTGCACGGCAGGTCTGAAGGCGACTGCAGGAAGCGCCGCAACATGCCATAGGGTGACCCTCTTTGCGGCCCGTAATCACCGTCTTCATCATTGTCGGATGGCACTCTGTCGCGTGGGATGAGTCTCACCCGTGCGGCGATATTGTTGGTATTGACCACTAACAGACTGCGCTGGGGATCGAAAGCGTATCCGCTCCAGGTCAAGCCGCCGAGATTGCCGGGCACCGCGAGCGTGCCTTGAATGCTTGGCGGAGTGAAAATTCCTTCGTTCCGATACCCCTTAATCCAGTTTCGGCAAGTTTCGCGATCCCCTGGCGTCGGCCCCCAAGCATCGTCCGCGGTAAGCCGCTGCGGAACGAGCGCGGGCGGAGCCACTGGGAAGGGTTGTGTCGGGGAGGCCCGTTCGCCGGGCACGTCGCTTTTCGGCACGGCGCGCTCTTCCACCGGGAAAACGGGCTCGCCGGTGTCACGGTCGAGTACAAAGAGGAATCCTGTCTTGTTTCCTTGGATGACAACCGGGATTTTCTTTCCATCGCGGGTGAGTGTTGCCAGCAACGGCGGCGACGCCGTGTCGTAGTCCCACAGGTCGTGATGAACCAGCTGGAATCCCCACGCGATTCTCCCCGTCTTGGCGTGCAGCGCGACCACCGAATTCGCCCATTTGTTATCGCCAAGCCTCAGCCCGCCGTAGTAATCCGGACTGGCACTGCCCGTGGGCACGAACACCAAATCGCGCTCCAGATCTACGGTCATGATCGACCAGGCGTTGGCCGCGCCACTTCGCCAAGCATTCGTGAGTTTTGTATCATCGCCAGCGGCCGGATTCCGGGGAATGGGATCCCAGCTCCACCGCAACGCCCCGGAGCGTGCATCGAACGCCCGCACCACACCGGCAGGCATGTCCACTTGATGATTGTCGTCGATGGCTGAACCCACCACTACGATATCGTCAATCACCGCGGGCGGCGAAGTCATGTGATACCAGCCCGCGAGATAGCCGCGCACTTCCCGCAGGCTGACCTGGCCGCCGTTGCCAAAGTCCGCGCAGGGTTTTCCCGTCGCCGCGTCCAGAGCAATGAGTCTGGCGTCCTGCGTGGCCTCAAAAATGCGCCTATGACACGGCTTCCCGGCAGCCCGCGACGAGTCAAGCCAAGTGCTCGCGCCGCGGTTGACCAAGCCGTCGCCATAGTCTAGCGTCCGATCGATCAAGGGGTCGTAAGCCCAGCGCTGTTTCCCGGTGGCGGGATCTAGTGCGATGACGCGGTTGAACGGCGTAGTGATGTACAACGTAGTGTCCACAAGAATTGGGGTGGTTTCAAAGCCGCTGCGCTTCTTATCTCCGTTGCTTTCTTGGACCTCGCCGGTGTGGAAGACCCAAGCGACTTTGAGCTTGCTTACGTTGTCGCGATTGATCTGCGTCAGAGGCGAGTAGCGCATGCCGCCGGCGTCATGTCCGTAATACGGCCATGCGTCCTTGGCGTCCTGTGCGGGTGCCTCCCGAGCGGAAAGCAGAAAAGATGCGGTAAGGCACGCAGCGAGAATGGAAGTTTTCCGCTTCCAGCGAGCAGCGCCAGGTTTCATTCGTTTATCGTCCTGGTAGCCGGTTGAGCCGGTGCTTCGGAGAATTCCGCGTTGGCATAGCTGCTGATCTCACACGCCAGCGATATTTCCACAAATTCGGGTTTTTCCCATTCCATCGCAGTTCTCCTTGTAAATATAGACTCGTTCGATCTATTTCCGTTGCTGCAACCATCCTAGGGCAGTGTAAACGCCAGGACGTAGTCACCCTGCTTCGTTCCAAGCTTGCCGTGGCCCCCCGCCGCGATCACCAAGTATTGTTTGCCGCCAATGCTGTACGTCATCGGGGTAGCCTGCCCTCCAGCCGGAAGCTGGTATTTCCAGATTTCCTTACCCGTTTCAGAATCAAACGCGCGCAGAAATCCGTCCATCGCAGCTGCCGTAAAGACAATTCCTCCCGCGGTGACCATCGGACCGCCCAAAGTAATCGTTCCGGTGTTCATCCCCGGAATGAAACTTCCCAGCGGCACGTCCCAGACTTTTTTCCCTTCAAACAGATCGACCGCCGCCACCGTGCCCCACGGAGGCGTATTGCAAGGGAGCCCGCTAGGGGAAAGCAAAGGTGTGCGAAACATCGCGTACGGAGCGCCCGTTTGCCGCGCGAACTCTCCGTGCAACCGGTCGGAGTCGCTAGCATTCTTCCGCGCTGTCTCGAGCTCCGCCCGGGGGATCAACTTCACGAAAATTGGCAGCCGGTTGGTGTCCACAAAAAGCAAATGCCGTTCGGGATCGTAGGCCGCGCTGCCCCAGTTTACGCCGCCCACATTGCTTGGAAACACCAGCGTCCCTGGTAAGCTCGGGGGGGTGAAAATATCTCCCGACCGCGCCGTTTTGATTTGCTCCGCGCACCACGCGCGCTCTTTCTCATCCTGGCCCCAGGCATCCTCAGCCGACAGCCTCTCCGGAACGAGCGAAATTGTCGAAGCAGGCTGCGTTGGCCAGGACTCTTCTCCCGGAACGTCGCTCTTGATCACGGGCCGCTCTTCTACTGGAAAAAACGGCGCGCCATTCAACCGGTTCAACACAAAAACGCGTCCCATCTTCGTGGTGATAGCAATCGCCGGCGTCCCGTCTTTCCACGCAAAAAGCGTCGGCTGCGAGGCCACGTCATAGTCCCAAAGATCGTGGTGCACCACCTGAAATCCCCACACGAATTCGCCCGTTGAAGCTCGCAAGGCCACAACCGAGTTCGCCCACTTATTGTCGCCCTTGCGAAATCCTCCGTAATAGTCCGGGCTGGCGCTGCCCGTCGGAATGAACACCAGATCACTAAGCGCATCGACAGAAATCGTCGACCACGCATTCCCTGCTCCCGTGCGCGGGGTATTTTGATAAGCCCAAGGAGCAATGGGGTCCCAAGTCCAGCGCAATTTGCCCGAGCGAGCATCGAACGCCCGCACGATGCCGCGCTCTAGCGTCACAGCGCGATTGTCCCCCTCAGAAGAACCCGTGATGACCAAGTCCTTGTAGATCGCCGGAGCAGAAGTCACCTGGTAATCGCCCGGGTCGCGCATCTTGACCTCTGTCGTCAGGTCAACCTCGCCGCTGGTTCCAAAATCAGCGCAAGGCTTGCCAGTGTCGCCATCCAGCGCAATCAGCCGCGCGTCCAGTGTCCCCACAAAGATGCGCAGCGCGCATACTATTCCGGCCTTCACCGAAGCGTCCCGCCACGCCGAAACGCCTCGCGACGTGACTTCCGAGAAGCCGTAAGGATGTTCCAGCCGGGGATCGAACTCCCAAAGTTTCACGCCGCTCACCGCGTTCAAGGCCATCACGTGATCGTACGGCGTACTCAAAAATAGCTTCCCGTCAACCAGTATCGGCGTCGCTTCAAATGCCGCTTTCTTATCGAGCTCCTCATCGTAAGGCAACGCCCCGGTTCGATAGGTCCACGCCACCCGCAGCTGAGCCACATTCCCGCGGTCAATTTGCCTTGCAGGGGAGTAGCGCGTACCGCCGGGATCATTCCCGTAGTTGGGCCAACCAGCATCAGGAGCCCTCTGAGCCCTCACCAACGCGGGTGAGAAAAGCAACAAGGAGAGCAGGGAAGTCCACGCGGTATGGCGGAAAGAAAGTTTGCAGTTCATGGTGGAGCAATTATCGCGGGAAGACTCTCAACTACAAAGCACTTGGGACGAACGGGCCCGGCCTAGGGACAGGCGGGCTTTCGCGTGGCGCGGCAAACCATTTCAACTCAATTTCAGCAGCTCCGGACGCTGCTTAACGTATCGCCGGCTCCAGCGCAGCTCCGTGGCATCCTTCAAAATGACTTTGTACTCGCCGTGGAACCACGGCAGCAACTCGCGAATCGCATCTAACCGAACCAAACTCCCGCGGTTGATGCGAACAAAAACCTTGGGGTCTAGTGTGCCTGCAAGAGCCTCTAAGGTCCCGCGCAGAGCGTGCGTCTTCTGACCGCAATGCAAAATCAAATAATTTCGATCAGCCTCAATCCACGATACGTCCCGCACCGAAACAAAATGGGCCCGCGCATTCTCGTGCACCAGCAAGCGATCCGGAAACGAACGTTCGCGCTGCAATTGACGCAGCAATTCCTGAAGCCGCGCCGCAAAACCGTCGCTAGATTCTCGATTCTGCTCCCGCGCGCGCTGCAACACGGTCCGGAATCGCTCTTCGCCGAAAGGCTTCAGCAGGTAGTCGAATGCGTGAACCTCGAACGCCCGCAAAGCGTACTGATCATGCGCGGTAACAAAAACAACGCGCGGCATCTCTTTTTTGGGGATGGCCTGAACGACTCCGAAGCCGTCCATCCCGGGCATCTGCACATCCAGGAAAACCAGATCAGGGCGATGTTTGCCGATCGCGGCGATCGCAGATTCCGCCCCACCCGCTTCGCCGACCACCCGCACATCCGGCTCCTGGCGCAGCAGCCGCAGAATCTTCCGCCGCGCGGGCGCTTCATCGTCGACAACCAATACTTTGAGTGTGTTGGCGGGATCCATTCACTCCACTAAGCGTCCAAATAATCGACCAAAAGTGCCCTCAGTAACAGCTTCAGGGCCAGCCTAAATCCCTGAGAAGAAAGCAATTCGGAGACAGTGACCGCACTTGCGCGATGGCCTCGGGCGGGCCCGCTATCTAACCATCTGGTTGAGTACGGAGGTCTCCCAAATGAAACGGAACCCTTAGTACCACCTCTGTGCCGCCCGCCGGACGGTTGGCAATTCTTAATTCCTGACCGGCCCCGTAGAGTTGTTCTAGCCGCCCCCGTATATTGGCCAGCCCGACTCCTCGGTTCATCGCCGTCTCAATCGTCTCCGCTCCCAGACCCGCGCCCGTATCGGAAACCGCGAGAATCAGTGAACCATTTTCGCGCCGCGCGGCAATCGATATATCTATCCCCGCGCCGCCATCCTTCAAGCCATGCCGCAAGGAATTCTCGACCAGGGGTTGCAGAATGAGTTGTGGCACCATCGAATTCTCCAGCGCCGACTCTACGGAGTAGGTCACCCGCAAAGTCGATTCAAAGCGCTTCTGCATAATTTCGAGGTAGAGCCGCGTAATTTCGAGCTCCTGCGCCAGAGGAATTTCGTGTGAGTTGGCCGTTCGCAACGTCAACCGCAGCAAGTCGCTCAACTGCGTTAGCATGGCGTCAGCCGCAGGCACATCTTCATACATCACGGAAGAAATCGTGTTCAGAGTGTTAAACAGAAAATGCGGCTGCAACTGCAATCGCAAATTCTCCAGCTGGGCCTGCGCGAGTTTAGCCTGCAATTCTGCCGCTGCAAGCTGCTGCGCCTGCGCGATGCGCAGCCGTTCCAAAAAGTAGTACACCACCACGATTACCGTATAACCCATCAAGTCATTCGACAGCTCCATCGGATACCGGTAAATCATGTCTCCATAGTCGTAGTGTCCCAGACCGATTAACGGAGCGACCAGCCAGCGGCTGAGCGCCATCAAACTCGTGTGCACAAAGGAGAATCCCACGGCGGCGGCCAAATGGAAAACAACCAGGCGCAGCCAGCCCTTGGATTTGAACAGGTACAAGTTCGCCACCCGCAAAACCAGCGGCAGAACAAGGAAAACCGTGTACACGCCGGTGAACTCTTCCAGTAAGCGCAAGGTGAACGTTCCCGCGCGCTGGCGGGAAAGATCGTCGAGATAGTGGTACAGGAAGAACAGCACAGCGAGCGCGCTGTAGACAAAGAAAAGTATCCCCCATCCCTGGGCCCGCGAAAGCCCCAGCACTCCGCCCTGCGGTGCGGCCCCGGCCCAGTGTGTATCTCTCTCCGTAGATGTGTGATTATTCATGAACTCACGCAAGCGCGATTGATTATGCTCCAGAACAGGTGGGCGTCAAAAGGGAAGAGCGATCAGAAGCAATATTCGGGTATCGAAGCAGCGCGACAGAGGACCAACGACAAGGAGGTATTGGGAGCTAGGGCAGCCCCCCGGTAGATTAGAAGGCTGCGGCGGAAATCAGGATCCACGACGGCGGTTCATGGAAGAAATGGAGCTGGCAATCGTGAGAGAAACCAAAGCCACCATTGCGAATGCGAGAATGACGACCACCATGGCACCCACCCTTCTATGACAGTAAAAACAAGGGCAGGTCAAGTTCCAAACTTAACCTTTTTATTTTCAGCTGGATAAGGCCCGGCGAATGTGAAATCATGTCACCAAGAGAAGACAACTGTCAATCAAAGTGCACTTTATTCCAGTCCTAGTACTGCGCGGGTCGTCCGCCAAATCGACTTCGGACGAGGTGCGCTGGTAACCGCCCCAAGGGCTGGCCGCCAGCCACCAGCCGCCGAGCCTAGGCCTTACTCAACCGGATGGACCCATCCCCGGTGTGCACCGTCAGAGACTGTCCGCCGCCATTCATCTTCCCGTGCAGCTGCGAGTTGCTGAACGTTCCTTCGATGGTCACCGGCAAGCCCACGCTTATGTGCCCATCTCCAGTGCTGGCGTCAATGTTTGCCTGAAAGTCGCCCGGCAGAGACAAGTCCACACTGCCGTCACCCGTCCGTATGTTCCAGCTGCCAGCCATCTTAGATCCCGGCAGGACGCGCGTGTCCACACTGCCATCGCCAGTCTTAACGTTCAACGCATCAAACCGCCCAGCGATCCTCACATGCCCGTCTCCGCTGTCGGCTTCCAATTTTCCATCCAATTCCCGCGCCTCAATCGAGCCGTCACCTGTGCGCAGCTTCATGTCACCCTTCAAAGTGTCCACGTTGATGCTGCCGTCGTGCGTATGGAGATCAATGACGCCGGTTAGACCGTTTGCTCTGATCGACCCATCTCCCGTCTCGACCGTGACATTTCCGTTGATGGAACTTGCCTCCACCGACCCATCCCCGGTATGTGCATTCAAATCAGCGTCTTTGGGCATCCTGACTTCTATGTGCAGCCTCCGCCCATGCGTGCCCCATGAAAATCCCCAGTGTCCCGTAATCCGCGCGACGAGCTCCACCTGGTCGCCGCTCTGGTGCGCCTCCACATGGAGATTCTTATCCATTTCATAGCCTTCATACTCGACCCTGAACTCGACGTTCTTGGAGTCGCTTGTGCTCACCCGCACGCCGCCATCGTTGGTGTCGATCCGAACATTGGCCCGCCCGGTTACCGTGTAGTTTTTGGTCCATTCCGTGGCGCTGGCCCGCGGCGCCAAGGCTACGGCAGCAAGCAGGGAAGCACTGATCATTCCAATCCGTGCGGCGGTATTGCGGCAAGCAAGCAAATTCATCGCTAGGAGCCTCCGTAACAGGACGTTCTAGAGTAGGTACGACATCCGGGGTCAAAATGTTCCGTTTCTCGCGTACTGCCCCGCAAACCCAAACTCACACCTTCAGACGACATCAAAGCCCTTATCGCCTGGCCCAATCGCACCCCGTCCGTTCGAGACCATCTGAAAGCCTTCCGTGATTATTTAGCCGCTCGTTTCTTACGAGCCACACCCGGCTTGGCACGCAGCGCCGCCAGGAACTGATCCGTCGGCAGGGTATTGATCACATCGCGCTTTTCCAGCCAACCCCGCCGCGCCATCGTCACCCCGTAACCGATAAACGACAGATTGGCCGCGCTATGCGAGTCCGTCGAAATTACTACCTTAACCCCGCGGTCTTTGCACATCCGCAAATAGACGTCCTTCAAATCCAGCCGGTCAGGATAAGAATTGCACTCCATGGCCACGCCGTGCTTGGCGCAAGCCTCCAGGATTTTCTCCATGTCGTAGTCGATGGGGTCTCGCCGCAGAAGCAGTCGCCCGGTGGGATGGGCGATGATCTGCGCGTAAGGATTCTCAATTGCAGCGAGCATACGCTCGGTCATGGCTGCCCGGTCCAGATTGAAATACGAGTGAATCGAACACACCACCACATCCAATTGCGCAAGCAACTCGTCCGAGTAATCCAGGGAGCCATCCTTCAGGATGTCCACTTCGGCGCCGGCCAACACGCGAATCCCAAGTCCCTTGTCGCTCGTCTCATGAATCTTCTCGATATGCGCAGCCATGCGCTTTTCATCCAACCCGTTGGCCACCGTAACGGCCTTCGAGTGGTCGGTAATCGCTATGTACTGGTGCCCAAGGCGGCGAGCGGCTTCGGCCATTTCCTCGATGGAATTTTTCCCATCACTGGACGTGGTGTGCATCTGCAAATCGCCCTTCATGTCTTTCAATTCAATCAAGTGCGGTAGTTTGTGCGCTTCAGCTGCGGCGATTTCACCAGTGTTTTCGCGCAGCTCGGGAGGTATGTAGTCCAGCTTCAGCTTTCGGTAGATCTCCTCCTCTGTCCGCCGCGCGACCGGCTTTTCGCCCTTGAGCGTCGCTAGCGCGTACTCGTTCAAAGTTAGACCCATATCGTTGGCGCGCCCGCGCAGCGAAACGTTATGTTCCTTTGATCCAGTGAAGTACAGCAGCGCCGCGCCAAAGCTTTCCTTTTCCAGCAGCCGCACATCCACCTGCAATCCGTTCTGGAGCGTAAAGCTGACCTTGTTCTCCCCATGCGCCAAGGTCTGGTCAATCCCAGGAAACTCCAATATGCGCTTGGCCAACGCATCAACCTGTTTTTGCGATGTGTGATCCGCACCGAGCGTCAGCAGCAAATCCAAGTCTCCCACGGTCTCTTTGCCGCGCCGCAGCGACCCCGCGGGAGTGACGTCCTCCACAGCCTTTCCAGCTTTCTTGATGTGCGCAATGATTTCCGCGGCCGCGGCCTCCGCCTGATCAATGTGAAACCGGCCCGAAGATTTTTTGAACACCTCGATAGCCTTCAGAATGTTCTGTTCGCTCTTTTCGCCAAAACCGGGAAGGTCGCGAAGTTTACCCTCCTTGGCGATCTTCTCCACATCGGCGACGGTACCCGCCTTGAAGTTGGACCACAGAAACGCCACCTTCTTGGGCCCGAGCGATTGCAGTTGAAGCAAATCCAGAATCGTTGCCGGATATTTCTTCAGCAGCTTTTTCCTGAGCGCATAATCGCCGGTCTTAACGATTTCTTGCAGATGTTCCACCATGCGCTCGCCAATTCCCGGAAGTTCTTCCAATTTTTCCGGCTCTCTAACGAGCTGCTCGATTGATTCCGGAAGTCCATCGATCAGCTCGGCGGCCTTTTCATAACTGCGGTACCTGCCGATAATGGCCCCGTCGATCTCCAAAAGTTGCGCGGTTTCGCGGAGGATGCGGGCGATCTGTTTGTTGTCCATGGGCAGATTATAAAGCCATAAGCCAGCGAAAAACACGGGCGTGAAGTCCGGGCCGTGCTTCACCCGTTTCCGATAGTGCGTTTGCCGGGAGTTTAGGCGGCTAGTTGGCGTGTCCCTTAGCGTCACGGGGGAGCCGCGTCACGTCAGGAACTGGACCAACTGAGAGAGCGTGTCATCAGAGCCATCGGGGAACGCTAGAAACTCTTCCGGTGGAAGGTTTTGGCGACCCACCCAGTAGGCAGGACACCCCAACACCTTGGCACTGGACGCTGCCCACCCGGCATGCGCGACGAAGAGAATTTCACCGCGCTTCAGTTTCATCTCTTTCACTTCCCAGTTGGTAAGCCCGCGGGTCGCGTTTGAACGTTTTTGCACGATCGCTGCGGAGCATATAGTCGAACCTCCCGTCCAGCCCTGCGTTTTTAAATTGTTCAGGAACGCCAAGCGGTACCCTGGCTTTTTCAAGGGCCTGAGTGCCGGAATGAGGTCTGGCCAAGTTTGCGGCTTGCGATCGGCGTCCATCAGTTTTTAACGCCTTTCCATGGTGCGTTCCAACTTGAGTCTGTTGGCCGGAAACACCAGGGCGTCTTGCGTGACCTGCCAAAAATCAGCATAGTGCCACGTGTATCTTTTTTAGAAAGTAGTGCACAAATTGCCTGCACGCAATGCGTGCCGGCCGGAATCATTACTGGGAGGGCAGAGTGCGTTTTTCGACTTTGGCAATTTTACTTTCATTGGTCATTGGCCCTGTTTCCCGCGCGCAAACGCAAAAGTCCGCGCAAGTCCCAGGCACGCCAGAGAAAGTCATTATCGACACCGACATCGGCGATGACATCGACGACGCTTTCGCTATCGCGCTGGCTCTCCGCAGCCCGGAGCTCGAAATTCTCGGCATATCCACCACCTTCGGCGACACCGAGGCCAGGGCCAAAATCGTCGATCGATTTCTCGGCGAAGCTGGCCGAAGCGACATTCCCGTGGTCACCGGCGCTCCGACGCACACCACCAATGTGATGAATCAGCGCCGCTATGGCGAAGCTAGCCATTTCGCCAAAGCCGCGCATCCAAACGCAGTGGACTTCATCCTCGACCAGATTCGTCGCTATCCCGGCCAAATCACGCTGATCTCGATCGGCCCGTTGATGAACGTGGGCGCGCTCATCGACAAAGATCCGACAACCTTCCACAAGCTCAAACGCGTAGTGATGATGGGCGGTTCCATCGAATGCGGATATGGCGATCTGTGGTTCTGCACCGCGCACGGACCAGACGCGGAGTGGAACATCATCAATGACATTCCCTCCGCCAAAAAACTCTTTCTCTCCGGTGTACCGCTCTACGTCATGCCACTCGATTCCACGCAATTGAAACTCGACGAAGTCAAACGCGCCTTCCTATTCAAGCAGGGGACTCCGCTCACGGATGCTCTGACGCTCCTCTATCACGAGTGGGGCCAGCAAACGCCCACCCTTTTCGATCCCGTAACGGTAGCCTACATCCTCAATCAAAGGATTTGCCCAGTCCAACCGATGAACATCCGGGTCGACGACAAAGGCTTTACGCGCTCTGAGCCGGGTGCTCCCAATGCCCTAGTCTGCATGCATTCGGATGCCGAGGCCTTCTTCCGTCTTCAAATTGGTCGCCTCGCCGCTCCCTAGCCAGCCGCGCTCGCAACCGTCCACAGGTCACGGCTCACGCCCACCAAATAAAAAAGACCGGCAGAGGGGCGCACTCCGCCGGTCCAACGATGCCTGGTCTATTTAAACTGGCTTTTGCACGTTCGCTGCCTGGGGGCCTTTCGGTCCCTGGACAATTTCGAACTCCACCGTATCTCCTTCCTGCAAGGTGCGATAGCCATCCCCCACGATAGCGGAATAATGAACAAATACGTCTGGACCATCGTTGCGCCCTATGAAGCCATACCCTTTTGAGTTGTTAAACCATTTGACGGTTCCTAGCACCTATTCTCTCCTCCTGACGGAGACTGGATGTTCCTCCTGGCGGACGAAATTGGGACAAACGCAGCCGCCTCCCTGCAATAAATTGCGCGGAGTGTACCAGAATGAGGCATTCAGTCAAGAGAACATTCGCAGTTCTCTGTATGCGAAAATACACGCATATTCGTCTACAAAAACGTTTTAAGTTCGCGAAACGCAAGTTCGTCCAGGGGGGACGTAGGTCGCCACAATCCTGCAACTTCAAGCGAACACAGGGTTTGCCTGTTATCGTTTCACATCATGAATCATTTGTTTCGCGGGTGCATGATGCCGGAAAATCGAGATTACGGATCACCGGTGGGCCGCGTCGAATAGCTCACCGGGCGAAGAATCTCGAAAAGATTGTTGTACCCGTCGGTCCAAAGGCGCAGATGCGCAGGAACCAAGATGGCTTCGCCGCCCGCGAACGTGTCCGGCTCATTCAAGAATTCCTGATTCCGCGTTACCAGCACCCAATCTGCCGAGGAAATCATCCTTGGCGCATCTTCGTCGCTCACAATGAGCCGCACTGGATAGTCGGCGTCTTCGGCCAGCAGTTTCACGACCGGCGCCAGGTTGAGATAGGTGTTCGAGGTGTGCACGGCGAGGATGCCGTCCGGCTTCAGGTGTCTGAAATAAACGGCAAAGGCCTCTTTGGTGAGCAGGTGCACAGGAATGGCGTCACCGGAGAAGGCATCGACTGCCAGCACGTCAAATTGCTGCGGCGGCTCGCTTTCCAGCGAAAGCCGCGCGTCACCCAGAATAATCTCGGTCTTTGCCGGACTCTGTTTGAGAAAGGTAAACCAGCTGTTCGCGACCTCCAGGACCTGCGGATTGATCTCATAAAAGCGGAACGAATCGCCCGGTTTTCCGTACGCAGCGAGCGTGCCCGCTCCCAAACCAATGACCCCGATGCGCTTCGGCCCGTCACAGCAGTACTCGAGAGCCAGACCGACCCCTGACGTTCTTCCGTAATAAGTCGTGGGGTTACGGTTTTCCGGAAAAGAAAGATATTGCGCGCCATGCTGTATCGTTCCGTGCAGCAAAGTCCGGTAGGGGAGGAGGCGGCCCGCTTTGAATTCCTGAATGCGAAGCGCTCCGTAAAAATTGCGCATCATCGCGACCGTACCCTGTCGCGTCGTGCGCACGTTGAAAACAAGCACCGCACCCATCGCCACTGTCATACTCGCCCAAAAAAACCGCGCCGACCATCCTTCGAACCAAAGCACGACGACCCCTAAAAAAGCCGCCACCAGCAAGATCATCGGCAGTTCGTAAATGCCGGAAAGAATGTGGGGAGCAAGCAATCCAACCGAAACCGCGCCCAGTGCGCCTCCGAAAGCAATGAACAGATAAAACGAGGTCAGGTAACGCGCCGCCGGTTTTCGCTCGACGAGTTCGCCGTGACAAAAAAGACAGACCACAAAGAGCACGCCACAGAAGAGCGGCACGCTGATTTGAATCGCGTGGGTGATCGAAGAGTCATAAATGGCATAGCCCGCTGTACCCAGTACAACGGCCAGCAGTCTTGCAACAAACCAGCGCGAATAGAACTGGCGTTTGGCAAACACCATTGCAAAGGAGAGCAAATAGAGCGCGAGCGGAACAATCCACAAGAGCGGTACCGGCGCGACATTTTGCGAGAGGTGGTTCGTTACTGCCAGAAGCATCATCGAGCCGCAGGCGGAAAGGCCCAGCCACAGAAGCTTTGTGCGGAATGTCGGCCGCCCTTTTTCTTCGGCAACGGCCGCTTGGTGTGCAGCGAACGGAGCCGTTAGGTTGATGCGGTTGAACCACGCGGAGAGAGAACAGCAGATTGCGAAAAGGGCGTATACCGAAGACCACAGGATGGATTGTTGGCGGGAAGAGAGACGCGGTTCGATCAGAAACGGAAAACTCAAAAGTGCGAGCAAGGAAGCGAGATTGGAAAGAGCAAAAAGATGGTACGGCGAGCGGCCGGAAGCACGGCGTGCGTACCAGGATTGCAGCAGGGGACTAGTGGCGCTGAGCAGGACGAAAGGCAGGCCGATTGAAAACGTGAGGAGTCCCAGGATGCGCCAGGCGGGGTCGACTTGCGCATGCGAACGCCAGAAAATTTGCGGAGCGATGGGCAGCCACAGAAGGCTGACGAGAAGAAGCCCCAGGTGCGTAGTGGATAGGCGTTTTGGCGTGAGGCGGCGAGTGGTTAAGTCCGCGTAGAGATAGCCGAGCAGAAGCGCAGTTTGAAAAAAGACCAGGCATGTGGCCCAAACCGACGCCGAGCCTCCGAACCACGGAAGAATTGATTTGGCGAAAAGCGGCTCGATCAGAAAAAGAAGAAACGCTCCGAGAAAAATCGTTCCGGCCAAGAGCACACGCCACGAAACGGGTGGAGCGCCGTTTTTGCACGGGATGTGAGGTTTGATTTCGCTCAAGTTGAGATTGCCTGAATCGGTGGCCACTGTGGACGTTTCCGAAGGCTCAAATCGAAGCTCGCATGATTCTAAAAGAATGCAATGCTTCGCAACTCGCCGTGGGCCGTTCCGTCCGGCGTTAGATCGAAGGTAATCTTAGCTTTTCGGTCCTTCCACTGCGCGCAAGGCGTGGCGCTCGAGTTGGAAACCTTGCCCGCGGCCTGTATCTCGATTTTGGAGATGTCCGCTACGTGAAGCAGCATTTGATCTTTCACCGTGGCCAGGGTCAGCAAGACTTCGGGCGGTTTTCCGCAGATTAATTCTGTGATTCGTCCCTCGGCATTTACGCTGCTCGACCCGTGGGGCTCGCTCGGAGCATCGTCGGATGCAGCCGGAGGAGCGGGAGCATCGGGATCGACGATTTTGGCGGCCGTTGAGCCATTATAGTTAGCCACTCGTTTTGTAAAACTCTCGGCCATTGCTCGATCGCGAGCTGTCGAAGCTGCTTTCTGCGCTCGTTCGGCGATGGTCTGGGCGTCCACGGTCTTTCCGTTCGCCAGGGCGGCTCTGCCCAGATCGATGTAATACGCCAGATTGCCGGGTTCAAGTTCAATGGCGCGCCTGGCTTCGGCGATGGATTTGGACTTGGTCTCATCCGCCTGGCTGTACGCAATGCATAAGAAGGCGTGCGCGGGCGCGAAGTTAGGATCGCATTCAACCGCCTTCTCAAGATCGGTGCGAATGAGAGGAGTCGCGTCTTTGCTATAGCCACTCTTGCGGTAGAGAATCTCCGCCTTGTAATAATACGATGCGGCATTTTTGGGGTCGCGTGAAAGGGTCTCGTCGAATTCCTTTCCTGCATTTTCGTTGTCCGAACGAAGAAAATGATAGTAGCCCAAAGCCTCGTGTAGAGCAGGGAGTTCGTGGTCGGCATCTGCCGCTTGGTGCAAAAGATTCAACGCCTCGCTCTGGCTGCCATTCCGAAGAAGAAAGTTTGCTTCCTGTGTCAGGGCTTCCGCCAGAGGGAGCGCGCGTACCGAAAAGTCCTTCTCCGAAAGGCCGCTCTCGAGAGGAACGTGCGCGTAGTAGAAACTGGGTTGACGCGCGTAAGTTTCCAGCTTGCCGGCTAACTTTCGTAATTCTCCGAAGGATTGGCGCGCTGCTTCTATGGGGTCGTCGGTCGATTGGAGCGTCGCGAGAAACTTGTCCAGCAGCGCGTCCTTTTTTACGTCCGGCGACAGCATAAAATAGTGAACGATGGCCCACGATTCGGCATAGAACATCCCAGAGT
>JABCZF010000044.1 GCA_013289825.1 Acidobacteriota bacterium | reverse complement strand
GGCTCTGCCCGCCCTCCCGTTTTGCTCAACCTCAACCGATGAGTTCTGGCAGTGCTTCGTGCCTGCAACAAACCAGATTTCAGACCGTGTGCGCCAGTCGCTGCTACCTTACTGACGGATTGGGGGTAAACTCTTCTTCTTTCTTTTTCTTCTGCTATATTGAACCGTATGACTCTCGCCGAAAAAATCCAAAAAGACCTGACCGACGCCATGCGTGCCAAAGAGGAACTCCGTCTCAGCGTCTTGCGCGGCGTCAAATCCGCGATCAAGTACAAAGAAACTGAGAAAATCCGTACTCTCGATGAAGCCGAAACCATTCAAATCCTGCAAACGCTCGTTAAGCAGCGTAAAGAATCGATCGACCAGTTCGGAAAAGGCAATCGCCAGGACCTCGTCGACAAAGAGACCAAGGAACTCGCCATTCTCGAGTCCTATCTCCCGGCCAGCGCCAGCGACGCGGAAATGGACGCGGCCATCGCCAAAGCCATGACGGAAACCGGCGCTAACTCCATAAAACAAATGGGCGCCGTAGTTAAATCCGCCAAAACCCATCTGGAAGGCAAAGTCGTCGACGGCAAAGCCCTAAGCGACCGCGTCCGCAACCGCCTTTCCTGAGTAAGTCTCGACGGACTCCAAGCCCTGTGCGCGAACCCATCGTCGTCCCCAACCATTCGAACAATGACGCTAACTCCCGCGCTCTGGCTATTCTTCGCATCGGCGTGGGCATCTTTTTCTTGATTTTCGGCCAGTATAAAGTCTTCGGCACACAGTTCACTCTTCACGGCGGCTTTCAGTTCTGGATCAACCGCTTTCTCGAACAAGGCGGTGCCTACCCCTTCATGGCTCCCATCCTCCGCGGCTTCGTCCTCCCCCACGCCACGCCGATAGCCTTCCTGGTGGCCTACAGCGAATTGGCCATCGGGCTAGCCCTGACCTTTGGAATGCTGGTACGCCCAGCGAGCGCCGGGGGCCTGATCTTCATGCTCACGATGCTTTTTTCCTCCGATTATCCGGGCGCCTCCGCCCCCGCCTGGCAATACTTCGGCGCAAGCCTAAGTCATTCTGTTTTTGCTCTCTGTTTTCTGGTTTTTCTTCTAGGACGAAGCGCCGAAGTGTGGTCGGTTCCCGCCGCGCGCGCGCAACACAGCAATTACTAGTAGGAGCGGGGTGGGGCGGTCCCCGCCTGACTTGGCCGGCCTGCAGCCAGCTTCTTGCGCTTTCTCAATGCACCGCCGGCTTCAAAACCGCCGTATTCCTCTCGTCACTGGCGATAATTCGATAAAGCTTCTTCAAATCCTCGACCTTGCTCAAAGGTACGCTCGTTTCCTTCACTTCAAACGTTCTTGTATAGCGCAGCACGTTTCCGCTCGTCTCCGTCTTGCTCTCATAGCTCGCAAAGCTGTATTCCGCATGGATAGGCGGGGGCAGATCATCCACTTCATACCCCTGCGGCAGCGTTATTTCAAATGTATCGGTGTCCCGCGAAGGCCCCTCGAACTCCACCGGATATTTCCTTGGCTCTTTCGTTTCCAGCAGCCCGCTGGCTTTATTTCCGATGACCCGTGGCCGTACCAACAGCAAATTCCCCGCCGTCTTGGCGTAGTTCTGTGCGACCAGCGAATAGTTAAATATAAAGGGCTGGTCCATCTGGTTGAGATTGGTGACCGAGGCCTTCGTCAATGAGTAGGTAGAAAGCGAGTTCGCCAGCATCGATTCGACCGACTTAATCCTGTCCGCATCCTTGGTCACCGATCGCAGCGCCGATCTTTGCGCCGCAGCACGGTCCCCCACGCGCACTTCCCGGACGTCCCCGCTGAGCGTCCCCGTGGGATTCAAGCTCAATTTCGCGGTGCGCTGTACGCCGTTCAATTGCGCCGGCAATTTCGGCAGTTCCAGGAGTTCGCCACCCTCCGGAGTCACCAGCAGCGCATAATTAGCCTGCAACGCGCCCCGCAACTGTCCTAGCGAGGTCATATCGTCGGTGGGGTCAAAGATCAAAAGACGCCCCAGCTTGGGGTGCGCCAAGACGGCCACCAAGGAAGCGTCCTCCATTCCGTCCGGCAGCCGGATCGCAAGGATCTCGTGGTTAAACCACCGCGTCGCGGGCGTTGCGGGCGTCACCGTTCCCCGTTCCGTGTTCACCGAAACGTAGTAAGACGTCACTCCGATCTCCTTCAACATGGTGCTAAGGATCGTCGCTTTGTCTTTGCAGTCTCCGTATTTGTGCGTAAAAATCTCCGGCGCTGGATGGGGTTGCCACCCCCCAATTCCCAGTTGAATCGCCACGTAGCGAATGTCCCGCTGGACGAATTGCGCGAGTGCCCGCATTTTCTCCAACTGCCCCGCACGCCCCGCAGTTAGTTCCACCACCTTCTGCTTGATTTCCGCCGATGCCTCCCGCCGTCCTTGTCCGAGCCCATCCTCCCACCTCCCCATATCCGTCCAGTTCTCGAATCCTTTATTCTGGCTGCCTCCCTGCGGAATCAAGGACACCACCATCTGCCCCGCCACGCCTTCCCGCGGGGGCATGTCATATTCGGGCCGGATGCCTTCCACATCCTTCACCACCCACTGCCATTGGTTGCTTCCCGCCGCCGATGGTTCGACTTTGGAAAAATTCAGCCACACCGCCTTGTACTCCCAGCCCTCCGGAAGCTGCAGCGTGTAGTGCGCTTCGCGAACCGGCGTGCCTTCTCTCTGAAATGTCCAGACATCTTGCATGACGTACGGCCGCACCTGTTGTTCGATCTCATACCCAATAAGGTTGCCGGGATCCGCCGCGGGAATAGTCAGCACTCTGGTCTTGAGGTCCGTCATCAACTCGCCGTCTTCGACCCCAAACAGCGCCGTCTCCAAAGCATCCTTGTCTTTCACTTCATAGTCTTTGCCCTGCGCCGGGATGCACCAGCCGTGAATGCTGTTGATCTTGGTTTCCGAATCGAAGTTTGCGAAGACCTTTCCGTATTTTCGGCCATCGGGACGAAGAATCTTGTAGACCCGGCGTTCCGTCCGCTTGATCTTTCCGTTTCCTTGCACGCTGAGTATATCTTCCGAGTACAAGAGCACCGCATCCGTCTTCTCGTCGTGCGCCGGCAGCGGCACACTCACCAGCGCGCGCATCCACTGCGGGGCTTCGCCGGCGCGCGCCGCACGAGGCACTCCCACCACCCAGAGAGCGAGCAGAACAGCGGTCCACGCACAACGGTGCCCAGTTTTAATTGCTTGCCGCTGTCGACGCGGGCTGCAAAACGATTTGCTGTTCATCGGATGTCCTCACAACCTCATAGAACTTGCGGAGCGCCGGGTAGAATTTCTGTTCGAGAGTTATCAGATCGCTCTTCATGCGCCGTTCGACGTGCAGCGTCCCATTGTTGTTCTCGACTTTCATGGTATACAGCATGACCTTGGCATCGCTATTTTCTGGCTTGGGCACGCTAGTCACTTGCCAGCCAAGCGGCAATTCAATCGTTAGGTTGTCCACCTTTTCCGAAGAGTAATGGAAATACATCGGATGCACCCGCGTGGTGTGCTCACACATGTGCTTTTCCTCGGCCCCGAAGATCCCCACCGCCATCAGCGCGCGGCGCCCCGCTCCCGACGCCCAACCCGGCACCTTAAGATCAAACTCGGCGACGAGGAGCGGATCCGAGCTCGACCAGTCCGGCTTGTTCGCCAACTCGACCTCGATCGACGCCGGAATCATGTATCGCACATCGTCTTCGAGGGACTTCTTCCGTTGCGCCTCGTCCTCGTTTCGCTCGTCCAATCGCCGGTACATGGCTTCTAGTCCCGAATACGTCACCTTCAATTTGCCTTCCAGGCTTCCTTCCTGTGTCAATTTCAGGTCCGCCTTCCGCTCGACCTGCGAATCGCCGCTCTGCGGCAAACTGGTGGTGATCCACGTGCCTCCATCCCTATCCAGCTTCAATCCCGGCGATAGCGTTTCTGACCACGGCAGGAGCCCGTACGGCGCAAAGGCCGTTCCCGGATCAAAATACAAGTCCTTGCCATTCAGCTTCACCAGCACGACGTACGTGCGCAGGTCCCGCGCCTTCATCAGACTCTTTGAGAAAAAGTGGTCGTCGCGAGTCGAGATTCGCGCGGCGGACGCCTCCAACCCCGCGGCCCGCGCCATTCCCAGAAACAGCAGCGTGATGTCATCTCCGTAGCCGTACCCCCGCTTCCACACATCTTCGACGTTCCCGGCCCCTTTTTCTTGCGCGCGCTTCTGCTCCTGTTCCGTCTTTTCCACCTCAAAGCTGATGTTGCGGATCTTTTGCGCCCGCGCATAGATTTTTTGCAATTTCCCTTCCGGCGAATCACCGGCGGCCACCGTCTCCCCCACCGCCTGTTCCATGGCTTTCTTCTTGTTCAGAAAACTCTCGACGTACTCATTCCATTTCTTGCCCTGCTTTCGCCAAAACTTGTCCGGATCCGTCTCCAGACTGCCTTCGCTATAGTTGAAGTCCACGCGGAACTTCATCGCCGCTTCCGGCGGCATATCGTCTTCTACCAGAAATGCCGGGATATTCTGTGCTTCCATGCGGATGTTGTGGCCGGCCGCGCGAGTTTCATCCGCGGGCGGTTTGGTTCCCTCGGGCAATCCGTTTGGCCAGCTCCACTGCAGCGGAAATTGGCCATAGGGTTTCAGCGTGAACTTCGCCGATTTCGTGAAAAGATCCGAGCTGAGCATCCAATTCGAATCGAAAACCTTGTTTTCCGCGAAGTCGATCATGTAGTGGTACTCGATAATGCTGCCCGGCTGCACGTCCGACAAGGTAAAGGTCTTCGCCAGATACTTGAATCCCCGCGCCTTCACGATCTCTTTCTCGTATACCTTCCCGTCGTAGACCATGCTCGACCCATCCTGTCGAACCGTCCGTGCCCGGATGTTCACAATACTGTAGTCCCCCTTCACGAACGGTATCTCCACGTCCGCGTTCTTGCGCCCCTCTTCCGTGAAGATCTTCACCCGCACGTAGTTGTACTCGTGCGGGACGTGCGCATTGCTGTCGTCGCGGTCCACTTGCCGGTACAGAATAATCGCCGGCGCTCCCGGAGCCGCCGCTTCGCTGGTCATCTTCAACTCTTCCGGTGAAATGGGCATCCATTCATCCGCGCTGCTCGACCCCACGCGATAGACCGTGGCTCCCAGCAAAAAGAGCCCAACCATCAGCGATAACCGGCAAAAAGACATAGCCCACCTCCACGATTGAATTTCAGCGGAATTAAAGGAATGCGCACACTTCGACGACCGACAGTGAGAGACCTGGGACCCGCACCGCCCCGCTGGGAAGGGTGTTGGCGCATAAGCAGTGTTGCAGGCGTGTGTTACTTGCTTCCGCGGACAATACAGGTCCCCTAACTCGCTGTCAATAGCTCTCGCGGCCAAACCGCCCAGCGTGGCCCTCGGAACTGCTACCCTCCAGCCTCTGATTTGCGGCATAATCCCGCCGCACAGGGGCAGCACCGGGCAACCCGGTTTGCGAACGGGGAGGATTCAGTGACCGATCGTCCATGGAGTTCTACGGCTCCTCCGGGAGAGTTCCGCACCTACATCTCCGCGGAGGAGACCGTCAAAGAATTTACGGTCCGCGCGGTCATCCTCGGCTCTTTGTTTGGATTGCTGTTCGGCGCGGTCAGCGTCTACGTCGGTCTTCGCGCCGGCCTGACCGTCTCCGCGTCCATTCCCATCGCCGTGCTCTCCATCAGCATCCTGCGCGCCTTTGGCCGCTCCACCATCCTCGAGAACAACATTGTCCAGACCACCGGCTCGGCCGGAGAATCGCTGGCCGCAGGGGTCATGTTCACGATTCCCGCTCTGATCTTCTTGGGATTTGGATCGGAATTTACGTTCTGGCGGATTTTCCCCCTCGCGCTGCTCGGCGGATGGCTCGGCGTGCTCCTCATGGTTCCCTTGCGCCGCCAGTTGATCGTCGGCGAGCACGGTAACCTCGCCTTTCCCGAGGGCACGGCTTGCGCCGACGTCCTGGTGGCCGGCGAGCGCGGCGGCTCGTTTGCAGGCCGCGTTTTCTGGGGACTCGGTCTAGGCGGCGTTTACACCTTTTTTATGAACACCTTCCAGGCGTGGACCTCGCAGCCGGAAAGCCGCCCGTCCTGGTTTCCCGGCGCCTCCTTCCGCGCCAACATCACTTCGGAATATCTCGGCGTCGGCTACATCATCGGTCCGCGCGTTGCCGGTATTCTCTTCGCAGGCGGCATCGTTTCCTGGCTTCTGGTGATGCCCGCCATCAAATTCTTCGGCCAGCTCTCCGGCCACGTGGCCATCTACCCCGGCACAATTCCCATTCCAGACATGACCCCGGATCAACTCTGGCGGACCTATATCCGTCCGATGGGCGCTGGGGCCGTCGCCGCTGCAGGCGTCATCACTCTCATCCGTACCTTGCCCACGATCCTCTCCGCTCTGCGTTCCGGCCTCAAAGACGTGCGCGCCCAAGGCGGCGGCCAATCCAGCGCCGCCAGCCGCATCGACGAGGACATGCCCATGCGCAGCGTCATCGTGGGCTCTATCGTGATCATCGTGATGCTGTGGGTCTTGCTGACCTTCCATCCGATGAAAGGCGCAGGCACCTTCTGGTACCAGAATCTTTTTGCAGCCGTCTTCGTCGTCGTTTTCGGATTCCTGTTCGTCACTGTAGCGGCCCGCATCAGCGGCCTGCTAGGCAATTCTTCCAATCCCATCAGCGGAATGAGCATCGCCACGCTCATGGCCACTTGCGCGATCTTCTTCCTCGCCGGATGGACAGCGCCAAACTACGCCGTGCTCGCGCTGATGATCGGAGGCGTAGTTTGTATTGCCGCAGCCATCGCCGGCGCTACTTCGCAGGACCTCAAAACCGGCTATCTCATCGGTGCCACACCATACCGTCAACAGTTGGGCCTGTTGATCGGCGTCACCGTTTCCACGGTGGCGATCGGCGCCACGCTCAACTTGATGAACGTAGGCCTCGAGAAATATATCCCCACGCAGATTCCCGTAAACATCGCCGCGCTGCCCGCCGGCGCGAAGATCGAACGCGAAGGTTTCGTCTATCGCGGCAAAAACTACACGCTGATCAACGCACTCAGCTCCGGGGTCATCCCCGACGGCGAGTATCTCTACGACAGCGACACCCAACAGATCGAAATCCAGTGGGCGCAAGGCATCGGCAGCGATAAAGCTCCCGCTCCGCAAGCCCGCCTCATGGCCACGGTCATCAACGGCATCCTCAACCAGAAACTCCCCTGGCGCTTAGTTCTGATGGGTGTCGCCCTGGTCATCGCCGTCGAAATTCTTGGCGTACGCTCGCTAGCCTTTGCCGTGGGTTCTTATCTCTCCATTGCTACCACTGCCACGATGTTTCTGGGGGGTTTGGTCCGCTGGCTGGTCGAAACCTCTTCCAAAGAGAAAAAGGACGAAGGAGAAGCCAGCCCCGGCGCGCTCTATTCCAGTGGACTGATCGCCGCCGGCGGCGTCTTCGGTTTGCTGGGCATCATCATCAATCTTTTCCAAGACCCGGAAATCGCCACGCACGTTCCCGGCTGGTTCGGCAGCTTGCTCCGTTTGCCCTGGCGCCCCGACCTCTTCGCCCTGGGCCCCAAGTTTTGGCCGATGCTTAGCCCCAACGACCAAACACCGCTGCCGACGCACCTGCAGTCCCTCGTCGGCGTGGTCATGTTCGTCCTGCTAGCCGCCTCCCTGTTCCACTTCGCCCGCAAGAAACTAAGCTGAGGAGCGCACCAAAAACCAAGAGCTCCAACCGCGATCCGGAAAAGGGCAGGAAATCGCGCGCGAGAAAACGCGCCGTGAAACCAGGAATACGGGCCAAAACGCGACTTTGACGCGAGCATTCCAACGCCGTAAACTTCCTAGATGGCGACTTCGTTCCGGGCCCGCCGCTACAACTTCGACTGGCGCGGCTTCATCACGCCAGGGGTCAAACTCCTGGTGCTCATCTGCACCGGCGTATTCTTGGTTCAGACCCTGGTCGACATCTTCCTGGGCGTGAGCGCCACCTCTTGGGTCAACCACTTCTTCGGCCTGGTCGCCCTGGGACCGCTCCCCGGCCTCCGGCTGTGGCAGCCGTTCACCTACATTTTTCTCCACGGCGGCCTCTGGCATCTGTTGATCAACATGCTTTTTCTTTGGATGTTTGGCCGCGAGCTGGAACTCGTCTGGGGGAAAAAACGTTTTCTGAATTTCTTTTTTCTTTGTGGAGTCGGCGCGGGCCTGATCGAAATTCTGGTGAAAGTCATTCCGATCTCGTGGGGCCACATGCCATCGGACATTCCGACGATTGGGGCGTCGGGCGCGATTTTCGGAATTTTGATGGCCAACGCAATTCTTTTTCCGGACCGGCGGATTTGGCTTTTTCCTCTGCCGGTTACGATTCCCATGCGGCCGTACGTCGCGGTGATGGGCGCGATCGAATTTTTCGGCACGCTGGGAGCCGGCGGCGACGCCGTGGCGCACGTCTGCCATCTCGGAGGAATGCTGGTGGGGTACCTCTATTTGCGGCGCGGTTCTTTTCTGTACAGCGTTCGAAACAGCGTTTCGGACTGGCAGCACAAACGCAACCGCAAGCGGTTTGAGGTGTACATTAACAAACACAAGAACGAACCTCCTTCGCGCCCGGACCGCTGGGTCAATTAGCTCAGGAACCTTCAACACCTTCGAGGTTTGCTAGATATTTACCTCTCTCCCTGGACAGTTTCAAACTGAGAACGATGGGCTCAGAAAGTCGGCTGGCAGTGCATTAGAGGATGCCCGCGCGGCCGGCCCATCGGGCAATATAGCCTTGCAGGAAAAAGGTGAAGTCGTCGGCCCCCGGCGGTAGCTTCTTTCCTCGAAGGCTGACCCGGGAGAAATCCAAGTTCACAACAGGATTGATCAGCTTGCTTATCGCCACTTTGCGGTTGCGGAAGGCGGGCAACGCGAACGACGGAATGACCGCAATGCCCTCGCCCGCCTCCACCATGGCGATCAGGGTATGGAGATAGTTGAATTCGGCAATCCGAGGACCGCAAACCCCGGCGCGAGCCAGATGCTTGTCGATGAGCGGCTGGAGCAGATTGCCGGGGGCCAGCGAGATCAGCGGCTGTCCCTTCAGCGCGGACCAGGTAGTAGAGGCGCGGCGCAATTCCGGATCGTTGTCAGGGCGAATGACCATCAAGGAAAAGCGAAACAACGGCGCGCGGCGAATTCGGGGGGAAGGCTTAAAAAACGCGCCCAGGCTCATATCCAGTTTGCCTTCCTCAACCAGCCGCGTGAGGTCCTCTCCAACGACATCGAACACTCGAATACGGAGGTCCGGGCGGATGGTGCGGAATTCCTTGATGGCTTCCGGCAGTATATTGGCCGCGATCGGCAGCGGCGCGCCAATGGATAACGATAGCCTGGCTTCGACTGCCGATCGCCCGATACGCGACACGGTGGTATCAATCTTATTGAGGCTGTGCCGGACCTCTCCTAGCAACTCACTGCCATAGCTTGTCAGGCCGACGTGACGCGTGGTCCGATCAAACAGCCGGAATCCGAGTTGCGTTTCTAACTCCCGAATCAAAACGCTCAAGCCGGATGGGGTGATATAGAGTGCTTCTGCCGCGCGGGAGAAGCTTCGATGCTGGGCCACCAGCAAGAAAGCCCGGAGCTGCCTGGACGTGAAATCCATTAGTGACCATTTCTCAATAATTATTGAATTATCTGAACTTGTATCATAAGTGTGCTTAATTTTAAATAGCGCGTCGAGTTGGCTGCGTTTTCCTAAGGAGGCCTACCATGAAATCAAGAACTACTTCAGTATTTTCAATTGTCGTTTTCATCTTCCTTCTGGCGATTGGCGCGCGCTCCAACCAGGACGGGAATCTGGGAGATGGCCATTGCCGTGAGAGGGAGCACCACGCTTACAACCTCGGAACTCCCCTCAAACTTGTCGGCGGTATCCTCGTACCGGGCCATCCTCTGCATTTCGATATCAGTTGGGTTGACCAAGAAACGGAGCGGTACTTCCTCGCTGAAGCGGGGAACGGCAGCGTGGACATCTTCGACGCCGAAAACAATTTGTTCCTAGGCAGAATTGGGGCTTTTCACGGAACGGCTGCGCCGAATGACCCGTGTGGCCGCATTGACGGCATGGGGCCAAGCGGTGTTATGGAATTCCGAATTGCATGGCGGGCGCTTCCTTGTGAACGTGCCAGGCCCTGGCAACTCTGGCATGGTCGCGGCCATTGACCTGAAAACCATAAGCATTTGGGCCGAGGGGACTGCCTGCTTCTAGCTGGCAGCGGTGGCAGCGGGAATCGGCCCTTCCTTTCCGTTCTCTGCTAACTTCTGCCCGACCTTCACAGGCGGATCGCTCTCTGAGCAACCGTAAGTCCTGTGAAACTTGGGGCTTCGGATAAAGCCTTCAGGACGTAACGTAGAGGTTCTCGACTCATGCGTGTCCTGAGAAGCCGTCGCATTTATGCGACGGAGAAGTCACTGCTGTTGAGACCACCTACGCGACACCGGGTTGCGCCGGAGGCGGTCTCGCACTCGGTCCATTCCAGCATCTGCTAGTGGGTTGCAGCAGCGGACCCGAGCTCATCCTGAACGCCCTGAATGGCCACATACTGAGCACCATTACCGAGATCTCCAGCGCCGATGAGGTTTGGTACAACTCGGGCGATGACCGCTTTTACGCCGCTTCAAACAATGCTGTAAACCCGGTTCTCGGCGTAATTGATGCGGAAACCACCATGTTCCTTCAAGCCCTGCCGTCAGGGCCCGGCGCCCATTCCATCTCGGCTTTTCGAGAGACCAACCACATATTTGTTCCTGTCGGGATACCGACTGCGACCATACCGACGGACACCTGCGCGGCCATGTTCGGGTTTCCGGCCAAGACGGGCTGCATCGCAGTTTATGCCCACGAGAGCGAAGTCCACGAGCATTCCAGCGGCCACAACTGAAGCGAGTCACCTCGCTCCAGAGTCGTTTTACGCGGGGCCGCCGATGATGTGAAATTTCATGAAGTTGGTGGTGCCGCGAATGCCCATGGGGGTGCCTGCCACGATGCCGATCACGTCGCCTTTGCGGACCAGGCGTTCTTGGAGCAGGCGCTTTTCGGCTATGGCGGCGAGGCCGTCGATTTTGCGGACATTGGGAATATGACGCGGCATGACGCCCCAGATCAGCGCCATGCGGCGGCGGGTCGCCGATTCTGGTGAGAAGGCGATGATGGGAACCGCGGGGCGGTAGCAGGAAACCATACGCGCGGTAAAACCGCTGTGGGTGAAGACGGCTATCAGCCTCATGTGCAGTTCGCGGGATGCGTGACAGACCAGCTCGGCTACCGTCTCCGCGACCTTCAATTTTTCCAGCGGCACGCGCCGTGGCGATTCCCAATCGCTGGCTTCCGCTTCTTCGATGATTCTGGCCATCATGCTCACGGCTTCGACAGGATATTTTCCGGAGGCGGTTTCCGCGGAGAGCATGACGGCGTCGGAGCCGTCGAAAATCGCATTGGCTACGTCGGAGGCTTCCGCGCGGGTGGGCCGGGGATTCTCGGTCATGGATTCCAGCATTTGCGTGGCGGTAATGACGGGCCGGCGGAAGTGGCGGGCGCGGGTGATAATTGTTTTTTGCACGACGGGGACGCGCTCGGGATTCATCTCGACGCCCAGATCGCCGCGCGCGACCATTACGCCATCGGCGGCGCGAAGGATGGCGTCCAGATTTTCAATGGCTTCCGGCTTTTCCAGTTTGGCGATGACCGGCGTGTTCTTGCCGGCGCGCCGGACCAGCGCCTTCGCGAGAAGAACATCCTCGGGCCGCCTGACAAAGCTTACGGCGATGTAGTCCGCGCCGTGCTTCAGAGCGAAGATAAGGTCTTCGCGGTCTTTGGAGGTCAAAGCGGGAACTTTCAACTTGATTC
The DNA here is from genome assembly GCA_013289825.1 of Acidobacteriota bacterium. Taxonomy (GTDB): domain Bacteria; phylum Acidobacteriota; class Terriglobia; order Acidiferrales; family UBA7541; genus Acidiferrum. The sequence continues at coordinate 17,412 of JABCZF010000044.1, read as the reverse complement.
CGGGCAGATTGATGCCTTTGTGCTCGCCGAGGGCTCCTCCGTTGATGACCTCGCAAATGACTTCGGGGCCCCGCACCTGCAGGACGCGCAATTCGATCAAACCGTCCGACAGAAGGATGCGATCTCCGCGGTGCACTTCACGCGGCAGCGGCCGGAAGACGGTGCTGACACGCGTGGAATCGCCCAGGACCTTGGCAGTGGTGATAATGAAGCGCTGTCCGGTACGCAGCACTACCGACCTGCTGCCCGCAAGCGGGCCGGTGCGAATCTTTGGGCCCTGGAGGTCAGCGAGAATGGCGATTGGTTTTTCTTGTTCGACAGCGGCAGCGCGCAGGGTAACGATATTTTGCGCATGGTCCGCGTGCGTGCCATGAGAAAAATTCAGGCGGGCGACGTCCATGCCCGCTTCCAGGAGTCGGCGGATCATGCGCGGGGAGCAACTGGCTGGCCCGATGGTGCAAACGATTTTGGAGTGACGAAAAACCATACGCTCTCGTGAAAAGGGAGTTTACAACCTTCTGCGCCCTACCGGGCAGAAGCCGTGCCGTTTCCGGATCAATTATCTTGTGGCGGCGAATTCTGCGACGATCCGCGCTAGGAAATCGACGCCTTTCTCAAACGACGCGAGCGGGATGCGCTCGTCGTCGGCGTGCACGCGGCGGGAGTCCTCGTCGGTCAGCGGGAACGGGGAGACACCGTAGGCTTGCACGTTGTGCAGCCGCAACTGGGCCGAGTCCGTCGCGCCCGCGGATAGAAACGGCAGCACCGGGGCCCCGGAGAACTCCTCGGAAGCGGCCTTTGTGATTGTGGCATAGAAATCGGACTCCAGCGAAGAAGGCGGAGCGGCGAGACCGGCGTCGGGCTGGACTTCGAAGCGCACACTCGGATCATTGACTAGCTTGGTGAGTTCGCCAAGCAGCACGTCGATGGTGTCACCCGGCAAGAGCCGGACGTCGATCATGGCGCGGGCTTCGGAGGGAATCACGTTGGCGCGCACGCCCGCTGAAAGCATGGTGGGAGCAAAGGTGTCGCGGAGCATGGAGTTCCACAGGGGGTTGGTATCGGAGATGACGCGTTGAGCGTGTTCGCCGCGGTCTGGAGTGTCGATCGAGCGAATCCACTTGGCGAGTTCGTCGTCTTCGAGCGGGGCCAGTTGTTCGAAAAAGCGGCGTACGATGGTGGTGAAGCGGACGGGCGCGGTGTAGGAGCCGATTTTTTCTACGGCTGCGGCAAGGTGGACCAAGGCATTGTCCTTGGTCGGAACCGAGGCGTGGCCTGACGGCCCGCGCGCGATCACCGCAACGTCCACGGGAACTTTTTCGCTGGCTTGCACGGCGACGTATTCGATCTTGCCGTTTTTCAGGATGACTCGGCCGCCTTCGTTTAGGGCAAAACCGGCGGCAAATTTGTCCCAGTATTTGGCGATGAGCATGCGGATGCTGGCTTCGCCGCCTTGCTCTTCATCGGCGGTGGCAAGAAAGATGATGTCGCGGTTGACGCGGAGGTTGGAACGCTTGAGAGCGATGAAGGCCGCGAGGTTGGCGGCCAGCATGCCCTTGTCGTCGACGGAACCGCGGCCATACATGTAGCCGTCTTTGATCGTGGCGCTGAAGGGATCGACGGTCCACTTGGACTTGTCGACGCCGACGACGTCCATGTGCGCGACCAAGAGCAGGGCCCGGGACGGGTCGGGCATGGCCGCGCTGCGCAGGCGCGCTACCAAGGCGCTGCGGCCGGCGGCGAGTTCCAGCAATTCGGGAGTAAGCCCTTCTTTTGTCAGCAGGGCCGCGATGTATTTTGCCGTGGCTTCCTCGTTGCCGGGGGGATTGGTGGTGTCGATGCGGATGAGATCGGCAAGCCAGCCTTCGGCCTCCTTGGCCAGCGCGGCGGTATTCCCGGCAGGAGATGGCGTCGGCTGGACGCTGGGCATGGCTGTGGAGGGGGCCTGCACGGCCGCAGGCGAGGCCACTGGCAGCAAGAACATTAAGAGAGCCACTGCGGGCACTAAAATGTACATTCTGCGGTTCCCATTCACGAAGACTTCCTCCGTCTTAGATGCTGCCCAAGTTTAACAGGCCCGGCTCAGCAAACGTTTTGTGGTTAACGCGCTTCATACTAACATGCAGGTGTGGGGGCACCTCCGTGGGCTTGGCAGGGCGTTGCGTAAACTCAAACGGCGCGGCAGCCCGGGCGGCGAGGGATAGAGCAGCGGCCGGCGAGACGGGTTGATTTCAAAGGCGAATCGAGGGGTAAGATGAAGACGATGGTTTCTTTGGTTTTACTGACATTTCTTGCGACGGTAATTATCCTGCCACTGGCAGAACAGCATGCCGCGGCGCAGGCTCCCACGGGTCCGCAAGGGGGTGCACCAGCGCCGACGGTGAAGGCGCCGCAGGCACCGGCTACGCCGCCGCAAGCTCCGCCGGGGGGCGTGAGCATCTCCGTGGAAGTGCCGGTGGTGACTCTGGATGTGATCGCGACGACCAACCACGGAGACCTGCTCACCGGCTTGAAGAAAGAGAATTTCAAAGTGACGGACGACGGGGTGACCCAGACCATCACGAATTTTGGGCCTACCGAGGCGCCCATCACTATTGTGATGCTGATGGAGTTCAGCAGCCGCGGGCTGTACGATTGGTTTGCCTACCAAGCCAAGTATTGGTCTGATGCATTTCTTCCGAATTTGCAGCAAAAGGACTGGGTGGCGCTGCGGACCTTCGACATGCAGGTTCACGACGAAGTGGATTTTACGCAGAACAAAGATGAAGTTCGCAATGCCATTTACCATCTTTATTTTCCTGGCTTCAGCGAATCGAACGTGTTTGATGCGGTGTTAAAAACGATTGACGACATGAAGGACGTGAAGGGCAAGAAATCGATTCTGTTGCTGGCCACTGGAGTGGACACATTTTCGAAGCATACCCTCGATCAAACCATGAAGCAGCTACGACAGAGCGACGTGACCATCTTTTGCGTGGGGTTGGACAAGCCGTACATCAATTTCATCGAATCGCGCGGGTCGCTCGGTTCGCACATGAATTATTTGCAGGGCGAAAATCAGATGAAGACGATTGCGAATTTGACGGGCGGCTATGCGTGGTTCCCGCAATTCGACGGCGAACTTCCGGGGATTTTTCACGACGTGGCTTCCTTTCTCCGGCATCAATACAGCTTGTCGTATACGCCGACGAGCGGGGGGAAGGACAACAAGTTCCACAAGGTGAAAATCGAACTGGTGAACCCCGATGGCAGCCCGCTGGAAGTACATGATCAAAAGGGGAAAAAGCAGAAGTGGGTGGTTTATGCGCGCGAGGGTTATGAGCCGCAAAAATCCGGCAATGGAGACTGAACGCTTTTCTAGCCAGCCAGAGACCAGTGCCCGGTTTGCCTTCGGCGGGCTTTGCTAGTCAGTAGCCGCGAGCCAAATCCACCTGGTTGAACATTTCGCGGCCGTCAAACCATCGCTCCAACAAGTCCACGAGCAGAGCAGTTTCGCGATGCCATAGGCGATCGCTTACGGCGCTGGTGTGCGGGGTAATGAAGAGATTCGGGGTTTTCCACAGGGGGCTGTCCCTCGGAAGCGGCTCGACGGCGGTGACGTCCAAGGCGGCGCCCCCCAGGGCGCCCGTTTCCAGCGCGCGGATGAGCGCGGCTTCGTCGAGCAGCGAGCCCCGGCCGACGTTGATCAGGCGGGCGCCGGGCTTCATGCGCGCGATTTGTGCCTCGCCGATCAAGTGGCGCGTTTCGGTGGTTTCCGGGGCAGCGATGACTAGGTAGTCTGCGTGTGGCAGGGCTTCGTCGAGTTCCGAGGCCGGGACGATTTTTTCGGCGTGCGTGGTGTCGCCTTTGCCGGAGCGGGTTACGCCCCAGACGCGCATGTCAAAGGCCCGCGCGCGTTTGGCGAGTTCCTGTCCGATCGAACCGAATCCCACGATCACGAGCACCTGGCCGTTTAGTTCGGTGAGGCCCTGCGGCTGGTCCCAGATGTCTTGCTGGCCCCAGTACGAACGGTCTTGATGGCGCGTGGAATCGGGGAAATTTCGCGCCAGGGCCAGCAGCAGGCCCATGGTGTGCTCGGCCATAGGGGGCGAAAACACTCCGCTGGGGTTGCTGACGACGATTCCGGAATCGCGGAGTTCGGGGTACATCAACTGGGCTACGCCGGCGGCGGTGGAGTGAATCCACTTCAGTTTTTTTGCATGCACGAGTTGCTCGGCGCGAAGGGAATAGCCGACGAAAATATCCGTGTCGGGCAGTTCTAGGGCGAGGCCGTCGTAGTCCGGCAAGTGCACTACGTGCATTTCTGGCCAGCGCGCGCGAATGGTTTGGGGCATCACCGGCTGTGGGCGCCAAAACGTGAACGGATGCCACACGCAAATAACCAGCTTCGTTTCCGCTGGGTGGGTGCGATTCATTTGTCGGAGCCGCGGTGCTTCCAGTAGAGGAGTAGGCCGACGATGAGGCCGAGGCCACCGGTGCCGAGGATGAAAAGGTGCGAAAGCGGGAGAGCGAACCAGCAAATCACGACCAGGCCCAGGGACACGATGGCGCCGACGGGCGTGCCGGGGATGGTAATGGTGCCGAACGATCTTGGGCGATTTTGCCCCGGCTCGGGAGGTTTCGTCGAGACCGGTTTGTAGCCCAGGCTCATGTTACGGCCTCGTGGTGACGCGCAAATCCTGGCCGGTCATGTCCTCGGGTTCGGGCTGGCCGAGAGCCGCGAGCATGGTTGGTGCGAGGTCGCGCAGGGAGCCGCCGGGCTTCAATTCTAGAGAATGGTCATCGCTCGCGAGGATTAGCGGAACGGGATTGCTGGTGTGATAGGTGTGCGGGCCGCCGTTGAGCGGATCGATCATGGTCTCGGCGTTGCCGTGATCGGCGGTGATGAGCCAGACGCCCCCGCGCGGCTTCAGCGTTTGATAGATCTGGCCGAGACCGGCGTCTACGGCTTCGACGGCTTTGATCGTGGCTTCTAGATTCCCCGAGTGGCCAACCATGTCAGCGTTCGCGTAGTTCATGATGATGGCGTCGAACTCGCCTTTTTCGACAGCTTTTACCACCGTGTCCGTGATTCCCTGCGCGGACATTTCAGGCTTTAGATCGTAGGTGGCTACTTTGGGTGACGGCACCAGGATGCGCTCCTCGCCGCCGAACGGTTTTTCGACGCCGCCGTTGAAAAAATACGTGACGTGCGCATACTTTTCGGTTTCCGCGCAACGCAGGTTCCTGTACTGGAGCTCTTCGAAAACCTGGGCGAGGATGTGTTCCAGCTTTTCCGGAGCAATGACATACTTCAGCCAGGGCCAGTTTTTGTCGTATTGCGTCATGGCCACGTAGAAAAGATTCTTGGGGCGCTTCGGGTCGCTGATTTTGTCGAAACCCGGTTCGACTAAGGCGCGCGTCATTTGCCGGGCGCGGTCCGCGCGGAAATTGTAGAAGATCACCGCGTCGTCATCGTGAATTGTGCCCACCGGTGCGGCTGCCGCTCCGTCCCCTTTGGTGACTACCATGGGCTTCACGAACTCGTCGGTGACTCCTTGTTCGTAGCTTTTTTCGAGAGCGGCGAGGGGATCGTTCGAGCCCGTCTGCGCTTCGCCGTGAACCACGGCGCGGTAGGCCAGTTCGACGCGTTCCCAGCGATTGTCGCGGTCCATGGCATAGTAGCGGCCGGTGAGTGTGGAGATTTCGCCGGTGCCCAGTTCGCGCATCTTTTGCTGCAACTGGCGGACATGGTCGCGGCCGCTGTGCGGCGGCGTGTCGCGGCCGTCCAGGAAGCAGTGCACAAAAACGCGTTCGACTCTTTCCTGCTTGGCCATTTCCAGCAGCGCGAACAGATGCCGGGTGTGCGAGTGCACGCCGCCGTCGCTCAGCAGTCCGATCAAGTGCAGCTGACGTTGCCGTCCACGCTCCATCGCTTGCTGGAAGAGCGGCACGTTCCCGAGTTGTTTGCTGGCGATCAGAAGATCGATGCGCGTGATGTCCATGTGGACGATGCGGCCCGCGCCGATATTCATGTGCCCGACTTCGCTGTTGCCCATTTGCCCTTCTGGCAAGCCGACATAAGGACCGGAGGTGTGAATGAGGGTATGCGGATATTTTTTCAACAGGTCGTCGTAGCAGGGTTTACGCGCTAGCGCGATGGCGTTGCCTTTCGTTTCCGCTCGATAGCCCCAGCCATCCAACACCGTTAGTACCATTGGTTTTAGTGGTTTGCTCATGGTGTGTGGGACAGGCGCTCTGGCCCGTCAGTTTCTTGCTCTCGAGATCCTCCTGTTTAGTCCAAGCCAGAGAAGAGCTACACACGGAACGTCTGTCCCGCTAAATCTCCCTTAGAGCCGCGAGCAGCCGGTCCACCTCTTCCGCGGTGTTGTAATGCACCAGACCGATTCGCAGGAGCCCGCCGCTGGCTTCGACGCCGAGGCGTTCCGTCAGGTTGAGCGCGTAGTAGTTGCCGTCCCAGGTGAAGATGCCGCGCTCGCCGAGGAAAGTCGCGACTTCGGTGGGGGTGTGATTGGCCAGCCGCACGGAGACCGTCGAGCAGCGCTCCTCAAATCGTTTCGCATCGCTGATCCCGAAAAATCGTAAACCGGGAATGGCCAGCAGCCCTTCGACCAAACGCCCTAGCAGCGCCATCTCGTGCCGCCGCGTCGCGCGATAGGCGGCCAAGAGGGCCGTGCGACGATCTTTCGCCGAAGCATCGGAACGCCTACCCAACTCCGCGAGATAGTCTACCGCCGCGCGGATTCCCGCGATTAACTCCTGCACCTGCGTTCCCGTCTCCCATCGATCGGGCAGGGAATCCGGCGCGGGGCGAACCTTGTAAGGCCGGAACCGCAGCAGATGCTCGCGCTTTCCGTAGAGCGTTCCCATGTGCGGGCCGAAGAATTTGTACGGCGAGCACACCAGAAAATCGCAATCGAGCGCGCGCACGTCAAGCGGCCCGTGGGGCGCGTAATGCACAGCGTCGATGAACACGAGCGCGCAGGCTTCATGCGCCAGCTTGGTGATTTCGCCGACGGGATTGATCGTGCCCACAGCGTTTGAAGCATACCCAACGGCCACAAGCTTGGTGTTGGCGTTGAGCTTTCGCTCGAAATCTTTGAGGTCCAGCGTGCAATCCGATTCGCGAATGTCCACCTGGCGAATGACCATGCCCATCTCTTCCAGGGCACGCCAAGGGGCGACGTTTGCGTCATGATCCAAGGTGGTCACGATAATTTCGTCGCCGGGCTCCAGCACCCGTCCAATCGCCCGTGCCAGTGCGAAAGTGATGGTGGTCATGTTTTGCCCGAAAACGACCTCGTCGGCGTGGCAATTGAAAAAATCGGCCATGGCCGCGCGCGCGGAGGCGATGATGGCATCGTTGCTGCGGCTAGTGGCAAACGCTCCGCAGGTGTTGGCATTCGATTTAAGAAAATAGTTTTGAACTGCGTCGATCACCTGCTTAGGCACCTGGGTGCCCGCAGGCCCATCCAGAAACGCCGCGAGGTGGCCGTTCACCTCGAATTGCAGTGACGGGAATTGCGCTCTCGCCCAGGGGACATCCAGCGGTTTGCTTTGTGCTCCCTCGAACACCGGAGTGCTCATGGTTTTCTCCATCCGCTAGTTTCTCACACCCCGGGCCGATGACGAAGCCGCGCGCAATCGTGTTAGCATTTATCCGCTCGTTCCTCACTCATGCCGCTTTGGCGCCGGCTACAAATCAAAGGAGGGGCCGCAAACCGGCCGTCTCCGCGCTACGTTTCTAGAAGAGGTGCACAGTGTCCGAACCCTTCACGCCGACCGAGCGCACCCGTGTTGTGCGCGAGCCGCAGCGCGGTGTCTACGACCGCGAAGCCATCTACAAGATTCTCGATGAAGGGCTGGTGTGCCACGTCGGTTTCTCCCGAGACGGCCAGCCGTTCGTCATTCCTACGTTGTACGCGCGCATTGGCGACGCTATCTATTTTCACGGCTCTGCCGCCAGCCGGATGCTCCGCGGCACGAGCGAAGGCGCGCGGGTCTGTGTGACCGTCACGCTCACGGACGGAATCGTGCTGGCGCGCTCGGTTTTCAATCACTCCATGAACTACCGCTCCGTCGTGGCGCTCGGGGAGGCTACACTGGTCGATGCGCCAGAAGAGAAACTCGCAGCGCTGCGCGCGTTCACGGAAAAGATCTTACCCAAGCGCTGGGACGACGCGCGACAGCCAAACGAAAAGGAGCTGAAAGCCACCAGCGTACTGCGCCTGCCGCTCGCCGAGGCTTCGGCAAAAGTTCGCGTCGGCCCGCCGGAAGATGATGCTTCCGATTACCGTCTCCATGTCTGGGCTGGCGTAATTCCTGTACGCACCGTCGCTGGTGCGCCGATCCGCGACGAAAGGTGCGATCTTGGAATTGCTCTCCCTGCCTATCTAGCGAACTACAAGAGGTGAATTGCGACTGCCGGCCGTCTTCGCGCGGTATTACTGGCGGACGGCGCGGAGGAAATCGGCGAGCAGTCCGTAGCCGGTAGCCTCAACCCCAGGGTTGTGCTCGACGAGCGATAGGCCGAACACATCGAGGTCAAAGCGAATCGCGGAACTGCTGCCCTCCAGACTCGCGAGGGGATCCGAGGCCAGCAACATTTCCGGACGCACGCTGCAATTCACGCCATCGCCCTTGCGCTCCGCGCGGCACACCAGTTTGTAGCGCATTCCCGCCGCGCGCACCGAGCGGATCTTTTCTTCACTGAGCTCGCGGATACCGGTACGTTGCACTTGCTCGAGCCGCACATTTGCGCCCATCAACACAATGGCCAGAGCCACAACCTTCACGGCTGCATCCCAGCCATCCAAATCCGCAGTTGGATCCGTTTCCGCAATGCCCATGGCCTGCGCGCGTTTCACGGCCTCATCAAGGGAACGGCCTTTTTCGATTTCCGTAAGCACCACGTTTGTAGTGGAATTCAAAACGCCGGAGAAGCCGCGAATGTCGGTGGCCGGCAAGCCGTAGGGAAACATCGAGAAAACCGGCACGCCATCCATGACCGTCGATTCGTAGAGAAACTGCCGATTCTTGTCTTTCGCGAAAGCCGTGAGCTCGTGGTAGGCGTGAACGATAGGGCCCTTGTTGGCAGTGATCGCGTGCATACCCAATTCGAGCGCCATCCTCAAATGTTCCGTGGCCGGCTGGCCGGTCTTAACGTTCAGCGAAGTGGCTTCAAAGAGGACATCGGCGCGGGTTTTTTCGAGCCACTCGCGGAGGTTACGCGGCTGCAAGGTGTTTCCGTGCTGGATAAGCGAGTGGCCGTGCAGCGCAGCCAGAGGGTTGAGCCCGTCGGGATCGGCACACCAGCCGGTGCGGCGCGTAGCCACTCCCGTGAGCCGCCAGCGAATGTCGTAGCGCCGGCGTAGATCGGTCTCTTTCGAAATAAGCAGGCGCAGAAGGGCGCGGCCAACGTTGCCCATGCCAACAATGGCGAGATTGTAGGACGGCATGAGGTGATCCTCCGCGATCAAGCGCGGAGCCGGCCGGCGTGCCTGCCCCGCCATCGAAGCGTAGCGCGTTGCGCGCGAGCGATGAAATAAACTAATGCGCCGCGACGAGTTTCGCGGCAGCGTCGGCGATTAACTTAGCTTCATCCTCGAGGCAATGCGCGACGACCACGACGCCTTCATCAGCCTGTTTCCATTCTTTCTGTTCAATGGACTCGCGCACATAGGGCATCGTTTTTGCCGCGTACCCGGTGTAGAAGCCCGGCGCATAGAGTTGGTGACGGTACCATTTCCGGTGCGGCAGACCTTCCTGGGTGATGAACTTGCGCTCGCTTTCAATGAGCAGGCGGTTTACCTCGACGAGCGAAGCGGCGGCCAGCGCGGTCCCGCCGTTGGCATTGGCATGCTCCAGCGCTTTGCGGTACTCCGCAGCGCTGCGGGTCACGGCATCCGCGGCGTTTTCGAGAGGCGCGAAGTTCTGGTAGGGCGGAACTTCTTCTTTTTTCGGCGGAACGTACGTTTTCTTCGGGTCGGCTGTCGCGGTGAAAACGCCTTCATCGATTTCGCGGTTGCGCTCGCGGATTTCGTCCTGCATTTTTTTCGCGAGGTCCTTGAGTTCGCGGACGTAGGTCTGCATCGTTTCGGCGAACTCCGCAAACTCAAAAGGCAGGAGATCGGCGTCGCCCAGACGCATCATGGCGCTGCCGCCAGTTTGCGCGAGCGCACGGCCGTAGACGAAGGTGGTATCGGCGAATTTTGTGTACCAGTAGAAGTCGTCGTAAATGGAGTGGTAGATCCCGCCGCCATCTTCGCCGCCAAAACCGATATTGAGCGAAGCGACCCCCACGTGCTGGAGGAACGGCGTAAAGTCCGAGCCCGAGCCCAGCGCGCCCAGGTGCAAATCGGCGCGCTGGCGGATGTCTTGTTTCTTGTCGGCCGGAGCTTCTTCAATAGCGCGCAACTGTTCGCGTTTCCACGCGGAAAGTTTTGTTTCCGGATCCGCAATGTCTCGGGCGATATCGTTCATGAATTTCTCAAGCGTGTGCGAACCGGCAAGACCCAGATAACCGCGGCCGTTGCCGTCCGAATTGATGTACGCGACGGCGTGTTTCGCCAGCTCTTCGGCGTGCAGTTCGACCCACTCCGTGGAGCCGAGCAAGCCGGGTTCTTCGCCATCCCATGCGCAATAGATGAGCGTGCGCTTGGGCTTCCACCCGGCTTTCAGAAGCTCGCCCATGGCGCGGGCTTCCTCGAGCATGGCGGACTGGCCGGAGAGCGGATCCTCGGCGCCGTTTACCCAGCCGTCATGGTGGTTGCCGCGAATGACCCACTCGTCGGGATAAACCGAGCCAGGAATCTTGGCGATGACATCGTAGAGAGGCTGCAGAGGGGTCCAGTTCGATTTCACTTTGAGGTGCACTTTGCCCGGGCCGGGGAGCCCAACGTGATAACTGATGCCGAGTGCGCCACGCCAAGCTTGGGGGGCCATCTGGCCTTTCAGTGAAGCAAGAAGCGGTTCTGCATCGGCGTAGGAAATCGGCAGGACGGGAATCTTGGTGATGGTCTCGGCATCTTTGAGCTCCAGGCGTTTGGCATCCTTCGTCGCGCCCACGCCGGGCGTCAGCGGGTCGCCGGCATAGAGCGGCATATCTGCGACGCTGCCGCGCTGCACGCCATCTCTCGGGCGATACGGCCCCGCGGGAAAAACGTCGCCCTGATAGAAGCCGTCTTCGTGCGGATCGGAAAAAATGAGGCAGCCTACGGCGCCATGTTCAGCGGCGACCTTTGGTTTGATACCACGCCAGGAGCCGTAGTAGCGCGCTATAACGATAGCGCCCTTCACGGAGACGCCCAGGCGCTCGAGTTGTTCGTAATCAGCGGGCACGCCGAAGTTGACGTAGACGAGCGGAGCGGTCACGTCGCCATCGATCGAATAGGCGTTGTAAGAAGGAAGCTGTTCGGACTGCTGTTTCGAGGTGAGGTCATCCGGAACCATGGGCTCCTGCAGCTTCGCGGTGAATCTCGGTCCGCCTTCGACGAGTTCCACGAGGCGTTCTTTGGGTGTGGGAAAAAGCACGTCGAACGATTCGATGTGAGCGTCGAGTCCGAATTCTTTGAATTTCGCCAGCAGCCATTCGGCGTTGTCCTTGTCATACGGCGATCCCACGTGGTGCGGATGCGCGGCGAGCCGTTCCATGTAGCCGCGAATCTTGTCTGGATCGGGAATGGCTTTCAGTTTTTCTTCCCACTGGCGCTCGGCGCGGGAGGATTCGGCGGAATAGCCGGCGAGGGGCTGCTCGTCGGCGATTACATGAGTCCCGGCCGGAGCCAGGGAAACGCTGGCGAAGACCATCGATCGAGCCAAAGCTCTGCGGTTCATTAGACCCCCTCTTTGGGAAGAGGTATTCTGCCTGAAGTACGCGGCGTTTGGAAACGTTTGTTGCGGATTTATCCGCGGCTGCCGGTTTTCAGGAGAATGTCCAGATCATCCGGATGGATGGCGCAGAGGAGCGCGTCATCGCGGTCGATGTGCCCTTTGCTGATCAACTGCACCAGCGATTCCTCAAGCGCGAACGATCCTTTTCTCTTGGTCATGGTGATTTCCTGATGGAGATGCTGCAAGGCGTTGCGGCGAATGTGCTGGCGCGCACCGTAGCCGATCATCAGCAGCTCGGCGGCTGGAAATCTCTCGCCGCTTTTGCTGGGCAAGAGAATTTGCGTCAGCACGGCGGAAATGGCCATCGCTAATTCCTGGCGGATGGTGTTTTGCCGTTCATCGGAAAAAGAATCGGAGATGCGCGAGATGGTGGTGGCGACGTCGATGGTGTGCAGCGTGGAAAGAACCAGATGGCCGGTTTCGGCGGCGGCGACGGCGATGCGCATCGTTTCTGGATCGCGCATCTCGCCCACCACGAGAACATCCGGCGCCTGGCGCAGCGCTGCACGGAGGGCTGTCGGAAAATCCGGAGCATCCGTGCCGATTTCGACTTGCTCAATCACGCTTCGCATGTGCGTGTGTTCGTACTCGATGGGATCTTCGATGGTTACGATGTGACGCGCTTCGCGACGGTTGATGTCGTCAATCAGCGCAGCCAGCGTCGTCGATTTTCCAGAACCCGCGGGGCCGCCAATCAGGACCAGGCCGCGCGGCAGATGCGCTAGGGTTTCAACAGATGGCGGAAGGTTGAGCTCGCCGAGCGTCGGCACTCTTTGCGGCAAGGCGCGAATCGCGGCGGCAGCGCGTCCGCGCTCGCGATGCAGATTGATGCGGAAGCGGCCCAGCCCGGCGAGGCGATAGGAAGAATCTGAGATTTGCGACTGGCGGTAGCGGGCCAAGGCATGAGAGGTGAGAGCAGGAAGCACGGCCGCTTCGATTTCCGGGCCATCGAGCGGGCGGGCGTCGATCTTTTGCACTACGCCTTTGGCGCGAATCGAGGCCGGGGCACCCGCAACGAGCAGTAGATCGCTTCCACCGCGAGAGATCAACGTTTTAAGCCATCCATCAAGTTGGACCGCGATGGCGGGCTCCGCTCCGTCCGGCTCGCGAAGTTCGTTCAGTTCGTTGGTGATGCGGTCGCTTTCCGGCGCTTTATCCATGCGCGTCCTCGGTTGGTTCGGAGTATCGCCGGAAGAGTTTGACGCACGAATAGGTTTTCGTCCAGCAGGAGGAGGCGGCGGAATGGTCCGGAACGCGTTTAGCGTTGGGGGCTTGGAGATCCGGGACTTGGCGGGCCAGCGCTGGTGGATGATGGTGCATCCCCGATACTGGCGTTTGGGACAAAGGACGGCAGAGACGCAAAACGCGTCTCTGCCGCCGTCGCGTGCGAAAGCGGCAGGGATCCTCCCCGCCTACTCTTCGTCGCCATCCAGGCCGTCCACGGGAGTGAGGGTCCCGAAGAGGCCATCATTTTCGTTGTTGATCCCCGCGGTGAAGAACAGCGTGTTGGCAGGCCCTGCGCCCGCGTCATTCCCGAACGTGAGCGACCACAAACCGTCGATAGTCACCAGCGAATTATCTGGATTCCTGAGGAATCCGATAAATTTGTGCGTGAAACCGTTGAATGCGGCGATCCAACCGCTGCGGAAATTGCCCACCAGAATAGCATTGCTGAACTCGCCGAAATCGCGGGTGGTCCACACCACGCCCCAGGGGGCATTAAACCAATCGCCGTGCTCTAGGTGCCCGATGTGCTTTCCCGTCGGAGTGAAGAGTTCGACGAAGCCGAGACCATCGCCGCCAACGGGGTCGTGCCTCAGGGCATCCTGCTTTGCATAGGTGACAAACAGGGTTCCACCGACGTTCTGCACATTGAAAGGCGCGAAACCGCGGGGAATCTCATCGCTATCGAAGGCGTCCTCATCCAGGTTCACGCGCTTGAAGTTCGTGTCGTACACTTCGACTTTCGCGGAACGGAAGTTGGTGACGTAGAGGAAGCGCTGTCCGCCTACTTCGGCGCTTGTGGCCCCTTTGTAGACTGCCCCATTCGCCGAGCCCTTGTCGGAGTTGTCCACTTTGAGGATGGCATTCGTGCCACTGGTGGGAGGGTTGGCGCCTGGGTTCCAGCCCGAGATAGTGCCGTCTTCGGTGGCAAAGATGAAGATGGCTGCCTTGCCTGGGGCCAGGAGAAAGTCCGTCGGGCTTCCGTTGAAGACCACACCCGTTGGGGCAGACTGAGTACCCGGCGCGAAGCCCGGCGGTGGAACGGTAACGACGAGCGACTTGGGATTCCCGCTGCCATCGTACAGAGTTGATGTGCCGGAGTTATTGTTTGCGACCCACCAGGGACTACCCGATGACCGCGTGAGGCCCCACGGATTCTTCAAATTGGGGTCGTGCACGGGCGCCATGCCCATAATGTCAGAAACTAGATTCGTTTGCTGGTAATGTTGCGCTTTTGATACAACAGGAAGAAGAGAGAGCCCAACAGCGAGAAGTGTAGGAAACTTCAACGACTTAAACACGTACCCCATGTCTTTTTCCTCCAGATCGAGATTTATGCGGCGAAACACTTCGCACGTGATCGCCGCGAAGTTACGGTCTGGCGGGCCAAACCGTAGCTTGCTGCAAGTTGAATTCCACGGCGGCTCAACGATCAAAAGTTGAAGCCGCAGTTGAGAACAAGGAACTTAGTCGATTGCGGCTGAGCAAAGAACTACGGCGCTCCTGTTTCCCGTAGATAAGTACCGGTGCATATACCGAAGTGCGGAGGATTTTATTCCGGCAATTTTGCGGAGGATAGATGAAAAAGTGGGAAGGGCCGTTGGATACGAGCGGTCAGGCCCGGCGGAGGGTCAGGAGGGTGATTTCCGGGGGTACACCGAGCCGCACTGGCGCACCGACGGTGCCCAGCCCGCGATTCACATAAATCGAAGCCAGCGCTGACGAGCGGTTCGGGAACAGGGACCCAGGACTGGTCTCGAACGCGGAGCCGGCCGAGGAAGCGCGGTCGTTAGGAGCTGGCGCAAACATCGGGCGCTGATACAACCCGGCTACGTAATCTGTAATGAACCGTGCCGGGCTCAGACGGTGGTCGAGAATTTCTACCTGGATCTGTCCGCCGTGGGTGTGGCCGGCGAGCGTCAGTTCGACGCCCAATTCCGCGGCGCGGTTGAACGCATTGGGATTGTGTGACATGAGGATATTGGGCATGTCTTGTCGCACCAGCGGTCCCACATTCTGGAGCAATTGCACCCTTCGGCCGCCGTTGGTGCGCTCGCGCTGATAATCGACGCCGATGAGATTGAACGAAGCACCTTGAAACGTAAGCTGGGCATTCTCGCTCCGCAGCAGTTTCATCCCGGCCTCGGCGAAAAGTATCTGTGCCGTTTCTTCGGCGCGCGCATAGATTTCATGATTGCCGTTGCAGCCCCAAACTCCCAGCGGCGCACGCAGGCCCTTCACTTCGTCGATGCAATCGGCGATCGGGTCGCCAGCACCGGTAATGAAGTCTCCCGTCACCAGCGCGAGATCCGCGCCCAGGTCGTTGGCCATATTGACGGCGCGACGCACCTCTAATCGCGGCATGTAGCTGCTCAGATGGATGTCGCTAATCTGCACAATCTTCAGGCCCTCAAGTCCGGCGGGCAGATTGGGGATAGGGATTTCGACTTGACGCACCTGATAGTCCAGGCGCTCAGCCGCAAATCCATACATGGCCGTAAGAAACGGGCCGGCCCCGGCGAGCGCGGTAGCGGTCTTAAAAAAGTAGCGCCGCGAAGGGTCTGGGATCAGTTCCGCGGCAGCAGGCGACGAGGAGTACGGCACCGCTGTTGCGGGTGAAGCGGAAACCAGGGAAGCCGAAGGGTTCGTTTTGAGCTGATACGCTGCGCGCAGCCAAGCCCAGATGCGGTCCATGCCGCGTACCAGTTTGACCGCAAAATAGGCGAAAAGTGCGCTGAAAAACCATAAACCCGCGAAAACTGCGATCACATTGATGCTGGAAATGAGGTGACCGCGCCCCATGCGGAAGAAGTCGGTCATCGCACCGAGGAACAGCAGGAGCAGTGTTACGTAGATCAAGCGCGCGGCCACGCGGAGGCCCTGGCTACCCCAATTGGAGGTCGCCCGCCAAATGGCGCGATACCAGAATCGCTGTGAAAAAAACACCAGGCTAAGGATACTTAGGCCAATCACAATGCGGAGCAACAGCCAGGTCCAGTTCAATGAAAGAAGCCCCCCGAGACAGGCTACAAGCTTAGCATGCCTATGCGCAGGGATTTTCCATGACGTAGAGGAATAGGACGGATGTCCTGCGTAAGATGAACCCGGCCAAAAGGCCAGGTTTTCCCAGTGGTGAAGAGAAACACTTGGCCGCGCGGCCCGTCAGAGAGTGTGGGCCCGCCCCCGGGTTGACTCAAAACTGCCCGGGAGCGGGTTCCATCCTAAGCAAAAAATAGAGTGGGCAAGACGAGGAGAGAAACGATGAAGAGTCTCAGCAAATGGGGGGCCCTGCTGGTGGCGGTGATGCTCGCGGCGATGCCGGTCTTGGCGCAGGAAGCCAAGAAGACTACACCTCCAAAACCCGTGGCCAGTCCGTCGGGGGCCGTCTTGGAGGCCTGGAATGACATCGGGAGAAAGCTGATCGCCATTGCCGAGGATTTGCCTGAAGACAAGTACGACTACAAGCCAAATCCGGACGCGCGGACGTTTGTCGCGCAACTGCTGCACGTTTGTGGATCGATGTATTTCTTCACGGATGAAGCAGTGGGCAAGAAAGCACGCTATGGCGACGATCCAAAACGCGACGAGCTAAAGACCAAGGAACAGATCGTGGGGTTCGTCAAAAAGAGCGTCGAGGACGGGGCGGAGCTCATCAAAACCAAAGGCGATGCGGGTATGGCGGGATCAGTAGTCCTCGGAAACCAAACCTACCGGCTCTCGGACCTCGCCTATGGGTTGATCGAGCACTCCGGAGAACACTACGGCCAGCTTGTGGTGTATTACCGCATCAACGGGCTGGTGCCGCCCGAATCGCGGCCGAAGAAGTAGAACCAGAGAGGAATCAGTCCGCTGCGCAACAAAACAGTTACAAAGGCGAGCCGGAGAGTGACAATACTCTCCGGCTCTATTTTTTTGGTGGTGCAGATATGAAGTCCCGGATGGCAGGTGCCCTTCTAATTTTTGCTTTGGCCTTGTTGCTGATTGGATGTGCACCAATCGACTCGCTCTTTCCGCTCTATAAAGCGGACGAGGCCGTCTTCGACAACCACTTGCTGGGAACGTGGCAGCCGGTAATCACCGATGCCAACGCTCGGGACAAAGACCAGCGCTGGATATTCTCCCAGTCCGAGGGCCACAAGTATTACGACTTCAAGTGACTTCTCCGTCGTATAAATGCGACGGCTTCTCAAACCACGCTTGCGATTAAATCCGCTACGTTGCGGTTTGAAGGACTCATCCTAGCCCTTTGGAGAATTACTTGAGCAGACACGACATCACGAGGAGCAGTCAACCCGC
>JABCZF010000043.1 GCA_013289825.1 Acidobacteriota bacterium | reverse complement strand
TGCGCGAAATCGACAGTGCGGCCTCGAAAATCACAGTGCAGGGTGATCGTTATCCGGAACGCGTGCTGCGGATGAGTGGTCGGTGATCGGCCAAAGCATGATGACGACGCCTTCAGTCCTCAGTGGGGGATCAACTTCCGAATTGTCGCGATTGGGAAGTTGACTACCGAGTAGCCGGGCGGCCTTGCGGCCGCCCGGCCCTCGGTAATTACTGCCGCCGGATCATCGAGGGATTTCAATTGTTCGGCGGAGAGTTCCATAATCGGCTGTCGAAGCGCCCATCTTCAAAAACCGTTGAAACAGTCAGATGTCGAAATTTCTCGGCCTCGCTCGCTCGCGCGGCTTCCGCTTGTTGCACCCGCTTTTCCGCATCGACACCAAGGATCAGCCGCACCGGCACCTCGTCGCTTTTTGCCAGTTGCAGAATTACGCCCGCGATTTTTCGCGGATCGCCTTCCGCACGCCCTTCGAGGCCCCGCAACATCTTGAACATTGAACCGACCGAGACCTCGTACTCCGGCAGCAAGTCTGGCGCGTTCTGACCGGCTCGCCGTGCCCAGTTGGTCCGAATACCCCCCGGCTCTAGTGTGCAAACCTTGACTCCGAACGGCGCGACTTCCATCGCCAGAGCATCGCTGAAACCGCCCACCGCCCACTTGGCCGCGTGATACGGCGTATTGCCCGGAACCGCGCGGCGACCACCGCTCGAAGACACCTGAAAGATGTGACCGCTTTTCTGCTTACGCATCACCGGCACCGCGGCGCGTGTTGTGTACACTACGCCGTAAAAGCATGTGTCCACGATCGCCTGGAAGTCCTCCGCACTCATCTGCTCGAACGGCGCAAACTGCCCATAGCCTGCGTTATTCACCAGAACGTCCAGCCGCCCGAATGTATCCGCTGCCAACTGCACGGCCGCTTTTGCGGCGGCTTCGTCGCGCACTTCCAGTTTAACGGGCTTCACCCGCTCGCCGTACTGCGCCACCAAGGGTGCCAGTTCTTCCATCCGACGCGCTCCAGCTACCACGCTGTCCCCTGCGGCCAGCGCCGCCTCGGCAATGTCACGCCCCAATCCGTTTCCGCTTCCGGTAATCAACCAGACCTTGACCATGGCAAATATCCTCCATTCTCTTTGTCAATAATGATGTGATTACTCACTCATTTATTAGAGGCAAGAACTCGTTACTTGGTTACGCCGGACCAAAACATTTGAAAGCCGCTATCCCGGTATTGTTTCGCTTTGGATCGGTTCGACACCGTAAGGTCTATCGTGGCCTCTACTAAGGCTGCTAACGACCTCGAGATCAGTTCCACCGGCACATCATTCCGAAAGACCCGCTGCTCGATTGCGTCACGGATCATCTTTTGGAACTCGACGAACGGCGCGCTGCCGGCGTCTCTGGACTCTTTCGTGAGTACCTCGGAAACCGTTAGTTGCGCCAACACCTTCTGCTGCTCGGGATTCGCAACGCCCCAGTTCACCCAACGATCCCAGACATGTCGCAGCCTGGTACCAACACTCTTCTTCCGGGGGAAGTCCGACATCATGGCGTCTGCGAGTTCCAGCTTGATCTCGCGGTAAAGGGCGTTGATCAGATCATCCTTGGTCTGGAAGTACGTAAACAGAGTTCCCTCGGCGACGCCAGCCAGTTTTGATATCTCTGAGGTTGGGGCAGCGGTAAGACCGCGCTCCGCAAATAGGCGGGTCGCGGCGTCGAGGATCGCATTCCGTTTGTCTGCGCTTTTAGGACGCGCCACTGAGCTTCCCTATTACTGAGTTCATACTCAATAATACACAGGAAGTGTGCGGATGGAAAGTCGAGGAGGCGGCCGAAAAAGAATTAAGGACGCCCAAGTTCCGGTTGGTCGCTAACCGGAATCCGGCATTAGTCCTGTGAAGCGGCTTGTCGGAAGTCATCGATTACATCGGACTCCGTTTTAGGCGCGCGACATCGAGATGTTGCGGCGGGTGACTGTCAATTCGGATGGTTGCAGGGTGTTCGGAACCTATTGCGGCAGACTAGTTTCTGGTTGCAGAGGCCTGATTTGAACCGATGACCTCAAAACCATAGTTGGGCGACGGTGGGGATCGAACTAACACGCGTAAGATAACTTAAACGAAACCAGAGGCGGGAACAGAAGTCTTGAAAGGCTTGAGATGGTCCGGACCGAAAATGACTGGATTCATTACGGGTTGAAAAAAAGACATTTCCGATTCGCAGCGGGCCGTTGCACCTAACGGAAGCTGTCGAACTTTTTCTTAGTTAGTTCAATTCTTGGAGGCACGGATGGCGTGGTCTGAAACATTGGCCGCCATGCTAAGCGGCGGGGACCGCAGATCGATTGGCCGGTCTGCCGCTGCCGTGAAACTTGTCTTACGGCAACCGGCGAGGTTCGGCGAACTCATGGAGTGCCTCTCGGGCGAAAATCCCGTTCTGCGAATGCGCGCGGCCGACGCGGCAGAAAAAGTCTCAGCGAAGAAGCCCCGGCTCCTGGACCGCCACAAGGCGGAACTCCTTGGTCTGCTCGCTCGAGCGGAGCAGATCGAGCTGCGCTGGCATCTTGCGCTCATGATCCCGCGCCTTCGCCGCACCGCCCCCGAGCGCCAGCGCGCCCGAGAAGCATTAGAGGGCTACCTCGACGATCGCAGTTCGATCGTTAGGGCTTTCGCTCTAGAAGGACTGGCCGGTCTTGCGCGAAGCGACGTTGCTCTCCGCCCGGAGGTGAAGCAACTCCTTCGAAATGCCGTCGACCGGGGCACTCCTGCAATGCGGGCCAGGGCCAGAAAGCTCCTCGAACAACTCCTGGACTAGAACTACAGACCAAAGGGAAGTCTCGTCCGGCTTCCAGCCAAGCAACGGAACACCCACGGCGGACCATCCAAGTCTATATCTCTATATCGGTTTCATTGACACAAAGCGGACGCGGCGAGTATCCTTTTGAGGTTGCAGCGCGCCAAGAAACGCCCGCAGCACCTTTGTCCCGAAAGACCGCTCGGCGGTTAACCTCCTTGTAGAAGCCCTGTCAGGGAATTGGCAAGGAATCTTATCGACGTTTGCGTGACCTCGGCTTTGCCGGGGTGGACAGAATAGAAGTTATCTTCCGGAGGCCAACAACCATGTTACCTGACCACGACAACCAGTCCTCAGCAGCCGCAGCTGCACCCACAGCTGATTCAGAACCAACTCAGAACAGCACTCCAGAGGAAGTGAACCCGGCAGCAGCAAGGGCGCCCGAACCGGTGGCTCATGCGAGCGAAGCCGGCCCGGAGTCGCACGATCCCTCAGCTGTTTCTGCCGAAGCCCCGCAGGAACATGCCAAAGCTGCGGAAGCTCCCGCCGCTGCAGAAGGGCCTGGAGCGACAGCCGCGCCTCCACCCGATGCCGAAGCCACGGCCGCCGCCGAAGAAGCAGCAGGCTCAGAAGAGATGAGCAAGCTGATGGAGCAGTACGACGAGCAGCACGAAGCTGCCTCGCAAAACGAAATTATCGAAGTAAGGGTTGTGGCCTATACGGAACACGGCGTGGTCGTGGACCTTGGCGGAAAGACCGAAGGTCTCATTCCGGCAGCGGAGTTTTCCGAGACCGACATTCCGCGTCCCGAGCCCAACGCTACCATCGAAGTCCAGCGCACCGGCGAGCACAAAGACGGTTTCACGATTCTCTCCTATCAAAAGGTTCTGCGGCGCCGTACTTGGGAAAAGATTGAAGCCGCTTACAAAGCCAAGGAAACCATCACCGGCAAAGTGGTGGACCGCATCAAGGGCGGTCTGGTCGTCGACATTGGTGTCCGCGCGTTCCTGCCCGGCTCGCAGTTTGATCTGCGCCCGACGCAGAACCTCGATGATCTGACCGGCACCGAAGTACAGGTCCGCGTCACCAAGCTGAACCGCCGCCGCGGCAACGTGGTCGTCAGCCGCCGCGCCATCCTTGAAGAAGAGCTGCACGCCAAGCGCGCCCAGTTGATGGAGACGCTCACCGAAGGGCAAGTTGTACACGGCCACGTGAAAAACGTCACCGAATACGGCGCCTTCGTCGATCTCGGCGGCATCGACGGCTTGCTGCATCTCACCGACCTTAGCTGGGGCCGCGTGAAGCATCCTTCCGATGTCGTGAAGCCCGAGCAGGAGCTGGACGTCATCATCTTGAAGTTCGACAAGGAAAAGCAGCGCGTCTCGCTCGGCCTCAAGCAGCTGATGCCCGATCCGTGGGTGCACGCCGCGGAAAAGTATCCCGCCGGCGGAAAAGTAAAAGGCAAAGTTGTCGGTGTTGTCGACTACGGCGTCTTTGTCGAGCTCGAACAAGGTATCGAAGGCCTGGTTCACGTCACCGAAATGAGCTGGTCGAAAAAAGCCCAGCATCCCTCGAAAGTCGCCAAGGTCGGCGAAGAAGTCGACGTCGTGGTCTTGGACATCAAGCCCAGCGACCGCCGCGTCTCTCTCGGTATCAAGCAAGCCCTCCCCGATCCCTGGCTGCTTATTGCGGACAAGTACCCGGTGGGCACCATCGTCACCGGAAAAGTCCGCAACATCGCGGAGTTCGGGGCTTTCGTTGAAATCGAAGAAGGCTTTGACGGCTTGGTGCACGTCGGCGACGTAAGCTGGACGGAGCGCATCAAGAATCCGCATGAAGTTTTCAAAAAGGGCGAACCGGTCACGGCGAGAGTTTTGAAGATCGATCCGGAAAATCGCCGCGTCTCTCTCGGCATCAAGCAGGTGAACGACATCTGGGGCGAGTGGTTCAAGCAGCACAAGGTCGGCCAGATCGTGAAAGGCAAAGTTTCGCGCATCGCCACTTTCGGCGCGTTCGTCGAGCTGGGCGACAACATCGAAGCTCTCTGCCATAACACGGAGATCGAGGAGCGCAAGCGCCGCGACGATGGCAACTCGCCGATGCACCGCACCAGCACTGGTCCGCTGAAGAGCGCCGGTCCGCTCGAGCCGGGCAAGGAGTACGATTTCAAGATCATCAAGATCAGCCCGGAGACGCGCCGCATCGGATTGAGCTATCGCGCCGCCGCCAAGCAAATCGAGCGCAAGGAAATCGAGCAGTATCGCTCCACGTCAAAGACTTCCTCGACCGCGACGATTGGTGACGCGCTCAAGTCCAAGCTGTCCGCCCGGTAAGCCCGGTAGGCGGCTGGACGGGAATCTTTTTTAGCAAACCGGGCTGCGCTTCCCAGGGCGCCCCGGAGTCGAGGCACAAGGGCAGCACAATTTCATTTACCTGCGGGTCAATTTAATGATAGGAAGAGGGGCATCCGGGCGCCTTAAGCCCCTCTAAGCCGTTTCGCACCATGAACCTGCGGACCCTGATACTCTGGATCCCTAGCGAGGCATAGGCACGATGACCAAGCAACTGACGCTGACCAAGGCCGACCTCATCGAAGAGGTTCTGCGCATTACGGAGCTCCCCCGCAAAGAGTCCGAGACCATCGTCGAGACGATCTTCGACAGCATTATCGTGTCCCTGCAGAATGGCGACAAAATCGAAATCCGCGGCTTCGGCAGCTTCCGCACGCGCCAGCGCCGCGGCCGCGTGGGCCGCAATCCCAAAACAGGTGAAAAAGTCGAAGTACCACCAAAGAAAATTCCCTTCTTCAAGCCCAGCAAAGAACTCAAGGATTTTGTGAACAGCCCGGTAGCGGCGGCCTCGACAGGAGCAACTTCCGCCGCGCCAGCTTCGGGCGACGCGAAACATCCCTAAACCACTCTAGAGTTCGCCACGAATTCTGCCTGATCGATGAACTTTTCTCCTGCGTGCGCGCACCTGCCCGTGCGCCTCGCCGAGCATTTTGCGATATGCTGTCCGCGCTACGTTTGCTTTTAAGGACCCTTGCCGATGGACTATCTGTGGACTCCGTGGCGCTACCAGTACATGGAGCAAGTGACGGCCGGAAAGCAGCCCGACTGCATTTTTTGCGACGCCGTGGCGCGCAACAAGGATGATGAAACGCTAATCGCCTATCGCGGAGCGAAGACTTTCGTCATCCTCAACCGTTTTCCCTACACCTCGGGGCATGTCATGATCGTTCCCTACGCGCACGTTGCGGAGTTGAATTTGTGCGATTCCCAGGCCCTCGGCGAAATGATGCATCTTGCCCAGCGGATGGAGAAAGCCTTCCAAACCAATTACCAGCCCGACGGCATGAATCTCGGCATGAACCTGGGCCGCGCCGCGGGCGCGGGCGTCGTCGGGCATTTGCACCTTCACGTACTGCCGCGCTGGTTCGGTGATTCCAATTTCATGACCGTCACCGGCGAAACCCGCATCCATCCGGAAGAGCTGAAGGTCACCTATGAACGTCTGCGAAAAGCCCTCGCTTCCTAGCGGCATTCCGCCGCGGTGCGCTAAAATGAAAGTTCGAGATTATTTTCGAGCGATCCAACCGATCGCAGGAGCTTGCTGTTGAACCTCGATCTCACCGAAGAGCAAGCGCTCCTAGAAAAAACCGTGCGGGAGTTTGCCGAAGCCGAAGTCCGGCCGCTCGCCAAAGAACTGGATGAAACGGGCCACTTTCCGCGCGCAACCTTCCAGAAAGCCGCGGAGCTGGGCCTGACTGGCATCGCACTCCCTGAAGCCGAGGGCGGCGCAGGCTTCGATCACATTGCCTATGCCATGGTGATCGAGGAAATTTCACGCTGCTGCGCTTCCACCGGCGTGATTCTCTCCGTGCAAAATTCTCTTTACTGCGACCCAATTCACCGCTACGGCACCGCCGAGCAGAAAAAGAAATTCCTCGAGCCCTATGCCCGCGGAGAAAAAATCGGATGCTACGCGCTCACCGAGCCACAAGCCGGCTCCAACGCCGCCGCGCTACAAACCAAAGCCACGAAAACCGGCGACAAGTACGTCCTCAACGGCACCAAAGCGTGGATCACCAACGGCGGGGCCGCCGACGCCGCGATCGTCTACGTCAACACGCATCCCGAAAAGGGCGAAAAAGGCATCACCGCCTTGGTCGTAGAAAAAGGCACGCCCGGCTTCAAAACCGGCAAAGAAGAAAAAAAACTCGGCATCAGCGCCACGGCCTGCTGCGAACTAGTTTTCACCGACTGCGAAGTGCCCGCCGCCAATCGCATCGGCAACGAAGGTGAAGGCTACAAAGTCGCTCTCTCCACTCTGGATGGCGGGCGCATCGGCATCGCCGCGCAAGCCACCGGCATCGCGCAGGGCGCTTTTGAAGCCGCGCAAAAATACGCCCAAGAGCGGCTGGCCTTCGGCCATCCCATCTCGCAATTCCAAGCCATCCAATTCATGCTCGCGGACATGGCCACGGAAATCGACGCAGCGCGCTTGCTGGTCCGCAAAGCCGCCTGGAAGCAAGACACCGGCGCCCGCTTCAGCATGGACGCGGCCATCGCCAAACTCTTCGCCAGCGAAATGGCCACCCGCGTCACCCACAAAGCCATCCAAATCCACGGCGGCAACGGCTACAGCCGCGAATATCCCGTCGAGCGCCACTACCGCGACGCCCGCATCACCGAAATCTACGAAGGCACCAGCGAAATCCAGCGCCTGGTCATCTCCTCCTGGGTCTTGAAGTAGAAATCATGGCCCGCTAACTTGGCTATGGACCCGAGCAGCTATTTGCTTCTCATTTCCATTTTTCTTCTTCTAGTTGGCATCCTCGAATCCCCTAGCAAGCCGATGAAATGATCGAGGTGTCCATCCACATCTGTGACATCCGATGACAAACGCTCCCCGTATATCCATTCAGGAGCCCATGATGACCCGCATCCTATTTTTTCTCATCACGCTTCTAACGGCTTTGCCGTCATCCATTCCAGCCGAAACCTCCCCGAGGCGCACATCTCATCTCCATTGGCAACCATGGTCTGACGCAGTCTTCACTCGAGCCAAACAAGAAAAGCGTTTCGTGCTCCTCGATTTGGAAGCGGTGTGGTGCCACTGGTGCCACGTCATGGACGAAAACACCTACAGCGACGCCGCCGTCATCAAAATGCTTGAGGCTCACTACATCGTCGTCAAAGCCGACCAGGACGCCCGCCCCGATCTTTCCAATCGCTACGAAGACTACGGCTGGCCTGCCACTGTCGTTTTCGACGGCGACGGCCACGAAATCGTCAAGCGTCAGGGCTATCTCGCTCCCGACGAAATGCTTTCGATGCTCCAGGCCATCCTCGACGACCCCACTCCCGGCCCTTCCGTGCATCCCGAAGCCAAGCTTGAGCTGCCCGCGAACCCGCTCCTCAGCGACGCTCTCCGCCAGCAACTCACAAAAAGCTTTCTCAGTGGATACGACAAGCTGCACGCAAGTTGGGGCACCGATCAAAAACTCCTAGATTGGGATTCCGTCGAATACTCGCTCGACCTCGTCCGTCTCCATCGCGACGCCCAAGCTGAACACATGGCTCGTCAAACTCTCACCGAGCAACTACATCTCCTCGATCCAGCCTGGGGCGGGGTCTACCAATACTCGACCGACGGCGATTGGAACTCCCCGCACTTTGAAAAGATCATGCAGATGCAGGCGGAAAATCTCCGCATCTATTCGCTGGCCTACGCGCAGTTCAGCGACCCCGCCTATTTACACGCCGCCCAAGAAATTCGCCGCTACCTCAAAACGTTTCTGGCCTCGCCGCAGGGCGCCTTCTACACCAGCCAGGACGCCGATTTGATCGACGGCAAGCACAGCGCCGAATACTTCGCCCTCAGCGATGCCGCACGCCAGAAACACGGCATTCCCCGCGTCGACAAACACATCTACGCCCGCGAAAACGGTTGGGCTGTCACAGGCCTTGTCGCGCTCTACGACGCCGTCGGCGACCCAGCAACTCTGGCCGACGCCACTCGCGCCGCCCACTGGATCCTCGCCAACCGCGCCCTTCCCGGCGGCGGTTTTCGCCACGGCGAACAAGATGCCGCCGGTCCCTACCTCGGCGACACCATCGCCATGGAGCGCGCCTTCGTCGCTCTCTACGGCGCCACCGGCGACCGCCAATGGCTAAGCAACGCCGAAACCGCCATGAAGTTCATTGCCGCCAATTTCCGCGACGCCCGAGGCACCGGTTTTCTCACCACAAAAATTCCCACCGATCAGGCCTACACCCCGCACGCGCAACGCGACGAAAACGTCATGGTCGCACGCACCGCCACTCTGCTCTTCCACTACACCGGCGATACGCACGACGACGACCTGGCCAAACAAGCCATGCGCTATCTCGCCGCAGTCCCGGTTGTCAACCGTCTCCCCGCCGCCAGCGCTCTGCTAGCCGACCTCGAACTCAGCCGCCCGCCGCTGCACCTCACCATCGTCGGCCACAAAGACGATCCAGCCGCCGAGACTCTCTTTCAAGCCGCCCTACGCTATCCCGCGAGCTACAAACGGCTCGAATGGTGGGATCGCGTCGAAGGCCAACTCCCTAATCCCGACGTCCAGTATCCCGAGCTAAACCGCGCCGCGGCCTTCATCTGCACCAACCGCGCATGCTCCCCTGCCATTTTCAACCCCACCGACCTGCCCACCCGCATCGACAAACTCTCCGGCCTGGGGGCCTCGCGCTAACCGGAGGAACTTGGGCGCGGGAAACTCCAATCGTGATTCTAACAATTTGACCAAAGGGAATGTATTCTGAAACGGTGTTGGAACTAGACTGCGGCCTCGAATTTGATCCCGCGCGCGCGGACCAGGATTTTTTCCCGGCCCTGCCGCCCAAACCCGCCGTCTGCCTAATCGAATCACGCGCAGAAAATGCCGAACCATTTCTGATTCGCACGCAAGACCTGCGTCGTCGATTGCAGCGGCTCCTCGGCCCTCGCGACCCAACGAGCAAGCGCTTAAACCTCGCTGAACTCGCACGAGGCGTGCGTTACCGCCTAACGGGCTCGGCGCTCGAACAGATCTTGACGTATTACAGCCGGGCAAAACAAATTTTCCCGAAGCGCTACCAGAAACTCATACGCTTTCGTCCTCCCGCGGTTCTGAAAATCAGTCTGCCGAACGCCTATCCGCGCTGCTACGTGACGCGCCGCATCCCGGTCGACGAATCGGGGGCACCCGTAGGAGGCGCTTACTACGGCCCTTTCCCTTCCAGAAAATCCGCTCTGGCCTTCTCCGAACAGGCTCTCGACTTGTTCAAAGTTCGCCGCTGCCAGATCAAAATCCGGCGTGACCCGGCGTTTCCCGGGTGCATCTATTCCGAAATGAAAATGTGCCTCGCGCCGTGCTTTGCGGGATGCAGCAAAGAGGAATACGACACCGAGGTCGCGCGGCTGGTAGAGTTTCTGGACACCAACGGCAACTCGCTCCGCAACGCCATGGAAAACGACCGCGAGCACGCCAGCAGCGATCTCGACTTCGAGCGGGCTGCGGCACTCCACAAGCGCCTCGAAAAAATTGACGACGCGTTGCGATTCCGTCCCGAGCTGGCCCGTCGCATTGCGGATCTCGACGCCGTAATTCTCCAGCGCGCCGCCGGGGACCAATCCATTGGCGTTTTTGGCGTTCATGGCGGGCGGCTTCGAGAGCCGTTTTTCCTGCACTTCGCCGAAATCGCCAGCCAGCCGCGCTCCGCAGAACACATCTTCAAGGACTACCTCGAAGGCAGCCTGGCACAAAACGCGGCGAAACCCGTGGTTAGCTCTCTGGCCGCTGCACGCGACGAACTGGGCGAACATCTCGCACTCATTTCTCGCTGGTACTACAGCAATCCTCGGGACGGTGAGATTTTCTTTCGCGAAAAAGACTGGCCATACCGTAAGATTCTTCGGGCCTGTTCGCGGCTCCTCTCTCCCAAGGCCGCGGAACCGCCGGCCTCCGAAAAGGCCGGGCCAGATACACCCGCACAAGGAGCATCATGAGTCATTCCGCCACACTCGAAGGAACAAAGCGCTACGCCAATCGATTTGCCGGACGCGCCGCCGATGGCCATTTCCGCGAAGCCCACGGCCTGGTGATGTCATCGCTAGGAATCGGCACGTACCTGGGCCAGCCCGACCCCAAGGTAGACGCGGGTTACACGGCGGCCATCGTCGCAGCAGCGGAAAGCGGCATCAACTTCATCGATGCGGCCATCAACTACCGCTTCCAGCGCAGCGAGCGCAGCATCGGCGCGGCCATCAAACAACTCGCTTCCAAAGGATTTTCCCGCGACGAACTCGTGGTTTCGACCAAAGGCGGCTATCTGAGCCCGGACGGCTCCATGCCTGCCGAACCCACCGAGTATTTTTTCCACGAATACCTCCAGCCCGGCGTGTTCACCCCGAAAGACATCGTTGCCGGAAGCCATTGCATGACTCCGCGCTTTCTTGAGAACCAGCTCGGGCGCAGCCTCAGCAACCTGGAACTCGATTCGATCGACGTCTACTACCTGCACAATCCGGAAACGCAGCTCAGCGAAGTCTCCCGCCCGGATTTTCTTGAACGCGTTCGCGACGCCTTCATCTATCTCGAATCCGCCGCCGACGCGGGCAGAATTCAGTTCTATGGCATGGCCACGTGGAACGGCTTCCGCCAGGAAGCCAAGGCCCGGGATGCCATGCAGCTCGCCGAATTTGCGCAAATCGCCACGGATATCGCCGGTGAAAAGCACCGCTTCCGCTTCCTACAACTTCCCTTCAACCTGGGCATGACGGAAGCTCTCACACTCGGCAATCAATCCATTGGCGGGCGGGACCGCACGGTCATGGAAGCCGCGAGCGACCTGGGGATTACCCTGGTCGCCAGCGCTTCGCTCCTGCAAGGCCAGCTCGCGCACAATTTACCGCCGTTTGTAGCCCAAGCTCTGGGCCTTGAAAATGACGCCGAGCGCGCCCTGCAATTCGTCAGGTCTTCGCCTGGAATCACCACCGCCCTGGTCGGAATGTCGCGCGTGGAGCACGTCCAAGCCAACGCCAAGCTAGTGAGTGTCGCGCCGGCCACGGTGGATCAGTTCACCCAGCTCTTCACCCGTGGCGAGGGTGCCTAAGCGGAAGCAATTCTGGATGGCGTTCCGCAAGCCACCGGGTGATGGCTCGATCGACTTGATCGAGCTTTCCCACGAAAAAGTGATCGGCGTCTTCGACAACCACCAGCTTGTTTTCCCCCGGTAATGACGCGATCAAACTTTTTACCTTGGTCACGGCACCGTAAATATCGTTCGCGCCGTGCACGAAGAGCTTCGGTTTCACACACTGCGTCAGATAAGAGAAGTCCACGTTGTCGACCGGCGCTCCAAGGCCGACGAGCGATGTGACTCGCGTATCCGCGCACCCGGCCCGCAGTCCAACCCAGCATCCGAAACTGAATCCCGCAACAAGCAGGGGAATGTTTCTAAATTCCGCAGCAAGAAAATCGAGTGCCGCGCGGACATCGTCCTGCTCACCCTCGCCGCGATCGTGTTTTCCCTCGCTCATGCCCGTGCCACGAAAATTAAAACGCAACACCGCGAGGCCCAGACCATCCAGCGATTTAGCGGCTTGATAGACCACTTTGTTGTGCAACGTGCCGCCGAATAGCGGATGCGGATGGCAAACCAGAGCGGCCAGCGGTGGCGATCCCGCCAACGGGCTCCACAAAATGGCTTCTAGACGGCCCGCTGGCCCAGGAAGAAAGAAACTGCGAGATTCGTG
Source organism: Acidobacteriota bacterium (assembly GCA_013289825.1). Lineage (GTDB taxonomy): Bacteria > Acidobacteriota > Terriglobia > Acidiferrales > UBA7541 > Acidiferrum. The sequence continues at coordinate 18,506 of JABCZF010000043.1, read as the reverse complement.
TGATGCACTCATGGGTGTACCCAAAAGATGTGCGAGTGTACCGCAACGCCAAAAAAAGACCGAATACCTCGCGCGCGATAGAGCTCGGGTCTTTAATCGATTAAGTTCATTCCTAGGCTCGGAGGGACTATGGTGCGCCCCTGGCAAAATGGGTGCGGCCTACTGCGGCCAGGCGTTCGTGGATGCTTGGAGCCATCCGTGGGAGTAACAGTACTACTCGAAGTGCAGGACCGCCCGAAATATCTGAGCGGCGCCCGAGACCTCGTACTAGGACATAATTTCCTGACTTTCGCGTTGCAGTTTACCGGGGCGGATGTTAGCTTTCCTTCAAATTAGAGCCCCAGTGGGAGGATCAATGAGCGAAGGAGCCGACCGCCGCGAAGCCCGTCGTTTCAACATGACGCTGCCGCTGCGCGTGCTGTCGCACGAACCGCGCGGGTCCGAACTCACTGCGCAGACCCGCGACGTAAGTTACCGCGGTCTCTACTTTCTGGCCGAAACCAAATTCCCTATCGGCGGTGAAATCGAATTCGTTATCACATTGCCCGAGCAGGTAACGCAATCGAATGACGTCAATATCCGCTGCCTCGGCCAGATTGTGCGCGTGGAGCCCACCTCCAACGGGCTCATGGGCATCGCCGCGAAGATCGAACGCTACGAATTCATGCCCGCAGCCGCTTCCGCTGCTTAACCACCCCGGGGCTTCCCTCATACGCCGGCACTTCGCTCGTTCAAGAACCTCGCCCGGAATGCCCTTATCCTAATGCCCTTATCCTAATAATAATGGCTGATGCTCGCTTGTGGCCTCGCCCGGCGAGTACAATATCTTGGGCCATCCGTTCCGGGTCTAGACAAGCGAGGCCCGTTTCTCCATGGGGGAACTCATGTATCACTACGACGCGAGCATGGCGCTCGAAGAATTGAAAGAGGACGCGCTTCTGCCCCATCCCGTCAAGCTGCGCGACATGATTCTGCGCACGCAACTTGGCCCGGAAGAAGCAAAGTTGCTGAACCACGAATTTCAGGATTACCTGACGCGTTTTGGCGAGTTGCAGAACGTGGCGCGCGGAATCCTGGAAAAAATTGCCGCCGGACGGCGCAAGGCCTCGTGATGGCCACCGCTCGAGCCGGAGCAAGCCACGGATGAAACAGAAACCGCGGGTCCTCCTCTTGTCGGCATCTTCCGGCGCGGGACACGTGCGCGCCGCACAGGCTCTCGAAAAAGCGTTCGCAGCCCGCGGCGATTGCCAGGTCGAACACATCGACACGATCCAGTACGTCAGCAAACTTTTCCAGCGCGTATACGACAAGGCTTACATTTCGATGGTGCGGCGGGCCCCCGAATTGATGGGCGTGCTTTACGAGCGCACCGACCAACCGTGGCGTCATCCCGGGCGCCGTCTTGCGCTGGACCGGCTGAACACCACGCCGATGGTCCGCCTGCTGAAACGCGTGCAGCCGGACTTGTGCGTGGCTACTCATTTCCTGGCCGCTGAAATTGTCGCCTGGCTGATCGCCAAGCGGAAATTGCACGCCCGTAACGCCATTGTGGTGACGGACTACGACGTGCACGCCATGTGGCTGTGCCGCACCGTCGACCGCTACTACGTGGCCATCGACGAAGCTCGGGAATATCTGGCACGCATCGGCGTCCCGCGGGAAAAATTGCGGGTCATGGGAATTCCGATTGATCCGTTGTTTGCCAAACCCTGGGACCGCGCGGAAACCCGGCGGGGCCTGGGGCTTGATCCGGCTGCTTCGGTGATTCTGGTTTCCGCGGGCGGCTACGGCATCGGGCCGGTGGAACAGCTTGTGAGTGATTTGCTGGCTCTCGAGCGGCCCTGGCAAATTGTGGCCATCGCGGGCAAAGCGGAAAAGGTCCGCAAACGCCTGGAAGAAATCTCTCGTGGCGCGGGCCAACTCTCCGGCGGAGCGCCGCGGCTGGTCCCCGTTGGCTTCACCACGGACATGGACAAATACATGGCCTCGGCAGATATTCTCGTCGGCAAAGCCGGCGGCCTCACTACCTCCGAAGCGCTGGCGCGGGCGCTGCCGATGGCGCTGATCGAGCCGATCCCCGGACAGGAGGAACGCAACGCCGATCACCTGCTGGAGGCCGGCGCAGCGATTCGTTGTAACAATCTTCCGGCGGCGGCGTGGAAAATCGCGGGACTGCTCGATGATCCGGACCGCCTCCGGCGAATGCGGGATGCGGCGCGAGCGATGGGCAAACCCGGCGCGGCAGAAGCCATCGCCGAAGACGCTTTGAGGCTGGTAGACTGACGTGGCCCTAAAGCAGCGTACCTAGGAACTTTAACTTCCCGAGACTTGCTGAACGCGAGCCGCCATGCGACGCAACACACTCATGATCGATGCGGACGACACGTTGTGGGAGAACAACGTGTTTTTCGAAAAGTTGATCGAGGATTTCATCACCCTCACCGAGCCCAGCGGCTACACGCGCTCCTACATCCGCCACATCCTGAATGAGACGGAACGAAAAAACATCCGTCAGTACGGCTACGGAGTGCGAAGCTTCGGCCGTTCGCTCGAGGAAACCTATCTGAAGCTCGCGGACAAAATGGTGCGCCGCGAAACGCTCGCGCAAATTCACGGCCGGGTCATGGAACTGGAACGTACGCCACCGCAAATTCTCGATGGCGTCCCGGAAACGCTGGCTTATCTGACCGAGCGGCATCGGCTGATTCTCTTTACCAAGGGTGAGCCCGCTGAACAAGCCGCGAAGGTCGAGCGTTCCGGGCTGCAGGGCTTCTTCGAGTTCATCGAGATTGTGAGCGAAAAAGATACGGAGACCTATGGCAGCCTGGTGCGCAAATACAAGATCGTCAAATCGCAAGGCTGGATGATCGGCAACAGCCCGCGCAGCGACATCAATCCCGCGATGAAAATCGGGCTCAACGCCGTGTACATCCCGCACCCACACACCTGGCAAATCGAGCACGAGCCGATCATGGCGGGCGTTGGAAAGCTGGTTATCGTTCCGGCATTTCGCGAGCTGCGTGGCCACTTCTAGCCTGTCTAGAGCGACTCCAATTTGGATGTTGGAAACGATGGCGCCTTCGGCGAGTCTAGCCTTTCTTCAGCCACCTTAAGGAGACTGCTATGGCCACAACAAGCACGGCCGTTCACACCGACTGGCGGGGGGAGTGGTTCGAGATTGAAGACGCCACCTACCTGAATCTTGCGGGACAATCGCCGATGCCGAAAGTGTCGCTGCGCGCCATCCAGTCCGCCATTGCGGACAAGAAGTACCCGCATCACAGGAGGGATGCCGTCTTCTACGAAATCCCTAACCGCATTCGCTCGAACATCGCCCGGCTCATCGGCGCCACACCCGACGAAATCGCCATCACCACCGGCGCCAGCGCCGGAGTGACTGCCGTGGCTTACGCTCTCGACTGGAAACCCGGCGACGAAGTCATTACCGCCGCGCGCGAATTTCCGCTCCAGTACACCATCTGGAGGCCCATGGAGGAGCGCGTCGGCCTAAAAGTAAGAATCGTTGCGCCCCGCGACCGCTTCCTTGCCGCGGATGATCTCATCGCCGCGATGACGGGAAACACGCGTCTAGTCTCTGTGAGCCTGGTTCGCTTCGACGACGCCTCCCTGCTCGACGCCCAACGCGTCGCAGCGGCGTGCCACGCGCAAGGTGCCTTGTTGCTGCTCGATGTGAGCCAATGCTGCGGCGCCATTCCCATGAACGTCGCCGAGCTCGGCGCCGATTTCCTGGTCTGCGCCGGCTACAAATGGCTCTTCGGACCCTTCGGGACGGGATTTTTCTGGATCAAGCACGAACTGCTGTCGCGTGTTCGTCCCGCGCCGTTTTATTGGATGGCCGTCGCCGGCTCCGACAATTTCGCGCAGCTCAACTTCACCGACCCCCAGCCCGCAGACAGCGCCAAACGCTGGGATGCTCCGGAATGGGCCAGCCATTTCAATTTCAATCTCGTGGGGCTCGATGCATCGCTTGAGTTCGTTGTGCGCATGGGAGCGGAAACTGTCGAACGTCACAATCGCGAGTTGATCGAATTGATGTACGCACGTTTGCCGAAAGACCGTTGCGTTCGCTCCAGTCCAGTGGATGCGGCCAGGCGCGGTCCTTACGGATGCTTTGCAGCGCGAACGCCGGAGAAGACCGCGGAGCTTTACCGGAAATTGCGCGCTGAAAATGTCATCGTGAGTTTGCGCGAAGGAAATATTCGCGTATCGCCTCATCTTTATAATTCGGAGCGCGATATCGACCGGCTGATTTCCGTGGTCACCGCATGACGGAAAACCAAAATTGGCCGAGGGTTGCCGTTGTTGGCGCGGGGGCCGTCGGCGGTTATTTCGGAGGGATGCTCGCGCGCGCGGGCGCTCCGGTAATCATGATCGGGCGCGCGGCGTTTGTTCGAGCGGTTGAGAAGAGCGGGATTTCGATCGACGCGGTGCAATTCAAGGAGAGCATAACCGTCGAAGCTTCGATGGAATTGCAGGATGTGCGCGGCGCAGAAATCGTTCTTTTTTGCGTGAAGACGACCGACAATGCCGCGACGGCGGGTGCGCTCGCGCCGCTGCTTGCTCCCGGCGCGCTGGTCGTAAGCATGCAGAACGGCGTCGACAATGCCGAGCAGATTCGCGCCGCTTCGGGCCTGGAGGCGCTGTCCGCGGTGGTGTATGTCGCGGCGTCGGTTCCCGAACCGGGCCACGTGAAGCATGTTGGGCGCGGCGATCTCGTGGTGGGACCGCGCAATTCCCAGAGTGAACGAATTTCCGCGCTCTTTGAACGCGCCGGCGTTGGTTGCCGCATCTCCGACAATATTGCGGGCGAGCTCTGGACCAAGCTGACGTGGAACTGCGCACTGAACGCCGTCTCCGCGCTCGGGCGAGCGAAATACGGGCAGATTGCGGCCAGTGCCGACGCGCGGAAACTGGTGGAAGCCGCAGTCTATGAAGTGTTAGCGGTAGCCAAGGCGGCGAATATTCATCCGCCGGGATTAGAAGACCCGCAAGTGGCGCTCGCAGGCTCCTTCAAGATTGCCACGCAGATGGCTGAGGCGCTGTCCTCCACGGCGCAGGACATGAACCGCGGTAAGCGCACGGAGATCGATTCGCTGAACGGCTACATTGCAAGGCTCGGGGCCGAGCTTGGTGTGCCTACGCCGATTAACCACGCCCTGTTTGCGCTAGTGAAACTCGCGGAAGGCCGGCCGTAGCCGAGAGTGTCTTGACGTCTTCCCGCCGCTGGCGGCGAGGATTCCTACGGAGCCGGATTTTGGTCCGGGCTCTTCGGAGGGTTCGATCCCCACCGCCCCTACCAACCATCCTTTTTCCCTTGAACAACTTAGCGATTTGTCGAGGCGGCAAAAGGCGGCAATAAGAGCCTCACGGGTGGCACCGATGGCTCCGGGTAGTCTAGACAAGCAAACTTCCAATCCGTGCTCGCCGCACCGGCGGCAAGTTTCCCAAAACGATTGGCGTCAGTGCGTACGGCGCGTGCCTCTATTCGATTGGTTTCGGCACGTGGAATGTAACGTTGGCGTGAATGTATTGCGGTTTCTGATCTTTCATATACGGCCGAAAGTGCCATTGGGTTATTGCCGCGTAGGCGGCCTGGAAAAGTGCGTCTGGAACTTCACGGGTGTTTGTGATACCCGTGAGCTTGCCTGTCTCGTCCACAGAGATCTGCACGGTCACTTCGGTTCCCGCAGGTACCGCCTGCGGCCCCTTGAGAAAGTTGGGTTCCACGGTATTCGTCGCCAGTTGGCGAATTTCCGCGTCCGTCAATAGCGGGAGCGGGTTGTCGTGTACTACCGTGTGAAAGGTAAAACCCAGCAGTGCTTCCACTTGTACCGGAGCTCCATTCGAGACTGGCGGGCGAAGCTTCCAGGTCTTAACGATGTCGCGAAGCGCGGTCTGGATGCCGGTGCTGTCGCATCCCTCTGGCCACGATTCCCTCACATTTCCTGCGCGATCCGCGCCCACGTATACCGCACACCCTCCCGTCGTGGGGCCGCCTCCCTGCGGAGGCCATGCAATCTCGGTGCCGGTGATCGCAAGTTTCATGAATGTGTCCTGGGCAACATAGACGCTCTTGATGCGATCCTTTGGTTGAGTGCCGTGCTCCACGACGAACAACGTTTCATTGGGCTGCTTGAGTTCTGTTAGTTCGTCTATGCGTGCATCAATGATTGTTCCCGGCTCGGGGGTATTTTCGATGAGCCGCGAAACTTGCTTGTCTCCGAATGCTTTGAAGTCTTTGAACTCGGCCGCATATCCCTTTGTGAAGATCGAACTCAGTAGCGCTTTCTTGCCTGTAAAACACAGGACCCACCGGTCCACCCGCATCGGCAGGTCCGCACAGCTAGTCTCGCCAGCGGCAAGATCGCGTTTGGAAGCACGGACTCCTGCCTGTCTAAGTTGCTCCAGGATGGGCAGCGGCTCGAATATTGCTGTTATGAAGTGGTTGAGCCAGACCGGATAATAATCGCCCGTGTCCTCCTCGAACACGGATTCGCCATTAGTAACTAATGTCTGCGAAAAATCCGGTGAACTGATGGTGCGCCGCCACTTTGTTGGCGACACCCAGTATTCTTCAACCTTGGCTTTGTAATCCGAATCCGGGCTGTCTTTCTCGGCGACCGTGGCTTTCAAATGGAATGGCTTGCCGCCCGGCAATGTGATCTGGGATTGTTGCATGGCGTGATCGGCAAGATCGGCCAACAGTACCGTGTTTCCGTCATTAGCGAAAAGTGGCGCTGCTAGGAAACAAGCAAGAAAGGTCACGACAAGGCGCATGAAACCTCCTCCCGAGGGAAAGCCTCAGCGGAAGCGGCCTGAGAGCGGGGTAAAAGTATACTCCCGTCATCACCCGGCTTTTCTCATTTGCCTGGTAAGCATAATCGGAAACTCGAAATTCCACATGGATGGCTACCGCGTTTGATAATCAGGAGTTGGTGTCAAAATCAGACCAAGTGCTTATGCCTTAGCGTTCCCCAGCATTCCTTCTGACTCCTTGAAATTCCGCACGGTAGTGTTTTCGATCCCCACCGCCCCTACCAACCATCCTTTTTCCCTTGAACAACTTAGCGGTTTGTCGAGGCGGCAAAAGGCGGCAATAAGGAAAAAACGAGCTTCTTGGGTGGCACCTGCAGCTCGAGAAAATCCTCAGTCGAAGCGTGGTGCTCTCCTCCATGGGCCGATCTTGGCCTTGGCGTGAACAGGAGTTAGCCCGCACAATTCCCCGGGGTCGGACCATGCGCGCCAGCAAAAAACTAGGTTGTCTGCGTCTGAATCTTGCGGCCAAAAAAGCCACTCCACAACAGGTTTACGAGGAAGATGATCTGTGCAAGCCCAAAAATTATTCGAGTACCTATGAAGACCCGCGCTTGCATTTCAAAATGAGATCCAAATTCTTGCAGCCAGTCGGCAGGCGCCAAATCCACGCGTATCAGGGCTAGATAGATCACGAAACTAATGAAAGCTAGAGTAGTCCAAAAGTGGACAGATACGAGCAACCGGTTTAGTTGTCTACCACAGACCCGAGCGTAGAGGGTGTACAGGCCTGCAGACAATGCAAAAAACAAGGGATCGAGCACGTAGAGGTGGGAAACATTGAATACGGCTTCATCTCCCCGAGCAAGGTCGAGCGCGGGTGTCCCAGCAATTTTATGAAGATCCGTCAGGAACGTGATTACGAAAACACCCGCGCCTACGATTGCAAAAAGCCTTGCTGGCGAGGAATCCGCAAATGTTGCAGCAGTCTCATTGGTTTCTCTAAAATGACGCCACGCGAATAGGTGGCGCACCCCCCATCTGGCCAAAAGCGGGCGGTACTCGACCGCAGAAACCAATTAATCCGAGAGCCGCTGGGATAACGACGTTTTTCCATCCTGCCCAATAATTCATATCCTATGATGCCGCGAACCGCCCCGCCACCGCTGTGGATTCTTCCGACCGTTGACATGAGGTCCAATCAGTTGTACAGGCAGGAGCATCTCAAGTCGAGAGTCGTCCGCCCAGGCGACCCCCAATGGTGAATGAGACAAATCCCGGCGGCATCATCTGACCTTGGTGTGAACCGAGGATTCTGACGCGGGGGAGTGCGCTGTTTCCAAAAGCACGTGTTTTCCTGCGAGGAGTGAATACTGCCACGGTTTGACACAGGTGCACTTCGGAACTCAACAACCTAGAGATATTGCTTCACTGGTGTCCGGGGAAAAGTTGGTCCCCGCCGGCAATCGATTGTCCATGAAGAGCTTGCAGCAATTGGAGTCGGGAATGATTTGCATTTGATTGGATGGCAAATGAACCTTTTTGAGGCCTTTCGTCGGGAAGTGATCGGCTTGCAAAACGAGTTAGGCGGAGACCCTAACCAATTGATTTTATTCGAGTTTTAACCGGACAGCAGTGCGTGATTATCTTTCCCTCCGCTCTGTATCAGGAAGCGTTAAATGGCGTACCGCTCGCGGTTCGTCTGATTCGAGATGTCCAAAAGTGGATAGCTGCTAGTTTGAACTGGCTGTTAGTATGCGACCGATTAGCGGTCTCCAGGTCGACTCGACCATGTTTAACCCGCATTGTCAGCGACGATGTGGAGAAATCCAGCCAAGGAGCTTAGAAATGAAAAAGGTTTTGTTGGTTATTTGCATGTTAAGCGTGGGCAGTCTGTGCTGGGCGCAGGCGACGACGCCATCATTGGGCACGGCGGCAAGCTTCGCAGTCCTAGGTAGCACGAATGTAACCTGTACTGCACCCGGCGTGATCACCGGAGACGTAGGCGTCTCCCCCGGCGCGTTCACAAATACCACGGGGTGCACGATTGCGGGGACAGTTCACGTGAACGATCTGACTGCCATGACCGCGCAAACTGGCTTCCTCAACGCGTATGCGACGCTCAAGGATAACCTGCTTACGCCGTGTACCCAGACTATCTCGACTGCTGCTTTCACGGGCAATGTGCCGGCGCTTGGACCGCTGCCCCCAGGTGTCTACTGTTTCCCCACGGCGGCCACGTTCACGGACACCACACTGACGCTCGACGGGTCTACGAATCCGAACGGGATATGGATTCTCAAAGTCGCGGCAGCCCTCACGGGCAGCGGGTTCCAGGTGGTCATGGCTAACGGCGGGCAGGCGTGTAACGTGTTTTGGGTGGTCGACGCCGCTGTGACATTGTCGACTTCGACGCTGCCGCCGCTGTTCCAAGGGAACATTCTCGCGGGCGACCCAGTTAATGGAAGCATCACCATTTCCGGCGGAGCCTTGGTTGGGCGTGCCTTGGCGAACGTCGCCTTGACGATGACTGGCACCAACGTCAATGGTGTCTGCGCGCTGGTGGACCAGGCAAAGGCAGGCTGCAAAACTGACGACGACGATCGCGACAAGGACCATCATCACAGGGACAAAGACCATCATGACAAGGACCATGACGAGAAAGATGATAAGGACCATAACTAAAGCCAGAAATGGCACTCGGAGGCGCGACCCGTTTCGCGCCTCCGAATACTCGCGACTTTGTGCGACGGGGAACTGACGATCCCGGTGCCGAAATGAGCCGCATATCGGCCGCGACCGGGCATTGCCTTCGGCAGCTTCTCAAGGCGTTCAGCCGGGAGAAAGAGTTTGTCCGGCGCGTTCTCCGCATCCATCGGGACGATAACTGCCGGGCCCCGGCAGCAGCCCCTATCCGGACAGGAAGCGTCGGAAGGCCGAACAGCTTGGCGGTGTTGTCGTGGAAATAGCCGCGGGCGATTGCAAGGGCCTTTGTTTCCGCTATCTCTCCGGCCGAAACCATTTCCGCAAGGGCTACCGCCAGCGCTGTCCGCGTGGTCTCGACGCCCAACCAGTATGTCGCCGGTACGTTCACTTCCCTCGAATAAGGGAAGGCGTCGGAGCCAAACACAATCTTTTCCGGGATCTGGTAGTATTTTCGATCCCCACCGCCCCTACCATCCATCTTCCTGATGGGTGGACACTTAACAAAAATACGCGGGGGCAAAAAGGGGCAGACTAGCCGGATGATCCGGTTCTTGTGTTTCTTTGCAGCGGCACGAGTGACAACCGGACACGCCGTTTCAGTGTCAATCGGTATTCTTTGGAGGTCGTTTCTGGCTACCTTCCGGTTACGCCAACAATCCGCGAACTACTCATTTGATGGACACAAGCGCGTTTGGTGGACTGATCTCTCCTTCTTCCGTTTTCTCACGATTGGCAAAGTTCCATGCGGCAAGAGCCTAGGCTGGTTGCTGCAAGGCCCTTGCGGGAACACTGGCCAGCAACGGGCCTAAGCCTTCTGCGGCGGTCGGGTGGGCGAAGATTGCGTCGCGCAGTACGGTGTAAGACAGGCCGCCCAGCATCGCCGTCTGAACCGCTGCCATCATCTCGCTCGCTTCCATGCCGAACACAGTGAATCCCAATATGCGGTCGCTTTGGACGTCGATAAGCATTTTGACGAAGCCGCGGGTTTCGCCTATAGCGACGGCTCGGAGCACTGCGGCCATCGGTATTTTCGCCAAGCGATAGGCGATGCCGCGTTTATTAGCTTCCAATTCGCTCAAACCGACTCGCGCAAGCTCGGGGTCCGTGAACATGCAGAACGGTACGAGCCTATCGCGCGTGGTGCGGCTACCGCCGTTCAAGTTGTCTCGGACCACGCGGAAATCATCGAACGCGACGTGAGTGAACTGAGGGCTGCCCGCGCAATCTCCCATCGCCCACACCCCCGGCGCGGTGGTTTCCAATCGCTCGTTGACTTTGATGTAGCCACGCGAGTCCAGCTCGATTCCAGCCGTTTCAAGCCCGATCCCGCGCGTGCTCGGAGTCCGTCCAACCGCGACCAGCAAGTCGCTAGCTTCTATCGTCTGTTCTCCACTGTCAGTTTCGGCGTGGACCTGTACGCTTTGACCTGAGACTCCCTCGACCTTTCGCACTTGTGCCCCGAGCAATACTTCGATCCCCTCGCTCGTGAAATTTTCATGAATCGCTTGCGAGACGTCTGGATCTTCCGCGGTTGCGACTTGCGAGCCACGCTCGATAATAGTCACCCGAGTGCCGAACCGCCGAAGGGCCTGGGCGAGTTCAAGGCCCACGTACCCGCCGCCCAGCACCATCACGTGCGCCGGTAGACGTTGAAGATCGAGTGCTTCGATGTGGGTCATCGGTTTTGCATCCGCGAGGCCGGGAATGTCCGGCATCATCGCGCGCGATCCCAGGTCCAGAAACAGGCGATCGCCGGTGACCGTCCGACGACCTCCGTCGTTTAAGTGCACTTCCACAGCCTTAGGAGCGATAAAGTGGGCCTCGCCACGGATCAACGCGGCCCCGGTCGCTTTGAAGCGATCGAGATGAAACTCAACTCCGCTCTCGACCATCTTGCGCTTGCGGTTGAAAACCCCTTTCATGTCCGTTGATACTGGACCTGTTTGGATGCCGTACTCGACACCATGCCGCGCAAACCAATTCCCCTTTGCGCTGCGGATCACGTTCTTGCTGGGCATGCATGCAATGTTAGGGCACGATCCGCCAATGTATTTCCTTTCCACAACAGCCGTGCGGTGACCGGCTTGGGCCAAGTTCCATGTCAGATGCTTGCCCGCCTCGCCACTGCCGATAACAAGGATCTCGTAATGCTCTATTTCAGACATTATTATTCGTCTCCGTAGACGGGCAAGACTGGCGTCTAGCCTCTGGCACCAATACCGTGACTGGTGAGAACAACATACATGATCAATGAGGGCCGCAAGGTTCTTTTAAGACTCATGCAGAGTAGCTGAGAAACGCGTCCACACGCCTTCCAATAGCGCAGGCACCCATTTTTCGGCGGGACAGTGGCTCCAACTCTGACTGAGGAAGACGAGGTCACGATTCGCTGCGCCTTTGTTCGCGCTTCCCAGCTCAAGGATGAAGAGCGAGCCCCTTCTAAAGGGACAACCGGCGACCTCGCTGGAGGTTTTCGCCTTGCGTAAAACGGCGGCTGGTGCAAAGAGGCATTCGTCCACGGCAGCATCCGTCGTTATTGAAGATCGAAGCGCTGGGTCGGCAGCAAGTTGCCGCATTTTATGCAGGCCATCAACAATGAGCTGCCGAGCTGTAATCATCGCGTTAACGGCAGTCAGATCGCCATTCACCATGGAAGCAAGAAGGGTTTTGGCCCGCTCCAGCCTGCCGCTGATGCGCCACCATAGCATTTTCAGGACGTTGGAAGAGCTTACAGCACAATACGGGCCGCTGCCAAACTCTCGTCAGTGGCCGTGAACGATTCCACGAACAATCTTCCTATGCTCTGCTGCACAAGCAGATCGAGCTTATCCGCAGTTCCGATCCCTCTGACCCATTCGGCGAGGTGAAATTGTGCGGATCTCTGCCGGATCCGTGACGGCGACAATGTCGGTGATACCGGGAAAATACGTTTCATGCTGTGATCACTCGTCCTATGCGCCGAAGTCCAGGAAGAAGAGCCTGCCGGACATGGGTGCGTTTTTTGCCTCTGTCTCTATTGGTCTGGAAGTCATCGCGCTCGTGTAACGAATCTCCTCGGTAACGTGCTTTCATGGTGTGTCTTTTTTTTGTGGTGGTGTGTTTCTCCCGCAGGATTCTGGGGCGGTTCCCCGCCCTTTAGAAATGCGCTGGAACCGCCTCACTCTTCGGGTCCCACCCCTTCATTTCATTGAGTTCCTCGGGCGTGATCTGAGGCAAGTGCCGGATGAACAAAACCAGGCGCCAGGTTTGCGGGTCAGTGTGCGTTCCGTGGAAGGCTGGCATGCCGCTCAAACGAACTCCATTTTCAATTGTGTAGTAGAGCTCGCCATCGCTCTTGTTCTGCGTCCCGGCTGCACGCAAGTCGGGCGGTTTCGGATAGAGGCCCTTGCCGTATACCGTGTGGCCCCCTCCGTCATCTGAATGGCACGTGGCGCAATGAAAGGAGAAATGCTCCATGCCTCCCCGAATGTTCTGCGTTGAAGGCATGATGGGATTGCGAAGTTGGCGATACGCGGATGGCACGGCCAATTTGCGTGCCGTTGTGGCCGCGAACTCCTCAATCGCTGATGGTGTCGCAAGTGCGCTGAAGCCTCGTCGCACGAGAATCAGCCCGTATCCCGCGGCTGCAACCGCAAGAGCAAACAGAATCAGCAAAACTGCTTTCCACGGTTTCATGTCTAGCTCTCCTGCCCCGTGGCATCGTCGTCCGCCCGCCCGAACGTGGGGAGATACCGGCCGAAGTTCAATTCGAAGTCGCTGAGAACGCCGTAACCGATATTGCGGATCTTGGCGCGGCGCGCCTGTGCACTGGGCAAGGACAGCAATGGGAAGAACAAGTCGCTGCTCGACTGAAGCTCGGCAGCTGTCGGGGTTCCGAACCGATTGACCTGGGCCTTCGCTGCGGCCAGTGTTTCACGGTCGAACGAGGCCAGACGCCGGACGAGCGCATCGACAAACGAGTCGAGGTGGCCATCGTCCAGCGTGCGGTTCACCCAGCCATAGCGCTCGGCGATATCAGCGTCGAAGTCGTCGCCGCTAAGCACGATCTCAAGTGCGCGTGAGCGGCCGACCAAACGCGGGAGCCATTCCAGCGCTCCGCCGCCCGGGACCAGTCCCACGCCGACTTCGGGGTTGCCGAATAGGGCGCTTTTCCGGCTTGCGAAGCGCATGTCGCAGGCCAGCACGAACTCGTTACCGATGCCACGCGTGCGGCCGCGAATCTTGGCGATGCTCACGACTGGCGCGGACGAGAGGCGCAGCACAAAGTCGCGCCAAAGGCCCAGCACTTCTGGCCGTTCAGCAGCCTTGGCTACGTCGAGATGAGCGATGAAAAAATCGGGATTCGCCGACTGGAACACTACGACCTTCACGGACGGGTCCGCCTCGAGGTCGGTCATTAGCGCTCCCAATTCGACGATCGTTGTGGGAAGAAACATGTTGATCGGCGGGTTGCTGAAGGTGATAGTCCACCGGCCCGGATGGGTGCGGTCGGCGTTGAACTGCGTGTTTGCCTGCTCGCTGCCTCGCTGTGTAGCGCTGGATTGGCTCATCATCTTCTCCTCTTCTGTGAAGAACCCTACCGTAGCGATCTGAAGCCCGCGCGAACCTCTTCTGAAAAGAGCTTCGGCTGTTCCCAGGCCGCAAAGTGGCCGCCTTTGTCGAGCTTGTTGTAATGGATCAGTTTGGGATACGCGCGTTCCGCCCAACTTCGCGGCGCAGGATAGAGTTCGTCGGGAAACACGCTCACGGCGGTTGGGACAACGACGCCTCTGACGCCGAAGAACGAATAACCCTTGTTCTCCCAATAGAGACGAGCCCCCGAGAGCGCCGTATTCGTCAACCATGTGAGCGTGATGTTGTCGAGGACGTCGTCTCGAGTGAGGCCTTCGCTGCCTCCGGCAAAGACCCGTGCAATCATCTCGTAGCTACGCGCGTCGTGATCAAGAAAATAGGCCGCCAATCCAACCGGTGAATCCGCTATTGCGTACAGCGTCTGTGGTCTCAACCCCATCTGAAAGCCGTAGCCGATTCCCTTCGCATAGACGAAGCTCAGCCGCTCGTAAGCGAACTTTTCGTCGGCGGAGAGATTCGCCGGCGCCGGTGCGCCGGAAAAGGCCAGTTTGTCGATGTCGAGGGGAATCACGTTTGCCATGTTGGTATGAATGCCCAGCAACTCTGGTGGCGCCTGCACGCCCATCAGTTCGGTGATGACTGCACCCCAATCTCCGCCTTGCGCTACGAATTTGTTGTAGCCAAGGCGCTTCATCAACACAGTCCAGGTACGTGCAATGTGCGCAGGGTCCCACCCGGTTGTGGCAGGCTTGCCGGAAAAGCCATAGCCGGGCATCGACGGAACCACGATATGGAACGCGTCGGATGCATTTCCGCCATGTGCGGTGGGATTGGTCAGTGGATCGATGATCTTCAACTGTTCGGTGATCGAACCGGGCCATCCGTGCGTAACGATGAGCGGCAACGCATCTTGGTGTTTTGAACGTGCGTGAATGAAGTGAATCTCGAGCCCATCGATTTCGGTGGTGAAGTTCGGCAGGGCGTTCAGTTTCGCCTCGCACTTGCGCCAATCGTAATCCGTGCCCCAATAGCGCGCGAGGTTCTGCATAGTCGCGAGCTGCACGCCTTGTGTGGCATCCGCGACCGTTTCTCGTTCAGGCCAATTGGTCGCGTTGATGCGCCTACGCAATTCGGCAAGTTCCGCCTCTGGAACATTCACCTTCGGAAACGGACGAATGGTATCTGCTTGCTCGCCGCTTCGTTGTGTAGCAATGGCTTGAGTCATGGTGTCCTCTTTCTGAGCAGTTTTTGAATTTTTGGAATTCCCGGTAAACATGCGGATTCGAGGCTGTATTGGAGTTCTGGCAATGGCGACGTAATCTTGGGGCGGGCGGACGAATGCTTTTTCGCCATAACGGCTCCTTGCGCAGCGAAAACGCGGTCTGATTTTTGCAGGGAACCGTTGCCCAGTAGGCGCAGCGGAAAGATGCTAGAGGAGACTCGCTTAGACTACGCTCTTGCGACAGTGTTTGTCGAGGTCTGGATCTCCATCGGCTCATGTCGCCGATTGCTCCTGGATGACGTTAGCGCTTTATCGGAGGCGCGCTTTCAGGAAAAAAGTGTGCACGAGCGCGGTGCTCCGGCGCGCGTTCGATAAAGCCGTTACAACCGATTGAAAAAACATGGGCTTACTCACGTCCATTTCCCCGTGTACCTCCTGTGTACCCTCCCTTTCAGGCGAAACACAATGCAATCGCCTCAAGGGGCGTCGGCCAAACTGGATATGTCCGGTTCGCTTCCCAGATCTGGCCCGAAATAATTTCCGGTTATTCAGGAGTAGCAAACTGTCAGCGCGAGTTGCGCTTTCTTCTCTCTGCTGGCCGTCGATCGGCCCACTTTAGGATGGCGTCAAGCGTAGGACAAAGGGACTGGCCCCATGATGTCAGACGGTACTCAACCTTCGGCGGCACCTGGGCATAGGCCGTCCGCACAACGATTCCGTCCGCTGCCAAGCCGCGGAGTTGCTGCCCCAGCATTTTCTGAGTGATGTTGGGTATCGCCCGTTCCAGATCAGAAAAGCGCATCGCCTTGCCTCCGAATAGATGGAACAGAATCACGAGCTTCCATCTTCCTTCCAAGAGACGGAGCGCTGCTTCTACGTCTGCGGCGGCGGATGTGGGCGTGTAGCGTTTCGGCATAAATATTTCTCCTAACGTACTTTTGCGTGCGTACTTCCTATTTTATCAGTACGATGCGAAACTCCTGACTGCGCAATTGGATGGAGGAGAATGCGATCATGACGATGACATACCCTTTCCCAGTTTCGGGAGATGAGTTTAAGGGCAAGCGGGTTCTGGTAACCGGCGGCACAAAGGGCATGGGACAAGCGATGGTGCGACGTTTTACTCTTAGCGGGGCTTCCGTCGCAACGACTGCACGCTCGCCGCTACCGGAAGGGCAGGCAGTTGCTCTCTTCGTGCAGACGGATATCGGTACGGCGGCAGGCGTACAAGAAGTAATCAGCCGCGTTCAGCAGGAGTGGGGTGGACTCGACATCTTAGTGAACAATGTGGGGGGATCAGATGCTCCGAACGGCGGATATAAAGCCCTCTCCGACGACGACTGGCAGAAGGCGCTCAACGTCAACTTACTGGCATCCGTTCGTCTCGACCGAGCATTTCTACCCGGCATGATCGAACGCAGGTCAGGTGTCATTCTTCACATCTCGTCCATCCAACACCGTCTGCCGCTCTATGACGCGACACTTGCTTATGCTGCGGCGAAAGGAGCTCTCAATACCTACAATAAGGGCCTTGCAAACGAAGTTGGCCCGAAGGGCATCCGCGTCAACATGATCTCGCCTGGATTCATCGAGACTTCTGGCGCACACGGCATGATTGTGCAACTCAGCCGGAGCAGCGGTATCAGCGAGGACGCTGCTCGACGGCAAATCATGAATATGATCGGAGGGATTCCCATTGGACGACCCGGCCAGCCGGAGGAAGTCGCCGAACTGGCGGCATTCCTAGCATCCGATCGTGCAGATTCGATTCATGGTGCAGACTACATTATTGATGGCGGCACGATGCCTACCGTCTGATCGAGAATAGTGGGCGGATTGTCGGCAACTCTTACATGGGGATTACTTCAGGCTTGCCCACCCTCAACTAGAACAACGTCAATAGAGCATCAAGAAATCCTCTCTTCCTAAGTGGTGGAACTGTTCCGGACAATAAAAACTGAACTGGTAATGCATAAGGCGCTGCCTCAAACGGCTCGCTGCACGGGCAGGTAAACTGGAAGTGTGAGATGCGAGCCGAAGTCGAGACGGTTGACGCGCTTTCTTCTCGGGACGGCGATGACATCCCCGTTGTTCTGGCTGGTTTGCGGCCTGAAGGCCCAGGAGCCGAGCGCTCCAAAAGCGAACGTTCCGCAGACAAGAGCTTACGACGGCAACCCCCCGATGGAAGATACCGAGCGACATCTGGGTCCGTTCTTGATTCGGGGGCAGAATTTCAGCGTCGTACTTCACGAGAAACGGTTACCCGGAGCCAGCGATCCCCGCTTTGCGCAGACGCTTTCGACTCTCGAAATCCGCGATGAAAAAGAAGCGGTTCTGTATGACAAGACGTTTACGTTCGGAATAGAAAAAGGAAAGCTTGAGCGATCTCTGAAAGCTTCGGCGTCTCTCCTGTCGGGGAAGTACTTCACGGGACTGCTCATCAGCTACCGCTTGAAACTGAGCACAGGAGAAGACGCTGAGGCGTGGCAAATTTTCGGTTATCAGGATGGTCGGTACAAGGCTCAGGATGCAAAGTTCAGGATCTTCGACAAGCCGCTGCGGTCCGACCATCCCATGGGAAACCCGCCCGCCGAAATGAAACTCGTCACTCCAACTGGCGTCGTAACCAAGCCCATGACCCCCGAGGGCGAAACATTCGAGTTTCGAGTCTGGACCGGCAATTTCTATGTGATGTTGCCTGTGGGTGTGAACTTTGCCCACGGCAAACTTTATCCGTCAAAGCGATGCTTCGGGACTGGCGGCGCAAAGCCAGGCACGCATGAGATCAGCTGCGACATTCGCATCGAAGCCAACCCCAAGCCGCCCGACGCCGAGACGACATTTCTCCGATTGTATCGCGGCGAGGAGCCTGGTCAGGGAGAAGTGCTTCACCTTGTTCTGAACCAGAATTCCAAGGTTCAGGTCCTTGATGCCAGCGCATACATCGACTGGGGGCTAGCCGGCGACCTCATGCAAGTTGCGTTTCGCGAATTGTGGCTGAAAGTTCGCATTGATGACGACGACCAGAAAGAAGGCTGGATTCATTCGGACGAAGATTTTGCCGCCATCGGACTGCCTTCCAGGAGCCCCGAGCCATGACCACCTCGCGATTGCGTCTGCTCATAATCTCCCTGCTCGCGATTATAGTCGCAGCCGTCGCCTGGAATACCGCGCGTAGTCGCGCTTCGCAGCAGGCCAGCCGCCAGTTTGCTGCTCAGCCGGCGGCCTCTCC
>JABCZF010000042.1 GCA_013289825.1 Acidobacteriota bacterium | reverse complement strand
GCGCCTCGAGCGCCTTGCGAAACGAAATCTCGTGCACCGCCGCCCGCGCCCGGTCGCGCTTTCCGCCCGGCGTATCCGCCGCTGCCCAGTCGCCGTAGTAAGGCGCGAGGGTCGGGCAATACCAGGTCCCCTGCTGTTTCATCTGCGCGATCTGCGCATCCGTGATCTCCAGCCCGTGTTCGATCGAATCGCATCCGCCATCGAGCGCTCGTTGCAAACCGATTCCGTTGTAAGCGTGGCACGCCACCTTCTTCCCCCACCCATGCGTCTCGTCCACGATCGCCTTCAGTTCCTCCACCGTAAGCGTCGGCTGCGAAACCAGCTTGCCCTCTTTGTCCACCCAAGAACGATGCGTCATGTACACCTTGATCCAATCCGCGCCGTGCTCCAGTTGCTGCCGCGCCGCCTTCCGCGCCTCCACCGGCCCATCGACAAGTTGTGCGCCCTTCGGCATATCCAGTTCCGGCGCGTAATCTTCCAGATTGTAGCCGCCTGTCGTCGAAATCGCGCGCGTAGCGCAAAAGAGCCGCGGCCCCGGAATGGTCCCTTCCTCAATCGCTTGCTTGATCTCGACGTCGCCGTATCCCGCGCCCTCCGTTTCCAAATCACGCAGCGTTGTAAACCCTTGTTCGAGCGCCCGCCGCGTCGCAAACGTCGCCCGAGCCGCTCTCAGCGCGATCCCCGCCTTCAAAATATTCACGTCGTACCCGCCCTTGGCAGGCTCTTCGCCCCACAAAAAGATATGCGTGTGCGCATCAATCAGCCCGGGCAACACGGTCGCCCCGGAAAGATCGATCACCTTCGCGCTGGGCGGAATCGGAGCAGAACCGTCCGTCACACTCTCAATGTGCTCGCCCCGCACAAACACCAGCTGATTCTTGCGCGGCCGATCACTACTGCCGTCGATTAATGTTCCTGCCCGAATCACGGTCAGCGCAGCGGCAGACGGCGCCGCACTCTGCGCGCGTAAACCGCCCACTCCCAAAGTCAACAAGCCAGCCAAGCACAAAAATGCTTTTTTCACGGGAGGACTCCTCCTTAGCGAACGGTAGCTTGCCCCAGGAACAAGCACGATTGCAAGGAGACTACCTCTCTCCCCGGCTTCGGCCAACACGCGAAACGCAGGCGTTTTTCCGCACCGTCTAGTTCCCCGAACCGCCGGAGTATCTCTTTATGTACAGGACTACTGACCGGTCTATTGCCACGCATATAGCTCTTGCGGTGGGATAGAGCTGTGATATCCCCCATCCAACTGTTCCTACAGCCGCGCAAGATGTCGGAGGCAACGCTTCTTGCACTCTTGTTCTGTCTTCTGGCGCCCTCGCTCTCTCGAGCGCAAGATCTCGGCCAGGTCGAGTGTACCCGTCCAGGCGACTACGCCTATCTTTACAGCTCGATGATCACTTTCGATGTTCGTGGCACGATTCCATGCGGCCAGCAAGTGGAAATCACCGGTCGTTATGATAATTATTTCGGCGTGCGCACGGCCAAAGGCGAAACCGGCTACGTCCTGCTCGATTCCCTCAAAACCACTCCAGGCGCAAAGCCAACTCTCCCTCCAACCGCGGAGCCCACAAGAGAGAAAACTTTCTACAATCAACCCACAAAGCCCGCCGAGCCCCGTTCAAACGCCCCCGACCCAGCCAAAACTCTCATCTTGCCCGATGGCACTCCCATTCGGATGAAACTTGGCAAAGCAATTTCTTCCGCCGACGCCAAAGTCGGTGACGAAGTGAGTCTGGAAGTCTCAGAAGACGTCATTGTCGATGACCTCCTCATAATTCCCAAAGGTGCGAGCGCCCTGGGCGTGGTTAACGAAGCGGAACCAAAAAAAGCACTTGGCCGCGGCGGCAAGCTCGGTGTGCTTGTCAGAAGCGTCCGCCTCGCGAACAATGATCAGGCAGTTTTGCGCTCCGGCGGCGAAGGCAAAGGTTCCAGCTCCACGGCCGGCGTAGTCATTCCGGTCATGCGCGGAAAAGACATCACCTTCCAGACAGGAATGGAAATCACCGCGTACGTCAACGGCGACACGCGTCTCAAACGCGCAGGCTTCCAAGCCGCCCCGGAAATTCCAGACGCCGTGCCCAGCGGCAAAGTTTCAAACATCCATCATCCTTAGCGCACCGCGCGTCCGCTGCCAAAAACCGTCTCCGGCCAATTTCGGTAACCGCCAGGAAGATTTAGCTGCCAAGGAGATTTGGTTGCAGCCTGGAGTACCCGAGCTCGTGCGCCCAAAGCGTAAGCGGAATCGCCGCAAGGTCATCCACGAGCGGCAGGGCATGCCCATCCTTCGTGAGGTCGATCGTTCGAACAAAAAACTTACACGTGTCGCAAGCCTCCACACGAACGTGCGGAAACTGTTCCGCGACGTAAACAGGAAGTTTCTTTTCTTCTTCTTCGCCGCAAGTGGGACACAGGATCCGCCGAAACTCCCATTCATATCCGCAGAAAGAACAAACCATGCACCGTTTTCCGCCATCGCCCTCGCGGCGCAGTACTCCAAACAGCGGCCGCCCTGCACACAACGGGCACACCCGCGGCGTCGCCAGCACTGGCGGCACCGCCGTCCGTCCCGCGAGATACGCAGCGTAAGGCTCGAGAAATGCCCGCGGAAAAAACTGCCCGAAGGCCCCGATCTGTTGATCGAAGAGCCCGCCAAGTTCCCAATAGGATGTGAGCAGGGCGTTCCAGGAATCGCAAGGGAGCGCCGCGATTCCCCGCGCTGCCGTGACGAGCGCGTTGGGAGCATGCTGTTCAACCAGCGAAAGAAAGGTGCGAAAGTTCGGAAGCAGCAGGGTAAGATCCAAGCCGGCGCGCACAGAAGCAAACTGCTGTGCATCTGGCTGCTCGAAAGCGGCTTCGGAAATTTGCACTAGGAAACTCTTTTGAAAGCTGGCGATTCTTTTGTAGAACGAAAGAAGTTCGCTGGCCGAAGATTTCTCGGCGATGAGTTTTTCGGCGCGCCGGATTCTGGCGTCGTACTCGTTGCTTGCCGCTTGCGGGAACGTCATTTTTTCGGCGAGGCAGGCTGCCCGGTGATCTCTTCATACCATCCGGGATGGTAGCGCTTGGCAAAGGCCAGCGAAACATCGCCGCGAATGATCGAGCCAAATGCGCCGCGCTCCGCGAAGACGCTCATGTAAATATGGATGAGGAATAACCCTATCGTCAGCAGCGCTGCGGACGGATGAATCAACACGGCGAGATAGCGCAGGAACCGGAGATTCCACGGCACATACTCCGGAAACCAAAGAATCGCGCCGCTCAAGAGAAGCAATACCCCGCAAATGATAAAACCCCAGAAAAGGAGTTTCTGCCCTGCATTGTAACGCCCTGCGGCTGGCATCTGGTCGTCTTCATTCCGAATGTAGTGTCCGATCGAGTCCCACCACGCCTTGTCGGCCCCGGTGGGATACATCTGCGCCGACCACATGCTAAACATCTTCAAGATAGCTCCGGTGAAAATCAGGCCTGCCCATGGATGCAACATCCGAGAGACCTGCCCGCCGCCCAGCAATGCTGCAATCCAGAAGCACCACGGCGAATAGAACGCCAAGCCGGTGAGCATCAGATAAATATAGGAACCCGCAGCGATCCAATGCGTCAGGCGTTCATGAAACTCATACCGCAGAATGCGCCCATGAGAGAGAATTTGGTCGGAGTGATTCACGGGTTTTCTCCTCGCGGATGGATGTCTTCATCCTCGCGGGACTTCGGCCCAAAGCGCAGGTAGTGGACGAAAAGTCCTATAAGGCCCCCCACCATCGCGACGTTCCCCAACCACTTGAGCGGACCCTTCCAAAGCTTTACCGACCAGGGAATACTCGGATTGGATGGCAGTCCACCGTAAAGTTCGGGTCTGGTGGCGTCATGCAATACGTAAACAACGCCCGTGCCACCGACTCCGGCGGGATCGTAAACGCCAGCTTGGGGGAAATTGTAATCGTCGCGAAGTTGCTTGGCGCGTTTCTCCGCAAGATCCTTCATGTCCTCTTTGCTGCCGAAGTGCAGGCAGCCCGTGGGGCAGGACTTGATGCATGCCGGCTCAAGTCCTTCGCTCACGCGGTCCGCGCACAGTGTGCACTTGAAGACGCGATTGGTCTTCGGGTTCATCTTCGGAATATCGAACGGACAGCCCGTGATGCAGTAGCCGCAGCCAATGCAGTTGGCTTGCTGAAAATCAACGATGCCGTTGGTGTACTGCACGATGGCGCCATCGGCGGGGCAGGCCGCCAGGCAGCCCGGCTCCGCACAATGCATGCACTGGTTCTTGCGCATCAGCCACATCAGCGAGCCATCTTCCTTCTCGTGCTCGTTGAAAAGGATCAGATTCCAATAATTCCACCGCGTCTCTGGCATGGTCTGGTAGGTGTTGTCGAAGACCGTTTCGCCGAACGGCAAATCGTTCCACTCCATGCATGCGACTTCGCAAGCCTTGCAGCCGATGCAAGTCGTGGTGTCGATGAGTTTGCAGACGGTGAATTCGCGCTGGGCGTCGTCGCCGGGGACACTGCCCGCATGTCCGGACATCTTCTGAACGCGTAATGTGGCTTGGCTCATGCGCGTCCCCTAAGCCTTCTCGACTTTCACGAGGAACCCCTTGAATTCCGGAGTGTGGGCGTTCGGATCGACGATCGTCGGGGTCAGCAGGTTTACCATCATCCGCTCGGTCTTGCCTTCGTCCTCGGCAATACCGCGGTATCCCCAATGAAAGGGAATCCCGATCTGATAGGTTTTCTTGCCATCGATCATCATTGCCTTGATGCGTTTGGTGACCATGGCTTTGGCGATATACTCGCCGCGCGCGCTGGACACCTTTACTTTTTCTCCGCCGCGGATGCCCATCTCGTTCGCCATTTCCGCGCCCATTTCGATGAAAGGCTCCGGCACGAGCTGCACGTTCATCGGATTGTTTTTCGTCCAGTAGTGATAGTGCTCGGTGAGACGGAACGTCGTGCACACCACCGGGTAGTCCTTCACCGTTCCGTACTTGTCGTCGGCGGACTTGAGGCCGGTCACCACGGGATTGTTCGTTCGTTCCGGATGCAACGGATTCTGGATGGGACTTTCGAACGGTTCGTAGTATTCCGGGAACGGCCCGTCGGCAAAGGCCCCCAGCGGCGCAAAAATTCGCCCCACGCCTTCCGCATTCATGATGAACGGCCCCATGTGATCCTTGGGGTGGGAATCGGCTTTGAAGTCAGGCACGTCGTTCCCGACCCACTTTTCTGTGCCCTCGTTCCACCAAATTTGCCGTCGCGTGGCATCCCAAGGCTTCCCATCCACGTCGCAGGACGCGCGATTGTAAAGCACGCGGCGATTCGCTGGCCAGGACCAGCCCCAACCGGGATGTACTCCCATGTTGGAGGGATCAGAGGGGTCGCGCCTCGCAGTCTGGTTTCCCGCTTCCGTGAAGGAGCCCGAATAAATCCAATTACCGCACGCTGTCGTTCCGTCATCCTTCAGCCAGGCAAAGCCGGGGAGCTGCTGGCCAGCTTTGATTTGGGCCTTTGTAGCGGGATCTTCTAAATCGGCCAAAGCCTTGCCATTAAGTTCCTTCAAAACCTCGGCGAGCGACGGACTCTTCGGATCCGTGTAACCCCAAGTGAGTTTCAAGATCGGATCCGGAAATTTGCCGTCTTTCTTGTACAATTCCCGGACCTTCAGGAAAATCTGGGCAACAATGGCCTGATCCAGGCGGCACTCTCCGGGTGTGGGAACCGCAGCATTCTTCCACAGCAGCCACCGCGCGGAATTCGTGAACGAGCCGTCTTTTTCAGCGAACCCCGCGCACGGCAAGCGGTACACCGTGGTTTTAATTTGCTTCATCTCGTCTTGCGAGATGCCCGGCGACCTCCAGAATTCGCTGGTCTCGTCCGGATAAATCTCACCAACGACGAGAAACTCGGCTTTCTTCAGCGCATCAATGTTTTTCTTGGAATCCGGCCCGATGGCCACGCCGTTCATCCCAAAGGCAAACATGCCTTTGATGAGGCCGTTGTACATGTTGTCCCACAAATGTGTCCACGAGTAGTCGCGGTCCACTTTCGGCAGATAATCGTACGCCCATCCGTTCTGCTTGGTGGCTGCGTCGCCATACATTGTCTTCAGGAAGCTGACCGTGAATTTCGGCGTATTGCTGTAGTAGTTCCAGGAATTCCACGGAGCGGGTTTGGATGTCGTCGGCGTCGTGCGCTTCATCCAGGCGTCAAAAGAGCTGTCGGCGGGCGTGGGCACCTTCAAATATCCCGGCAAACTGTCGAACAGCCCGGCCATGTCCGTGGCGCCCTGAATGTTCGAGTGTCCGCGAAGGGCGTTGACGCCTCCCCCGGCTCGGCCAACGTTTCCGAGCAAGAGTTGCAACATCGCCGCCGTACGAATGATCTGCGTGCCGAAGCTGTGCTGCGTCCACCCGACCGCATAGATAATCGTCCCGGCTTTTTTCATGTCGCCGTCTTTGCGAATGGAGGTGTACAGTTCCGCGGCTTTCTGGAATTCTTCCTTGGGAATTCCGGTGATGCGCTCGACCATCTCCGGCGTGTACCGTGAATAATGCTTCTTCAGGAGTTGGAACACACAATTCGGATTCTCTAAGGTCAGGTCGTAATCGACCTTTTCCGGTAGCGGCGGCAATGGTGGCGGCGCGGCTGACTGTCCGGCAGCAGTACTTGCCGTTTGCGCCGGTTTTCCGCCTGAATAGTTCCAGCTCGCGCGGTTATAACTGTGTCTCTCTGCATCAAAGCCGGAGAAAACGCCATCCGTGTCGGCCGGCAGTTTGAAATCGCCTTCCACGACGAAAGCAGCGTTCGTGAAGTGGATCAGATAGTCTTTTGCGATGCGGTTGTTTTCAATCGCGTACTTGATGACCCCGCCGAGGAAGGCGATGTCCGTTCCTGCGCGAATCTGGCAGAAAAGATCGGCTACCGCCGAGGTGCGCGTGAAGCGCGGATCAACGGAAATCATTTTCGCGCTGCGCGTGCGCTTCGCTTCGATTGCCCACTTGAACCCGCAGGGATGATTCTCGGCTGGATTCCCGCCCATGATGAGCATCATGTCGGTGTTCTTCATATCCACCCAGCCGTTCGTCATTGCGCCCCGGCCAAACGTTGGTCCCAAACTTGAGACCGTGGGGCCGTGTCAAACCCTGGCCTGATTTTCCAAATGCACGACCCCCAGGGCGCGCATGGTCTTGACCACCAGAAAATTGAACTCATTCGTGTCTGTGCAACCGCCGGTCCAGGCAATCGTTTCCAGCCGGTTGACGGTATTCCCTTTGCCATCCTTTTCAATGAAGGTTTGGTCGCGCGTGTCTTTGACCTTTTGCGCGATTTCATCGAGGGCCTGATCCCAGGAAATGTCTTGCCAATCCGTTCCGCCCGGCCTACGCACTTGGGGCTTTAAGAGCCGACGATCATTGAGGATATCTTGTTCGAGCGAGGCACCCTTGGGACACAACGTTCCGCGGTTGGTGGGGTGATCGGGATCGCCTTCGACGTGAACCACTTGGGGGGTGACGTTCTTGGCGCGATCTCCGATGGTGTAGATGATCGTCCCGCAACCCACCGCACAATAAGGACATGTCGAGCGGGTTTCGTTGGCGCGAGCGATTTTGAGTACGCGGAGTTGGGCGTAAGCCGGTTCGAGATCGAACCCGAAAATAGCGGCAGCTGCTCCGCCTATGGTGGTGAACTTAAGAAAGTCTCTGCGGGTAGCCTGCATGGTACCCCCTGGAATGAGAGACAAACAAACTGCGCCTGGAGCCCCCTTCATAATGCGGATTCAGAGCGAAGTCAAGTATTCGACGAACAAACCAGCCGGATGGATACAATTATTTTCTAAGTCCGCGGAAACCGTCTGAGGTCTTAGGAAGCAAGACGGGGGGCAGTGGGCCCTCGCCGCACAAGGGCTTGCGGGCCGTGGACGCCAGGGTTTTTGCCGCCACACAGCGCTAGGCGGAGACGGATTGAGTGGCGGGAGCAGCGTCAGTGTCTGTGGTGGCACGGGCGCCGGCCGCTCGATAGCGAACGATGAGGAGGGTGAGGTCGTCGGCCTGGCTTGCACCTCGCGCGAAATTCTCCACGGCCTCAAGGATGCATTTCTCAAGCTGATCGAGGGGGCATTCCGTTCGGCCGGTGAGGAGTTCGCGGAGGCGAGGGACGCCGAACATCTGCTCATCGGGATCCATGGCTTCGGTGACCCCATCGCTGAAGAGCACCAGCGTGTCGCCGGGCTCGAGTTTGATTTTGAGAGCGGTATATTCGGCCTCGGGGACCAGGCCGACAGGGTAAGAGCCTTCGCTGAACGGTTCCTGAGCCACGCCCTGGCGAATCAAGAAGGGCGAGGGATGTCCGGCATTGATGAAATCGAGGTTGCCCTCCTCGTCGAGGACACCGAAGAACATAGTGGCATAGCGGCCGACTTCAGAGTGATCGCACAAGAAACGATTGACGTGATTGAGGACTCGCGACGGATCGGTGCCCAAAGTCATGCCCGAGAGAGCGCCCTGGAGCATGGTAGTGAGCAGAGCGGCCCCCAGGCCTTTGCCGGAGACGTCCGCGATAAGAAAAGCGGTGCGCTTGTTGTCGAGGGGAAAAACGTCGAAGTAATCGCCCCCGACCGAGAGGCAGGGGAAATTGCAGCCGGCGACCGCCAGATGCGGATAGTCGCGGAAGTCCCGAGGGAGAAGTGCCTGTTGGATGCCGCGGGCAATATCGATTTCCTGCTCCATGCGCTGGCGCTCGCGTTCGCGAACGACGAGGCGGGCATTGTCCAGAGTGCTGGCGGCGTCGGCGGCGAGAGCGTCCAGAATCTGGCGATCTAGCTTGGAGAAAGCGGCAGGGCGGCGGGAATCGAGATAGAGCACGCCGAGAGAATGGGCAAAAGCAGGCGTGCCGCTGGAATCGGCAGTACTGGAGCGGTGGACGGAAAACAGAGGGATGACAACGACCGCGCGGAGGCGCTGGGCGATAATGCTTTGCGCCGATTGCAAATCCATATCAGCGCGCTCGATGTCTTCGGTAACCACAGGCGAATGCTGACGAAGGGCGAGCTGAATGGCGGTTTGGCTGGGAGTGAGGCTCTCCGGAGGAAGGCGGAGACCGCCGGTACGGCGAGCGAGGCGGACTTTGAGGGCCCCGGTGGCGTCGGCCTCGAGAAGCATGCCGCGATCGGCGTCGGTGACAGAGACCGCGTGATCGATCATCAAAGCCAAAGCTTCATCGAGAGGAACCTGGGAGTGAAGAAGGGTAGTGGCTTCGAGGAGCAGGTTGAGCTTGCGAAGTCCGCCACCGACAGGTTCTGAGCTGGTGATGTGCTCGATGCGGGTGAGGAGATTGGGAAGGGACTCCTCGCCGCTGGAGGTGCCGGATCGAAAAAGGAGCTCGTAGGAATCTTCGAGACCAAAGGTGATGGAATCGCCGTCATTCAGAAGGCGGCTTTCGACTTTTTCGCCGTTGACGAACAGCCCGCGCCGCTGGCCGCGGTCCTCGATGTAAAGGCGGCCCGCCTCGATGACCAGTGCCGCGCAATTGCGAGAGATGCGGCGGTCGGAGAGTTGCAGATGATTTCCGGTCTCGGCGCCGCGGCCGATGAGGAAAGGGGTCTGCGCAACACGCACGTAGCGGCGAGCGCCGTCAGGAGAGACGACTTCGAGAACTGCTCCACCGAGGGACATCGAAGCTGTGTCGGGCATGGGATGCTCGCGACGCGATTGTAGCACGCAGGGGAGCTATTCGTTCCGCAAGGCATCCATGGGGTCCAGCCGGGAGGCGCGGAGCGCGGGAATGTAGCTTGCCACTAACGCGATGGTGGCGAGGATCACTGTCGCCATGATAAACGTTGCGGCGTCGTGGGGCTTCAAGCCGAAGAGCAGGGAAGCAGCGGCTCGGGAGGCCGCCAGCGAGAGAGCTATTCCGAGCGATAGTCCAATCGAGAGCAGCCAGAAAGATTCGCGCAGGACGAGAGCGATGATGGCGCCGCGACCGGCGCCAAGAGACATGCGAATGCCAATCTCATTGCGGCGTCGGGCGACCATGTAGGAGATCACTCCGTATAAGCCAATCACGGCCAGGAGAACAGCGAGCACGCCGAAGAACCCAGATAACTTGGCCATCAATCGATCGCGCAACAAGCCTTCTTCGATCAAGGTGGGAAAGCTGAAGAAGGTTAAGTCGAGACCGGGATGCGCGGAGCTTGCAGCATCTTTAACGGCTGACGTGAGCTCAGGAAGCGGCAAGCGTGAACGAATAAGGATTTGCGAATCTTGATCGGGACGTGGGCTCTCGAGAAGGGGGAGATAGACGATTTGCAGCGGCTCCTCTCGCAAGTCGCCGTACTTGGTGTCCTTCACCAAGCCCACGATTTCGAACGGTCCGCTGATTTTACTTAGCCGGCGCACCCGGAACATCGTGCCCACCGGGTTGCTGGTCTTGAAGACCTGGCGGGCCATGGTTTCATTGACGATGGCCACCAGCGGGGAACCCGCCACGTCGTGGTCATTGAAATCGCGGCCTGCCAGTAGGGGTGTTTGAAGCGTCTGGAAAAATCCGGGGCTGACGTGATTGAAAGCCGAAACGGGATTTTGCTCCGTGGGCGGGTCCGAGATTCCCGGCAGAATGTCATGAAACTCCCCGTTGCCGCTCAGCGGCACGGTTTCCGCGGTTGCCGCGTTCTCCACCCCCGGAATCGCCCGGATGCGGCTGAGGAGTTCGTTGCCAAAGCTAATGCGACGCTCGCCAGAGAGCTTGAGAGAGCTGAAATCGATGTCGGTGACGAGAATGCCGGTTTGCCGGAAGCCGGTCTCGACGGCCGTCAACTTGGCCAGGCTTCGTGCGAACAGCAGAGCGCCGACCAGAAGAGTGAGCGATAGCGCAATCTGCGAGACGACCAGGATGCGTCGAAAGCCGAAACGTCCGTGGCCCTCCGTCGTGCCGCGGCTGCCCTCTTTGAGTACCACGCCGGGAGACACACTGGTGGCGCGCACCGCGGGCGCCAATCCAAAAAAGATGCAAGTGAGCACGGCAAGCACAGCCGTGAAACCAAACACCCGCCAGTCGGTACCCAGTGCCACAAAGAGCGGATCATGCTGGGTGCTCAGCGAGGCGACCAGTAACTGACTCAGGTTGTGCGCCAAAAGCGCTCCAAGAACTGCTCCGACAGCGGCGAGCAAGAGGCTTTCTGCGAGGAGTTGGCGGATCAATCTGCTGCGGCTGGCCCCCACAGCCATGCGCAAGCCCATCTCCTTTTCCCGTGCGCTGGCGCGTGCCAGCATGAGGTTGGCAAGATTTGCGGAAGCGATGAGCAGCACAAGAGCGGCGAGTGCAAGAAGCAGCCACAAAGGGTGCTCATAATCTTTGCGCAGATCCGAAACCCCGGAGTCGGCAGAAAAGGCGCCCAACCTGTTGGCGAGGAAGTGTTTGGTGCTCTCGGGGTTGTAATCGGCGGGCAGGGTCGCCTCAAACAGCGCGGGGGAGATAGCCTGCAATTGCGACGTCGCGCGTTGAATGGTCCAGCCGGGTTTCAGTCGCCCCATGGAAGCGAGCCACCATCCGGAGCGGATTTTCATCTGGCTGTCCTCGCCCATAATCGCGGGCTCCGTGCAGAGCGGAACAGCGACGTCGAAGTACCGCCCAACTTCGACGCCATAAAAATCGGCGGGAGCAACGCCGATGATCTCAAACGGAAGCCGGTTGAGGGTAAACGCGCGGCCAATGACCGAGCGGTCGCCGCCAAATTCGTGCTGCCAAAAGGAATAGCTGATGACCGCTCCACCCGGTGCGCAACCTGGGGTGTCGTCCGCGGAATTCAAAAAGCGGCCGAGAGCGGGTTCGAGGCCGAGCGTTTGAAAAAATTCGCCGCTGACCCACAGGCCTTGAACACTGTGAACTTCGCCGCTGGGCGCGATGTTGAACTGAGCAGGACTCCATGCAAAAAGATTCGAAAAAGCCCGCTGCTGCGCGTGAATTTCTAACCACATGGAGTAGGTGAGATCGGAGTAGCGGCTCGTGAAGTCTCCGCTCGCGCCAGTACGTTTATCGATCGCGACTCTGGCGATCTCTTGTGGATTCTTAACCGGCAGGGTGCGCAGGCGCACTGCGTCGAGGAGTTGAAAGATGGCGGTGTTTGCGCCGATCCCGAGCGCCAGGGAGAGAATCGCGGCGCCGGCGAAGACGGGATTGAAGCGCAGGAGGCGGGCGCCAAAGCGCAGGTCGCTCCAAAGAGATTCGAGGTGCGTCTCCCAGCTGGCAGACCGGACGTTTTCTTTCACCGCTTCCACTCCGCCCATTTCCAGGCGCGCCGCGCGGCGGGCTTTTTCGCGGGCCATCCCCGCGCGCATCTTTTCGGCGGCGGATTTTTCCAGAAAATCGCGCAACTCGTCGTCGAGTTCCTGCTCGGCTTGATGTTTGCGGACCAGACCGCGGAGGCCAGCGGAGAGATTTGTCCAGAGTCCCATGGCGTCCTCCTACGAACTACGAAGCGGTCTCGAGAATTCTTGCGATCGCGGCGACCTGCCGCTCCCACTCTTGGGTCTCGCTTCGCAGCTTTTGACGGCCGGCTTTTGTCAGTGAGTAGTATTTTGCGCGACGATTATTTTCCGAGGTCCTCCACTCGCATTCGAGCAGGCCCGCGCGCTCAAGGCGGCGGAAGGCAGGGAACAACGAGCCGGGATTCACTTCGAAAACGCCGCGGCTTAATTGTTGAATTCTTTGCGAGATCCCCCAACCGTGAAGAGGTTCGAGAACGAGAGTTTTGAGGATGAGCATGTCCAGGGTGCCTTGCACGAGAGTGGCGGACGTGTCGGTCATTCGCGATCCTTGGCGTCTCTATCTCTGGGGAATCTAGAGGAGTATACGACGCTTCTCTCGATTGTCAAAAGAAGAGGTCGCGGTAGCAGGCGCGCCGTTTCCGGTTTCCGCGTGGCCCGGTCATTCGGGCCATGAGAGTTTCAGCATTTCGACCCTCCGCCACCCAAGAACTAGGCGGCTCTCGGGCATGGCAATACCCCACGGTCTCTTGACCAAGCCTTCGTGCTTATCGAGCGGCATCAACAATCGTCTTAGACTTGCGGTCGGTGCCACCCACGGGCTTTAAAGGATTTACCCGATGCGCTTTTGGAGGTTTTACCGGCTGGACCAGGACACTCCTGACCGTAAGTATGTCGCCGATAGGAGACTCAGGCAGGAGCTCGATCCAAAGATCGAGGATACCGGCGGACATGCCGTTCCTGCCCTCCCGGAAGAAGGATAAGGTGTCGATTTCCTGCCCCGACTGCCAGAGTGATCTGACCCACGAATCTAGAACCAGAGGAACTGTTGAGCTCCTACTGGTCTTCCTGCGGATTCGGCCGTATCGATGCGAACAATGTGACTATCGTTTTTTCCGCTGGTCGGTTCAACACAAATCCAAGGCCAGCCGGTCGCCAAGGACCAGGAAGGCCTAGAGCATCAACTGCGCACACCGCAAGAGGCTTCCAATGATGGCTACGCGCCGCACGCTGATATGGATTGAAGGGCCGGGTTTTCAGGGCAGTGGCTGCTCTGAATGCGCATGGGTGTTCACTCCGTCGGGGCCACCCGGCGGCGACTCGCTCGCGGAAATGATGGAGAAGTACGAGCGGCGGCGCGATAAAGAATTTGCCGCTCATGATTGCGCTGAACACCCTCGAACGAAAAATGCCAAGGTTAAATAATCCAGCTACGCCAGTTTTCCACCAGTTGCTGGTTCCATCGCCGTCTAACCCTTTTCGCGAGCAATCTACCCCTTTCGCGATAGGCGCGCCCAAATTCGCTCGCAAGCGTTGTGAAGTGAATGTGAAAGTGAATGTGCAAGCCCCTTAGAAGTTCGCACTGCATATGCCTTGGACCTTCGATGGCCGGTTGTTCGGTCGGAAACGGCTCCACTAACGGTTCGCGGGAACGCGCCGGACGCCTAGTTTAGAAGTTTAGAGTAGCGCCGGATCAGTGGGAGGCAGCGGCGAGACGGCGGGTGACGTAGTCCGCGACATAGGCGTCGAAGAGATCGTTAAGCTGGTGCGTGACGGGGCCGGGAGCGGCGGCAATCTTGTGGCCGTTGATTTCGCCGACGCCGATAAGATTGCGGTTCGTCGAAGAGATAAAAATTTCGTCTGCGGAATAAAGATCTTCGGGGTGAAGGGCTTGCTCGATGACCGCAACGCCCGCTTCAGGAGCGATTTCGAAGAGGATGCCGCGCGTGACGCCTTCGAGGCAGCCGGAATTCAGAGGCGGTGTGAAAACCTTGCCGCTTTTCACGGCGAAGATATTGGCGGCGGTGCACTCGGCAACTTCGCCGCGCTCGTTCAGAAGTACGACTTCGTCGAAACCTTCTTTTTGGGCCTCAGCGACGGACCAAACATTTTGCAGCCACGAAGTGGTTTTGACGCCGGCCAGAGGCGAAGCCGCGTGGCGGCCCTGTTCGCGGACAGCAAGTCGCACCGGCTCGTGATATTGCGGCAGCGGCGCGGTATAAATAATGAGATCCACCTCGGGATGTTTTTCGTCGCTCTGCCAAAAGCCGACCTGGTTGTAGACCAGATAAATGCGCGCGCAGCCTTCCGTGACTTGATTGCCGCGGATGACTTCGTGGAGATTGAGGCGGACTTTGGCCGAAGTGTACGGCATGGGAAGGTGGATCATGCCGGCGTCTTTTTCCAGCCGCCGCCAATGGCGCTCGTAAGCGAAAGCTTCACCGTGGAAGATGCGCAGCGTGGTGAAGAGCCCCCATCCGCAGATCAGGCCAGCCTGGCCGGGCGAAAGCCGCACCTTTTCGATTGGCAGCAAGCTTTCGTTATGAAAGACGTTGCGGTGAATCACTCTATCCTCGGAGTCCAGTCTTAAGACTGTTTTCCATTGTATCCGAAAACCAGGAGGGCAGCCGCCGAGAGAAGGATTTGTGCACTAGAAGTTGTTCTCCCGAACAATTCGAGGTCAGGAAAAGTGGATCGATCGGAAGGAAGAACACGATACAAAGCAGCGCAGGCGGGCCCAAGCCCGCCTTCGCCGGAGGAAGGGTCGCCAGACCCTTAGAAGAGCAACTTCAGAGCAAACTGGATTTGCCGTGAAGAGCCGAAGTCACCCGTTGGGAATCGCGTAGACAGAATCTTTCCGAAGGATGAGCTGGTAGTCGTCAGAACCGGATCCCCAAAATTGGGATGGTTGAACACATCGAACATCTCGCTGCGGAACTGCAGAGTGAATCTCTCGGTGATCTTGGTGTTCTTGGTGACCGAGAAATCGGTGTTCAGGAAATTGGGTCCAGTGATGGAATCGCGGCCCAAGTCGCCCGGATGGCAGGTCGGCAGCGTTGCGGGAAGCACGGCTGCAACGCAGGGAGCGACGAACACGGTCTTGTTGGAGAACCACTGCGAAGGGTCTCCCGTTGTCTGGATCGCGCCGGTCACATCGGGCCTCACGGTAAGAGAAATTCCCGGTCCCGGGCCGATGGCCAGTGTGGGATTGAGCGGATTTCCGGTTTGTGCTTGGGTGATGATGCCAAGCTGCCAGCCCGCTACCAAACGGTTAGACTTGAAGGGAAGTTCGTAAAAGCCGCTAAGAACGAAACGGTGACGCGCGTCAAACTCCGAGGGGCCATAGTCGCCTCGCGGATTATAGGCGTTTTGAATGACGTAGGTCTCTCCGGTAGAAAGTGAGTTGTAGTCCAGCGATTTCGAGTAGGTGTAGGAAGCGAGAAGCTCGAAGCCGCCAGAGAAGTGTTTGTTCACCGTGGCCCAGAGTGCGTTGTAGTTGGAGTTTCCTCCGGCGTTCACTTGATTGATGTTTCCAAAAGGGCAAACGTGGTTGGGAGGAGCGCACTGCGCCGGCAGTACCGAGCTAGTCAAGGGCAGCGACGGAAAAGGCTTTGTTGAACCGTAGATATCCCCAGTGACGAACGGTTGATTGATATTCTGCGTTAGCTGGAGGTGAGTCGCCTTCATCCCCACATACGCCACTTCGAGGCCGAGAGAAGAACTGAGTTGTCGCTGGACAGTGAGATTCCAGTCCTGGGCGTACATGTCGTCATAAGAGGGGTTAATCGCGCTAGGGCCCAGGCTGACACCGGTGATGGCCGCAGAAGGGTTTTCCAGCGTAATGCTGCTTGTCGCGGAGTTGACCGAAAGGGGCAACGCGAACGGGGGATTGGAACTGAGCCCGGAAACAGTATTGGTCGTGGGATCCTGCGTCATGATCGCATACGCGGCGCGGACCGAGGTTTTGCCGTCCTTGAAGGGATCCCATGCGAATCCGATGCGTGGCTGGAAGTTCTTGTTGTTCGTGTGGTAGGGCTGCGGAGACGAAATAAGCGTGCCCGTCGAGGCATCGAAATTCGTAAAGTGATTCGCGGCTTCTGACGGAGATGAGTTCCAAGCATAACGGAGACCGATATTAATGGTGAAGTTCGATTTCCATTTGAAGCTGTCCCGCGCAAATGCTTCGTACGAGGGCTGCAGAATCTTGTCATTTCCCGAACCGAGCTGATCCGTAAAGGCATTGGACTGGTCGGCGAGGAAGTTAGCAAAGGAAGTGAAATTAAAGCTTCCTACATTTTCGGCGATGTTGTTGTTGTAAGCGCGGCGGACTTCCCCGCCGAAAGCCAACGAATGCCGGCCCTTGAGCCAGCTCAGCGTGTCATTCAAAACAACGGTGGTGTCGCCGCGGCCTTGTGGTTCACCGGTCGGTCCGCCAAAGCCTAAAGTGCCGGCAACGTTGAAGAACGGAAGTCCTGAGCCGACCGGAGATCCCGGAGGCAAAGTGATGTTGAAGGCTGCCGGGTCGAGGAGACCGTTGGGTGTGAACGTCAAGTGGATGCGGTTAAATCCGAGGCGGACAGTATTCGCCAGGGAGGGGCTAAAAGTATGATCCTCGCTGAAAGTCATCAGTTGCCGGAAACCGGAGCGGGTGTCACCGAATCCGGGAATGTCTGCTCCGATCGCGCCCCCTGCCGTGGGCTCTTGGCGAAGGTCTTTTTGAACGACGTAGTATCCATGAATGCGATCATTTTGGGTCAGTTCAAAATCGAGGTCAGCGGATCCCTGGTTGAGCGATACATTGGCGAGTGCTCCGCCGGTGAACAGATTGAAAGTAGCGGCGTTTCCAGCCGCGCCAGATCCGATCTGGTTGGCTGCGGGCACTAGCGCCAACAAACTCTTGACCGCCGGGGAGGTAACCGCCGCGCGGTCGTTTTGGCTGGGAACGGTGGTCGAGACGGTCAGGCTTTGGTGCTGGCGGAGGGCTTCGTAGGCAACGAAGAAAAAAGCCTTATTCTTCTTGATAGGCCCACCAAAAGAAGCGCCGAATTCGTTGCGCTTGAAAGGCGCTTGCGGGAGGGGCGCGCCGGTCGCACTTACAGATGAGTTGAAAAAGTTCCGCGCGTCCAAAGCGTTGTTCCGGAAGAAGTCAAACGCTTCTCCGTGGTACTGGTTGGTTCCGGAGCGAGTGGCAAGGTTTACGATCGCGCCAGCATTCCGCCCATACTCCGCGGGGAAGGCGGAGTTGTCGATTTTGGATTCTGCGAGGGTGTCGATCGGGGGCTGAAACGTGATCTGGTTCTGAACGTTGTCGTTGAGGTTGATGCCGTTGACCAGCCAGTTGGTGGTGTCCTCGCGCTGGCCCGCGGTGTTGATTCCGAACGAGCCTTGTCCGCGTAAAGGGGCCGACAAAAAACCGTTTGCCGGAGGCGTCATTGTGCCCGGTGTTAGCAGGCTGAGATCCGTAAAGTGCCGGCCATTCAAAGGGATTTCCTGCACGGTCTTGTCGTTGATCACCTGGCCCATGCTGTTCGTAGTGGTTTCGATAATCGCTGCGTCGGCAACAATTTCAATTCTTTCGGTCGCGTTGCCAACTCTTACCTCGATATTTTGAGTGACGGAGGTCGCTACATCGAGTTTGAGGCTGGAAATGACAGCCGTCTGGAAACCGGAAGCGATAACCTCAAGGCGATAGGTGCCAATCGGCAGGGCCGGGAAAAGATAGGCGCCCGCTCCGTCGGTCTGAGTACCCGATACCACCCCGGTGGACTGGTTGGTCGCGCTTACCTTGGCCTGGGGAATCGTCGCTCCGGCAGGATCGGTGACGGTGCCGTTTAGCGATGCGGTAGACTGAGCGCGCGCCAGGTCGCACACCCCGAAGGAAAGCAAGAGCAGCGCCAGCCTCGCGCAAACGCTTCGAACCGAAAACAAGCCCCCAAGTGCCACTTGCATTTTTCTAGTCCTCCTCAGCGTTTTTGTAACCGTGCTCTCGACTTTGGTTCGAGGTCCATCTCTCTCTTGACCCTGAAAAGCGATTCACCGGAGACACCGGCTTCGAGGACTCCCTGGGATGAAATCTCATTTTTCAGGCTAAGTTGCTGGGACGCCGCCTCGGCCTGTCGCAATCACGTGGCCAGAGAGCGGTCTATCTACGCATCCAATAAAATGTTTTTTTTCAATGAGTTAAAGCGAGGTCGGGTTTTGCAGCAAGGGGGCCAGTAGGAGTACGGATATGAAATTCGGAAGGCTACTATTGAACCTGGTAACCGCTTTATAACAATTTACAAAATTTTGAAGAATGCGCGGGCCGGGATGAGATCTCCTTGGCAGATTCCGTGGTTACCGCTAAGGCCTGCAGGCAGGCGGTACGATCAGTTCTTGGTTTTCGTAAATGCGGTTGGGATCGCTGATGGACGGATTGGCGGCGGCCAGGCAAGGCCAGGCGGAAGACCGCCCCAAGCTGATCCTTGCCAGCGCCCACAGCGTGTCGCCCTTCTGGACCCGGATTGTTGACGCGGCGCTGCTCCCGTCTTGGCGGGCAGAGTTTGAGGTCGCGGCGACGGCAGAGGGAAGATGGAGTTGCGCGCCGGCGCCGATTTGGTTGGGGTTGACAATGCTTGGATTGGCGGCCAGCAGTTCAGGCCAACGCTTGCCGTGGCCGAGGTTTTCTTCGGCCAGCTTCCAGAGAGAATCGCCGCTTTCTACGCTCACGGTTTTCTGTGTCGCGGTCGTGGCGGGACGAACAGCGGGCTGCGCTTTCAACGGGCGAACCGTCGAAGCCGGCGCGGCCGGTTCGGCAAAAATATTTGACTGCTTAAGCGTGGACGGAACAGGCGGGTGCTCCGGTTGGATGAGAATACTCGGCGTCACGACGGGGCGGGAGGAGATTTTGGGGAGCGCAGGGGCGATCAGCCTGCCATGCGCAGGAAGTGTCGCGCGAACATCTATACTAAAGTCCGGAGGCCCATTCGGACGCACCATTGGAAGGATCTCTTCACGAACTTTGGGATGAACCTCGCCGCTTGGTTTGGGATGAACCGCTCGGCGAATATTTTCGCGACGGGATGGGTGGATATCTTCCGGGACCTCAGGGCGGATTCCTTCACGAAGGCTCGGTTGAATTTCAGGACGGCGAACTTCGGGTCTCGGAAATTCAGGACGGCGAACTTGGGGGCGAATGGGTACGGCGGAGAACGGATCGCGGCGGAAAACATTCGATGGAGTTTTGGGATGCGGAACCGGTTGAGCCGGAGGACGAATTGCGGGACGCCCCGGCAAAATTGGAGAAGCCAGGGCGGGAGTCGAGAACGGGAGATGGAACGCCTCCGACTGTTTCGGTTTCCGCGCTTGCCATTCTTTTTGCTTGCGGACTTGGCGAGCGACATCGCCGAGCGTCGCTTGCGGAGTTTCGGAATTTGCATCCAGGCTTGCCGGCGGATTTTGCGTGGACACGGGCGAGCAACTATTTTTTTGCGAGCATTCGTTTCGCTTGGCTTCGATTTGCGCGCGGTCTTCCGGAGTGAGGATGTTCAGATGCTTGAGATCTTCTTCCGTGTAAACGTGCTTGGCGCGTTTCTGCAATTCTTGTTTGCGGGCGCGTTCTTGACGGGCGGCTTCGGCGACGCTTTGATCTTGTTGGTCTTGGGCGCGCGAAATGGTCGCGCCGAGAGTTGCGGAGCACAAAAAAAGAAAGGCGGGTGCGACGAAACGAGCGCGACGCGAGACTCTCCCCAAGCCTGGGCTTCGCGGCTGGAGGGACAAGGGGCCGTTTAGGTCTGTCAGCAGCATGGCAAACCGCCTACGGGGGACTCCGCCGAGAAGAAGGGTAACTGGAAAGAGGCGGCATAGGAAAATACTTTCTCTCGCGGTTGCCTGGACGCAACCCCCCCACAGAGAAGCAAGATTTTGAGCGGACGAAACGGCGTGTTTGGCGTACTATCTCTGCTCTTTGTAGCAGATCAAGAGGCTGAGGGGAATTGGCGATGATCAAAGAAACGCGAGAGAAGCGCGAGGCACAGAGACTCGGTCCGGCAAATGTGGCGGACGGCATAGCCGGGAAGCGGGCGGCGGGGGCTAGAGGTCGACGGAGATTTTTGCAGGCGGGATTGCTGGGAGGAGTGGCGGCCGCGGCTGGTCCGGTATTGCAGCCCGTTTTTGGAGCGTCGCCAAAGAGCGCCGCCGCGACTGCCGTGGCGGCTGCCGATGTTCCCTCGTTTGAGCTAGGGGAGATTACCATTGGCGAACTGCAAGACGGAATGACGTCCGGGAAGTACAGCGCGCGTGCGATTGCGGAGAAATATCTCACGCGCATCGCGGCGATTGACAAGAGCGGACCGCGCGTCAACAGCGTCATCGAAACGAATCCGGACGCGCTGGAGATTGCGGAAGCTTTGGACAAGGAACGAAAAGAAAAAGGGCCGCGCGGGCAGCTGCACGGGATTCCT
Organism: Acidobacteriota bacterium; assembly: GCA_013289825.1. Lineage (GTDB taxonomy): Bacteria > Acidobacteriota > Terriglobia > Acidiferrales > UBA7541 > Acidiferrum. The sequence goes on along the minus strand of JABCZF010000042.1, from coordinate 13,942 downwards.
GTTTTGATCAAGGACAACATCGCGACTGCCGATCGCATGATGACGACCGCGGGATCGCTGGCTCTCGTCGGATCGAACCCGCCTGCTGACGCTTTCATTGTGCAGAAGTTGCGTGAGGCGGGCGCTGTAATTTTGGGAAAAACAAATTTGAGCGAATGGGCGAATATTCGCTCGAACCACTCGATCAGCGGTTGGAGCGGGCGCGGCGGGCAGACAAAAAACCCTTATGCGCTGGACAGGAATCCGTGCGGATCGAGTTCGGGAACGGGCGCGGGCATTTCGTCGAATTTGGCGGCGGTGGGAATCGGAACGGAGACGGACGGCTCGATCGTGTGCCCGTCTTCGGCGAATGCACTTGCGGGGATCAAGCCAACGGTTGGACTGGTGAGCCGCAGCAGGATTATTCCGATTTCGCATACGCAGGATACCGCGGGACCGATGTGCCGCACCGTGCGGGACGCGGCCATTTTGCTGGGAGCGTTGACGGGCGTCGATCCCGACGACAAAGCGACGACGGCGAGTGCTGGAAAGTCATTCACGGATTACACCAAATTTCTCGAGGCCGATGGATTGCGCGGAGCGCGCATCGGTGTTTTGCGGAAAGCGTTTGGCTTTAATCGAGCCGTGGACAAGTTGATGGAGGCGGCGCTCGACGCGATGAAGAAGCAAGGAGCCACGCTGGTGGACCCGGTGGAGATTGAGACTTCGGGCAAGTTCGGGGAGACGGAATTTCTGGGGTTCATGTATGAGCTGAAGGCGGACCTGAATGCCTACCTCGCATGGCTTGGGCCGAACGCGCCGGTCAAAACACTCAAGGAGATCATCGCGTTCAACGAAAAGAACGCCGCCAAAGAGATGCCGTTTTTCGGACAGGAGAATTTTCTGAAGGCCGAAGAGAAAGGGCCGCTGACGACCGCGGAGTATGTGGACGCCATTAAGAAGAATCATGAGTTGGCAGGCCAGGAGGGAATTGATGCGACCATGGACAAGCACAAGCTCGATGCCATCGTTGCGCCGACGGGCGGGCCAGCGTGGCTGACGGACATCGTGAACGGTGACTCGTTCGGAGGAGGCAGTTCGGAATTTGCCGCAGCCGCCGGGTATCCGAACGTGAATGTGACCGCGGGATTGGTATTCGGCTTGCCGGTCGGGATTTCGTTTTTCGGCCGGGCTTGGAGCGAGCCGGTTTTGATCAAGTTGGCGTATGCCTTTGAGCAGGCCACGAAACTCCGCAAGGCTCCGCGATTCTTGCCGCACGTCGAAGCGTGAGAGAACAAGTTGACGGACGACAGCGGAAAGTTGACAGTGGAAAATGGAAGGAACCGACAGTTCTGGGGGGGCCGCCAGGAGCGCAGAAGAAACTGGCGGCTGGCGCGACGCGACGCGTTCCGCCGCTCGCGATAATGTGTAGGCGTGGAAAATCAGTGGGAATCGCGTTGACAGGAACAGCAAGGTACTTTAAGATTGGCGTTTGTCTCTAACGGGAAAGGTGTGACTGAGCGCAATGAGGACGTATGTAGCCAAAGGAGAAGAAGCCGAGGCGCTGAAGGTCGGCGCAAGCTGGTTTGTGGTGGATGCCACAGACCAGGTTTTGGGGCGTCTGGCGACGAAAGTGGCGCGGATGCTGATCGGGAAGGATAAGCCGAGTTTTACGCCGTACTTGGATTCGGGGGATCACGTTGTGGTGATCAATGCGGACAAGGTTCGCATGACCGGGAACAAGGTCGAGCAGAAGATTTATTACTCGCATAGCGGATACCCGGGCGGATTGAAGGCTGTGCCGGCGAAGCGGGTGCGCGAAACGAAACCGGAATGGATGATTCGCGAGGCGGTTTTGGGAATGCTGCCTAAGAACAAGTTGCGGGCTCGGCGAGCGAAGAAATTGCGGGTTTACCGGGATGCCGCGGGTTTGGCGCGGCACGCTGGGCAGAGGCCACAGGCGGTTGGGGCTTAGAAGCAGTAGGGAGCACAGACCAAAATCTGTGCCGCTGCTGTGGGCGTAGTGAGCAGTAGAAGTGGCAAACAGCACAGACGAAAGTCTGTGCTACTGGTTTCCGCACGTTGCTGTTCCTTGAAAAGTGTGGCCGCGTAGTGGTCACCTCTAAGTGGTGCCTTAGGCAGGGAGCAAAACCGGCGTGGAGTTGAGTGGTTCCGGGTGTCCGGAATCAGGTTATTTTAGGAGGAACGTTGAGTTCTACTGGTACGCCCATTGCGGGCACACAAACTTGGTTTCTCGGGACTGGCCGGCGCAAGGAGTCCGTGGCTCGAGTATTTTTGCGCGCTGGTAGCGGCAAGTTCACTATCAATGGCCGCGAGGTGGAGAATTATTTTCCGAATCATGCTTGGAAGCATGACGCCATTGAGCCGCTGAAGTTTACGAGCCTGGCGGACCAGGTGGACGTCAAGGTGACCGCGCATGGCGGCGGCGTTGGCGGGCAGGCTGGGGCCGTGCGCATGGGATTGTCGCGGGCGATCTCGCGGTATAACCCGGAGCTGCGGCCGGCTTTGCGGAAGAATGGATTTTTGACGCGCGATTCCCGTATGAAGGAACGCAAGAAGTACGGGCAGAAGGGCGCGCGGAAACGCTTCCAGTTTACGAAGCGGTAGTTTCTGCGGCCCTGGCTTCGCCAGAGTTGCAGCGAGCTCCAGCGGGTTTAGCGACGTGAACCCGCTGAGATCACGGCCGGCAAGGAGCCGGCAATAGGCTGTTCTGTGGCGGCGCAAGCTGCCACCGCAAACAGCTATTCCACTAGGAGGAAACTTGGCAGTAGAGATTACGATGAAAGAATTGCTGGAGGCTGGAGTTCACTTCGGTCACCAGACGCGGCGTTGGAATCCGAAGATGAAGGAATATATTTTCGGGGAGCGCAACGGGATTCACATTATTGATCTGCAGAAGACCCTCAAGATGTTCCGCGAGGCTAGCCGGTTTGTAAGCGATCTTTCCGCGCAGGGAAAATCGGTCTTGTTTGTGGGCACCAAGCGCCAGGCGCAGGAAGCTGTGGCCGAGGAGTCCAGGCGCTGCGGGGCGTTCTTTGTCAACCACCGCTGGTTGGGCGGGACGCTGACGAATTGGGCGACGCTCCAGAAATCGATCAAGCGGCTGAAGCTCTTGAAGGCGATGACCGAAGATGGCCGGATCAACGAACTTTCCAAGAAAGAAAAAGCGCGGCTGGGCCGCGAAATGAAGCACCTGAACCAGAACCTGGAAGGCATTGAGAACATGCTGCAGCTTCCGGACGCTATGTTTGTGATCGATTCGAATGCGGAAGAGATCGCCGTGAAAGAAGCGCGGCGGATGGGCGTGCCGGTGGTTTCTGTCGTGGATACGAATTGCGATCCTGACGTGGTGGATTGGATTATTCCGGGTAACGACGATGCTTTGCGCGCGATTCGGCTTTTCACTACGAAGATTGCTGATTCTGTGCTGGAAGGGCATACCGCTTACCAGCAATCGCAGGTGGCCGAGCAGAAATCGGCGGAAGATCAGGCTTTGGTGGATGGCGTGGAGTATGTGGATACCAGCGCGTACGAGCAGTATGAGAAGCAGGAAGGCGACTTCGTTGAGGGAGTGGATGTGACCACTCCTGCCGATGCTTCGCTTGAGGCGGCTGCGGGAGCGGAAGCTACCGTCCCACCGGACGACGAGACACGATAAGCGAGCGGTTTTAATCAACCGAGATTCACGAGGCTCGCTCCTTGCGGCTCGGAGCGGGCCTTTTTTCTAAGCATTCGCCGAAACATTGACATTCTGGAGTCCACAGAGAGAAAAAGGATGAGCACACAACAGCCAGCTATGCAGATTCCGGCGCACCTTGTGAAGGAGTTGCGCGAGCGGACCGGGGCGGGGTTCAGCGATTGCCGCGCGGCGCTTGTCGAAGCAAACGGCGTCATTGAGAAGGCCATCGAGATTTTGCGGAAGAAGGGACAGGCGGCCGCGGCTAAGAAATCGCAGCGCGAGGCGAGCGAAGGGCTCGTGGGAAGTTATATTCATGCGGGCGGGAAGATTGGTGTGCTCGTGGAGATTAATTGCGAGTCGGACTTTGTGGCCCGCACGGAAGCTTTCCAGCAACTTTGCCACGACATTGCCATGCACATCGCAGCACTCGATCCGCGGTATGTTCGGCGCGAGGAAGTGACGCCGGAGATGCTCGCGGCCGAGCGCGAAATTTATCGCGCGCAAGCGCTGGCTACCGGAAAGCCGGAAAACGTGGTCGAGAAAATTACCACGGGGAAGATGGAAAAATTTTACGAGGAGAACTGCCTGAACGAGCAGCACTACATCAAGGACGAGAGCGTCACGATCGGCGAGATGATTACCCAGGCGATCGCGAAGCTTGGCGAGAACATTTCGATCCGGCGATTCGTGCGCTTCAAGGTGGGCGAGATTGGCGGGCCCGGCGGGGCGGGACCTGAAACGTCGCCGGTTCCTGAACCCGTAAGTGCCTGACGCAGGTCTTTGAGTCTTCGTTCCAGAGCGCCCCGGCGAAAGCGGGACGCTCTTTTTGTTTTTAGGGCTTCGGCGTTGTGCGCGGGCGGGAATAGTTTGCTACAATTCCGAAGATTTTGTAGGCCGCTCACCGGAGGGCCATGGCTGCCGGACCGAAGAAGGCTGCAAAGAAATCCGTCAAGAGAACGCCGCGCCACGCGCAGCTGGCTTACCGGCGCATCCTGCTGAAACTTTCAGGAGAATCGCTACAGGGGCCGCAGGGATTTGGCATTCACGGCGAAACGATTCAGGCCATTGCGCGCGAGTTGAAAGAGGTGCACGCACTGGGCATCGAGATCGCCATTATGGTCGGCGGCGGAAATATTTTCCGCGGGGCGCGGCAAAAGGGATTCGAGATTGACCGCGCGACCGGGGACTACATGGGCATGCTGGCGACGGTGATAAATGCGCTGGCCTTGCAGGATGCGCTCGAGAAAGAGGGCGTGTTCACCCGGGTTTTGAGCGCCATCGAGATGAATCAGGTGTCCGAGCCTTTCATCCGGCGGCGCGCGATGCGGCACCTCGAGAAGCAGCGCGTCGTGATTTTCGCCGCGGGGACAGGCAATCCGTATTTTTCAACCGACACGGCGGCGGCGCTGCGCGCCATGGAGATCAAAGCCGACGTCATACTGAAGGCCACTCGAGTGGACGGAATTTTCGACGCCGATCCGGAGAAAGTTTCCGGGGCGAAGTTTTTTGCGGCGATTACTTATCGCGACGTGTTGAATCAAAATCTGAAGGTGATGGACGCGACGGCGATTTCGCTGTGCATGGACAACGGGATGCCCATCGTGGTCTTCAACATGAACCAGCACGGAAACATCAAGCGCGTGGTGATGGGTGAGCGCGTAGGCTCCAAGGTGACGCCGGCTTGAATTCCGACGGAAGCCACCAAATCCATTTTTTCGATGACCAATGAAACTGGAAACTCGAAGCGGAAGGATCTTAAACGAATTACCTGGTTTTTTTGAGCCGAGGACGCTATGACGACTTTTGAGAACACGCCGCAGGCACTGGCGGCCGCAAGAACGAGGATGGAAAAAGCAGTGGATGATTTTCGCAAGGAGCTGGCGACGATTCGCACCGGCCGTGCGAACGCCACGCTGCTGGACAACGTTCGCGTGGATTATCACGGCACGCCGATGCCGGTGAATCAGCTGGGCAGCATGACCGTGCCGGACCCCACAATGATCGTGATCGCGCCGTGGGATCCGAGCGCGGTGGCTTTGATCGACAAGGCGATTCGTACGGCCGATTTGGGGCTGAATCCTACGAATGACGGCAAAGTCGTGCGCGTGCCGATTCCTTCGCTGACCGAAGAGCGACGCAAGGACTTGGTGAAGCAACTGCATAAGGTGCTCGAAAATCACAGAACGGCGGTGCGGAATATTCGGCGGGACCTGAAGGAAGCCATCGAGAAGCTGGAGAAAGAAAAGAAGATCAGCGAAGACGAGAAAAAGCGGGCGCTGGACGAACTGGAAAAACTCTCCCACTCGGAAACCAAGAAGATAGAGGATCTGAGTGCCGCGAAAGAGAAAGAAGTGATGCAGATCAAGTGAATGAAGTCGAGAACTACGGGAAGCAGATTTGGACAGAGGTCACGGAGTAGTGAGAACCACGCTCTAGAAGGATTCACAGTAGTCTTTCTGTCCTTACGGCAAAACTAAGAAAAACTTAAGGCTTTTTGGGGGCCGGAGGAGTTGTGTCAGCGCGTTCGAGGGTGAAGACTTGCGATTCGTCGTTTTGGACAGCGCGGAGGAAGGCGTTGTAATCGGCGGCGCGGTCGGCGGGGATTTTCTTCAGAATAAAATTTAGATGGCGGGAAGCGGTGAGCGTGGCGTCTTTCGCGGAGTATTGCGAAACGTAGGTGGCGAAGTCGCGCTGGACGGACGTGCCTGTGGGGATGTGGGCGGTGGTGCCGGCGGGAAGATGAACCGTCGCGCTTACTTCGACATCGAGCGGCGTGCCCAGGTCGATGGGGCTGGCGGCCGCGCCGGGCGCTGTTTTCGTTGGCGCGTCGGGAAGTCCAAGCAGGGGCAAAATCGCCGGGATGCGAAGTGGCTTTTTTGACCAGTCCACAAATTTTGGTTGCGTGATCTCGTACGCGACAGTGAAGGGATCGTGTGTTGCATAGGGATCGGATGCTGTCACGTTCGCGATTTGGCCGCGGAAACCGTCGGAAAGCGCCAGGAGCTCGGCGACATTCTTCCAGTTTTCTTTTGGCGTTTTGTGAAACGCAACGCGAAGAAGCAGTTCATTGTCGCCACGAGTTGTGTAATTAAGTTTCGCTTTGAGCGTCCCTTCGGGAGCGAGGCTCGCGTTCACTTGAACCTTCTGGAAAGCCGCGAAGGGTAGCTCGTCCGGAATGGCGGCCCAGAAAGGGTACAGACAGTCCGCCGTGGGACCACAGTTTGGAACTTTGCGAAGCCAAAGAGCCTGTTTGCCCCGAAGCCCAAGAGGGAGGAGCCCGAACGGGGCCACCTCAAGGCTCGCGTCACACCAAACCCTGGTGCCCCACATGGTGAGGATACGCGTAAAAAGAGCAGGGGTTGGCAGTCGCTTTTGCAAATCTTCGGAACTTCCGGCCAGTCCCGCTTCCAGTTGAAGATCGACCGACGAAGCCAGGCTGGCGAGGAGGACGAATTTGTCCTCGGGCGTTGCGTAGCCGGAGGTAAGAATATCCGCAGGCGGGCGTGTTCGAAAACCAGTGGCGCCCAGAGGCAAGTCGATGGTGGCCACTTTTTCTGAAACGAAACGGTAGAGGGCCTCGAGTTTATCCTGGGGCTTCAGAAGAGTTGCCGTGAGGGCTAGCGCTTTGTCGGAGACGGTTTGTGGCGCTTCGGCCGGATGAATAAGTTGGGCGAAGCGCTCTAAAAAGACTCCCCAGACGAGGAATGAGCTCAGGGTGACGTCTGGACGCTGATTTGTATCGCTACTCTTGTCCGCGCTTCTTTCGGCGGAGGACACAGGGAGCGAGACATGCCACCGGAAAACACAGCGGTCGGAAACGGTTTGCTGCGGCTCATCGGCAGGAATGGTGACGTCCATCGCGATGCGGCGAAGGTCCGGCGAGTCTTTGAGGCGCGAACAGGGTAGATCGAGATCGAAGACTTGCTTGATGACGACACCGGAGCGGTCAAAGGTGTGCTCGAGCCAAATGTCGGGGGCCAGAGGATGATGCGATACCGTAGTGATGACGCGATATTCGAGCGCGTCGTCGGGCTCGAGGCCGAGGATGCGCACGGATTTGACGCGGACATCTTGATAGGCGGGGGCGCTGACAACGGCGGGATCGGGATTGTCGGTGATGGCGCCGGGGAGGACGTCCACTACTCCGCCGCTTGGGTGCGTGATGCGCACGAGCGGAATCTCAATTTGTTCGAAGGTGCGATTGAAGTCGAAATTGAGGCGGGCGAATTGGCGGGCGCCCAGTTCGTCGTTGATTTTGACGCGGGCGTGGACTTCTTTGCGGCTTGAACCGTCGGTTTCAAAGCGCATGCGGGTTTCGAGGAGTTCGACCTCGGCGGGAATTTTGGGTGGGGACTTGGCTGCAGATTTTTCTTGGTCTTTTTCCTGAATTTTCTCCGGAAGTTTTTCAGCGGGCTTTTGCTGCGTGGTTTGCGCCAGCCTGGTAGCGGGCGCGCTCAGAAAGCATAAAGACGCGGCGATGGGGAGCGCGGAGGAAAAAAAGCGAGTAGCGTTCAAGAGGGCCTCCGAGGCAGTGTAGGGCGAGAGAGAAGTCGCGTAAAGCAGCGCCTGAATCCTCGTTGCTGGCTATACACGAGCGCGTCTGGCCATCGGCCAAAGGCATCAGGTTTGGCGAAGCAGTTTTGGGGCTGGCGCGTCAATTTGGCATGGTAGAGTCTTGTGCGCGGAATCTCGGAAGGCGCAGGGAGAAACGGGGAATGCGAAAGATTTTCGGAGGAATTGCAGCGGTAACGCTGGTGGCCGCGCTGGCTGTGCCGGCCGAGGATAAGTCCGCCCCAAAGGGACCCAATGAAGATGGAACCAAGCCCGCTCTTGTGAGAATTGCGGGGGAGGGGATGCTGGATTCTCATGCGTTTCAATACCTGACCGAGTTGAGTGATGACGTGGGCGCGCGTTTGACGGGGTCGCCCCAGGCGCACAGAGCTGTGGAATGGGGCGTGGCGAAGATGCGCGCCATGGGGCTGGAGAATGTCCACGCGGAACAGTGGCAATTGTGGCGTGGGTGGACGCGAGGCGCGGCGCAGGCGGAATTGTTGACGCCGATTCGCCGGCCGCTGCATGTGGACGCGATGGGTTGGACAGGCTCGACTGCTGCTGGCGGCGCCGACGGCGAAGTCGTCACTGTGAACATGTTCGACCTCGACGGCGAAATGAAAAACATGACGCGATTTTCGGGCAAGGTCGCACTGGTGGTGACGCGCGGCGAGCCGAACAAAAGTTCTATTCAAATGTTCGCGCAATTTGGCGATTTTCTGAGGGCTGCGGGCAAAGTGGGCGCGATTGCGGTGATCGGCGGGCAAGGCGGTGGGACTGCCGCGGGAATGAACCTGACGCACACAGGAATTCTGGGCTTCGATGCTGACTTCGCCGTGCCGGTCGTTTCGATGACGGCGGAAGACCAGGGGCAGTTGGAGCGATACATTGCGCGCGGGCTGGGGCCGCGAGTGCATTTCAATGTGCAAAATACTTTTTCCAGCGGGCCGGTGGAGAGCGCGAACGTGGTGGGCGAAATTCGCGGGCGTGAAAATCCGGAGCAGGTGCTTGTGGTGGGTGGGCATTTGGATTCGTGGGATCTTTCCGAAGGAGCGACTGACAATGGGATGGGCTCGAGCTGCGCGCTGGGAGCGGCCGACGCCATTATGCGCAGTGGGATGAGACCTCGACGCACCATTCGATTCGTTTTGTTCACTGGAGAAGAACAGGGGCTGGATGGATCGTTCGCGTATGTGAAGCAGCATCAGGCTGAGATGGCCAATCATCTGGGCAGCTTGATTTTGGACAACGGCCAAGGTCCGGTCAGATCCTTTCAACTAGGGGGCCGCGACGACTTGGTAGAGGCCTTCAAACCGTTTGCTTCAGCGCTCGCGGAAATTCGCGAGGTCAAAGTAGACGACAAGGTGGAAGATGGCACGGACACGCTTCCTTTTTCGATGGCGGGTTTGCCGGGGATCAACATGGATCAGGATTCGCCGGAATATAAATTTACGCACCATTCGGCGGCGGACGCACTGGAGGCCGTAAAACCAGATGTTTTGGCGCAAGACGCCACCTTGATGGCCCTTACGGCGTACTGGATTGCGGACCGCCCGGAGCGGTTTGCTTCGCCGTGGTCTGCCGAAAAGACGGTCAAAATGTTGGTTGGGCAGCATGAGGATGCCATGCTGAAGGCCTTTGGCTTGTGGCCCAAGGCCTACGCGGACATCGAAAAAAAAGACGCGCCTCCGAACTAAGTTAATTATTATCAATTACTTAAAGGAGCCATGGGAAGTTGGCGCGCGAAAACTGCGCATTTTGGGATGGCCGACTGACGGGGTTCGGTTTGCGGCCGTCCGTTTGGTTCTGGTCGAATTGGGAGGGCCGCAAGTGCCCGATTTCCACTGGGGGCTTGTGGGCTCGTGAAAGAAATTTGACAGAGCACGTACTTTTCCTTATAATTTACGTTTTGTCGGGGGTGTTTCTACTCTGACGAGGGCGACCGCTATGCGGTCGAGTGGGTTGGAAGGGAAATATCTTCGGTCCCGGAACATTGTAAGACGGAATGGGACAGAAGAGCGGCCGGAATGGGGCGCCAGCCCCGCAAAGCCGAGTAAGCCTCTCCGAAATGAAGCCAGAAGTGTAGTTCTGCCTTCTGGAGTGCGTACGGAGTATCTTGCTGGTTGTATCTCCGGATTCGCAGTAGACCTTTCAGCACAGATGTGTGCTCTCGCGCATTTTTGTTTGCGCGCCTTGCGAGAGCCACGGGGAATTTTGCGCGCACATGGTGACTGTGGTGTGGTCACACATAGAAGAGGACGACTGTGCCGACGTTTTCGCAACTAGTACGTATGGGACGTGAGAAGGTTTTGGTTAAGACCAAGTCGCCGGCGCTAGCCGGGTGCCCGGAGAAACGTGGTGTGTGCATTCGCGTGTACACGCAGACGCCGAAGAAACCGAACTCGGCTTTGCGCAAAGTGGCGCGCGTGCGTTTGACGAATTCCGTGGAAGTCACCACCTACATTCCCGGCATCGGGCACAACTTGCAGGAGCACTCGATCGTTTTGGTGCGCGGCGGGCGCGTAAAGGATTTGCCGGGAGTGCGGTATCACATCGTGCGCGGAACGCTGGACGCTGCTGGCGTCGAGAATCGCAAGCAGGGACGTTCCAAGTACGGCGCGAAGCGGCCAAAGGCTGCGCAAGCGAAGTAAAACGTCTTCATAGAAATTGCCAGTGAAGTGAAAAGATTCTGTAAGGAGCGATAAAGAGCAATGCCACGCAAAGGACTTGTTTTCCGGCGGATACAAGCGACCGACCCGGTCTATGCCAGCGACATCGTGGAGAAGTTCATCTGCTCGATGATGTGGGAAGGCAAGAAGTCGACGGCGCAGCGCGTGTTTTACGGCGCCATGGATCAGGTGGCCAAGAAGACCAACGACGATGCTTTGAAGATTTTCAAGAAAGCCATCGAGAACGTGAAGCCCACGCTGGAAGTCAAGACGCGACGAGTTGGCGGCGCGAACTATCAGGTTCCGGTGGAAGTAAATCCCTTCCGGCGGCAGTCGTTGGCCATTCGATGGCTTTTGCAGTATTCGCGCGAGCGCGCAGGCAAGACCATGATCGATAGGCTCGCGGATGAGTTGATCGACGCGGCCAATGCTCGCGGCGGCGCCATCAAGAAGAAGGAAGACGTTCACCGCATGGCGGAAGCTAACAAGGCCTTCGCGCACTATCGCTGGTAGGTCGCTGGTAGGTCGCTGGCAAGGATGCTGGTAAGGACTGACGAAAAGAAATTGTAATGGCTACAGAAACCAAAGGGGCGGCGCAGCAGATCATGGGACGGGCTTTCAAACTCGAAGACACGCGCAATATCGGTATTATGGCGCACATTGACGCGGGCAAAACCACGTCGACGGAGCGAATCCTGTTCTATACCGGTGTGACGTACAAGATCGGCTCCGTGGATGAAGGCACCGCTACCATGGATTGGATGGAGCAGGAGCGGGAGCGCGGGATCACCATTACCAGCGCTGCGACCACGGCTTCGTGGGACCGCTTCGGGAAGAAATACCGCGTCAACATTATCGATACGCCCGGTCACGTGGATTTTACGGTGGAAGTGGAACGCTCGCTGCGCGTTCTGGACGGAGCGGTTTGCGTGTTTGATTCCGTGGCTGGCGTGCAGCCGCAGTCGGAAACGGTTTGGCGTCAAGCGGACAAGTACCGCGTACCGCGCATCTGTTTCGTCAACAAGATGGACCGAACCGGCGCGGATTTTGACCACGTCATCCGCACGATTCGCCAGCGCCTTGGGGCCCACCCCGTTCCTCTCCAGTTTCCTCTCGGCCGCGAAGAGTATTTCATCGGCATCATCGATTTCATCGAAGAGAAGGTGATTGTCTGGCTCGAGGAAACGCTCGGCGCGAAATTTGAGATTTTTGATGTTGCGAAACTTTGGGACAAGGCCTTCGTCGATTCGCGGCCCGATGTAGCCGCCGCGCTGAAGGCCTCGGCGATTGATAAGGCTTTCTACGACGAGCACCGCGGCAAAATGGTCGACTACATCGCCGAGCACGACGATGAAGTGATCGACAAATATTTGACCGAAGGAACGCTTTCCGTCGAAGAGATGCGCAAGTCGGTCCGCAAATCCACGCTGCTCTTGAAGATCGTTCCGGTGCTGGCGGGCTCGGCCTTCAAAAACAAGGGTATTCAGCCGCTGCTCGATGCGGTCGTCGATTACTTGCCGTCCCCGGTAGATGTGCCGCCGCTCGAGGGCGTGAATCCTGAGAACGATGAAGTGGTGTTGCGCCGCGCGGCGGATGACGCGCCGTTTTCTGCGCTGGCTTTCAAGATTATGTCCGACCCGTTCGTCGGACACGTCACCTACATTCGCGTTTATTCCGGAGTGCTGCAATCCGGTAGCTATGTTTACAACCCCGGGAAGCGCACGCGGGAGCGCATCAGCCGTCTACTGCAAATGCATGCCAACAAGCGCGAAGAGATTGATGCGGTGTATGCCGGAGACATCTGTGCATGCGTGGGCTTGAAGAGCGTTATCACTGGCGACACTCTTTGCGATGAACACAAACAGGTGATTCTCGAATCGATCGATTTTCCCGCCCCGGTTATCTCCGTGGCCATCGAGCCGAAAACGAAAGCGGATCAGGACAAGCTGGGTGTGGCCATGCAACGGCTCGCGCAGGAAGACCCCACGTTCCGCGTCTCGACGGAGCCCGATACCGGCCAGACGCTGATCTCCGGCATGGGCGAGCTGCATCTGGAGATTATCGTCGACCGCATGCTGCGCGAATATAACGTGCAGGCCAATGTGGGCCGTCCTCAAGTGGCCTACCGCGAGACGATTCGCAGGAAAGCCGAAGCCGAAGGCAGATACATCAAGCAGACGGGCGGCCGCGGACAGTACGGCCATTGCGAGATCGTTCTGCATCCGATGCCCAGCGCCGCGCATGAGAATATGCATGAGATGTCCACCGACGAACTGGACGCCATAGCGAAACAGTTCGCGGGTGGTTCCGGCGGCAAGTGGAAATTCGACAAAGAACACCGCTTCCTGTTCATTGACAAGGTGGTGGGCGGATCGATTCCACGCGAGTTTATTGCGCCGATCGAAGCGGGCATCCGCGAAGCTTTGGACAACGGCATTTTGGCGGGGTTTACCATGGTGGATGTCGCCGTGGTCTTGGTCGACGGCAGCTACCACGATGTGGACAGTTCGGAAATGGCTTTCAAAATCGCGGGTTCCATGGCATTCAAGGAAGCTTGTGCGCGAGCCAAGCCCGTGTTGCTCGAGCCCATCATGAAGGTGGAAGTCGTCGTTCCGGAAGAATATATGCCGCCGGTGTTTGGCGATTTGAACGCCCGGCGCTCGGCGATTCAGGGCACGGAAAACCGCGCGGGCAGCAACGTGATTCGCGTGGAGGTTCCGCTGGCGCAAATGTTCGGCTACGCCACGGATTTGCGCAGCCGCACGCAGGGCCGCGCGACATTTACGATGCATTTTTCGCATTACGCGGAACTTCCCGCGGCGCTTGCCGAGGAAGTGATCAAGAAACAGAAGGGCGAGAAGTAAGACGGGGTTTTGATTTAGTCGGTTTCTGAATTCGACTGAGGAGCAGAAGGCGATGGCCAAGGAGAAATTCGAGCGCAGCAAGCCGCATTGCAACATCGGGACGATTGGTCACATTGACCATGGCAAGACGACCCTGACAGCGGCGATTACCAAGGTGCTTTCCAAGCACAACCCGAAGG
>JABCZF010000041.1 GCA_013289825.1 Acidobacteriota bacterium | reverse complement strand
CGCGTAGTCGCGCTTCGCAGCAGGCCAGCCGCCAGTTTGCTGCTCAGCCGGCGGCCTCTCCTAAGACCGCACCCTCAACCGCCAGCGTTCCGCAACCGAGCCAACCACAGCCGCCTGTCGCAGAAGCCGCAACATCGGCGGGGTCGCTAGAAAAAACAACGGAAGAGCGCCTCGGTCCTTTTGCAATCTCCGGAAACAACTACACCGTCGTGCTACACAAGAAGCACTTGGGGGTTACCGAAAACGGGGATCCGTGCAACGCTGATGGCGTTGTGGCCATGGAGATTGTCGACGCAGGAGGAGCCATCCAGTATCAAAGGACGTATCCCTTGTGGGTGGACGACGAGGGCGTCTCCGCGTGGACGATTTCCGCGCACATTCTGATAGGCACGAACGGCACTGGTTTGTTGGTGAGGTCTAGACCCAGCGAATCGAGCGGGTTTTATGAACAGATTTTTGGAGTTGTGAACGGCAAGCTGGTGCCGTTTTGCGGTCCCTTCCCGGCAATGGACATCAAGCCGGACGCCAGCGGTGTGTACCGGACCGCGGGACCCCTTGGTCCGCAGGCGAACGAAATTCCCGTGACCGTGGGCACCGGGCGCTTCGTCATCGCGATTCCCATTCGGCTGGATTGGGCCCAGGGGAAATTGTCTCTGGCGGCGCAATGCCCAGAGTCGGCAGCAGGCAACGCACACGCCATGTGCCAATACCAGATGGTGGATCCAAAAAGCTTTCTGCAGAAACCCAAAAGTGTGACTTTCGTCCGTCTGTATTTGAGCCCGAATGAAAACTCAGGAAAGGCGGAAAGAGTTATAGTGAAGCCAGCTTCCCAGATCGACCTTCTCACCTATCTCGCTGCCATGGAGTTGAAGCAACCGGACTTCTTACACGCTCCTTTGCCGGGGGAATTCCCGGTGAATGACATGGCCAGTATCGGTATCGCCCCCAATTCCGACGGTTGGTTGCAAGTACGCATCGACGGAAAAGTCGGCTGGATTCATGGCAACGAGGACTTGGACGCCCTCGGCCTGCCCGAACCCCAGGACGAAATAAATTAGCGACGACGTTCTTGATTGCGCACGGTTTCAAACCGCTTGTGGAGAACTAGCCTTCGGCGCCCCTCTTCGTACTTCTTTTTTGGCAGAGATGTCAATGCGTCTTCCTCTTCCGGCAATATTGATTCTTCCAGGATTTGCATTTCGAGGTCGCGAAGGCGAAACCTGAAAAGCCGCGCTAGGATTTGTCGCTCGCTCAAACTGGCTTTGCTCCTCCGTAGGGACAAGCGCACAGGTCGAATTGAAGTTGGGCGTCCACTTTTTTTGAGGCCCGGTAAACTTGGAAGCGTTGGATGAGCATTCTTTGATAATTCGGTATGCCCGTTCTACCCATCTTCTTTTGAAGCCCTTACGGAAATTGGAGGTGATTTGACCAAAAAGCTGGACTGTGTTCCCCTAGCAAAGGTAGAAGAAGTCACTTGGCTGCATCTGTTCTCTAAACGCTAGTCCCTGTTCCTTGCCTGTGTCCTTGAATAACGTAATGACGGATCGCTTCCTGAGCTTCTCACGTTCCTTGTCCTTGAGTCCGCCGTGAGAATGCTTCCAGACCCGCAAGTCGATCAAACGCGCATTCACGGTGAGAACTCCAATCTGCAGTTTCAAGGGGCTGTTCCAGTTCGCTATTCAGACTCCATCAGGTCGTTTATTCTCGCCGTCTCCATGGCCCGTGAATAAACGAGTCAGGTCCGCAACCAATTGAGCGGCTACTGGAACTATGATCTACATGGAACAGACAGATATCCCTCCACTCTTGCCTCTGTCAAGGGGCACGCCCGCTGCGCGGCTCCATACAGTCGCCCTTGACTGCGGTTTGGCTTCGGGATGCCACAACTATGAGAGGCATGGGCCTCTCTCCGCTCAACTAGCCGCCCGGCATTGGCGACCATTGCTGAACCAGCTGTTGTCACAGTCGGCTGTCATAGCTTGTCACAGTAACCTGTCACAGCTTGTCACAGTAACGGCTGGTAGTATTTGGTGGGGTCAGTGGGACCGGTGCCGATCTCGCGGACTAGGCCCTTTTCAACCAACAGTTTGAGATCGCGTTGGAGCGTTCTTCTGTTCATCTTCAGTTCCTCTTCGCATTCTGCCACTGTCGCTTTACCTGCGGTGAGCAGATAGCCGAGAATCGCGACGGGCCGCTCTTTCAATCCATTCTTCCGGGCTCTCGCCAGAACGACATCCTTGCGCATGACGTGCTGAGCAGTCATTTGAACGTCTCGCATCTGCGCGCCCAAGCCCTCTGTGAAGTATTCGAGCCAGCCAGTCATGTTCATTCCACGCTCGCGGACGCTCTGCAGCGCTTTGTAGTAAGCGGGCCGGTCGCGGTCGTAATACTCGCTGATAGTGAAGAGCCGCTTGAAATCGTAACCTGTTCTGTAGAGGCACAGGGTCGCAAGCAAGCGCGCTGAACGTCCGTTGCCGTCAACAAAGGGATGAATGTGAACGAGCTGAAACTGCGCGATGCCGGCCACAATGACTGGATGTATTTGTGTGTCCTTTCGCAGCCACGAGACAAAGTCAGTCATCATCTGTGGAACTTCGAGCGGTGGCGGCACCGTATATGTCTTCTCCCCTGTGCGCAAGTTGACGATGTAATTTTGAATTTTGCGATATTCTCCCGGTGACGCCTTGTTTCCACGCACGCCTTGAACCAGGCGTTTGTGAATCTGACGTATCAGCACCTCAGTGATCGGCTCGCCGCTCTCCAAGTAACCTGATACCAATTCAAATGCTTTCTTGTAGTTGAGGAGCTCTTGCGCATCATCCGGTCTTGCCCCTCGGACCTCTATTGGATTGGTTTCGGCACGTGGAATGTAACGTTGGCGTGAATGTATTGCGGTTTCTGATCTTTCATATACGGCCGAAAGGCCATTGGGTTATTGCCGCGTAGGCGACCTGGAAAAGTGCGTCTGGAACTTCACGGGTGTTTGTGATAGCCGTGAGCTTGCCTGTCTCGTCCACAGAGATCTGCACGGTCACTTCGGTTCCCGCAGGTACCGTGCTCGATTCCATGGGTGGCGCGGTCGCTCTGCGGGAGCGAAAAGGTGCCCTAGCACCAGACGTCTTCTTTATCGCACACATGTCGGCTGAGCATGCCAACATCGCTGGGTTCGTGAAAGTTGCCGGAAAATGGGATCAGCTCTATTGCGGAAAATATTTCAACGACGAGATCGAAAAAAGCGAGATCCACATTTGCCGCTAACGCAGCTATGCTCCTAAGTCCTGAAGGCGAACGATGCCCCAGTCAGCGCCTCCCGCGTGTCTCGAGACAATGGTTATCACTCGACCGTGCCACGCGACAAAAAGGTAGCACGCGCGCGGTCGGATACCGACACGCGCGCAAGACCGGCCGATGCGAAATCGCTAGTGGGACGCGGGCGCCACCGGGCCATCAAAACCAGCCCCCGGACGGCTCCAGGCCGTTGAGGCGCATATACGTGACGAGATTGCCGTAATGCAAGGCGTCATGATTTCCGACTTGCGTCAAGATGAACATCTTGTTCGTCTTGACGCCAAAGAAGTCCGCCGGGTCATTGAGGTGCGCATCGGTGAACCCCGAGTACACGCCATCGCAGTAATCGAATGAGCCTTTGAGGTAGGCCATGATCTCGGTCTTCGAAACCTTCGCGGTAGCCGAGATAGGGTTCGCTTCACCCTTGACGTTTGAACACAATGTGTAAGAGATATCCGCCACATGATTCAGGATCTCGCCAAACGAGCGAACGTCCTTCGTCGGCCGGTAGCTGTACTTGGACTCTGGCAGCGCGTCCGCCGACTTCATGATCTTGTCCTGCATATTGCTGCGAAAAATGGATAGCGTCGTCGTCAGCGGATTCGGCCCCGCAATCGGATTGGGCATGCCTTGCTGGGCGTTGGCCAAGGGCGCCAAGACGGAAACAGAAACCATGCCAAGAGCAAGCATGACGCGAGCAATGGGTCGGAGCACTAACAAATTCATAGGCCTCCTTTGATCGGTCTCTGCGCGAGCTGTGATCTGCGTAGAACTTTGCACGTAGCCAGCCAAAACGCTCCAACTTCAAGTCACTGATTCATAAGAAGTTCAGTTCCAGGGTGGCGATCGCCAACGCGATCTTTGTCCGGAATCGAGACTCGCTGACCAAGAGCGAACAGCCGGGGCGATCATTTGCCATTCAAACTGGCTCGGATGGAACCAAGCTCGAATGGCTGGCCAGCCATCGACTTAATCGAATCTCTAAAAATACAGGGGATGACCTATTGGGTATGGTGAAACGACACAGAGAACGTGTGGGCAACAGGCAAGCTCGTTATTACCAGCTCACAGTGAGCGTCTCTTGCACTCCGATCAATGGGAGGGCGGCCTCAGCAAGCAGGAAGGGTCCAAAAAAATGAGAGTCTAAGGATTTCGAATGGCGACTTCAGACGGAGTCACTCGTTGACCGCCGCAGCTCCCCAATCAAAGACGGCTTGGATCCAAACGGGCTATCTGGCAACTCTGGCTGTGCGGCAGCGAGAAGTCAGCAGGAATGACTTGCAATTTGCCCGGATTCCACATAGTGACTTCTCCGTCACATAAATGCGACGGCTTCTCAGGACACGCATGAGTCGAGAACCTCTACGTTACGTCCTGAAGGCTTTATCCGAAGCCTCAAGTTTCACAGGACTTACGGTTGCTCAGAGAGCGATTCGCCTGTGAAGGTCATGCAAAAGTTAGCAGAGAACGGAAAGGAAGGCAAGCCGATTCCCGCTGCCAGCTAGAAGCAGGCAGTCCCCTCGGCCCAAATGCTTATGGAATAGATTTGCCAAGTACCAGCAAAACGCTAGTGCTTAATCGGACGCGCGTTTTCACGAATACGTGAAGAGTGGCACGGTGCTCTGCGCGCGTTCGATTAAGCCGTTTGAACGTAGCCGGACAGGTTGCGATCCAACGCTTCCACTACCCGGTAGCCCGGCTACTCAAGAGTCCGCGCAGTCTGCCCGACGCCTCGTCACGGACCGGCTGCTGTTCGAGGCGCTTGGTGAGGTGCAAAACCAGATCGTCATCAAGCACTACCGGTGCGCCCTCTTCCACATAGCGGTCGCGGTAGGTAACACCGCGACCATCGGGTATGTAGCCCCGCTTGGCGTACAGCCTTTGTGCTTGGTTGTAGCCAGGGTGTAGGCCAACGCCAATCCCGGCAATGCCCGAACGCCGCGAAATTTCTTCTTCTGCCCGATCCAACAGTCGTGTAGCAAGGCCCTTTCGTCGGAATCCTGGCAGCACATTCAAATCTTGGATCTCTGGAATCTGTTGCTCTACGAACGCACAGTATGTGGGCGCCCAGTTCACAGTCACGTACCCTGCGAATTGCCTGTCGAGAGTAGCCACGAGGCACGCGCGCGTACCGGCCAACTGCTCAGCCAAATACCGCCGATATTGGACCACAGGCTTGCCCGCTCCAATGCCCTTGAATGCGGCAGACATTGTTTCCGGATCACCGTCGTTGAGAGCTCGAATTTCAACACTGTCCGCCATTTCTCAATGCTCCCAGCTAATTCTAATGGCCTATGCGAAGGTAATCCACATGGCAAATGCGGTTACCGTAGAAGTCCGTGAACATCCGGATGAGTGACGGAGCTGCTTCTGCACAACGGCTGGAGTTGCGCCATCCTTCAAAAGGGAACTCGCTGCGCCGTGTCTCATCGAATGGAATTCACCGCGAGGGATACCGAGTGCATCCAAAAGCGGATGCAGTTGCTTCTCCCGCAGTTGCTTCGCCGAGAACGGTCTGCCGCGTCGATTGACGAAGAGCAAGTGGTTTTTGAGATCGTGCCTTTGGAGATGAGTCCTCAGCCGTGCTTCTAATTCATTGTACATCGGAAGATCGAGATCGACGAGCCCTGATTCACCGACACAGCAGGGCACAAACGCTGCTCCAAGTAGTGTGATGAGGTCAGCAAAGTCAAGGTCGACAACATGAGCGGCGCAACCAGCAATCTGAAAAGCTACGAAGAGCGCATCATCCGCGACAGAGGAATTTGTGGCGGGGAGCCCGTATTCAAGGGCACGCGTGTCACTCTGCCGACCGTACTCGCGAGCCTGGCGGGCGGAGATTCCGCCGGAGATATTCTTATCGATTTCCCTAGCCTGAAAGCCGAGGACGTTCAAGCCGCCATTGCGTTTGCTGCCGCTTCCGCCGAAGAGGACTTGCCCGTTCCAGCGGTTCCGTACATTCGATGAACATCAAGCTGGACGAGAATCTTCCTCTTCAAGCTAGGACGCTCGACGGATCTCTTCCCGAATAACGCGGCGGAGCTTTTTTTCCAATGGTTCTTGGGCGCGCTGGATGTGTTGGCGTAGCACTCCGTTGATGACGGTTTGATAGTTGCCGCCACCAGCAAGTTCGACTTGGTGGCGGAACCAGGCAAGGATTTCGTCATGGAGGCGGATTGTGATTTGTGTTTTCCCTTTGGGAACGGAAACTAGGCGTCCGGATGCTATCGCCTGCAGGCGGCCAGTTCAGCGTGAACGGGCACGTCCGGTCCAGGCTACCGATAGCTGCCCTTTATGGGCTGACGGCCTACCGAACCGTAGAACGCTTTCACTTGCGCTTCCGTTTCCATGTACTGGGCAGTGCCATCCGGAAAGAATGCCGTGGCTCCCTTTCTAAATCCCGCGTATTGGTCTTGAGCGCCGTGCAGCACCCGCGGAAGGTCCAATTTCCGGTTTACGGTTTGGCTTAATTTCTCCACCACCGGGCTGGTCCTGTTTTCGAGCGTGACGCCATACTTGCTGACCAGCGTGACGTTTTGACCCGCATTTGTCGGCGAGAAGACACCCATTAAATCGTAGTCACCAACTACGGGCTTCATCAGGGCCGGATCGATCACCTGTCCTGGCTCAAGCTGCCAAAAAACGCTCTTCAACTCCACGTTCTGCAAACTGCCATTGGCGAGAAGGCGCGTGGCAACGCGATTCTCGTTCACGAGAATGTAGTTGTTTTTGTAGACCAACTGCTTGTCGGCTTCCGTCGAGGCGGTAAGAATTCCAGTACGCTCATTAGTATTGAAGGGCTCGAAAATCTTGGGTTTCCCCGGACAGCCTTTTTCGATGAGGGGAATCGCGGATTCCTTCCCATTGCGGACAACGACGATCAAGTCGGTCTCTTTCGCGGCATCCTGGAAGGCTTTGAAGTGGGTTGGCGTGATGCCGCTTTTCCTGACATAGGCCGCCGACCTCGGCAGGACGGATGCCTCTTCAGCTGTTACGCTTTGCGCGAGTTCCTCGGTCATCCCATCTAATGCAAGGTCTTCGGCGAGGACTACGCCCTCCCCGCCGAAAACAGAGTTGGTTAGGCTGCGGACCAGCCCTTGGCCCAATGGGGCCAAGGCTGTTGCAATAAACAATATAGGTCCGAACTCTGACTCCACAAACCCTGTAGCTCTAGACGTTAAGAATTGTATGACGCCACCGTCCACGCGCGCTAACACTGAATAATTAAACTCACCAATACTGGCCCGCCTCCAAAGAGGGCCTTCTTTCTTTGCCATGAAAAAGGGTACCCCTCGTTCCAACACCTCACCCAGTTTGGAAAAATCGGAGGATGTGATGGCCACGCCGTCGGGAACAAAGAGGTTAGTTCCCTGGACCTCCGCTACATATCCAACCACCAAGTAATCATCTCCATGAAGGACAACCACAGGAACCGAGAGAGGGATGTTCACGTTATGATATCTGACAAGATCGCTGTACTCTTGTTCGAACGGAGTTGCATACTTCGCAAAATCCTGATCGGGCTTTTTCATCATAAACGTTGGCGCGAATGATTTCGCATTCACGTCAACTTCATAAGCTTTAATCCATGCAGCTCTGAAGGGCGACGGGTAGCCAACGTCCGCCTCCAATGAAATATCTGCCAAAACGTCGATATGGTATCTGTTGGCGTAAGCCGCAGTAGTGAGGAACGTGCGGTGATAAGTCGCTGGATCGACCCAGCGATGCTTCAAAACCGTCGGGCGGTACGAACCTACAGGCTTGGGCGCCGGCGAACGTTGCCTGTTCAGTGTCCCTGTATCAATTGGCTCGCTGCGCGTTGCACACAGCGGCCCCGGAATCTTGCATCCAGCCATAAGCATTTGGGCCGAGGGGACTGCCTGCTTCTAGCTGGCAGCGGGAATCGGCTTGCCTTCCTTTCCGTTCGTGCTAACTTTTGCATGACCTTCACAGGCGAATCGCTCTCTGAGCAACCGTAAGTCCTGTGAAACTTGAGGCTTCGGATAAAGCCTTCAGGACGTAACGTAGAGGTTCTCGACTCATGCGTGTCCTGAGAACCCGTCGCATTTATGTGACGGAGAAGTCACACAAGCCAGAATCCTCTCTCTAGACCTTTGAAGTTCCCGTTTCCGCCAGGATTTCCATTATGGTCCCCCGACGGTCGGGAGTATACACGCATTTGCCTTCAGTCCTCCGCGGGCTGACGGTTAGTCCAGTTAGTCCAACCTCTCTGCTGAAAAGGCGCCGCAGCGTTCTCGAAGAACTCTTTTTGCCAAACGGTAGAACGCCGTTGGCGGAAGCCCCAGTTCATCGCACGAATCCCGAGATCGGTACTTCTTCCACCAAATGCCGCCTCAGAATGGCGACCTTTTCTCCTCCGGCGTATAGTGCTTCCGTTGTTTCTTCCTATGTTTGCTCCGTTATTTTGGCGAATGAATGCTTTCTCCATTTCCAGCTGAGGCAGGACCTTGGGAGTAGGAATCCTAAAGCCAAATGCACTCTAAGGCCCAAGTCTCTGACGGACTAAAATTGCTTGGACTTAGTGTTCTGATAGCGCTGTGCTCGCGATCGTTTTGGCATGGGGTTTCTTCGCGTTTGTCTTTCCTAGCACGAAGCCCCCAAAGGAAAAGCAGGTCATCGAAAATTTCTACGCACATCGGGCGACCTTCGAGCGATTGCGGGAGATGTTGATCGAAGACAAGAAACTGGTTCGGGTGGCAGGCTGGGGAGTTGAGACCAGCACCTCGATGGGTACGCGGGAACATCCAACGGGCGATTTCCCAATCAATCGCTACCATCAATATCTTGCTCTCCTCAAGGAAGTTGGAGGAATCGGGGCACATCGCGATAGAAACGACCGTCCCGCTGATGTTTCGATCCGCGTGTATGCGTCGGGATGGGCAGGAGATACGAGGCACGTGGATGTTTGCTGGGAGGAGCAGGTACCCACCAACCAAGTCTCGAGTCTCGATGAATTCTATAAATCGCCAAAGCCTAGGAAGCCTGCTTTCAGGCATATCGACGGAAATTGGTATCTTTGGGCAGACTGGTAGAGCAACACGGTTAGGAAAGTTCAGGCGTTAATCCGGATTCAGACGAGATTTTGCAGGTAGAGGCGCAGAGGGCATCGAGACGATGAGGGCTAGCGGTCGCCGCGGATTTTGAAGGGAATGTAGACGATGGCTTCGAGGTCGACGGGGACGCCGGCCTTCAGCGCGGGGCGGAATTTCCATTGGCTCAGAGCGGACTTGGCGTTGGCGTCTAATTGGGGGTCGATGCCGCGCACGAGTTGAATGCTGTCGACGGAGCCGTCGGCGCGAATGACGGCGTAGAGGATGACCTCGCCTTGAACATTCTGCTCGATCAGTTCGGGCGGGTACTTGGGATCGACCTTTCTTATAAGAGTCAGGCCGGTCAGTTCTGAAGAACTGGAGCGCGGACCGTCCCGGTTGGGGTTCAGCTCGGAAAAATTCATGATCCAGCTTCCGGTGGCGCTGTTCAGATTGGCGGTGTTGACTGCCAGGGTGTAAACGCGCTTGGCTGCGAAAATCTGCTCGGGCTTTGCACCGGGGGGAAGCGCGGCGAAGTTGGGCGGGGCGGTTCGTTCGGGGGCGTCTTCGGCCCTGGCGTTGGATTCCGGTCGCGCAGCGAGCGAGCGCGACGACGGTAAGCTGAGTTTTGACCCACCCAATCCGGAAACCGTGGTTTTGGGCTGCGGATTTCCACCGCTGATGCTTACGCCGACGGGACTCTTTCCGCCACCACTGCTTGACGCCCTCGCGTCTCGGCCGCCTGCGTCGGCGGATTCTTTTGGTGAGCCATCCAGGACGCCGGGCTTTGTACCTTCGGGCGAAATGGAGATGCGCGCGGCCAGATTGCCCTGGGGCGGCTGAACATCGGGCTTGGGAGCGGCGGGGGCGGCAGAAAGCGCGATTAGCGAGGCTGGGCTTCCGTTGGCCGCTGGGGCTTGCGCCGCACCAAGTTCAGGCGCAGCAAGTGAGTCGCCGGTTTGCGCGCGAGGCGCGAAGCGAGGTGCGGCGCCCGAGTTCAATTCGAGTTTCGGGCGCGCGGGAACGTTCGGCGAAGCTGCGAAGGTTAGCTCCGCTGGCTTTTGCTCGAGGAGGGGCACGTCCGGGGGCGGCGCGACGGGAGAGGTGGCCATACGGTGCTGCTGCCGTGGATGGAGTTTCCGAAACGCATCTTCGCTGATCTGGATACGCGGCCGCGCCGGCGCTGGCGTGGCTTGCAATTGAACGATGTTAGGCATGTCGGGAAGGATTTTGGGCGCGAGCTGCGGCGCGACCGGGTTCAGAAGGGTTTGCCGCGGGTGATTCGGATGCACCGGATCGGTAGTGATGTGCTGGCGGGGATGGAAGGCGTCGGCGCCTCTAGGGGGAAGCGGCTTGGTCGGGTTGCCGTGCGTGATGGTCTTGGGTTTGGCGGCGTGGATTTCGAGAGCGGGGAAATCTTCGACCGGGCTGGACCAAGTGAGCTGGGTATTGTCGAAGGCGGAGTTGTGACCAACGGTGGTGGGAAGCAAAGAGAACGGCGAGATAAGAAATACCATGTGCCACAGGGCAGCGGCGAGGACGGCACGCTTGGGAATGCGCCGCTCGACCCAGCAATCGCGGAAGTAATCGCCGGCGAGAAATTTTCCGGCAGTGAACGGGCCGGAAAAAAGCGTGCGGAGGCTGCTGGCAGGGCTCGAGTGGAAATCGCCCCAGGGCACTTCGAGCTTGGGCTCGATAATGACGGGCGGAGGCGGGGGAATAGGAATGGGGGCCATCCGCGCTGCGGTGGCCTGACCCAAGAGGTTGAAACCACTATTGACCTGGCCCAGAGACATGAAGGTTCGTAGTATAGCGTGGCTGGGGACCAAGAAGCATGGATTCGGTCTGGAGCCGGTGGGATGCCTGGGGTAGGTAGTGGATCGTGAATAGTGAATAGAAGTTTGGGGTGAGTCGGGTTTTTGACTGGCGGACGATTGCCGCTGACGGGATTCTGAAGGGACTCGAAGTTCTGGATTTGAGCAAATGTGGATAAATGGGGCCGAATCTAGGCGGCACGAGGTCGCGGACGAGTTTGCAAGTGGCGGACGACGGCGATGAGCAGCGCGAGAACGCACAAGATGGTTACAGCGATCCAGAAATAAAACACGTCGTTCCACACCCCCACGTACCACGAGCCCAGGTTGTACTGCGAGCCGAGGGGAAGTCGCGCGTCGCCCAGAAAATTAGAGAGTTCCGCTACGCCGCCGTCCTCACCATTTCGCAGAAAACGCCGGAGCAGTTCTGCATAGGGCCGGTAGCTCACAAAAAGAACCGCGCTCGATAGCAGTGCTCCGATAGCTGCAGCGAAAGCAAGCGCGAGTGTCAGACGGCCGGGACGAAGCGCAGGCAACCTCACGGAACGCGCTCGCACCGCGACACCCAGCGCACAAATCAGCAAAAGACCGCCGCAGAAAAGCATCGACGAGCCAGCAAGTCTTACCAACAAGGCGTTCCAATGGGAAACACTGCTGCCCCCAAAACGGCTGCGCCGAGAAGCGCGCTCCTTTTCTGCTTCCCGATCAAGCTGGTCTCGGAGCGAAGCGTAGAACCTGGCCTCTGCCTGGTGGCCTTCGATTTCCGAGAGCGATCCGAGACGCTGGTAGGCTTCTTTGCCCTCGCGGCTTAGGAAGAATCCACCGTCAGGTCCCAACATTTGGCCGAAACGGGCCACGGCCCAGTATTTTTCCGCAGCGCCTTGGCGGTCGCCGCGGGCTTCCAGTGAGCC
Organism: Acidobacteriota bacterium; assembly: GCA_013289825.1. Taxonomy (GTDB): domain Bacteria; phylum Acidobacteriota; class Terriglobia; order Acidiferrales; family UBA7541; genus Acidiferrum. The sequence goes on along the minus strand of JABCZF010000041.1, from coordinate 23,004 downwards.
TGCGGACGCGATCAGCAACTTAGCGTAACGGGAAGCGTCCCAGGCTCCATAGCTAGGCAGGCCGTACCAGGAATCGTCCCCAAGAGCTTCGAAGGGATCGTCAATGCGATAACCAAGCAGCACGCGACGATCGAGAGCCTTGCGTTGGCGGGAATAGGTATCGAGCTTCGAAGAACGAAAGGCCCGAGCCATGGCCGCTTGCCAAGCTGGCGGTTCTTCGTCCGTGCGATGAGGGATCTTCTCGCGAACGACCTGATCGATGTCGATTTTTTCCGCCGTGATGAGATACGGAAGAGCGTTTTGGGGATCCCATTTCTCGAGCTCCGGAATCCAGGAATCCATCTCGGGGCGCCAGGGGCATTCGACGGCGATGATGGCGTAGATCCAAGTGAGACCAGGGTCGAGTCGCACGGCTTCTTCTGCCAGGCGCGTGTTGTCGGTTTGGTCGGAGAGACGCACTGCGGCAAAAGCCAGGGCTTGGGGATCGCGGTTTTGGCGAGCTTTCTGGACAAGAGCTTCCAGAGCAGCATCGGACGGCTGCTCGACGAAGGGCGAGCCGACGTGAACGACGTCATGCCACTGGGCGAGAGAGACGCGGAAGGCTTGGCGGAACACGGGGACCAGGAAAAGCAGGAGAGACGCCACGGTCGACGCCGCGATGGCCACTAGAGTGGTTTTGCGCATGGGGCGCTCCTTGGCGAAAAGTTCGCTGGCCGAAGAGACGGTCGGGCGGTGGCTGCCTGGAAGGATGACAGCGAGCATGGCGTGCTTCGCGAGAACACCTGCACCGCCGAGGGCCCAGACGAGGGCGGCCCAATTCCCTTCCACGTGATGAAGTTCGCTGAGCATGCCGCATCCCCAGTCGTGGGTGTCGTGGGGCGCGATCCAAATGGCCAAGCGTAGGAGCAGGGCAGCGAGGCGACGGGGAAATTCGAGGGGCATCATGCGCGGCCTCCACTGAAAGCGGGGCGGCGGGCTTTTAGCGCGGGACGGGTGCTTCTAAACGCCTCGCGAACGAGTTCAACGTCGTTCGGAGTAAGGCGGTAGGTGTGGCGCGGAGGGACGCCGTCTTCGGTCGAGACCCACTTGGTTTCCAGCAGCGAAAACTTGGCGAGGCGCATGAGGATGGGATAGAGCGTGCCGGACTTCAGGCCCGTTTCACGGCTAAGTTCGTAACCGTAACGCCAGGCCGTGGGATGCTCGATGAAACGCTCGAGCACCCGGAGCGTTTGCGGGGATAGCCGGGGAGTCTTCACCAGATAAAGTCTACATATATAGAGATTATTGTCAAGCGCGACTCTATTCCTTGGTGCTCGGTGACAATGGCAGGGCGCGACGGAAAAATCCGTGCTCTTGCTGTGCCGGGAAGACCCCATTCAGAAAGAACGTTAGGGTGGCCTCGCCTTGCTTGAGGACGCGCGTGCGACGGAGGGCGGCGAACTGTTCGGGGAGAATGAATTTGTGGTGATGCTCGAAAATGACCAAAGCGTCTGGCGCAAGAAACGTGGCCGAGCCGAGAAATTCGAGTGTGCGGGCGTAGTCAACGGCGGCGGCGTAAGGAGGATCGACGAAGACGTAATCGACGAGCGCGCTGGAAGATTTGTGGCGCGCAGCGAGCATTTCGAGGCCGCGAAGAGCGTCGGCGGTGAGGATGGTGGCGCCGGAAGTGATTTTGAGCGAATCAAGATTTTGGCGGATTAGTTTTGCCGCGGGGGCATGATTTTCGACGAAGATGGCTTCGGCGGCGCTGCGGCTGAGGGCTTCGATGCCCACGGCGCCGGTGCCGGCAAAGACATCGACGAAACGCGAGCCCACGATTGCTGGGCCCAAGACGTTGAAAAGGGTTTCGCGCAGACGATCGCTCGTGGGCCGAAGGGCTGGGCCTTTGAGGCTTTTCAGGATGCGGCTGCGATATTTGCCGGCGATGATGCGCATGGGCAAAAAACATTAACACAGCACACGGAGAGAGCGGAGCGCCGAGAGAAAAGAAAAAGTTAGCCGATGCGGGCCAGGTGATAGCGGCGTTGCCATTCTGCGGGGAGCATACGGAGGAGGCCCTCGAGGGCGGTGGCTTGCTGCGCTTCATCGACGAACGCGAAGGCTTCGCGGCGGGCTTGTTCGAGGAGATCCTTGTCTCGGATGGGGTTGGCAATGTGGAAGCCCAGGTCCCCGGATTGGCGGGTGCCGAAAAACTCGCCGGGGCCACGCAGGAGAAGATCGGTTTCCGCGATTTCGAAGCCGTTGGCGGTGCGGACCATGGTTTCCAGGCGGGCACGGGCATCCTCGGTCATGCGCCCCGGAGCGACCAGAATGCAGTGGGATTTTTCAGCGCCGCGGCCGATGCGTCCTCGGAGTTGGTGAAGCTGGGCCAGGCCGAAACGTTCGGCGTGCTCGATGACCATGGCGGTGGCGTTGGGGACGTCGACGCCGACTTCGACGACCGTGGTGGCGACCAGGATTTGCACTTCATTTTTGCGGAAGCGCTGCATCACCTCTTCTTTTTCCTCGCTGGAGAGGCGTCCATGGAGGAGACCGAGGCTCTGCTTGGGAAAAACTTCCTTGGAGAGACGCTTGTACTCATCGATGGCGGCTTTCAGTTCGAGCTTCGATTCTTCGATGACGGGATAGACGATGTAGGCCTGACGGCCGGCCTCAACCGCGCGGCGAACAGATTCCCAGACGCCGGGGAGGTGGGGCTCGGAACTCAAGCGCGTTCGGATGGGCGTGCGGCCGGGCGGGAGTTCGTCGAGAAGGGAGACATCGAGGTCGCCATAGAGAGTCAGCGAGAGTGTGCGCGGGATGGGCGTCGCCGTAAGCACGAGGACGTGGGGCGCGTGGCCGTGTGACGCAGCTTTGTCCATGAGGCGTTTGCGCTGCAGAACGCCGAAGCGGTGCTGCTCGTCAATGGCGACGAAGCCAAGGCGCGCGAATTGGACCTGATCTTCGATGAGCGCGTGCGTTCCGACGACCAGCTGGGCTTCGCCGGAACGAATACGCTCGAGAACGGCGGTTTTTTCCGCGGACTTGAGGCCGCTGATGAGCAGCTCGGTGCGATAGCCCCCGGGAGCGAGAATGCGGCGCGCGGAAAGAAAGTGCTGGACGGCGAGAATCTCCGTGGGCGCCATCAGCGCGGCTTGGCAACCGTTCTCGATGGCGATGACCGCGGCCTGGAGGGCGACGATCGTTTTTCCGCTGCCGACGTCGCCTTGGAGAAGGCGGTTCATGGGGGCGGGCTTTTCGAGGTCGCAGGCGATTTCTGCCAGGACGCGTTTTTGCGCCGTGGTGGGCTTGAAGGGGAGGATGCGTTTGAGGGCTTCACGGACTTTTACTTCGCGGACGCGGAAGGCCACGGCGTTTCGCTTGCGGGCGCTTTTGCGGTCGAGCGCGAGACTGAGTTGGTAGAGAAAAAACTCTTCGAAGATCAGGCGTTGCTGTGCAGAAGTGCCGAAGGTATTGAGCGCTTCGAGCGATTCCTCGGAGGCCGGAAAATGCACATGGGTGAGGGCTTCCCTGCGCGAAGGATAGCCGAGGCGGGCGCGCAGAGTCTCCGGCAGGAAATCCGGCATGCCCGTGTCGAGGAGCTGAACCGCGGCGTACATCGCGCGGCGAATGGCCCGCGAGCCGAACGTGCCGATGGCTTCATAGATGGGCACGATGCGGCCGACTTCGGTGGAGTCCGGCTCTTCATTGCCGAGGTGCTCCAGCTGCGGATTGATCATTTCAAGGCGCGCGGGGCGCAGCTTGTCGATTTCGACTTTGCCGTGAAGAACGAGCTGCTGGCCGGGCTTGAGGCGGCCTTCGAGATAACCGCCATGAAAAAACTTGCACGGCAGCAGGCCGCCGACGGAGTCCTGCACGAGCAGATGATAGATGGCGTTGTGGCTGAATTTGTTGGGGATGGCTTGGCCGCTCATGACCTGCGCGCGAATGGTGTAGATGCCGTTAGGCTGGACGTCGCGAATGTTGGAAAAATGAATGCGGTCTTCGTAGCGGAAGGGCAAATAAGCGAGCAGGTCTTCGAGCGTATAGATGCCGCGCTTGGCGAGAAGCTCGGCGCGCTGCGGGCCGACGCCTTTGATCATGCGCACTTCGGTTTGAAGACTCAGGGTCATTAGCATTTCTTTATATCATTCCTCGGCGGAAGACACCGGGCCCGGTCTAAACACACTGTGGCGGCGATACTTGCGTTATGCTGCTGCGTATCACTGGAGTGAGCCATTTCGGTCGCGAATCGTGCGGGAGGCTTTGGTGGCGGAAGACCGGCTGAGCAGTTCAGATAAGCGCACGCTGCTGCTGTGGGTGTTGCTGGGTATCGTGGGCTTGGCGTTTGCGCAGAAGTATTTTTTCCGGGCGTTTCCCGAGGCCTCCGTGGATTTTAAGATTTCGCGCGCGGAAGCCCTCGCGCGAGCGCAGAAATTTGTTGGCGGGCTGGGTCAGGACGTGAGCAGCTACCAATCGGCGATCGTTTTCGATCTGGATGACAATGCGAAAACGTATCTGGAGCGCGAAGTGGGACTCGGGCAAGCGAACCGCTTGATGTCCAGCGAACTGAACATCTGGTATTGGAACGTGCGGTTTTTCTGGCCGAAGCAGGAGGAGCAATTTTTCGTCCGGGTTAGCCCGGCGGGAGAGATTGTTGGCTACGATCACAGGATCGCAGAGGCGCGCGCGGGCGTGGGGCTGGATCGCGCCGCGGCGGAAGCTGTGGCGCGGAACTTTCTTCACAGCAAAATGGGTTTGGACCTCGGCAAGTGGGATTTTCTCCCTGAAGAAGCCAACTCCAGCAAGAAGCCGGCGAGACTCGACTGGTCGTTCACCTGGGAGAAGCACGGATTCCGGGCAAAGGATGCGCCGTATCGGCTGCGAGTGGGTTTACAGGGCGACCAGGCGGGAAGTTCGGAAGAGTTTCTGCATGTACCGGAAGCGTGGGAACGCAGCTACGCCCATCTGCGCTCGACAAATATTTTCTACAACCAGGTGGCCATCATTCCCTATCTGTTGCTGATGGGGGCGGCGGTGTGGCTGGGAATATTGCTGACCAAGCGCGGACAAACCAGCTGGGGCGGAGCCATCAAGCTGGGGATTATCGTGGCCATCCTGCTGACGTTTATGCAGCTCAACAATTGGCCGCTGGACCGCATGGGTTATGACACAAACTCCGCTTACGGGAGCTTTGTGTTCGAAGAGATTGTGAAGGCCCTGCTGTTTGGCGTGGTTTCCGCGCTGACCATTTCGCTGATCCTTCCCGGGGCCGAGCCCCTGTATCGGGCTTCGCAGCCGGGCAAGCTGCGGCTCGCGAAAGCGTTTACCTTGCGCGGATTGCGCTCCAAAGAATTTTTCTCGGCAGCGACCGTGGGATTGTCGCTGGCGGCAGCGCACATCGGGTTCATTGTGGCGTTTTACATCGTCGCGGGACATTTCGGCGCGTGGGCGCCCGAGGAGTTGAACTACGAAAATTCCGTGAACACCACCTTCCCATGGATTTCCGGCGTGGCCATCGGCATGCTAGCTGCAACGAGCGAGGAATTCTTGTTTCGGCTGTTTGCGGTTCCGTTTCTGAAGCGGCTGACGGGGTCGAGCGTTGTGGCGGTGATTGTTCCTGCGTTTTGCTGGAGTTTCTTGCATTCCGCTTATCCCAATGAACCGCCGTATATCCGCGGCCTCGAAGTCGGATTGATCGGAATCGTAGTAGGCGTCGTGATGCTGCGCTGGGGCATACTGGCGACGCTGATCTGGCATTACACGGTGGACGCTTCGCTTGTCGGGCTCTTGCTGGTGCGTTCGAACAGTTTGTATTTCAAGATTTCCGGCGTCGTCGTCGGTCTGGCGGCGCTTGCTCCCCTGATTTTTGCGGCCTTCTCTTATCTGACGCGCGGGCGCTTCGAGCCTGATGAAGATTTGCTCAACAGCGCCGCGCCGATCAACGAAACGAGCCCAGAGTCCGCTCCGGAAATGGCAGCCGCGGCAGAGGCTACGCAGCGTTATGACGCTCTGACTCCGGCCACGATGATGTTCCTGGCGGTCGCGCTGGTTCTCGGCGGCGTGGCCGCATGGCGCTTCAAAACTCCGTCGCTCGGCGATTATCTGAAGCTGTCTGTAAATGCACGGACGGTGAAGGTTCGCGCCGATGAAATCCTTCGCCAGCACGGACCAGATCCAAATTCTTATCGCTCTGCAACCATCCTGGCGGATGTTACCGACGCGGTCACGAACGAATTTCTGCGCCAGCGCGTGGGCATCAACCGCCTAAACGAGATTTATGCCGGGGAAGCGCCCGGGGCGGTCTGGCAGGTGCGTTACTTCCGGGATAGCCAGCCGGAGGAGTATTCCATCAAACTGAGGCCCGACGGCTCAATGCTCGCTTTTCATCACAAGCTCCCGGAGGATGCGCCCGGAGCTTCGCTCGGCAAGGAAGCAGCCGTCGCCAAAGCCGAAAAATATCTGAGCGAAGTAAAAAAACTCAATCTGAGCCAATGGAGTCTCCTCGAAACATACTCCGACAAGCGCATCCACCGAACGGACCACGAGATTACCTGGCAACAACGCACTCCCATCGACTCCGGCTCGACGTCCTCGAATGACGCGGTGAGCCACGCGTATATTCGGACCAAGGTTGCGGTTCTCGGCGATGAAGTCGTCGACTACCGCGGAGCCTACTACTCGAAGCCACAAGCACGAGAGGAGCTTGAAGAACGGGAGGGAGGAATCTTCTGGACCTTCATCAAGATCCCCGACGAGTGGCGCCGCAAACAAGAAGAAGAGACGCTCTCCCGCACGATATACAGTTTCGCAGTTCCGATTTTGCTGTTCGGCGGACTGGGCGTAACCGCGCTCGTCTTTTTCTTCAAAAATATGCGCTCGGAAGCCATGCTCGCCATTCCCTGGCGTCGATTGGTCCTGTGGGCGGGTTTGGGGCTGGTGGCCTACGCTCTGGTGGTCACTTTTGGCAACCGTCTCGAATCCTTCCTAAACACTTACCAAACGGCGATTCCGTTTAAGACCATGCTGGGCGGAATCGTCATCGGCCTGCTGCTCGGTGCGGTTCTTTATGCCGGAGGCCTGGCGGCGCTGTTTGGAATTGCCTCGTTCTTCAGCAATCGCGCGTTTGGAGAGGAGCGCCTTCCCATCGGCAGAGCGATGCCCGGAGTTTATTACCGCGATGCGCTGTGGATCGGCGTGTGCGGGTCGGCCGGGTTTCTCGGAGTGAGACGCCTGATTGAATTTATCTCCCTGCACTGGCAGACGGCGCATCGCAGCTTGCCTCTCTCGCTCTTTCAGAACTTCGACGCCGTTCTTCCTTCTGGCGCCGTGTTTGGAGGCGCCCTGATCAGCAGCCTTTTCTTTACCGGTGTCATCGCCTTCGTCGCGGCGTTCGTGGCTTCGGTCCTCCGGGCACGCTGGCTGCGGTTTGTGCTCTTCTTGCTAGGCGCGATGTTTCTAACGGGAAGCGGTTGGGAAAACGGGATGGATTTTGCGAAACAATTTCTTGCCGAGGCCATTCTCCTGGGCGTAATGGTCTTCGCTGTTCGGCGAGTCATGCGCTTCAACGTGCTGGGCTGTCTGCTGGTAGTGGCCTTACTCACATTGCTCGCGGCTGCCGCCCAATTGCTGGGGCAACCGGACTCGTTCTATCGCGAAAACGGCTACGCGGTGATGGCGATGATGTTGCTGCTGCTTGCCTGGCCGCTCTTCGTTTGGCGGATGCCGGCGTCGATTACCAATTAAATGTGCCCGCCGACCGTCAGTTAAGGGTACGGGCGTAGCTTTAGGGCTCGAAAGTCGTCTTTTCGCCCTGGGTTCCGGGCAACCTCTGGCCAACTGTGGAAATCCGAAACAAATAGGCCTCGGCATTCGTTCTCTAAGTGGAAGTGGTGCTCACCCTAGGGTGTCTTAGTACGTCCAAATTGGGTGGTCGCGTAACCTTCTCAGTGTGGTGGGGCTGGCAGATCCGGCCTAAGGTGTTGTTAAATAAGCAGCAACACCCGCACACGGGAAGAGAAAGCGAAATATGCCGCTTCCAAGATTGGCTCTAGCTTTGGCTAATGATTCCGGCATGGCAGGCGGCACCGGCGCCTCCCTAGCCGCGGTGAACTCTTTGCCCAACCTCAGTGAGCGCACCCTTGTGGCGGAAGCTCAAGCCGGCAACCGGACGGCTTTCGAAGAGCTTGTTCACCGCTACGACCGGGATGTGCTGCGGCTGGCGCTAAATCTGATGAAGCGCCCGGAAGACGCGCGCGACGTTTACCAAGAGGCGTTCCTCAAAGTTTACCGCAATCTACACCGTTTTCGTTTCGAATGCAGCTTTTACACCTGGCTCTACCGCATCGTCACCAACGTCTGCCTCGATCAACTCCGACGACGTCAGGCCCGCCCAGAAGATCAAGCGCCCGAGTCTAACTCCGGGAATCATGAGGAAGGCATCACGGATTTCTTTGAGCGCCAGCGCGAACACCGCCCGACGCTCGATCCCGAGCGGCAGCTATTTGGCAAAGAGATTCAAGCGCGCATTAATTCGGCCATGGAACGGCTTTCGCCGCGCGAGCGCGTGGTCTTCGAATTGAAGCACTATCAAGGATTGAAATTGCGAGCCATCGGCGACGCGCTGGGCACGACGGAAGAAACGGTGAAGAATTCGCTTTTCCGCGCGACGCGGAAATTGCGCAGCCATTTGGGAGGCTTGCGATGAGCACGCCTCGGCCATTCCAGTGCAAAGAGGTTCGGGCGCTGCTGGTGTTCTACGCGTGCGGCGAGACCAGCGAACAAGAGACTGCGCTGATCGGGACGCATCTTCAAGCGTGCGCGACCTGTGCCGCACAGCTTGCCGAGGAGCGCGGGCTTCACGAATCGTTGATGGAAGCACTGCAAGCCGCCGAGCAGATTGATGCCGGTGGAGTTCTTCTTTCGCAGTGTCGAAGTGAACTTGCCGAAGCGCTCGATGATCTATCCGCGCCGCCATTCAAAGAGCGCTGGCAGCCGTTTGGGTGGCTGCGGCGCTGGATGGCGTTCCGCCCGGTGTTGAGTGGGGCCCTTCTTGTTTTGTTTGGCGCAGGGCTCGGTATGCAACTTTTGCCCTGGATTTCTGCGCGCCTCGATTCCCCTTCGAACGGCCAGACTGTGAATGTTTCGCCTTCGGCGCGATTCACCGATGACCAGCTCCGCAAGATGGCGGTGGCGGGCATCAATTGGACGCCAACGACGGAAGGCGCACCGGCCACTCTGCAAGTTCACGTGCGCACGGAAGAACCGCTGGTGCTTTCCGGCAGTGTGGACGACCCGGACCTTCGCCGGGTATTGACCTACGTGGTCGAGAACGGCGATCAGACAGACGCCGGAGTGCGGCTGGATTGCCTGGACGCACTACGCGCCCGCAACGCCGATCTGGACGTCCGCCGGGCGTTGCTCTTTGCGGCGCGCAAGGATCAGAACTCCGCGGTGCGCATGAAGGCGCTCGAATCTCTGCGCGACGCCGTGAGCGACAAAGCCGTGCGCGAAGCGCTGATCGATGCGCTGGAGCACGATGCGAATCCCGGCGTGCGCGTCGAAGCCGTCAACCTGCTGGTTCGCTCGCTGGAACCGGGCGCGCTGGATGCTTCTGACAATGCTGCGCCTGCTCTTGTGCCGGAAGGATTCGAACGTCCCCTCGATCCCTCGATGGAAGCTGTGGTGCGCACTCTCGAGGATTTAAAACGCAATGATCCCAACCGCTATGTTCGGTTGCGGAGCGCTGCGGCTTTGCGGCAGATTGGCCCGCGCGAAGTGCAGTAAGCAGTCGAGCGGTTTTGAAACGAGAAGCCTACCGTAGATGAGCACCGTCACGAATCTGAAAACCGCGAGCGGTCGATTCCGAGCCCTTTCTCGCATCGCTTTTGCACTGGTCGTCTCCGGCACCCTTTGGCCAAGCCAGGGTTTGGGCGCGAACGCCATCGACCCGGATCCCCGGGATCCGGTACTGCCGGGTGAGCCCGGCCCGCGCGCGTCTGTTGACCGCTCGGGAACGCTCCAAACCAGAGACGGTCAGACGCTGCATCTGACCACCGACGTCGGTTCCGTACGCATCGTGGCTCTCGAGCCGGGTGCTCCACCGGCCGTTCGTTATAGCGTACATATCGAGACCGACGCTCGCGCGCCCCTGGCTGAGAGTCTTCTGGAGCACTATTCGCTCACGGCCAGAGCCACCGCGACGGGCGTAGAGATTATCGGGGCGTCGCCAGCGCAAACCGGCCGCAGCGGAGCCAACGCGCAATTTTATGTGCAATATGAAGTGGCTGTCCCGGCAGGCTACAGCCTCGACGTCAATACCGGCGTGGGCGACATAGAAACGCAAGACATCGGCGGGACCGCCAGCCTGGTCACCGAGGGCGGCAACATCCGGACGGGGCGCATAGGCTTCAACGGGTTTCGCAATGCGGCGCAGGGCCATCCGATAGCCAAACTATCGACGCAAGGCGGGCACATTCAGGTGCAAGAGGTTGCCGGCAACCTGGATGCATTCACCGCCGGCGGGCACATTGTTGCCGGAAACATTTCCGGAGACGCCGTGTTGCGCAGCGGCGGCGGCCACATTCGCGCAGGACAGATCAGCGGACGAGCGCAACTGGAAACCGACGGCGGCAACATCACGCTGAAGCAAGCGGGAAGCTTCGTAAGCGTGCGCACCGGAGGCGGCCAGATCGACTTCGGCGAAGTGCGCGGCTCGGTTCGCGCACAGACCGGCGGGGGCGGCATCCGCATCATTACCGTTTCCGGGCCGATGGAGGTTGAATCCAACGGCGGAAGCATCTGCCTGACGCGCGTGGCCGGCGCAGTGCAGGCAGCCACCGCAGGCGGCACCATTCAGGCTTGGATAAACCCGGATGCGACCTCCTCGGGGGGCAAGGTGAGCCTTCCGGGGGCCTCGCAGCTTTCCTCCGGTGCCGGCGACATCAATGTTTTCTTGCCGAGGAACCTCGCCGCCACCATCGACGCCGTGGTTGAGAATGGCGGCTTGAGCCGGATCGAAGCCGACCCGGCGCTTTTCTTGAATATCCAGCCGATGGGAAATCGCGGCGCCGGCCCGGTGCGTGCCACCGGAGCGCTGAACGGCGGAGGCGAAGTCCTGAAACTGCGCACCACCGTTGGCAAGATCCGCCTGCAGTTCCTCGATGCGGACACCGGGCTGCGCGATTCCCTGATTCGCGAGCAGCGCGAGCGCATCGACCGCAAGCACGACTCGGACATTCTTCCGGTCAAGTCGTCGGGGCCGGCGCCCCGCGCCAATGAAAATCCCGCACCCCGAGAAACCAGCGACTGGCTCGAAAGCTGGATGGACAAGCTCGAGATTGCCCTTCTGGGAGGGTTGCGAGAGGACTCCGGCGATTTTTTCAAGCGGCTCATCGCCGCGCCGCACCCGGCCTATCCCGATCTCGCGCGCCGCGCACGCATCCAGGGAGTTGTGAAGTTGCAAGTGAAGGTGAAAACCGACGGGAGCATCGAAGTACAAAAGATCTTGCAGGGCGAGCCGGTGCTGGCCGAGGCGGCCATGGAAGCGGTGAAAAAATGGCGCGCCAACCCGGCCTCCATCAATGGCATGCGCGTGGAGACTATTTCGACGGTTACGTTTGATTTTGAGCTGCACTGAAGGCCAGTCGAGCGGGCGCTTCTAGCGGCGCGCGAGTTTTGTTCGGGTTTCGGGGGTTCTCGGTCGTTTCTGGAGCAACGAGCATTTGCTCGTGAGCGGTACTCGAAGGGGGTAGAACGCGATGCTACGTCCTGGTTTGCGCTCGACGGTGTTGTCCATCCTGGTACTGGCGTTGGTTTCCACGGCGCCGGGCTTGGCGAAAAGCAAAGACTTCAATCAGTCCTATCCGCTCGTGCCGGGCGGCACGTTTGAGCTGCAGAACGTCAACGGCCCCGTCCAGGTGGAAGGATGGGACCGCAACGTCATCGAAATCCATGCGATAAAAATCGCCAAAGAAAAAGAGTCGGACCTCGATCGCGTCTCCATCGAAGTCGACGCCAAACCAAATGATGTGTCCGTGGTAACGCGTTATCCGCAAAATGAAGGCGTGGAAGTCGCCGTCGAGTACACCATCCGCGTTCCCCACGGCGCGAGGGTCGAGCATATCGGCACGGTGAACGGCACGGTGAAGATTGCCGGCGTCGAATCAGTGGAAGAGTTGCGCACGGTGAACGGGAACATCGAGGTCTATGAAGGCGGAGGCAGCGTTCACGCGCATACCACGAACGGCAACGTGCACGTCGAGCTTTCGCGTTTCCCCGATGAAAAGGGCATGGCCGCGGAGACCACCAATGGCTCCGTGCTTCTGGCCGTGCCGCAGGATACCCAGGCGGATCTGGAAGCGCGGTCGCTCAACGGCAACTTTTACTCCGAGCTGCCGTTTATGCAGGAAACTGCGTCGCGTCCTCGGGAAATGCGCGGGAAGTTTGGCAAGGGCGGCGCGCCGATCCGGCTGAATACCGTCAATGGCGGAATTCGAATCGTGATTTTGCGGTCGACGGTTTAGAGCGCGCCGCGTCTAAGTGAAGCAGGAGGACAGAATCATCATGACAAAACGAAATCTGTTTATGGCTGGCGGAGCCGTGGTGCTCGGGCTGGCGCTGCTGGCGCTGCCCAGCCGTTCTCTAAAGTCGCAGGAAGCGGCGGAAGCTCAGGCGCGTTTGGCGGAGAGGCTCGCGCGTGGGCAGGAAAGACTGGCAGAGCGCGTTCAGGGACGCATGTTGCAAGCGTCGGTCAGGTCCGCAGTCGCGGAAGCGCAGGACCAGCAGCGACGGATCGAGGTGGCGCCAGAACCAGGCGACGAAGACACCATGGTGATAGGCGATGAGGGCGCAAGCTGGCTGGGCGTTGAATCGCAGGAAATATCCTCGGAGAAAGCCAAAGAGCTGAAGCTGCCTGCGGAACGCGGCGTCCTGCTGGAACGCATCGTGCCGGACAGCCCTGCCGCCAAGGCCGGCCTGAAAGACAACGATGTCATCACGGAGATCAATGGGCAGCGCGTCGAAGGCGCGGCGCAGTTCCGCCGCATGATTCACGAGATTCCTGCGGGACGTTCCGCGCAATTCTCGGTATGGCGTGACGGCCGGGCGCAGACCATCAGCGTGACCCTGGGCAAGTCGGAAGATCACGGTAATATGTGGTTCAAGACCGCTCCGCGCGCTTTTTCTTTCGAGCTTCCGAGAGTGGAAATCCCCGAAATGCCGGATATGCCAGGCATGGACTGGAGCAACGGCGGCGTGCTGGCTGGCGCGCGGCCCCGTCTGGGAATCGATGCCGAGGATTTGAGCGGGCAATTCGGCGCGTATTTTGGCGCACCGGATGGCGAAGGCGTTCTCGTTCGCGCCGCGAATGCCGGTTCACCTGCAGAAAAAGCGGGAGTGAAGAGCGGTGACGTGATCACTTCGCTGAACGGCGAACGCATCCGCTCGCTTGGCGATCTTCGCGAGAAACTGGCCGGCAAGCGTGAAGAAAAGACGGTGAAACTCGGCGTTTTGCGCAACAAGAGCGAGCTATCGATTACCGTCGAACTGCCTCCGTCACCATCAAAAACTCCGCGCGCCGTTTCGCGCCGCACCAATATCTGACGAGACTAGAGAGAGAGGGCCCGGACCGTCCGTCCGGGCCTTTTCCTTTTTTTGCGTCGCGCCTTGCTAACCTTCTTGATAGATATTCGACCAGCGCAAATCCAATTCAGGACTTGGCGTCCTTCCCATACTTACGCGCGAGCCGAAAGGGCCGCCCCAAAGCATCCAAAAACCAGTGGCGCTTGTTTCGATCGCCTTCCATCCAATCTTCCTCGGTAGGTGAAAACGAAAGTCGCAACAGATAGGCCGGGCCGGAAAAAACCCCGCCGCGCATGCGCATTCGAAAGATCGCACGTGCCAAGATTCCTGGCGGCGCACCTGCCGCGGGGAGCCACCGCATAATCTGCCCGACGAGCGAGCCAGCCGCGCGGTCTCGTCGTACCAGCGCGGCGACACCTTCCGGCAGAGGGGCGTCTAGAACATCCGCCGCCAGGCGCAGTGCGACATTCAGCATGCGTTCTCCGCCAACTTCTTCTGCGGACGATCTTACGCGCGCCCAATCGAGATCCTGTTTGGACACAAAAGCCGCCACATCGGCGATGTAGCTCAGCTGTTCCCAAAAATGTTTTGCACCGTGAATCGAAATCAGGATGAGTTCATCTTCAGGGGACAAAGCCGGCACATCGTGCGCGTCGATTTTTACCCGGACTTGCCGCTCGAAGAGTTTTTCCATGGGAAGCGGCCGGGGATGGTAACGAAAGGTCAACTCGGTGTGAAACTCCACCAGCAGCTTGGTGCGCGACTCCCGGAAAACATACTCACCAGGAATTTTTTTCGCCTGGATCGCTGTCAACGGAACTCGCGGTTCATAGCCGAGGCTCATCATCAATTCCGTCGAACGCAAAATGTCCTTATCGCGCACAATCAGATCCAGATCGCCATACTGGCGCAACCCCGGATCGCCATAACAGCGAGCCGAAAGGACCGGCCCTTTAATCACCAACGCCTCGACACCGGACGCGGTGAAACGATCAAATAGCCGGATCATTTCCGCGGTCAAGCGCAGGGTGAAAAGCACCTGCGCGCGATGCCTCTCCCGCAGTTCTCCGGAAATCTCCGGCGGCAGGGCTCCTGCGCCACAGTCCCGAAACCGACTGGCAGCGAGTCCGAAGACGCTGTGCTTTTCAGCGAGCTCCAACAAAACAGGCCAGTCCCGAGGCCGGCGGAGCATCTCGTCGAGACGCTCTATACATGGATTCGGGCGCGCGCATTCGACCAGCAACGCCCATGGCGCGCCGGCGGTCGTGCTTTCGTTCATAGTTGCCTTGTGGATATCCTACCGGCCTCGGCGATTTCTGCGCGCCGGCTGCGAACTTCCGATTCGCTGGTGCTAGTCATCATTGCATCTACGGTTTCTCGTCCAAGGAAACAGATCATTTTCCGCCAATCTTCCAACGCACCCTGGCTTATCTTCCCGGCATGGTTGCTCGCGGCAGTCGTTTTCATTGCACAATTCTCTGGCGACCTCCGGCAAAGCTTGACCCTCGTCCCGTCACAACCAACTTCAGCTTCCCCAACTTGTCTAGCCCGAAATACTCCACGGAGTCTGCATTGAAAAGACTAGTAGTAGATTATGGTGCGCAAGCTAGTGACCACGGTCTCTTGCTTCATGGGCTCGCTCATGGGGTCCCAAATTATTATTTTTTCCTCGGTCCAGTTTCCTGATACGTCGTTCCGATATTCAATTGTAGACTTGCTGAGCATCTTTCCGTTGGCGTCATAGTTAATCTGGCCGGTAGGCCGCCCGGTCTTGTCGAAAGAATAAGTACAACGGATGTAGCCTGAATCCGATTCCTGAATCAACTCAGTCAAATGGCCGCGCTCGTCGTTGGTTTGATAGGTGTGACTTTTTGTTGATGTGGAGTATCCATGATCGACGGTGGTCCCGTCTGACTGGCGTTCGCGCTCGTTAAACGAACCATCCGCATATACAATCTTGTCCTTTGCTGGGGCCCCTTTCCCATCTCTCTCTATGACCCAGTCGGTATCAGATTTCCCGTTCCTCGTTGCAATTTGATGGGTTATCCCGGTCTTGGGGTCGCTGCTCTCGATAACCTCCCTGGTGTTCTCTGTCCCGTCGCCGTTACTCTCCGTAGAGCGATACGTGGTTGATTCGGTCCGCTTCTCCAAGAATTCATTGGTAGATTTTTTGGTTAACACGCCATCGGCATTGTATGTGTCTGTTCCGATGACCTTACCGTCCGCATCGAAAACGTTTTGTTCAGAAAAAGTCTCGAAGGGAGCAGTGCCTGTCGTCTGCGATTTAAATACCTGCTCTCCGTTCCGGCTAATAATTGTGTGTGCCCACAGTGAACCGTCAGGCTTGTAGCGGTAAGATTCGAGCTGGTATCCCTGGCGGTCGTAGACTTCAAAAGTAGAGCCGCGTGATTGCTGGGACGCGCCGCTTTCATCGATGAACTCTTCGGTGAGAACTGTGTGGACCGGCCCCTTCAGCCCGACGGCGGTGGCTTCTTGGGACCACGACGGGGGTCGTACCAGCAGAATCAGAATCAAAGCTAAGCAGTTGCGCCGCAAGGCGATTCTACCTCTCGGGAGCCAGGCCATGTCTCGAACCGAAACATCATGACTCTTGAGTCTTTGTTAAGCAATCGTGCGGCTGTTTCCTTCTTCATTCCTGGTTTTTGGCTTTCCATCCCCGATATGCCTGCGTATCCCGCGTAGCCAAGCGAAAAAAGGGCCGGTCCCCTAAAGCGGAACCGGCCCGATAAATCACACCGCGAAAACGCTCAGGACTTCTTTTTCTTTGTCACTCGGATGTCGATGCCCGGAGCCATTTGCTGCAATTGGGCCAGCCCCTCCTTGGCCTGCTGACCGAAGGGCCCGTTGGGATCGAGGTCCACCGCTTTCTGATAAGCCTCGATGGTCCCCGGCGCGAACTCCGGCACATCCTTATCCCCGACTTTTTTCACCGTCATTTTATAGATCAGGCAGGCCCCCAGCAGATACCAGGTCTGCGCGCTCTTCGGATCGAGCTCCGCGGATTTCTGCAGGGGCTCGATGGCATCGCCTCCGCGGTTCGCGTTATACAAACTGATTCCGAAGTTCCGCCATGCGGTGGCCGCTTTCGTGGGGTCCAGCTCCGCGCTCTTGGTGTACGCCGCGCGGGCTTCATCAATCTTGCCCCCGCGCGCCAGTACGTTGCCGAGATTATTGTAGTAGCCGGGATCGTCGGGCTTGGCCGCGACGGCCTGCTGGTAAGCTTGCGCCGCTTCGTCGTTACGGCCCGCCAGGTCATACGATTCTCCCAGCTTCGCCCACAGCAAATGCTGATTCGGGTCCTTTTCCGAAGCCGCCTTTTGTGCGGCCTGGAATTCGGTAGACGCCTTGTCGGACAGATCCTTGAGGTTTTGTTTCAACGCATCCCGCTGATCGGGAGTAGCCTTCGCCAGATCGTCTCTGGCCTTGCGCTCCTGGTCGAGAAATGTGCTCCCCGCGCTAAAGTGCGCCTTCATGCCCTCAAATTTTTGCTTCTCCTCATCCTGCTTTTTGACTTTCTCCTGCGCTTCGGTGCCGGCCTTCGCCATCATGTCCTTAAAGTTCATGTCCGGCGCTTTGGCTTCTTCCCCGCTGGTAACTTTCAGCTGCCCCATCGCGACAGGAGGTTGCTTATCGTTCGGGGGCGGAAAGGTCGTAATCGTCAACGTGTACACCCCTGGACGAAGATTGCGGATGGCAAACTTTCCTTCCGCGTCCGTCTTCGAATCCAGCTTCGCGCCTTGATCGCTCACGGCCTGGACGTTGAGCCCAAACCACGGCTTTCCATTTACATCCAAGATCGTGCCGACGATGGATCCGTTCTGTGCGGCCGCACGCGGCGAAACAACAGTCACTAGCGCGCCAGCAAGCAGTACAGCAAGCCACATGGACTTCCCAAGTCTCTTCATGCTTTTTTCTCCTTTTGCCGAGGCGTACCCGGCCCGGCCTGGCTGGCGGGATGGCCCTATTATCCTCAATCCTAGCCCAATTCCAAGTCTTACGAGTGGGCGCTGACCGCCACCCGGTAAGGTATGGGATCCGTCACGCGGGCCTCCCGAAACGCCGCAAGCCGCAGCAAACAACTGTCGCACACTCCACAAGCCCTGTCTTCGTTCTGATAACACGACCACGTCAAATGCAACGGCGCGCCAAGCTCGATTCCGCGCCGGATAATCTCGCTTTTAGTCAGCGCAATCACCGGCGTCCGGATTTCGATGTGCGTCTCCGGCCGCGTTCCCACGCGCACCAACTCCTGGAAAACCTGGTAATACTCCGCGCGGCAATCGGGATACCCGGAACTATCCTCCGCTACGGCCCCAATGTAAACCGCCTCCGCGCCAATGGCTTCCGCCCAGCTCACCGCCACGGAAAGAAAATGCGCATTGCGAAACGGCACATAGGTCACCGGAATGGAACTCCCCTGCGGCCCGGCCGCGCCCCATTCATTTTCTGGCACCGCGATTTTCGCATCCGTAAGCGCCGACCCGCCAATGGCCCGAAAATGATCGAGCTGCACAACCAACCGCCGGTCCGGGCTCACAGTATAGAAGTCCGCAATCTCCTCAAACGCCCGTCGTTCCCGTTCCTCGGTCCGTTGCCCATAACCGGCATGCAGCAAGGCCATGTTCCCCGCGCCATGCCGCTCGCGCGCCATCGCCGCCGAGACACACGAGTCCATCCCTCCGCTAAGAAGCACCACCGCTTTCGACGTTTCGGAATTAGCGCCCATCTCGGTCCATTATAACTCGACCCACAAATTAAGGTTTTTCGTCAGCGCGGCACAAGGCACCAGCCGGAGAGGAACGGTTTTTATCGCCTGAGACGATTTGGCAAAACGAATGAGCCGACTCACAAAAATAAATAATCTTAATCTCAGACTTGATTTTATTAATTTCTGGTACTAATATTATGACGTTCTGGGATACGCTGATGGACATTTCCAAAGCCCTCTGCCCCGATTGCAAAGCACCATTAAGCGTCACCCGCCTGGCCTGCCCCACCTGCAACCTTACTCTTGACGGCGACTTCGAAGTTTCTCCGCTCGGGAAACTCGACCCCGACGATCAAGCGTTTGTTATCGCCTTTGTCCACCATCACGGCTCGTTGAAAAAAATGGAAGGCATTTTCGGCATTAGCTATCCCACCGTAAAGAACCGTCTCAACGCCATCGCCTCCGCCCTCGACAAAAATTTCCAGAGCCCTTCGCCGAATCTCTACGTCTTGGAGCAATTGTCCCGCGGAGAACTGACCGTCGAAGAAGCCCTAGATAAGCTAAGTTGAGCAATCCTGAAAGGAGACCGTCGCCATGTCGGAAGAGAGAAAGAAAGTCTTGGAGATGTTAGCCGCAGGAAAAATCACTCCTGACGAAGCCGAAAGACTGCTCGATAAGTTGAGCGGCAACGCTTCGAACGCAACGGCCGGCGCCGAAAAACCGCCAGCCCCCGCGCAGCAGGGCAACGCCAAACCAAAATATCTGCGCATTGTCGTCGATCAACCCGGCCGCGAGCAGGTAAACATGCGAGTGCCTCTCTCCTTGGTCGGCTCCGGAAGAGGCCTTCTCGCCATCATGCCGAAACACGTGCACGAACGGCTCGCGGAATACGGCATAAACGCGGGATCGTTCACCACACTGACTTGCGATGATCTGGGCCAGGCGATTCGCGAACTGAATGTTGACGTAGAGAAGGTCGGCGGGAAGAAAGTTAAGATCTTCTGCGAATAGCCGGGCGGTTTCCTAGACTCCGTTTGACTAGACTCCCTTGGTCGCCGGGTCCCAAACGAACTTGTGCAACTGCAATCCCAGCCGCACCGGCAAACCATCCGCAAGGATCCACTCCACCAGCGTGCGCGGCTCCAGCCCTTGCCACTTCCCCGCCGGATCATCAAACACCGGCGAAAACAAAACCTGCCTCACGCGTTCCGCCAGCCGATGCCGCTCGGTAAACTCCCGGGCAAATTCATAGTCGCGCCGCGTCATAAGCACAAACTTCACCTCGTCCTTGGCGTCCAGCACCGCAAGATTGCGCATCTCAAAGGTATCCGCCTCGCCCGAGTCTGGACACTTCACATCCACAATCTTGATGACCTCCCCCGGGAGCCGCCCGGCAAAACGCTCGCCGCTCGTCTCAATCATCACCGTATATCCCGCACCAATCAGTTTCTCCGCCAACGGATAAACCTCTTCCTGCAAAAGCGGCTCTCCGCCGGTCAATTCCACCAAAGGTACGCGAGCCCGCGCGCCAGACAATCCATCGCCGCGGCCGGCAAGCTCATCCACGCGCGCCAGCACCTCCTCCACACCCATCTTCGTCCCGCCGTGAAACGCGTAAGCCGTGTCGCACCACGTGCAGCGCAAATTGCACCCCGTCAAACGCACAAAAATGCAAGGCAAACCCGCGCGCGTGCCTTCTCCCTGAATCGATTTGAATATTTCTGTGACGAACATGATTTAGTTGCGCTCGGACGGGCCGCCTGGTTCCTGGTGTCTCGCTGTCTTGCTGGTATTACGGCGCGCTAGAGCCGGTCTTCCGCGCCGTCCTGCGCGCTAGCCACCACATGGCCACCGCAAAGAGCACCACCGGCAGGATCAGCCTCCAATAGGCGGGCGAAACTCCGATGTAGCGGAACACCACCAGGTATCCGATGGCCACCAGCGCCGCCGGAACCAGAATGATAAGGAAACCGCGATTCATAGTTTCACCCGTCTCGCAATTCGTCAGCTGCCCGGCCGGTACTGCGCCCGGCTGGTATCCGTCTCCCACAAAACCACATCCGTAATGTGCGCCCCCGGCGGCAAATCAGCCAACTTCCGCGCCACCTCATCATAAAAATACTTCGCCATATTTTCCGCCGAAGGATTCACGGTCTTAAACGGCTCCAGATCATTCACAAACTGGTGATCCAACCGGCCCATAATCTCCCGAATAATCTGTTTCAACCGGGTGAAATCCACGAGCAACCCAATGGCATCAAGCTGCGGCCCTTCGAGCGTAACGCGCACGCGGTAATTATGCCCATGCACGTTCTCGCATTTCCCCTTGTATCCGCGAAGCGCATGCCCTGCCGAAAACGTCTCTTCCACGCTGACCTGAAACATATTCCCCTGTTTTCTTGCGGTCCTCGGTGCTCCCTCAAAACTCTCTAAATATTTCTTCTAATTCTTTCCCTTGCCCAGAAATCTCGAAACTTCAGCCAAACTATTGGTCATCCTATACTTCGGCAAAGACTCCAAAAAAATCTTACCATACGCCATGCGCGAGATGCGGCTATCGAGCAGCGCCAAAACCCCGCGATCCGTCTTCGTCCGGATCAACCGCCCAAACCCCTGCTTCAGGGCCAAAACCGCCTGGGGCACCTGAAACTCCGCAAACGGATTCCGCCCGTCTTCCTGTAGTGCCGCCACGCGCGCCGCAACAACCGGATCGCTAGGCACCGCAAACGGCAAGCGGTCCACAATCACGCAAGAGAGCTGCTCGCCCGGCACATCCACGCCCTGCCAGAAGCTAGCCGTAGCAAAAAGCACGGCCCCCGGGGTGTTCTTGAATCGCTCGAGCAAAACCGACCGCGGCGAAGTCCCTTGCAAAAGCAACGGAAACGGCACGCGCGTCCTCACGCGTTCAAATAATTCGTTCATCTGCGAGTAGCTGGTAAACAGACAAAACGCCCGCCCCTGGCTGGTCTCCAGCAAATTCACAATCTCGTCCGCAGCCTTAGCGGGATAAGCGGGATTGCGCACATCCGGCATACCCGGAGGCAAATACAGCATGGCCTGTCGCTCGTAATCAAACTCCGGAGGCAGCGCGCACTCTTTCGCGTGATCCAGACCCAGCCGGTGCCGAATGAATTCGAACCGCCCCGCCACCGTCAAAGTCGCCGAAGTCAAAACCACGGTATCGAACTGCTCGAAAAGCCGCCCGCGCAGAATCTGACTAACGTCAATGGGAGTCGCCGCCAGAAAAACTCCCTTATTCCGCCGCTCATACCAATACACCAGATTCCGCTCGTGCGATTCGAACAGAAACGACAACTCCTGCCGCAACTCAAAGCTCCGCCGCGCAATCCGCAAAAGTTCTTCCGGCTTCTGCGTCAAAGCCGCGCACTCGGTCTCAAATTTCTTCAGCGACCCCGCCAAATCATCGTAAGCCTCGCGATTTTGCTCGAGAAATGCCTCTCTCTCATTCCTCGAAAACGGATAGCGCCCGTCGCGCGGCGGAAACCTCTCAAAAAACGCCCGGGTTCTCTCGCGAATTCTCTGCGTCCGCCGCAAAAGCGAAGGCGTGCCCAGATGCAGTAACCGCAAAGTCTGGTCTGCGTCGCGCGCCAACTCCTCGAACCGGAAGTTTGAAATCTGCCGCCCAAAATAATCGCTGGCCACATCTTCCATCTCGTGCGCTTCATCGAAAACCACCGCCGAGTATTCCGGCAAAATGCTCCCAAAGTCGTCCTGCTTCAGCGCCAGGTCTGCGAAAAACAGGTGGTGATTCACGATGATCAGGTCGGCGTCCTTGGCCCGCTGGTGCATTCCGGTCACAAAACACGGATTAAACGAAGGGCACTTCTGCCCCGAACAGGTATCCCGCCGCGCATCCAGCCGCGTCCACAAATCGGAATCATCCGGCAAAAAAGTCAGTTCCGCGCGATCCCCTGTCTCCGTCAATTTCGCCCACTGTTTGATCTGCTGAAAGGCATCCAGCTCGTCCATGCCCTTTAAAACCGCCTGGTCCGCCATCTGGTTCATCTTGGCAATACACAAAAAATTCGACCGCCCCTTCATCACCGCCACCTTCAGATTCGGCGCAAAGTGCTTTTGCAAAAAAGGAATATCCTTCTGATAAAGCTGCTCCTGCAAAGATTTCGTAGCCGTCGAAATCACCACGCGCCGCCCGCTGGAAATCGCCGGCACCAGATACCCGAGCGTCTTCCCGGTTCCCGTGCCTGCCTCCAGAATCGCGTGGTGATGCTTTTGAAACGCGTCGTCAACCATCTCCGCCATTTCCAGTTGGCCGCTGCGGTGCTCGTACCCCCCAATCATGCACCGTTCGAGAAAGCCCCTCGGCCCAAACACATCCCGCATCGACGGTCTGGGCGGCAGATCCGTCGGCTCCCCGGTTTCGAAAACAGCGGACTCCGGGGCTTCCGCCCTATCGTCTGGAAAGGACGCGCCCTCGCGTTCCGGCAACGCCACGGCATCTTCGGCCGTGCCGCTCTCCTGTGCGTAACCCGTTTTGGCAGCTCGCTTCGCCAAGCGCACCAATCCCTTGAAACTCAACTTTCGAAACCGTAACGATAGCATAGTCCCATCCCGCGCCTCGTCATCTTACCCACCGTGCGGCAGCTTGCTATGCCGTGACTTGGATTTTGCTGTAACTGTCCAGCGGCAAAAAACGTCCTTCATTCTAGCAAGACAATGCCCAAGACTTGGCCCGC
>JABCZF010000040.1 GCA_013289825.1 Acidobacteriota bacterium | reverse complement strand
GTCGCCGCGCTGACCGCAAGGAAGCAAGCGCCCAAGGTATGACTCATGATTGGGGTGAAGTCGTAACAAGGTAGCCGTAGGAGAACCTGCGGCTGGATCACCTCCTTTCTAAAGTAGTCGTGGCTCAATCCGCTATGGTGTGCGGACTATGCCACGCAAATGTATCCCGCTCTTCTCACGATTTGCAGGGATACACGTTCGGTTTACAACCTGATTTAATTCAGGATTCGGGCGGATTCTGTCAGATCGTATCGAGTCAAAAAGCAAATAAATTAATTGTAGTGTGTTTCAGGGCCGCGTGCTCGCTCCGCGGCCCTTTTTCTTTCTGGGCACGACGGTGGCATCTCGAGGTGCGCCGGAATGCTTCTGGCTGCCCAGCCCACCAGCGGTTCTGGTCGTCGCCGGTTCTCTCTCGTGCGAGGACAAAAACGATTCGGTGCGGCTAGCCGCCACTGCTTTGGCTTGGACAATACCGGCTATTCTCGCTAGACTCTCGCTTCGCGCCTGTTTCCTGCCTTATTTAGAGGCCGTGCCATTTAGGAAATTGCGCGACCCGGTCATCCGGCGCGCTCCTTCGAGTTGTCGCGGAATCTACCTTGCTCAGCAACCCCGGCGCTACATTCCAGTTTTGCCCGGAATCGGTGACAACGGTGATGGTCTCCTTGTTATGACGAGTCAGGATTCCGAACACTATCGCGCCGCCAGCGGCATGGAAACTCACTCTTTCACCTATGCGGAAACTCAGCATCGCGGAGTACGAGCGCGTTTGATGAAGGAACCTGAGTCGAGTCACAACCTTGTGGTTCAACGCAGGAAGTTCTTCTTCGGAAAGCGAATCAATATCGATCTGGCGCATTGCTGGTGGTCCGGCTTTGCGCCTGGGTTTTCGCTCTACTACTCTTGTCCACTTCTTCTCAGCCATAGATGTGGCACAATGAATATGTGCGAATGACCGTCGACATTCCAGATCACGTTTATCGGCGCCTGAAAAGTCGCGCCGACAGCGAAGGTAGTTCGGCCAAGGAAGTCATCCTTCGCGCGGTCCAGTTGATACTGAAAGATCGCCCGCGCAAATCCCGGAAAAGGGTCAAGCTCCCACTCATAAAATCCAAGCAACCCGGCACCCTCGAACTCGACAATGACAAAATCTTCGACATTATTTCTTTTGCCGGACATTAACGTCTGGCTGGCGCTCACTTACGACCGGCATGTCCACCATCCGATCGCTCGCCGGTGGTTCGATCACCTGGCCCCTAGGGCGCGCCTCTTTTTCTGTCGCCTCACGCAACTTGGCCTGCTTCGGCTCCTCTGCTCGCCGGCCGTCATGGGATCGGACCTGCCCAAAGGTCAGCAGGAAGCCCGGAAAGCCTACGACAGGTGGCTCGAAGATGAGCGAATCGAGTTTCTAGAAGAGCCGGCAGAACTCGCACCAAAGTTCAGAGCATTAAACCGGTCAGCTCAGGCGTCCCCAAAGGAATGGGCAGATTCCTATCTGCTGGCTTTTGCCGCCGCCGCTGACCTTCGCCTGGTGACCTTCGATCCGGCCTTGCGTCAAACAGGAGCAAGCCTCCTGCTCCTTGAATAGGCGCGTGTCGCATGCCCCGTCGTTCAGGGGAAATGCGTTTTTTTTGCACATACCCCACCTACCCAATGGTAATGGTGCAGCAATCAAGCATCTTCCTATCAAAGTACCATTGGAGTGGAGTTTTCGCCCGCAACATGTTATTTCTGGAAAATGTCGGACAGAGTGTTCGCGCAAACCTGCCCAAACTGTGGCGGCATCTGCCCCCAGCAGGCCGAGACTTGCAAATATTGCCAATGCCGTTTTTCAAGCCCCAATGCCTTCTCTCTGAACGGGTTGGTCCTCGGCAAAAGCGGTCTGCGGATTGCTATGATCGTAGTCGCTATCCTAGTAATAGTCATATTGCTGGTCATCAACATCTGACTCCTAGCGTTTCGCTGCACGATTCGCCACACCCGCTGTGCTTTTGAATTGACCGTCTTCCCCGCCGCATCTAAAATGGAGGTTCGGCGCTCGTTCGGTCCATAGCAGAAAGGTCCACCCCCCCGATGTCGCGTTTTCTAGCCCTAGTCCTGTGTACTGTCGGTGTGTTTGCAATTTCCTCCCCCGCCCAGGTTTCCAGTTCCACGATAGAACCTATGCGCATCCCGGCAGGATCGAGTCTCGCATTTCACCTACAGACTCGTCTTCGCCACACGGAGGCAGATCCTCTCGACGCCCTCCCGCAAGGAACCGTTTTCCACGTCAAAATGCTCACGTCCATCGACTCGAACGCTGACCGCGATGGGTCCGAATTTCACGGATTGGTGGTATCGGACCTGAGCCTGGGAGACAGCGTGGTCATCCATTCCAATGCGGAAGTGCGGGGCCTTCTCGTGCTTCTCAGGAGCAAAAATCATCCCGACGGTTTTCGTTATGAGCTCCTGCTCACGGAGCTTACCGACCAAGGAAAATCCTATCCGCTCACTGCTTCTCTTCATGCTTCCTTTTTGGACGCTGGCTCCGAGCTTCCTTCAGCTGCAAATTCGCCGGCAAAGGTAGAATCCAAAGAGTTGCCGAATCCCCCGCATCCGGCAATTCCAAATCCGACACAATAAATCAGCTAACGAAATTGTCCACGACCCAGGAAGAGATTTCTAGTTCTAGTACTAGCAAGCAGGGCCCTCCGAATTCTTCACCTAACCCCGTAAGCTATTAACCTGATTGGAGTTCGAAGATATCTCGGGTTGCTTGCCGGTTTGGCACGGGTGCTGCAATAGAGGCTGTACTCAGCCAAATCTCCGAGGAGGATTTGGAAATGAAGAACGCATGGCGATTTGGTTTTTCCACATTGGCTGGTACGGTTCTGGTAGCGGGAGCCTTGGCATTACCGCCGGCCAACCGGCATCAGACGCAGGAAGGTCAGCAGGCGGCGCCACAGACGCAGTCCGTGTCTGGAAAGATTGCCTCCGTCGACCAGAATTCTTTCACTCTCACCGTGGCGTCCAAGTCTTCTGTTTCCCAAGATCAGCAACCAGGCGCTTCGAGCACCCTGTCCTTCACTATCGACAAGAACACGACGATGGACGGCAAGCTGAAGGTCGGCTCCTCCGCTGAGGTCACCTACCGTCAGGACAATGGCACCAACATTGCTATCAGCGTCCACGTTACTCCCTAAGTCAAACAAGCGGCACACTCACGTAATTTGGATCTTGTCTCGGGCTCTTCGAAAAAATCCTTCCCCTTTCATTTCGAGGAGTCCCAAGACAAGAGTCGCAGTAGGGTCCCCAGACTTCGGATTTTCAGCCTGGGTCTTTGCTATTCCCGGCCGATCTGCGTCATGGAGTGCCTGCCAGCCAAGACAACCATGGCTACCGAGATAACCACGGGCTTCTGTCGCGGAAACTTCGTGCTTTTTCGCTTCCCTAACAACCGCGCCGTCTCGCCCGGATGAGCGGCCTCGTTCTTCTATACCCACTCGAACTGCACCTCGACGGGAACCTTCAGCGCCTTTGCCAAACGAAATGTGTTAGCGGCTTCGTATTGCTCACTTTCCTCGACCTTGCCGCAATTCCTCACGGGTTCGACAGCACAAACCGGATAGAAGCTCAGCCAGAACTTGCTGCAATATTCCCCGCATGGAGACCGGCCCAGGGCCGCTCTGAATCATCGAGGAGACGGCAAAATCAAAATCATGCAACCCATTCGAATCGTAGCCATACCAACGGAAGTCGCCGAAGCTGTCCGCTCAACCATGCGCGCGCCAGGTTACGGATTTCCTGCACACACGGAAGTTGGTGCAGAGGCCGCTCCGTGCCGCCACTGTCTGCGGACCATCGACCCGAAACAGGCGACGAGAATTCTCTTCACCTATGATCGCTTTAGCGGGGTGGAATCGCTTCCCCAGCCCGGGCCGATTTATTTGCACGCGGAGCAGTGCTCCCGTTATGCGGAGGATGGCGGTTTTCCAGAGGAGTTACGCAGCAGCCCGCGCACGCTTGAAGGCTACGCGCACGGCCGCCGGCTCGTGGCGCAAGAATATGTAGTCGACGGCCAGTTCGAACCAGCCATCGAGAATCTTTTCGCCCATCCAGAAATTGACTACCTGCAAGTGCACAGCACGACCGCGGGCTGTTTCACGTTTCGGATCGAAAGGGCCGCCAAATCCCGCGAATCTGCCCGTTAATGCGGGCTTAGGAAAACTCGGCAAACGAATCCGGCCAAGCCAGATAGCCGGGCACAACTAGTTGCACCAGCGGAACGATGGTCAAGATCCCCAGCAGTTGGGTTTCCGCGCGCCTCGAGGGCTGCAACTCCGCCCCCGCTAGGCCTTAAACGCGCCGCACAAACTGCGGCACAAGGCTTCGCTCCGGCGGACACCCCAACGACAACCGTAAATCAAAAGAAAAGGGACATTTCTAATGAGGTAAGGAAGGGCACACTTCTAAAGAGGTTGGACTCCGTGCAACTAACCGCATTGCAAAGTGCATTTCTTGGGAGTACCCTCGGGCGAGCCCCACGCCGCAGAGCTCCCGCAGCCCCGCGGTCCGTGAGGCAGGCCCATCTCCCAAATATCATCCACGCGAAGGAGACCGCATGCCGATCGACGCCAAGGCTATCGTCCGTCGCTTGTACGAAGACGTCTGGAACAAACGTAGACTAGATGTGGTGAGCGATCTTTTTTCCCCCAGCCACGCTTTGCGCGACAACAACTCTTCCGGTTCCTCCGTTGGCCCGGAAGCCTACAGGATTCAGGTCGCGATGTACCTGGCGGCATTTCCCGATCTACACCTCATTGTCGAGGACACCGTCGCCGAAAAAGACAAACTCGTTGCTTCCTGGACGATCTCCGGCACTCATAAAGGTGAGTTCATGGGCATCCGCCCCACACACACAAAAGTCTCCATCGAAGGCATCACCATTCATTACCTCGCCAACGGCAAAATCATCGACTCAAATATCAGCTGGGATGCTCTCGGGCTGATGCGCCAGCTCGGCGTTTTCCCAGCCCTCGCCAAACCCAAGGGCGCTGGCTCCCGCTGATCGATTTTGC
Source organism: Acidobacteriota bacterium (assembly GCA_013289825.1). Lineage (GTDB taxonomy): Bacteria > Acidobacteriota > Terriglobia > Acidiferrales > UBA7541 > Acidiferrum. The sequence continues at coordinate 31,340 of JABCZF010000040.1, read as the reverse complement.
GGTCGAGCGCGCTTTCTCTCGCCCTGCGCTGGGGTCCGTTGTAACTACAAGAACAAGCTAGTACTTCCGGGCCATTTGGCCCGCGGGAATAGCTTCTAGAATTGTGGTGTGACCAAACCTTCGAAAGGTGCTGCCGCTTTCTTCCTTTTTTTCGGGCTCATGTTTCTCGTTCCGGGACTGCTTTCCCTACTTACGGTTTTCACCAACAGCCGCAATCACAGCACCAGCGGCACGGCCGCCGGCGCCGCGATCGCACTCTTTATTTCTGCGATTGGCGCGGGGTTTCTGTTCGTGGCGGTGGGTGGCTATGGCCGGTTGAAGAGACAGGCGGCCATCGAACAAGCAAATCCCGCCGCGCCGTGGTTGTGGCGCACGGATTGGGCCAGTCGCAAGGCGGAAAACCAGAGCAAGAAAACCGAAATCACCGCATGGGTGATCTGCATCTTCTCGAACCTGGTGGTGATTCCCGCGGCCGTCACCATCGTCCCGCAACTCGCTCGCCACAAGGATCCGCGGGCTTTCCTGGTTCTGGGATTCGCTCTCATCGGAGTCATTCTTTTCGTGGTCGCCTGGCGCGCCACGCTTCGTCGCAGCCGTTTTGGCAACACGTATTTTGAGTTTTACTCCCTGCCGTTCTCTCCGGGCGGCCGCCTGGCGGGAAGGATTCATCTCAAACTCGATTCGAGCGCCGCGCAGAGCGTCAACCTCCGTCTTTCCTGTGTCCGAAAGATGATTGGCGGTTCGGGAAACAGCCGCTCGACGTCCGAGACCGTGCTGTGGCAGACGGAACAAAATGTTCCGTCCGGTCGACTGGGCATGGACCCGCTTGGCAGAACCATTCCGGTGGATTTCGCAATTCCTCGAGACGCTTACGTCACCGATCGCGACACTTCGTCGGACCAGGTTCTTTGGCTTCTCCACGCACAGGCGGATCTACCTGGAATGGATTACTCCGACGATTTCGAATTGCCTGTGTTTAAGACAACTTTCTCCGCAGAGCAGGCGCCGGCCGACTCTTTCTCGGAAACTTTCGGCTTTGCTGCCGGACCTTCGAGCGATTCGAATGCCGCTCCCGGTGCGGCTCCCGCGCATCCGAAAGTCATTATTTCTTGGCAGGATGGTGGGACGGAGTTTTATTTTCCCGCTTTTCGCACTCCTTCCCGAGCGCTGTTTCTCCTTATCTTCACTGCGATCTGGACGGTCGTGGTGTATTTTCTCCTCCGTTCGAGCGCTCCGTGGTTTTTCCCGGTGGTGTTCGGTTTCTTCGATGTGCTGCTGATCTTTGCCATGTTGCACGTCACGCTGGGGACTTCACGCATTCGCGTCGGCAACGGCGAACTTAGCTCGACGACGCGCACACTCGGCATGGGCTCGACGAAACGGTTTTCTTTCACCGAAATCGACGCGATTGTGGCGGCCACCAGCGCACAACAGGGTGGGAATCAACGGCAGGCCATGTACGCGATTCACCTGCGCACCAAGGATGGGCGCCGCGTCACGCTCGCTGATGAAATCCGGAGCCGCCAGGAAGCGCGCTGGATCGTTTCGCAAATGGAAGCCCTCGCCAGCCTGAAAATCGACACGCACGTCGAGCTGGACGCGGGTTACGGCCCGCCGCCGCAGCCCGGGCAGCCCCTTTTCAAATCATCGCGGCCACCGTCGCGCGCGTCGACAGTTATTGCGATCGCCATGTTCGCCTTGTGCGTCGCTGGAATGTTTGCGTGGCAGGGCTGGAGATTCGCCACTCTGAAATCGCTGGCGAGCGCATCGCGCGCGAGCAAAGCACGAGCTAACGGGCAGCGCCCGGCGACTGTCAACGTTGTTCCGCCGCTTCACATTGCTCTAGCGCCGATGACCGACAGGGACGCGGAGCGCCTACTCGCTTTGCCTGCTCAACAGCAAGCGGAGGAAATGCTGGAACGCGCCATCGGCCACGACCAGCGCTCTCTGGATTTGTTCGAACAGCAAGTTGCCAGTTGGGTTGGCCACATCCGCTTGACCGATCCCCTGAGGCAGCTCGAGCAGCGCTCGGAATTCTCCAGCGATCTGCGGGTGCGCTATGCCAACGGGGACATCAATCTGGCTTTGGACGGCTGGCAGAAAAATGAACAAGCTGCGGAAATGCTGATCGACCGCGCGCAGACGGATCTCGCTTATCGTCCTGCGGCCGCTTATTTTCTCGGTATGCTGGCCGGGCGTGGCATTGCCTACGATCGAATTCATCCGGTGCTTCTCGATTACGCGAAGCACGATCCGGACGCGAGCGTGCGGCTGTGGGCCGTTGAAGGGATGCGCTATCTGCGCACGGACGAAGCTCTTGACGAACTGTTTGAATCGTTCACGCACGATCCATCGAACAATGTTCGTGAGCGGGCTGGATGCAACCTTTCCGATTGTGGAAATTTCACGCGCTTGCAGCGCATGCGCATGGTGCCGAAATTCCTTGATCTGGTCGCTGATCCAAGCACCAGCGCACAGATGAAAAGCTGGTCTTACATGGCGTTGCGAGAAATTACGGATGCCGGTGTTCCCATCGATCCTCTGGCGTGGAGAAATTGGTATCGCGATCACGGTTCGGAAAAAGTGGCCGAATTCAAGCGGCTTGACTGGTGGCAAGTTCGCGGCGACGAATGAAAAGCGGCGCTCGCGGGGCGTCGAAGCAGTGAACGGTTATTTTTTCTTTAGGAGAATTTGTTCGATCTGCGAAATGTGGTTGAGGTCGTGCCCGGCCATCATGTGCAGGATGCGCGTGAGACTCTCTTCGCCGCGCTCGGCGTGCATGCCAAAATGCTTCCATTGATCGGGGCTGAGTGATTTGTAGATCGCCAGGTTAGCGTCGCGGACCGCGCGAAACTGCTCGATGCTCTTCTGCGGATCGCGCTTGGCGTAATTTCCAGCTGCCGCCCAGGCGTCCTGGTCGAATGCCTGAATGGGCGTTCCCGGCGCTGCGAGGATCGAGCGGATGCGCCAGCCCACGACTATTTCCGTATCGGCAAGATGCGCGAGAATTTCAGCGACGGACCATTTCTCCGGAGCGGGGCGTTTGCGCAGTTTGGAGGGTGGCGCGCTCTTAACAAGACGCGCGAGCTTCTGGGGCGTCGCCGACTGCGTCTTGAAAGGGTCCTTCCCTGCGATCATTTTCATGATGCGCTCGGAGTATTGTTGCGGGGTTTCGCTCATTATCATCCACTTTCCTCGACGGAAGACGCCAAGAGATTTGAAAAGTCTCAAGCGGCACAACGGCGCTTCAGAAGGTCCTGAATAGTCTCCTCCAGCGCACCGTGCCTGGATGGAGCAGGGCATTGGCGTAGGCGAAAAAGCGCTCGCGGAGCTGGCCGGATTCCCAGGCATCGGGCGAAGCTTCCAGCGACAGATAGATCATCACTGGTGTGCCGATAATGTGGTTGCGAGGGACGCAGCCGGTGAAGCGGCTGTCGTAGGAATTTCCGCGGTTGTCGCCCATGACGAAATAACAGTTGTCGGGGATCTTATAGGGCGTGTGCATGCCATACTTTTCGCTGGGGCCGGTCGTGTAAGTCTCGGGGAGTTCTTGTCCGTTGATCCAAACAGCGCCATCGTGAATGTCCAGCGTTTCTCCGGGAAGGCCGATGACGCGCTTGATGATGTCTGAAGTTTCTTCGGCAACAATCGGAGTGAAAATCACCATTTGCTGGCGCTTAGGATTGCGCCAGAGCGGCAGGTGCCAGCGGGTGAAGGGCACGCCGGCATCGTAGCCGATGCGGCTCATAATCAGGTGGTCGCCGATGAGCAGGGTATTTTCCATGGAGCCGGAGGGAATCACGCGGGCCTGGCCGAGCGTTCCGTTGATCAGCAGGAAGATGAGCACGACCCATATCCAGGCGATGAGCTCGCGCCGAATGAGTTTAGAGCGAGACAGTTTTTCATCGGTCTTTTTGTCTTGTTGTTTAACGGATTTCATTCTTCACCCAACCCATAGGTCCATTCTACCTTGTTCAATCTACCGGTACATGCTGCCTGCACATTTTATCTGTCAGGAGCTAAGACGCGTCCGCCGTCGCCAGGTGAGCGGCCGCTTCGCGCTTCCGGATGTCCCCGGTGATTCTGCGCGAGCCCATGTACAGCACAAAGGATAGCGCTGAGCAGAGAACCGGGATGATCAGCATGGCTTGTTGCAGGCCGGTGGCACGGAAAGCTTCGGTCGCCGCCGTGGAGCCCGCCAGCGCGGCGGCGCGGTGGGCGAGGACGTCACTCAATTTGCCGGTGAGCAGCGGACCGAAGGAGGCTCCGCACATGTACATGGCCATGAAATAGATGGCCATGGCGGAGCCGCGCTGGTTCGGGGCCACGATGTCCTGGATTGCGGAGTAGACCAGGCCGTAGTACGTCGTAAGAGCGGCATAGGTCAGCGCGAGGAAGGCCATAGCCGAGTACAAAGAGCCGGCCGGTCGCAGGATTCCAGCGCAGGCAAAGGGTATGGCCAGAGATGCAAAGACCGCGGCGTACAGCAGGCGGCCGTCTTTGCGGCGATGGACGATGGCATCGCCGAGGTAGCCGGCGATGGCTCCGCCGCTGACGCCTCCGGCTAGATACACGACGCCCGTGGCGACCCCCGATCTCGCCAGCGAGAGGCCGTGGACGCGGCTGAAAAACGCGGGCAGGAAGGTGCCGAACGCGTAGGCATTGAAGTTCAGCAGTGCGCCGGAGGCGATGATCCACCAGAGCGTCGGGATGCGCAGGACGTTCCACATGGACGCACGGGCCAGCGGTACGGGATGTAGTTCGCTTGCGCCGCGTTGGGGTTCTTGGAGTGTGAGCAAAGCCGGAACAAGGAGCAAAGCGGGGACAGCGGCAAAAACCATCGCCACGCGCCAGCCGTAGGCTTCGGCTAGCGGACCGCTGAAGAAATAGCCCAACGCGCCGCCAACCGGTACGCCGAGCATGAAGAGTGCCAGGACGCGAGAGCGTTTGGCGGGAGGGAAAAGATCGCCGAGCCAGCTGGTCGCTGTGGGAGCGCAAGCGGCTTCGCCGACTCCAACGCCGACGCGCGAGAATAGCAGCAGCGCGTAGGTGTGGGCGAGGCCGGCCGAAGCTGTCAGCGCGGTCCAGATGATGACACCCCATGCGAGGAGTTTCTTGCGGCTGGCGGAATCGGCGAGGCGACCGAGGGGCACGCCGACGATGGCGTAAATCCAGATGAAGGCGCTGGCGAGGAGGCCGATCTGCGTGTCGTTAAGATGAAATTCCTTGCGCATGGGCTCGACGAGGGCTCCGGGGACCTGGCGGTCGTAGAAATTGAGGATGTTGATGGCGAAAAGGACCACCACGGAGAACCACAGGGTGTTCTTCTGAGCTTTCTGCGACAAGGCTCGAGCATGCTAGCACACTGGATGGTTCCGAGCCGAAATGGCGAGTGACGAGTGGCAAGAAATCGAACGAAATTGGAACAAAGGGCCAATGAACCAGCCTCAAAAACCACGAGGTTGAACCTGAAACGATCGGGGGTCGCGCCGGTCACTACCGGGTGAAAGACGAGCCGCAGACTTTAGAGGCGGGGATCTCTGAGGATATTTTTTCGCCCAACGTCTGGAGCAAGAGGGTCGTTTATGTCCTAGGAACCTCGCGAATTCCTTTAGCCTAGCTGCTATTAGGGTGAACATTTTCCCAGTTCTAGTACGTTTGTATTTCGCAGATGTCTTGAGCGAACATCGAATAAGTCGCTTGATCTCATAGTCTTCCAGAAAATACCCCTCTTGGCAGCGTGGTTGCAGCTGTAGGGGTGTCACTCGGAGATGGGACAACAACCCACGCTAGATGAAAATGCTGGCCGAGGAGGATGTTTATGGGCTTAGACCGCTCCGTTGCTGGGATTCCGCAGGCCGCAGTGAGAAGCCAAAATAGATCACCACAACTAAATGCCTCTGCGCCGGAAAATGAGCTGGAGAATCGTATAAGAAACCTGGAAAGGCTTGCCAACAGCCTGGAAGCGGCTCTCGACCGGGAATCGTTTTCGGGCAAACCTCGCGCTCTTGCTCTTCTGAACGACCTGCGTTTGAAGATTAAAGCAAGCTGGAATAGGTTCCGAGTCGCCAAGCTCCTCAGCGAACCGGCGCGCGAAAGCATGCTTTCGAAGGTTCGCGATTCGGTGCATGATCTTGAAGGTATCGTGGCGTCCCACTTCGGTGTCGAAATGACCTAGAGGCAGGGCCGACGGCGGCCGCGGCCAGGCCAGCCAATTTCACGGAATGGCAGTTTCGAAAACGGTCCGTCTTATTGTGCGTGCCGTTCAAAGCCCGCAAGCGCATGGAACGTAGTAGCAGGTATGAGGCCAGGAATTGGCAGGCAGCGGGCGCTATGGAGCGCTGTAATTTTCCTCGCGCTTATCGGAGTTGCGATCGGCGTGCGGAGGACCGCCCATCTGGTACCGATCGTGGCGCATGGTTATCGTCCACCCGCGGTTTCCTCCAATCCTCGATTGGCACAGCTCGCCGCCTTAGATGATTTGTTTGCGTGGCATCCGATTCTTACGCTTGTGCATATTGTGCCTGGAATACTTTTCATGATCTTGGGGCCGCTGCAGTTCAGTTCACGGATTCGGGCGCGGCACCTCGTATGGCACCGTTTAAGCGGGCGTGTTTTTGTGGTTTGCGGGTTGGTCATTGGAATCTCTGCTTTGGTGATGAGCTTTGGGATGCCCGCGATTGGCGGCGTGAATCAGGTGGCGGCGACTACTTTGTTTGGGACATTTTTCTTATGGGCACTGTGCAAAGCGTTTTGGCATATCCGGCGGCGTGAGGTGGCGTTGCACCGCGAGTGGATGATTCGGGCTTTTTCGATTGGGCTTGCGGTGGCTGCGATCCGGCCGATCATCGGAGTGCTTTTTGCGACGAGCCCTCTAACTGGTTTGACGCCGCGGGAATTCTTCGGGATCGCATTTTGGATTGGTTTCGTGCTGCACCTTATGGCCGCGGAAGCCTGGATACATACGTCGATGACCGGCGAGATTGCGGCCGGAGTTCGGTTGTAATTTAGAGCATCTGCTTGGCCCGCGCTAAAGAAAGAAGACCGGCGCAGCGCGTCGTGCCCGGCCTGCGGTCTTCCTTGCTCGTCGAGATCCTAGAAGCGGTGAGAGCGGTTCACGCAATCGCTGGTTTGGCGGATTGGCGCGCGGATTTGGATTGCCAAACTTTGCGGAGATCTTCGCGCTGTTTTAAGACGAAGGATTTGGCTTCGTCGAAGTTGGCGTAGATCTTCGTGCCTTTGATGGTGTTGCAGGGAGTGCAACAGGCGACCAGGTTGCTGGGATCTTTCTTTCCCTTGCGGGCGCGCGGGTGGACGAAATCCACGCGCATCACCAGGGCGTTTTCGAAGCTGGTCCGGCCGTCCAGGCCGCAGTATTGGCAGCGATAGTCATCGCGTTCCAGAATCTTCAGGCCTTCTTGCACGGACACAGGAGAAGCCACCATGGAAAGCGTTGCAAGGCTTAATGGCATGGGTACCTCCAGAGCGGAAATTTTCGGGAGCAGGGGGAGCTTCTGACTTCCACTTGCTTAGTAGGAGAACATAGGGCAGCGGGGGGTTGCTGTCAAGCCTCTAGGATGCAGAAAACCGCTGTCCGACTGAGTGCTGCCAAGAGAATTCTCATGAGCCGGGTTCATCCGTCTGTTCCCCCGCAAAAACGGCGCTTTATCCGAGATGCGGGCAAGGAAATGGATATTATTGCCAGGGGCGACGCAAAACAGATATGGGCCGACATTTTCAGTTTGATGATGGGGGGCGCCGGGCTGCTGGATACAGGGGCAAGGCGGGCGATTGTGTTGTTCGGGCGATAGCGATTGCGACCGGGCAGCGGTATCAGCAGGTCTATGACCTGGTCAATAGTGCGGCGATGCACGAGCGCACCGGCAAACGGAAACGTGGAAAGAGCAACGCTAGAACGGGCGTCTATAAAACGTCGATTAAACGTGTCATGAAGTCCCTGGGTTGGGTGTGGACGCCGACGATGCAGATCGGTTCGGGATGCACCGTGCATCTGCGTAGCGACGAATTGCCGGCTGGCCGATTGGTCGTTAGTGTCTCGAAACATCTGACAGCGGTGATCGATGGGGTTATTCACGATACCCATGATTGCTCGCGGCGTGGAACGAGATGCGTTTATGGATATTGGCAACCGGGAGACGGCGGGCGAGCGCGAGCGATGGCCAAGGACCCACCCTCGAAAAACGAGAGTTGCGCACCCCGCCGTCGGAAGACATTTCTTGAGTGGCTATTTGGTTGAATGGACGCAAACTCACTCTAACGGCGATACATCCGGGCGCTGGGGATCAACAACCCAAGAACTGCAGACTTGCCGTTCCCGCATGAGTAGCTTGAGGTGTAGACAGCGGCGGGTGGGGGAGACTCCTAGACAAAAAATAGCGCCGCCCCTCTAGACAGAAGGGGCGGCGCTGCGCACCACGGCATAGACTCAGAGTTTGGCCCTGAACTACATCGATAGAGTTGTTAGTTTTGGCCAGCGGCGGCGGCTTTGCTCATGCTGGCGGTCCATTCCGCCGAGCGGCGGGCCATGTCGTCGGGGGAGACGTCTTCGACGTGGGTGGCTACTCCCCAACTGTGGCCGAAGGGGTCGGTGAGCTTGCCGTAGCGATCGCCCCAGAACATGTCGGTTACTGGCATGGCGACTTGGGCGCCAGCAGCTAGGGCGCGGTTGAAGACCGTGTCTACGTCCGGTGTATAGAGAAAAAGGTAGGAGGAAGGTGTCACACCTGGGGCCGGAGCGGCGGACATTCCGGGGAATTCATCGGAGACGAAGATTACGGAATCGCCGATGCGTAGCTCGGCGTGCGTGATCATGCCGCCGGGGCCGGACATGCGAATCATTTCGGTGGCGCCGAAGGCTTCTTTGTAGAAGTCCAGGGCGGCCGCGGCGTTTTTACAAGTGATCGCAGGAGAAATGGAATGGTATCCCTCGGGGATGGGTCGAACATTGTCAGGCATATTGGGCTCCTTGGAAATTTGGACGTTCGCGCGTCGAAACTAGGGAGGTAGAGGCGGGGCGCGCGTGCGGGAATAGATACTCCACGCGACAGGGTATGTCAACTGTTATACGTAACGCCAAGAGTCGGCAGGAATTGCTGGCGGGGGCAGGGCATGGCCGTGACAGGCCGTCCGAAGTCTCCGTAGTCACTCGAACAGATGCACGCATCAAAAGGCAGAGTTGGTTGACCAAGTGGAATGGAAGGCGCGTGGCGCATCTCCGACACGGAGGCAGTGATGAGATACGACTTTATGGTGGAGACTTACGAGACCGAGCGGGTCAAGGTGGTCAGTGTGTGGAGCGAGTTTGGCGAGGAAGACTTAGCGTTCCGGCCGAATGCGAACGATCCGCGCGGGCGCAGCGTAAGGGAACAGATGATTCATCAGTGCGTGAGCGAAGATCTGTGGTTCCGCACCATGCTGGGAATCGAGGTGGGCGAGCCACCTTTGCCGGTACAAGAGACGCGGCTGGAATTCATGAAACGGTATGCAGAACACAGCGGCAAACGGCTGGAGCAACTGCGCCCGAAAGAGGAAGCGTGGTGGGAGGGCGTGACGAAGTTTTTCGATGTCGCGCGGTCGCGGGCGTGGGTGATGATGCGGCGGATAGCGCACACCTCCCATCATCGGGGACAGCAGATGGCCATGCTGAGAATGCTGGCGCATGATTTGCACAGTAATTATGGGCCGACGGCAGACACCGGCGGGTTGATGCAGAATCATGCGCCGACAATCTATGGGTATCCCAACCTGGAGATGCTGTTCGAAGGCGAAGTGACCGGAGGCCACAAGCGAGCGTTGCCGGGAGCCGGGGGTAAGCCGGTGACGGAACGCCCGTAGCCGAATCGATGCGGGCGCCGTGGGAGCCGTTTTGTTACCGTTTACTGATGATGCCGCAGGCGATTCGTGCCGGGGCAGCTGTTCCTGTGCCGCGTGCTACGGCGTGAATCACCATCGCAGTTCCTCCATTGCTGAAGACGGAGTGGTCATCGTCGCCGAGGGTTACGTTGGGCGCGACGACAGAAACGTGGGCGGTGCCGTCGGCGCCGACGATGAGCGAAAAATTCGGGATGTCGCCGGCAGGTGCTGCGCCGTGGCTGTGCTCTGCGCTGCCGGGATTGAAGTGCGGGCCGGCGGTTTTGAAGTCGGGAGGTTCGCATTTTGCGACTTGATGAATGTGGATGGAGTGTTCGCCCGGTGCCAGATTCTTGACGTCCAGTGTGATTTTGATGCCTTTCGGCGTGCTGGAAAGCTGGGCCGAACCCACGCTCTGGCCGTCGGTGTTCTTGAATTCAACAGTCACCTGGTTCGAGTTAGCGCGGCTATGAGCCTCCTGGGCCTTGGCCGCAGAAGTGAGAGTAAAGAGCAGACACGCCCCACATACGATTGCCCTCATCGGTAGTTCCTCTTTCTTTTCCTGTGTCGAAAGACGTTCGGGCACGGCGCGAGCCGGCCCATTCCACTCTAGCCTGAGACGCGCCGCGGAAAAAACAAGCTGTACTCATTCAGGCACCCGTGGACGGAAACGCGGCTTGCGGCCGTGCGCCTAGAAGGGACTTGCTCGAGCGAGAGGGGAGCAGGGGCGGGAAAGTCTGCGGACGCTAGGGACTTACGATTTTTAGTCCTTGCGATAAAGCTCCGGGTATTCGTTTTTCAGGCTGGTGAGTTTTGGCAGGTCGTTGATCATGATATAGGGCTCGTAGGAATGGTGCTTGAGGTAGTTCTGGTGGTAGTCCTCGGCGGCGTAGAAGGCCTGCAGCGGGACAACCTGAGTGACGATGGGTTGCGAATAGATCTTTGCCGCGTTGAGTTGCGTGATATAAGTTTCGGCGATTTTCTTCTGTCCCTCATTCGAATAGAAAATGGACGAGCGGTATTGCGTGCCGTAGTCCGGGCCCTGGCGATTGAGCTCCGTGGGATTGTGGCCGACGGAAAAAAAGATCATGAGAATCTGGCCGTAAGAGATTTGCGAAGGATCGAAAACTATTTTTACGGATTCGGCGTGGCCGGTTTCCCCGGTACTGACATCGCCATAGTGGGCGGTCCTGGCCGCCCCGCCGGAGTAGCCGGAAATTGAAGAGGTCACTCCTTTCAGGTGCTGGAAGACGGCTTGAATGCCCCAGAAGCAGCCACCCGCGACGACGGCTGTTTCTTCGGATTTTGAAGAAGCGAGAGGAGCATCGACGGCGGGTTTCGGGAATGCGGCTTTAGCGTTGGCGCGGCCGTCGTTGGGCTTGGCTGTGGCCCAGGCAAGGACTCCGATTCCGGCAAGAATCAAAAAAGCCATCAGCACAGCACGCATGGTGAAGACTCCCTAAACCGCATTCCATTACAGTATACGCTTGCCGTGATGCATTGGATGTTTCGCGACGGACTACGTTTTGGAACCAAAGGCGTTACGGCGAGGGGACCCTCTCCTGCTTTTCGAACCATGGGGCTTGGAACGAAGTGCCCGTACGAGGCATGATACAGAAGCCTGAAAAAACGAACTGAGGAGAGTTTTATGACCATGCCCCTTCGCGCAGTTTCCGCAATCGGTACTTTTTTGATTTTGCCTGGTGTTCTTTCCGCTCAGGTTACGCATGGGCAGAAGCCCCAGCTTCCGGCGCCTTATGCGACGAAGTCGGCGGGGAATGGACCGCGCCATGAAGCGCCGCCCGCGGGTTTTCTTCCCACCGTGCCACCAGGGTTTCAGATCAGTGTCTACGCGTCGGACTTCAAGAGGCCGCGGTGGCTTACGGTGGCGCCGAATGGGGATATTTTTTTGGCGGAGACCGGAGCGAACCAGATTGTAGTGTTGCGGGATCCGCGGAACACGGGCGGGGCGCAACAGCGCGAGGTGTTTGCAACGGGCACCAGGCGCGCGTTCGGCATCGCGTTCAAGGACGACTACGTGTACGTCGGGAATATGAACGAACTGGTGCGATTCCACTATGATTCGAAGACCTCCAAACGGCTTGGCGAAGCAGAACACCTGATGTGGCTACCGTCCGGCGGGCACGACACGCGCTCGGTGGCGTTCTCCGCGGATGGGAAACACTTATTTGTTGGGGTGGGATCGGCTTCGAACATTAATACAGGTGAGGAGCCGATTCGCGCGGCCATTACGATTTGCGATCCGGATGGAAAGAACGCGCGGTTGTTTGCAAGCGGGCTCCGGAATCCGGTGGGATTGGCGATCGAGCCGGTGACCGGAGCGGTGTGGACTAGCGTAAATGAACGCGACGAACTGGGAGACAATCTGCCGCCTGATTATTTTACCTCCGTGAAGGACGGAGGATTTTACGGCTGGCCGTATAGCTACATCGGAAACAATGTCGATGAGCGGGTAAAGCCGCAGAAGCCGGAGCTGGTGACCAAGGCGATTATTCCGGATGTGCTGTTGGGGGCCCATGTGGCTCCGCTGCAGTTTGTGTTTTATACCGGGAAGCAGTTTCCCAAGAGCTATTGGGGCGGGGCGTTCGTGGCCGAGCACGGTTCGTGGAACCGGGCGACACGGTCGGGATACCAGATTGCGTTTGTGGCGTTTACGGACGGGCAGCCGTCGGCAGATCCAGTGCCGTTTATGACCGGGTTGGTGCCTAATCCAAGCGGGCCCGACGTGTCTGGGAGGCCGGTGGGAGTGACGGTGGCGCCGGATGGGGCGTTGCTCGTTTCCGATGATGGAGCGGAAAAGATTTACCGGATTTCAGTGGCGAATTGACACGTGCAAGTCGGGAACGCCCTGCGAACGCTCGATTGTTAAAGAATATTAATGCCGGAAGGACACGGCCTGCGTTAACGTCCAGAGGGTATGCAACCAGCACAGCTTGATCTGGAAAAGGCTTCGGTGTCGAACGGGACCAATCTTGTGACCCGGCTCAACGGGAAGCTAAGTCTTGAGACCGTTCATAACTTCATGCAGACCCTGCGGCCGGAGCCTGCGGCGCACTTGGTGCTCGATATGAGCGGGGTATCGTTTCTGGATTCCGCGGGAGTGGGAGCTCTAGTGTCGTTGTTCGTGCACCGACGGAACCTTGGGAAATCGTTCGCCATCGCTGGACTGACGCAGCAGGGGACGGCGGTGCTGCAGGTTGCCGGGCTAACCAGATTGCTTCCGAACTTTCCAACGGTCGAAGCGGCGCTCGAAGCAAAGAATTAGTCGCGTCGCGTGTCTAGCGAAGGCTTCAGCCTATCCTTCCTCTTGGTGCGCCTTCGGAGCGTGGCGCCTGCTTTGCGGAATCTCGCCTCGTATTTTCAAGCTTGGCGCAGGATGCGCATGAGTTCGGCGGCGGCGTGGGGCAGGCGGGCGCCGCGCCGCGAGACTAGATAGACGTGACGCGGCATGTTCAGTTGCCGCACTTTTACTTCTTTCATCCAGCCGTGCTCGATCTCCCACTGGACGCACATGCGCGGGACGATGGCGACGCCCATGCCCATTTGCACGAAGCGCTTGATGCTTTCGATGGTAGGCATTTCGATGGGCATTTTTAGCTCGGTGCGGTTTCTCGAGAAGAGCTCGATGACGCGGCGGCGATAAGGGGATTCGACGCTGTGGGCTATGAAGTCTTCGTTGCCGAGGTCGGCGACGTCGACTTCGCGCTTCTTGGCGAGGGCGTGTTTTGGCGGAACTACCAGGGTGAGTTCGTCTTTTAGGATTTCTGTGGCTTGCAGCTCGGGCTCCTGTGGAACGTAGGAGACGGCCCCGACGTCGAGCCGGTAATTGAGGACTTCGCGGGGGATGTCGCGGGAGAACATACGATGGACGCGGACCAGGACGCCGGGATGAAGCTGGCGAAAGGTGGCCAGGGCGGCCAGAAGGGCGTGAATGGAGCTTTCGTTGACGCCCAGGGAGAGCTCGCCGCGGGTGAGGCCTTCGAGCTCGCTAAGTCCTTTTTTTACTTCGTCGCGGAGATTGATCAGGCGCTCGGCGTAGTCTTTGAGAAGGGTTCCCGCATCGGTCATACGGACCGGGCGGGCGCCGCGGACAAAGAGCGGCTGGCCCAGGCCGACCTCGAGTTTGCGGATCGTCAGGCTTACGGCGGGCTGGGTGCGGTAGAGGCGCTCGGCGGCGCGGGAGAAGCTGCCTTCCTTAGCAACCATCAGAAATACCTGGAGTTCGCCGAGATCCATGGTCTTTGCCTTCCTGGGCAGTATAAGCCATGATTATCAAAAGCAGAACAAAGATAAATTTGACCGTGAGCGCCTCATCTGTCTTACTACTAGCTGGGGGTACTCCATGGACTCCGTACGCATCTTCGACACCACGTTGCGCGACGGCGAACAATCGCCGGGCTTCTCCATGAACACCGAGGAAAAGATCCGCATGGCGCGGCAGCTTGCGGCCCTCGGAGTGGACGTTATTGAGGCTGGATTTCCTATTTCTTCGCGGGGTGATCTGGAGGCCGTGCGACAGGTGGCGCGGGAAGTTCAGAACGTTCCTATCGCTGCTTTGGCGCGCGCCAAGAAGGACGATGTGAATGCGGCCATCGAAGCGCTGGAGCCGGCGGCGGCGCCGCGGTTGCACATTTTTCTTGCGACATCGGATCTACATCTTCGCGTGAAGCTGAACATGACGCGCGAGCACGCGCTCGAAGCCATTCGATCGATGATCCGCTTGGGGCGGCAGAGCGTTGGAGAAGTGGAGTTTTCGGCGGAAGACGCCGGGCGCACCGACATCGGATTTTTGTGCCAGGTTTGCCAGGTGGCGGTGGATGCGGGCGCAACAATTTTGAATCTCCCGGACACGGTGGGTTACGCGGTGCCGGATGAGTATGGCGCGATGTTCGAGCAAGTGCGCGAGCATCTCGGCGATCCCCAGGGCGTCACCTTGAGCGCGCATTGCCATGACGATTTGGGGTTGGCGGTGGCCAACTCGCTGGCGGCGGTTCGCGCGGGAGTACGGCAGATTGAGTGCACCATCAACGGAATCGGCGAACGGGCGGGGAATGCGGCCCTGGAAGAGATTGCCGTAGCGCTGGCCGTGCGCAAGGAAAGTTTTGGCGTGACCACGGGGATAAAGTTGCAGGAGCTGTTCCGGTCGAGCCGGATGCTTTCCGAGATTACCGGGGCTGTGGTGGCGCCCAACAAGGCGGTTGTGGGCGCGAACGCTTTCGCGCATGAAGCGGGGATTCACCAGGACGGAATTATCAAGAATCCTTTGACCTACGAGATCATTTCGCCGGAGACCGTGGGAGTGCCTGCGCGGTCGTTTGTGCTTGGGAAACATTCCGGGCGCAATGCGCTGAAGGTGAGCTTGCGAAACCTTGGCTATGAGCCGAGCGATGAGGAATTGGGGGAGTGCTACCGACGCGTGACGGCGCTGGCGGATGTAGCGAAGCAGGTGCGCCCGCGGGACCTGGTGGCTATCGCGCATGAAGTGATGCGGCGTCGCCCCACGGCGGTCGCTGCGGAAGCGACTTCAGCGGCCTAGTTGCCGAAGGACCAGGCTGGGCTTGGAGCGCTTTGCAGTAATTGGGGACCCAGATGAAAAAGACCATTGTTCTTCTGCCAGGAGACGGCATCGGGCCGGAAGTTACCTGCGCCGCGGCAACCGTACTGCGCGAGTGTGCACACGAATTCAGCCACGAGTTTGATCTGCACGAATTTCCAATCGGTGGCGCGGCTATCGATCGGGCGGGCACGCCGCTTCCCAATGAAACGCTGGATGCTTGCCGCAAAGCGGACGCGGTTTTTCTAGGGGCTGTTGGAGGCGCAAAGTGGGATTCGCTGCCCGTGGGGAAGCGGCCGGAGAGCGGATTGCTTGGTTTGCGCAAAGGGCTCGGTCTTTATGTCAACGTGCGTCCGGTCAAACTGCTGGAACCGTTGCGCGGAATTTCTCCGCTGAAGCCGGAGCGCTTGGGCGATCTGGATATTGAGATTGTGCGCGAGCTTGCTGGAGGGATGTACTTCGGCGAGCGGGGCAACGTTTCCGAAAATGGCGTTGAGCGCGCTTGGGACACGGAATCCTATTCGACGCCGGAGATCGAACGGATCGCGACGTTTGCGTATGCGCGGGCCGAGAATCGCTCGCGGCGGCTGTGCTCGGTGGACAAGGCCAACGTTTTGATGAGTTCCGCGCTCTGGCGGCGCACCGTCGTGGCCATGAGCGCTGTCTACGCTTCGGTGAAACTCGAACACATGTATGTGGATAACGCGGCGATGCAACTCACGCTGAAGCCTTCGCAGTTTGACGTGCTGCTCGCCAGCAACATGTTCGGGGACATTTTAAGCGATGCGGCCGCGGCGCTGGTGGGCTCGATCGGATTGATTCCTTCGGCCAGCTTTGGGACCGGCGCGCCGCTCTTCGAGCCGATTCACGGCTCCGCGCCATCGCTTGTGGGCACGGATTCCGCCAATCCGGTTGGATCGATCCTTAGCGCGACCTTGATGCTGCGCGATGCGTTTGGACTTTCGCTCGAAGCGGATTGGGTCGAGCAGTCGCTGCATCGCGTTCTCACGGGCGGGTACCGCACGGCAGATATCGCCCAACCCGGCGCGAGCACCATCGGCGGATCTGTGTTCACGGAGATGCTGCGTGAAGAGATGCAGCGCACGCTGGAGCACGCCGAGCGCTATGGCTGGGGTGTATAGCGTCGTTGGCCTTCCGGGTCCAAGTTCTGCATTCCGCAGAAGTACGGTCAGGCGGCAGCGACCGAGGTTCAGCCTCTGAAGCTGCTGCGGGGCTGTGGTGCACAGCAGACGTTAGCCGCACGCAGGTTGTTCCCCGATATACCAGGTAGCATCAAAGCGGTCCTTGCGATTCCTCCGTCCCGGAACTTGGAATTCTTGACACCCTTCCCTCCCTGACTTTCCAGATGAGCAGTGCTACGGGAATCCAAGGTTGCCCCGCAACCCCCGGAGCATCGCCTGACCATCGGTCGATGGCTAAGCTCGTGAATTCGGGTAACACCCGAGAGGTCGGGATGTCGCAAGCCGGCGAACTACAAAGCCGGCGCTCGCCTTGCGATAAGCCGCTGAGGATGCTACTTTTACACTTCCCTAGGCAGCCGACGCCTGCTCCGGTCGGGGACCAACACGGGTGTGGGCGCGGGCGCCAGTTTGGCATTCGATCCTGAATGAAATGATTTAGGGTGCGAATACTATTCATACTTTCAGAGCAGATTTGCGTGACCTTTTCAGAGCGGCCTGGCAGTGGCCGGTTGTTTCCAATGGCAATGGCTGACCCAGCGACCAACTCGAAGCCCGGGAACGGCGATAGGCCGGTGTGCCCGGCGACCTATTGGCGCGTCGAAGGCTCTTTGCTGGAGCTGGGGGCTTTGCGTCCGGTGGGGTTTTTTACGTGGAACGCGCAGAGTTTTGCCGAGCGCTGGGCGCGACGCGCCGGAATGGCCTGGATGACCGTGACCCGGCCCATCGATTATGCGGTAAACCGGACGTTTGCCACGAGGCTGCTGCACACGCTGCTGCGGGGCGTTAGCCGCGACCGCCTCGATCTTCTCGGCGAAGAGTATTTCCACTATGTGCTGAAGCCCCAGCTTCGCCGCGAAGCGGTCGAGAAATTGCTCGGCGCGGGGCAGAACGGCGAGCGCATTGTGCTGGTCGGCCAATTGCTCGACCATATTTTGCGGCCGCTCGCCGAGCATCTCGGCGTCGAAGCGTTTCTTTCCAACCGCTTGGAGTTTCGCAACGCGCACGCTACCGGGCGCCTGCTCGATCCCATCGTGCGGCCGCGCGGGCCGCTTGCCTGGCTGACCAGCGGCGCCACCGACGGGCGCATTTCGCAGGAGAGATTGCTGCGGCAGCTGGGCTGGAAAGGAGACCCCGGGCAGCTCGAAAGCGCGCTGCAAACGGCGGTGCGTCCCGCGCCTGCTGGGAGCAAGTCCGTGGCGTTGTTCGGCGAGGGGGCCCGCCATGGCCCGTTGGCGGTACGTGAAACGCTTGCGAACCGGCACATTCTGTTGATTGGCGTCACCGGATTTATTGGCAAAGTTTGGCTGGTCGATCTGCTGGAAAATGTGCCGAAGATTGCCAAGATTACGCTGCTGATTCGCAGAAACCGGACCACCTCGGCGCAGAGGCGCTTTCAAAAAATTATCGAGGAATCGCCGGCGTTCGATACGCTAGAGGAGAAATACGGGCGCAAATTGGGCGCGCTGCTGGAGGAGAAAGTTGAGGTCGTCGAAGGCGATGTGGGCTTGCCGGGACTGGGCTTGGACGAGAAGACCGAAGCTCGATTGAGAAAGTCGCTCGATTTGGTGGTGAACAGCGCGGGGCTGACGGATTTCAACCCGGATTTGCGCGACGCGCTTTCTTCCAATGTGGATTCGACGCTGCATCTGCTCGATTTCCTGCGCAAATGCGACCACGCCGGGTTAATGCATCTTTCGACCTGCTATGTCGTGGGCATGCGCGACGGGCGAGTGACGGAAGAATTCGAGGACAACTACAATCCTGCGCGCGATGCGGCGTTCAATGCAGAGAAGGAGATCGCTTCGTTGCGCGAAACGATCCGGCGCGTCGAAGAGCGCGCGGAAAGCCCGGAACTCACGAAAGCGCTTCGGCGGCAGGCGCTTGGGCGGGGAGGCGATCCGTCGATTGTGCCCGCGACGGAGCTGGACGGCGTGTTGAAGCGGAACCGGCTCCGCTGGGCGCGCAACCGGCTGGTGCGCATCGGCTTGCGCCGCGCGCAGCATTTGGGCTGGCCGAATACCTACACGTTTACGAAAAGTCTTGGCGAGTCCATGCTGGCGCGCAGCAGCGGCGAGTTGCCCATTGCCATTGTGCGGCCTTCGATCGTCGAGAGTTCGGAGCGTTCCCCGTTCACAGGCTGGAACGAAGGAATCAACACTTCGGGTCCGCTGTCGTATTTGCTGGGAACCAATTTCAGGCAACTGCCTTCGAATGAGCGCAAATGCCTCGATGTGATCCCCGTGGATATGGTTTGCCGTGGCATGACGCTGATCGCGGCGGCGGTGATTTCGCGGCGGCATGCGGGGATGTATCAGCTGGCGACTTCGGCGATCAATCCGGTCAACATGGGCCGCAGCATTGAGCTAACCGGCCTGGCGCACCGGAAACACTACCGAACACAGCAGGGGATCGAACACTGGCTCAAGGTCAAATTCGAAACGATACCCGTTTCAAAGCAGCGCTACGAGCGCCTGTCCATTCCGATGCAGAAGGCGGTCATTTCCAGGATTAACCGTGCGGCGGTTTCCATGCACATGAAGAAGGCTCCGCTGGCGAAGCAGGAGCGCGAGCTGATCCGCGCCGAAAAACTGATTGAGCTGTATGAGCCGTTCATTCTTCACAATGAGCACGTGTTCGAATGCGAGAACGCCAGGCTCCTCTCCGCGGCGCTCTCTGCTGAAGAGAAGGCGATTTTCGATTTTGCTCCCGAATCGATCGACTGGTGGGATTACTGGATCAACGTGCACATTCCGGCGCTGCGCCGGTGGTGCTATCCCTTGATGGAGGGCCGCCCGCTCGAATCGCGCGCTCCCCGCGAGCTGGATTGGTCTCCTGAATATGCCCGGGCCGCTGTTGTCTCCAATTCTCGGGCGCCCTCGGACCCACTATGGCGATCTTCCTAACCGGCACGACCGGGTACTTGGGCAGCTACGTCGCCGCGGGACTGTTCACCGGACACCGCGACACGCTGAATCTTCTGGTTCGCGGGAAGAGCGAAGAAGAAGCGCGAGAGCGTTTGTGGACTTCGCTGCAGCTTCATTTCGGATTTCGCGAGTTTTACGAGTACCTCGAGTCGCGCGTGCGAGTCTTTCGCGGCGACTTGACGAGCGAGCGGTTCGGTCTTTCTGACGATGAATACCACGCGCTCGTGGATACGACTGATTCGATCATCCATTGTGCGGCCTCCTTGAACCGCAAATCGGAGAGGCAGTGCCTCAACGTCAACTTGCGTGGGGGCCTCGAGGTGATTCAGTTGGCGAGGCGGGCCCAGAATCGCAACGGTGTTCGCCGGTATTCCCATGTGTCCACGGTGGCCGTCGCCGGAAAACGGCGCAACGAAGTTGTCACCGAAGACGCAGCCATTGATTGGGAGCGCTCCGACTACGATCCCTACGCGCGAACGAAAAAATTCGGCGAGGACATGCTTCACCGGTTGCTTGCCGATGTGCCGCACACGGTTTTCCGGCCCGCGATTGTCTTAGGAGACAGTCGCCGTTCTGAGACATCGCAATTTGATATGGTCCGGGCGTTCGACGTGCTTGTTCGGATGCCTGTTCTTCCGCTGCGTCCCGGGGATAAAATCGATATCGTACCTGCGAATTACGTAAGCAAAGCCATCGTTACGATTCATCAGCAGGATGAACCGGCGCACGGCATTTATCATCTGTCATCCGGCCCGGGGTCAGAGACCTACAGGGAATTGACGGATGCGCTCGCGGAAGCCGGCGGGTGGCGGCGTCCCGCGTATTGGCCATGGATGGGCGGCACGTTTTCCGGTACCGTGAATCGACTTTCGAACCGGAAAGGTGCCGTGGCCCGCGGAGCATCGTTATTGAAAGTTTTCTGGCCTTATCTGGATTGGAATACGGTGTTCGACAATTCGCGGGTGGTGGCCGAGCTTGGGGAGGCACCGGCCAAATTTTCATCGTATGCGTTTCCGCTTCTGAAATTCAGCCGCGAGAACAAATTTCACTATCCGGCAAAGCCGTGGCCGCAGCTGGACACGGACACACCGGAGAAATCCGCTGCGGCCGGGGGCGCTCGCGCATGACGGACTTTCTTCTTGTTGCCTGGGTTAGTGCGCTGATTGAAGTCACCCGGCTCGGCTGGATGTTCGGGCTCGGGCGGCGCTGGACACCGGGCGAAAAACTGCGGCTGCTGTTTGCAGGTTACAACGGCACGCGAAACACCGGTTCGGACGTTCGCGTCCAGGAAATGCTGCGGCAGGTCCGGCACGTCCTCGGCGCGGAAAACGTTGCGTTCCGCGTGATGACGCAGAGTTTCGACCGTACGCGCGGCTATTTTGAGGGCACCCAGCAGGTTTATCTCCCGGATGTGTATCCGCCGTTTTTGTTTCGTGAGGTTCGGCAAAATCATGGCGTGATCGCGTGCGAAGGTTCGATGTTCAAGAGCAAGTTCGCCAATGCGCTGACGACCATGATGATCGGCTCGCTTGGTCTGGCTTCCGCGGAAAACAAACTTTCGCTCGGCTACGGCGGCGAAGCCGGGCACATGGATCGGCTCATTGAAAGGATGTGCGCGCGGTACGTGCACGATTCTCTCGTGATTACGCGCAATGAGGAATCGCAGAAGCTTCTCAGTTCGCTGGGCATTCCCACGGAGCTGGGAACCGATACCGCCTGGACGTTTGAGCCGCATCCGCCGGCCTATGGCCGCAAAGCTTTGCGTGAAGCCGGGTGGGACGAGAAGACTCCCGTCATGGTGCTCTGTCCGATTCATCCGTTCGTGTGGCCGGTCGAGGCTTCCATCGGGAAATACCTCGCGCGCCTCACTACCGGAGCGTATAAGGACAGCCAGTACCGCACGGTCTATTTTTTCCAGTCGGGATCGCGCGTCGAGACAAAATACCGGCATTATATTTCGAGCTTCACCAAGGCCCTGGCATCGTTTCGCGAGAGGCACCGCGTTTTTCCGATTCTCGTCGGGATGGAAAGGCTGGACGCAGTGGCTTGCCGCGATATCGCCGAAGCGCTGCCGGGCCTTCCGGTGTTTACTTCCGACGATTACGACATGTTCCAGATTGTTTCGATTCTTCGCAGCTCGACGTATATGGTTTCCTCGCGATATCACGGAATTGTGACCAGCATGCCGAGCCTGGTGGCTTCGGCGGGAGTCACGATGGACGAGCGCATACGGAATCTGATGCGCGAGCGCGGGCATCAACATCTCTTGTTGACCGTCGATGACCCCGATCTCGAGCCCAAGCTTATAAGGATGATGGACACGCTGGTGGCGGAGGCGGACGCGGTGCGCGTCGGGATTGGAAAAGCCGTGGTCCGAAATCTAAAGGTCATGGCGCGGATGGGTACTTTTCTGGAAGACGCCATGCGCAGCACGTATCCGGAATTCCCGCTGCGCTCCGGAGTTCTTTCCTGGGAAGATTATCTTCCGCCGTTGCATGACACTTTGCTCGAACTCGTCGAGCGCTACGACACTTGCGCCGCCACTCCGCAACCCTCTGTTACTGGAACTGTGTCGCGCTGATGTCCGTCTAGAGCCGCCATGCCGAATTTTCTCGAGGATATTGTCGCACAACTAAAGCGGGCCGATAGCCGGGTGGTGCTGCGCGAAATTCACGGAGAGGAGTTCGTCAGCGTTTCCGGAAGAGAATTGCTCGAGCAGGTGCAGCGTGTGCGCGCGCATCTGCGGGGCAAGGGACTGCAACCCGGGGAGCGGTGCGCGCTCCTCGCGGCAAACTCCGCTCGCTGGGTGGCCTTCAACCTCGCTTTGCTGGCGGAAGGCATTATCATCGTGCCGCTTTACGCGCGACAGGCGCCGGCCGAACTGGCCGCGATGATGAAGGATTGTGTGCCGCGGTTTCTGTTTGCGAGCGATCGAGCGCTCGGCGAGCCGGTGGCCAAGGCCTTGCCGCCGCAGTGGTCGACTGCGGGAAGGTTGATTCTTTTTGATGAAGTTCTCGAAGAAGTCGCATCGCCGGACGCGCCGCCCGAAGAGCCAAATCCTCGCGCGGACGCGGACCTGGTCACCATCATCTACACCTCCGGCACCTCGGGCGAGCCCAAGGGTGTTTGTCTGAACGTAGGCAACGTGACCCACATGCTTGGTTGCACGCGCGAGCGGCTCGATGTGCTGATGGGGGCCACGCACGAGCCCGACCGCGTCTTTCACTACGGGCCGTTCAGTTTCGCGGCATCGTGGATTTTCTTGCTTACGTGTCTTTCGCGGGAAAGTGTTCTAACCCTATCCACGGATCTAGCCAAGCTGGCGGACGAAATGCGGATCGCTTCGCCGCACTATTTCTTGAATGTGCCGACGCTGCTCGAACGGGTGCGCCGCGGCGTCGAAGAAGCAATGTCCAAGCGGGCCGCGCCCATCCGGTCGCTTTACGGAAAGGCGCGCGAAGCGTGGCTGCGGAAACACGTGGGCCGAGGGCGCGCCGCCGATGCTTTCTGGCTGGGTCTTGGTCGCAGATTTATTTTCAGCAAGATCAAGCAGCGCTTCGGACCGAATATTCGCGCGCTGATTTGCGGATCGGCGCCGCTCGCGCCGGAGACGCAGCAGTTTTTTCTCATGCTCGGCATTCCAGTCTTGCAAGCCTATGGCCTTACGGAAACTACTGCCATCTGCACGCTCGATGATCCGCGCGTTCCCGTCGAGCCAGGGTACGTGGGCACAGTGGTAAACGGCGTCGAGATGAAAGTCGGCGAAAACGAGGAGATTGTGGTCCGCGGCCCGAATATTTTTCCGGGCTACTGGAACCGCCCGGAAGAGACCGCGCGGGTGCTGGAAGATGGCTGGTTCCGCACCGGAGATCAGGGCGAAGTAAATGCTAGCGGCAATTGGCGCATCATTGGCCGGATCAAGAATCTTATTGTGCTTAACTCGGGCCACAACATTGCTCCCGAGCCGATCGAAGAGAAGCTGGCCCGGCTGCTTCCGAATGCGCAACACGTTGTTGTGGTCGGCAATGGACGCGGTTTTCTGTGCGCGCTGGTCACCGGCGCTGTCGCGTCTGCCGCGGTCGAGTCGGCGCTGGCTACCGTGAATGTTGAGCTTCCCCATTATCGTCAAATTCGCAATTTCGCGGTGCTCACAGAGAACCTTACGCCCGAAAGCGGACTTTTGACGGTGATGGGCAAACTGCGTCGGGAAGCCATTAGCGCGCGATTCGCAAAGGAAATCAGTGCGATGTACGCTGAGGCGCTTGAAAGCAAATCAGCCGCCGGGAGCCAGGCGTGAAGTCCTTCACCGGCAAGACGCTTCGCTGGGAATGGCGCGATGGCGCGATCGAGTTGACGCTCGATGGCGAGCCTGCCAATGAAATCGGGACCGCTATGCTCGAGGAGCTTGAACAATTTGTCGCCGCTTTTCCGGCGCTCATACCGGATACCGCCGTGTGCATCATGTCCAGCAATCGCCGGGCTGGTTTTTCCGCGGGCGCCGACCTCAGAGAGCTTTATCACCGCGCCGCGCAGCTTTCTCTCGAAGAGCGGCTTGCCGGTGTCCGGACATTTATTGAGCGTATCCATGCGGTATTCAATGCCATTGATGCCGCACCGTTCGTGACCATCGCAGCTGTCACGGGCGTCTGTTTTGGCGGAGGTTTTGAACTCGCGCTGACATGCGACATGATCATTGCTGACGCCATGGCGCGATTCGCCTTTCCGGAGCTGCGGCTCGGCCTGATCCCCGGATTCGGCGGAATCCCCCGCCTCAAGCGTGATGTCGGCAACGCTTTCGTGCGGGACTTGCTGCTCACCGGCCGAAGTGTCAACGCTGCTCGTGCTCAGGTGGCGGGGTTGGTCGCTCAACTCGCCGCGGAAGGCGAGACCTTAAGGGCGGCCCGCTCTGCGGCAATGCAAATCACGAAGTTCGATGCCGTCACCCGTGCCGCGGCCAAGAGATTCGTCAAGCCGGTTCCGCACGAAGATCTCGGCCGCGAAATCGATCTCTTCTGCGAACTCTTTGCGCGTCCCACGGTCATGGCGGCGCTGAAGAAATTCGTGGAATCCAGCGACGCCATGCCTTATCTCCCCTGATCTGCCCGTTTCAAAATCCAGCCTACCCATCTTTCCAGGCCAGGACCTAGCCAAATGGCAGATGTAGACACGCCTCCGTTTAGAGCATCTTGTTCAAGGAGGCCACAAAAAGATGTCTGCACAACT
This sequence comes from Acidobacteriota bacterium, assembly GCA_013289825.1. Taxonomy (GTDB): domain Bacteria; phylum Acidobacteriota; class Terriglobia; order Acidiferrales; family UBA7541; genus Acidiferrum. Next base: position 6,546 of record JABCZF010000040.1, on the reverse strand, counting down.
TATGGAACTTTCTAACGCACTGGCGCTAACCACAGAACTCGCGGCTCGCTCGACCGTCGCCGTGCATACAGAATCGCGTGGATCGTCGAGCGGCGTCGTTTGGCGCGCCGGTATTGTCGTCACGGCCGAGCACGCCCTGCGCCGCGACGAGGAGATTCAGGTGACGTTGCCGGACGGCCGCGTGGTCGGCGCTGAACTTGCGGGCCGCGATGCTTCGACCGACCTCGCCGTCCTGAAGTGCGCCGAAGCCACCGCAGGCACAGCGAAATTCGGCGCCGTGGAATCCTTGAAGCCCGGTCATCTCACCTTGATTGTCGGTCGCACTCGGGTAAGCGGTCCGGTCGCCGCCCTCGGCGTTGTCAGTCTCGTGGCAACCGAGCGCCGCTCGTGGACCGGCGTGTCGCTAACTCCCTACGTACGCCTGGACGTGGGCTTGCAGCCGACCGCAGTTGGAGGCGCGGTCGTGGACGCACAAGGAAACGTCCTCGGAATCGTGACGCCGCGCTTCGCGCGCTTTGGCGCGATGGTTATTCCACCCGTTCATATCAACCGCGTCGTGGATACTCTGCTAGAGAAGGGCCGCATCCCGCGCGGCTATCTTGGCATCGGGCTCCAGACGGTACGCTTGCCCGAGGCGCTTCGCCATTCGCTCGAAACCAAGGAAAAAACCGGCGTAATCATTCTTGAAGTCGAACCCGGAAGCCCGGCACAAAAAGCGGGAATGGTGATCGGCGACATTCTCGTTTCGCTGGCCGGCCAAAGCATCGCGCGCTTCGAAGACGTGCAGTCCCATCTGCAACCGGAAAACATCGGCAAAGCACTGACCGCAAAGATCGTGCGTGGTGGCGCGGCCCAGGAAGTGAGCGTCGCGGTGTCCGAGCGTCCGCGCGGAGACAACTGACATGAGTATCCCTGGTTTCGGCGAAGTCGCAGAACAGCTTCGCCGCTCCACGGTGCTCATCGAGGCTGGCGACCGCGCGAGCGGCTCAGGCGTCATTTGGGGCGGAGATGGACTGATCGTTACCAACGCCCACGTGGCACGCGGCTCGCATGCCCGCGTACAACTCTGGGATGGTCGTGAACTCGCTGCCGGCATCACGTCGCGCGATCCGCAGCTGGACCTAGCTGCGCTTCGCATCAGCGCGAATGATTTGCCGCAAATTAGTACTGCGGATTCTTCTAAACTTCGGCCGGGGGAACTGGCCATCGCTATCGGCAACCCACTTGGTTTCCTGGGAGCGCTCACAACGGGAGTCATCCACGCGGTAGGACCGCTCGGCGGCATTGGTTCGCGGACCTGGGTGCAGGCAAACGTACGCCTCGCTCCGGGGAATTCGGGCGGCCCTCTAGCCGACGCGTGCGGCCGCGTGATTGGCATCAACACCATGGTCGCGGGCCGGCTGGCGCTGGCGATACCGAGCAACGCCGTCCAGCAATTCCTCTTTGCCGGTCCGCGTGCCGCCTGGCTCGGCGTGACGCTCGATCCCGTGCGCGTGCCGCGCGCGAATGCGCACACCTTCGGACTGCTCATTCTTGAAGTGGAACCGGGCAGTCCGGCGGCGCGTGCGTCGCTCTTGCCCGGCGACATTCTGCTCGGTGCGCAAGAGCATCCCTTCTATTCCACCAGGGACTTGGCCCGTTCTCTCGAGCGCAGTGGCCCCCTGCGCCTGGAATTCCTGCGTGGCGACTATGAACGAGTTCGCCGCGTCGCAGTCGAGATTGGCGAACACCGTATAGAAAGGAGTTCGGTCGCCGCATGATTCGCGTGTTTATCGTCGCTGCGTCCCCTCTTGCTCGTGGGGGACTCGAGAATCTGCTCGCTATGCGCGGCGTGTCGGTGGTTGGCAGGAGCGCGAGCCTCGAATCCCTCTCGGAACAGATCGTGGATGTCGAACCGGACGTCGTCTTGGGGGATGCGTCGGGTGACAACGCAGAAGCTCTATTGGATGCTCTCCTCAGTTCGAATTTGGCCACCGAAACGGCCGTGCTCCTGTTGAGCGATCATCCCCGGCCCGGGTGGACTGCGGAAGCTCTGCGAGCCGGGGTTCGCGCGATCCTTCCTTCGGAAGTCTCCCCGGAGCAGTTGGCTGCCGCCCTCGAAGCCGCCATGGCCGGGCTGGTTGTAGTGCATCCGTCGGCAATCGCAGTAGCTCTGCCGGCGCCTTCGGCCGCCTTGTCCCCTCTCGCGGAGCTCGCAGAACCTCTCACGCCTCGCGAGCGGGAAGTACTCGAAATGCTTGCCAGCGGCCTTGTCAATAAGGAGATCGCCGCCAAACTTTCCATCTCTGAACACACCGTTAAGTTTCACGTCGCCTCCATCCTCGGCAAGCTGGGTGCAGCCACGCGCACCGAAGCGGTTTCCCTGGGGTTTCGCCGCGGCCTGGTGCTGCTTTGATTCGGGCTGTCTTGCGCGACTCCGGGGCGATGCCTAATCCGCCGAATCCGGCGCCACTTGGTTTTCTTTCTCCCCGCGAGGATGATAAATTGAGACTTCCATGCGCACACTGGAGCAAACCACTCAGGAAGTCCTGGATCTGGCCTCGAAGCACTTCCACGTGCCGGCGGGCTCGCTCGCCCCGGAAGACGATTTTTTCAAGAAGCTGGGCATTGATAGTCTCGAGACGCTCGAGATGCTGAGCCGCCTCGAAAATCATTTCGGCATTGAATTGCCCGACTATGAAGTGCAAGGCGTAAGCGACTTCCGCACGCTGGCCTCGAGGATTCAGTCCCGCCTGTAATGCTGGACCTTTCCCAATACCAATCCATCGGCGCGGCTCTCAAAGATGCGCTGGATCAATTCTCAAACGAAGTCTGCGTCATTGAATCCGACCGCGAGCGAGAAAAAGAGCGGCTCACTTACCGGGACTTCAAAGCGCGCGCCCACCCGCTCGCCAAGGCGCTCGAAGACGCGGGCTTCGGTGCGGGCGATCGCGCCAGCATCATCATGACCAATCAGTCCAAGTGGCTGATTTCCGCTTATGCAGTTTTTTATGCTGGCGGCGTGCTGGTTCCGCTGGACTACAAGCTCACGCCGGACGAGCAATGGCAATTGCTGAAGCATTCCGGCGCAAATGCTCTCGTCACTGAATATCCAATCTGGCGCCAATTGAGCGAGGCCCAAGGCCGTTCCACAACAACGAACGTGAAAACTGTCTTGGTGACCGAGGCGCCCAAGAGCGCCGAGCTCCGAGGCGCCACGCGATGGGAAGGGTTCACGGGGAGCGGAGAACCAGCCTTCGTACCGCGCACACGACAGGACCTGGCGGCGATCGTCTATTCTTCCGGCACTGGCGGCCGTCCCAAAGGCTGCCTGATGACGCACGAGAACTACCTCGAACAGTGCGTTGCGCTCACCTCCATTTATCCTTTTTCGCCGGGCGTTCGTTACCTCAGCATCCTGCCGACGAATCACGCCATTGACTTCATGGTGGGCTTCTTCGGGCCCTTCATTTGCGGAGCAACCGTCGTGCATTTGCGCACGTTGCGGCCGGAATATGTCCGCGAGGCGTTTTCAAAATATAAGATCACCTATGTCAGCCTGGTTCCACTCGTCCTGAAAAATTTGCAAAAAGGCTTGGAGGCACGCTTCGCCGAGCTTCCCGCCGGCAAACGCAAAATGTTTAACGCGTTAGTTGCCGTGAACAGGGCGCTCACGAAAAGCCGGCCGCGGCTCGGTCTCAGCCGCCGCTTGCTCAAAGAAGTTCACAATGCTTTCGGTGGCGAACTGCGTGCCATCATCGTTGGAGGTGCCTTCACCGAACCCCAGACGCTGCAATTCTTCTACGATCTCGGGATCCCGGTTGCCAACGGCTACGGCCTTACCGAGACCGTGGTTGCCGTCACCGTCAACGACCTCAATCCCTTCCGAGCTGACACCGTTGGTAAGCCCCTTCCCGGGATGGAGGTGCGCATCGTTCATCCGGCAGCCGACGGCATTGGCGAGGTGGCCGTTCGCGGCAAAACAATCATGTCCGGCTACCTCAACGAACCGGAGCTGACCGCCGAGACCATCATAGACGGATGGCTGATGACCGGCGATCTCGGCCGTTTTGATGCCGCCGGCCATTTGCAACTCTTCGGCCGTAAGAAAAACATGATCGTTACCGAGGAAGGCAAAAACATTTATCCGGAGGATATCGAGGCGGCCTTCGACGGTCTTCCCGTCAAGGAATTTTGCATCTTTGCCGCCAACTATATCTGGCCGCAACGCTCGATGGTCGGCGAGCAGCTGCTGCTTGCGCTCCATCAGGAGCCCGGCCAGACTTACACGGAAGAGCTCTGCCGAGATATTTCTGCGCGCAACGGCAAGCTTTTGAATTACAAGCGTATTCACGGCGTAGTTCTCTACGAAGAGGATTTTCCGCGCACCGCTTCGCTGAAGATAAAAAGAAACGCACTTCGCGAGCAGCTAGCGAAGCTCGACCGTGCCACGGCGGTTCTGCCCTTGTAATACCGTTGGGCGCGAGCGCTTCGTTTGAGAATATGGGACTTCCTTGAAGCAAAATTTTTTCGCTATCGTCAACCCCGCCGCCGGTGGCGGCCGCTCGGCCAAGCTCGCCGGGCCGGCGCTCGCTGGCCTTCGGGAGAAAGGGCTGAAGATCGATGTCCTGGCCTCGACGGGCCCGGGCCATGCCGTCGAGCTTGCCCGCGAGGCCTACCAGCAGGGATATCGCCGCTTTATCGCCGTCGGCGGCGACGGCACCGCACACGAAATCTTGAACGGAGTTTATGAGCGCGCTCGCGGTCAGGAGCGCATCGCACTGGGGTTTTTGCCCCTCGGCACGGGCAATTCGTTTCTGCGGGATTTTACAAAGGACGGCGCTCGGGCCGCTCTCGAAGCCCTGATCGAAGGTCGAAAGCGCGCGGTTGATCTGATTCGGCTGAGGCACGCCAAAGGCGAAATTTATTCATTCAATCTTCTCAGCCTGGGTTTCACGGCAGACGTTGGTTCTCTCACGAATCGCTATTTCAAACCCTTTGGCTATCTGGGCTATCTGCTGGGAGTCTTGGTGCGCGTCATTCAGTTGCGGAGGCGCGCTTTTCGCTTGCGCTGCGATCAGGATCAGGATTGGGACGAGAGCCGCTGTCTTTTTCTTTCCTTCAACAACAGCAAATTCACCGGTGGCACGATGCTTATTGCGCCTCAAGCCGATCCCACGGACGGCCTGATTGAGTTTGTCCGTTGGGGGCCGATCGGACGGATCGCCTTGCTGCGCATGCTTCCCAAACTGTACGACGGCACGCACATGGAGCACCCCTTGGCTTCGCGCCGGGCTGTGCGCCACATCGAATTCGGCGCGAAAGTTACCGAAGCTGTGCTGATCGACGGCGAAATTGCCGCTCTCGAGTGCGTGGCCCTCGACGTGATTCCTGCCGCCGTGGACATCTATATATGAAGCAGGGATTGCTGGCGCTGCGCAGCGCGTTTCTATGGATTCTGAGTGGCTTGCATTTTTTCGTGGTGGCGCCCGCGCTCGTCTTTCTGGGAATTTTTCTGGACCCGCACAAGCACGATTGGCTTCAGCGCAGCTTCTGTCGCCGGATTGTCTATCTCTCGGGAGCCCGCATGCACGTCGTTCGCTCTCCGGGTTTCGATCCCCAGCGCACCTGCTTCTTCATGGTCAATCACGTCAATCTATTTGATCCCTTCATGCTGTATTCCGCCATCCCGCAATACGTCCGCGGCTGGGAGCTGGAATCCCATTTCAAGATTCCGGCGTATGGATGGCTCATGAAGCGCTTTGGCAACGTCCCGGTTCCCGACGTTCGCCGTCCTTCCGATCTCAAGCGCATGTGGCGCCTCACGCAGAATGCTATCGATGGCGGGACCAGCCTCATCATTTTTCCGGAAGCAAAGCGCACCCGCGACGGCCACGTTAATGTCTTTGAGGAGGGTGGCTTCCGCGTCGCGCAACAGCTGGGCATCGCGATTGTGCCCGTGAGCCTGGTCGGTTCCAGCAAGCATCATCGCACCGGACATTGGATGCTTTGGCCTGCGACCGTCACCGTCCATTTTCATGACGTCATCGAGACCAAGGGAATGACAAAGAAAGATGTTCCCGGACTGTGCGAACGCGTACACCAAATCATCTCTGGCCCGGTCGAAGCCTCCTTGGAAGAGTCGCCTGAATAGAATTTGCAATGGCCGCGTTCGCACTTGCCGCAATCACCTGGCAGCAACACCCCAGGGAGTTGAGGTCAAGAGGGAAGCTTGATTCCCGGAATAGTGCGCCCCGCTTTGGTTTCCTGCCAGGTGAACACGATGCGGTCAATCACCGTGATGGTGGAGACTACCGCGATCACCCAGAGCACCGCACCCATCCGGGTGGTAAGACCGCCAATGATCAGCAAAACCAGGCGCTCCGGCCGCTCCATGAAGCCGACTTTGCACTGGGGAATGAGCGATTCCGCGCGCGCCCGGGCGTAACTGACCATGACCGACCCCGCGGTCGCTACCGCCGCAAGCACGACGTAAGGCGTGCGCCCGCTCACCGAGTAATACACGAGCAAGCCCATGTACAGGGCCATGTCCGCGTAACGGTCGAG
>JABCZF010000039.1 GCA_013289825.1 Acidobacteriota bacterium | reverse complement strand
GGCCTTGGGCCATCCGATTGGAGCGAGTGGCGCACGCATCCTGGTAACCCTTCTTTATGAATTGCAGCGGCGCAACCTAAAGCGCGGCATCGCTGCGCTTTGCCTCGGCGGAGGCAACGCCGTCGCCGTCGCCGTGGAACGCTATTAGGATGAAATATTGCCCGTTATGTGCAGCCGAGTATCGCCGAGGCCACCAGGTATGCGCGAATTGTGCAGCACCTTTAGTAGACTCACTCGATGCGGCCGAAGTCGCGGACAACCGTGCCCGACTTTTTTGGATCGGCAAAGATCTGCAAGAATTTGAATTGGCCGCCGCCGCCCTCCGCGAAGCGGGAATTCCTGCAAACGGGGTGGAGGGCCTTAGCGGAATTGTTGGCGCCCTACTCAAGTCCGAGTCCAAGATTTATGTCCTCGAAGGAGATTTAGAGCGAGCATTGGAAGCTGCCACAAAGGCCATAGCAAGCCGCCAGCGTGGTTTTGGCTCCATCCAGACCTGTCATGCTTGCTGTGCAGATTGTTCTGCATCCTTAACTGTCTGTCCCAAGTGCAAAGCCGTTCTTTTCATTGAGCCGCAGAAAGACGCCATTAAGGGCTTGGTCGAGGAGACTCCTGCACCGAGCCGCATGAATTACTGTCCGCTATGCGATGCGGAATACACCGCCAGTCACACGCGCTGCACTGTTTGCGGAGTGGAACTCGTTTCTGAAGAGCTGCGCGGACGGCCTCTTGACGAACGTCAACAGAACGAGCGCATCGTGATGGTCTGGCGAGGAGGCGATCCGCTGGCCGTAAGCGAGGTGGTCAACCGTTTGCGCGAAGCCGGAATCCGCCATCACGTTCATGCCACCAATGATCACCTCGTTTTTGAACTGGGCATGCCTCGGCCGAAATACGCCGTCCGTGTGTTCGCCTCCGACGTATCCAAAACGACGGAACTCCTCGCGGACATTCGCGAGAGTCTTCCGTTTGGGCTCAGTTTCACGCCCGTCCCCGAGGAAGAACCAACGGCATTCAAAGGACGACCCACCGAACCCTGGAACCCCGCTGCTGCTACGGTGGAAATCTGGAGCGGTGAAGACGCTTCGCTGGGAGAACTGCTAGAGGCGTGCCTGAGAGAAAATCTCATCGGCGCTCGCTGCGCCGGGCGCGAACCCGGGACGCTGCGCTTGTTCGTGACGGCTCACGACGAAGTTGCCGCCCGTGAAATTATCCGCGAAGTCCGCGAAGCTACGCCCCCTGCTTGAGTGCCTCTCGGGCCGTTGGGGGTGGCATGGCAAAGATTAATTCGCTCGGCCGGGATGTGACACACTGCGGATTCTGTTCAGTAGCGCTACTAGATTTGGACAGTCTTGGTCAGAGATGGCGGTGAATTTCAAACCCAGTCCGCCGCTCGGAACCAGATGCCGCACTTCAGCCTCGACCCTTATGTTTCCTTCCTGGACGAGAAAATCAAGTTGGGCTTTCACGCCCACGGTTTGCGGAATTGGCGTGGAGAGAAACAGCCCGCCTACACTTAAATCGGAAATGCGCGAAATGTCTTCGGCCCCGCCACAGCGCCAATACGCCCACACCCCGTCCGGTATCGCGACGCGTGAACTGAGTCGTCTGGAATAGACTAATCTTGCAAGCGCGGCTCCCATGAATCACCTCGGGCTTGGGGAACCGTGAGCCTAGTGAAAAAAGCAAACAACGGGTCGCTAAGCCAGTCCAGAACCTAGTCGGTTCGAGGTGAGCAAGCCATCCGGTGAATACCTTAAAGTTTTTCGGAATTTGCCTGAGAATCGTGGAGGGGCGGTCGCCGCGATAAAACCATGCGCTCGGAACGTCCGACGCGCCGGGCATACGCGACACGCAGGCGTTACAAAGCGCATAAACTGGCTCGTCCCCAAAACGGACCTATGGGTGGGCAGCCCAAAAGTAAAACCTCTTCGTTGTCCTCCGCTGAGGTAGGGCGGTTGCGGGAGCAACCCACCGAAGAGACCGGACCAAGATCCGGCTCCCTGGCAATCCTCGCCTTTAAGGGCCTTTTGGGGCGAGGAGGATGTCAAAAGCTGGATTTCGGGACAGGGAGCTCCGCGCTGCTTGGCGCCGGCGTTCCCAGCTCGTACGCGCAGTACGGGCAGAACTTGTCGGTTTCGACCACTTCGCGTTTGCAATTGGGGCAAGAGGGGTGGAGGTTGCATTTGCAGTTGGGGCAGAAGTTGAAACGCCCCCCTACACTCGTACCGCATTGCGGGCAGGGATAAGGCAGTGGCTCACGCATCAGAAAATAGACCATGAAGCCGATGATCAGGTAGCCCGGCAAAAGGATGATCGCGAGAAGCGTCCACAGAGCTGAGTTCATGCCGCGGCGCTTGGAGTCGCGGTTCACGTAAGCGATGAGAAAGATCACTGTGGCCAGGCACAAGGAAGCGGCGGTGATGATTCCGGCGAGCGCCAAAGAAGCGAGCGCCGGGTTATCTCGTAGTTCATACGGAAACATCACATTTCCGTACGGCTCGTGCCTTGCCGCCAGGTTTACATAGAGCGCGATGCCCTGCGCAATGAGGAAGAGCACGAAGACGCTCGCTACCAGCCAGCGCGGGATGATGCTGAACTCGTCCCAGAAGCGGAGGTTCTCCTTTCTCCGGCGGAGACGGTTGAGCCGCTTCCTCTCGTTGAACGAAGCGCTGACCTTTTGTTGGTAGTCCGACATACGATTTCCTCTCTCAAACTCCAGGGTTGGTGCTGTCAATCAGGCCGATCATTCTCGTGAGCCAATCTGAGGTTTTCCATCAGTACGACCGCCGCGGCGATTAAAGCGGGGATCGTCCACCAAAGACCAAAACCCATTTCCCAGACCAGCCGGGGCATGCCGAGGTGTTCTCCTGCCCACTCGAAAGCGCGCCAGACGTAAGGCGCCGCGGCGATGCCGAGCGCCCAGGACATAACGCACATGATCCAGAGGAGGCGGCGCCTGGGTTCGCGTTCGCGCATTTCTTGCGCACGCAATTGCACGCGGAACTGTGTGCGTTCGGCGAGTCCGCGAGGGAGGAGAACTGGCAGGCCTCGCAATGCGCGCAGAGCGGCGGTCGTTTGCTGCGCCACTTGGGCGCAGACCGGGCACTCGCCCAGATGTGCGGCGAGCCAGTCGCGCTCGGTTTGGGAGATTCCTTCGATGCGCTCTTGCGCGATCAGCTTTTCGGCGCGGTCATGGAGATTTTTGTTCATGCCGCGCCTCCTTGCATGGCGCCACGCAGCGCTTCGAGGCCGCGATAGAGGCGCGACTTTACAGTGGAGAGCGGTGCGGCTAGGACCCCGGCGATTTCTTCGAGTCCGAGGTCTTCCTGAAATCGGAGAACCAAAACTTCGCGATAGACGGTGGGAATGCGATCGAGTGAGGCGTGGACACCCGTTTTTTCTTCGGCGGTCAGGACCAGATGCAGAGGCGAGGGTTGATTCAACGCGGCAAACTCCATTGGCGCGCCTTCTTCCGGGTCGGTCAACGCGTCGAGGCTTTGCACTTTCTTCTGGCGCTGCCAATCGATCACCAGGTTGCGCGCAATGCGGAAAAGCCAGGCTTCAAATTTGTATTTGCCGTCGTATTGATGGCCGCGCTCGAGGACGCGGATCCAGGTCTCCTGGAAGAAGTCCTCCGCGCGCTCGCGGCTGGAAGTGAGATAGAGCAAATAGCGGAACAGGCGGTATTGATACTGCTCGATCAGTTGATCGAGGAGATCAGGGTCGCGGCGCTTTAGCCCTTGGGCGAGGGCTTTGTTGTCGTCGGCCATTCGTGTGGAGAAGAGAAGAATCGACCTCGCTGGTGCCGCGGTCAGGGTTGTAAATGTCGCGCTCATTCTACAGGGTATACGGCAGCGCGAGGCAAAAAGACGCATGGCCGGGCGGCCTTCCAACTCGCTTAGGTTTCAATGGGTTACCGGCCGCAGCGGGTATGGTCTGTCGGGCTGGACGCGGTGTAGTAGACTCTTCCCTCACTGCCATGTTCTGTCCCGTTTGCAAGGCCGAGTATCGACAAGGGTTTACGCGCTGCGCGGATTGCGACGTCGATCTTGTCTATGAATTGCCGGCTGCGGCCATCGTCCTCCTTGAAACCTTCGATCCAGGCAACCCCGAGGAAGATCCCTTCTGCTCTTTTTGGAAGGGTGATGATCCGAGAATTCATGCAGAACTCTGTGCCTTGCTTGGCGAGCAGGATATCCGCCATAAGACCATCCGGAGGCAAGACCATCTTTTCAATTGGAACACCAGGAGCGCATTCGAAATCGGCGTCCCGTTTTCGCAATTCGACCGGGCGGAAGGCGTAGTCAAAGACGCCTATGGTGGCGAAAACGAGCCAGTTTCCGAGGAGGTCCGAGTGCCCCTGGAGCTGCCGGAGCTCGTCGAACCAAGGGAATTGCGTCCGGCCTGGGATCCCAAGCGTTGGTATCCTGAAGACGCTACCGTAGAGATTTGGGAGGGCGACCAGCAGGAGATGGGGGAATTGCTGGTGGCGTCGCTGGTCGAGAATCATATTCACGCGCGCGTGGCAGAGACGAAGGGAGTGTATGGGCTGTTTGTCTTGCCCGGGGACGAAACGCGGGCCCGGGAAATTGTGCGCGAAGTGGTCGAGGGGGTTCCGCCGGAGGGAAGGCTGGGATGACGCTGCTGCGCTTGCGCCGTGGCCATTCCAGACGGGGGGTCTTAGCGCGCTTGCGTTCTGTTTCTGGGTCGTGATTGGATGTATCCTTAGCGCCTAATCAACGGTCGAAGCTGCTCGCATGGAGGAACTCATGACTTCAGGTCCGGGACCGCAAGGGTCGCTGATTATGTTGTGGGCGGGGGAAGACCCGGCGTTGCACTCGTCGTTGCTGGAGGAATTGGAGGCTGCGGGCATTCCGTTTGTCGACAAGCCCACCGGGGATGATGAAGTCGCACCGACGGCGGATACTCTTCCCATCGATTGGAAAGCGCGATTCGGGTTTGAAGTGGCCGTGCCCTCGTCGAATCTGGCTGCGGCCGAGAAGATTCTCGAAAAGTTGCTGGACGAAGAGCCCGTGGATATGGAGCTCTCGGCCGATAACTCCCTGGACCCCGACTCAGCGGAGCTGAAACCATCCCACTTGGGCGCGACTACTTGCGCAGTTTGGTCTGGCTCCGATGGAGCACGCGCTGGTTTCTTGAGCCAGGCGCTGAAGGAAAATGAAATTCCGGTGCGCCTCGAGACGCATGGAAGCGAAACGACTGTGTATGTTCCGCCGGAAGAGGAAATGCTGGCGCGGGAGATTATCCGAGAGATAGTCGAAGGCGCTCCGCCAGCGTGACGCGGTGTTCTGCCCTCTTTGCAAAGCCGAATTTCGGAGTGGCTTTACGCAGTGTAGCGATTGCCACATGCCTCTGGTTGTGACTAAGCAAGAAGCAGACCGGCAAACCGTAACGCGCGTGTGGAAAGGGGGCAACAAATCTGAATTCGAGTCTGTCCTTAGCGCATTACAGCAGGCGCAGATTCCGTTGCTATTTCGAGAGCACCTGAATGTTCGGTCTGCAGTTCCATCAACATTTCTCGGCCTCGCCCGTCGTCGCCGGCAGGCCACCTACGATAGTGAATTCGAGGTTAAGGTACTGGGAAGTGATGCTGACCGAGCCCAACGAGCGGTTCTCCGCGCCGTTCGCGAGACGGAAAACGGCTAGTGCCGTTCGAGAGACACTCGGCTTGACCGCGACCGAGCGCAGAGAGCATCCTTTACTTCCTTAACTTCATTTACCTCATCTATTTCGGCTGTTCGGAGGCTTTGACCTTGTCGATCGAGGCAATCAAGACCGTGGCGGTGCTGGGCGCAGGAACGATGGGGAACGGCATCGCGCATGTGTTTGCGCGGTCGGGGTACAAAGTGATCTTGCGGGACGTCGAGCAGCGCTTCCTGGACCGCGGGTTGGAGACGATTGGCAAGAATCTGGACCGAGAGATTGAGAAGGGCAGGCTTGCCCAAGCCGAGAAGGGAACCGCGCTGGCGCGGTTGCAGCCCGTTACTGATATGGCGGCGATTGCGGCGGCTGATTTTGTAGTCGAAGCTGTGCCGGAGAAAATCGCGATCAAGCGGGCGGTGCTCGCCGAGGCGGATGGAATTTTGCGGCCGAATGTGATCCTTGCGAGCAACACGTCTTCCATTGCGATGACTACGCTTGCGGCGCTGACCAAGCGGCCCGACCGGTTTGTGGGCATGCACTTCATGAATCCTGTGCCGGTGATGGTGCTCGTCGAGGTGATTCGCGCGCTCCAGACGAGCGAAGTCACGTTTTCCATGACGATGGAGCTGGCCGCGAGGCTCGGCAAGACGCCGGTGGCGGTCAACGACGCGCCGGGGTTCGTCTCCAACCGCGTGCTGATGCCGCTCATCAATGAGGCGGTGTATTGCGTGCTGGAGGGCGTGGCGACTCCGCAAGCGGTCGATGCCGTGATGAAGCTGGGCATGAACCACCCTATGGGTCCGCTCGAGCTGGCCGATTTCATCGGACTCGATGTGTGCGTGGACATCATGCATGTGCTGCACGAAGGGCTCGGCGATCCGAAGTACCGGGCGTGTCCGCTGCTCAAGAAATACGTCGCCGCGGGATGGCTAGGGCGGAAGTCGGGCCGGGGCTTCTACAGCTACGCAAAATGAATTCGTCGAGGTGTCACCTCCATGGGCAACCGAGCAAGACTGGGGTTAGGTTGGTTGGATGCCTCGTCTTGCCGATTGCCATTCTCCTCTCTGTCGCTTCTCCGCCCTTTCCTCCGTGTCCCCATGGAAGCTACAAATGCTAGATCAGAACTGCAAGCCGGTTGCCGGAGAGCGAGTGCACTAAAATGGCTGGTCCCTCGTGACCAGGGCACCTTCGCCATCGAAGCCAAGACGGTTGTCGCTGGTTGGGCAGAATCTCCCAAACACACGGCCTAGGTTCGGCACGGGGATTGGATTTTAGAAAGGCTTTCTCAGCATGCTGATTCCAGCAATCCTAATACTTCGATGTATGCCTTTGTGTGTGTGCAGAATCAGGTTCGCGACTCTTCACGGGATGTTCAGCACTAAGACCTGTCCCATCACTGGTGTTACGCTCCGGTTCTTGCGGCTTAAGCTTAGTCCACCTAGGCGAATATAAGGCGAAAATACTATTTGCTTTTTGTTCGCCTTAATGCTATTTTGCTTCTCGCGGTTTTCAACAGGTGCCCGATGGGTTTGCTCTCGACTCTGGCGATAACTTGTCCGGAACATGCTAGGCTCGAAAGCGAGTTCATCGAGGCGCGCGACAGGATGCGGGGCCTGGTTCGGCTCCGGAGCCTCTCGCCTGCCGAAGAGCGGCAACTGGCGGTTCGACTGGCCATGGCCATCGCCCGCTTGAAGGAGCATGTCGCCGAGCACGGTTGCGAGCGCCAGGGCTAGGCGGTGTTTGGCCCTGATGGAAGAAGGCATAGCGAAATGATAATTCAAGTTATGCTATGCGACTTCCGCTAGGTCCCGGGCCACGACTTTGTGTTGCAGTCGAAATTCCCAAATTTCCTCCACCGAGGTGTGAAATGACAGATGAAAAAGAGAAATTGCTGGCGGCCGCGATATCGCAGATTGAAAAGGACCACGGCAAGGGCGCGATTATGCGCCTGGGCAGCCGGGATGTTCTGGTGCCTGTCAGTGTAATTCCCAGCGGGTGCTTGTCGATCGATGCGGCGCTGGGCGTCGGCGGCTTTCCGCGCGGGCGCGTCATCGAGATTTACGGACCGGAATCGGGCGGCAAGACGACCATGACGTTGCACGTAATCGCCGAAGCGCAGAAGCTCGGCGGCCAGGCGGCGTTCATCGACGCGGAGCACGCGCTTGATCCCGTCTATGCACGCAAGCTGGGCGTGGACGTGGACAATCTTCTAGTCTCCCAGCCGGACAACGGTGAACAGGCTTTGGAGATCGCCGAAACGCTGATCCGTTCCGGCGGCGTGGACATCGTCGTCGTGGATTCCGTCGCCGCGCTCGTCCCCAAGGCCGAGCTCGAAGGCGACATGGGCGATCCGCAAATGGGCTTGCAGGCGCGGCTAATGTCGCAGGCGCTGCGGAAGCTCACTGCGATTGTGTCGAAGTCGCGCACCTGCCTGATTTTCATCAACCAGATCCGCGAAAAGATTGGCGTGATGTTCGGCAACCCGGAAACGACCACCGGTGGACGCGCGCTGAAGTTCTATGCGTCCATGCGCATTGATATCCGGCGCATCCAGGCGATCAAGGAAGGCGACGTCGTGGTGGGCTCACGGACGCGCGCAAAGGTTGTGAAGAATAAGGTGGCGGCGCCTTTCCGCGAAGCGGAATTTGACATTGTCTACGGCGAAGGCATCTCGCGCGAAGGTGACTTGATCGATCTCGGCGTCGACAAGGGGCTGGTTGAGAAGAGCGGCACGTGGTTCAGCTTTGGCGGTGAGCGCATGGGCCAGGGCCGCGAAAACGCACGCAGCTTCCTGAAAGAAAACAAGGACATTCGCGACAAACTGGAGAACGCTCTTCGCAAAAAGCTCGAGATCGCCATACCAGGCAGTCCGAACGCCGCGGTCGGTCCGAACGGCCACACTTCAGCGCCGGCCCACAGCGACAAATCGCCCATGAAAGCAGCAGCAGCGGCCGCGGCCACGTCAGGCGCACCCGACGCCAGCAAAGCCCGTCCGACGCGCTAGCCAGCCAGTAGCACCGGCTTCAGCCTGGGTCGCGGCGCTGGTTCTCTTCCTTCTGGGGGCATGACCATACCGGTCTCGACACCGTGGGGTTCATGCCCCTTTTCACTTTCCCGCCTAATCGCTCGAAATCGGTCCTGGGTCTCCAAGGGTTTGCAGCAATTCCCGCTTGGCAGACTCCAAAGAGGGAAGTTCGCTCACGGCGCGTAGTTCAAATCCGAGCCTCTCTCTCAACAGGGAGAGGAGCACCCGCTTGCTCTCATCATTCACGCGAACCTCGGCCGGCACAAACCTGCCTTTCTCTACTGTCTGGAGCACTGCTTCCATCAAAACCTCGCCGACGGAGCGGGTGGGTTCGAATGCGTGCACCATGTACAAACACCGAATCTCGGCATCCGCCGCCATTACCATGCGGACGCACGCCTTCCTTTCGTTTTTTCCTCCCACCGATGCGGCGCTATAGAACTCATCCACTTCGACGATTCCCTTCACCGGGTAGTCGCCCTTGCTCAATTTCGCGAGCCGCACCTCATCCAGCTTTGGAAGTTCAGGTAGTGGAGGAGGTGTGACTTGAACAAGCGTGTTCTCCACGCGGAAATATCCGTCTTTCTTCCAGAAAACCTCTGGGTACACATCTTCCACATTCCAGTATCCGGCCTCAGGCTTGTGTTCCAAATCCTCAGAAAACGCAAGGACACTCTCCACGCACAGCGCCAATACCTTCCCTTCGGCTTCGGTAGGATACCAGGGCTGATAACCGGGCCGACCCGCACGAAATTGCGGCGCAAGAGTACCTCTCTTTAAAGGGTGGCCGAGAACGCGAGCCAACTCCCGGTCCGGGCCCGGCAGCATTCCGCTAGGCAAGAATTCCATGGTCACGCTGCGCTGTGTGCCGAAAAACTCTCCCGCAGTTAACGGCGCTCCGCTCGCCAGCCTTTTGAACAAGCGGTAACTCTCCATGCCGCAATACGCATGAACCGCAAAGACTTGACCGAGTGCGCCCATTACGCTCGAGTAGCACATCTCTTGCGATTGCGGATCTTTCACCAGGACCAAGTCCGTGTCCCCCATGATTCCCCAAGGCTTCCTGACGCAGGTTTCGTTCGCCAGGTCGAAAAGGCGCTTTGCTGTCCGAAGAGTCAGCGCTTCTTCTCCCTTCAGCTGATGCTCGAAGAAGCAGACGGTTTCGCGCTTCGCGCCCTGGCGTGGGCCGAGTTCTACTTCAGGCTTTTTGTTCTTGTAGAGAGGCATATGTTCGCTTGGGTCGCCCGCTCCTAGTTCTTAGTTCTTCTGCTCATAGGGGGCGAAGCCTTCCCATTCGATGGGAGTGTACGTATTTTTGAGCAGGGTTTCGAGGAGTTCTTTGTAGAGGCCCTCGCCGTTGGAGCTGTTGGTCATGATGACCATGCCCGTCTTGGCATCGTCGAAGCACACGGTGTAATTTCGCCAGCCGTCGTCGTGACCTTCTTTGAAGAAGGCCTTGCCGTACGGGGTCCAGTACAATCCCCAGGCCAATCCGTAGCTCAAACGAATCGGTTTGTTCTCCTCCGTGGTTTCCGTCGAGAGCGGGGGAAATTCGTGCTTCGAGAGAATCGCAATCTGCGGGCTTAACATGACTTCCCTAGTTTCTTTGCGCAGCTGTTCTCCTTGCATCACCGCTTCGATGAACCGTGCAAAATCGCGCGGCGTGGTTAGCATCGAACCTGCGGCATCTGCCAGAAGTCGTCTCTGTGGCCCAAGAGCATTCTCTTGCTCGTCGTATCCTTCGGCGTGATTGGTTTCAAATCCGAACCTCCAGGTCATACTCGTGCGGGTCATCCCCAATGGCCGAAAGACGCGTTCGCGCATCAGGGTGCCTAACGATTTCTTCGTGACCTTTTCAACCACCAATTGCAGCAGGTCTATGCCTTCTCCGGAATAGGCAAACCGCGAGCCTGGTTCAAAATGGATGTGGAGTTTCCGGTCGTCTTCAAAGGTTCGCCAATTTGGAAATCCGCTCGTATGGTCCAGAAGCATCCTTGCTGTAATCCTCTTCCAGCGGTCATCACCTGCCAGATCCTTGTACTCGGAGTATTCCGGGAGAGGCTTGGACAAATATTCCCATACTGGCCTGTCGAGATTGAGCACTCCTTCTTCGACAAGCTGCATCACCATGTAGGCAAAAGCCACCTTGCTGAACGATGCTGCGCTCATCACCGAATCCTCGGTCAACGGCAGATTCTTGCCGAGACTGCGGTGACCGTACGCCTTCAAATAGACGAGCTCTTGGTCATTGAGAATGGCCAGGCCGACGCCCGTCACTTTCCCCGCGCGCATCACGCGCTTCACAGTACTATCGATTTCCTCTGAGGTGATCGTGCTTCCGTCCAGCCGCTTGACGCTCGCCCCATTTCTAAAGGCCTTCGATTCCTGCCCCCCACAGCCGGCCAGGCCTGCCAGAATGAATCCGCATAGCATCCACTTTTTCATCGGCCACCCCAGACTATAGACGACGGAGGAGAAATTCTGTCATTCTTCGGCTTCTCGGTATCCTACGGAGCCCCGAATTGTGACGCAACACAACGACGTGATTCGCGAATCGTTCACTGCACAAGCCCAGGCCTTTGCAGCTAATCCTTGGGTCACCGACGAAGAGCGCATTCGGCGCTTAGTCGCCGCGGCGGGCCTCACGGGGAGCGAACGGGTGCTGGATATTGCGACCGGCCCAGGATACATCGCGGAAGCATTCGCCGGCGCCACCCGAGAGGTCGTCGGTGTGGACCTCACCGAGGCCATGCTCCTAATTGCGAAGCAGCGCACGAAAGAGCGCGGCATCTCCAATGTTTCTTTCCGGGCCGCCGATGCCCAGAACCTTCCTTTTGAAAATGGGGCGTTCGACGTTGTGGTATGCAGGCTCACGTTACATCATCTTTTGAAGCCTAGGGAAGTCTTGCGAGAAATGGCGCGCGTATGCCGCGCCGGCGGAACCATCGTCGTCGAAGACATTTACGCGAGCGAACTTGCGGAGCGCGCGGCTTATCAAGACCGCTGGGAAATACTGCGCGATCCTTCGCACGTCCGCACCCTCGCGCTCAGCGAGATGCTGCAGCTGTTCCGCGACGCCGGGCTGGAGACGGATTCTGTCACCACGGCGGACGATCTGACCCCGGAGGTCGAACGCTGGCTGGCGACCACAAACGCCGGCCGACCGCGCAGCCGAAATACGCCGGCTCCTTGAGGAGGACCGCCTACACGACCGCAGTGGCTCACGACCGTTTCAAGATGCGACGGGGCGCCTCTGCTTCCATGCCCGGACGGCGATTCTAGCCGGGCGCAAGGTCAGCTCCATCTGACCTCCTGTCCCGACGGTCAGTGATTGATAACAAAGCACATAGCGACGTACTGGAGCAGTTCGGCTATTGCGTACTACCACTACCGGTGGCTACAATATGTCTCACACTGAGAGATGAAGGTTTCTCTTCGGGAACAAAGCTTGCCAGTGGGGCGCTCGGAAGTGGCATCAAATCAACGGGCGCGGTTTGGCGATTCGAGTGCTGTATATTAGAGAGCGCTAACGGGGTTACGTGCGCCTCTCGCTCGAAGTGCTAGAAAACGGTCTGTGAATTCTCGGTTGACCGAAGCTGCAGGATGAGGTAAGTATTCGCCCCTGGGAACCATCGGGGGAAGTCGCGGATCAAAGGCGGTTTGGTGAACAAAGGTACAAAATCAGTTCTAGCAATTTTGATGACAGCGCTTTTCGCAGCGCCAGTTCCCGCAACGACCGGCGCAGGAAAGGCTGTCGCGCGCACCCGCAAGTATGCCTCGCGTTACCGCGGCGTTCCCACGTTTGCCGATTCTTCCAGCGCAGACATCTCCACGTTTGATGACCCGGTTGTTCGCGAGGCAGCCGTCGAAGCGCTGGGGCGCTACAACGGATCTGTCGTCGCCGTAGATCCCAACACGGGGCGCATTTTGACGGTAGTAAACCAAAAGATTGCTTTCGGTGACGGGTACATTCCGTGCTCGACGATCAAGCCGACCATCGCCCTCGCTGCTCTGGAAGAAAGTGTCATCACGCGCGACACCATGCTCAAGGTAAGCTACCGCAAATACATGAATTTGACCGATGCGATGGCCCACTCCAACAATGTTTTTTTTGAAGAGCTGGGACGCCGCATGGGGTTTGATACGGTTTCGAAATACGCGCGCCTGCTAGGTCTTGGCGAGCTGGCCGGCTACAACCTGCCGGAAGAGCATCCCGGTGCATTTCCGAGTGCGCCTCCGGCGCTCGGTGGTATTTCCCGCATGTCCAGTTTCGGTGAAGGAATTCAGATCACTCCGCTGCAGCTGGCCGCGCTCGCTGCGGCATTTGCAAACGGAGGCACGCTCTACTATCTGCAATACCCCCGCACACAAGAAGACGTACAGAATTTCGCGCCGCGCGTGAAACGCGACTTGAATATCGCGTCGATTCTCCCGGAAATTCGCGAAGGCATGCTCGCCGCTGTTCTCTATGGCACGGGCAAATCCAGCTTCGACCACGGCGGCGACGAGACCCCGCTTGGCAAGACGGGTACCTGCGACGATCACACCACGCCGTCGCACATCGGCTGGTTCGTGACCTACGCCGACGAAGCCCATCCGAAAATCGCGCTGGCCGTTCTACTCCGCGGAAATACGCGCAGCGTCAAGGGCCCCATGGCTGCCGTAGTCGCAGGGCGCATCTATCGCAAGCTGCGCGAACAAAACTATTTCGCCGAATCCACGGCTCGAAATACGCCGCTCAGCCCATTCGTTTCCGGCAAATAAGCTAGAAACATTTAGCGACCAATCAAGCGGGATGCGCGGAATGGAACGCCTCGAGGCATTTCTTGGCGGTTTCCAGTTCCGGGAATCTGCTGCCTTCCTGTTCGATGAGGTAATACTCCGCTCCGCCAACGCTTTCCGCAGCCGCGAAAATGGCTTTCCAATTCGCCACGCCCTCACCAAACAAAACGGAGTAGCCTTTCCCGGGTTCCGGCGACCATTCCTTCAGATGGAGGGATCGGATTCTGCCCGGATTGGAGCGAATCCATGCCACGGGGTCCGAGCCGGCTTCGATGCACGTGCCCACATCGAGCTGCAGCATCACGGAAGACTTCGTATTCTTCGCGAGAATTTCGATAGGGCGGACGCCGCTCTCGGGGGTGAACTCCGCTTGATGGTTGTGATACCCAGCCTTCAATCCTGACGGCTCCAACTTTTCCGCAGCGAGGTTCAGCGAGTCCGCCACCGTTTTCCAGCCATCCAAGCCGGGTTTTTCGTGCGAGCTGGCCATCACCATATATTTCGAACCCAAAATTAGATTCATGTCGCGCGCCCGCGAAAGCTTATCCGGGCCCAGATAGGAACTGTCGTTGTGAGTGGAATAGCAATGAACGCCGAGGTCATCCAGGAGCTTCCTCACATCCTTGGTCTGGCTTTCCGTCCACTCAAAATAAGGCGCGTAAAACTCAACGCATTGGTAGCCCAGTGCGGCGACCGCGCGCACCGTACCCGCGAGATCCTGTTTCAGCGCGTTGCGCACGGAATAAAGTTCCAGACCGACGGGAATCTGCGGCGCTCCTGGGGCTCTGAGAGCCCAGGGCAGCAGCGCCGACATGGTTAGAAAAGAGCGGCGAGACAAGGCCTTTGGAGTCATCGCTCGATGCTACTCCAGAACGAACTGAATTTCACCAACAAGGGGCGAAGCAACCCGAGAGGTTGGGTGATTGGACGCATTGCCTAGATTGGTGTTTGACGCGAAGTGTGGTGTGATACAAAAGTGTTCGTGCTGGTTTCGGACGCTTTGGTCGTGGATCAGGTTTTGTCCGCCCGGTTTCGGAGGAATGCCGCGTCGACAGGTGTCGCGAGTGGCAGGAGGCGAGAGTGAATCGCCGTTTTGTGGTTGTGCTAGTGATGCTGCTGTGCTTTGGCGCCGGCGCGCTTGCGTATGTTTTTCGAATGCGCCTCGCGGCCTCCGCTGAATTCCGGCGTCAGGTGAAACTCGGCCAGCAAGAGGCAGCTTGGATTCGCTCGCAAATTATCTTGCCAACGGAAAAGCGCGTTCTGGCCCGGGACAATTTCACCTCGGTGCTGGAAAAGTTCGGGCTGAGCCACCAGGATGCCGCCAACGCGTCCTCGGCGGCGCAGCACGCGTTTAACCTCCGGCAAGTGCGCGCTGGGAATACCATCACCGTGGGGCGGTCCGTTGAAGGTGACTTGCGCGAGATTGATTACAAAATCGACGCTGACCGCATGTTGAAGATTGTGCCGGCCGAAAGCGGCTTCAGCGCGGAAGTAAGCGTGATTCCATCAAAAACGGAAGTCACCGCTGTTTCCGGGCAGCTCGATGATTCGCTCTTCCATGCCGTCGAGCAAGCGGGCGAATCCCCGGAAATCGCGATGCGCCTCGCGCAAATTTTTGGTTACGACCTGGATTTCTATACCGATCCGCGCAGGGGCGATGCTTTCCGCGTTTTGCTCGAGAAAAAGAAGTATGCCAACGGCAAGACGGCAGGCTACGGAAAGATTTTCGCCGCCGAATACGACAATGGCCGCAAAAAATACCAGGCATTACTTTTTCATGACGAATTCGGCCGCCCCGGCTACTACACCGCCGATGGCAAATCGCTGCAAAAAGCATTTCTTCGCTCGCCGCTCAAATTCTCCGCCCCGGTCACTTCGCATTTCAGCAATGCGCGTTTCCACCCGATCCTGAAAACCGTTCGACCGCACCTGGGCACGGATTATGGCGCGCCCATCGGGACGCCGGTGCAAGCCATTGGTAGCGGCCGGGTGTTGTTCGCCGGCCTCAAGGGCGGAGAAGGGAATCTGGTGCACATCGCCCATTCGAACGGCTTCGAAACGATGTATTTGCATTTGTCGCGCATGTACGTTCACGCGGGTGAGCAGGTCGAAATCGGAAAGACCATCGGCCTCGTAGGCACTACCGGTCTCTCCACAGGACCGCATCTGGATTTTCGCATTTTGCAAAAGGGCCAATACAAGAACTTCGAGAGGCTCGGCTTGCCGCCTTCCGATCCAGTCTCCAAGAAGAATCTCCCGGAGTTTGCCGACGTTCGGGAGAGGTGGCTCCCGCTGCTGAAAAAACCTGAGCTGCTCCAGGCCGGCGTCCCCGTCGGCCCAGGGCGTTGAAAAAGACTCTCCCCGTCCAGTCCTTCCGTCTTCCCGGCTTCAATAAATGACGGGAAGTTTGGAGTAATCCGCCGCTCCTTCGCCGGTAACGCGGAGGACCAGTAGGGTGCGGTCATCGTGCGGGCTTTTGCCGGGACCGCTGTGGTCATCCGTCGCGGCGATGATTCTCTCGGAAAGCTCATTCGCCGAAATCTCCCGTCCGGCATCAGCCAGCAGGGCGTGCAAGCGTTTCGAGCCAAACTCCTCCTCGCGCACGTTTTCTGATTCCAGAATACCGTCCGAGGCAAACAAAACGACGTCGCCAGCCTGAAGATCGATAGTCGTCTCCTCATATTCGCTGTCGAGGAACAGGCCCAGCGGAACGCCTTCGACGCGGATTTCCTGGGTGCCGCCGCCACGGACCAGCAAGGGATAGGGGCCGCCGGCATTGGAGAGAGTGAGCTGGTGCGCCGCCGCGTCGTACACGGCAAAGAGCATGGCGATGAACCGCGCATCCAGGCGCGCGCCATACATCCGGCGATTGAGCATCTGGAGCATGCTCGCCGCATTGCACGTACTGCTCACCACAAGCTCGCGCAGTGTTCCGATAGCCAGCGAACCATACAGCGCCGCCGCAGTTCCTTTGCCCGAAACATCGCCCAGAGCCATGGCCAGCTTCCCCTGGCCGTAGGGAAGAAAATCGTAGAAGTCGCCGCCTAGCTCTCGTGCGGGAACATACGCGGCAGCGAGATCCAGGCCCGGAATCCCTCGCGCGCCATGGGGAAGGAGCTGGCGCTGGATTTCGCGAGCTGTGTTGAGATCATCCTGAAGACGAAATTCATTCTCCCGCGCTTCCTCGTAGAGCCGCGCGTTTTCCAGTGCCACCGCAATGAAGGACGCCAGAGTCGCAAGCATGCGCTCGTTTTCCGCCGTGAAGGCGCGCGGCTCCCTGCTTTCAAGGTCGAGCACGCCGATCAGGCGGTCCTGCAGGAGAAGCGGAACGACCAGTTCGGACCGCGTATCGACGCTCGTCTCGCAACGTATGTAGCGCGCATCGCTGAGCACGTCGTCCACCCGAATGGAGCGCCGCTCGGCGGCTGCGGTTCCGGTCAGACCTCGGCGGAGAGGCAAAGCGAGAAATGTCGGAACGGAATCCTCGTAACGCATTCCGAAAACGCCTTTGAGAAGCTGCGTCGACTCATTCCACAGCATCACGCTAAAAACATCGTAGTTAACGATGCGCTTGACACGCTCCGCAATGCGGCGCAGCAACTCCTCGCGATCCAAAATGGAGGTAAGCTCGCGGCTTACGTCATAGAGCAGCGTAAGCGTCTTGGCCTGTTCGGGGTACGCACTCAGAAGGCTCTGGGGAACGGGATCCACATCGCCAAGAATGGCGTAGGAGCCGAGTTGGGGGAAATCTTCCATTTTTGAAAGTACTGCGGAAACTGGTTCATTAGATGTAGCACAAACGAATTGGTTTCATAAGCCCTAAGCGCCTTCCCGCGCGATGCCTGTATGTCTCTCGGTAACCTTCCGTATCGGAATCGCTTGACGGAGGTGCGTGGCAACTCTACGCTAAGAGTGACGGAGAATCGGAGAATGTATGGTTCCATCTCAAGGGCAGGCAGTGGCTGCGCGTCCCTGTGCTTACTGCGGGAAGCCGGTGCCCACGCGGATGAATCGCTGTCCCTACTGCCGTGAGGAAGTTACCGAGGTTCGTTTATCCGCCCCCCGTCGTAGGAACGGCCGCCGCGAGATTCGCCGCGGTCTGATGTACATGCTATTGGGCGCCGTCATTTATTATTTCGTTGGCGGCCATAGCGGTCTGAGCCTGCCTATCACCCTTAATCCGTGGATGATCACGTATCTGGCTCCAGTGGTGTTTCTGGGCGGACTGGGAATGAGTCTATACGGGTTTTTTCTGCGGATGCGATCGTAAGGGCGGCAAGTTCCCGAGATGTCAAGAAAATGCGCTTTGGTGTGCAAATCCGCGGAAATTCTCACGGCTACCGAATCTTCCGCAAAACCGAGCCAATCCCAAAGCTTGAACAATTCCAAATAGGTCATCGAACGCCGATGCCGCGGCAGAACTCTCCGCTGTCCGGGGGATGGTCTTGTTGCGATTCTGCAGCTGCAAGTGCCGCGCGTTGAGGGATTGGTTGGGATTCTTCAAGCTTCGCGACGGTCACCCGTTCCGGACGGAAACTTGCGGCGGGAGCTTCCACCCGCGTGGAACCAGCGAGACTCTCCGTGGCCCTGTCCGAAGGGACAACGTGACGGATTCGGGGAGTACCGTCCTTCCAGGCCCTCGCTACCGTCAGAACCGCATGGCCTACTGATGGTCGGGACCCGTCCGGGTTCCTCCAGTTGGGCCTGAGAGAGTGATCGGAGGGGCAAATGAAAAAACTAGTCCTGGTAGTGGCCATGGCGATGATGGGCGTTCCCTTCAGTGCGGGCAGAGCCGCCGCGCAGGGACCGCAAGGGGCAGGTGCCAGTTCGGCGTCATCGAGCAGTTCGGGCGGCGGTACGCATTCGCTGAATCCCATCAAGTGGGTGAAGAAAGATCCAAAGTCCGCCAGTGATCAGCTGGAGGCCAAGGATGAGCAAGACAAGAGACTAACAGCCAACCTGCAGGCCCAAGGGGTCCTGCCGGCCAATACGGACGCCAAGAGCGCCTGCGAAAACTTCAAGGTGCTGGACGAGTGTGTAGCAGCGCTCCACGCCAGCAAGAACGTTGGAGTGGACTTCAACTGCCTGAAGTCAAATCTGACGGGCGTGCAAACGAGCGCGGATATGTCTTCGTGCAAAGGCCCGGCCGGTGATAAGTCGATCAGCTTGAGCAAAGCGATCCACGCCATGAAGCCGGACGCCGATGCGAAGAGCGCGGCGAAAACCGCCGAGAAGCAAGCCAAGGACGATTTGAAAGGATCGAGAAGCTAGTTCCGCTTCTCGAGAAAACGACAGCGAATTTCAACCGAAGCGAATTTCAACCGAGAGCACAGCAGTGTGAAAAGGGCGGGTTTGCCGGAAGTAACGGCGCCCGCCCTGTTCCTTTCATGCGCACAATTGGCAGGATCAGCTAATCTCCGCCTGTAGCAGCCTTCGCTTTATCGGCGCGAACCAGGGGCACATCCACCAGGTGCTCGGCCAGGAACCACACTTGAAGTTCGTTTGTCCGTATCACGTTCGAGACCATCAAATCGTTCGTTCCGTCATCTCCGGCGTCACTGGCTTGTTTGGCCATCGTGCGCGCTTCCTTCAAGATGACTTCATGGGCTTCGAGCAGCCGCGAGATTTGTACCGGCGCTTCCTCCCGCCCACGTGGCAGCCGCGGGATAAGTGTTGTTTCAGCGACATCCGCCGCCATCGCCAGGCTGATGCCGCCCAGGACCTGAATGCGTTCGGCGATCTCATCTACGAGCTCGTCCTGTTCCCCATGATGTTTGTCAAAAAGCAGATGCAACTGGTGAAAGGTGGCGCCCGACACCTGCCAATGATGCTTTTTGTACATATCGCGAAGCGTCATGGTATCGGCGAGAAGCTGATTGAGGTTTTCTGTGCTGCTTTGACAGACTCGCTCATCGAGAGCGATCGGCAGTTTTGCGATTTTTCCGTAAGGCTGGATTTCGGGAGCATGCTGATGTTGAATCGGTCTAGCTTGTTTCGTGCCTGCTTCGAGTTGATTATAGGAAGCGTCTCGCTTGTTGTTTTTGGGGCTCATGGATGCCTCTCCTAAGGTCGGAATTAGCTTGGAATCCCGAGACCCAAGCATACGCTCTTTCCGGGTGAACGGGATTCCCCGATCGGAGGCCGAGATGAAGAGAACTGCGCCCAGTCTGGCCGCTATTCTAAACCGCCTCGAGAAGCATTACGGCCAGCAGGTAGCCGTCGGGCCGAGGGCACCCTACGAGAGGATTCTGTTTGTGAACTGCGGCTATCCCGCGACGGACGCGTCTTGCACCAAGGGCTACGAAGCGCTAAAGCATGAGGTGGGAACGAAGCCGGAAGAGATTCTAGCCGCGCCAAAAGAGAAACTGGCAAAGCTGATGCGCCTCGGGGGCCTCGTCCCGGAGCTGCGCGCAGAGCGCCTGAAGACCATCGCGCGGATGGTGAACGAGCTATTCGGCGGGGACTTCGAGCGGGCCCTGGACAAGATCATGCAGGATGAAAAGATGCCGGCCGACAAAAGGATCCGCCGCGTAAGGAGCGCATTGAAAGAATTCCCCGTCATTGGCGGCCCTGGCGCGGACAGAATTCTCTTATTTGCGCGATTGGCGGCGGTGGCCGCGGTGCCTTCGGCAGTTGTGGCCGTGCCGCAGCGTATGCGGTTCGGCGCCGAGGACAAGAACTACAGCGCGGGTTACCGCGCGGCACAGGAGGAAATGTCGGCGGAACTCCCCGAGACGTTCGACGCAAGAGAGAGAGCCTATCTCCTGCTGAAGCGTCACGGCGCGGAGATTTGCAAGCGAACGAAACCGAAGTGCGAGATATGTCCAGTCAGCGGCATGTGCGCCTATTTTCGGGAAAAGCGGCCAGGGAAAGAGTAGTCCCGGCTCTCTTCATCGGGTTCAGAAACCCGTCTACTGGGAGAACGCGAGCTATTTTACTTCCCAGGTGTCGCCGGCGCGAAGCAGCTTCGCAAGATCGCCCGGGCCCCGCTTAGCGATAACGTCCTTGATCTGCTGGTTCATGACATCCTCATAGCGTGGATGATCGTCCCATGCGCGAAGCACGCCGATCGGTGTCGGGAAGCCCGGACGGTGCTCCATGTGCGAGAGCAGGAAAGCGTAGGACGGCCGAGGATGATGAGCGTCGTGAACCACCAAGTCGGATTCCGTAATGCCGTTCCCAAGCTGGACGACTTCAATGTCCCCGTCGGCCTTGCGCCGGATGCCCTTGTCACGGTTCTTGCCGAACACCAGCGGCTTGTCGTGCTCCAGCTGCATGATGTGCTCGCTGCGCGCGTCGCGCTCGGTGAGATTGAACCACGCGCCATCATTGAAGATGTTGCAATTCTGCAGAATCTCGACAAAGGCTGAGCCTTTGTGGGCGGCGGCATGCTTAAGCGTTTCTTTGAGGTGCTGTTGGAACACATCGACGGAGCGAGCCACAAAGGTGGCCTCGGCCCCGATGGCGAGAGAAATGGGATTGAAAGGTCGATCCAGCGAACCGAAAGGCGAGGACTTGGTCTTCTTGTTGAACTCCGAGGTCGGCGAATACTGGCCCTTCGTCAAGCCGTAGATGCGGTTGTTGAAGAGCAGAACTTTCAGGCCGACGTTGCGTCGCAGCATGTGAATGGTGTGATTGCCGCCGATAGAGAGTGCATCGCCATCGCCGGTTGCCACCCAAACCTCGAGGTCGGGACGAATCGCTTTGATGCCCGTGGCCACCGCGGGCGCACGTCCGTGAATGGTATGAAACCCGAACGTGTTCATGTAATACGGAAATCGGCTCGAGCACCCGATCCCTGAAACCACGACGAAATTTTCGCGCTTGATCCCCAGCTCCGGGAAAACCGACTGAACGGCCGAAAGAATCGCGTAGTCCCCGCAACCCGGGCACCAGCGAACTTCCTGGTCGGTCTGGAAGTCTTTTTTGGTGAGAGGCGTGATTGGCGGCAGCGTAGCAGTGCTCATCGGGAATTCTCTCCAAGAATCTCTTCAATCTTTTGCTCGACTTCCACCTGCTTGAACGGCCTGCCCTGAATCTTGTTGAGGCCAATGGCGTCGACCAGATACTTGGCACGCAAAACCCAAAGAAGCTGGCCCATGTTGAGCTCCGGCACAAGAACCGTCTTGTATCGCTGCAGCACTTCGCCGAGGTTAGCCGGCAGCGGATTCAGATAGCGCAGGTGAACGTGGCCGATCTTACGGCCCTGCGCGCGCTGCGCTTTCAGCGCGGCCGTGATGGCCCCGTGCGTCGAGCCCCAGGCAACGATCAGAAGATCGCCTTCGGCGTCGCCGGCAGGCACTGCATCCGGAATCTCCTGCACGACGGACGCAACCTTCGCCGCCCGGATGCGCACCATGTTTTCGTGGTTGAGCGGCTCGTAATTGATGTTGCCGGTAACGTCCTGTTTCTCGAGTCCGCCGACGCGGTGTTCAAGCCCCGGCGTGCCAGGAACGGCCCACGGGCGCGCGAGCGTCAACGGGTCACGCTTGTAAGGCAAATAGCCATTCGGAGAGTTGGCCTCTGTCGCAAACTTCACCGGGAATGCCGGAATTTCATCGACGTTGGGAATCTTCCAAGGCTCGGCGCCATTCGCAAGATAGCCGTCAGACAGAATGATCACCGGAACCATGTACTTGACAGCGATGCGGCTGGCTTCGACCGCGGCCCAAAAGCAATCGCTGGGTGTGGCCGGGGCAATGATAGGAATCGGCGCTTCGGAGTTGCGGCCAAAGAGCGCCTGCAAAAGATCCGCCTGCTCGGTCTTTGTCGGTAGTCCCGTCGAAGGTCCGCCACGCTGAATGTCGCAAATCACCAGCGGGATTTCCACGGCAACGGCGAGACCCAGCGCTTCCGTCTTCAGCGCCATGCCCGGCCCCGAGGTCGTGGTGATGGCCAGGGCCCCTGCGTAAGCCGCGCCGATCGCGCTGGTGATCGCGGCGATTTCGTCTTCGGCCTGGAAGGTCATCACGCCGAAATCTTTGTATTGCGACAGTTCGTGAAGTATGTCCGACGCCGGTGTAATCGGATAGCTGCCCTGGAACAGCCGCAGCCCCGATTTTTGCGAAGCGGTGACAAACCCCAGCGCCAGCGCCTGGTTTCCGCTAAGGTTACGGTAAAAGCCCGGCGCGAGGTGCGCGGGCGGAATCTCATAACTGATCTGAAATGCTTCCGTGGCTTCGCAATACGAGTAACCAGCCTTCATCGCCAGTTTGTTTGCTTCGACGAGCAGCGGCTTGTTCTTAAATTTCGCGTCAATCCACCGTACCGTCGGCTCCATCGAGCGGTTGTAGAGCCAGTAGCACATGCCCAGCGCGAAAAAATTCTTCGACCGGCTCATAGACTTGGCGTCGATGCCCAGATGCTCGAGCGCGATTTTTGTCAGACGCTCCAGCTCCACTGCAAAGAGCCGGTATTTGTCGAGCGAATGATCCTCCAGCGGATTCGTTTTCGACTGCGCTTTGCGCAAGTCGTTTTCCGTAAACGCATCAGAATTTACGATCAGTATCCCGTTGGCCTTAAGGTCCGCGACATTCATCTTCAGCGCCGCCGGATTCATGGCGATCAGAACATCGACAGAGTCACCCGGCGTGTACACGTCGCTCGAAGAAAAATGAAGCTGGTATCCGCTGACGCCCGGCAGCGTTCCGGCAGGAGCGCGTATTTCAGCCGGAAAATCCGGGAACGTAGCGATATCGTTGCCGTAAAGCGCTACGGTATTGGTAAATTGGCTTCCGGTAATCTGCATCCCGTCGCCGGAATCGCCGGCAAAGCGGATGACCGCGCGATCAATCACCTCGCGTTTGTGCTTCACCGGTGGCGTTTCAATCAAAGTTGACATAGTGACCAAGGCTCCGCGGTAAGTGAACTCCCAGACCAATCCCCTGAGGGAGTGTGGCTCGATTTGTTAGATGGGCAGTGCGAAAACCAGGTTGGATACCCTATCCGGAGCCGACGGTAAGAGAATACCACACCCGCCCGTGTGCAGCGGGAAGAGTGACCGCCGCCGAAAATTGTGTCGTTACAGAAACGACGGCCCAGGATGGTGCGCTCGCGGCGGCCAAGTGCTGGTTGCCAGTCCCACCATCGCGCCGTCCGGAATCCGCACCTTCAAGCTTTGCGTCTCCTGTAGATGCAAGGAACTCCCGGGCTCGTGTATATCATTTCCAGAAGTGCGACCATAGGGAAGGGAACGTAACGCGAAGACAACTTGCCGCTTGACGTTCGCTTTCTTTTCGCCTAAAGTAGTGATGCTTCACTCGTGTGTGCGGAGGTGCACGATGACTCTGACAAAACGGCAGAAAGAGGTTCTGGATTACCTGGTCTCTTTTGATAACAGGCACGGTTACGCCCCCAGCTTTGAAGAGATCGGCAAAGGCCTGAAGCTGACTTCCCTGGCCACCGTTCACAAGCACATCACCACGCTGGAGAAAAAAGGATTCATCCGCCGCGGCTACAACCAGAGCCGCTCCATCGAGATTCTGCAATTGCCAAAACCTGTCAAGGAACAGATTAGCGACAGGAAGATTCAAGAACTGCCACTCGTAGGCCGGATCGCCGCGGGCCGCCCGCTGGAGGCCGTAGAAGAGCGCGAGACGATCTCGCTCGGCGATTTTGCTCGCGGCGGCAACTCTTTCGTGCTTCAGGTGAAGGGCAGCTCCATGATTGAAGATCACATCATGGACGGCGATTACGTGGTCTGCGAACAGACGCAAGTAGCCAATGCCGGCGACATCGTCGTGGCTCTGATCGGGGGCGAGGAAGCCACGCTCAAGCGCTTCTACCGCGAAGGAGCAGGCAAGATCCGCCTGCAACCCGCAAATTCAGAGATGGCGCCGATTATGGTTGCGGCGAATGACGTCAAAATTCAGGGCCGCGTCATCGGCGTACTCAGAAAATACTAAAGCTCTAATCGCCCAGTCGCGCTTCGCCTCCTTAATACGCAAGTTCCTCCCACTGCTGAGCGTAGCCGTCTTCTAACTCATTGCAGTCGGCATCTGTCGCCGTTCGACCGCAGCAGGTTCCCCCCAGGTCTCAGGCATGCGTCCATTTCCATTTCCGGTTACCATGTGAAATCCTTGTGACCATCTGGAAACGAAACGCGTCAAACATACGAGGCGGGCCAGCTCCCATGTCCCCGCGAAGGAAACGGAAAACGTGACGACCAAGCGCGAAAACATTCTGATTGTCGAGCCTGACGACGCACTGCGCCAGCAGCTCCAGGACGTGCTGCGTTCCGCAGGCTATGAAGTTTCCTCTGCTCCTTCGCAGGATGAAGGGTTCCGCGTCGTCCAAACCGGCGCCGTGGATGTGTTTGTGCTTTCCGCCGATCTGGCCGATGTCCTGTGTTGCAGCTCTCTGACAGAAATCAAAGGCCTCGGCTCTACGGCAAACACGCGCGTGATTCTGTTCGCCCGCGGCGGTGGCGCGATGCGTGCGCGCGCCCTGGATCTTGGCGCCGACGACGTGATGACGCCTCCCTGGGAACCAGCGGAACTGCTGGCCCGCGTGCGCGTGCAATTGCGCGACAAGCAAGCCCTCGAGGAACTACAGCAGAAATCCCGCATCGCAGAAGAAGGCCAGGAAATCGCGCACACCGCGTTCCAGGCCATTGCGGTAACGGAAAAAATGACGCGTGACGCGTTTTCGACTGGTCGGGCTCTGAAAATCGGTGTTTCTGCCCTCCTCGGGGTCGCCGCGCTCATCTCCATCATTTTTCTGCTCTTCACGCGGCGCGCCGATAAGGAGAACCGCCGCGCCTATTCCGTGATCGCGCAGCTCGAGCACGGGGTCCACACCGAAGAAGCCCTCGTCGCCGAGGCTAACCGCGCCCGCGAAGAGCTAGCGCAATCCGACATCACCGAACAAAAACGACAGCTTCAAAAACAAACGAACGATCTTCGCCAGAAACTCTCCTCCGCGGACGCCAGCGAAGTCTCCGGCCTGCGAAAACAGTTGGAGGAGACCACCAGCCGGTTGAAAAAAGTAGAAACGCAATCCGACGCTGCCGAAGGCGTCATTCGGGCCAACGCTCCCAGCGTATGCCTGCTTCACGTCTCGGTTTCCTTTCTCGACCAGAGCACACGGCGGCCTTTGCGTTACGGCGCCATCAATCCCGACGGCCAGCCCCTCAAGGACGGCGACGGCAATGTGGTCTACAGCCTCGAAGGCCGCGCCCCGGAAGTTCGCGAAGATTTCTTCGGCACAGGTTTCATCGTCGGCCAAAACGAAGTCCTCACCAACCATCATGTTGCCCAACCCTGGTGGAAGAATGAAGAATTAGGCGCCGCCTCGCAGCAAGGCTTGGAGCCAGCCATCGCCGAAATGACCGCCTATTTCCCCGAGGCGGCCGCCGGCATTTCCTTGAACATTTCCCAGATCTCGGAGGAAGCCGACCTCGCCGTTCTCCGAGGCGACTTTTCCGCGCTGAAACGTCCCATTCTGAAACTCGACGGCCGCAAAGAAGCCGCCGTCAGCGGCCAGCCCTTAATTTCCCTGGGCTACGCTACTGGAATAAGCGCCATTCTGGCGCGCGCTGGAGAAGACGCCGTAAAGGACATTGTCAGGTTGAGCGGCGGCGACCCAAAAAAAATTGTGGACGAACTTCAGCAACGCAAGCTGATCCGCCCCCTGGTGACCCAGGGACATATCGGCGACGTGCTGTCCGATAAAATTGTCTACGACGCCCAAACCACCTCCGGCGGCTCTGGCGGCCCACTGATAAACCGCGACGGTCAGGTGATTGGCGTGACCTTCGCCATAGTCAGGGGCTTCGGCGGCTCCAACTTCGGAGTTCCCATTCGCTATGCACAACCGCTGCTAAAGCCGTAAGACGTTGGCAGCCTGGTGGTGCGGATTCAAATTGCTTGTTCTGCGAATCGAAATAAGTGCTCCAGTCGCGCCGCGTCCGCGTGAAACAATCTAAGATTTCGCGTAACCTACTTGCCGGCTCCGGAATGATGAAGAACAAACCCATTCGAAAATTACTCGCTGCGAATCGCAGCGAAATCGCCATACGGATTTTCCGTGCCGCGAACGAACTGGGCCTTCGCACCGTCGGGATCTATTCCCAGGAAGACCGCTTGGCGCTGCACCGGTTCAAAGCGGACGAGGCTTACCAGGTCGGCGTTGGCAAAGGGCCAGTCGAAGCCTATCTCGACATTGCCGGCCTAGTTGCCTTAGCGAAGGAAAAGGATGTCGACGCCATTCATCCCGGCTACGGATTCTTGTCAGAGAATCCTGCGTTTGCCCGCGCCTGCCAGAAGGCAGGAATTACCTTCATCGGCCCTAGTCCCGAACTGCTCGAACTCCTCGGAGACAAGACGGCCGCAAGGCGACTGGCCGAAGGAGCTGGCGTACCGGTGCTACCGGGAACGGAAGAATCGATAACTTCAGCGGCCGAAGCCCGCAAGTTCCTAACCACGATCGGCTATCCGGTCATGGTAAAAGCGGCCATGGGCGGCGGGGGGCGCGGCATGCGTGTCGTGCGCACCGAGGCTGAACTCGAGCAGCGTCTCGAGGAGGCTCAGGGCGAGGCCAAGTCTTCCTTCGGCGACGCGTCCGTGTTTCTAGAAAAATATTTACCGCATGTGCGCCATGTCGAGGTCCAGATTCTCGCGGACAATCATGGGAATCTGCTGCACCTCTATGAGCGCGATTGCTCCGTGCAGCGGCGTCACCAGAAAGTCGTCGAAGTAGCACCCGCTGTGAATCTGCCGTCGTCTGTGCGCGCAGAACTTTGCGATGCCGCCGTGCGTCTGGCGCGCAAAGCCAAGTACCACAACGCTGGCACGGTCGAGTTCCTCTACGACGTCGACGCCAAGAACTGGTATTTCATCGAAGTGAATCCCCGCATCCAGGTGGAACACACGGTAACCGAGATGGTCACGGGCATCGACTTGGTCCGCTCGCAGATTCTGGTCGCCGAGGGCCACCAGCTGCACCAGGAGCCGCTCGCGCTGCCCGAACAAGCAAACGTGCCACTCTACGGCGCGGCCCTTCAATGCCGCGTCACCACCGAAGATCCCGAAAATAATTTTGCCCCCGATTACGGAAAGCTTACGACCTACAGATCCCCAGCGGGATTTGGAATTCGTCTCGACGGCGGCACCGCCTATGCCGGCGCGGTCCTGGCCGCGTACTACGATTCGCTCCTCGTAAAAGTGACGGCCTGGGGCACAAAACTTCCCGAAGCTTGCCAGCGTATGGACCGCGCGCTCCGTGAGTTCCGCATTCGCGGCGTCAAGACCAACATCCCTTTCCTCGAAAACGTCGTCAACCATCCGCGCTTCCGCGCCGGTGAAGTCACGACTTCTTTCCTCGATGAATTACCCGAGTTGTTTCGTCTCGAAAGCCGCGGCGACCGCGCCACGAAACTGCTCTCCTATCTCGGCGACGTGATTCTTAACGGCAATCCCGAAGTAAAAGGCAAAGTAGTTCCCAAGGGGCTGGAGCAGGCCACCCTGCCCTCCGTGCCCGGTATCAACCCGCCGCCCGGAACGCGTCAATTGCTCCAGAAACTGGGTCCCAAGAGATTTGCCGGGTGGGCCAGAAAAGAAAAACGCCTGTTGATCACGGACACGACCTTCCGCGACGCCCACCAATCGCTGTTGGCCACACGCGTGCGCACCCACGATCTGCTCGCCACGGCCAGCGCCGTGGCGCAACGCCTCCCGAACCTTTTCAGCCTAGAAATGTGGGGCGGCGCAACTTTCGACACAGCCATGCGCTTTCTTCACGAAGACCCCTGGCAGCGCCTCCGCGATCTGCGCCATCGCATTCCCAATATCTGCTTTCAGATGCTTCTCCGCGGCGCAAATGCCGTCGGCTATACCTCTTATCCGGACAACGTGATCGTCGAGTTCGTCCGCGAAGCCCACGCGCAGGGGATCGACATCTTCCGCATCTTCGATTCCCTGAACTCCATCGAAAACATGCGCGTCTCCATTGATGCCGTGCTCGCAACCGGCGCCGTCTGCGAGCCCGCCATTTGCTATACGGGAGACATCTTCGACAAAGCCCGCCCGAAGTATTCCCTGAAATACTACCTATCCATGGCCAAGCAACTCGAAAAACTCGGCGCACATTTTCTCGCCATCAAAGACATGGCCGGCCTTTCCAAGCCTTATGCGTCCTACGAACTGGTAAGAGCCCTCCGCGAAGAAATCGCCATCCCGGTCCACTTCCATACCCACGACACCAGCGGCATCAATTCCGCCTCCGTCCTGAAAGCCGCGGACGCCGGCGCTGACGTTGCCGACGCGGCCGTCGCGGCCATGAGCGGCGGCACCAGCCAACCCAATCTCAATTCCATTGTCGAAGCGCTGCGCCACACGCCGCGTGACACAAATCTCGACATCGAGGCCCTCAACGAATGCTCTGACTATTGGGAAACGGTGCGTACCTATTACCTGCCCTTCGATTCCGGTCCGAAGGCCGGCTCCGCGCGTCTCTATCAACACGAAATTCCCGGCGGTCAATACACCAATCTGCGCGAACAAGCCGCCGCCATGGGATTAGGCCAGCGCTGGCGGGAAGTAGAAAAAACGTACGCCGAAGTGAATAAACTTTTCGGCGATATCGTGAAAGTGACTCCTTCCAGCAAGGTCGTCGGCGATATGACCCTGTTTCTGATGGCCAACGAACTGCAACCGGGCGATGTGCTCAAGCTCGACGAGACCCACGATCTTTCTCTGCCGAATTCCGTCGTAGAAATGTTTTCCGGTGTCCTGGGTGTTCCACCCGGCGGATGGCCCCTTACCTTGCAAAAAATAATCCTGCGCGGAGCCGCCCCACTCCAAGGCCGCCCAGGCCGGAACCTGCCAGCGGTCGACCTCCCAGGGGAATCCGCTATGCTCGAGAAAAAAATAGGCCACCGCGTGCGCCCCGATGAGCTTTTGAGCTACCTTCTCTATCCGGAGGTGTTCGTAGCGTACGACAAATTCCGCCAGACCTACGCGGACGTAAGCGTTCTGCCAACGCACGCCTTTTATTACGGCCTGGTTTCTGGCGAAGAGATCGCCGTCGAAATCGAGCCAGGAAAAACGCTCATCCTCAAATTTCTGACGGCCAGCGATCCGCACCCCGATGGAACGCGCACACTTTTCTTTGAGCTGAATGGCCAGCCGCGCGAAGTCAACGTGCGCGACCGCGCATTGCGTGTCGTAGAACGCGCCCACCCGAAAGCCGATCCCGCCGATCCCGGACAGGTAGCCGCTCCCACCGCCGGCGTAGTCAGCGGCATCGCCGTGCAAGTGAACCATTCCGTCGAGCGCGGTGCTAAGCTCTTAACCCTCGAAGCCATGAAAATGCAATCAAATATCTACGCGTCCATTGCCGGCCGCGTCACTAAACTTCTGGTCGCGCCAGGACAGCACGTCGAAGCCAAAGACCTGCTGGTGACCATTGCCCCGTGAACGGCCCGAATCTCCGCAAACATCAAGGTTTCCGCTCGCGCTTCCTGAGAAACGAGCGCGACCTGGTCGTCTATCTCCCGCCCGGCTACGACCACCAGCCCGAGCGTCATTTTCCAATCCTGTATCTGCACGACGGCCAAAATCTTTTTGACCCCTCCACTTCCTTCATTCCAGGCATGGATTGGCACGTCGGCCAAACCGCGGACCAAGCCATCAGCGCTGGCGCCGTCGAGCCGCTCCTCATCGTTGGCATTTACAACACTGGTAAGCAGCGCATTCGCGAATATACTCCGACTCGCGTCCCCAAACTCGGCGGCGGCCGTGCCGACCGCTACGCAAGATTTTTGATC
This sequence comes from Acidobacteriota bacterium, assembly GCA_013289825.1. GTDB lineage: Bacteria > Acidobacteriota > Terriglobia > Acidiferrales > UBA7541 > Acidiferrum. Next base: position 6,288 of record JABCZF010000039.1, on the reverse strand, counting down.
GAAGAGCTAAAACCCTTCATCGAGCGCGAATACCGCACTCTTCCCGGCCCCCAAAAAACCGGCATCGGCGGCTCTTCGCTCGGGGGACTGGTCTCTCTCTATCTAGGTCTCAAGCTTCCTCACATTTTTGGAAAACTCGCCGCGCTCTCGCCTTCCGTCTGGTGGAACCAGCAGGTCATGCATCGTTTCGCAGCTGCTGCTAACGTGGATCCGCGCCCGTGCATCTGGTTGGACATCGGCACACGCGAAGGCCCGCGCATAGTCCAAGACGTCGAACAATTTCGCGACGTGCTTTTGCAAAAAGGCTGGCAGCTCGGCTGCGACCTGCATTACCAGCGCATCGAAGGCGGCGAGCACAACGAAGCCGCTTGGGCCCAGCGTGTCGGTCCCTTTCTGCAATTCTTGTATCCGGCCCGCTAAACCGAAGTATAATCCGCAGCTGTCGCGCGGCGGTTCGCTGCCATTTTCCTGTCAAGCGCGCAGCATTCAGGGGTCATCGATGCCAGAGAACCGTCCTTTCACCATCCTGTGTGTCAGCTCCTACGAGAAAGGTCAGGAGTTCTTGCGCACTTCGAAAGCCATCGGCTGCCGCGTGCTCCTCTTGACGGTAGAAAAACTCCGCGACGCAGATTGGCCCCGCGATTCCATCGACGAAATGTTCTTCATGCCCGAAGAACTTACCGTGAAAGAGCTGATCAACGCGGTAAGTTTTGTCGCCAGGTCGCAACCGATCGACCGCATCGTGGCCCTCGACGAATTCGATATGGAAAACGTCTCCGCCCTCCGCGAACACCTGCGCATCCCCGGCATGGGACTAACCACCGTCCGCTATTTCCGCGACAAACTCGCCATGCGCGCGCGCGCACAGGAAGTGGGCATCGCCGTTCCAGAGTTCGTGCCGGTCCTCAACTACGATGCCTTGCGCGAGTTCATGGCTCGCGTCCCTGCGCCGTGGCTGCTAAAGCCACGCTCGCAAGCTTCGGGAATCGGCATGAAAAAGATTCACGAACCTTCCGAACTCTGGCCGTGGCTCGATCAGCTCGGGGACCGGCAATCCACCTATCTGCTCGAGCAATTCGTCCCCGGCAGCGTGTACCACGTCGATAGCGTGGCCTCAGAACGTGAGGTCGTCTTCGCGGAAGCCCACGCCTACGGCGCGCCTCCGCTCGAGACCTCGCATCAGGGCGGCGTTTTCACCACGCGCACGCTCCCCCGCGATTCACCCGAAGTGAAAACTCTGCTCGACATCAATCGCAAAGTTCTCGACGAGCTCGGCTTCCTGCGAGGTGTCACGCACGCAGAGTTTTTGAAAGCACACGCCGATGGAAAATTCTATTTTCTCGAAGTCGCCGCGCGCGTCGGCGGCGCCTATATCTCGGATGTAATGGAAGCGGCCACAGACATCAATTTATGGCGCGAGTGGGCGCGGCTCGAAGTGGGGGCCGGGAAGCAGCCCTACCATCTGCCCCCCACCAGCCACGACTACGCCGGAGTGATTGTCTCGCTCGCCCGCCAGGAGCGCCCGGACACTTCCGCCTACAACGATCCCGAAATCGTCCACCGCATCACCAAATATCATCACGCGGGTTTCCTTCTAAAATCGCCCCGTCCCGAACGCATCGAAGAACTCTTGGATTCCTACTCAAAAAGATTTCAGGCAGATTTCTTGGCCATGCAACCAGTCCCCGAAAGGCCAAGTTCCTGATCTCGAAGAGATTTCCAGTTCCGCGCCCCAGCTCGATCGATGCCAAGAATGTACCCTTCAGATCGTAATGCCTCGGCGTTTTAGGCCGGGGATATAGGGATAGGAGGCCTCCCTTGCTTTTCTGAAGCCCTCCTCCTAAAATCAGTTCGTGCAAGAGACCTGTGGGCGCCTCTTCGTTGTCGGATGTAAGGGCGCTGTGGGAGGAACCCGCCGAAGCCATTCCGCAAAACCAGCCGGAGGAGGCCGAAGGAATCCTCTCCCTTCTGGGAGAGCGAGGATGTCAAGCAAACTTAACCGCGAACACAAAACGAACGGACTGGCCAAAGGTCCAGTTTACTTTCACGCACCGCCCATCAAGACTGCGTTTGCTGTGCGCCTCACTGAGGACTACAGTTTGCAATACCCCAAGGATTTTTTGCACGGGGTGGTGCTATCCCTTTGGGAGGACCGATGTGGGGCAATAAGAAACCGGAAACGCATTCCGCGCAACCGGAGCTGAAAAATTTTCCAACGAATCAGCCGCCGAAGCCCGCTCCGGCGACTTGGGAGGATAAACCCGCAATGAGTACAGATGCTATGCGTCCATTGGGTGCAACCGCGGACCGCGCCACGGCGCGGCTCGGGGCCAGCCTGCACGTGAAAGGCGAGATCTCCGGCAACGAGGATCTGCTGATCGACGGCTCGGTCGAAGGACTGATCCAGCTTGATGAGCGGAAGCTGACGGTCGGAACTACCGCAAAGGTCACTGCCGATATCATCGCCCGCGAGGTGGTGGTTTACGGCACCGTGAAAGGAAATCTTCGCGCCAAAGACCGTATCGAAATCAAAAAGGACGGCTCCGTCAACGGCGATCTAACCACCGCCCGGATCATGATTGAAGACGGCGCCTACTTCAAAGGCTCAATCGAAATCGATAAGAGCTCCGAGAAGGATTCCGCACACAACGCGTTTGCCAAGAGCTCGAACGCTCCCGTCGGCGCTCCCGCAGCGAAAACAATTTAATCCACGGTCATCTATTCTAATTCTCCTCGGGGCGGCGCGGACATGCAGTCCTCGCCGCCCTTCGATTTTTTCTGCCCCTTTTTTCTATGACCAATCCCGATGGCGAAAACATTTCATTGGACGCCACTTTCCTCGCCAACTGCCTTTGCATTTCCACTCTTCGGCCGCGCGTATATTTTTCTAACCAAACCCGCCGTTTCTTCATCTGACAAAATGTAGAATCCAAAGCGAAAACAACCGCTCGCCATGCAGCGCTCCGTACCTGCGCGAGAGGAGGATAATGTGGACACACGCAAGCTAGGCAATTCCGATTTGCAGATTACCGCGGTTGGCTATGGCGCCTGGGCCATTGGCGGCAGCGGCTGGGATTTCGCCTGGGGACACCAGGAGGACGCCGACTCCATCGCCGCCATTCATCGCTCGCTCGAACTCGGCGTGAATTGGATCGATACCGCCCCGGTCTATGGGGTCGGACATTCCGAAAAAGTCGTCGCCCAAGCGCTCGAAGACTGGCGCGGCCCGCGGCCCTACGTCTTCACAAAATGCGTTCTTCGCTGGGACGACCAAGGCCACGTCACCCAGAACCACACAGCCGCATCCATACGTCGCGAATGCGAAGACAGCCTGCGCCGCTTGCAGGTCGAAGTGATCGATCTCTACCAAATGCACTGGCCGCCCTCTGACAATGGCCCCGGCCTCGAGGAAGCCTGGCGAACCATGGCCGCCCTCCACAAAGAAGGAAAAGTTCGCTGGATCGGTGTTTCCAATTTCGACGTCGCGCAGATCCAACGCGCAGAAAAAATTGCCATGCCTCGGTCCTTGCAGCCGCCCTACTCCTTGATTCGCCGTCAAGTCGAGAAAGAGATCCTGCCCTATTCGAAACAGCAGGGAATCGGTGTCATAACCTACGCGCCCATGGCCTCCGGCCTGCTCACCGGCGCGATGACCCGGGAGCGCGCCGCCGCTCTCCCGTCCGACGATTTCCGCAGCAAGAGCCCGGAATTTCGCGAGCCGCGCCTGTCAAAAAATATCGATCTCGTGGAGCGCCTCCGGAGGGTCGGAGCCCGCCACGGCCGCAACCCCGGCGAAGTAGCCATCGCCTGGGTTCTCAGCAATCCCGCCGTCACCGGAGCAATCGTCGGCGCCCGAAACGCCAAACAAGCCGAAGGCGTCATGCGCGCCGGCGAACTAAAATTAACCCCCGAAGAAATCATGGAAATCGAAGGCGCTGCGGCAGTTGCTGCGGCTAGATGACCCATGAAGCGCGTGAGGAGGCTGGATCCATGGATTTTGGCCTGAAAGGCAAGAAAGCCGTCGTTTCCGGCTCCACTGCAGGCATCGGCCTGGCCATCGCTACCGCGCTAGCCGCAGAAGGGGCGAAAGTCGTCGTCAACGGCCGCACCGAAGCCCGCGTGAATGCCGCACTCGAAAAACTCCGTCAACGCCACAAAACCGCCGATCTCGAAGGCGTCGCCGCAGATCTGGGCACGGCCTCGGGCGTCGACTCCTTGGTCAAGCAAATCCCGCGCGCCGACATCTTAATCAACAATCTCGGAATCTTCGAGCCCAAGCCCTTCGCGGAAATCCCCGATGCCGACTGGCTGCGCTTCTTCGAAGTCAACGTCCTTAGCGGCGTCCGCCTCTCTCGCCACTATTTGCCCGGCATGCTCATAAACAATTGGGGCCGTATCATTTTCATCTCGAGCGAGTCCGGTTTTCAAATCCCCGCCGAAATGGTTCACTACGGCATGACCAAGACGGCGCAAGTCGCCGTCGCCCGCGGTCTCGCCGAATCCGTAGCCGGCACAGGAGTCACGGTAAACTCCGTCCTTCCCGGCCCCACCGCCTCCGAAGGCGCCGTCGGTTTTCTCGATAGCTTGGCCAAGAAGAGTGGCCTTTCGCCTGCCGAGATGGAAAAGGAATTCTTCAAATCCGCCCGGCCCAGCTCGCTCCTCAAGCGTTTCGAAACACCCGAAGAAATCGCCGCCGTCGTCACTTTTGTCGCCAGCGCGCAATCTGCGGCCATCAGCGGCGCATCCGTGCGCGCCGAAGGCGGCGTAATCCGCAGCATCTAGTGTCACCCCCAAGAAAAATCTCCGAATCTTTGTCGGGGCGGGGCTGGCCCCGCCTAACCGGTCCATCAAAAACTCCCAAATCAAGCCCGCGCAAGATCTGGGCGCCAAGTCTTAATCAGCCGCTTAATCGCCTTTCGATCACTTACCTTCTCCTCCAGCACTCTTCGCGCAAGCTCCGGCAGCTCCGCGTTACTCGCAAAGCGCAACGCCACCAGCTGATTAATCGTAAACTCCCCGATGCGCGCGTGCATATCTGCCGGCAACAACCGTTCCAACCGTATCCGCTCCTCAATCCGGATGACCCGATCCTGCACCTTCATCGCCATCATGCGCGCCATCACCATTCCGACAAAAAGTGCCGCCGCGACCAGCACGGAAAACAGACCGCCTGCTGTGAACCACGCTTTCACGCACCAGTAAATCTTAAATCCCAAATTAATTAACAACACCGGCAAAACAAAAAAATGGTACGGCGGCACCCATTTCGCATGACTTTGGAAACTCTGTTGGGCCATCTCTATCCTCCAAGTTGCGTGCCGATTCTAGCAGAAGCGCCCCGGTGGGCAATTCCGCAGCGTCTATCAATTCCGCCCCAATGCTGCTTCAGCTCGTGCGCAACGCCACCATCTCCTGCTCATTTTTATGCGAACCGTTTTCATCCCCTCGGCATCCAATGCTCAGATAGACTTAGATGGGCGCAGCGCACATTCCGCGATCGAACACGAGGAGCAATCAACATGGCAAAAGCCATCTGGGGTGGCAAGGTCATTGCCGAGAGCAACAACACCGTGGTGGTCGAAGGAAATGAGTATTTTCCTCCCGACGCAGTCAGCGAAAATGTCCTGAAGTCGAGCGCACACACCTCCATTTGCCCATGGAAGGGCACAGCCCACTACTACCATGTCGAAGTCGATGGAATGAAAAACGAAAACGCCGCCTGGTATTACCCTGAACCCAAGCCTGCTGCCGCGGGAATCAAGGGCCTAGTCGCGTTCTGGAAAGGTGTTCGCGTGGATGGCGGCAAGAGCTAGCAAGCCATCGCCACCCATCGAATTCCCGATCACCTGGGCTACTCACTCTGCTCTATTTCGCAAGCTCGTTCTTAAAAACACTTCCATTGTGCATCACAAAATGCACATGCTCTAGCTCTTCCACATCCTTCAGGGGATCCCCCGAAACCGCAACAATATCCGCATAAGCCCCCGCCGCCACCACCCCAATCTCGCCCTTCATCTCCAGCATTTCGCTAGCGCGCACGGTAGCCGATCGAATCGCATCCATCGGCGTCATCCCCAGTGAAACCATCCGCCCGAATTCCTGCGCAATCGGTTCCGTCCACGAAATTCCGCCCATATCCGTCCCAAACACGATTTTCAAGTGCGCCTCGAGCGCCTTGCGAAACGAAATCTCGTGCACCGCCGCCCGCGCCCGGTCGCGCTTTCCGCCCGGCGTATCCGCCGCTGCCCAGTCGCCGTAGTAAGGCGCGAGGGTCGGGCAATACCAGGT
>JABCZF010000038.1 GCA_013289825.1 Acidobacteriota bacterium | reverse complement strand
GCCGGTGAAGCGCCGGATACAGCGAACCGGTATCCACCTTCAGAATCTCCCCAGAGTTCGTTCGAATCGCTTTGCTCAGCGCGTATCCGTGCCGCGGCGCCCACTGCAAAGTCTGCAGAATGAGCATGTCCAGCGTCCCCTGCAATATCTCCGTACGATTCTGATAACGCTCTTTCGGCGGAGCCATGGACGTATGTAGACCTACTCCTTATCTGTAAGTAGGACGCCTACATACCACAAAGGGTGAGCAAGATAAATGTCTTTAAGATTTCCGCTTTCGCCGACAGTCTCAACCAGAGGCACGAGCCCTGGCACAGGGAACGGGGCCCGGCCAGGCGCACTTGGCTTTTATGTCTGCCACGCGAACGATCAGCCGCTTGTAAGGCGATTTAATCATGAAAAGGCGCCCAGCAAACTCTGCTACGCCAAATACAGTGCTTATGGCAAAGTTTGCTAATCGTTGGCAAGAAACCGCGGCGGCCGCGAGACCGCCAGGAAGCATTCTGTCTACCGATGGGCCCTCTCGGCCCGGCGCCCTCCGAAAGCATGGATTGTTCTGGTGCCAGCCACAACTTCACCGCCATGCGAGAGCCCTTTCGGAATGAAGTATTCTTCTCCCGCTCTGATGGGTATGCGTCTGCCGTCAACGATCAGGGTATAACAACCCTCGACCACGACCATGTATTCGTCGAACTCATGCAGGTGCGGCGCTGAACTCGCTGTCTCGTGGCAAGTCCAGAATGCCATTTGGCTCCCATCCGCCCCGTCAAACACGTAGCCCTCAACTCCGTGTGTCGCCTGGCTGCTGGTCGCAATCCTATTCGCAGAACATTTCATGAACTCCGGAAAATCATCCATGGTTTCCTCCTCAACCTAAACCGCAAAGCCCATCTTCGAACGGCAACCACATCGACACTCTTTTTCTCTCGCGAAAATCCCGCACTCCGCGTGAGCGGGTCAAGCCTCTTCTCCTTGACCATCTAGGAGGACTACTCTATACTCCTAGTTCGTCTAGGAGACGCCGCTCCCGTGGACAACCAACGCAACCTTCCGCAGGGCCCTCTCGACATGCCCATCCGCAACGCCACTTCCCGCGGCCCGCTCCACGGCTACCACGGGTACCGCATATCGCAGGTCATCACCGGGATTTTGCGCACAACTTCGGAGGGCGTATGACGCTCTGGAACCGTCTTCGTTCCTGGCTGCAATCCACCCTGCATCGCTCGTGCATGGAAAACGAGATGGACACCGAGCTCCGCTTCCACCTCGAGTCCTTCGCCGACGACTTAATCCGCAGCGGCGTCCCCCGCCAGGAAGCGCTACGGCGCGCGCTTGCTCCGCAAGAATCCCGGCTTCACGGCGGTTGCCGTCCTGACTCTCGCTCTCGGCATCGGTGCCAACACCGCCATCTTCAGCCTCGTCAACGGAATTCTCCTCGTTGGGCTTCCCTTCCCCCAATCCGAACGGCTCGTGAGCGTCACCGGAACCTATCCCCGCGGCGCGGTCGTCGCCATGCGCGAGCAAATCCGCTCCCTGGACATCGCCGCTTACGCCGAAGGCCACGAATTCAACCTCACCAGCTCCGGCGAACCCGTTCGTCTCGCCGGCACGATTGTTTCTGCCGAGTTTTTTTCCATTCTAGGCGCCCACGTGCAACTCGGCCGCACTCTTTTCCCGGGCGAAGATCTCGCAGGTCAGGACAGTTACGTCATCCTCAGCTACTCCCTCTGGGCTGACCGCTTCCGCAGCGACCCAACCATTCTTGGCCGCTCCATCGAGCTCGAAGGCGTCAACCGTCAAGTCATCGGCGTCATGCCCCCAGAATTCCGCTTCCCTTCCGCAAAAACGCAAATCTGGATTCCTCTCCACAACGATCCCCGCAGCGTCTCCGACTACTGGGCGGGCGACTTCATGCCGGTCATAGGCCGTCTCCGCCCTGGCGCGACGCTCCCCGAAGCCCGCGCGGAAATCCGCACCTTTCAATCTCATGCCGCTGCGCTTTTTCCCTGGCCGATGCCCTCTAGCTGGAACGCGGACGTAACCGTCGTCCCGCTACAAAATGGCATGGTCGCCGAGGTGCGTGTTCGCCTCCTCATGCTTCTCGGCGCCGTCGCGCTGGTGCTCCTCATGGCCTGCACAAACGTCGCGAATCTCCTGCTTTCACGCGCCGCCACCCGGGAAAAGGAGTTTGCCATCCGTGCCGCCATGGGCGCAGGACGCCATCGCATCTTCCGTCAACTTCTGACGGAAAGCGTTTTGCTCGCCTCCTTCGGTGCCTTGCTTGGCCTCTCGCTCGCTGCCAGGGGTCTCGCGCTTCTCAAGGTGCTTCTCCCCGCCGACACGCCCCGCTTATTGGAAGTCCATCTCGACTGGCGTGTCCTGCTCTTTACCGTTGTGCTCGCTCTCTCGACCGGCCTCGCCTTCGGTCTCGCGCCCGCGCTTCAATCCTCCCGCTTCGCTCTCGCCGAGTCCCTCAAATCCGGGGGACGCGGGGCCGCAATCTCTGTCTCGCAGCGCTTTCGCAACGTCTTGGTCATCACCGAAATTGCCTTCGCCGTCCTTCTCGTGATTTCCGCCGGACTCATGGTCCGCAGCTTCTGGGCGCTCTCTCATGTGAACCCCGGCTTTCGCCCCGAACACATTCTCACGGCGCGCATCACTCCGAATGAATCCTTCTGCAGTGATCCATCCCGCTGCATCGCTTTCTACCGTACCCTTCTCGATCAGCTGCAATCCTTCCCAGGCGCGCGCGGTGCCGCTCTCATCAACACTCTTCCTCTCGACGGCCGCGTCGCCAAGCGCTCCTTCAACCTCGAAAACTACGTGGTCCCTCCCGGCGATACTTCCCCACTCTTCTGGCTCAATATCGTCACTCCCGATTATTTTCGCGTGATGGGTATTCCTGTTCTTTTCGGTCGCGGCTTCACCAGCGCCGACCTCTCCGGCGCGCCTGTAGCCATCATCACCGCCGAAACCGCTCACCGCTTCTGGCCCAATCAAATCGCCGTCGGCAAGCACATTCGTCTGCTCCAGGACAACGACTGGCGCACCATCGTCGGCGTTATTCCCGACGTCCGCGCCTACAATCTCCAGAGCAACGCGCCCGATTGGATCGGCGGCACCGCCTACGTCCTCTATAACGCAGCCGCCACGCTGGAAAACAAACGCGTTCCTGCCGAGATGACCATCGCCATTCGCACCACCCCGGACGACACCCAAGTCGCCGCCGTGCTGCGTAGCGCGGTCGCCAATCTCAATCCGGAAGCTCCCGTCAGCGAAGTGAAAATCATGCAGGCCGTCGTCGCCGAAGCCGTCTCGACTCCGTCCTCCACAACGTCTCTCTTTGTCGTCTTTGCGGCTGTGGCCCTGGTGCTCGGCGTCATCGGCATCTATGGTGTTCTATCTTTTCTTGTTTCGAAACGCACCCGCGAAATTGGCATCCGCATCGCTCTTGGCGCCGAGCGTCGCGATGTTCTGTGGCTGGTCATGAAGGAGGGCGTAAAATTCTCGCTCGCCGGCATCATCTTCGGCCTCGCAGGCGCCTTTGCCCTGACGCACCTTTTGTCCAGCGAACTCTATGGCGTCAGCCCCGCCGATCCGCTTACTTTTTTCGGGGTCGCTCTGTTGATGGCCATGGTCACCCTGTTGGCCTGTTACGTCCCCACGCGCCGCGCCCTGCGCGTCGATCCCCTCACCGCCCTCCGCTATGACTAGCGTCTCGCCCGCATATCGGTCAAATCGGCGACTCTCTCCCGCGTCACGATCAACGATCACAAAAACGGTTGACGCTTTTCGCTTGTACACACAGAATCTCTAGTGCTCCGCGTTGCGGCCAGCAATCAACAGCCGCACATCGCGACAGGACACACACCTGCATGCAAGCTCCTCTTCGGCGTGCCGCCATGATCATCGTTTGCTTATCCGGCTTATCCGTGGCCGCGACATTTCTTCATTCTCGTGCCGCGCAAACGCCATCCTCGCCTGCGCAAAAAGCCACGCCTCACCACAACAGCGCCGAAGCCTATCGCCTCAACACGCTGGGCGTCGCCTACATGAATCAGCAGCGCCCCGCCGACGCGCAAAAGCTCTTCGAACAATCCCTGACCGCTGATGCAAATTTCGAAGTTGCCCGTCTCAACCTCGGCATCTCTCTCTTGGCCCAGCAAAAGCTTGAAGCCGCCCGCACGGCTCTGGCCGCCGCCGCCGAAAAACTTCCCCAAGATCCCTATGCCTGGTACAACCTCGGCCTGGTCTACAAAGATCTGGGTGACGCGGAAAAAGGCGTAGGCGCCTTCATGCACGTCACACAAATTGCCAACGAAGCCGACCCCTGGTATTTCGTCGGCTATCTAAACTCCCAGCTTCAGCATTACGATCAGGCCATCGCCGCCTTCCAAAAAGCCCTCGCCATCTTTCCATTTCATGCCTCCGCCGAGTTTGGCCTAGCCCGCGCCTATCAGCGCAGCGGCAAAGCCGAGGCCGCCAAAGAGCATCTCGCCAAATTCCAAAAAATGACCGCCGATCATGTCGCCACTCCTTTCGGCGCAGGCTACGGCGACCAGGGCCGCTTCTCTCTCGCCGAACTCCCGCGCAGCTCCGCCCAGAACGCGCCGCCCGCCATCGCCGTGCGCTTCATTCCCCAGCCCATCGCCGTAATAGTTCAACAAGCCGCCGGCAGCAATCCCTCTCCGATCGGCCCAAGCACCGGCGCCTGCTTCTTCGATTACGATGGCGACGGCAAACCCGATCTCTTTCTAGTTAGTGCCGCAACCGATGGCACCAGCCGCCTGCTCCACAATCTCGGCAATGGAAAATTCGCCGACGTCACCAAACCATCCGGCCTTGAACTCACCGGCAGCGGCCTTGGCTGCGCCGCAGGGGATTTCGACAATGATGGCCACACCGATCTCGCCGTGTGCTTCGCCGACGGTATCCGCCTGTTTCACAACAACGGCAGCGGAAAATTCGAAGAAGTCACCGAAAAAGTCGGCATTCGTCGCGAAAAAGGTTGCGTCGGCGCAACCTTCGTGGACTACGACCACGACGGCGATCTCGATCTCTACGTCACCATGCAACCCGCGGCGGCCGCCACACGCGAAACAGCGGCGCGCAATTTTCTCTGGCGCAACAACGGCAACAGTACGTTCACCGACGTAAGCGCCGAAAGCGGTCTCGGCTTCGACGCCACCGGTGCCGGCCTGGTCACCACCGATTTCAACAACGACCGCGCGATCGATTTCGTTTTCGCCGGAGGCAGTGACGGCGCATCCGTCTACCTAAACCCTCGCGAAGGAAAATTCACTCCGCTCCCGGCCATCGATTTCAAAAAAGAAAATCTGCCTCCCGCCGTCGGCGTCGTCGCTTTCGACTTTAACAAGGACGGCTGGATGGATCTCGCCTTCACCCACGCAGGCGCACCCGGTATCAGCCTCTGGCACAACGTCGACGGCCAGCGTCTCGAGCGCGTTCCACTCCCCGATTTCGGCTGGCAACGCGGCTGGGGAGTTTCCGCCATCGATTACGACAACGACGGCTGGCTCGATCTGGTGGCCGCTGGCGAATCCAACAGCGGCGGCGAACTCCGCCTCCTCCGCAACCTCGGCGCAAAGGGCTGGTCGGATGTCACCAAAGAAGTCCACCTGGACGCCGTCAAACTTTCTCAACCGCGTGCCCTGGTGATCGCCGATTTCGCCGGCGACGGCGACGCCGATCTCGTCGTCACTCAACTCGGCGGCCCACCGATCATTCTGCGCAACGAAGGCGGCCACCAGCACAACTGGATGAGCATTGACTTCAAACCTCTCGCCGACAACAAATCTGCCATTGGCACAAAAGTAGAGATCTACGCTGGCGCGCTCTATCAAAAGTGGGAAGTGCAAGGCGCAAGCGGCTACCTCGGACAAAACGCCCCGGCGATTCTCGCCGGACTTGCCGAGGAAAAAAACGCGGAAGTGGTTCGACTTCTCTGGCCCACCGGGGTCCCGCAAGACGAAATAAACCTCGCTGCCGGAAAAACGCAATCCATCGCCGAGCTCGACCGCCGCGGCAGTTCTTGCCCCGTTTTATTTTCCTGGGACGGCAAGGAATACGAGTTCATCGCGGACATGATCGGCCCCGGCGTCGTCGGCCATTGGGTCGGCTCCGGCCAGAACAATGTCGCGGAACGAGATGTCCCCGATCCCGACGAATACCTAAAAGTCGGCGCCGCCAGCGTTCGTCCGCTTCACGGCATGCTCAGTTTCCGCTTCATGGAGCCGATGGAAGAAACCGTCTACCTCGATCAACTGAGGCTTCTGGCGATCGACCACCCGGCGGCCTACGAGGTTTTCCCCAACGAGCGCTTTGTCTCCAATCCACCGTTCCCCGAGTTTCGTGTCATCGCGAGCCAGAATGCCCAGCCGCCTGTCGGCGCTTGGGATGACCACGGAAACGACGTTCTGTCGCTGATCTCGCGGCGCGATCGCCGCTACGTCACGGATTTTGAAGGCTTACCGTTCGCCGGCTTCGCAAAACTCCATTGGCTCGAACTCGACCTCGGCAAGTGGGACGCTGCGAAACCGCTGCGCCTCATCATCGACGGCTACACCGACTATTTCACGGCTACATCGATGTACGCCGCCGATCAAGCGGGGATCAAAGTGATCGCTCCCTATGTCGAAGCCCTCGACGCCCAGAATAAATGGGTACGCGTCGTCGAGGACTTGGGATTCCCTGCGGGTCTCGAGCGCACCATGGTCGCGGATCTCACCGGCAAATTGCCGTCCGGCACGCGCCGCATCCGGATGGTCTCCAATCTAAAAATCTATTGGGACGCGATCCGCATCGACCAGACTCCCGACGCAAAGGAAATTCACAGCGCCGAAGTTCCGCTCGCAAAAGCCTCGCTCGAATTTCTCGGCTACCCGCGCGAAATTCGCCTCACTCCCGCCAGCGATACAACGTATTCGTTCACCAGGCGCAGCATGACCGGCCCGTACGCGCGCGCCCGAGGAAACTACACGCGCTATGGCGATGTGCTCGATTTGCTCAACGCCGCCGACGATCGCTTTGTCGTGTTCGGCTCCGGTGAAGGCGTCAAGCTCGATTTCGATCCGCGTAGTTTGCCAGCCCTTCCCGCCGGTTGGGTGCGCGATTATTTCTTCTACGCCAACGGCTTCGAGAAGGATCTCGATTTCTACGCTGCGTACGCTTTCAGCGTCGAGCCGCTTCCGCACCACACGCTGCTGCCCTATCCGTACCCCGCGGGCAAAGAATATCCGGATGATGCGCAGCATCTCGGATACCAGCTCGAATACAACACGCGCCAGCGTTCGGACCGGCTGCCGCCGAGCTTGATTTATCGCTATCCTCCGAAGAAGTGAGGTGCCCTCAGTCCCACTGGACTGGCTGCCACGATTTTTCCTGTGCACTTTTCGCGATGGCGTCGCAGAGAATCAGTTCGTCGTGGCCGGTTTCAAACGTCGGAAACGTTCTTGCCGCGCTCAAGTCATTTTTTTCCACGTATTCGTAAAAATCCTTGAAGAGCTGCATGAATGTATCCGGATAGCCTTCCGTGTGCCCGCCGGGATAGACGGCGTAGCCGCGCGCCGCAGGAGTCATCAGCGCTGGATCTTTGAGCATCAAACCATTTGCAATATCGCGCCGCCCGATCCACATTTCGTTCGGCGATTCCGAATTCCACGCGAGCGAGCCTTCAGAACCATTAATTTCAAACGCGAGCTTCGCTTTGTGGCCGCCGCTGACTTGCGAGACGCTCATCACGCCGCGCATATCGCCCTCAAAATGCAGTAACACCGAAGCGTAGTCGTCGGTGCTCATGGGCATTTCATCGTAGCCCGCCGCCTCGGACTTCTTGAAGGTCTCGACACGTCCGCGTGGTTTCCTGCGCACCGGAATTATTGTGGCCAGATCCGCGCAAAGATCCATGACTTTTTTTCCCGTCAGCCACATCAACAAATCGAGGCAGTGCGTGCCGATGTCGGACACCGCGCGCAGGTCGCCTCCCAGCTTTTCCTCGAGCCGCCAGTTCCAGTCCGTCGGATGCAGGAGCCAGTCCTGCAAAAAGCTGCCTTGCGCGATCCGCGGCTGGCCAATCGCTCCCTGGGCAATCAGCGCGCGTGCTTCCTGGCAGAGCGGGTAGTAGCGAAGGTTGTAGGCCACGCCGCCAACGCGTTTCGATTCGCGCGCAATTTGCACCAGCATTGCGGACTCACGCGAATCCATGGCCAGCGGTTTTTCGCACAGAACATGTTTTCCGGCGCGGAGCAGGCGGCTGGCTTGCTCGAAGTGCACGTAATTTGGAGTGCAAATATGAACGGCAGTGACGCTCGAATCCTCCGCCAGTTCGTCCAGCGAGCCATACGCCCGCTGGAGGCCGAGCGCTTGGCTGGATTCCGCGCCGCGTTCCTTCGTGCTGCCGAGAATGCCGCGGATCGGAATACCCAGTCTCCGCAAAGCATCTACGTGCGCCTTGCCGACAAATCCCACACCGATCACTGCCGCCGTTTGCTTCATAGCCCTCGCTCCTGGGGTTGCTCCCACGCCCGCGTGTTGCCCCGAAACTGGCAACCGTCTCGCCGTGAGGCAGTCTGCGTTCCCAAACGTGCAGGAGGCAAGGTATCAGTTTTCGGGCTACGTACAAATAGCCGATGCGCCGGTGATCCGGCACCTCGAGATGCCAAGCCGCTCAGCAAAACTCGCCAGCCATACGAGCAAGGTCCGCACTCCAGAAAGAAAAGGCTTGACAGTCAACATTTCGGTTCTTAGGCTCGCAGCAGCAGAAATGCAACAAATGTTTCACTCGACTACCTAGCCTCCATTCAGAGGACACGGTCTTGGCAGACTGTTGCGCGGAATCAAAGGGGGTTTTCCATGGTTGGTGAATCCATTCGCCGAATTGTATTTTGGAAATTGACGATAGGTCCTAGGGTCTGGCGTGCATTGCTCTTGACCGCGGCCGCCGGTGTGCTTTTCTTGTCCGCGTCGCACGCGCAGACCACTTCTACGATCCAAGGCACGGTTGCCGACAAGCAAGGCCTCGCGATCGGCGGAGCGCAGCTCCGGCTCGCTGGCGACACAATCGGCACGAGCCGCACGACGGTCTCGGACGCGACCGGCGCCTATCAGTTTCAGAATCTTCCGGCGGGCGCCTACACGCTCACCGTGTCCCACGCCGGATTCACCACAAACGCCGTCAAAGATCTGGACGTCACCATCAATCGCACTCTTACGTTCAACCTGCAGCTCGAAGTCGGTCGAGTCGAGGAAGTCGTGAACGTCTCCGCCGAACTGCCGTTGCTGGAGACGAATTCGTCCTCCACGGGCTCGACGATTCTCCCGCAAGACATCGGGAACATGCCCATCAACGGCCGGAACTATCTTGATCTCCTGCAACTTGTTCCCGGAGTCGGCATCTATCGCCAAGCCGATGCCAACAGCGATAACGCGACGCCCATCCTCGGTGAACGCGCCAACAACACCGGCTTTCTTATCGACGGTCTTCCCAATGAAAACGAACTTGCCGGTGGCGCCGCGGCGCAATTCAACCAGGACACCATCGCTGAATTTCAGGTCATCACCACTGGATACAAAGCCGAGTTCGGGCACTCTTCAGGCGGTGTGGTCAACGTCATTACCAAGTCAGGAGGAAACGACCTGCACGGTCTGGCCTCCGTCTATCATCGCAACAGCGCCCTCGATAGCTCTGACATTCCCGGCTCGCCGAACGTCCCCTATCTCCTGCGCTGGGACTACGATGCAGCGGTCGGCGGCGCCATGGTCCGTGACAAAGCCTTCTGGTTCGCCTCGGCAGAAGGCATACACGAAAACCGCCAGCTTAATTTCGCCCCGCCGCCGAAACTCCCGCAGTTCCTTCTCAACAACGAAGAGGCCTTCAACGAGCCGACCACCGATCGAGAGGCACGCGCATTCGCCAAATTCGACCAAGTTTTGGGCCACCACCATCTCACCGAGCAGGTGAACTATACCAACGTGCATGTCAACAGCACCAATCCCCTTTCCTTGTCGACAAGTCTTCCTTCCACCCGAACCAATCTAGGCGATCGCAACTTGCTTCTCGGATTCAGCGACGTCATAACTTTTGGGAATTCTGGAAGCCCATTCATCCTTAATCTTCGCGGCCAATATCGTGATGAGCCAACCTTAACGAGCCCTGCACATCCCGAGGCCGGGCCCAATACCAGATTCAATATCTTCAGCAGCTTCACGACCGGAGGCATTTTTGGTGACCTGGGCACGCCCAACTACGGTGCCACGTTCACGCCGTCGACGATTCATCAAAAGTATGCGACCTTCGGCGCTAGCCTCGCCAAAATGATCAATCGCCATAGTCTGAAATTCGGCTGGGATTTCGAGCGAACGCATGTCGATGGCCTCGAAGCTAACGCCCAACAAGATCAACTCTTCGCGACGGAAGCCGACTATTTGCAGTTCGGCCCTGTCGATGCTGGATTCTTCTTACTTTTGACCACCGGTGGTCTTACTCCGCAGGCCAATGACATCAAACTGCGCAACAACTACGATGGGCTCTGGATTCAGGACGACTGGAAACTGCGGCACAATCTCACGCTGAACGCCGGTGTCCGCTGGGACTACGATTCTGCTTTCCAAAAAAGCACTAATGTTTCCCCTCGCATCGGCTTTGCCTGGTCTGTCAATCCCAAGACCGTCGTCCGGGGCAGTTTTGGTCTCTTTTACGACCACTTTCGCCTCGGCCTTGCCCGCGATATTCCCGGATTCGGCGGCGCTGATATTCGCTTGACGCAGCCGCTCTCTTTTCCGCGCCTGTTCTACGGCGTACCGACGATTGCTCCCGACCTCTTCGGCGTTTGTCAATCAACATTCCAGACAGATGCGCAGATTGCGTCAGCCGGCGCCACTTGCCCGTTCGCTGGCGTTATTCCTGGAGACACTTCCACACTTTATGGAATCGACCACCTCAGTAATCTGGGATCCAATCCAATTCCTGCAAATTCAGCAGTGAATATCGGCAACGTTCAACAATTGTCTGGTCTGACTCCAGACCAGTTCCTTACAGCCGCCGATACGGCTATAGGCAAGCCCAGCAATTTTTGGTTCTGGGGTCCGTTCGGCACGCTCTCATTCAACGTCTTAACCCCAGGAAGTTTTCCAGTAACCATTGATCCGAGCTTCGCCACACCCTACACCCGCAGCTACACGCTTGGCGTTCAGCGTCAACTCAGCGATGATTGGGTAATATCCGCGGACTACTACCACAAAGGAATCGAGAATCTCCTTGGCGTGCGACAGACAAATCTTCCCTTTGATGCGCGCATTACCGGCATACCACCCGCGAGCCAGGTTAACGGCTTCGGTCCTTGGTACTCAGGCATCTATGACGCCGGAATCGTATCCTTTGAAAAGCGTATGCGTCACCGGTTCACACTCGGCGGCAGCTATGCTTATGTTTCAGAGCACGACGACGCTCTTAGCTCCAATCTCGGTACAGGCGCGATTGGCGGTGGAAATGCGTTCCCAACCGACAGCTTCCGCGGAATCATCCCGCTTGTTAGCGACCCCGGCTCCGGCACGTGCCCTGGTCAGACGAACGCGAACGGCTCATTCACCGCCTGCAACGGCGCATTCGTGCCGAAGGAGGGCACCTTCTACGACGGTGCCAAAATCGATAGCGGTCCTTCCGATTTTGCCCTCCGCCATACCTTCGAGGTGCATGGCCTAGTGGAATTGCCCTGGAAGATTCAATTCAGCAGCCTGCTCCGAGCGCAAAGCGGCTTCCGGTATACCGCTGTCGCAAAACAACCGGTTGATCTGGACGCCAATGGCACGTTTAATGGCCGCGACCTGAAGACCGGTCGCAATGCGTTCACGGCGCCGCCCTTCGTAAATATGGATTTTCGCGTCGCAAAAACCTGGACTATTCGCGAGCGGCTCAAGGTCCAGGGCCTGTTCGAATTCTTCAACTTGTTCAACAATGGCAATGCTGCCGCGATTCAAGATCAGCAGGCTCAACCGGCCTTCGGTAGCGTTTCCGAACGCCTACCTGGCCGCGAAGGGCAAATTGGTCTGAAGCTCGAATTCTGAGCTTAGAGAGCGCGCTGCGTGCAGGCACAGCGCCCCAGTAATTCCTAGCTGCCAAGCCTTCGGCGGAGTGTAACCAGCGACTGACTCGAATCCTTCGAAGCAGAAACTAAACCTATGGATTGGATTCGGGATCCCACGTCCTAACGGTGGATTCGCAACGTTTGTTGCAGGGGGAGAAGAACGGGCGAGGCAAGCCCCGCCCTTACGACTTGGCGTGAGTCGCAGGGTTCATGGGGTGGACTCAATCCCGGATGGGACGAAGAGCGTTAAAGTTGATTTGCTGCGCGGTGTTGGCTTCGCGGCGATGGATGGCAGAGAAAGAGTGGGAATCGTGGATGATGAATCGTGAGTCGGGAGGAATCAAGGAAAAGAGAAGGGATGACACCGAGACGCTGAGTGCCTAGAGACGGCGCAGAGAGACAATTCAGGGCCGGATAGCGGAACTGCAGCTCGCGGAGATTAGAAGCGGAAACGTGCGTGAGAGGCGCACCGGCGCCGGGGAGTTAACCGCACGCGGGACACGTCAACGGGGTTGGGCCATTCAGATTTGGGCCATGCCGCCGTCGACGAACAGCTCGATGCCAGTGATGAAGCTGCTGTCATCGGAGGCCAGGAAGGAGACGGCTTTGGCGATTTCGTCCGAGGTGCCAAGACGGCCCATGGGGACGGCGCTTACCATGGCGGCTTTGAACTGGGCGGTTTGTTCGGCGTTGGCCCCTAAACTGTTTAGCCCCGGGGTATCGATGGGGCCTGGGCTGACGGCGTTGACGCGGATTTTGCGGTCTTTGAGATCGAGAGTCCAATTGCGGGCGAAGGAACGGAGAGCGGCTTTTGTGGCGCTGTAAACGCTGAGAGCGGGAGTTCCTTTTATCGAGACGATGGAAGCATTGAGAATGATGGAGCCGCCGTCGGCAAAGAGCGGAAGAGCTTTTTGGACGGTAAAGAGAACGCCTTTGACGTTGGCGTTAAAGGTTTTGTCGTAGTGCCCTTCCGTGATCGCGCCGAGTGGGGCGAATTCGCCGAGACCGGCGTTGGCGAAGAGAATATCGATGCGGCCCTTCTGCTGCCTGACGGTGGCGTAGAGGCGATCCAAATCGGCGAGATTGGAGACGTCGCCTTGGACGGCGGTGACGTTTTTGCCGATGAGCTTGACGGCCGCGTCGAGTTCGGGTTTGCGGCGGCCGGTAATGAAGATGTAGGCACCTTCTGAAGCGAGGCGCTGCGCGGTGGCCAGGCCGATGCCGCTGTTTCCGCCGGTGATGACTGCTACTTTTCCTTCGTGCCTGAACATACGTTTCTCTCCTGTTCAATAGATTGCGCTCACGAATCGCGTTCGGCTTTTGTGTTCTCGCTTTGCGATGATTTGGATGGTTGTTCGAGAAAAGTCAAAGGCGCTGGCGGTGCTCCTTAGCTTAGAGCGTTAAGCCCGTCCCTACACCGTAGGGCGCTTTCAGGGCCGCTGTGCGGCCCTGGTTGCCTGGGGCGATTATCTTACTCCGCCTCCAACTTGGAGGGTTTCACCGGTCATGTACTTGGAATCGGAGGAGGCTAGATAGACGGCCGTGGGGGAAATGTCGTCGGTTTGGCCGATGCGGCCCAGCGGGGCTTGCGACTCGACCAACTTTTGGAAATCGCTTCCGATGAAGCCGGCGGTGTGGACGCCTTCGGTTTCAATCATGCCTGGGTTGATGGAATTGACCCGAATCTTGCGGGCACCGAGCTCCTTGGCGAGGGATCGAGTGATGCCGTCGACGGCGGCCTTGGTGGCGACGTAGACGGAAGCGTTGGGAGGAGCCATGGTGCTGGCGATGGAGCCAATGTTGATGATGCTTCCGCCGTTATCGCCGAAGAACTTGAGAGACTCTTTGGTAGTGAGAAGCAGGCCGAGGACGTTGAGGTTGAATTGATTGTGGAAGAAGTCTTCGTTGATGCCTTCGAGGGGCGAAAGGACGTAGACGCCGGCGTTGTTCACTAAAACGTCGAGGCGGCCGAAGGCTTTCTTGGTTTCGGCGAAGAGGCGGGTGATATCGGCTTGCTTAGAGACGTCGGCTTGAACGGCGATGGCTTTTCCGCCCTTTCTGACGATCTCGGCGACGACTTTGTCCGCGCCTGCTTTGCTGGAGGAATAGTTGACGACTACGGAGGCGCCTTCGGCGGCCAGCGCTTTGGCAATGCCTGCGCCGATACCTTTGGAGGCGCCGGTTACGACTGCGACCTGATCTTTTAGTTTTGACATGTGCTTATTCTCCTCTTCTTTCTGTTTATATACCGTTAGGTACGAAACTATCCCACTCCGGCGGCGATGTCAATGACTTTCTTACCGCTCGATACGAAACAGTGTGATAAGATGCTGGAGGATGAGAAAGGATACAAAGAAGAACGGCAGGGGGTCCCCCCGCACCCGTATCAGCACGCGCCCAAGGGGCCGTCCGCGGGCTTTTGATCCGGATACGGCGCTGGAGGCGGCGCTACGGGTGTTTTGGCAGAAGGGCTATGAGGGGACGGCGCTTTCGGATTTAACGGCGGCGATGGGGATTAACCGGCCGAGTATTTATGCGACGTTCGGGAATAAGGAAGCGTTGTTTCGGAAGGCACTGGACCGCTACTCGGAGCGAACGACGAACTTCACGGCTGAGGCCCTGAAGGAGCCTACGGCGCGGGCGGTGGCGGAGCGCCTGCTGGTGGGGACGGCGGACTTGCTTTCGCGCCCGGGCAATCCGAAGGGATGCTTGGTGGTGCAGGGGGCGCTCGCTTGCGGAGAAGAGGCCGATCCAATACGGAAGGAGCTTATTTCGCGGCGGGCGACGGGAGAGGCCACGTTGCGGGAGCGATTTGAACACGCGAAACTTGAGGGGGACTTGCCTGCTGGGGCCGATGCGGGCGATTTAGCGCGGTACGTTATGGCGGTGATGCATGGAATGTCGGTGCAGTCCGCAGGTGGGGTGAGCCGGACGGACTTGCAAAGGGTGATTGATTTGTCGCTGCGGGCGTGGCCGCAGTGAGAGGGTAACCGGGAAGAAGGTTGGGAAATACGCGAGTATTGCACAGGTGTTTGAGCTTAGTTTGTGCCGCACTCTAGCGGCGTCTTGGTTAGATATTTTCCTCCGGTCGCACCGGCACAATCTAGTGATACGACGGTTCCGTTGAAGCGAAATTTCGAGTGATGCAGGGGCACCCTCGGGTGTGCTAGTCTGCTTTCCAGTCAGTAAAGTGGAAAGTGAGTTTTAGCTTGCGGCTAGCGAGCCGGAAATCTGAAGAGTTGGTGACGGCCCCAGAGGCGAAATGATTCTCGCCGGCGACATTGGCGGCACCAAATGCAATCTGGCCGTGTTTGAAGAGCGCGGCTCCTCGTTGCAGCTTGCCTTTAAACGCCGCTACGCTACGCGTGAATTCTCCGGCCTCGAAGAATTAATCGAAAGATTTTTCAGGGAATGCGTCGCGGAGAGCGGCCGAATGCCCAAAGGCAACATTTCCGCCGCGGGCTTTGGAGTCGCCGGAGCGGTGGTGGATGGGCGCCTGGTGGCCAACAATATTCCGTGGGAGCTGACAGCTTCCGCGCTGGCGCCGAAACTAGGCCTTTACCTCGAACAACTCAGTTTGATCAACGATCTGGTGGCTACTGCGTATGGATTGGTGCATCTGGCGCCGGAGGATTTTCTGGTCTTGAACCCAGGGACTCCGCAGTTCAACGGAAACCAGGCGTTGATTGCGGCGGGCACCGGGCTTGGCGAAGCGATGATCCTTTGGGACGGCCACCAACACCGGGCGTCTCCATCGGAAGGCGGTTCCGCTGATTTTGCGCCGCGGACGGAGCGCGAAATTCAGCTTTTGCAATTTCTGAAGAAGAGACTGACGCGCGTTTCGTGCGAAGAAATTTTTTCGGGGCGTGGGTTCCGCAAGCTGCACGAGTTTCTCGATGCGGCTGTGGTTCATCCGACATTCGACGAGCCGGAGGCCGCTTCCGCCAGCGAAATTACACAGAACGCATTGGCTGGTGCTTGTCCGGTTTGCGTCGAAGTGCTCGATTGGTGGATCGAGGCGTTTGGCGCCGAGGCGGGGAATCTGGCGCTGCGAGTTCTCGCCTATGGCGGCGTGTACTTTGCGGGCGGGATCGTTCTGAAAATACTTTCGAAATTACAGCACAGCAACTTCTGCCGGTCGTTTGCGGAGAAGGGGCGGTTGAGTTCCGTGCTGTCGAAGATTCCGATCTCCGTGGTGTTGAATGAGGACGCTCCGCTGTTGGGAGCAGCGCATCAGGCTCTCGGCACCGTGTCTGCTACGCGACGCGAGCGAAATGAGATCTTGTTTGAGCTACACCCGGAGCGCGCGAGGCAGCCGCAGTAGAAAAATGGTTCCCCCACTCCTTCGAAAATTGTCATTCCTAACCTGGGTCAGCGCGTGCTCTTGGCAGCGACGGAGGAGGGCGCCATTTGCGCTCGTGTGTGTTTGACAATCGCGACGAATTTTCGCGCGTTCTCAACGATGATTTCCGGTTTGTTTGCTTTCAGGGCGTCGGCTTGCACCAGTTCTCCGCCGATGCCTAGCGCAACGGAACCTGCTTCGAGGAATTCGGCCGCGGTGTTTAGGTTGACGCCACCGGTGGGAATAAAGGGGATGTGCGGGAACGGGCCCTTCAGAGCCTTGATGTATTTCGCGCCTCCCACTTGGCCGCATGGAAAAATCTTGACGAAGTCCGCGCCTGCGTCCCACGCGGCCATGACTTCCGTTGGGGTCAATGCGCCCGCCATGATCAGCTTCCCTTCTCCTGCAGCAAATGCGACGGTCTCTAGGTTCAGACCTGGACTGACCAGAAACTCCGCTCCCGCGTCGATACAGCGGCGCGCGGCGTCGCTGTTGAGCACCGTTCCAGCTCCGATGAGAACTTCGGAACCGCAATTCTCTACCAGTTCACGAATCAGCTCGACGGCGCCGGGAACCGTCATGGTAATTTCAACGATAGGAATCCCTCCCTGACAAACGGCCTCCGCGGCGATGCACGCTTCGCCGGCCGAGGACGCGCGAACGACCGGGACAATTCCGATTTCCATGATGCGCTCGCGGACTTTTTGCTTATCCATCAGCGGTCACCGTTCCTCTGGAACTTGACAGTCAGCGCGCGATGCGCGCACCGACTCCTTTCATTACTTGCGTGACTTCCTGCAACGTGGCCATGGAAGTGTCTCCCGGCGTGGTCATGGCGAGCGCACCGTGCGCAGCGCCACATTCCACGGCCCACTGCGGATCATGCCCGGCCAAGAATCCATAAATCAAACCGGAAGCAAACGAATCGCCGCCTCCAACGCGGTCAAAAATCTCAAGATTCTCGCGGTCTTTCGCCTGATAGAGCTTGCCGCCACAATAGCAGATAGCGCTCCAATCATTCTGCGTGGCGGTTTTTGCTTTGCGGAGCGTGGTGGCAACAACCTTGAACGGATATTCCTTCACAACCGTGGCGATCATTTGGTTGAAGCCTTCCACTTCGAACGTCGCGTGATGCTCGTCCATGCCCGGCACTTCGAATCCAAGCGCCGCCGAGAAATCTTCTTCATTACCGAGCATCACGTCAACGTGCGGCGCAATCCGGCGGTTTATTTCCTGTGCGGTTTTCTTTCCTCCGTGGGATTTCCACAGCGAAGCTCGGTAATTCAGATCATAAGAAACGGTCGTATCGTGCCGCTTTGCGGCCTGCATCGCTTCTAGAGCAACTTCGGGCGTAGTCCGAGAGAGCGCACAAAAAATGCCGCCGGTGTGGAACCAGCGCGCACCATGCTTTCCAAAAATCTCGTCCCAATCGATCTCTCCTGGCTGCAATTGAGAAACGGCAGTGTGCCCGCGGTCATAGCTACCGAGTGCCGCGCGCACGCCGAATCCGCGCTCGGTAAAATTGAGGCCGTTGCGCGCCGCATGACCCACGCCGTCGTGTTCGACCCAGCGAATCAGCGACTGGTCTACGCCTCCCTGATAGATAAAGTCCTGCAGTAGTCGACCGACCGGATCGTCGGCGAAGGCCGTAACCACCGCGGCGTCCAGACCGAAACACCGCTTTAATCCTCGAGCTACGTTGTATTCGCCGCCGCCCTCGCACACATCAAAGGAGCGTGCCGTGGAGATGCGGCGGTCACCTGGGTCGAAGCGCAGCATGACTTCGCCCAAACTGACAATGTCCCAGCGGCAATCCTTCTTCGGCTTGATCGTCATGGCCATAAGATCACCTCAACAGCTCGTTTGATTGCGAAGCAGCGCCAGAGCATTGTCACGGTTCTCGTGAAAAATTTCCAGATTCACGTTTGTATTTCCTGGCGGATGATGGCCGGCTCGAGCCTGGGGACCAAAGCATGAATGATGGCGAGTGCCAGCAAGTAAGCCGCACCGGCGATGAGAAACGGAACCTGGTAACTCCCCGTCCACTGGAGCACGTGACCGACTACGGATGCGATGCACAGACCTCCGATGGCCCCGGCCATGCCGCCGATTCCCACTACGGAGCCGACCGCCCGTGCCGGAAACATGTCGGAGGTCAAAGTAAACAGATTGGCCGAAAAACCTTGATGAAAGGCGGCCGCCAGACCGATCAACAGCACAGCGGACCAGGTACTCTCCACGCGGTAGGCGAACACCACCGGAATGACTCCCACTGCGCACATGAGCATCGCCATTTTGCGGGCAGCGTTTACGCTGCGCCCCCGCTTGATCAAAGACGAAGATATCCAACCGCCGGCGACGCTGCCAACGTCGGAGATCAAATAGATCGCCACGATCGGAGGGCCAAGACCGGTCAGGGCCAGGCCGTGTTTGCTCTGCAAGAAACCGGGAATCCAGAAAAGATAAAACCACCACACGGGATCGGTCAGGAATTTCCCGGCGACGAACGCCCAAGTTTGCCGCAGGGGAAGCAGAGCAGACCATTTGGTTCTGACCGGCGAGTCCTGAGGATCGCTGCGGATGTAGTCGAGCTCGGCTTTCGAAACGCGTGGGTGCTGCTCTGGCTTGCGATAAATCAAGAGCCAGAGCACCAGCCAGACGAATCCGAGTGCTCCAATTCCAACGAACGCGCCACGCCATCCCCACCGCGCGTTCAACCACGGCACGACGACCGGAGCAAGCATGGCGCCAAAGCTGGTACCGGCATTAAAGATGCCGGTGGCCAGCGCGCGCTCTTTCTTCGGAAACCATTCTGCAACCGCCTTGATGCTGGCGGGAAAGACGGCGGCTTCGCCGAATCCCAGAGCTGCGCGCGAGATGGCAAAGCTTGTCAGGGAATTCCCGAGCGCGGTGCCCATCGACGCCAGGCTCCAAAAAACCATCGCCAACGAATAACCCAAGCGAGTGCCCAGTTTGTCGATGAGCCGTCCGGTCAGCAACATGCCCACGGCGTAGGCCGCTTGGAAGGCCATCACAAGATTGCTGAAGCCGATTTCGCTCCAGCCCAGATCATGTTGAAGCGTTTTGTTGAGCACGCCAAGAACGTTGCGGTCCATATAATTCTTGGTCGTGCCGAAGAGCAGGAGTGCACAGATCACCCAGCGGAAATAGCCGGCTCGGGGCCAAGCAGCAGGCGTCGAGTGCTCAACGATCATCGCGGCTTCGCTATTCACCGGCGATGCCAAGCTGCGAGACGGAGAGGTGGGACGCGCTGGGTCCATGGTGCGGAAGCAAAGCTACTAGTTTTTGCGGCCGGGTACCAGTCCAGAAGATCGCCTTTCGTCCGGGCCCATTCAGCGAAGGGACGGGAGGCGGCATGGGGAACTGCCATTGCCGGCGTCAGTTCAAAACCGACAAACGGTTTCTTTAGTAAGTCTCAACACCCGAATTCCCTGTCTCGGTTTAGTATATGGCTTACCATGGGCCTGCTCGGGAAACTCTGGCAAAGGTGTCGAGGGTTACGGCGTCGCCAGTCGCCGATGCCAGACCTGTTTCTAAGTCTGGCGCAATTCTATTGGCATTGATGGAGGTTGTATGTCTCGACTAAATGCTTCGCGTCGCGATTTTCTAAAAATTACCGGTGCCGGCGTCGCCACGACCGCGCTCACCGCCACCGCATCCAGCTACGCCAGTATCCTCGGCGCAAACGATCGCGTCCGGGTGGCAGTTTGCGGAGTGCGCGGGCGCGGCAATGATCATATCCGCGGCTTTTCGCGCGTTTCCGGAACAGAACTTGCCGCCCTGTGCGACATCGATGAAAACGTAACGCAGCTACGCGTTCTAGAGATCGAAAAGATGGGCTTGCCAAAGCCAAAATCTTACGTCGATGTTCGCAAGTTGCTTGAGGACAAAGAGATAGACGCCATCTCCATCGCCGCGCCCAATCATTGGCACTCGCTGATGGCCATCTGGGCCTGCCAGGCCGGGAAAGACGTCTATGTTGAAAAACCGTGCTCGCACAACTGGTTTGAAGGTCGCCAACTGGTGCGCGCCGTAAAAAAGTACAAGCGCATTTGCCAGCACGGCAGCCAGTCACGTTCCAACCCCGGCATGATCGAAGCCATTCATCATCTGAGTGACGGCACGATCGGCGATGTCTACATGGCGCGGGCTCTTTGCTACAAGTGGCGCCCATCGATCGGCCGCGCCACGCCGGAGGCTGTTCCCGCCGGAGTTAACTATGACCTGTGGACCGGGCCCGCGCCCCTCAAGCCCTTTACGCGGAATCGCTTTCACTACAACTGGCATTGGATCTGGGACACCGGGAACGGTGAGGTCGGCAATCAGGCCATCCACGAAATCGATATCGCGCGCTGGGGCTTAGGGGTTGGCTTTCCGGTATCTGTCTCTGCCATGGGTGGACACTTCATGTTCGACGACGACCAGGAAACTCCCAATACTCTAAACGCCACCTTCTGTTTCGACACGACGGAAGGCAAGCGCAAGATGATGGAACTCGAAGTCCGCCACTGGATCACCAACCACGAAGCGGAAATCGGCAGCGGCGCTTACGGCGCCAGCGCCGTTCCCCCTGCTGGCATCACCGCCGATGCCAACAAAAAACCCGCTGACAAGCAACAGTCCCTCGGTCCAAAGGATGCCAAGACCAACACCGTCGGCAATTTGTTTTATGGATCGAAGGGCTATCTTGCCATCGATGGCTACGACGCCTACAAAACGTGGCTGACGGATCAGGCCGAACCCGGGCCACACGGTAAAGCCTCTGGCGACCACTACGCCAACTTCATTGATTGCGTTCGCAGCCGCCGCGCCGAAGATATCCATTCGCCGATTGAGGAAGCTCACATCTCGACGACGTTGGTGCATCTGGCCAATGCTTCCTACCGCCTCGGGCGGACGCTGCGATTCGATCCTCGGCAGGAGCAGGTCATTGGCGACGACGAAGCCAATGGTCTCCTTCGCGGGACGTATCGCGCACCCTATGTTGTGCCGGAAGAAATTTGAACTCAGGACGGTGATCCATGCGTGCTAGCTCCCTAAGCGCTCTCGTCATCTTCGCAGCAACGACATTCCTGGTATGGTCGATCGTTGCCAAACCAAATCCATCTGACCGCATCTCAGTCGTTGCAAACGAGCAGGAGCGCCGCGTGGATATCAGCATCGACGGCCAACCCTTCACCTCCTACATCTGGCCCATCACGCTAAAAAAACCGGTCCTCTATCCACTCCGCACGGCCAAAGGCACCATCATCACACGCGGCTTTCCTCTTGAGCAGCGCCCCGGCGAACGCATCGACCACCCGCACCACGCCGGCCTGTGGTTCAACTACGAAGATGTCAACGGCCTGGACTTCTGGAACAATTCCGAGGCCATCAAAACCGAAAACGCTCCAAAGATGGGCACTATCGTCCAGCATTCCATGGTCTCCCTGAAAAGCGGCGCGCTGCAGGGCGAACTCGACGTGGAAACCGACTGGGTAACCTTCGACAAAAAAACCCTCCTCAACGAACATACCCACTTCGTCTTCCGCGGCGGGGCCGGCTTCCGCAGCGTCGACCGCATCACCACGCTGCACGCTCTGGATCAGAAGGTCTCTTTCCCCGACGCGAAAGACGGCATGCTGGGCCTTCGGGTCATCCGCGCTCTCGAAATTCCGTCCGACAAGCCCGAGGTATACACGGACGCGAGCGGCCGGGCCACAACGGTGGCTAAGCTGGACAACACCGGTGTCAACGGCACTTATCTCACCAGCGAAGGAAAAAAGGGCGACGCCGCTTGGGGCACGCGCGGGCGCTGGTGCAATCTCAGTGGCCTGGTCGGCGACGAACCGGTGACCATCACCATTCTCGATCACCCCCAGAATCCCGGCTTTCCCACTTACTGGCACGCCCGCGGTTACGGCCTGTTCGCCGCCAATCCTCTAGGACAAAAAATCTTCAGCAATGGCCAGGAAGAACTGAATTTCTTCCTGGCTCCCCGCGCCAGCGCAACTTTTCGCTACCGCATCCTGATCTCTTCGGCAATCCTTACGCCCGAAGCCACCGAAGCGGCCTACCAGGATTTCATCGCCAGCTATCACTGATACACTCGGCCACATGACCATCCACATCGGCCTAATCGGCGGCGGCAACATCACGGAAACTCACGCCCGCGCGGCCCGAGCCATCCCCGGGGTCGAAATCTCCGCTATCCACGGCACCAACTTCGAAAAAATCGCTCATCTCTGCCACGAACACGGAGGAACTCCTTATCAAGACTTCGCCGCCTTCCTGAAACACCGCCCCATGGATCTGGTGATCGTCGGCAGTCCCTCCGGTCTGCACGCCGAACAAGGCATCGCCGCCGCCCACCAAGGCCTGCATGTGCTCACCGAAAAACCGATAGAAATCACCACTGCTCGCGCCGATGCACTCATTGCAGCCGCAAAGCAATACGACGTACGGCTGGGTGTAATTTTTCAAGACCGCACCAAGCCGCACATCCGCCAACTCAAAAACTGGCTCGATCAAAACTTGCTCGGCAAAGTTCTGTTCGTCGACGCTCGCGTGAAGTGGTATCGCCCGCCCGATTACTACGCCAATTCGCACTGGCGCGGCACGCAAGCCCTCGACGGCGGCGGCGCTCTAATCAATCAAGGCGTCCACACCGTCGATCTCCTACTCTGGCTCCTCGGCGATGTCGTTCGCGTACAAGCACGAACGGCCACTCTGTTTCACAAAATCGAAGCCGAAGACACCGCGGTCGCCATACTCGAATTCTCCAGCGGCGCTCTCGGCGTTTTTCACGCCACCACCGCAGCCTATCCCGGCTACCCGCGCCGCGTCGAAATCTCCGGCACTCAAGGCACCGTGATCCTGGAGCACGACCGCATCATCGCCGCGAATCTCCGCAACGCCCCGGCTGCCGCCGAGCTTGCCGCTCTGAACCAATCAACCAAGGACGAAAACCAAAGCGCCTCGTCCGCCGCCGTCAGCGATTTCCGTGGCCACCAAGCTGTCATCGAAGATTTTCTTGCAGCCATCCGGCAAAACCGCGTCTCCGCGTGCGACGGCCTCGAAGGCCGCCGTAGCATCGCCCTCATCGAAACCATCTACCGCGCCGCAAAAACTCCTGATCGCCTATCCACCGTCGGCTCCGCATAAAACGCTGTCCAACAGTTTTGTACGAACCATGAGCCTTTGCCTATGGCCTCAAGACGGTTACAAAGACTTGCGCCGCGGGCTGGATCGCTATAGCAGATTGGCATTAGCCAACATTCGCCAGGCCAAGTAGAGTGGCCCACGACGACCACTGTTCAATGAGGCTGCACCTCGACAGGATTGGGCAGGCTCACGGTTCCGCGCATCAATTCACCAATGTTCAAGTTCTGTCCATGTTGGACATACCGGGCGAGGACGCTCGGCTGCAACCATTCAAGGCCCCAGGCGTCCTCGACGGCGACGATAGTGTAAGAACCGGGAATCACGCCCCGTAGCACAAACGTCCCATCGAAGTCGCTTTGGTCGCGGCGGAACAATTCAATATGGGCCACAGGGTCGTTCGGCACCAGCGCGACCATGACCCCGGCAACCGTCTTATCTTTCTTCTGCACGATACCTTCAATGCTGACGGTCCCCGCGGAAAGAAAAGCGGTCACTTCAAGGGCCGCTCCAGGCGTGATGTTCAAGTCATGGCCCGAAGAATCCCCCGATGGTGAAGAAGTTCGCACGACGGAATAGGGCTTTGTTTGAGACCCAACTAGAATCGCGTACTTCCCCGGAGCCAAGTCTTCAAAAGTAAACTGCCCCGTAGCGTCGCCTTGCTTGAACGCCACCATCCGGCGCCGCGAATCCTGCAAGCCTACGCCGTATTGCTTGGGCAGTGGTTGTTCGCCAGGCATTTTGAGGGAGAGCTTCAAGCTGCCCAGCGTTTCGCCACGAGATTCGTTCAGTTCTTGTCCGTCGCGAACCAGATCGACATCCGCAGATTGCCCAAGTTGGCCGGAGTCCGCGTTCTTAGTTTTCACCGTGTAGCGGCCAGGTGGAAGACCCGTTAATTCGAACATGCCAGGCGCCACCGCGCGCATGCCGTCAGGCGGTACGACGTCAATCGAATCAAAGGCATGCTTTTGGAGTTCCGGCATGCTTAAGCCATTCGTCTGGCCCTGCCCGTCCGTAGGGAGGCGAAAAATGAGGTGCAATGCGGGCACCGGATTGAGATGCACGTCGATTTCCAACCGGTCGCCGCCCTTGACCTCGATCGGAGTGGCGCTGTCCGCTTCGGTGGCGCCGTTGTAGTACGTCGTGGGGTAAGCCACATCGAGAGCGGGAGAAACTTGTGAAGCCGGGCTGTTCGCTGCGTCGAGCGCGTTCGCGCTCGCAGGATGAATCGCATACCAGGGCTTTGCGGTAACGGAAATATAGTATTTGCCGGGGCGCAGAAGGGAGAAGTCGTAAAAACCCCGGTCATCGCTTGTTGAAGAAGAGAAGCGGATGATCCGGCTCATTCCTCCCCCATGATTTTCCAGATATAGGGTGACCCTTGCGCTCCGGACCGGATCGCCGAACTCATCAGATACATGGCCCGTAATGAGGGCCACCGGCGTAAGGCGAAGAACCAGATTTTCGGTCAAGAAGTCCGGCCCCGTCACGATAGCGGTAGAAAACTGTTCATGTTGTTCGTACGCTGAGGAAATGAACCCGCGTTTTGCTCCCTGCAGGGAATATTTTCCAGCCTTTAGTTGCGAAAACTCAAAATGACCGTCCTCAGAGGTGATCATCGAAATCAATTTTCCACGGTCTCGCGTCTCTGCAATCGTGATGCGGGCTTGCGAGAGAAGCGCACCCGTCGTTGCACTCACGACCGTCCCCGCCATCTTAAACGTTTGGCGGGCCTGGGAGCCCTCTTGCACCGCGGGAGTTTGACTCTGCGCTGCAGCCAGACCATCGGGCTGCACCAGCGCCCCCGCCAACACGGCAAGCGCCGTCCGGCATATGCGCGCCGTGAGAGTCATCGCGAATCGCCTCCCGGGATGATTTTTAGCTGCAAGTGCTCCTTGTGGCCAGCGTCGAGATGAATGATTTGTCCCTTGGACTCGAGTTTGCGCAAGGCTTCCGGGTCGGCGTATGCCAAATCGTTTTGCTGACTATCGAAGGCCAGCACACGATAAGTGCCCGGCGGCAGTTGTGCCAAAGCAAACGATCCATCGGGAGTGCAGTTCGCTTCCCGGAATTCCCCGGAACCCTCACCGACGGGCAGGAAATAGATATGGCCTTCGGTTGCATCCTCGACTTTGCCGTCCACCTCGGCGCCGTCGTCGCGAAGCGTAATCTCAATCGGCGAGCTCGAACCGCCTAAGCCGATGACAAGCAGCTGGCGCAGGAGATCGGTACCGCCGGACACTATCGAGGCCGCAAACCCGGCGGCCGTCTGGACATGCACGCGATATCGGCCCGGTCGCACGTTCGGGATGACCAGCGCGTGTTCCTGGGCACCTTGAGCTGGCTCTGACACGGCAGTTTCAGCCGAGCCAAACTCCTCGACGGACATCAGCATGACTTGGACGTTAACCCGTCGCTGCGGCGGTGTGTTCGACGTCCCGTCGTCCGGTGCTGCGGGCCCCTCCTCGAATACGCTTTGCCCGGATTTGAATTCTTCCCTCACCGTCACAGTTAATGAAGAGTTAGGAAAGAGGTTCAGCACCGGGCCTTCGCGCGGTCCGCCGCGTATGGAAAAGTTCAGAAAACCCGTAGAGCCGGGCCGGCCCTGCGTGTCGGCTTCGAGCGTGTAGTTCCCGTCCGGGAGGGTTCCCTCAATCAATTGTTCAGCGGAATTGTATCCGAGAGAATAGCCAGGGCCGGGACGCCCCAGGGGATAGATGCGAATACTCATCGGTTGTTGGGCAGCTGCATTCCCAACGGGAATTTTGACGGGATAATACTCGTGCCGCTGTGGTGAGAGGCCGGCCTGAAACGTCGCGCCCGAAGCGAGTTGAATCGAGTCTGCCACGGAAAAATCGGAAGCGCCCGCATAAAAAATGGGCGGGAAGCCAAAGAGTTGTCCCCCGGGGCTAAAAATCAAGGGATCCCGATCGAGTTGCTCGCCGGTGCCCAGTTTGTAGGTCCCGGGTGATAGATCGCAAAAACGAAACTCTCCATCTGCCCACGTTGTAAACGTGCGCGCCAGTTCCCAGTGTTCCTGGCCTTCCCTGATCTGTCGCCGGTATAGGTCTGTGCGGATTCGCATGTCGCCTTCCACACCCAGAAGGTTGACGCGCCCGACGACCAGAGCTTCCGGATCGAGATAGATCACGATCTCTGATTGGTTTGCCGCAACTCGGCCACTGGACGGGTTCCTCGCACTCTCGAGAAACCCAGGTTTGCGCGCTAAGAAGGTCTCCGGTCTGGCGTTTTGCAACATTCGAAGCTGCTGTGCGCGGTACGCGCTGCGGAGTCCATTGGCGTCGGTCGAGGAAGGAACATCCCCCTTTGGTTCCGGGACTTGCGGCGGAAACTTAAACTCGAAGCGGCCAAGATGGTCGGTCAGCGTGGCGTAGCGCTGGTCCGGGGAAAAGACAAGAGCGCGGCTGATCGGTTCATGGGTTGCTCGGTTGAGAACCCTGCCACGGACGGACGAAGGGCCGTCGGCTTGAACACCAATTCCTTCCGTGGATTGTGCTTCTGAGGAACTGGAGTACAAGAGCCCGAACACCAGGAATGCCGAAAGAATCATGCGCCGCCATGTTTTCGGGCGCAAATACACATCTAAGCCAAGATGCTTGCCTCGAGAAGCGGTGACCACAGTTCTATCCTTGACAATTATTATACGAACTAACTGTTTTTCCCCGAAGGATTAGTTGCGGCCTTTCTCTCCTGGGCTGCCTCAATGCGAGTCTTCAGCTCAGGGTAGATTTACGGTCATATTTAGGTATGCCTGGCAAGTGCTGCCGGCGCAGGGAGGTAACTTCGCTAAGTTCGTGTTGGCGGGTCCGCAGCGGGCTCCCGCAAACCTGTCCAGGACTCGGCATTCGAGCGAAACAGGCGGGTGACGTCGCGCTGAATCTCGCGGCGCGTCACGCCGCGGCCGTCTTCCACTAAGAGACGATAAGAGCCGGTAAGAAGGCCCGCCATGGTCCTGCGGGTGTTGTTCCATTTGTAGATGACTTGCTCGAGGACGCGGGCATCAGAGTGCTGCGGGATGAAACTTGTACCCAGCATCTCGATGCGCTCGCGCGTAATCTCTTCAACGATGGAAGGATTGTTCATGAACCACCAGCAACCGAACGGCATGAGGTTACTGAACTTACGGGCATAAACGCAGAGTTCGTGCTGGTTCTCCCGGCTGAGCACACTGACCAAGAAGCGATTCTCGGGGAAGTCGCGGCAGAGATTTTCGAGGGCTCGGAGGTCCGCTCGGCCTGCGGCGTCGCCCGCCAAGCGCAGCGCTGGATTCACCTGTTTGCGAACTCCCATCATGAGCGAGAGGGGTATATTCAATTCCCGGCAAGCGGGGAGCACCGCCTCCGTCAGTAAGCGATTGCCGACAGTGTCCTGGGGATATCCGAAAGTGTCTGGCAGCGAGACGGCCATGTAGACGGGTTGCATGCGCTTGTGCCAGTCCATCAAGAAACAGCGCACTTCCGCCGCGGAGTGGCCCGAGGCCTGTTCGTCAACCTTGTAGCCCTGGCTGGCTAGCAGTTGCCAGTGCGCGGACCAGGTACACAGAATCCGATCGAGCCGCAAGACGGCGCGAAATTGGCGGTGGTTGGTGACTCCGTTCAACCAGACCGGGGCTTCTTCCGGATCGAGTGGATCGTTGGTCATCACCACCAAGCTGATGCCCGCCATTTCAAGCACTCTTTGAATGTGCGATTCATAGGATTGCGCTTTAAAGAAGGACCGCGCTTCTGTTAAGTCCAGTCGATCGGTTGGCAAGTGGAAGGCGTTGAGTGCGGCGACTACGCCGCGAGTGGCTTCTGAAATGGGCGTAGTCTCGACGAAAAGAGCTTGCCAAATAAGGTCGGCTTGCTCGCGCTTGGAAAGCGCCCAGTACTGGTGCGGCTTGATATCGGAAGAACGGAAGAGCTCGGCCTCGAGATAGTGATAGGTGAGAAGTTCGTCGATGCCCCACAAGCCCAGTTTGCCAAAGGCCGGGGAGTACAAATGAGTATGAATGTCGACAAACGGGGTGGAAGTCAGAACATCTTCGACAGCCGAAGGAATTTGAGCTTCGGTGATGAGATCACCGTCGCTGGAGATGGAAGTTTGGCTCGTTGAATTCGGAGAGGCAGTTCTCATACCTGACGCCCGCTCGTGTTGCTTTTTGGGCATGGCTATCTTGCCATGGCACTCCTACCTTTCACAAACGCTTGCGCGCATTGCAACTGGCTAGCTTCGACGAATTTGGCTCAGACGAGCGCTTCCGGGGAAGCAGGTTCCGGGTCGATGACGTGAACAGAATGCAAATTCGGGGTGCAGTTCTAGGTTGTGCTGGGATAGACTTGGTTGCCGGTAGAGCGCGACTGGAACTGAGATTCGGGAAACAACCAATTTGGCGGATTCGAGTTCCAAGAATCTAGCTTGACGGGCTAACACTGGAACGATTTCTGAGTCATAAGAGGTTATGGGCCCAAAAACCCCACATCGCGGCAAGCCCAAGACCTTTCTCCTGCGTAGCGCTTCCCTATTGCTGCTTGTGGCTATCCCCTTTCTTTTTTTACATTTCCGGCAAGGACGGCCTTCGGCTGACCGGGCGGAATCTACCGTTCGGGTGGAGCGCAAGAGCCTTTCCGAGACGCTGCGGCTGAATGGAACGACGCAGGCTTCACGCTCGTTTGTGGTGCTCGCGCCGAGGCTCGAAGGGGCGCAGGTGGGCTCGATGGTCATTACCAAGCTGGCCCCGGCCGGCACGCACGTAACGAAAGACGACCTCCTAGTGGAATTCGACCCGCAAGCGCAGACGAAAGACTACCTCGATAAAAAGAGCACCTACGACACCCTGGTGAGCCAGGTGGCGCAGAAACAGACGGATGAGGACATCGCGCGGGCGAAGGACGACACGGCGATGAAGCAGGCAGAAGACGAATTGAAGCGGGCGCAGCTCGAGATTCAGAGAAATGAAGTTGTTTCGCGCATCGATGCCGAAAAGAATCAGGAAGCCGTGGATGAAGGGCAAGCGACGCTGAAGCAGCTTATGGAAACCTACCAGTTGAAGCGTGCGGCAGCAGTGGCGGCGATCAAGATTCTGGAGATTCAGAGAGATCGCGCGAAGGAGGCGATGCGCTACGCTTTGACGAACGCGGCAAAGATGACCGTGCACTCGCCGATGGCCGGCGTGGTGGTTTACAACACCATCTGGCTTGGCGGGCGGATGGGCACGGTGCAACAAGGAGATCAGGTACGGCCGGGAGTGCCGTTTCTTCAGGTGGTCGATCCATCAAGGATGGAAGTGCGCGTCGAACTGAACCAGGTGGATCTTCTGAAAATCCATCCGGGGCAGCGAGCCCAAATGCATTTGGATGCGTATCCGGGGATGACGCTTCCGGCGGTGCTCGACGAACTCTCGCCGCTGGGGCACACGGGTCAATTTACGGAAATGGTCCGGTCGTTTACGGCGCGCTTCCTTGTGCAAGGAAATGACCCGCGGCTTCTGCCCGACTTGTCGGCAGCGATGGATTTGGATCTTGGGACGGAAACGAATGTGCTGGTGGTTCCGTACCAAAGTATTGGCGCGGAATCGGGACATTCGTTTGTGTGGCTGAAAAACGGAAGTGGTTTTGAAAAGCGTACGGTGAAAATAGGGCGGCGGAATGATTTGAACGCCGTGGTGGAATCCGGATTGGCAGAGGGAGATGTGATCCGGCGGGATGCCGGCGAAGATGCTGGAGCGGCGGAGCGGCCATGAGCGGCGGAAGTCAGAAATCCAAAACCAGAAAGAAAGTGCTCGTTGGCGCTGCCATCCTGGTTGTTGGCGGACTTGTGTTTGGAGCTTTTCGGCTGGCGAACTCGGCTGTGAATTTTCCGACCACGGATGCGAAGCGCAAGGAATTCGTTGACTACCTGGAGATTAAGGGTGAGGTGAAGGCCATTCGCTCGGCGGTGATCGCGGCCCCCTATGGTGCGGGAGACATGCAGATTTTGAGGCTTGTGGACAATGCCACGAAAGTGAAGAAAGGTGATTTTTTGGTGGAGTTTGACGCGACTACGGTGAAGCAGAAGCTGGCCGAAGATCAGTCCGCGGTGAAGTCCGCGGAAGCGGAGATTCAGCAGTCGCGCGCGGCGTCGCGATTAAAAGAAGAGCAGGATGTGACCGACGAGATGACGGCGAAGTATGACGCCGAGAAAGCGCGGATGGATGCCAGTAAGCAGGAAATCCTTTCGGTCATTGAAGGCGAGCAGGCCAAACTGAAACTTGCAGATGCGGAACAGAAACAAAAGGAGACCGAAGCCAAACTAAAAGCGGATCGCGCGGCGGCGACTTCCGATCTGGCCAGCAAACAGCAGAAACATGACCAGGCTGCTTTCCAAGTGGAACTGGACCAACGCGCTCTGGATTCGCTGACCTTGCGAGCTCCGCTCGACGGCGTTGTGGCGCTGCAGAATCACTGGCAGCCACAAGGCAGCCCTACTACGTTCAAACCGGGCGACCGGGCGTGGCCCGGCGCGGCTATCGCGGAGCTTCCCGATGGTTCGGCGCTCAAGATCTCGGCCCGCGTGGAGGAGGCGGAAAGAGGACAGCTGAAACTGGGTCAGACGGCCAGCGTGCGGCTGGATGCGCTTCCGGACCGGAATTTCGACGGGCATGTCGACACAATCAGCCCAACGGCCAGCCTGGATTTCGGCGCGGGATGGCCGGTGCCGCGAAATTTTGCCGTGGATGTGGGCTTGGCAGGGAGCGATGCGCGGCTCACGCCCGGAATGGGAGCAACTGTTCGCATTGCGGTGGATCGTGTTCCCGATGGAATTGTTATTCCAACGAATGCGCTTTTCAGGAAGGCCGGGCGCACCGTTGCGTACGTGCGTCGGGGATCAAAATTCGAAGAAACTCCCGTCGAGGTATCCCGGCAGAGCGGCGATGAAGCCTTGATCGCCAAGGGGTTGCAATCCGGCGAGCGGCTGGCACTGAAGGATCCCACACTTGCCAAGTAGGAACTCCATGTTGCGCAGGGGAAGAACGAGTGCGGCGGCATTTCTAGTGGCGCTGGCGGCGGGAGGGAGCGGAATTGCGTGCCGTCAGACCACGGTGATTGCCAGCGATACGGGAATTCCGACAGCTACGGTGAAGGAAGTTGATCTGCAACTGAAAGTGTTCACCAAGGGCGCACTGCATACCGAACAATCCAGAGTCATTTCGGCGCCGCCGATTGCCGGGGGAACATTGCAGATCATTCAGTTGGCTGCCGCCGGAGCGCAGGTACACACGGGGGACGTGGTGCTGGAGTTTGACCCAAGCCAGCAAGAATACAACCTGGCGCAAAACCGCAGCGACCTCGAGCAAGCAGACCAGGAGATTGTCAAAGCCAAAGCAGATGCGGCGGTCCAGACGGCGGAAGACCAGACGGCGCTCTTGAAAGCGAAATATGCGGTTCGCAAAGCGGAACTTGAGGTAAGCAAAAACGAAATATTGAGCCCGATCGATGGTCAGAAAAACATTCTGGGTCTGGACGAGGCCAAGCGCGCTTTGACGCAGCTTGAACAGGACATCCGATCGCACGGAGCGTCCAACGACGCGGCGCTGGCGATCAGCCAAGAGAAGCATCACAAGGCGCAGTTGGCGATGGACCGGGCGGAGTTAAACATAAAGAACATGAAGATAACCTCTCCGATCGATGGGCTCATGGTCATCCACGGCAACCGCGATTCCACCGGAGGATTCTTCATGGATGGGATGACGCTGCCGGATTACCACGTTGGGGACCAGGTAAACCCCGGCAGCTCGATCGCCGAAGTGATCGACAGCTCGCGCCTGGAGATTTCAGCGCAGGTCGGCGAGACCGATCGCACGAATGTCAAGACGGGACAGTCCGTGGATATAAAGGTGGATGCGCTTCCGGGTGAGTCGTTCAGCGGGAAAGTGCGAACGGTTGGAGGAGCCACGGCTCGCGAATTCTGGGACGACAATGCCAAGCACAAATTCGACGTGGCCATCCAAATCGACCGCGTGGATCCGCGGTTGCGGCCGGGCTTCGAGGCACAATTGAGCATTCTTGGCGATCGCCTTACGAAGGCCGTGTCGCTTCCCGCGGAAGCGGTGTTCGAGCACGACGGGAAGAAGATTGTGTATTGTGAGCGTGGGCGGGGATTCGAGATGCAAGAGGTGAAAGTGCGGGCGCTGAGCGAAGGCCGAGCGATTCTCGAAGGCATCCCGGTCGGAACGGTTGTGGCGTTGGTGAATCCGGACAAGAAGCGGTCCGGAAAGCCCAAGGAAAGCGGCAGCGCAACTCCTAGCCTGGGTGCAAGTTCCAATTGAAGCAAATGGGGCGGCGATGAAACCTGGTTCGATGGCTCAGCCGAGATCCCTGGAACAATGGCTGCCAGATCTCGTGTTTGGTTTTGAGAATCTGGCCAGCCATAAACTGCGCTCCTTGCTGACCATGCTGGGCATGATTTTTGGCGTGGCGGCGGTGGTGGCGATGCTCTCGATCGGCGCGGGA
Source organism: Acidobacteriota bacterium (assembly GCA_013289825.1). GTDB lineage: Bacteria > Acidobacteriota > Terriglobia > Acidiferrales > UBA7541 > Acidiferrum. The sequence goes on along the minus strand of JABCZF010000038.1, from coordinate 4,410 downwards.
GCGCAGCAGAAGGTGATGGCGTTCATCGAGCAGCTGGGCGTACGCAACCTGATTGTGGAAGCCAAAGAAGCGCGCAACGGCCAGGAACTGCAGAAAGTCAGGAAAAATTCGCCGGGTCTGACGCTCAGCGACTATCAGATTATTCGCCAGAATATGCCAAGCATCCAGGAGGCTACTGCACGCAAGCGGTTTACGCCGACGAAGATTCTTCCGAAGCCTCAGCAAGACACCCCCGTGGTTTACGGAGTGGAGCCAAGTTATTTGGAAATCGGCCATCTGCGCGTGACGGAAGGGCGGTTCTTCGACGCTTCCGATAATGCGGCTTCCGCGCCGGTGTGCGTTTTGGGTGCGGCGGCGAAAGACAGTTTGTTTGGTGCGTCTCAGGCGGTCGGAGAGTACATCAAGCTCAACGAAATGTGGTGCCATGTGATTGGGATCGCCGGGCCGCAGCTCGCTCCCGAATCCGACGTGTCCGGCGTTCGCACCGAAGACATGAACAACCTGGTGTATGCGCCGTTAAATTCGGTGCTGTATCGTCTGGAGGACTCGCAAAGCTGGCTAAAGGACGAGATCGACGGCCTTTATTTGCATCTGGCATCGGTGGACACGAGCGTGACGGATGCGGAAGTGGTGCGCGGAATTCTTAATTCTTCGCATCACGATGCGGGCGACTTCAGCGTTATCGTGCCGGCCGAGCTGCTGGCGCAACAGAAACGAACAGAGCAACTCTTCAACACCGTGATGGTGGCTATTGCGTCCATTTCACTTCTGGTGGGCGGAATCGGAATCATGAACATTATGCTGGCCGCCATATTGGAGCGCACACGAGAAATTGGCGTTCGCCGGGCGATTGGCGCGAGGCGCTGGGACATCATCCGGCAATTTGTGATAGAAGCGACGCTCATTTCCTTCGCGGGTGGTCTGCTCGGCGTGGTTCTCGGGTTCGCGATGTCGCAATTGATAGCGTGGCTTGCAGGGTGGTCCACCGTGGTTACGATCAGCTCCATCGTTCTGGCTTTCGTAGTTTCCATTTCGGTGGGGTTAATTTTCGGGATTTATCCGGCGGTGAAGGCAGCGCGGCTCGACCCTGTCGAGGCCATTCGGTACGAATAGTCGGGGTTCACGATCAAAAACAATTCTGCGGGGGGTGATCGATGAAAGTGGTGCGCTTGTTCGTGGTTGCAATTCTCTTGCTGGCGTTGTGCGGAGTTTCTTCGTGGGCGCAGAACGCTTCAACACTTGAGAGAGTGCTGGGGATCGGCGGCAGGCAAAAGCCGGCTGTGCCACTTCTTGCGCCTCAGGACTTAGCAGGCCATGTGGCCAACGGGAAACTTGTGCTTTCTTTGGATGACAGCATCCGCCTGGCTCTTTCCAACAACACGGACATACATCTGGACCATTACCAGATTGAAACGGCGGAGAATAATCTTCGGCGCGTCTATGCGCCGTTCGATCCGCTGCTGACATCGAGTTTCAGCGATCAGCGCGCCAAGTCGCCGACGTCGACACAACTGCAAGGAGCATCCATTCTCAATGAGTTGACACAGCAGACGCAGATTGGCTATGCGCAAACCTTTCAAACGGGCACGAATTTCCAGGGTTTGTTCATCGGGGACAAGAGCTCAACCAACAGCTCGTTCAATTTTCTGAATCCGTCTATTTCAACGACACTCCAGTTCACCGTTACGCAGCCACTGTTGCGAAACCGCGGACTCTTTCCGAACCGGGCGCCGATTTTGATCGCGCAGCGAAACTTGAAACAGGCTCGCGCGTCGTTTCTTGGAGAGGTGAACGGCGTCATTCTCCAAATCGTTAGCAACTACTGGAATGTTGTGCTGGCGCGTGAAAATCTTTCGGTGCAGCAAAAATCGCTAGATGAGGCGCAGAAAAGCTACGACCACGACAAAAAGGCGCTGAGCCTGGGGGCTTTGCCCCCTTTGGACATTTATCGATCCGAATCGCAAGTTGCGTCGCGGCGTGTTGGAGTGATTCAGGCAGAATACGCGGTGAAGCAGGCCGAAGATCAGTTTCGCCAGGGTATCGGCGCGGACCTTGACCCCGCAACTCGCGTGCTGGACCTGGAAATGACCGACAGACCCGAGCCGGTGGGTGCCTTACCCAACGTGGATATTCCTACCGCTCTCGCGCGCGCCATTGCCAATAGGCCGGAGCTGGAAGCGGTGCACCAACAGATTGCCGTCGATGAATTGAGCATTCGGCTTGCGCATAATGGCCTCAAGCCGGACCTGGAACTCTCTGGCTTCTATTCTGGCAACGGACTGGCCGGGAACGACCCTGCCGTTGGGAATACTGGACTTGGCACCACTCTGAGCCAGTCTTTTCGTTTTGCCTTTCCGGCCTACGGCGCGAGTCTTTCGTTGACGCTACCGGTAAGAAATCACAATGCGGAGGCGAATCTGGCCGATTCGCTGGTGAGCCGCCGCCATGACCAATATCAGGAAAGAGAAACAAATCAGAGCATCACGCTCGAAGTGACGACTGCGGTGCACTCACTGGAGGCAGCCAAGCTGGGGATGGAAGCGGCCAAAGTAGCGGTGGATCTTGCCAGAGAAACGCTTCACGCCGACGAACGGAAGTACGAATTGGGTACGGAGCAAATCTTCTTCGTCCTGGACGCGCAAACCCAACTCGCTCTAGCGGAGCTGAGCCTGATTCAATCTCAGGTGAATTTTCAACTGGCCGTTACGCAGGTGGATCACGCGACGGGAGATTTGCTGGAGCATCATCACGTGCAGGTCGTGGAGCCGGCAAAATAAGGTTGTCGACGACTGCGCCAACGCGCCTAAAGGTTTTGCCGGGCTCGCGTGACGCATCATGATTCCCTCCCGATCACAATACCGGCAAAACCGATCGCCAACAGGGGTTCGCGTCGGCGCTCCGGAACAGTCTCCAGGCCTGCTTTTCTGCGTCAGTTACCAGCGCCAAGGCCGGTTCGTCGAGCCATTTCCTTGGCCGGGATATCGGCGAATCAGGACAATATCCGGCGAGCGTTCAAAAAAATATACGCTCTCACAAGATCGCCAGAACGGATGCAACGACAAATCGATAAAAGGCAAAATGAGGACCTGGGGCTTCAAGGAAGTCGCTTTTTTAAGGCTTCCGCGATCCCCGTCTCCGCAAGGGGCGCCATGAGGTCGTATCCCGCTTTGTTGGGGTGCACGCCGTCCGGACTCAACTCGGCTTTGAGGCCACCTTCGTTGTTGGCCATACTTGAGTAGTAGTCCACAAATATGAAACCGTTTTTCGCGGCGTACTCTTTGATCCATGCGTTTAGCTCTCTAATCTTGGGGGCAGGTTCTAGCCCCCTGTGCCAATGAAAATCGCTTGCCGGCAATACTGAGCACAATACAACACGAATCCCATTTGCCCGGGCAAGCTCGCTCATGGATGTGATGTTGTTCCCGATCTCCGCCAAAGTTTCCTTCCCGGTGTTCTCGGCGATGTCATTTGTACCTGCCAGCAAGACCACCACCTTCGGTTTCAAAAGGACGACGTCCTGACGAAAACGGACCAGCATTTGCGGCGTAGTTTGCCCGGAGATACCGCGATTGACATACGGCTTTCCCGGGAAAAACTCACCGCGATCGGGAGTCGTTGAGGTTGTTTTCTCCCCCCAGCCTTCGGTGATGGAATCTCCCATGAACACAACTCGCGTTTCGCTTGGTAACACTGGCGGCATCAACTTATTGGCCTCTCGGTACTTCGCCAGGAAAGGCCAGTCATTGAAGGTCCGCTCCAACTGCGATTTCTGGTAAGGCGTCAACTGTTCCGCGGCTGGCGCTTGTTCCGCAAGCTTCAGATTCTGAACGGGAGCCCCCTTTGACGTTCCCAGCGAGAAAGTCAACGGGCCGCAAATAAGAACCGCCGCAGTCAGGAACAAACCACAGAGCGTATAAGAAAGTCTCTCTTTTCGAGCCACCGAGACACCTCCTTCTAGCATAAATGCTCCGATTCTACCGCAGGACTCATGACAAATCCTCAATAAGCCGAAAGATCGGGCATCTTTCCGAGAGCTTCGATCGCAAACTCTACTTCTCCGGCTACGACGTTATCAGTTATGCAGATGTTCCGCGGTTTGGATTCGCTAATTAAACCGAAATGCCGAAAACCGACCGGCCAGTCCCTTCGGGTCGATCTCGCATCCGGTAAGTAAGAATTTGTAACCGTCAAATGAATCAGAAAATAGAAATCGATTCGTGGATTTACCCTCCGTTCGAAGGCGCATCCGTTTTCAACAGCGCAAATTCGCAGGTGTATCGGTTTGACGGATGCGCTGCTGCATACTGGAGTTCGCGGTCCGTGAGCGCACGGAGACTTTCCATCGCGCTAGTTTCATCCCGCGCCACGCGGCTGACAATTTGGCCGGGAATCAATATCGCAGCAAGGATA
>JABCZF010000037.1 GCA_013289825.1 Acidobacteriota bacterium | reverse complement strand
CGGACACTGTTGCGCTGTTCGGATTCACCTGTACCGCCGCACCTGCCGCGCTGGAAACATTCAGAGTGGCAGCGCTGCTGGTGACACTGCCCGCGCTGTTGCTAATCATTACCGTGAACAGCGCGCGATCGTCAGCGGCCGTCGTCGGTGGGGTCGTATAGGAAGAAGAAGTCGCGCCACTGATAGCCGTTGCGTTCTTCTGCCATTGGTAGCTGAGCGGGGCCGTGCCCGTCACCGCTACGGAGAAAGTCGCCGTTTGACCAACGGTGACATTCACGCTGGCCGGTTGCGTTGTAACGGACAGGGGCGCTAACGCGCCATTGCCCTTGGCATTGCCGCTCGGGCTCGTCACACCCGCGCATCCCGCAAGTAAGAGTCCTCCTGAGAGAACGACGAACGAAAGGAATCTAATCTTTTGCGTCAATTTCGAAGGAATGGACCTGAACATTTAGCTCCGGCTTTCGCATAACTGTGTCGAAATGAAACACGTGCTGCTTTCACGGAAATTACAGGAGCGGGACGGCGTTTACAGCTGACCAACAGTCCCAAAAGAGACGACTGCCCAAATGCTGTCCCTTGGTGTCCAAAAGTGTCTAAAGGTGTCTAAAGGTGTCCAAAGGAAGGGGTTAGGAACAAGTGAGAGGACACCTAGGAAACTGCCCCAATAGCCGTCTCAACCGGGGCCGGACTCGCGTAAGTGCTGGACTTGGGTGAAATCGCGGGCCCAGCAAGCTAATTGACGGGTTCTGTTAGGTAGGCCGCGGCCTCTAGCTGGAAAGCAGGAAAGGAGCGGCTCTTCGAACACTGCGCCTCTCGACCGGAATTCTCGGCTGAGGCGGATCGCGCGGTTAAGGGGTTAAATCGCTATGTGTGGTATTGCAGGCCTGTTCAATCTCGATGGCGCTGCCGTCGCTCCCGAATCTCTTCGGGGGATGATCCGGATGCTGTCTCATCGCGGACCGGACGATACTGGACTTCATGCGGAGAATGGCGTAGGTCTGGCGCACGCCCGTCTCAGCGTCATCGATCTCGCCGGCGGCCACCAGCCCATGTCCAACGAGGATGGTTCTCTATGGATAACGTTCAATGGCGAGATCTTCAACTACCTGGAACTTAGGGAAGAGTTGCTTGCTAGGGGACATAAGTTCGTCACCCGCTCCGATACCGAGGTCATCCTCCACCTCTATGAGGAAAAACGAGAAGACTGCGTCCAATACCTGAACGGACAATGGGCTTTCGCTATCTGGGACAACCAGCGCCGCCGCCTATTCCTGTCCCGCGACCGACTAGGCGTGAGACCTCTCTTCTATACGCAGGCAAATAAGACGTTTATCTTCGGCTCCGAGATCAAAGCGATCTTCGCGAATCCAGGGGTCACAAGAGCACTCGATGTCAACGCCCTGGATGAAGTGTTTACCTACTGGTGCACTATTCCTCCTTCGACCCTTTTCCGAAACATCTGCGAACTCCCGCCGGGCCATTCGATGACTGTGGACGCCGACGGTCTAGCCGTGCGGCCGTACTGGGAGCACCAATTCGAGAAACCCTCAGCATTTGTCGATCCCTCCCAGGAACAGGCCTACGCCGACCAGCTCCTCGACCTACTGGTCGACGCAACGCAGATCCGCTTGCGCTCGGATGTCCCGGTAGGCGCCTACCTCAGCGGCGGGCTGGACTCGACGGTCACCACGGCATTAGTCAAAAGGTTTACCAACGCCAAGCTTCGGACCTTCTCGATCTCCTTCGACGACGCCGAATTCGATGAAAGCTCCTTCCAGAAGGAGGCGGTACGCTTTCTGGATACCGAGCATCAGGACATCCGCTGCACCAAGAATCAAATCGCCGAGGTATTTCCGAACGTGATCTGGCACACCGAAAAACCAGTCCTGCGCACGGCTCCAGCTCCCCTCTATCTTCTGTCGCGGATGGTGCGCCAAAGCGGCTACAAGGTAGTCGTAACCGGAGAAGGGGCCGACGAAATGCTCGGCGGCTACGACATTTTCAAAGAAACCAAGATTCGCCGCTTCTGGGAATCGCAGCCCGATTCCAGGATGCGGCCGCTTCTGCTTCGCCGGCTGTACCCCTACTTGCAGAACATTCAGAAGCAACCCGATGCCTACCGCAAAGCCTTCTTCCACATCCATGTCGACGGCCATCTCGAGCCATTCTTCTCGCACATTCCGCGCTGGCAGTTGACAGCCAGCCTGAAGACGCTCTTCTCCGATTCCGTCCGCGCAGAAATTGACGGAGACACTGGTCACTCCAAAATCCGATCGCGGCTGCCCAAGTCTTACGCATCCTGGGATAGTTTCCGCCAGGCCCAATACCTCGAGACGCAATACCTACTTCCCGGCTATATCTTGTCGTCGCAAGGCGACCGCATGGCCATGGCTCACGCCGTCGAAGGCCGGTTCCCCTTCCTAGACCATCGGGTGGTCGAATTTGCCTCCAAGCTGCCAGTCTCTCTGAAAATGAAAGTGCTGAATGAAAAGTACCTCTTGAAACGCTGTACGGCCGGTCTGATTCCACCATCGATTGCGAAGCGTCACAAGCAACCCTATCGAGCGCCGGAAGCGTGCAGTTTTCTCCAGCCCGCCGCGCGCGAGTACCTAGAGGCCCTGCTTTCCCCCGAGCAAATTCGGCGCGACGGCATTTTCGATGCGCCCGCGGTGGCCATGCTCCAAGCGAAATTTCGCAAGGGCGCCGCCATCGGCATCAAGGACAACATGGGATTGGTCGGCGTCATCTCCACGCAACTTTTGGTGCACCAGTTCATAAATCACTTCGAAGGCAGGATGGCATCCGATGGAGATTAAAGATGAATTGAGGCGGTTCGTCACAGACAACTTCATGTACGGCAAGCCCTACGAGGGCTTCGCCGATGACGACTCCTTTATCGAGCGGGGCATCATGGATTCCACCGCCGTCATGGAATTAGTGGCGCATCTCGAAAAGCGCTATGGGATTACGTTCGACGACAAGGACTTGAGTCCGGACAACTTGGATTCAGTCAACAGGTTAGCGCGGTTTGTAGGTAGCCGTGTGCAGCCAGATTTCACAGGAGCTCGTGATGCCGGTCGAATCGCTCTTCAAACTTAATGCCGCCATCTCGCCGCCGAGCCCTGATCTCGAAGCGCGAACCATGAGCCTGCCTGCCACCGTATTCTCGGCTGACGTATTGAAGATCGATGCCGCCCGAATCTCGGCCGAGATCGCAGGCCAGATTCGCGATATCGTGCTCGAACGATTGAACCGCAAAGGTGTGGTCATTGCCATATCCGGCGGTATCGATAGCAGCGTCGTCGCAGCCCTGTGCGTAAAAGCGCTCGGAACTGCACGCGTTCTCGGCCTGATGCTCCCCGAGGCGGATTCGTCGCCGGACAGCCTTCACTTTGCGAATCTCCTTGCGCAATCACTAGGTCTTCCGACGCGCGTCGAGGACATTGCCGGCATTCTGATGGCCGCCGGCTGTTACCAGCGCCGCGACGATGCCATCCGTCGAGTCATTCCGGAATACACAGCAGCCTACAAGTGCAAGATTGTTCTGCCCGACCAATTGAATGGAAGCGCCTATCCGATTTTCTCGGTCGTCGTCGAATCCCCCCTGGGCGAACGCACCAAAGCCAGGCTCACTCTTGATTCCTATCTCGGAGTAGTGGCGGCAACTAATTTCAAACAGCGCACTCGCAAGATGATGGAGTACTACTACGCGGATCTGTTCAACTATGCCGTCGCCGGCACCCCCAACCGCCTCGAATACGATCAGGGATTCTTTGTCAAGAATGGCGACGGCGCCGCCGATTTAAAACCGATCGCCCACCTCTACAAAACCCAGGTCTATCAGCTGGCCGGCTACCTCGGCATACCGCAAGAGATCCTGAAGCGGCCTCCAACGACAGACACCTATCCGTTGGACCAATCGCAGGAGGAGTTCTATTTCCCGCTCTCCTACGACCGCATGGACCTGTGCCTCTATGCGAAGAACCACGGTCTGCTGCCGGAAGAAGTCGCGCCCGTAGTCAAGTTGACCGCCCAACAAGTGGCTCGCGTCTACCATGTGATCGATCGAACGCGCAGCGCTACACGTTATCTTCATCGCCTTCCTGTGCTCTCTGAAAAGGTTCCCGAGGTGCCGGATGATCTCTGAGTCTCGATTGCCGTTGTCTCCCCCCATCCGCATTCTCCTTCTGGAGAGCGGCACAGGACCCGGCGGCTCGGTCAATTTCATTCGGGACTTCCTGCTTCACGTGGACCACAGAACGGCACAGTTTATGGTTGGACTGTATCTACCCAATGCGAGCAAGAGCCTTGAGGAAATTCGAAACCTGGGGCACGCAGTTGTCTTTTTCAAGCACACGCGACCTGTGGCGCGCAAAACCTCCACCGGCAAGTCCGGCCTTTTCGGCATCAGGCCCAGAAAGCTGCACAAGCTCGGAACGGCCGCCACAATTCTATCTCGGCTCATTCGCATTCAATTGCCATTGACCTGGCGGGTGTGGAGATTCATCAAGCGCGAAGCGATCGATGTCGTGGTACTGAATCAGGACGTTCACTTTCATGTCCCCGGCGTACTCGCAGCCAAGCTGGCCGGCCGGCCTTGCATCTGCCGCAAGGCCGGAGGCATCGGCGAATCCAGGCGGATCAAACGGTTCCTGAATCCTTGCGTGGATTTGTTCGTGAGCATTTCGAGAGCTACCGAAACCGACCAGCGAAATACTCCCGGCACGAAGAAGGTCGTCAATATTTACGAAGGCTTGGACCTCGAGCGTTTTCGATCGCTCCCGGCAAAAGAGGCCATGCGCGAATCCTTGGGAATACTCGAAGGCAAAAAGATAGTAGCGGCGATCACGAGAGTTGAGATCGGCAAGGGCTTGCCGGAATTCATCCACATGGCCGCCGAGGTAATCCGTCGCTACTCGGACGTTGTTTTCCTGCTTGTCGGCGATGAAGGACCGGACGGCGGCGGCACGCTGACCCGGGAACTGCGAGATCTGGTGAACTCTCTCGATCTCGAGGAACACCTGATTTTCACCGGTTGGCGCGATGACATTCCGGCCATCATGAACTGCCTCGATATCTTCGTCCACTGCCCGACTACCTTTACCGAAGGACTGGCCCGGACCTGCCTCGAGACAATGGCCGTCGGGATCCCGGCGGTTGTCTCCGACAACGGTGGCATGCCGGATGCCGTCGCGGATGGAGTCACCGGATATGTCGTTCCTCAGGGAGACATCCAAGCCATGGCCGAATCGGTTTTGCGCCTCCTCGAGGAGGATTCGCGCTGTCGTGAATTTGGCCGACGTGCCAGATTGCGCGTCGAGCAACTCTTCGACGCTGCGCACAATTCTCCCGAACTTCAAGAGCAAATCCTTACGTGTGCCCGGCCAGCGAAGGTTTCTGAACTACGCGGCGCACATGTTCGAGTGTCGTGAGAGATCCGAGTTTCCGTTCATGCCTGAATACACAGTGGTTTCCGCCCATCTCCAGAAAGACAGGCAAGTTATCATCGACCTGTGGCGCCAGAACCTCGCCGACATCAACCATCTCGAGGAAAAATACGACTGGCATTTCCTCAACAACCCCTGCGGGCCGGGGCAAATTTGGATCCTCGAAGCTGATGGCCAGCCAATCGGTACGACTTCTCTGGGAATGCGCCCTCTGAAACTCGGAGAGACTCTTACCACCGCCGGCGTAGCGTGCGACCTCGCCGTGAACAAAGACCACCGCTTTCTGCAACCAGCCCTCCTGCTTCAGCGCGCGTTGCTTTCCACCTCGCATGCCGGAGTTCGAGTTGTTTATGGCGTGCCGAATCCCGCCGGCGCCTCGGTACTGAAGTATGTCGGCTACCGCGAATTCTGTTCCGTGCACCGGTACGCCAAACCCCTCCGCGTTTCCCACTACTTGGAGAGGTCCCGCAAATTCGGCGCAATCGTCCCGTTTATCGGCAGGATGGCCGATTACGGCTTCGCTGCCCTGCAGTCGTTCAGTCGAGGCCGCGAGAATGCACGGGTCACACAAGTTTTCCCTTGCTTCGATGAGCGATTTGACGATCTCTGGAGCCGAATGGATTCTGCCCACGCGGCTCTAACCGTTCGCGACCGCCGGTTCCTGAACTGGCGATATCACCAATGCCCGCTGCGCCGGTATGAAACGTTGGGCCTGCTAACCGAGGATGAGTCCAGGCTTCTGGGTTATCTGATCTACTACGTCGAGGACCATTCCGCAATTTGCGCCGACTTGCTTGTTCTGAGCGGCGCCGAAGATCTCAGTTGCCTCGTTTCGTCCTGGGCCACCGCGGCTTGGCGCGATGGACTTGCTTCACTATCAATCAGTTGTTCCGACGGCGCGCTTCCGGCCAGTCTCTTACGCCTGGGCTTCACGCGGCGATCGGCAGCAGCGACAACCAGGTCCGAGCGTTCCAGTCGCCGCGAACAATGTAAGACGCTCTTTACTCACGAACGGCTCTCTTTCAGGGAACACGCTGTGACAGGTGGTTGGTATTACACCGAAGGAGATTCACCGTACTAGATTTTGACCTCGGGTCCCACTTTCCCACGGTGCACCCAAATGAAAATCGTCCAACTCTTACCAAGCCTTGATTTCGGAGGAATGGAGCGCCTGGCTGTAGACCTGGCGCGCCAGCAAAAAGCCGAAGGTCACGAACCCTCTATCTATTGCACCAGCCACCCAGGTCAACTTGCGCCGGAAGCTGAGGCCGCAAACGTGCCTGTGCATTCGTTTGGAAAGACCACAGGATTCTCTCTCCACCTGGTCCTCGACCTCGCTTCGAGACTCCGTAGGGATGGTCCTGACGTGCTTCACGCTCACAACGCCCTTGTTCTTCACTACGCTATCGCAGCCGCGCGCCTGGCCGGAGTCCCTGTCGTCGTCAACACCCGGCACGGCGGAAATGACAACTGGGACCCCCACTGCGAACGTATCTGGCGCCACGCTGTACGCTGGATCGATTCCCTGGTCTTCGTGTCGGAAGGAGTTCAGGAATTCTACGTCGCCAGGGACCGAATCTCGAGACGCAACACTTCGGTCATCTACAACGGGATCGACGTCGACAAATTCGCGTCCCACCCCGCGCAACCAACCGCCGCTCTACCCACGTTTCGCGTGGGCTCCGTCGGACGTCTTGTGCCCGCCAAAGACCACGTCACACTGATTCGATCATTTGCGATGGTCAGTCGAGCCCTGCCCACGGCGGAGTTGCACATCCTCGGCGATGGCCCCTGCCGCGCCGCAATCTCTCAAACCGCAGAATCTCTGGGAGTTACCAGTCGTGTCTTCCTCCACGGTGCCAGTCCCAATGTCTCCGGTTTTCTCTCCACTCTCGATCTCTTCGTGCTTTCCTCCATCGATGAAGGGCTGCCGATTTCCCTGATGGAAGCCCTAGCCGCGGGCTTGCCCGTCGTTTCGACACGTCTTCCCGGGCTCACAGAACTCGCCCCAGAAACGGTGGTCGCAGGGTACTGCACTCCTGCTCATCCCGAATCACTCGCCGAACAAATCCTCCGTGCCGCCAACCGGCATGATCTTCCGGCCCTTGGAAAAGCGGCCAGCCAATGGGCAGAAAAGTTCGGCATCCGGGAAACCTGGCACAACTATCAAGCCGTTTTCGAGGCGAGCCTCTCAAAGAATAGGGGTTACCCTGTCGAACGGCCGGCGCGTAGATCGAACGCCCTGGTCGCCGTCCGCCATGACAAGTAGCAAATACGCCATCTGATCGGATTCCGGCAGATGCCCAGGACCGAATCATGAAATTTCCCCGGTACAGCCAGATCTGGCTCCCAGGCTACATAAAAGACCGGCTCAGTGCTTACTCACGCAAGCCCGCGAAAAGGCTTTGGCTACTCTTCGCCGATCACTATGAGCCGCTTTGGAATGGCGCCGATGAGCATACCGGCGCGGCGCGGGTCGCTCGATGGGCAACCCGTTGGCCGGCCATCGCCCGAAAGTTTCAGGATTCAACTGGCCGGCCTCCTTGTTATACCTTCTTCTTTCCCGAAGAAGAGTATCGGCCCCGCCTCGTGGAACCTCTCGAGCGCATGACGTCGGATGCTATCGCCGATGTCGAGGTCCATCTGCATCACGACGGCGAAGGACAACAAGACTTTGTGGACCGCATCTCCAGCTTCACCGAAACACTCTTCTCCCGCCACGGCCTGCTGAGGAAAGACAAGGGGAAAGTGATATTCGGATTCATTCACGGCCTCTGGGCCCTCGACAACTCTCGCCCTGATGGGCGGTTCTGCGGCCTGAACAATGAGATCTCTCTTCTCCGCGACCTCGGCTGCTACGCCGATTTCACCATGCCTTCAGGAGCTTCGCCGACGCAAGCCCGCCTGATCAACACGATCTACTGGGCGGTAGACGACCCCGACAAGCCAAAGTCTTACGACACCGGCGTTCCCGTCACTCCCGGCGGCACAGCCATGGGCGATTTATTGATGATTCCGGGCCCGTTCGGTCTGCGCTGGGCTCAGCGCGTCATGCCACGAATTGAATACAGCGAACTTTGTTCCTACGATCCCGCCACCGAATACCGCGTCCGCCGCTGGCTCGAACTCGCCCCGCGCATCGGGGACAACATTTTTCTCAAACTCTTCAGCCACGGCACGCAGGAACGTCACTCGCAGTATTTACTCGAGGGCGGCCTCGAGTTCACTCTTTCTCTTATTACCAGGGAGTGCCAGCTCGCTGGTCTCGAGCTACACTTCTCAACGGCCTGGGAGATGCGCCAGGCCATTGATCGAGCCGCTCGAGCAGATAGCCCAGCGCATCAATTGGATCGCCGAAAGGTCCCGGAGTTGGTAGTGAGCTGAGTCAACAAGCGGCCGTGTTCGGCCGAAACGCATATTCATCATCACCCCGGTAGCAAACACAAAACCCAAGACCGAGAGGTTCCCATCATGAATGACCCAAACTTCAAGAAGGAGCAACACATGCAACACGACGCGAGAGACACGCATTCGGCACCGCCCGATTCGCTCCCACCGTCCGACGCCCCGCGCTCGGAAACCCGCAGGAAGTTCCTCGGCAACGTGCGGGGAGTTGCCTTGGCCGCCGCAACTGCGGGCGTAATCGGCTTGGAGCCGCTTTTAGGCCCAAGCTACTCTCTCGCCCATGCGGACAACGATCACGGCGAATCCAAGGGAGACGAACGCGCCGAAGAAGATGCCGAAATTCGCATCGAGGCTGCGAAATCCGAGAGCGGAGTTTCTATTCCACCACATACAACCAACGGCGACGAGGAGCGCTATGCCGACAAGTGTGGCACGTACACCAAAGCCCTTCTGCAAGACGGCCCCGGCCGGGTGAATTTAAGAGCCTACGAGAGCTTCAGGGATGCCTTGCACAGCGGCAACCCTGCGGACTTCGAGAACATCATTATGGGCGGCGCACGCAAGCTCACGAATCCGCAAGCTGGGCTGGCCTTCGACTTGGAGGGTACAGACTCCCAGCAATTCGGAAATACTCCCTGCCCACTCAATCAGGAAACTAGGGTGGTCGTTCCTCCCGCGCCCGCCTTGGCCAGCGCTGCGTACGGAACAGAACTGATCGAAATGTACTGGGCGTCCTTGCTGCGTGACGTTCCGTTCACCGAATACTCGTCGAATCCACTAGCCGCTCAAGCGGCACACGAACTCACGGGACTGCCGGACTACGCCGGTCCACGAAGCGGCGGCCAAGTCACCCCGCAGGTGCTTTTCCGGGGCGGCTTCCCGGGTGAGACGGTAGGGCCCTACATTTCCCAGTTCTTCATTACGCCGACTTTCCTCGGCCAGCAACCCATCAGCCAGCAGCAAAAGACGTACCAACAAAACGTGGACTATCTCACGGACCTGGCCTCCTGGGCCCTCATCCAGAACGGCGGCAGCAGCGGTCTAGCAAACGAACTGGATTCACAACTGCGCTTCGAGCATAGCGGGCGAGACCTCGCCGCTTGGACCCACGTGGACGTGCTCTATCAGGCGTATTTCGTGGCCTACCTGGTGCTGAACTCCATCGGCGCTCCAGTGAATCCTGGCAGCATGTACGCCAACTCGAAGACGCAAGTAGGCTTCGCCACTTTTGGCGGACCGCAGTTCGCCGGAATGCTGGGTGAAGTCGCCTGCCGCGCTCTGGAACGCAGTTGGTACCAGAAGTGGTTTGTCCACCGGCGTCACCGCCCGGAATCGGGAGGTGGAATCGTAGAATTGATCAAGACCGGGAAGGGAAGCACCCTAAACGGCAGTCTCAACAGTAATGTCCTGAATTCACAAGCTCTAGAGAACAGCTTCAGCAAATATGGAACCTACTTGCTTTCGCAGGCCTTTCCCGAAGGCGCGCCCACGCACCCGTCTTATCCCACCGGCCACGGTGTTGTCGCCGGCGCTTGCATTACCATTCTGAAGTTTTTCTTCGACGGTAATTTCGTGATTCCCGATCCACTGGTGCCGGCAGAGGATGGACTCTCCCTCATTCCTTATACCGGCTCGGACAGGAATCACCTCACGGTAAACGGCGAACTGAACAAGCTCGCGCACAACGTCAGCTTCGGTCACGGCATCCATGCCGGAATCCACTGGCGCAGCGACACCGACGTGTCGATGCTGCTCGGGGAGGCCACGGCCATCAGCATCCTTCAGGACCAGGCGCAGACGTTTAATGAGAAGTTCACCGTTCAGTTTACAAAGCTTGACGGAACGCGGGCGACTCTCTCCAATCAATAATGCTGACCGCCCGGTTCCCTCGTTCCATCGGGGCATGGCTAAAAAAATGCGCTCTACGAAATCCTCTCACCGGAATCAACAGCTCGCCGAACAACGGGAGGAATGTGATCCAAGTATGGGCGACCAAAAGCGGCACGCGCCCCCCACAATAAGCCCTTTGATGGTTAATCAATTCCCCCGCGATATGGTTCCCCTCCTCCGCTGCAACATTGATTCTGGTGAACTGGCGCTTGCCGAAGAGGTGCGGAGCGACGCCGGTGGAGTCTGGGACGCCGTGTTGCGCTGCAGGACCTGCGGAGCTGAATTTCGCATCGAGGATGGAATTGTGTGCCTGCTGCCAGATCGGCTTACTCCAGAAGACCAGCACGAGATGAGCATCCGCGACACAATCGACTACGATTGTACGAACCCAAGCTCTTTCGTTCCTCCGGCCGAAGGTTGGAGATCGCTGCTCTCCGACAGGCTGGAAGTTCCCGAGCACTTGGATGAACTCGAGACCTTGCCTACCAGTACAGTTGTGGAACTTGCCTGCGGCGACGGCCGCTTCACGTCACTCATCGCAAAAACGGGGGCAAGGATTCTCGCTGTCGATTTCTCGATTAACGCCCTGCGGCTCCTTGCATGCAGACTTCCGGGGGGCGCCAAGGTCGGACGCGTCCATGCGGACATCAATCAACTGCATCTCGCGAGCGGCGCGTTTGATCGTGCGCTCACTCTGACTCCCCTCGATTCTCGCGACGAACGTATGAATATGTATCGCACCATTGCTCATGCTTTGAAGGACGACGGACGTTATGTCGGCAGTTTTGAACACGACGACCTGAATCGCCGCCTATTGGGCCTCCCGCTTATGCGACGCTACTCCAAAGACGGCATCCTCATCGAGCACTTAACCACCAAGAGGATGCGCCTCGAAGCGGCACCCTATTTTTCAAAACTTTGTGTTCGCCCGATCCGCCCGCGTGTTCCGTTTGTCGCAAAACTGCCTCCGGGTTTGGCATTCCCTCTCTTGCGCCTGGTAGCCGCACTGCCCTTCGTCCGGCATTTCGGCGAATTGCTTTTGCTCACAGCCCAAGATCCCGTCCGCCTCCCTGTCGAAGGCCAACATCGTTCCGGCAACCGCATAGCAAGAGGCGCCTACCGCTCCTATATGCACAAAAAGAACAAAAAAGCTTCCTGGGGCGAGGAGTCGGTTTAATCAACCCCCGCTTAACACCAGTCAACCCGCGGCTGCCACAGTCGCTTTGATCGTGGCGCGAAGATTTCTCTTAACAACCCTTTCCCGCATCACTTTCCGCGCACACCCCTTCGTTCAAGGTTGAGAACTCTTAGTGATTTTTTTGGCCACCATCTTTTATCGGGGAGGTACAGCCCGCAGTGAAGAAGAATAGAATTCTGCTAGCAGAAGACAAGGACGAAGTCCGCGTCGCGTTTCAGGAGGGCTTGGAAAGCCACGGTTTTGAAGTGGCGCCCGCCGCCTCTGTTTGTGAAGCCCTCAGACTGATGTCTACGGAAAACTTCGACGTGCTGCTCTCCGACCTGCACATGCCCGATGCTTCCGATGGATTCACGGTAGTCAATGCCATGCGCCATACCCAGCCCAACGCTGTAACTCTGGTGCTCAGCAACTACCCCGTTCTTCAAGCCGCCATGACCGCCATCCTCCTGCAGG
Source organism: Acidobacteriota bacterium (assembly GCA_013289825.1). Taxonomy (GTDB): domain Bacteria; phylum Acidobacteriota; class Terriglobia; order Acidiferrales; family UBA7541; genus Acidiferrum. Next base: position 27,465 of record JABCZF010000037.1, on the reverse strand, counting down.
CCGACCAAGTCCTTCTGAAACCCATCGCTTTTACTGAACTTACCGAAATCATCCAAAAAAAGCTCTCGAGTCATTCGGCCCATATCGCTATAAACAAAGAACGTGTCGCCGCGATTCTCGAGCGCGATCTCGACCGCACCATCGAAAATTGGCTGTCCCGCGTCCAGCACACCGACGAACTCACCGCCGTCTCGCTGACCGACCAAGAGCGTACTGGTCACCTCCCGCTCCTGCTGGACGACCTCGTAAGCCGCCTGCGTCTTCCTTCCGAGGCCAAATCTCCCATCTCCCGTGCCGCGCACGAGCATGGAATTCTGCGACGCAAGCAGGGCTACACTGTCCCCATGGTCGTGGAAGAGTCGCGAATCCTGCAGGTCAGCATCTTCAATACTCTGCAAAACAATCTTGGCAGCGTGGATTTCGGCACCGTACTGCTCGACGTGATTACCATCGCTGATGAAGTAGACTCGCAGCTGAAGCAGGCGATGCTCGGCTTCATGGAAACCATGGCTGCGAGGTCGGCGAAACCTTGATTTCATTCGTCGGGAGAAAGTGATATCCCTAACATATTTACTCACTCCCCCTTTCCGCCGGCTTCGCTCTGCCGTATACTGAAATCCCTTAATTTCCCGCCCTCGAGGGTTCTGCGCCTCGAAGCTCAAGTTGGAGAACTACAATGAGAAAATCTGCTTTGTCTGTTTTTCTTCTGTTCTCGGTTTCTTTTGCAGCTCCGCGTCCGGCTGCTGGGGGGGAAGATCACGATAGGAAGCCTGACCTGCTCGTTGATGACGATAAAGTCGAATGCCCCACCGCAGCATTCACGTCCATTCAAGACGCCATCAATGCGGCGAAAGCCGGAAATCTCATCCGCGTCTGTCCCGGCACGTATCACGAACAGCTTTCCATCAACAAATCACTCAGCATCGAAGGAGACAATGGCGCGATTCTGCTGCCTGTCAATATGGTGGCAAACACCAGCGGTTCTTCCGGTGCTCCCATAGCCGCCGCTATCCTTGTCAAGGACGCTGCGAATGTGGAAATCGAAGGTCTCATCGTGGACACCGCGAACAGTGGCGTATCCGCGTGCTCTCCGGACCTCATCGGCATTCTGTACCAGAATTCGTCGGGCAGTATCGAACACAACGCTGTGCGTAATACCAAACTGTCCGTTTCGCTCAACGGCTGTCAGAGCGGTGATGCCATCGTGGTGCAAAGCCTCGGCGGCGGAACGTCCAAAGTCAGCATCGACGACAACAGCGTCCACGATTATCAGAAGAACGGAATCACCGGCAATGAATTGGGCACCGAAGTCGCCGTCACCAACAACGTTGTCACCGGCCTTGGTCCCACAACGGGTGCCGCACAAAATGGCATTCAAATCGGATTCGGCGCGAAGGGCGGTGTCTTGCGGAATACCGTCACAGACAACGTATGGGCTCCCTGCGTTTCTCTCACAAACTGCGCATTCAACGCCACGGGCATATTGGTCTTTCAATCCGATGATGTGCGTGTTGAACATAACTCTCTCGCCACAAACCAGGTCGGCATTTTCACGAACGGACAAAACGCCAAAATCGAGTCGAACATAATCTCTAATTCCTTGGTTCTCGTTGGGATTGATTTGGCCGGTGACGACAATCTGGCCAGTGGCAATGACGTCACCAACAGCGGGCAAGCCGCCATCCTTATCGAAGGCAACGATAATAAAGTTCAGAGCAACGACATCACCGAGGCGCCCGTCGGAATTCTGAAACTTTCCGGAACAACGGGAAACACTCACCCCGGCAATACATTCTTTGACACGCTGATTACCGTGCAAGACCCCGTGCCAGCGCACACCGTGCGCGTCGCGCCTCAGCGTTAGTTGTTTTTGCTTTGCACCTTTCTTCCGCGCACCATGGTGTGATCAGCTCGCGCCGAGTGGGCGGGTGCCTGACTAAAGCGCAATCACCCGAGCGGTGGGAACTCGACGGTGACGGGGACCAGTTCTGGTGCTCCTCAAAGGACGAGCACGATCAAGTTCAACAGGACAGCCGCGACGGTGCCAAAGCATCCGGACGCGCATCTTCTTGATCTCTGCCGTATCGCCAATCCTCACCTTGAAACCTCGCCCAGCCAGTAACCGCTCGAACCAGCGTGAGTGGCCCGTGGCCGCTATCCCCCCACACACTCTGACTCCTCTTTGCTTCAGCTCCCGATAGAACTTCTCGCCTTCTCCATCGCTCGAATTCCATCGTCGTTCTCCGCACTCCAGTTTTCCCGATCCATAAACGCGATTTGCCGAAGGCTCGGGTCTATTCATCATGTCTGGCTGCTTTCTCCCGAGCCTGGGTCGTCGACCGACCACAGTCCACGCGGGTCCAGGGAGTCAGCCTGGCTACGAAATCAAGTCAACTTCTACGGATTCATGCGCCTGGCATGCTTAGAGGTGCCGATTCGGAGATCCCGATCGGACAGGGGGACCAGCTCCTGATGCGGGTAAAATTGGATCGTGTGGGCCGGTTTCCCCCAACGTCCTGCAAAGTCCCTCTAACCCCCAAGCCGTTTGTTCGTCAAAGTTTGTAGCATCGTGGGAACCAGCGCAGGGTTAGGAACGTTTCCTTGATTAGGCTTTCCGAAGGGTTGATTCACAGAATCGGCAAGGGGGACAGATGCTCGGAGACATGCGATTTGCGATTCGGATGCTGCGGAAACAACCGGGCTTTAGTCTGATTGCGGTGCTGACCCTGGCACTGGGAATTGGGGCCACGTCGGCAGTGTTCAGTTTGATTCAGGGCGTGCTGTTGACGCCGCCACCCTACAAAAAGCCGCAACAGCTGGTGCTGGTTCCGACCGCGCGGACGGATGGGCAAAAGCAGGAAGGTTCGCGCGGGTGGCCCGCCGAGCAATGGGAGGAATGGCAGCGAGAGGCGAAGTCGTTTGAAGGAATTGCCGCTTACGATTGGACCTTCAATTTTCTGATCCGCAACGAGGGGAGTCAATCGGTCGAGGGCATGGCCGTGACCGAAGATTATCTCCCGGTCATGGGATTGCGGCCAGTGCTCGGTCGCAGCTTTGAGAAATCGGACATTGGCCCGGGACCCGTGAAGGTGATCCTGCTGGGGTACGAGTTTTGGAAGCGCACCTTCAACAGCGATCCACAAATCCTAGGCAAGACCGTCCATATCAGCCGGTGGGAGGTGCCGCCGACGGTGATCGGCGTGATGCAGCCGGGCGTGCGCTTTCTTCCATCGCCGGGAGCGGCCAAGGAGCCGAACTACGACGTCAACGCGCTGGTGGACTTCTGGATTCCCGTGGCGCCCGATCCGAAATACCTGAAAGATCCGTATTGGAATATCGTGGCGCGATTGCGCGACGGGGCCACGCTCCGGGAAGCGCAGGGAGAACTGACCGTGCTCGCCGCCAGAGAGGCGCAAGCAGAACACAGCTTTGAGGGGATCACGCCGCAGGTGGAATCGTTGACAAGCGCAATGAATCTCGACGGGCGAAGGATCCTGTTTCCGCTGCTGGGCGCGGCGGCGCTGGTTTTGTTCATCGGTTGCGGCAACACTGCCGCGCTGCTGCTGGTGCGCGGGTTCGAGCGGCAGCAGGAATACGCAGTGCGGAGCGCGATGGGCATGGGACGCATGGCGCTATTGCGACAAGTTTCGACCGAGAGTCTGTTACTGGCGCTGCTAGGTGGAGCGTTAGGAGTGGGGCTGGCATTCGGAGTCGTGAAACTGTTCAAGTTGATTGCCGGCCATGCGATTCCGCGGCTGGATGGGGTAACGGCTGGGTGGGCGGTGCTGGCGTGGGGATTGGGTGCAGCGGTACTGGCTGCAGCTTTCGCAGGGCTTTTTCCGGCGCTGCGGGCTTTCCGGTTGGATCCGATGGAGGTGCTGAAGAACGCCGGACCCAAAGGAACGGCGGGACTCGGGGAACGGCGACTTCTCGGCGGGGTCACCATGGTGCAAACGGCGCTGACTCTGGCGCTTCTCGTAGGGGCCGGGCTACTGATCCGAACGATGGTCAACATTGCGAAGATCCCCCCGGGCTATAACACCGGCAGCATTTTGACAATGAGCGTGACGGCGGTCGAGGGAGACTGGTCGAATTTTCACCAGCGAGCCTTGGAACGGGTTTCGGCGCTTCCTGGCGTGCAATACGCGGCGTTTGCTTGGGGAGTGCCGCTTACCGGCAACAATTGGCCGGCGACGCTGGAAGTCGAAGGGCAGCCTCCGGCGATTAAGGAGAGCGACAAGACCGCAATGCCGCTGCGCGCGGTCACGCCGGATTACTTCCAGCTGATGGGCCTGGCAATGCTTGAGGGTCGGCAGTTTCGTTCGACGGACGACCGCAAAGCCCCGAATGTAGCTATCGTGAACCAGACGTTTGTGGATCGCTATTTTCCGAAGGCCAGTCCGGTTGGACGGAAGTTCTGGATGAACGGGCGCGACAAACCGGGCACAGAAATCGTCGGCGAGGTCACGAACGGGCGCACAGACGACCTGACACAGGAAGCGTCGCCTGAGATCTATCTGCCGCTGTGGCAGGCGCAAGCTTTCTCGAAACATCTGGTGGTGCGCACGGCGGCGGACCCGCGCGTGGTTCTGGTTGCGGTGGAACGCGAGCTGCACGCCGTCGATCCAACCGCCGCCATCGAAAATCCGAAGACTTTGGAACAGATTCGCGATGATTCGCTAGCGTCGCGTACTTTTGCGATGCAGCTGTTGATCGGATTTTCGGTTGTGGGGAGCGTGCTGACGCTGGTCGGAATTTACGGCGTAATTTCGCTTTCGGTGGCCTCGCGCCGACGGGAGCTGGCGATTCGCAGCGCGGTTGGTGCTGAACAAAAGGACATTCGGAACCTGATCTTCGGCGAGGGATTTCAATTGATTGCCAGTGGCGTACTCGCGGGAGTGGTGCTGGCGATGCTTTTATCGCGTGTGCTGAGGACTTTTCTGTTTGAAGTGCAGCCCAGCGACCCGGCGACCTTGCTCGTTGTGGCAGCGTTGTTCGTGGGAGTGGCGCTGCTGGCATGCTGGGTGCCGGTGCGTCGGGCTGCGAAGGTCGATCCGCTAGAAGCGTTACGTTACGAATGAATTGCGCCGCGGTGGATGTATTCGAGCGGGAGCTGATTTGTCGAGTACAGAGCGTTCGGGCTCAGGTGGTCATTGAGCAACCGCGCGGCTTCTGGGGGTTCCTTTCCCGAGCTAGTGGACTCCCCTCCTGATGCACATTAGTGCTTTGAGGACGCCAGTGCTTCGAGGACCACGGGCAGGTCGTCGCGCAATCCTACTCTTGGACCCAATGGACTGCCCCATCGGCTCTAACTCAGCCGGCTCTACGGCTCTTCCGCGACGAAGACGGCGGTTGTCAGCCCCGGCACAATGAGGGTAGCGGTCTCGGCGTTGTACGACGATTGACGAACGATCGGGTCGGACGAATTCTGTTCGACCATGTGCAGATGCAATTTCAATCCCGCTAACGCGGAATTTTGGAACGAGACTTGCGCGTTGGTGGCGTTGAAGACCACCACGATGTGTTGATAGCGGCCGTAGTCGCCGCCACTCGCGTCGAGCTTGAGGACGATCAGGCCGGGAGTCTGGTTCGGGCCTGCGTTCAAGAAATGCAGGTTGGCTTGCACTTCAGCGAGAGTGTGCATGTGGAAAAGCCCCGACGTACCACGGATCTCGAGGAATTCGCGGAAGGCGTCACGGGCGTGAGCGATGTCCGCGGGCAATGGAGTGAGCGCGGGATTGGCGAGTAGTGGCTGCATGATCGGCCAGTTGCCCTGGTTCTGGCTGGCGATCGGCAAGCCGGTGCCCCAGTTGTCGGAGAGATAGCTGAAATCGAGCTTGTTGAACCAGTCGCCGGAGTCGAAGCTGTTTCCGTCCATGTCCTTGGAACGTAGCAGGTCGTCGCCCGCAAGGAAAAACGGCACACCCTGCCCTAGCGAAACCAGGCTCATGGCAAGGACCTGGCGACGCTCGCGAGCGCGCACATCGTCGGCAGCGGAAGATTTGAGTTGTATGGCATCAAAAAGCGTTTGGTTATCGTGCACGGAGGCGTAATTGATGTCCTCGACCGGGCTGGCGGTGTAGCCGGCGGCCTGGCCGTTGTAATTGACCTGCGCACCGGTGACGGTTGTGCCAGTGTGATCGGTGAAAGTCCAGTCACGGAGATTCCCAGCGAGGCCCACTTCGACCCAGTCGGTGTATTCGAGCAGTGTGCTTAACTGAGAGGAAGACGCGGTGCTTTGATTGGTGAAGTTACTGGAGTCGGTGAACAAGCCGGTGGCAAAACCTTGGACACGCTCGTCCGTGAACGGGCTGCCGCCGCGGATGCCGTCGCGAATGCGGTCGTTGAACGTGCCGATGCCGTTGCCGAAGAGATTTTTCTGGCTGGCGTTGACTCCCAGCGAATTGTTGGCCACCTCTCCGAAGTCGAAACCTTCGCCGTACAGATACACCTTGCGGCCGTCCACGCCGTCCTTTTCGGGGCTCAGCTTGGCGAGCGCGTTTTGGATTTGCTGCATGTTGGAAACAAATAGGAAGCTCATCAGATCAAACCGGAAACCGTCAATCTTGTACTGCTTGGCGTTTAGTACCACGGCGTCGGTAATGAGCTTGCCCATCATTTGGTGTTCCGGGGCCGTGTCCGGGCAGCAGCTGCCGGAGAGCTGGTTGCCGTCGGCGTCGAGGCGGTTGTAGTAGCCGGGAACGACTTTGTCGAGGACCGAGTTGGCACTCTCGCCGACCGCGTTGGTGTGGTTGAAGACCACATCTTGGATCACGCGAAGTCCGGAATGGTGGAGGCCCTGGACCATTTCGCGGTACTCCCTCACGCGATTATCCGGGTTGAGTGCATAGCCGCCTTCCGGTGCGAAAAAGTGCACCGGGTCATAGCCCCAGTTGAAGGCATCGGCGTTCTGAATGGCGGAGACAGCGGCCTGTTGCTGCGTGCCGTCGGGTGGGAAGACGCTAAGGTCCGGAGTAGTCAGCCAAGTGGCTTTATCCTCGTTAATACTGGCGAAATGAAAACTAGGCAACAGATGTACGGCTTTTAGGCCCGCACCGGCGAGCGCTTTGAGGTGCTTCATGCCGTTGGTGCCGTGGTCGGCAAAGGCCAGGTACGTTCCGCGATGGGCAGGCGGCACGGTCATATCATTGGCGCTGAAATCGCGGATGTGCAGTTCGTAGATGCTGAGGTCGCTTACGCTGGCGAGCGAAGGCGACCGCGATTCTTCCCAACCTGCGGGCTGCGTGTCGCGATCGCCGAGGTTGGTGAAACGACTTTTTGCGCTGTTGAGGGCCAGGTCGACCGAATAGGGATCGGTGACGATGTTCTCGACAACGGCGCGCTGGCTCGGGACATAGACGCGCAGGTCGTACAAAAAATACTTGCTGGTCCAACTGTCGTCGACGCAGGCGCTCCACACGCCGTTGTTCTCATGCATTGCGGAAGTCTGGGCGGGCGAGGTGTCGGCAGCCTGCTTGAATAGCTGAAGATTCAAGGACTGCGCGGTGGGCGCCCACACGCGAAGCAAGATTCCGTTTCGGTCGCAGGTGTCGGCGTCGCGTGCGGCGTCTTCCTCCAGTTCATTATTGGGGAAGATGACACCCAGGCGGCCGGGGAAATAGAAAAGATCATCCAGAACGCCGGCGGTCTGGACACTGGTGACGTACTTGAGCGAGCCATCGCTGGCGATGGAGGACACGGCGACTTGGCCCTTCAGCGCAGCCGCCAGGAGCGAGGTGCTGGTGTTGTCCGGTAAGTGCAGGACGGCGTAGCCGGAAAGCTGCGGGAATCGCGCTTGCTCGTCGGGAGTAAACCCAGACGCAAAGAGAGTAAGCGGGATGCTGGAGCCGCCGGTCACGCCGGTGGAGGTCAACTGCAAATTGGCATTGGGGTCGTAGTTCAGAAAATAGGAGAAACCCGATTGCAGAAATTGGCCCTGGATGGCCAGCGTGGTGCGATCGACCCAGAAGGCCTGCTGCTTGAAGAAGACGGCGTCGAGCAATTGCGCTGCGGTTGGTTGGGTTGTAAAGACCTGGGCTTCGCCGGATATGACCCAAGCCTCGTTGAACAAAGCAACATTGAGGTGCATGTCGGGCCCGGGGTCCTTGATGCCGGTGGAAATGTTGTGAACGATGAAGCCGAGGTCATGCGGAGAGGGAGTGAGTCCAACGTCATAAAACGCGCCATAGAGGTCATAGCCGGTGACGAAGACGGGACCGCCGTTGAAGTTGGAAGTGTCTTCCGTGGTGTCGCCGAAAGCGTAGACGGTCCAGGAAGCGTAGTTGGCATCAGGGCGGAAATAGTGGATGCGCGCTTTATTTGCGGGAATCGGCGGTTCCGTTGTGAACTCGGTTGGCGGTTGCATTAGATAGACGATGGCGCTGCCGGAGAGTACCCACGCCTCGAGATTTTGTGTGAGTTGCAGGTGCATGTCCGGGCCAGGATCCTTGATGTTGCAGTTGTGAATGATAAAACCGAGCAAGCCATTGAACTGCGTGGGATCGACTCCGACATCGAAATAGGCACCATACGTGTCGTAACCGGCGACGAAATCGTTGGTGTTGCAAAAGTCGCTGTTGGGATCGGTGGTGGCGAAAAATGGGAAGAGGTTCCAGTTCGCGTAATTATTGTCGGGGCGGTGATAATGAATGCGCGCTTTGCCCGCGGGAATAGGGGGATCGCTTTGCTGGATGGTGGGAGGCTGAGTGGTTTCGAGAAGGTTGCTGCCGGAGAGTTGCCAGTATTCGTGGCCTTGTGTTGCCGGATCGATGAATTCGTTGGGCCCGGGATCTTTGGTGTTGCCGTTGTGAATGATGATGCCGACGTTCTGAGCAGTGGAAGTCACGCCGACGTCGAAGTAGGCGCCGAAAACGTCGCGGCCAGTGATCTGGACAGGGCCGCCATTGAAGTTCGAGGTGTCTTCAGTGGTGTCGCCGAAGGCGTAGATCGTCCAGCCGAGATAGTTGCCGTCGGGACGGAAGTAATGAACACGAACATGGTTGGCAGGAATAGGAGGAGGCGTCTGGGCTTTAAGCAAAGCGGGCGCTGCGATCAATAAGAATAAAGAAAGAACTACGGCAGAAAAGCGGGAAACGGCGCGGCGATGCATGATTCACCCTCCCGGGTTAGCTGGGCAAGTCGTAGTTTTCTTCAGCGGACCCTACCCGAAATACCAGTGAACGAGGTCGGGCATCTCTATGGCGAGATCACTGGCGCAACGCGCATAATATCGCCGGGTTGGCCCGGTCGTCCAGCGAAGTAGTCACAAACATGCTCTTCGCCGTCCAAGCCAGACGGGACGTGAAGCTCGGCAACCGACCGAAGACGGTCTCAATGGCCTCACACTTCCAGGAGCCCTCAATTCCAACATCGGGGCCTTGGCCTGTTCCACCCTAACTGTTCGCTAACCAGATCTTTCGAAATGTATCGGGAGGAGACCGCCCCGCGGTCAACAATATTTGCTGATTTAAGCCGTCCAAACGTTAGAATGCCCACCCGGAAGCGAGCACAATTCGCTAACTGCACGAAAACGGATCACGCCGAAACGCGATGGGAGTACACAAATGAGAACAATTCAGGGCCCGGGCATCTTCCTGGCACAGTTCACCTCGGATGTTCCGCCGTTCAACACGCTGGACGCCATCTGTGGCTGGGCGGCAAGCCTTGGATACCTGGCCGTGCAAATTCCTTCATGGGACGCTCGGCTTTTCGATTTGCAGCGTGCCGCCGAAAGCCAAGCCTACTGCGACGAAATTGCTGCCGTAGCCGCGCGGCACGAGCTCGTAATTTCCGAGCTTTCCACGCATCTGCAAGGACAACTTGTTGCCTGCCACCCTGCTTACGATGCCTTGTTTGACGGCTTCGCGCCGCAAAACCTCCATGGCGATCCCAAGGCACGTCAGGCCTGGGCCGTCGAGCAGTTGCATTTGGCGGCGCGGGCTTCTCGGCTCCTCGGCTTGAAAGCCCACGTGACGTTTTCAGGCGCGTTAGCGTGGCCCTATGTCTATCCTTGGCCGCAGCGACCCGCCGGTCTGATCGCAACCGCCTTTGATGAACTTGCCAAGCGATGGCTTCCCATCCTCAACGCCTTTGACGAAGCCGGAGTCGATCTCTGTTTTGAAATTCATCCCGGCGAGGACCTGCACGATGGGGCGACGTTCGAAATGTTTTTGGATCGCGTTCGGCAGCATCCGCGCAGCAACCTGCTCTACGACCCCAGCCATTTTTTGCTGCAACAGCTCGACTATCTCCAATTCATAGATCTGTATCACTCCCGCATCAAGATGTTCCATGTAAAGGACGCGGAGTTCCGCCCCTCGGGCAAGCAGGGTGTCTATGGCGGCTACCAATCGTGGTTCGACCGCGCCGGCCGGTTTCGTTCGCTGGGCGATGGCCAGGTGGATTTTCAGACGATATTCTCAAAACTCACCCAGTACGATTTCCCTGGATGGGCGATTCTCGAATGGGAGTGCTGCATCAAGAGCAGTGAACAGGGAGCAGCGGAGGGCGCCCCTTTCATCCAGCGGCATATCATCGAGGCGGCGAAGAGTTCGTTCGACGACTTTGCTGGCTCTGGCGCCGATCAAAAGGCCATACGCAAAATTCTGGGGCTTGCTGACTCGGAACCGTAAAAGTACCTCCGGGAGTGCGGCCTTTAAAGCCACAGAGCCGCGCAGGAGGTCCCAGCCATCGTCTCCACGGCAAGGCACTCGCAATTGAGTCGAGACATGTCGAGGCCCAAGTGGCAGAGCCACACGAAACATTCCTCGGCATCTGCGGCGCAGAATCGTTTGCGTTATAATTTGACTCCGGACCATGAACCTCGAGACTTCACAAGCGATCTCCTCCGGCTTGGATTGGGCCCACCCACTCGTCCGCGATTGGTTTATCGGCCGCTTCAGCACGCCGACGGAGCCGCAACTGCTAGGCTGGCCGAGCATTCTGGCTCGAGAAACCACTCTCATTTCCGCTCCCACCGGCTCAGGGAAAACGCTGGCAGCCTTTCTGATCTGTATTGATCGCTTGGTGCGCAAAGCCCTCAACGGGGAATTGAGAGACCAAATCGAGGTTCTTTACGTCTCACCGCTGAAAGCGCTAAGCAACGACATTCAGAAGAATCTGGAAGTTCCCCTTGGTGAAATTCTTGAACTCGCCGGCCGGCGCGGAATCCTCATGCCGGACATACGCACGGCCGTGCGCACGGGAGACACGCTGGCCCAGGAGCGACGCGCGATGCTGTCGCGACCGCCGCACATCTTAGTCACGACTCCCGAATCCCTCTATATCCTCTTGACCGCCGTGAAGAGCCGCGAGGTGCTCAGAACGGTTGAAGCGGTGATCGTCGACGAAATTCACGCAGTCGCCGACGACAAGCGCGGCGCGCACCTGGCGCTTTCCCTCGAACGTCTCGACCACTTGACTGGTAAAGCTCTCACTCGTATTGGTCTTTCCGCGACGCAAAAACCCATCGAACTGGTCGCCCGTTTTCTCGGCGGCTCGGCTCGCTCCGATCCAGTGATCGTGCAAATAGGTCACCGGCGCGAACTCGATTTGGCTATCGAGGTTCCCGGAAGCGAACTTGGACCGGTCGCGTCCAACGAAATGTGGGGCGAAATCTACGATCGCATCGCCACGCTGGCCACGCAGCATCGCTCGACGCTGATTTTTGTCAACACGCGGCGGCTCGCCGAGCGCGTGGCGCATCATCTTGGCGAGCGGCTGGGACAAGCTGCGGTTGCCACGCATCACGGCAGCTTGTCGCGCAAGCTGCGGCTCGCCGCCGAAAGAAAATTGAAAGCGGGTGAAATTCGGGCGCTGGTCGCCACCGCTTCCCTCGAACTCGGAATCGATATTGGCAGCGTTGATCTGGTCTGTCAGATCGGTTCACCGCGCTCCATTTCTGTGGGTTTGCAGCGTATCGGACGCGCGGGTCATTGGCGCGGTGCAGTGCCCAAAGGGCGCCTCTTCGCGACGACGCGTGACGACCTGCTCGAATGTGCAGCGCTTGTCCGTGCGATTCGCCAAGGCGATCTCGATCGCATCGCCATTCCGGGAGCTCCTCTGGATATTTTGGCCCAGCAGATTGTTGCTATGTGCGCTGCTGAGGACTGGAGCGAAGACCAGTTATTCCAAACAGTACGCCGCGCGTATCCCTATGGCCATCTCTCGCGCAACGACTTTGACGAAATAGTCGAGATGCTTTCAGAAGGCATCGCCTCCAAGCGAGGACGCTACGCTGCCTATCTGCATCGCGATCGCGTAAACGGCATGGTTCGCGCGCGCCGGGGCAGCCGCTTGGCAGCTATTACCAGTGGCGGCGCAATTCCGGAGAATTCGCTCTACACCGTGGTGGCCCAGCCCGAGGCTATCGTTGTCGGCACCGTCGACGAAGACTTCGCCGTCGAAAGCCTCGCGGGAGACATCATGCTTCTCGGAAATACTTCCTGGCGCATTCGCCGTGTCCAAGCCGGCAGCGTGCTGGTGGAAGACGCGCAAGGAGCGCCCCCCAACGTGCCCTTCTGGCGTGGCGAAGCCCCATCGCGAACAGACGAACTCTCGGCGCACATCGGTGAACTACGCGAACAGATTAGCAAGTTCGTTGCACGGGCGTCGCCGGACTCGGGCGGACGCGTCGCCGCCGTAAATTGGCTGAAAGCCGAGTGCGGCCTCGATGATCCCGGCGCCGAGCAAATCGTAGAATACATAGTGGCCGGGCGAGCTTTGCTCGGCGCAGTTCCCACGCAAACGACCATTATCGCCGAGCGCTTCTTCGATGAAAGCGGCGGCATGCAACTCGTCATCCACGCGCCCTTCGGTGGCCGCATCAACAAAGCCTGGGGCCTCGCGCTTCGCAAACGCTTTTGCCGTGCGTTCAATTTCGAGCTGCAAGCCGCAGCGACCGACAACGGATTAAATATCTCGCTCAGCGAACAGCACAGTTTCCCGCTCGGTGACGTCTTCCATTTCCTTCATCCAAATTCCCTGAAGTCCGTTCTCGAGCAAGCCGTGCTCACCTCGCCGCTTTTTACTACACGCTGGCGTTGGGACGCCGGTCGCGCTCTGGCGCTGCTTCGTTTCCGCGGCGGCAAGAGAGTTCCGCCACAAATCCAGCGCATGCGGGCCGATGATCTGCTCGCTGCCGTGTTCCCGGAAGCCCAAGCTTGCCAGGAAAATATCGCAGGCGACATCGCCATTTCCAATCACCCGCTCATCCGCGAGGTCATGAAAGACGTCCTTACCGAAGCAATGGATATCGAGGGCCTGGAGCGTGTCCTCGACGGCATCGCTAGCGGCGGCATCCGATGCCTGGCCGTCGATACGCCGCAGCCTTCTCATTTTTCTCACGAAATCCTGAACGCCAATCCCTACGCCTACCTTGATGATGCGCCACTCGAGGAGCGCCGCGCTCGTGCCGTCGAGATGCGCCGCATTCTGCCCGACGCCGTGCTCGGAGAGATCGGCCGCCTCGACCCCGCCGCTATCGCCGAAGTCTCGGACGATGCCTGGCCCGATGTCCGCGACGCGGAAGAACTCCACGACACACTCCTGACGCTGATTGCCATTCCGGCTGGTTCCATGACTGTCGCCGAAGGCTCGCATGGCATGGTTCTGAAGCTTCAAGAATCATTGCCCGTTTGGGATGACTTTTTCAGCCAATTGGCTGAACAACATCGTGCAACGCGCGCACGCGCAGGCTCGGAAATCTATTGGGTCGCCGCCGAACGTATGCGCTTGTTCCTCCAAGTCTTTCCCGGAGCCGCTTTCGAATCGCCGCTCCCCGATTTCGAATCGCTAGCCTCGTCGCCGGAAGATGCGCTTCTCTCTCTGGTAACCGGCTGGATCCTGCATAGCGGCCCTGTTACGGAAAACCAACTTGCCGCGCTTCTCGCTCTCCCCCATTCGGACATCGAAAAGTCACTGCTCCGTCTCGAATCCAGCGGCCTCATCCTTCGCGGGAAGTTCAGCTCTCCGGCCGCAAACGAATCCGAATGGTGCGAACGTCGCTTGCTGGCGCGCATTCATCGCCTGACGCTCGGCCAACTCCGCAAGCAAATCCAGTCCGTCGCTCCCGCTCAATTCATGAACTGGCTACTTGGCTGGCAGCACGTTGCTCCCAGCACACAACTGCTCGGCGAGCGCGGCACGCTCGAAGCCATCCGTCAGCTGCAGGGTTTCGAAGCGCCGGCAAATTCCTGGGAACGCCAAATCCTAAAACGCCGCATCACCGATTACGATCCAACGATTCTCGATCAGCTTTGTCTCACCGGCGTTGTGGGTTGGGGCCGCCTGTCTCCGCATCCCGCCACGCTCGAATCCGTCACCGGCGCAAAACGCCGCGTCACTCCGACGAGCGTCGCTCCCGTCACTTTCTTCGTGCGCGAAGATTCCGAGTGGATGATCCCGCGTCGCGAAACGGGCGAAGCGGAAACGTTCGGCCTGAGTGCCGGCGCCAGCGCGATTCTTCAGTTTTTGCGACAGCGCGGCGCTTCGTTCTTCGCCGATATCGTTCGTGGCTCCGGCAGACTAAAGTCAGAAGTGGAAGCTGCGCTCTGGGAACTCGTGGCTGCAGGACTTCTCACGGCGGACGGTTTTGACAATCTTCGCGCGCTGATCGATCCCAAGAGGCGCTCTGGGCAGGGAATTGGCCGCACTTCGCGGCCCCGCCATAGCGCGGGCCGCTGGTCCTTGCTTTTTTCCGGCGAAACCGGTGACCACTCTCGCGCTCTCGAAGCCACCTGCCGGATGCTTCTCGGCCGTTACGGAATCGTTTTCCGCGAACTCCTCACTCGCGAGCCCATTCTTCCCAAATGGCGCGAATTGCTCATCACTTTCCGCCGTCTCGAAGATCGCGGCGAGGTTCGCGGTGGCCGATTCGTCAGCGGCTTCCTGGGCGAGCAGTTCGCCCTGGGTATGGCCGTCGAGTCATTGCGCGCCATGCGGAATCGGCCACCGACCGGCGAGCTAATTACCCTCTCCGCTGCGGACCCCCTGAATCTGGTCGGAATTGTCGTTCCCGGCGAGCGCATTCCCGTGAATTCCGCCCGAGTGGTCGCCTTCCGTGACGGCGTAGCCGCCGAGCCAGACGAACGCGCGAACGTGATTCGCATGCCTCTGGCCCGTTGAATCCAGCCGTCGGGCGTTACCATCGACGCGGACGACCGTAACAATACGGGTTGACACCATCATAAGCGGCAGGCACGATTTCATTGCTGCCACAATCCTTCCTCTGCCCTCGCCCGGGTCGGATTCACATCGAACCTCGAGCGTGCTGCCGCCTATGAACAACAAACCGCTACACGCATTCTCTCTCTTCTGCCTCGCCGGTCTCTTTCTTCCGGCCTCTGGGGCTGCCCAGTGCAAAGACCAACTCTGTCGAAATCTTCAGAACATACTCGACGCTGCGGTCACTGATTTTAGAGAATATCGCGCCAATCGAATTGCCGTTCCCGACGTGTCGGTTGCAGGAGCGAAGGTCCCCTGTCAGATGACCGCGTGGGCCAACAACGTCCCCATGCTCATCTGCTACGTCCAGATTCCTTACCAGGGCGCGCAAGGCTGGTACGCAGGGGCGCTAGAATCTCTCCGGATTCTCGAGCCCGCGTGGCAATTCAAGATTGACTCTCCAGCCGCAGATCATTTTTTAGACGCTGGCCCACCGGATTGTGCGGTTCCCGGCACCGAAGGACCCTATCTCGGCCATTGCCCCTTGCATTTGCAAGCCACAAAACAAAACGATGGCACGGCGAAAGTCTATCTTTGGATAAGTTCGTTCTCCTCGCCTTACTTGGTCAACCGCCCGCCTGGTCCTCCCAAGAAAACCGCTCCCGCCCCGGTAGTGGGCGGTTGCGACGATTTGTGCCAGAGCCTCAAGCGAGCCTTCGAGGCCCGCGCGAGCGCTTTTGAAGATCTGCGTACCGTAAAAACAAGCGGCGCCGTTTCCGATGCGACCATCAAACTCGCGGGGGCCGCGCAATGCGCCGTCAACCGAACCTCAAAGTCTCGTTCGAATGAGGCTGGAACGCAGTATTTATGTTACTGGACCGAGACTTCTGCCTCGGACGCCGACCGAAGATTTCGCGATCTCGTCTCCCGGCTGCAGGTTCTGGTTCCTTCCACTTGGGCAATCCGGCAGGAAGACCAATCGGAGGAACTCACCGGTATCAAAGTCACGGCGTGGCTGGCCACCGCTCCCGGAGCCAAACAAGAAGTCGCTGTGTATCTCTCGAGTCAATCCGTCGGTCTGCACATCTTGTCGTGGAATTAACACAATTTTATATTTTGCCGTGTGCCTGGCCCACAGAGTAGCGTCCCAAATCTCGCCTCTCAGCCAACCTCTCTATGGGGGACGCCAGCTGTTCATGACAAGATTTACCCGCAGTTAGGCCCTGTCCGGGACTTGCCCTTTCCGGAGGAAATGTTGATCAAGAAAGAAAGTCTCTGGCGGAAACCGCGTACTCTCAGAAGAGGGAAAAAACCTAGGCGGCCATAGTAAACAAAAACAGAAGCTGAGAAGCGATTAAACCAGGTTGCGTACTTCAAACACAAAAAAAGGCTGGCCGTTCGAGAGCGCCTTTCCGCGCAGAAAAGCAGCTAGCGGCCGCCAAGGCTCGAGCCTAGGCCGTCTTGACCTTCTGTCCCAATCCCCGCATTTTGCGGTCATCCACTTGCAGGGCCGCGGTCGCTACATTTTCTTCCAGGTGAGCGACGCGCGATGTTCCCGGAATCGGCAACATCACCGGCGAGCGCCACAAAAGCCACGCCAGCGCCAGCTGAGAAGGTGAAATTTTCATTCCGGCGGCGGTTCGCTCGAGTTTGCCGCCCTTCTCGGTCAATTTGCCGGCACCCAGGGGGAACCACGGAATAAAGCCAATACACATGCTCTCGCAATACTTGAGAACATCTTCCGCGGCCCGGTCCGCGACGCTGTAACGGTTCTGTACCGAAACGATCGGCACGACGGTTCGCGCATGCTCGATCTGCGCGACACTGACTTCGCTAAGGCCGATGTGTTTGATTTTCCCCTGTGTTTGCAAATCCTTTAGCGTTCCCAGCTGATCCTCCGCCGGCACGGCAGGATCAATCCGGTGCAATTGATATAAATCAATCCGTTCCAGCTTCAGCCGCTCTAAACTCCCTTCGCACGCTTTGCGCAAATGTTCCGGCCGCCCATTCATCGTCCACCGATCCGGTCCCGATCGATCAAACCCAGCTTTTGTCGCGATCACCAAGCCCGCCGGATAAGGATAGAGCGCCTCGGCGATAAGCCTTTCGCTCACGTGCGGCCCGTAGGAATCCGCCGTGTCAATAAAATTGATTCCCAATTCGACCGCCCGCTGAAGCACCCGAATCGCTTCGTCGTGATCCTGGGGCTCGCCCCATATACCTTTTCCGGTAATCCGCATGGCCCCAAACCCGAGCCGCCACACCGGCAGATCCCCGCCAATGCGGAACTCGCCGCTTTTGGCCACCGGCAAACCACTTCCTGAAATCCCCGTCACACCAGCCGTCGCTTTGTCGCCCATGATCTTGTCCCTCGTAAGGTTTTCTTCAGCCGCGGATTTCTGAAGCCGCAGCTGAGAGTTTACTCACCCTATTTTGAACTCCAGCTATTGGATGCGCGAACGGCGCTCGACGGCCTAGGAGGTTGGTATGCCGGCTTGGCAACGGCAACCCCGAATGGGGGGAACCTTGACGCGTTTGAAGATGTGGACGGAAACTCCTTCGTCCTTGCCGGCTTCGATGAAATTGACACGAGGTGTTGAAAAGCAACGCCGCGCGCTTAGCGCAAAAGCTCGAATCCCAACGCCGCGCTGCGCAGGAGTTCGAAAATACAGGTTCAGTCAAGGTTGTTTCCGCACTCTGGAGCGACTCGAGTCCAGGTCCACTGTGCTCGGACTGTTTGAGAAATGGGATTGCTCGTTCGAAGAACGCCAACTCTTCCCAGGAGACACGTTCCTCTACACCGATGGCGCCACCGAATCGTTCAGCGACGCCGGAGAAGAATTCCGAGAACGCCGCCTAGTCCAAGCGTTTCGCCGCCATGGTGGCCAGCCTTCAGCATCCTTGCTGGTCTTGGCCGTCGAAGAGATTCGCCAGTTTGATCCCAGCGAACAGCAGGACGACCTCACTCTGATCGTTGCCCACAGTCGAGCGGATGTAGCACCGGCCTGACAGCATTTAAAAGTAGCGGTCAAATGCGGCACAACGCGGCGGCCCCGGCGATCCCGGCGTCCGACCCGTATTTCGCCAGGACCATCGGTATCTCTGCAAAGCGCTTATTCACGCACCAATTCGCCAGCTGTTCGCGGAGGCGCCCGAAAAATCCGCTCATGAGCTGGGCCACGCCTCCGCCAAAAATAAACACATCGGGTTCGAGCAGGTCGATCACATTCCCCGCCCAAATGGCCAGAAAGTCCGCAGTTTCTCGCAACACCTCACAGGCAAGCGGATCACCCTGGCGAAACGCCTCGGCCACAATCTCGGCATTCACGCCGTTCACTTTTCCGCCGGCCAGAGCGAACATTTTCGAATCGGCGTCAGGCGATTCAATAAGCCGTTCTTGAGCCCGCCGGGCGATCGCCGGACCGGAGCACAAGGCTTCGATGCAGCCGCGTTTCCCGCAGCCGCATTGCGGTCCGCGATAGTCGATGGTCAAGTGACCGCCTTCGGCAGCGCTTCCCGTTCGGCCGTGATAGATCTTGCGATCGAAAACGATACCGGTTCCAATGCCCGTTCCGAGCGTTGCGTAAAAAACGTTTCCATAACCAACTCCGGCGCCCCAGATGGATTCCGCCAGCGCCGCCGCATTCCCGTCATTGTCCACTCGCGACGAAAGTCCAAAGATGCGCTGCACTTCCGCGGCCAACGGAAAATTCCGCCAGCAAGGCACGTTCGGCGGATTGAGGATCACCCCAGTTACAGGATCGAGGGGACCCGGCGCGCAAATTCCGATTCCCGTCAAACTTGCCCGCGCTTCCGGCCGCGCCGCAAAAACGCCTTCGATAGCGGACTGCACTGCGCCCAATCCCTCCGCGGCACCTCCGCGCGCGGGCATGGCCACACGCGTCTGAAAAAGAATCCGGCCCTCGGCGTCCACCAGTCCCGCGGCCACTTTGGTCCCGCCGATGTCCACACCAAGCGCAAATGTGCGAGCCGCGTCCATGTTCTCAGTCCTATATTCTCCCGAGGCCAATCACTCGATGCCCAGGCGGTGTTGCATTTCCTCAAGAGTGTGTCCCTTGGTTTCTGGATAGAAGAAAAAGACGACAAAGAATTGCAGCACCATCATGGCCCCGAAAAACACGAAGGGATACGCACCGGAAGATTTCGCAAGCTGAGGAAACGTATAAGCAATGATGGCGTTCATGATCCAGTGCGAAGAGCTCCCCACGCTTTGTCCCTTGGCGCGCACGCGGCTCGGGAACACCTCGCTGATGTACACCCAAATTACGGCACCTTGTGAAATGGCGAAGAAAGCGATATAGGCGACGAGGAACACGAGCAGATAACTCTGGTGGCTATTCGCAAAGAATACCCAGGAAACACCAAAAAGACACGCGGCCGTCCCCACGGATCCGATCAGCAGAAGAGTTTTGCGCCCCAGCTTATCGATCACCGACATGCCCAGCAGCGTGGCTGCAAGATTCATCCCGCCTACAGCCACCGCCTGCAAATCGCCGGACATCTTGCTGTAACCGGCCGCGGCAAAAATGTCATTCAGATAGTAAAGAATGGCGTTGATGCCTGAAAGCTGGTTGAACATGCCAATCGTAATCGCGAGAAAAAGCGGGAAGCGGTATTTCCAGGAAAAAAGCGGCTCGGAGGTTTGCAGGCGCTCGAGATGAATCGAATCGACGATCTCGCGCAACTCTGCCTCGGGATTTTCCGCGCCCATCATCTGGAGCACGCCCCGCGCCTCGTCCACTCGTTTCTGAGTAACCAGCCAGCGCGAGCTTGGCGGAATGCCGAAGAGCAGCACGAGAAAAAGCACCGCCGGAAACGCAGCAATACCAAGCTGCCAGCGCCATTCGGCTGCGCCAAGTCCGAGCCGCCCGATGCAGTAGTTGGAAAAGTAGGCGAGCAGAATGCCGATGACGATATTTATTTGGAAAGTGCCGACCAGACGCCCGCGCGTTTTTGCCGGCGCCAGCTCGGCGATGTACACGGGACCGAGCACCGAAGACCCGCCGATGCCCAATCCTCCGATGAATCGTGCCACCAGCAGTGCCTGCCAGTTCCACGCGAAGGCGCAGCCTAATGCCGAAATGACATAAAAAGCGGCGAGGAGGCGCAAGGTCTCCCGGCCGCCCCATCTTTGACCAGGAATTCCGGCGGACATTGCGCCGACAATGGTGCCGAGAAGGGCCATGGCCACGGTGGTTCCCAAGGCTTTCGGCGACAATCCATACGCCATGGTCAGCGAGTGCGTGGTCCCGGAAATAACGGCAGTATCGAAGCCGAACAACAAACCGCCGAGCGCGCCGACGGCGGTGGCTTTGGCGAGATTGGCGTTCATCGCGGCCCTCTCGAAGGCAATAAGGTCATTCGCATTTCTCCAATCAATCGTCCGATATCACCCCGTGCTGGGTTCCCAGCTTGCGAGGCGGAACGCTC
The DNA here is from genome assembly GCA_013289825.1 of Acidobacteriota bacterium. Classification (GTDB taxonomy): domain Bacteria; phylum Acidobacteriota; class Terriglobia; order Acidiferrales; family UBA7541; genus Acidiferrum. Next base: position 6,852 of record JABCZF010000037.1, on the reverse strand, counting down.
TTCCCGCTCTCACTGCGCATAGAAAACGCTCATGGTCCGATAAAAATTCCACACATCCACTTTCGAAGACATCTCGAAAGGAGAATGCATGGAAAGCAGCGGCACGCCAAAATCTATCACTTCCATGTCCTCTCGAGACATGAATCCGCCGATGGTGCCGCCGCCGCCGACATCCACTTTATACGTGTGGGTCTGCCAAGGTATGCCGCTGCGGTCGAGGAGGCCGCGGATCTTTGCCGTATATTCAGAAGGCGGATCAAAACCTTCTCCATAGAGCTTGATGGTCACGCCGTAACCGAGCCGCGCCGCGTTCGTGGCTTCGGCGGCAGAAGGAAAAATCGGGTTTAGGCTGTCGTTAGCGTCGGCTGAAATCACCAGCGAATTATGCAAGGCCCGTCGCAAATCCAAATCGTTGTACGAGGTACCTCGCTGCGCTCCGGTGAGCCGTGCAAACGTCGAGTTTAGAAATTGCGAGCCTGCGCCGGTGTTATTGACGGAGCCGACTTCCTCAAAATTTGAAAGATAGGCGAGCGCGGTGAATTTCGGCGTGCCTTTAAAGTCGATAATGGCGCGCGCGGCGCAATAGGATGAAACGCGGTCGTCTTGTCCGTACGCACCGACAAGTCCGCGGTCAAAACCAACGTCCGCGGGATGCGCCGCGGGCACCAGAGCCAGCTCCGCGCTCACCAGGTCCTCTTCTTTAATCTTGTAGGTGGACGTCAAAAGCTGGGTGACTTCCACCGCAACGGATTCTTTCTCCCCGGGGATGCTGCCGATGACTGGGTCGAGCTCCTCGCCTTGCAGCACGTTGGTGTACGTGCGCGTCCGCATATCCACATCCGAGTGCGGCGCACTGTCGGGAATCACAAAAACCGGTTCGCCGGTATCGAGGCCGATGGAAACGTCGATGGTGCGGCCATCGGCAGTATCGATACGGCCGACGAGGGCAAGTGGAATGTTAGCCCACTGATATTTTTTGATTCCGCCGTAATATTTCGTCTTGAAAAGCGCGAAGCCCCCAGCGGGATAAATGGGACGGCCTTTCAACTCGATATGCGGGCTGTCCTGATGCGTGCCAACGACGCGCGAGCCATCCACGATGGGATCGGAGCCAATAACAGCAAGAATAAGGCTGCGGTCGCGATTCGGAACGATCAAACGCGCGCCGGGTTTTACTTGCTCGGGCTTGCTGAACTCCGTGAAGCCGGCGGCGCGCGCTCGGCGGATCACTTCGCGCGTCGAACCCAGCGCCGATCTCGCTATGTTCAGATAATTCTTGTAGTCGTCGGAAAAATCCTGCACTTGGGTGCGCTCTGCGGGAGTCAGCAAAAGCCACGACGATTTTTTCTTTCCCCAGGCGTCTCCTTCGTCCTGCGCGCAAAGCGTGGCAGAAAAACTTGCCACGGAAGTAAGCAATAGGGCCGACAGAAAGATGCGCCGCTCCGCAATCCTCATGGTACTCTCCCGCACCTCTCAGCCTGCTTGGAAACGGTTCGAACCGGCCCGCTGGCGGCGAACAGGGGATGGTACCTCAAAATTGGCTTGGCAAGTGTCGCCGCGGCAGCGCAGCCCCGCTAATGCTGCAATGTGGCGCGCCGTCGCGCAGTGGCGACGCTCGTCGCCCGTAGGTGCGCCGCTGCTGCAGTTCGTGCTGCAGTTCGTGATTTACAGCCCAGGCGAAACGAGTTAACGTGCCGAGCGTGTCTTCCAAGATCAACTGGTAGGACCGCGTGCCGTATCCCCGTTTCGCTTTTTTTTGCAAAACGCATGCGGACCTTGCCGTCGTGGACAGTCTGGTTGGCATGAATCCCGTGCCGGTGGAGCTTTGCCGCGTTTTCTAGATTGCTTGCGGGCCATGGCGGCAATTTGGTTCCCGTGGCGTGCGGCCTTACCGTAGCGAGTTTGTGGGGATAGACCTTGCTGCAAAAACCGGTCGATTTCGTCGAAGCCCGACGCAGAGATCACGCCCGAGGAATTTGCCTAGTTCCTTGCGCACGGCATTTTTGCATGGGCGCCCAAGGCCGTGCAGGATGAAATCCTCGCGATTTGCCGCGCACATGTCCGCGCCCATGGCGTGGCGTTTGTGAGCTACAACACAAAACCAACAGGACGGGTGCGGTCCCTAGGCAGATGCACGGGAAGCTGATTCATTTCTATGGTATGGGATGGTTGGCTGCCGAGTATGCGCGTTCCGACGAACCATGGCGATGCCGGAAATTTGGGAACTCGCCTCGGTTTCTGTATGATTTGATGCCGTGAACATAGTCCTGAGCGATGTTGAGGCGCGGGTGCTGGGCTGTCTGGTGGAGAAAGAAATCACCACGCCGGAATACTATCCGCTTTCGTTGAACGCGCTGATTCATGCGTGCAACCAGAAGTCCAATCGCGATCCGCTGATGAATCTGGAGGAAGACGCGGTGCGAGGGGCTTTGCGCGCTTTGGGCGACCTGATGCTCGCCAGGTCGGCAAGCGGTGACAGCCGGGTGTCGAAATACGAGCACCGCCTTGCGGATACTTTCAATTTCACGCGGCCGGAAACGGCGATTCTCTGCGAGCTGTTGTTGCGGGGGCCACAGACGCCCGGCGAATTGCGGAGTCGCGCGGAACGCATGCATCCGTTTGAAGATTTGGGCCTGGTGCAATCGACATTGAAACGTTTGATGGAGCGCGAGCCGCCGCTCGCGAAATTGTTGCCGCGGCAGACGGGCAACAAAGAGGCGCGCTACGCGCATCTATTGTCAGGTGACGTAGAAGTACCCGAAGCGCCGCCCCGCAAGGAAGCGGTGGTCTCCGGCAGCGCAGCGGAAAACGCGCGGATCGCCGGATTGGAAAGCGAAATTGCCGATTTACGTCAAGAAATTGCGGATTTGAAGAGGCAGTTCGGGGAGTTTCGGAGACAGTTTGAGTAAGCAGCGCCTTCTGGATTGGGAGACGGAGGTGCTTTTCTTTTTTTTGAGGGAAGGGTTGACAGGGACCCATGTGAGTTCATAACATGAGGTTTCACAAGGTGAAAAATTTAGTGTTCTTGGGGCGGTTCGAAACGTTGTGCATCTCGCGAGACGAAACAAAAATACATGATCACAGTTAAAGAGCTTACCAAGAGGTATGCGCGCAACGCGGCTGTCGACCACATCTCCTTCGAGATACAAAAGGGGCAGATTGTGGGCTTTTTGGGACCGAACGGGGCCGGCAAGACCACAACCATGCGAATGCTGACGTGTTTCCTTCCGCCCACGGCGGGGACGGCGACGGTGGCAGGCTTCGACGTGCTCGAAGAACCCATGGAAGTGAAGAAGAGGATTGGCTATTTGCCGGAAACGCCGCCCCTCTATCCAGAGATGATGACCGGCGAATATCTTTCTTTCGTGGGCGGCTTGAAGGGGCTTCGTGGTGCGGAACTAAAACAGAGAATTGACTACGTGAGTGAGCGGTGCGCGATCGCGGACGTGCGCAACAAGCAGCTCGGCAAGCTCTCGAAAGGCTACCGCCAACGAGTAGGCCTGGCGCAGGCCATCATTCACGATCCCGAAGTGCTGATTTTGGACGAGCCCACCGCGGGTCTGGATCCCAAGCAAATCAACGAGACACGCGATCTGATCAAGAGCCTTGCCGGCGATCACACCATTATTTTGAGCACGCACATCCTTCCGGAAGTCGAGCAAACCTGCCAGCAGGTGATCATCATCAACAAAGGCAAGCTGGTGGCGACGGATACGGTTGACAATTTGCAGAGTCGCGCGCGCGGCGCGGAACCGGTTCTCGTGGAAGTCGCTGGGCGCAATGGCAGCCTCGATCCCAACGTTGTGCAAGCGCGGATCGCAAAAGTTTCGGGAGTCAACCGCATTGTGTTGAAACAAAAGCAGCCGACACATTCCACGTTTGAAGTCGAAACCCAAAAAGACCAGTTTGTTCGCGGGGACCTGGCACGTGCCATTGTTGAGGCGGGCTGGGATCTGAATGAGATGCGCTCCTCGGCGGTCAGCCTCGAGGAAGTATTTCTGCAGCTGACCGGGTCGCAAGAGGTCGCTCCGAAGGAAGAAGCCGTTGTGACGGGGGCCAGCAAGTGAGAAACGTCTGGCTGATCTGGCGCAAAGAGATGCGCAGCTATTTTGTTTCGCCGGTTGCCTACGTATTGATTGTGATCTGCGCTCTGTTTTTTGGATTTTTCTTCTGGAGCCTATTGCAGGCTTACCTGCAGTTCAGCATGGAAGCACAGATGCGCGGTGAAATGTTCCCGATGAATATGCCGGAAGAAATCGCGCGACGGCTCTTCGGAAACGTGCCTGTCACGGGGCTTTTCATCATTCCCCTAATTACCATGCGGCTGTTTGCCGAGGAGAAGCGCACTGGCACGATCGAACTTCTCACGACCTCGCCGATCCGCGACGGGGAAGTGATCCTCGGGAAATGGCTGGCAGCAACGACGATGTACTCCTGCCTGCTGCTGATGAGCGCGCTGAATATCGGTTTTCTTTTTCTATACAGTCGCCCGGACTGGAAGCCACTACTGGTTACCTACCTGGGTCTCTTTTTGCAGGCCGCGGGTTTGCTGGCGATCGGAACGTTCATCTCGACGCTCACAAAAAATCAAATCATCGCGGGGGCCTTGACGTTTTGCGCCAACCTCCTGATTTTCGTTTGCGGTTGGGTCGGCGAATACAACAGCGAAACCTGGGCGCGGGTTCTGGCGTACCTTTCTGTTTCAACGCATATGGAATCGTTCACGAGAGGAACTCTCGATTCGAAAGATGCGATTTATTACTTGACGCTGATTCTTGTGGGTTTGTTTCTCACGGCGCGCTCGCTGGAATCGTTGCGCTGGAGGTCGTAATTGAATACTGAGCTGCTGAAGGCGCGACAAACAAGGTATGTGGCTTACGCGACGCTGTACATCGTGGTCGCGCTGGCAGTACTGACGGTGGCCAACGTGCTTGCGAACCGCTACGACAAGTCTTACGACGCGACCGCCAACAAGCGCTATAGCCTCTCGGATCAAACCATCAAGGTGGTCAAAGGCCTGAAGCAGGATGCAACCATCACCTACTTCGCGCAAGATTCGCAGTTTGGCACGGCCAAAGACAAGCTGGACATGTACGCGAATCTTTCGCCGAAAGTTCATGTCGTGTACGTGGACCCGGACAAAAAGCCGCTGGTTGCGACCCAGGCCGGATTCAAGAATCTGAACACAGCTATCGTGCAAATCGGCGCGAACAAGAATGAGGCAAAAAGCATAGGCGAGGAAGACCTCACAGGCGCGATTATCCGCGATCTGAAAAATACCGCTCGCACAGTGTGCTTTGTAACCGGGAGTGGAGAGCACCAGATAGACGATTCGGGCCGGAGCGGGTATTCGCGATTAAAGGACTTGATCGCTAAAGATGACTATCAAGGGAAGTCCATCGATCTCTTGCAGAAGGCCGAAGTGCCCAGTGATTGCACGGTGCTAGTCGTGGGCGGGCCGCACGGCGATTATCAGCAGCCGGAGGTCGATGCGCTGAAAAAATATGTTGAGGACGGCGGCCGCGCGCTGATTTTGCTCGACCCGCCACTGAAAGTTGGGCGCGAAGAAATTGCCGATAACGAGCCGCTGACCAGCTTGCTGGGAGGTTGGGGGGTGACGCCCAACAAGGATTTGATACTCGATTTCAACCCCGTCGGGCAGCTTGCCGGGCTGGGACCGCAAGTGGCGCTGGTGACGCGCTACGACAGTCACCCGATCGTAAACGAGATGAAAGGGACGGCCACGGGATTCCCGCTGTCGCGTTCGCTGGCCACGAAAAACGCGGACAAGACGACGGTAGAGAAGCTGTTCGATAGCTCGGAGAGCAGCTTGTCGACAGCGAAATTGGATTCGGACAGAATCGATCCCAGCGACCCGAAAAACAAAAAGGGACCGTTGACGATCGCTGCCGCCGGGACGTACAAGACGGGCAAGGAGAATTCGCAGGGGCGATTCGTGGTGGTCGGTAGCTCGTTGTGGGCGGCTAACTCGTTTCTGCCGTTCAACGGGAATCGCGACCTGGCGCTGAACACCATTAACTGGCTGTCTTCGGACGAAGACCTCATTTCCATCCGGCCAAAAGAGCCCGAAGACCGCAAGCTTACGATGACGCGAGCTCAGGTGCGATGGGTGGGGATCACCAGTCTGCTTTTGATCCCTCTGATCGTTATTGGCACGGGATTATCGGTCTGGTGGCGGAGAAGGTAAGAGGCCTCCAGAGCGCGAACAGCAGTTCACGGAATGCCGGGGCAATTCCAATGAAAATGAATGGTTTGCTGATTGCCGCCATCGTTCTGGCGGTGCTGTCGGGAATCCTGTATTGGTCGAATCACCGCAAGCCAACGGAAAACGCGGTGAACGTTTCCGCAGACACGCCTCCCAAAATCCTTGCGCTCACGCAAGCGGACATCACGAAAGTTGACATCAAGAAAAAGAGCGGGGATGAAGTGGTGCTCGCGAAGGATGAAGCGGGAAAGTGGCAGATTATGGCCGCCAAACCGCTTCGCGCGGATCAGAATGAGGTTTCGAGCATGCTTTCGACTTTGTCGTCGCTCGGCTCGGAGCGGCTGATCGAGCAGAAGGCCGGCAACCTGGCGGACTATGGCTTGGCGCAGCCGGCGGTCGAACTGGAGGTCACCGAGAAAGACAACAAGACGCAGAAAGTGTTGCTGGGGGACAACACGCCAGCGGGGAACGCGGTGTACGTGGCCCTTGCAGGCGATCCGCGCGTGTTTACGCTGGCGAACTACAGCAAGACAAGTCTGGACAAGAGCGCGAAGGACTTGCGGGACAAGCGATTGCTGGTATTCGAACAAGACAAACTCAGCCGCGTAGAACTGACCGCGAAGAAA
>JABCZF010000036.1 GCA_013289825.1 Acidobacteriota bacterium | reverse complement strand
GGCCGCCTCCGAGACCCGCTCCGAGACCCGCTCCTAGACCCGCTCCGCCGCCCGGCCCCGCTCCGAGACCCGCTCCGGAGGCACCTGCACCTTGGCCAGCGACTCCAGCGACGCCGCTTCCGGCCGCATAGGGTCCGCCCGTGAGCGTTCCACCGCTGCTTGCTCCTGTAACGCTGAATTCGCCGAGAGTACCCGCGTTTCCGCCAGCTCCACCACCACCACCGATTCCTCCGCTGACGCTCCCGGCAGTAGCGTCTCCACTTCCGGATCCCAAACCACCGGCTCCCGTGCCGGAGCCAACCATCCCGCCGCTCCTCGAACCTTGCGCGGCAGCAATCAGTTCCAGCAGTTTATGGGGATCATTCAGCCACTTTTTGAATTCATTTTGGTCTTCCCCAAGCGAAGCGGCCGCGAGTTGCGCGGCCATGCTGGCCTCCTTCAATCGGGAATCCGTTGCGATGAAACACACCTCATTCAAACGTATGCCCTGCGCGCCCGTGAGCGCGGCTTTTAATTGTATGGCGAGTTCGGTAGGCTTTGCCTTACCGGTCGGAAACGCCCGGGCAAACCTGCCAATCTCGTCTTGAGTGATGCAGGGAAAAAACTGAATGCTGGCAAGGCCGGCGGCGGAAAGCAACTGCGCAAATTGTTTCTCAGCCGGAGCGCCTTCCAGAGGAACGCCATCCAGCAACAATTGGGAACCGGTGGCGCCGAGCATCAACCCGTTGTCCGTTCCCGTGGGAATCGCCTCTCGCAGTTCGCGCCATGCGATATCCAACTGTTCGATGGTACGGGCGTGCTCGAAACCGTACAAACGGGCAAACTTCAGGAGTATGTTGAGGCTTCTTACGAAGGCCCGTCCCGAAGTTGACTTGTGGTTTGCTATCATTCGCCGCCACGCCGTCCTTATACTAGGACTGCCTAGCTAGTACCGTAGGGGTATGCCCTGCTCGCGGCAATGGTACAGAGGTCCTATGTGTCGCTCGTGTCAAGCCGCTCGGAGGACCGGTGCGTGGCCTGCTCACCGGGACGGGTTCGCTCTCGGTGAGGACAGGTGGGAAGGGAGGGTTGCGCGCTTGTGAACGCGGTCAAATCCTTGCGGTAACTTACTTATTGAGTGCCACGCGGCCACGCCGCTTGCTGCGATTGGTCACCGCTGATACCTGCGGAAGCCCACCAAGCTCCAGCAAGATTTTTCGCAATCGCGCGCGGTCTTCCAGATCCATATCGACAAATTCAAAAGCCATGGCTTGCGGACGCGCACCGCGCACAATAGCCTGCGCTTTGATGTGCCGCACACCTTGCGAGAATTTCAGGGACAGAAGCGAACCTGGCGCAAGGTGACGTTCGCCTGAGCCAATGCCGCCGCCCAGATTGAGTTCCGGGATCGACAGCCGGAAATTCTCGCGCAAATTGGTAGTCACCGCGATCAGATTTCTCGACAGTCTCAAGCGCGCGTATCGCCGCTGGCGCATCACCGAGGAGTTGGGCTCGGGATCCATCGGCTCAAGTTGCAGATCTTTGCGTTCCAGTCCGCTGGCGCTGAGTTTTTCCAGCGCCATCGTGGGATCGATTCGCATCAACGCCTGAGCAGCTGCGATTCGCAATTCCGAGGGGTAAACCCAGCGCCACACCTGTCGCGCATCCATGATGTGCTGTATCGTGGGGCTGGCCGCCGAAGCGCGCAAGCGGCCTAGCGCTTCCAGGGCTTTCAGCCGGTGAAAGGACGGGATGTGATCATTTTGCGCCAATTCCACCAGCTTCGGGATGCATTCGGGCTGGCCGCTCATGCCCATTTCGTCGATAGCCAGGGGCCGGATCAGAGCGTCGAGCGAATCGTAGAGCGAGACCAGCAGTATTGCTCTCTGCTCCGGAGGAGCAGAGGAAAGCTGCCGTACGGCCCGGTCGTGCGAGGAGCGCGGCCACTGGCTCAGGCGCACCGGAAGGATTTTCTGCACGGCGTCGGGAGCGAAATGACTCAGCAAGCCGATGGTCTCCACGGCCTCGGGCGCAGGCGCCGTTTGTAGGATCTCGAGTAGACGCAGGGTGGAATCCTCGCCGAGCCCACGCACAATTTCGCCGAGCACTTCGCAATCTTCGCGGAACCCGCAGTGACCGAACCGGTTCGTCACATACTGTAGCGTTGCTTTTGGCATCAGTGCCAGGATATCGGTCATGCCATCGGCGATGTGTCCGCCGCGCAGCGCCTCTTCGATGAACTCCGGCAAGCGTTCTTCGGCACCGATGCGCGGACGTAGGCTTTGCGTCGATCCGGGCCGCTGCTGTTCAATATTGTCCAGGGAAGAGAGCGCTTGCTGCATCGCCGGATAGCAACGTTTTGACGCTGCTTCTTGGCTCATGCGCACGAACGCCGCGCTTATCAAGGTTTGCAGCTCCGGCTCCCGCTCGATGGCCAGCTGATTCCCCAGCCGACGGATGCACTCCATAAGCGCGCTGCCGTCGCCGCTGCCATACAACTCGGCAAGATCGGAAAGCCCAATCGCGGTTGTGCGCCGAGCTTCGGGCGCTTCCAGCGCGATGCACGCCGCATACTTCATCAAAATCTCATTGACAGTCTTCAGTTCGCCGCGCCGGAGCATATCCTCGAGAAAAGCTCGCACGTTGCGCGGAGGCACGCACCAGGCCTCGTCCGAAGTGAGCACTTCCTTCTTGTTCTCTTCCGGAACCTGTTCCCAAAACTCTTGATCGAGCAGCTCCGTGTACGTCTGCACGGACAGCCCTGCCTGGGCCATCATTTCTTCTTGCGAACCCAAAATCTTGCGCAGAGCCCCGATCTCGGAATTCATGCGATCCAGGAGTTGTTTCACGGCGTTCACGCGCAGCTCTCCGCGCTCGTAGCTGTCCAGAGCAAATCGGATCGCCACATGCTCCGCCAGCTTCAGCAACATGGGCTTGTCGGCCTTTTCCGAGGGCGCCTGCGCCGCCAAGCCTGCCAGTGCCTGCTGCAAAGTGAATTGCGCACGCACCGGCATCGCGCTTAAGCGCGACTGAAACGTCGGAGCGTCCATTTTTGCTTCCGGATCTTTGCGCGACTTTCCCAACTGTGCAAAGAGGCCCAGCATTGCTCGGACATCCTCTTCCGCGACGCTGAAGCCAGTGCCGCCACCGCCGGGTCCTGTGCCGGGCGCACCGGCCACCGAGCCGCCACCCCCGGGAGTGTTGCCGCGTAGCAACGCCGAGGCCGTCAGCCACCTTCCAGGGGCTTCGCCGGCACCAGCTCCGCCACTGGCTCCAGTGGCTCCTCCGCCAGCGCCCGCCGCGCCGCCAACGCCGGCTCCTCCGCCCGCCCCCGTCCCACCGCCAATGCCAACCCCAGTCCCACCGCCGCCAATGCCAGCTCCAGCACCCGAACCGCTCCCTCCGGGTCCGCCTCCGGGCCCTCCGGAGCCCGAACCTGATCCGCCGCCAGGTCCACTCCCTGCTCTACCACCCGTGGCACTACCGGTTCCCAAACCTCCTCCGGCGCCGGAACTACCGCTACCTTCCCAAAGGCTACCTGATTGACTCGCTGCGCCCGACCCGCCACCCGAACCAAATCCGCCAGCTCCCGTGCCCCCCCCTCCTGGCACTCCACCAGGGCCGCCACCGCCGGGACCGAAGCCAGGGCCGGTGCCACCTCCGCCTCCGCCACCGCCGCTCCGCGAACTCTCCGCGGCAAGAATCATTTGCAGGAGCTTGTTGGGGTCTTCGAAGAAATCCTTAAACTTGTCGCCTTGTGCGCCGAGAGCTTTCGCTGTCAGTTGCGCGGCCATCTTGATGCCCGCCACGGAAGAATCTTCTGCGACATAGCGAATCTCGTTGATCTTGATGCTGGTTTCACCAGCAAGTGCGGATTTCAATTGTTCTGCGAGTGAGGAGGGCTTGGCATTGCCGCTCGGAAAAGCTCGTACGAACCGGGCGAATTGTGGCTGTGTCAAAATCGGAGAGAAGTGGATGCTAGCAATTCCCGAGCCTATCAGCATTTGCGCGAAACTTTTTTCACCGGCGGACGCGCCCAGCGGCACGCCATCCAGCAAAATCTGGTTTCCCGAAGCGCCAAGCAAAAGCCCGCTCCCGCTGCTCTCATCGAGCGCACCTCGGAGCTCTTTCCACGCAGTCTCAAACTGCGCCGCCGTTCGCACGTGGCCAAATTCATAAAGGCGCGCGAACTTCAGTAGAATGTTCAGGCTGCGCACGAATGCCCGCGCGCCTCCGCGTGATTCGGGACTCATACTATTCGGCGAGGAAGCCGGTCCTCCCCCCTGCTGTCTACTACACTAGAGGCCCCGCGGCCTACAGACAAGCTTCACGGCATTTATTGTAACCTTCTCAATAACAGAGTGTTGGCTAGAAGGGCACGAACTTTGACGTTCTGTCTGCGCAGTACGGTTGCGTCTCACCCCATTCCGGACTAACCTGTGTTGTCCGGTGTTGTGTCTCACTCTACAATAACCGGGAAACGAATCCTTCGCCTTTCCAGCGCCGAAAGTGCCCCCGTGCTGGGTGCTCCTTTGGCGAAAAGAGCACAAGACAATAATGTCGGACCAGCCCCCACCTGACCGCTACAAAGCGGAAATGCCCCAGATACCGGGAGTTTCTGCGCCCGGCTCTGGCCGCAGCCCATTAAATAATCCCGCTATCCGCATGGTGGGCGCACTTCTCGCCATATTGCTGGTGGTTTTTTTTGGCGCGCGATGGATTCTCCGCCCCAGGCATGCCGAAGCCCCTCCGGCTGAACCCCCTCCCCAAATCGAGGTCCCCTCGCCTGCTCCTGATCCAAATGCCGCGCTCCCGCACGCTACGCAGCAGGACCCCGGGATCGCCAGCGTCCCGGAGATGGCGCAACCCTGGACCTCCAAACAATTCTTCATCCGCAATGCATTTTCCGGAGAAAACGTCAAAGGACTTCTCATTCGTTTGCCCACGAGTTCTGCTTCCCAAGAGGGCGGTTATTGGGCCTTCTCGATGAATGCTCCTTACGGAAACTGCCAGCTCGAATACATAACGGACCTCACCAGACTGAAGACCGACTATGATTTCAAGGCCGCGAAGCATCCCATGGTCGGCAACCCCTGCAATCGCACGGTTTACGATCCCACGAAGCTCACAAATCTCCCCGGCAATGTCTGGGTGCGTGGTGCCATCGTGCAAGGCTCGGACCTGCGGCCCCCCCTGGGCATCGAGATTAAGGTTCAGGGAAAAAATATTCAAGCTATTCGCACGGAGTAGTTCTGCAGGAATCTCTCCCAACGTCTTACCTGGCAACTCCCCTACACTAGCCTTTTCTCTATGCCGCTTGACAACCCATGCCTTCCCAGCTAAACGTCTTCTCCACACTGGAGAAAACTTCGATGCCTACAAATTTCGGCACCACGCGCCGCCGCTTCCTAGAAAGCGCGGCGGCCGCTTCTTCTCTCGCGCTGGTGCCCGGCTCTAAAACCGTCGCTCGAACTTCCGAAGACACTCCCACGGCGGACTTCTCGAGCTTGCGGCCCTTCGGCGCCCGCCTGAAACCCATCACGGCGGAGGAATTTCGCGCCCGTTTGACCCGCGCGCAGCAGCTCATGTCGGAACTCAAACCAAATTTTGACGCTCTCTTTCTCGCTCCCGGCACTTCGCTCTACTATTTCACCGGCATTCATTGGGGCTTGAGCGAGCGCCTCGTCGGACTCGTCCTCCCGCGCGCCGGCAAACCTGTCCTCGTCTGCCCCGGTTTCGAGGAAGGCCGCTTGCGCGAGCAATTGCGTTTCCCCATCGAAGTCCGCGTCTGGCAGGAAGATGAAAGTCCCACGAAACTTGCCGCGACTGCACTGGCCGACCAAGGCGTCCGCACGGGCCGCCTCGGTGTCGAAGAAACGGTCTATTTCACGTATTCCGATCACTTCCGCGCGGCGGCTCCGGGATTTGAATACCTCTCCGCTGATCCCGTTACTATCGCCTGTCGCGCACGCAAATCGCCGCACGAACTTGAATTGATGCGCCTCGCCTGCGAAGCAACATTCGATGTGTACCGCCCGGTCTTCGCTGCTTTGCGCGAAGGAATGTCGCAAGACGATATCGCCCATCTCGTCGAAACTGGCTTTTCGAAGATGGGCTTGCGCGGCGGCGCGCTGGTTCTTCTCGGAGCTTCAGCCGCACTACCGCACGGCACCAAGCAACCGCAAAAACTCAAAGAGGGCGATGTCGTCTTGATTGATGGTGGCTGCGGTGTCGATGGCTATGCCTCCGACGTCACGCGTATGGCAATCCTCGGCAAGCCCTCGGAGAAAGTCGCGAAAGCCTATGAACTTACGCGGAAAGCTCAGGACGCCGCATTAGACGCGGCGCGCGCCGGTCGGCTCTCTGGAACTGTTGACGACGCGGCTCGCGCGGTGATTACCGGCGCCGGCTATGGCCCCGATTACAGATTCTTCACCCATCGCCTCGGCCATGGCATTGGTCTCGACGGCCACGAGCATCCCTACCTAGTCCGCGGCAGCAAAACCAACCTAGAACCAGGCATGACCTTTTCGAATGAACCGGGCATTTATGTTCCCGGCGAGTTCGGAATCCGCTGCGAGGACGACATGGTCATCATGCCCGACGGTCCTGCGCAACTCTTGACACAAAACTTCGCCGTATCGCTCGAAAAGCCGATGGGCTGATTTCACGCCTCCCTGATGGCTTCGCAAAACTCCACGATTCTTTGCTCCACCCAGAATCGCTCCGCCCCGCTTCGTTTCGAAATGAAGCCGCAGTGTCCGCCATGTTCCGGCGCGACGAACTTTATGGCAGGATTCTGCTCCGGAGCGGCGCGCAGAAATAATTCGTACGGCACAAATGGATCATCCTGGGCCGTGATCATCAGCATCGGCACGCATACTTTCGCGAGGACTTTCTTCGCTCCCACCGCCTCGTAATAATCCTGGGCGTCTCGATAGCCGAAATGCGGCGCCGTAATCTTGTCGTCGAACTCCCGCACCGAGCGCACCCGTCCGAATCCGTTCTTCGCATAGCGCTCCGGGAACAGTTCAGCCTTTCGTGCGTACCGCGCCATCAACCCTTTTACAAAATGCCGCTGGTAGAAAAAATTGTCGCGCCTTTGCAACGCATCCGCGCACGCCCCGAGATCGATCGCCGGGCATACAACACAGACTCCGCGCAGTGCTTTCGGTGCGGCGTGCCCGAATTCACCCGCCATTTTCGTCATCAGATTCCCGCCCATAGAGTATCCGGCGAAGAAGACTTGCTCGAAGCCATCCCCGTTCGACAATTCCTCCAACACCGCCCGGTAATCTCCGCTCATCCCGGAGTTGTAAAGCGTCGGCGTGAGCGCCTCCGTGCCCCCGCAATTCCGCTGGTTCAACCGCACCGCGTGAAAACCTAGGCGCAACGCCTTTTCTGCGACCCCGCAAACGTAAGTCGATTCGCTCGAGCCTTCCAGCCCATGCAGAATCACGAGCACCGGAGCGTCGCGCCCTTTTCCTGGCTGCCAGTGGCAATGCCCAAGAATCCGCGATTCCGGTTCCACCTGAAATAACCGCTCTTCCGCAGGCGGCAGGTTGAACCGGCGCCGCACAAACGCCGCCGCGATGGTCATCGCATGCCCATTCCGCAGCGCCATAGGCGGCTCAAATTTCTCCGTGTCCCAAGTCATGATTCACTGTAGAGCAGCCGGACACACCAGGCAAGTTGCCGCCAACGCAGCCTTGGCCGTCCTCCGACCGCTGTTAACACCCGCCCTCAATTTCCCGTCAATCCAGTCGAAAGGCATACGAGGAGCCAATGACATGAGACGAAGAACTTTGGCATGCACCGTTTTCTTTTTGACTTTCGCAGCGCTCCTGCCTCGCATCTCTCGCGCGCAATCCCCCTCCTCCGGACCCGACCCCTACCTGACCGCACACGAATGGGGCACGTTCACCTCGATCGCCGGCAAAGACGGCCATGCTGTCGAATGGCTGCCCCTCACGGGATCAACCGACCTCCCGTCGTTTGTGGAGCATTTCAGTGGCGTCGCGTTCAAAGGCGGGCTGCTCGGCACGGTGCGCATGGAGACCCCGGTCCTCTATTTCTATACGAACCGCGAAACAACTGTCTCCGTGCACGTCTCTTTTTCTAAAGGCTTGATCACCGAGTGGTATCCGCGCGCCAGCCACGTCTATCCGGTTTCTGCCGTCGCGCCGAAATTTGCGAATTTTAGTGATTGGAGTCTCTACCAGCAGCATCCCGACGGCGGCATTGCCTGGGACTCCGTCGAGCTTCAGCCAAGAAACTTTGCCGAGTTTCCGCGTGAAAATCGCACGAATCACTACTACGCCGCTCGGCAAACCGCCTCCACCCCTCTCCAAATCAAAACATCCAATGGCGCGCAAACGGAGAAATTTCTCTTTTACCGCGGCGTCTCCACTTTTGCCGTGCCCATTTCCGCGACGATTCATTCCGACGGTAGCCTGCTGGCCGAAAGCCTGTCGGACCCGGCGATTCCCGCAGTGCTGCTCTTCGAACGCCGCGGCGACAAACTCGGTTTCCGCATGGCACAGCTGTCCCCCAGTAGTCCCACTCTCGATCTTCCGGAACTCGACGCCGATATCGATTCTCTGAAACAAGCCGTGGTAGACATGCTCATCGCCCAAGGCCTCTATCAAGACGAAGCCCAGGCCATGTTCGAAACCTGGCGCGATTCCTGGTTCGAGGAAGGCAGCCGCCTTCTCTACATCGTCCCCCGGCAATTCGTGGACAGCATCCTGCCACTCTCAATCAACCCCGCTCCGGCCGAAACCGTCCGTGTCTTCGTCGGCCGCCTCGAACTTGTCACACCCGCAACACAAAGAGCCGTGGAGCAAGCCCTGGCCACTCACGACCAAACAACACTCACACGCTACGGCCGCTTTCTCGTCCCCATTCTCGAGAACATGATCGCCAACGAAAGGAATGCGTCCAGACAAGCGCGATTCCGCGAGTATCTGAACTCTTCCTATGCACTTGTTTCCGAATCACGCTGAAGCGCGTGATCTGAACCCTGCCGGGCCATGCGCGGGCGCTCAGTGGAGATTCTCATGGCTCAGTTTACGCTGGGCGGCCGGCTTAAAATTCGGCTGGAAGTTCACAGAGCACTGGGTGCCGAACCCAAGCGATCGGCAAGGCAACCCTCATACGTGATTGGTGTTCATGTTTAAAAGGACTGGACCCCTTGGCTTGCCAGACGCTTTTCCGCCTGGAATAGGAGTTCTAAGATTAGAAGGCGGGCACAAGCCAGAGGACTACGAGAGGCAGATCATCACGCAGCTCAAGGAAAGCCCTACCCAGCCCTGAACGAATCGTCAACGGCCACTTGCTCGCCCGCGCCGTTTTCGAAGCCACGGCCCGAGCACGGCATCCAAGTCGGCGCGCATCCATCGCGCTGCGTTCCCTTCCCGATAGAACCCCCATGTAATCATCGAGCCGCTTAGCACCGTCTCAATCGTCCGCGCCAGCTGGGCAGGCCTCGCGCTCCGATCGAGTTCACCCGCCTCCCATGCTGCTTCGACCAGCCGTCGCAAACCAGCCCGCGTGGCACGTGCCTGTTTGACCAGAAGCCGCCGAAAGTCCGGATCAGTCATATCAATCTGCAGATAGGCCAGACTACGCGCGAGAGCCGCTGGCGAGGCCGCCAGCCCGGCCATGCAGTCTGCGTAGGCGCGCAGCGCCGCCAGCGGAGACGCGTGCTGCTTCGCCAGCCCCTGTATGAACTCACCCGCTCCGTCGGAATACTTTGCGGACAACGCCAGCAGCAACCCCCGCTTCGATCCAAACCGTTGTACCAGGACGGCCGCCGTCACCCCTGCCTCCCTGGCAATCACGCCAAGCGTCAGTTCGCGCGGTCCGACTCTGCTCATCACCGAGTGCGCGGCGGCAAAAAGCTGGCTGTCGCTGACCTTCCTGGGACGCGGGCTCATAGGACTTGACCGTTTCTCAACGCTCGTATAGTATCATTTCTAAATGACCATTTAGTTTAAGCGTTTGCCGCCTGATGAACGGAAAGGAGCGAGACGATGCGCATCGTTACCTATGGTGGAGCCGTCAGCCTGGACGGCTTTCTAGCCGGAGCCGATGGCTCGATCGACTGGCTGCACTTCAGCAAAGACGTCCAGCAGGTGATGACGGACTACTGGAAGGACGTCGACACCATCCTGATGGGACGCAAGACCTACCTAGTCTCGGTCGCTCAAGGACGCCAGTCCAAAGAGAAACCAGCCAAGAACCCCAAGCGCAAAGAGCCCGCCATGCGCACCTATGTCTTCTCGCGCACGCTCAAGTCCATCGAAGATCCCGGCGTCGAACTGGTGGCGGCCGACGCAGCCGAATTCGTCCGCGATCTAAAGCGACGCCCCGGCAAAGGCATCTGCCTGATGGGCGGCGGCGAACTGGCCCAGCCCCTTCTCGCTGCGGGCTTGGTGGACGAAATGGGCCTGAACATTCATCCAATTCTGCTCGGCACAGGAATCCCTACATTCCGCGATCCTGGCCATCGAGTGAGACTCACCCTCACCGCATGCCGCCAACTCGAAGGCGGCTGCATCCTCGCAAGGTACAAGGTCCTGCACGTTCGCGTCGACGCAGGTTTGCCCCCTGCGACGCTTCCGCTAAGATGATTGACGGATGAAGAACTCACGCGCGCATTTCAACACCATCCTTCGGCCGCCCCGGAGGGGTCACTGCGCCGCCGCTGTCCCGGTGTTGCCCTGAGGCGTGCCCCCCGGAAGAAACCTTTCTGAAGCTAAGACGATAGCCAAAGGCGCCATCTCCGCCTACATCGAGAGCCCTCAAGAAGCAGAACGAGCCCTTCCCTACCGACGAAGAATCCTTAGTCGCCCCTCGCGACCTCGCATACGCCGGACCTCCGCCGCCGAGTTCCGGGAAGTCATCCGATTTTTCGAACGCAACGGTTTCCAGTTCGAACTCGCGTCAGGCGGCCACTTCGTCTGTTCTCATCGAGCCTTAAACGCTGCGCCGTAGTTCGCGAACATAACCTTGATATGCCCAAGGGCAAGCTCTTGCCGTTGCTCGGGGCGCAGGCTGTAGCAGAGAAGACCTGCTGGCTTTTTACCGGAAGATAAACCGGAAGATAATCTGTTCCTTGGTATTCGAATGGCAAGCCGCTCCTCTGAAATCCCCGTTGCCACAGCATTCGTGAACTTGACCGCAGTCCCATTGCGCCCTAGAATAGAAGTTTCACAGTGATTGATTTTTGCAATCTGATGCATTCGTCTTCCAGCCCAGCGGCCACCCGCTGGGCTGCGCTGTTTTAAGGCGTTAATTTTCAGAAACGAGGCTGTAATGATTGAAGGTCCGATTCCCGAAGGTCTCACTTTCGACGACGTGCTTCTTCTGCCCGGCAAATCCTCCGTGCTCCCGGCCGAAGTCGACACGCGCACCTGCTTCACCCGCAAATTATCGCTAGACATCCCCCTGGCCTCGGCAGCGATGGACACCGTAACCGAATCCCGCCTGGCCATCGCTATCGCCCGCCAGGGCGGCATAGGCCTCGTGCACCGCAACATGCCCATCGACCGTCAGGGCGAAGAGGTCGACCGCGTAAAACGCTCCGAAAGCGGCATGATCGTTGATCCCGTCACCATCTCCCCGGACATCACCCTCCGCCAAGCCCTCGAGATCATGACCAAGTACCGCATCTCCGGCCTCCCGGTTACACGCGGCTCCCGCCTCACCGGAATCCTCACCAACCGCGACCTCCGCTTCGAAAAAAATCACTCCCAACTCGTCGGCTCCGTGATGACCAAGGAAAATCTCATCACCGTGGCCGTCGGCACCACACTCGAAGAAGCCGAGCGCATCCTGCAGAAGCACCGCATCGAAAAGCTCCTGGTGGTAGATCAGGATTTCAATCTCAAAGGTCTCATCACCGTAAAAGACATCCAGAAAAAACGAGCATATCCGCGCGCCACAAAGGACGAACAAGGCCGCCTCCGCGTTGGCGCCGCCGTTGGCGCCACTGGCGATTACCTGGAGCGCGCCGTAGAAATGTCCAAAGCCAAAGCTGATGTCCTGGCCATCGACACCGCCCATGGCCACTCCGATCGTGTCATGGAAGCCATCAAAACCATCCGCCAACGCCTTCCCGAAGTACAAATCATCGCCGGCAACGTTGCCACTTACGAAGCCGCGAAGGATCTCATGGCCCTCGGCATCGATGGTCTGAAAGTTGGCATCGGCCCCGGCTCGATCTGCACCACGCGCGTGGTCACCGGCGCAGGCGTGCCCCAGATCACCGCCATCATGGAAGCCGCGCGCGCCGCGCAAGGCACCGGCATCCCCATCATCGCCGACGGCGGCATCAAGTATTCCGGCGACATCACCAAAGCCATCGCTGCGGGCGCTTCCTGCGTGATGATCGGCAGCCTCTTCGCCGGCACCGAAGAAGCTCCCGGCGAAACCATTCTTTATCAGGGCCGCACCTTCAAGTCCTACCGCGGCATGGGCTCGATGGGCGCCATGGACGCGGGTTCCGACCGATATGCCACGGTGCAGGACACGGAGGAGCGCGGTAAGTCCGTGCCGGAGGGCGTCGAAGGCCGCGTCCCGTACAAAGGCTCACTCGGCGCACTCACCGACCAGCTCGTCGGCGGCCTCAAGAGCGGCATGGGCTACGTCGGCGCTCCCACACTGAGAGAACTCACAGAAAAAGCGCGATTTGTCCGCATCACCGCCGCTGGCCTGCGTGAAAGCCACGTCCACGACGTCATCATCACTCGCGAAGCCCCGAACTATCGTATGGAGTAATCGCCGATCGGCTACGTTCTGAAGATCGCGTCCAAAATGAAGCTTCATCGGCCAAACTCGCGCAAATCCGGCGGTCTCTTCATGTCCTCGCGGACCTCTGGGTTGAAGTCCCCCTGGGCCCATTGTTCCCAGTTCATCCGAGGAGCGCATCGTGGCTGAACAGCCCTGGCGCAATCCTCGCCCCGCCCCGCATTTGCCGGAGATGCAGCCGCACCTTCACAAGCTGCTGATTCCCGCCTGGCTTCGCGCCTGGTGGCCCGCCGTTGCTTGGGCCTGCGTCATCTTCACCCTCTCGACCGACTCCTTCTCCTCGGACCACACCGCGACCGTTCTCTCTTTCTTCGTGAAGTGGCTCTTTCCCCATCTCACCGAAACTCAATTCAAGTTCATTCACCACATCATCCGCAAAAGCGCGCACTTCACCGAATATTTTATTTTCTGCCTCCTGATCTACCGCGGCGTCCGCGGCGATCGCAAAGGCTGGCGCTGGGCCTGGGGCATCTCCGCCCTGTCCTTCGCTGCCGGCTATTCGATCATGGATGAAATCCATCAAGCCTTCGTGGCCAGCCGCACCGCCTCACCCTACGATTCCCTGCTCGACTCCATCGGCGCCTTCTTCGCCTTCGCCGTCCTCTACTTCTGGTTCCGCTTCCGACGCCCAAAATCTCATTCGCTTCAAGAGCAAGTTTCCGGTCCCACCTCCGCAGCGTCACTCTGACCACTCCCTTTCTTCCAGCGAAAATTTTGCCCCTGCGCTCCAGCAAATGCTACCTTGCTTACCGCTAATCATGGTTGGTTGAGCCGCCAGACATGCGGGCAAAGAATCCTCCCATTCTCCAATACGTCGGCCTCGCGCTTCTCTGCGCGCTTGCTTCGGTGTATCAGATTCGCGCGGTTATGTTTGCCTTTCCGAATTATTTCCATCTCAAGGTCGCTGCATTTCCGTTCACGCCGAATTACGAGAAAGGCCGCCCTGTCCTTCAGTTCGTGACGAAGTCCGCCCGGCAGTCCGGCGTGCGAAACAGCGACATACTGCTAGAGGTGAACGGCCGGCCACTGACCGGACTGGCTCTGTTCGGTGAAGCCATCCGCACCGCAAAACCAGGGGAAACCCTCACCGTTCGGTTCCTCCGTCCCGGTGAAGCAGTTCCGCGCTCGGCCGCCATTCCACTCGAGCAGGCCACAGCTCCTCCCATCAGTTTGTCTGCCGCTTCCCTTTTGGCCGTGAAGCTCGTCGTCCCCACCTTTTGCATTCTGCTGGGATTCTGGGTCACGGCTGTGCGTCCACGAGATCCTTCTGCGTGGTGCCTTTTGCTCATCATGCTGTTTTTCTCTGTGTTTTATAGCGCGGGAGTTGAGAGTTGGGGGCCCGTTGTTCGTGATGTCGCCGAAGGGTATCGCGTAGCCGTTGGCAACGCTTGGCCGATTTTCATGCTGCTTTTCGGCGTGTACTTTCCCGAGCCTTTCCCCGAGAAGGACCCAGCCTGGTGGAGGTGGTCCAAGCGCATTGTCATCACGCTCTTGATTGTCTCCTGCGTAACGAATGTTATCGTGCGGCTCGGTGAATTCGAGAATTTCGCATTCGTAGCCTCGTTGTCCGCGGCTCTGGATCGCCTCAGCATGGTTGACTTCCTACTTAGTTTCGCGGCTATCGGCTCTTTCTTTGCCTGCATTTCCGCCAAGATGAGCCAGGCCGTCACGCCCGATGCCAAGCGGCGCCTGCGTTTGCTCTATACCGGCTCCAGCATCAGCATGACCCCTGCGTGCATTCTCTTTGTTACGCAGAACATCAAGGGCGGCGAGCTCGAGCAGATCTTTCCGGAATGGTTGGTGCTGTCCGCGCTGTCCCTGATGCTTCTTTTCCCCATTACGCTGGCGTACGTGATCGTCGTACATCGCGCGCTGGATGTCCGCGTCGTCCTGCGCATGGGATTACAATACGCGCTCGCGACCAGTGGTATTCGGGTCTTACAAATTATCCTCACGGCCGCCATCCTCATCCTTGGAATCACTTTCGCGCGCAGCCGCCACCTCAGCCTAGCTAACGAAATCTCCACAATTTCGCTGCTCATTGTGGCTGTGCTCTTGCTACGCCGCGGTGCGCTGCGTCTTCGCGCGTGGACGGACCGCCGCTTCTTCCGCGACGCCTATAATGCCGAGCAAATTCTCGAAGCTCTCAGCGATGAAGTGCGCTCCATCGTCGAGAAACGCCCGCTCCTGGAAAGAGTGGCGACAAAAATTGCCGAATCGCTCCATATTCCACGCGTTGCGGTCCTTCTTGCTGAAGGCAGCTCCTTCCGTCCGGCGTTTGCTATTGGATTTCCCACTCCGCTGGATGCGAATTTGTCCGATTCCGGCGCCACGGTTCGCCGCCTCAAGCAAGAAGCCGGCCCCGAGCGCGTTTATTTCGACGACGAGAACTCCTGGGTCAACAACTCGGCCCTCTCAGAAGACGAACACCGCAACCTCGCCTCTCTCCACCCGCAGTTGCTTCTGCCGCTCATGACGAAACAGAATCTCCTCGGCATCATCAGCCTCGGGGAAAAACGCTCGGAAGCTCCGTACTCCAGCACAGATCTGCGTCTCTTGAAATCCGTGGCGACGCAAACCGCCCTCGCCCTCTCCAACGCCGAGCTCACTTCGGCCATCGCCGTTGAAATCAGCCGCCGCGAAAAACTAAACCGCGAAATCGAAATCGCCCGCGAAGTGCAAGAGCGCCTCTTCCCCCAAAGGTTCCCAGAAATTGCCGGACTCGATTACTTCGGCCGCTGCCGCACCGCTCTCGGTGTGGGCGGCGACTACTACGATTTTCTCGCCCTCCCCGACGGCAAACTCGGCGTCGCTCTCGGCGACGTCTCCGGCAAAGGCATCGCCGCCGCCCTCACCATGGCCAGCCTACAAGCTTCCCTGCGCGCCGATGCCATGCGCGCCGGCAACGACATCGCCGGCCTGATCGCTCGCGTCAATGCCATGCTCTACGACGCCTCCGCCGAAGACCGCTACGCCACGCTCTTCTACGCGCAATACGACCCTGCCACCCACCGCCTTAGCTATGTGAACGCCGGCCACTGTCCGCCAATACTGTTACGCAGCGCTGCAAAGCACGGCGCCGTCGAACGTCTCGATCAAGCTGGCGGAACAGTAGTGGGTTTGTTACCGGAATGTGCCTATGAGCAGGCCGAAGTCTCCCTGGCCCCAGGCGATTTGCTGGTGATCTACACCGACGGCTTCAGCGAAGCCATGAGCCCCCATCTCGAAGAATGGGGCGAAAATCGTCTGATCGACGCCATCACCTCCTGCAACGGCCAGCCCGCAAAGGATTCCATTGCCAAAATCATGCAAGCCGCCGACACCTTCGCCTCCGGGGCACCCCAAAGTGACGACATGACTCTCGTCATCCTCCGCGCCCTTTAGAGCCATTCGCTGCGCCAACTCGCCGTCGGCCGCTCCAACGGCGTAAGGTAGCGGTCCGTTTCCGGGCACCAGCGTTTGAACGTAGCCGCCCAGCGGCGGACGCTTCGCGTGGGACGTACGGAGCGGTGGTTGCTTGTCTGCTGAGATAGAGTTGGGTCACAAGGAGGTCCCCGTGACCCATCTACGTAAACTGATGCTGGAAGAACTCCAGCTTCGTAACTACTCTGAAGAAACTATACGCAGTTATATCCACGGCGTCGAAGATTTTTCTCGACGATTCAACTGTCCCCCGGACCGTTTGAGTCCCCGGCACATTCGCGAATATCAAGCCGAGCTGTTCCAAAAACGAAAGCTGTCACCGGGCACGGTTGCCATCCGTCTGGCGGCTCTGCGGTTCTTCTACACCAAGACTCTAAGAAGGGCTTGGAGCGTCGCTGACACTCCTTATCCAAAAAGGGATCATCGGCTGCCGACGATCCTTAGCCAGGAAGAAGTTGCTCAACTCATCGATGCGGCCTGCTCTCCTTTCGATCGGACGATACTGATGACCCTCTACGCCACCGGCGCGCGGCGTGCCGAACTGACGCACTTGAAGCTCAGTGATGTCGACAACAAGCGCATGGTGATTCGCATCGAAGGCGGAAAGGAACGGAAGGATCGTGACGTCATGCTCAGCCCAGTGCTACTTGAAGAACTCCGCGCACATTGGCGCCGTTTGCCGCGAAAACCCAGCCAATGGCTCTTTCCCGGAAACTACCACCACACCGGCGATGAGCCGATCGATACGAAAACCGTTTGGCATGCGTGTCATAACGCCGCCAAGAGAGCGAGCATCGAGAAACGTGTCCACCCTCATACCCTGAGACACTGCTTCGCTACGCATCTGCTCGAGGCTGGTGCCGATATTCGAACTATTCAGGTTCTGTTAGGTCATGCAGATCTCAAAGAGACAATGAAGTACCTGCACCTCTCCCAACGTCACTTGAACTCAGCCGCGAGTCCGTTGGACTCACTGAAACTTAGAGGCAGCTCACCGCAAAAGGACTAGATGAGCCGGCCGCCTCTGGAGGTGGCCGATATCATTCGCGCTGCGGGAGAAGCCTTCATCGAACTAAACCGCCACTGGCTCCGTTGGCAGCATGTCAAAGTCTTGCGCGCCATTGAGCGGTGTCGTACTGCCGCTCTCGGCGGTCATCTCGATGAATGCACTCGCTGTGGACATCGGGCCATCTCCTTCAACAGCTGTCGCAACCGCCACTGCCCGAAGTGTCAGATCGCTGCTCGGGAACGCTGGATCGCTGCGCGTCAACGTGAGCTTCTCCCGATCCGCTACCTGCACGTGGTCTTCACACTCCCCAGCCGCTTGACGCCACTGGTCCTGCAAAACAAGAAGATCCTCTACGATCTCCTGTTCCGCTCCAGTGCCGAAACCCTTCTCGAAGTCGCTCGCAATCCCAGACACCTCGGCGCAGAGATTGGCTTCTTCAGCGTGTTGCACACCTGGAGCCAAAAACTAAAACTTCATCCGCTCGTTCATTGTGTCGTTCCGGCCGGCGGCCTCTCGCCCGATCACACCCGCTGGGTTCGCTCACCAGACAACTACTTTCTTCCCAAGGGAGTGCTGCGTGAAGTCTTTCGCGGCAAGTTCGTCGACGCTCTCGAGCAGGCCTTTCACAATGGCCAGCTCAACTTCCAGGGAGACCTGAAGCTTCTTGCCCAACCCAAGATCTTCGCCGCCTGGCTGCGGCCACTGTACCGACAAGACTGGGTAGTCTACTTGAAACGTCCCTTTGGTGGTCCCCAATATGTGCTGCAATATCTGGGCCGCTACACCCATCGCGTGGCCATCTCCAACCATCGTCTGGTCTCCTTTGTCGATGGCCAAGTCACCTTTCGCTGGCGTGATTCTGCTGACCACAACAAACAGAAGTTGTTGCCTCTGTCGGTCGACGAATTCCTGTGTCGCTTCTTACTGCACATCCTTCCGCAAGGCTTCGTGCGCATCCGAAACTTCGGCTTCCTAGCCAACCGGCGGCGTGCCACTCTCCTACCGCTTTGCTTTCACCTTCTCGGCTCAGCACAACAACCGCCAACCGAACAAAATGTCTCCTCCACTAAAGACTCTTCTGATCTTTGGCACTGCCCCAAGTGCGGTGGCCCGATGAAGGTCGTCGAGCGGCTTACGGCTGCTCAAATCCAACTTCGCTCTCCGCCGGCGGTCACCGTTGCAGCATGAAAGCACTGTCTGCAATTCGTATTCTTCGCGTGCCTCGGCGCGGTTCGCACCTCTCCGCCTGGTCATCGGATTACTCTCTTCTTTCCGCTTCTTCAACCACCTTCTTCATCCTACTTTTTTGCCGTAACCAGCTTCTGTACGTCAGCTGTCGGGTGGTGCACCCTGGCGCTCGGCCGTGGCGAACCTCCACGCCGCTCCTTCCCATCATTGAATTTCCATAGGGCCCGCGTCCGCCGCAAACCGGGCGGCCACGTTCAAACGGCTTAATCGAACGCGCGCAGAGCACCGTGCCTGCTCTTCACGTATTCGCGAAAACGCGCGTCCGATTAAGCACTAGCGTTTACCAGCATTACGATCACTGGCAAGCCGCCCCGCAATCCGCCGGTCACCCGCTAACACCTTTGCAATCTGCATTTCCAGAAACACGTCTGTAACCTCTAGAATGAACACTTACAGGAAAAGAGGTGCAGGGGAGCCGTACAGCCGGGCCACCTCAAAAGAAAATTGCCCGCGGCGTCCTGCAGCAGCGGGCAATCTTTCTCGGAGTACTGTTGATAGCTCATCCCGATTCACTTGGCCCGGAATCGCTCCGGACCCGCGATCTTTCAGGGCCGGATCATGGATACGGCAAATACCTCCACAAGTCATCGAGTAGTCTGAAGCCCGTGCCAGCCGACCCCGTTGCGTCGAAGCCTTCACCGCCAAACATCCAGAACTGCTGTTCGCCAGTTTGCGCTGGAGTGGTCGTCCAATAGGCGGGTCCCCAGCGCGTCCCAGGATTGCTCGTCACATGGGGCCAGACCGCCGGGTCAGCTTGGCGACCGTAGATGCCTGGTTGGCTAACCGCGTCGGGTCCCTTGATCCAAGTCCACTGGCCCAGCGCGATTTTAGCCGGGTTTCCGGGATCGGTTGTCGCACTGAGGGCGTATTCCCAAAGGTCGCCGAGCGAGCCATTTCCGGTGGCATCGAAGCCTTGTCCGCCAAAGAGCCAAAGGTTGCCGTGCGTGTCGCTCCAGGCTGCCGAAAGCCACCGCGCCCCGGGCACGTTGCTAGCAGCCGCAACGCCCTGAGTACCGTAGTTTCCAGGCGTACTTGTTGCTCCCTTCGACCCACTGATCCAAGTCCATTCGGTGGCCGTAGTGTCGAACTTCCACAGGTCATTGAACCCGTTCGTGCCGCTGGTAAACCCGCCGAACATCCAGAAATTCCCCGAGTTGTCGATCCAGGCGACGGTCGCCTGACGCCCCGGGGGTTCATTGGTCGTTGCGGCCGCGCCCTGCGTGCCGTAGGACCCGGCCGAATTCCCGGTGTTCGCGCCACTCACCCAGGTCCACTGCCCGCCGCTGAACTTCCAGAGGTCGTTCAGCAACAGATTCGAACACGTGGGCCCGGTCGAGTCGCAACCAAATCCTCCAAACACCCAAAGATCATCGGAGGCATCGAGTCTGGCGCTAGCTCCCCAACGGCCACCAGGCAAGTTGCTCGCTGCGGCTGTGCCCTGCGTGCCATAGATTCCCGGCACGTTGGTGGAACCGGAGCCAAGCTTCGTCCATGTTTTCGTCGTAATGTCGAATTCCCACATATCGTTCAGGAACGCTAAAGAAGGGTCCTGGCCGCCGAATAGCAAGAGGTGGCCAGTAGCCGGGTCTGTCCAGGTGACCGCTCCCCAGCGCGCTGGAGGATTGAAGTTGGCAGGCGCCACCAGCGTCCAAAGGTTGCCGCAACCGGCACGGTAGTTTGCAGTTCCGGTATATTCCCACAGCTCGCTGAAGAATCCCGGCAAGGTCGAAGGAGGGGGAGTCAAGCTTGTAAACCCAATGCCAGTCAACAGCCACAGGTTACCGTTGTTATCGGTCCAACTGGACGAACCCTCGGTCCCTCCTGGGGTATCGGTAATCGGCGGAGGACATGTTGGTATCGCGAAATTCACTCCGTTGCTATTCATGGCGCCAACCGTAACCACTACGTTGCCGGTCGTCGCTCCGTTGGGTACGGGTGCTGTAATGCTTGTGGCGCTCCAATTTGTCGGTGCCGCAGGCGTCCCATTGAAAGTGACCGTGCTCGTCCCCTGGATCGCTCCAAAGTTAACACCGGTGATCGTCACCGGTGTCCCTATAAAACCTGAGAAGGGGGAAAGTTTTAGGATGCCCGGCGACGGCGGAGGAGGTAGCGTCGGTGGCGCGGGAGCTTGTGGAGTTTTGCCAAATTGATCGACCTGATTGGTGCCATCCATCCACGTCCAGTCATTATGACCGCAGTCAACAACCGGGATAGGGTTAATCGGGGTAGACAGGGCGACGCCGCTGAAACCCCAAATGATGCAGCCTTCGGTCTGCGTGCCTGGCGCAACGAACTCACTGACGTCATATGCGCTGCCATGGGCGATGGGCGTGGCGAAGGTGTAGGGGCCATTTTTGGGAGTCATTAGATTGTCGCCGCCGTTATCCTGTAACTGCATGGCGCCAGTCGTACCCAAGACTCCCACGACACTCACGTCGATGGGATGAAAAACAGCCGGGCATATCACCGAAACGTTGGTGATATTGGATGTCGCCGTCCCGGTGCCTTGGCTCACTGAGCAGGTTTGGTTAGGGCCGGCAGGTTGCGTAAAAACAGTAACCTTATAAGCGCTGTTGACTGGGATGAGGGTCGCAAAAGTGAACCCGCCATTCATGGCGATCGTCAAATTGTCGCCGCCGTTGTCTTGCAAAGCGAAGCCAGTACCTCCAGCATATCCCGAAACCGACCCACTGATGGAGAGCGTTCCAAGGGAGCAGGTGACCTGAACATTGATGGCGACACCGGACGTGGCTGTGCCACTGCCGTTGGTGACGGAGCAGGTCTGTGCCGGCCCGGTTGGCTGAGTAAGAACAGTTACACTATAGGGTTGACCGATAGTGACGGCGGTTTTGAACTGGGCGGTGGTATTGGCCCCGGTAATCGTGAGATTATCAGCACCATTGTCTTGCAGAACCAAGCCTGTGCCACTAAGACCGCCAACGGTGACTCCTACGGCCACGGTGCCGGTGGTGCACGTTACCACCACGCTGGTAACGTTGGCAGTGGCTATGCCATTGCCTGCCGACACCGTACAGGTTTGCGCCGGTGCCGTTGGCGAGGCAAAGACCGAAACATTGTAAACCCCATTCAAGGCGACCGTGGTCCTGAACGTGAAAGCCACGTTCCCCGTGACCGCGAGGTTGTCGCCTCCGCTGTCCTGCAGAATCAAGCCGGTACCCACCAGCCCAGTAACCGTCCCGCCGATGGTGAAGGGACCACCTGAGCCCGTGCCTGTGCCTGTGCCTGTGCCGGAACTCTTAGGTATCGAGCTGCAAGCTGGAATCAACAGGGATAGCGCCGTTAATAGAAAGAAAGGCTTTAGGGCGGCTTTCATAAATGTATTTCTCCTTGGGTTCCTCGCCACTAAAGGCTCCGACAGGATTCAAAACCCTTTCGCATCAGCATGCTGCACAAGGAGGGATCGTGCGGCGCCGGAACTGGTCTCATAATGAGTCGAGAGAGGAGTCACTAAGTCTGTGATGATCCCCGAAGTTTTACATATCGCGTTACTAGAATACGTTTCTATTTCTCTGCAAATCAATTCACACTCGCAATAGTGTGCGCACATAAACAATATCCGTTTGGGACAGCCACAGTGGGAGAGGGTTCTTGGACCCCACGCGGGTGTCAACACCCCATGACCTCGATCCTGGTAGTAGCCAAGGCATTCGCCGCAGGTTCGCCCAGAGCCATGACACTGACACTCTTATTTCTCCAGTCGGTATAGTTCCAACTCGCTTCTCGCCGGCCGTATCCTGCGCATTCCGACTCGCATCCAACCCCGCATGGAATTCAGACAACTTGGCCATTCCGGCCTCCAAGTTCCCGTTCTCAGCTTCGGCGCCGGCACCTTCGGCGGGGCCACCGAATTCTTCAAAGCCTGGGGCAGCAGCGACGTCGCCGAAGCCACTCGCCTTGTGGACATATGCCTCGAAGCCGGCGTCAATCTTTTTGACACCGCCGACGTCTACTCGCGCGGCGCGTCCGAGGAAATCCTCGGCAAAGCCATCGCCGGCAAGCGCAACCGCCTTCTCATCTCCACGAAAGCCACGTTCCCCATGAGCGATGGCCCCAACGATCTCGGCTCCTCGCGCCACCACATTCTCGAGTCCTGCGAAAACAGCCTCCGCCGCCTCGGCGTCGATCACATCGACATCTACCACATGCACGGCTTCGACGCGCTTACTCCCATCGAAGAAACTCTCTCGACTCTCGACACTCTCGTCAAAAGCGGCAAGGTCCGCTACATCGCTTGCTCGAATTTCTCCGGTTGGCATCTCATGAAGTCGCTGTCCATCTCAGAGCGCTATGGCTGGTCCCGCTACGTCGGCCATCAGGTCTATTACTCGCTCATCGGCCGCGAATATGAATGGGAATTGATGCCTCTCGCGCTCGACCAAAAAGTCGGCGCGCTCGTCTGGAGCCCGCTAGGATGGGGACGCCTCACCGGCAAAATTCGCCGCAATCAGCCCCTCCCGAAAGTTTCGCGCCTGCACGAAACCGCAGCCTACGGTCCGCAAGTGGTGGACGAATATCTCTACAAAGTTGTAGACGCTCTCGACGAAGTCGCGAAAGAAACCGGGAAAACTGTCCCGCAAGTCGCGCTTAACTGGCTCCTCGAGCGGCCCACCGTCGTCAACGTCATCATGGGCGCCCGCAACGAAGAGCAGCTCCGCCAGAATCTCGGCTCTGTCGGCTGGAATCTCACTAAAGAACAAGTTGCCAAACTCGAGGCCGCCAGCAACACGCAACCCGCCTACCCCTACTGGCACCAGCGCCAATTCGCCAACCGCAACCCCATCCCCACCTCGCCGCGCTGATTCTAGCGACGTTAAATTGGCTGTGCCCGAGCCTTTGCACGTTTGTAGCGGTCCGCCTTCCAAGACGGTCCGCTCACGCCCGCGCCGCGCTGCTAGGCCGCCGCTCTTTCAAATCCCACGGTCAGGTCGCTACCCCTTCCGGTGTCAGTTGAGTGCCATCGCTGATCTCCGCGCGGCGCGTCACCTTCAAAGCAACAGCTAGAGCCGCCAACAAAACAAGCGCGGCCAGATACCACGGCCCTGCCGGAAACGCTCGCCCCTGCGCGATGCACGCCGTAAACGTCGCCGAAAATATTCCCGGCCCAAAAATCATCGCCAGCCCGCGCAACGAACTCATTGCTCCCTGCAGTTCCCCCTGCTCCGATGCCGAAACGCGTTGCGTCATCATGGACTGTGACGGCGGCCCAGCCAGCCCCCACAACGCGTTCACGGGAATTGCGGCGAGAAAAATCCAGCCGACCGGTGCCCAACCGAACAGCGCGAAGCCCAGCGCGCCAAAAAACAATCCCGCAAAGAGCGCCTTCCGCTCGCCAAACCGTTTCACGGCGGGGCCCACCAATCCCGCCATTGTGATCATCGACGCGATACCCACCACGGCCAGAGATAGCCCGATGGCCTTTTCATTCCACGAGTACCGATACATGGCATAAAGCACCCACACAGTCGCGTAGATTTCGTGCGCCAGATACGCCAAAAAATTCACAACCGCCAACCCGAATAGCTCGTGATGCGAGCGCAGAAGTTTCAAGGCTCCCATGGGGTTCGCTTTCTTCCATCGCAGCTGCGTCTGTCGCTTTTCCGGCGCCAGCGATTCTGGCAGAACGAACAGTCCGTACGTAGCATTTAACAAACTCAATCCGGCAGCCACCCAGAATGGCAGCCGCGCGCTCATCGCGCCAAGCCATCCTCCAATCGCTGGCCCGAGAACGAAGCCGATCCCGAACGCCGCACCAAAAATACCAAACGCCTTTGCACGCTTCTCCGGCGGCGTCACGTCGCTGATGTACGCCGTGGCCGTAGGCATGCTGGACGAGCAAATCCCCGAAAGTATCCGCCCGAGAAACAGCCATCCAAGCGTAGGCGCCAGCGCCATCACCACGTAATCCAGCCCTAATCCGAAGTTGGAAAGTAGAATCACCGGACGCCGCCCGTAACGGTCCGACAACATGCCGAGGATCGGCGAAAAGAAAAACTGCATCAGCGCCCATGTCGTCACGAACAGCCCCATATACTCCGACGAGCGCGCCATGTTGCCATTCAAAAACTCGGAGATCAGCTTCGGCAGGATCGGCACGATGATCCCGAACGCCAGCATGTCCAGCAGAACCGTCACAAATATAAATCCCAGCGCCGCGTGTCGCTTACTCTCCATTTCTGTTCTCCTTTCGCCGCTGGATCGTGTCCAGCGCGTGCGCCATCAAACCAGTCTGCCAAAGTTCATTCGCGCGCCCATTCGCGCACGCTCGCGCGATGCACAATAATCCAGCAAGACCCGCCGGGCAAGTATGTGCAGTGGCATTTGTATTTCCTCCATAGGTTCCGGAAGAGCCCTTGCAAATCGGGGAACCGGGAAACCGTCCGTAACGCTGTACGCCAGCGGCCCGAGGCAATCAGCCAGCTGAACCGGTAGGTATCCGTCCCAGTCTACAGCGAGTGACGATCCGGGTTCAGATGAGTGTCCTTGAAACGCGTTGGATACTTCAATCCGAATCCGAGCATTCTGTCGAGGCCGATGTGAGCGATCCAGATCAGAGAAAGAGAATAAATCGCAAGGCGATTCGACTCGAACGAGTAGGCAGCTAACGCCATCGGGCCCAGATAGGTGTGGACGGCATTGTAGGTGATCGCTCCGACGCGAACACCGGCGAGGTAACCGAGCATCGCGAGATCCGGCAGAAGAAAGAGCAAGGTGAATTGGAGCCAGCTGCCGTGGCTCCACTGGTAGGCGAAGAGGCTGGCGGTGAGGACGGCAGCGCCTTCAAGATGCAAAAGTGGTCGAGGGTACATGGGTTCACGTCGCTCCCTATCTCAGTCTAGGCGGGGCTCGTTTTTATTCCCGAAAAACGGCAACATCGTACAACGCTCTGAATTTTTCGCGACAACTCGGCCGGATATTCATTTGGGGCACTCCCGACGGTCTCGGATGCGCAGCCGAGTACCCTCCAATTACCCAAAGGTGCGGCCCGATCTAGAAGAGCAACCCGAGGAAGCGGACCGGCACACCCCTGAAGGTGGGCTCCAGCACGTCGGTGGAGGGGGTCAGAGCCGGGGAATCGAGGCATTGATTAAGTTGGAAAACTGGGTTACTAAGGTCCCCGTAAGGCCTAAAGCTCTAGTAAAATAGGAGCTTATAGCAGAAGCGTGTGGCGTTTTGGGTCGCTAAGGTGGCCCAAAGCGCGACACTAGGCGTGTATGCGTGGTGCTTAGTCACCTCCCCAGGATGGATTCCGGGCGAGGCGGAGAATGCGGAATGACGCGTTCGGATATGTTGAAAAATGCGGCGACGGTG
The DNA here is from genome assembly GCA_013289825.1 of Acidobacteriota bacterium. Lineage (GTDB taxonomy): Bacteria > Acidobacteriota > Terriglobia > Acidiferrales > UBA7541 > Acidiferrum. The sequence continues at coordinate 14,078 of JABCZF010000036.1, read as the reverse complement.
GCAGGGCTGGCCGGGGTGTACTTCCTCGCCGGGAAGCTGGGATTGCAGCTGGCGTATGTGCATGCGAGCGCGGCAGCGGTGTGGCCCTGTACGGGGATTGCGATCGCCGCTTTGTTGGTGTTTGGGTATCGCGTTTGGCCGGGGATTTTGATTGGGGCGTTCTTAGTTAATGTGACTATGGCGGGCTCGCTGGCGACGTCGATAGCGATCGCTGCCGGAAACACGCTGGAGGGGTTGGCGGGATGCTACCTGGTCAACCGCTTCGCGCACGGCAAGGAAGCGTTTGCTCGGGCCCAGGACATTTTTAAATTTGCGCTGCTGGCGGGATTGGTCGCAACCACCGTAAGCGCGACGATTGGGGTGGCCACGCTGGCCGCGGGCGGTTTTGCAGATTGGGCGGCCTTTGGTTCGATGTGGTGCACGTGGTGGCTAGGACACGCATTGGGCGCTGTGTTGGTGACTCCCCTGTTGCTCCTGTGGTGGGAGAATCCGCGTCTCACTTGGACTCGCGACCAGATTACGGAATTGGCCTTCCTGTTCATGGGGCTCTTTTCCACGGCCTGGATCGTGTTTGGCGAACCTTTCCATTCCGAACTGAAGAACTATCCTTTCGAGTATCTCTGTATTCCATTCCTGGTCTGGGCGGCCTACCGATTTGGGCGCCGCAAGTCAGCGACCGCATTGTGTGCACTGGCAGCGCTTGCGACCTGGGGCACTTTGCACGGGTTTGGACCCTTTGCCAGGGAATCGCGGAACACATCGTTGTTGTTGTTGCAAGCGTTCATGGGGATCACGGCCATTACGACGCTGGCGCTGGCTGCGGAAGTTTCTGGACACCGCCGGGCTGAGGAACGGGTGAGAAATTTGGCGGTGAGCGATCCCTTGACAGGGCTCGCCAACTACCGGCAGCTCGTGGAGGCCCTGGAGACGGAGATCAAGAGGTTTGGGAGAAACGAGCGGCCGTTCGTGCTTTTGCTACTGGACTTGGATGGCCTCAAAAAGATCAACGATGCGCATGGGCATATTGCGGGCAGCCGCGCGTTGTGCCGTTTGGCCGATATGTTGCGGCTGTATTCGCGGGAGATGGACACGGCGGCGCGGTACGGTGGCGACGAGTTTGTGTTGATTTTGCCGGAGACGGATGCAGAAGCGGCCCGGCTGGTGGCGCAGAGGATTTCCAAGCGGTTGCTGGAAGATGGTGAAGAGCCGAAAATCTCCGTGAGCATCGGGATGGCGGTGTATCCGGGCGACGGGGAGACCTCGAACGAGATTCTGGGAGCGGCGGATCGCGACCTTTACCGCGAAAAGGGTGTTCCGAAGAAAAGATTTTTGCTGCCTAGTTGACACGAGCCCTGCCAATCTGGAAGGCACCTGCTTCGGAGTTCAGTTACGTTAGCTTCGACTAGGATCCGAATCAGCTTCATTTCAAATTAGCGTCAAAAAAATTGCAGGCCATGGCGGCGGTCTGCGCGTGAATTTCGTCGCGGAGGATGCCGGCCTGGTCCAGGCACAGTTCGGGGCGGTTGCGACGTCCCAGTTCGCCGCAGGTGGCAAGAAATGTGTAATGGCCGACGGACTGAAAGATAGTCAGTCGGGCGCCATGAATGTGGGCGGCGAAGAACTTGGCTCCGGTTTCTAGAGGGACGGTGGTGTCTAGGGCCCCGGCGACGATTTGTGTGGGAATGGAGATTTTTACGAGAGAATCCGGTTCAAACGCCGGGCCGATCGCCGGAGCCATGGCAAAGATGGCGCGGACACGCGGATCGCGATGCGATTTGGAGCCTTCACTAAGCGCGGCCCGGACGGCAGGGTCGGTCCCAGAGAGAGCCGTGGCCTTGGCGAGAAGACCGGGAAATTCTACAGGGTCGACGCACATTCCGTCGGCCTTGGGAGATTTGCAAAATTCCTGATAGCGGGAGAGCTCAGGAATTCCGCCGGCGAGTTCCAGCACGGTGAGGCCACCCAAGGAAAAGCCGGCAGCACCGATGCGCTTCGAGTCGATGCGAGAACCGAACGTCGAATCGGCGAGTAGCTGATCGAGAACCACGGTTTCATCAGCGGCGCGTTCCCACCAGAGGATGGACCCCTGAACCGTGTAGGCCTCCAGCGAATTGTTGCCGGGATGATTTACAGCGGCGGCGATGTAGCCATGAGAAGCCAACGCGGTGCCGAGCCACGCCATCATGGAAGAGGAAGCGCCGAAGCCATGCGAGAGCAGTACCAGAGGGAATTTTGCCGGAGCGGCAATTATCGGAGAGTTCGGCGCGGCCCTACCTGCACTGGCAAAGGGCGCATCCGGGGAGCCAATCCATTGGGATTGCTCGACGGCCGAAGGATCGGCGGGATACCAGATGTCGGCGATGAGGGCGTGAGTTTTTGCATCGCGCCAGTCGTAAGGTTCAGGCGGAGTGAACTGGCGATTCATCACACCGACCTTGTAAACGACGGTTTTGGGGACGCCGGCGGACAACGTGGATGAAAATAATGCTGAGCAAGAAAACCAGAGAGCGACAATAAAAGTGCGCGTGCGGTTCATGTGGTTTAGGGGGCCATGGGATTTCAGAACTACTTTAGACGATTTGCGGTGGAATGTGTGAATGGTTGAGGAACAGGCTAGCGCGGCGCGCACGAGTAACCTTTTGGCGAGTGAAAACTCGGAAAAGCACCGGTGTGGACAAAATCCTGGGAGGCGGATGGGGGTCATTCGCAAACGTCCTGTGCGGAGCATCAAGGGCGTTGACGATGGGTCAGGTGATCGGCTTGGGGATGGACAGGGCCTTGACGGTGAAGTCCGCAGTGCGCGTGACGGTTTGATTGGTTAGAAGGTCGATGACGTAGACCTCGAGGGAGTAGCGACCGGGAGTTAGAGAGGCTAGCGGCAGGTTACGCTCGATGGTGATTTGCTCGCGGGCTTGTTGCAAGTGCTCGGAGGATTCGTCCTGTTTCCAGACTTGCTGGTGATCTTTGAGAAGGCGATAGGCCACGGAGACGTTTGTTTTATGGGATTCGCCGTCGAGCTTCAGGTTGTAGAGCTGGAGAAAGACGCCCATTTTGTCCACGTTGGAAAATTCTGGATTGATCCGCGGGCGGACTTTGTGGGAATCCAGGACGAAGGAGCCCTGACCGATTTGTGAGGTGGGCACGGCGTGGATTTGGTCGGCGAGGATTAGCGAACTGGCGTCGAGTGATTCTTCTTCGTAGAGCGGGACGCGCAGGGCTGCATCGAGCACACCTACGTTGCCGCTTTGCGCGTCTTTTATGACGACATCGAGGCGATACAAACCGGAGCGTAGGGGGACGGACTTCTGGTAGATAGAAGAAAGGTTCACCGAGGACTGAAACAAGGAGTCTGGAAAATCACAGGAGACTACGTCTTCGAAAGTTTGAACGACGCGGCCGCTGAGGGTGGTGATGCGGCCGTACAAATTCAATACGGCGGATTGTACGCCGGCCTTGCCTCTGAAACTAAGGTCGCGATTCGCCACTTGTAGGGTGATAGGCACTAGAACAGAATCGTGGGTGACGCGGAGGAAATCGAAGCGGTAGTCCATGTGAATCTGGTTGCGAAGGATGCGGACGCTGACCATTTCGGCCAGGTCTTTGAAATGCTCGGGCGGACGCTGGACTTTGAAATAGCGTTCCACATTGTCGAACTCATCCATGCCTGCTGACAATCCGCCGATAGGCACAGGCAGAGTGGTGCCGTTGGTGTTGGTGAAGCGTTGCGCTTTAGTGTAAAGGCCCAGCATCTCTCCGGTGCTGAGGCCTGCACCTGGGACTTTTGCTAGTGCGTCCTTTTCACCGGGGTCCATCGTGAGGTGATATTCGCCGGAACTGCTGGGGTCGACGAATTCGAGCTCAATGTTGTCGCCGATGTCTTCCAGATGGCGGTAGCGCCACAGTTCCCAGGGATAGGTCGTGGTCGATCCTCCGCCCTGCTCGGGTGGACGATCGTAGGTGCCGCCGGAAGGATGGGACTCGATTTCATCGGGTGGGCCCCAGAGGATGTAAATGCGGCCGCGATCGGTTTTCCAGCCAGGGATACCTGAAGAGAAACGTTCGTTGGCGTAGGCGATGCGGCGATAGTGTTCTTCCCGGTAGCCGTTTTCGGGAGAATCCGGATCGGGATTGCGCCGGCGCCAGAATTCCTCGACGTATTGTTGGCGCTCTTCGTTGGTGGCGAGGCGCAGGAAGGCGTCGGATTCTTCCTTCGTGATAATGTAGGGGACCTCTTCCGTCAGCCAGGTGGTGTAGGGAGCGCTTTCCTTGGCGAGTTTTCGGGCTTGTTGCTTGTGGTCCTTCTGGCTGCGCGGTTTGCTGGGCGCATTCGGGGCCGGTGGTTGATCCTGGGCGCTGACAGATTCGGAGGAAAGAAGTCCGAATGAAAGAACAGCGGGAAGAATCGTCCAGCAGACGCGCCGCATAAGGACACCTCGCTCGCAAAGCGTTCTAAGGGTGGCGACGCACCGATCGCGCAGTTCCCTGGCCCGAATCCCGAGGGGACAGCCGTTATGGCATTCAGAATCAAAGAAGCGCGGCGGGGTTGCCTGACTCTCTGGCCCCTTAAAGTGGCGTGGCTAGAATTCAGTCCACCCGGGCTAAGCGAGCTATGAAGATGTACATCGGCGGATGGGACAACATCGGCGGATGGGCATTGACAGGCTGCCGTATCCAGCATAGCGTTCGCGGCCAATGAGAAGCTCGACTTGGAGCCCATGAAAAACAAACTTTTGGTAGCGGTCGTGTCTCTGGCGACGCTAGCGATTGCGGCGTCGCTTCTGGCGAGCTGGAGCTGGGTGTCGCTGCCGGTGCTCGTGCCTGCGATTTTGCGCTGGGTAGCGATCCTGTTGATCGCGGCGTACGCCACGTCGCGGCGTTCGCTGACTGGATGGATCTTCGTTGGATTATTGGCGGGCGCGGAATTGGGGCACGACTGGCCGTCGGTGGCAGTTAAATTACAACTGCTCGGCACGATTTTTCTGCGGCTGATCAAGGTGATTATTGCGCCGCTGCTCTTTGCGACGCTGGTTGTGGGCATTGCGGGCCACGCCGACCTGCGGAAAGTGGGGCGGCTGGCGGTCAAGTCGCTGGTCTACTTCGAAGTGGTCTCGACGCTGGCGATGCTCATCGGCTTTGCGGCCATCAACCTGAGCCGCGCGGGCTATGGTGTAACCCTTCCGGCCACCACGGCCGGAGAAACCATCAGCGTTGTGCCGCACACGGCGACGCAAATCATCATTGACATTTTTCCCGAGAGCATCGCCAAGTCCGTGGCGGAAGGCCAACTGCTGCAGGTTGTCGTGTTCAGCGTGCTCTTTGCCATGGCTTTGATCCTGGTGCCGGAGGCCAAGCGGCGCCCGATGTTGGACTTCGCCGGAAGCCTTTCGGAAACGATGTTCAAGTTCACGAACTTGGTGATGTATGCGGCGCCCATCGGCGTGTTTGGGTCGGTGGCTTACACGATCGGGCACCTCGGACTGGGCGTGATGCTGCCGCTGCTCAAGCTGTTGACGACCATGTATGCGGCGCTGCTCTTTTTTGTGTTGTGCGTGTTGTTTCCGATAGCGCTGCTGGCGCGCATACCCATCAAATCATTTCTGCACGCGGTCACCGAGCCGCTGACGATTGCTTTTGCTACCGCCAGTTCCGAAGCGACTCTGCCGCGCGCGCTCGAGGAGATGGAATTGTTCGGCGTGCCGCGGGAAACGGTGGCCTTCGTTTTGCCCACCGGCTACAGCTTTAATATGGACGGCGCGAGCATTTATCAATCGCTTGCGTTGATTTTCGTGGCGCAAGCGGCGGGGATGCACCTTTCGGTTGGGCAGCAACTCATGATGCTGCTCACGCTGATGATCAGCAGCAAAGGGACGGCCGGCGTGGCGCGGGGTTCTCTGCTGATTGTTTTCGGCGCGGCTACTTCGTTTCACTTGCCGATGGAGCCGCTGTTCTTACTCTTTGCCATCGATCAGCTGATGGACATGGGACGCACCGTCGTTACGGTGCTGGGCAATTGCGTGGCTTGCGTGGTGATTGCGCGATGGGAAGGCGAGTTTCAGACGGAAGAGGCGCATTGAAAAGATAGGCGAAGACGCGCAGCCGATGCGAGACGCGGCGGATCACTACATTTCGCGGTAATTCAAGAGCAGAAGACCGATAAGTAGGAGGCAGGTGGGCCAGAGCCAGGCCATTCTGTCGCGCACTTTGTTTTCCGAGGGAAGACGAAGTTCGAGCCAGCGCGACCAGCCGGCTACAATGCCCAAGACCGCCAGAGGAGCGTGACTCAGTTCGGCTAGGACTTCTTCTTTTATGTTGCCCAGACTGTGGGAGTGGGTGAGGAGAAGAGCGCTGGCAACGGCAACTAGCGCTGGAAAGATAAGGCGAGCTCGTTCGGTGGCGACGCGGCCGGTTTGCACGCGCCATTCAAAGATCGCCAGCGCGATGACTAGCAGCGCGAAAATTCGGTGAAGCAGTACTTCGGGGTCCTGGAGCGTGACCCAAAAGCCATTGGGGCCTAGCGGCCACGTTTCGGGATCGCTTCTCAAGAAAAGAAATAGTGAGAGACCAAGAAAGAGGAGGGGCCAGTTTCGGGCCCAGGGGAAATGCTTCGTTTGGGCTAGAAAAGCGAGTATTCCGATGGACAGAACGATCAGGCCTGCCCAGTGGTGGTTGTACTCCGACCAGGATTTTTCGGCGGGCGTATTGGGGCGCGTTCCGGCTTGGCCGGGAACGAACGATGCAGGCGAGAGCGTGCCGGCGTCGAAGGCCTTTACTTCGGCGGCGTAAATGTCTTCAGGGAGGTCCTCGATGGACGGGCTGGCGAGGCGCGGGAGTTGCGGCGCCAAACGAGCGACGATTTCCTGCTTCGAGACAAAATTTGTCCTTAGATCGACTGCCGGTGGAAGTGAGGTCAGCGATGCAGCGGTGAGAATCACAGTGATTCCGATGCCGATTTCTGCTTCGCCGAAACGTTTTAGGCTGGCGACTACGGCGCCGCCGGATGGTGATCGGGCAATTTGAAAGTTTAAAGCGCCGAGAAGTAGAAGAGTGCCAAAGAGGACGGCTTTTGTGGCAACCATGATGCCGTAGGAAGTGCCGTAGATGGCGTCGAGCGAACCGACGTAGGCAAATCCCAGAGTGAATCCTGCTGCGGCCAGTACGGCGACGCTGATTAGTGCAAGTTTTGAAAAACGCGCGATGAGTTGGCGCGCGAAACGGATATCGGGGCAGCGTGGTATGGCGATCAGGAGATACAAGAGACCGCCGAGCCAGGTGGCCGTGGCCCCTTGATGGAGCGCGGTGACCACGACGAGCGGAAAACGGTACTCGAGGCGAGCCATGGCGTGGCTGGTCATCACGGATGAGAGGAGTATTAGTAAGGCTGGGAAAAGCATGACCGGGTAGCTTTTTGAAGATCTAGCGCCAGCGAGAGCGGCGATGGTCAACGCGGAGGTAATGGCGAGAACGCCGGCGAGAATGAAATTCGCGCCGCTGACGTCTGCGAGAGTCATGTCCGCGGACTGCATGAGGATCACGGCGCTGGCGAGGATATATGCCAACTGCGTGAGGGCCAACGCTACGGCTGCGCGCCGAATCCAGCGAAGGCAGGCTAGGTTGATGACTTCCGATTGCGGGTTTGCACTGCGCGCGACGAAATTCAGAAAGACGATGCCGCCGATGGTGAGCGATTCGAAGCTCAGCGTGCCGCCCCGGAAGAGGACCGAGAGGAATCCAAAGATTTGGAGGAGACGGGCCATGGAAGGGTGTCAGGGTTGCGTGACTTGAAAGGGGATCTCGCCGCGGGTGATGTGCCCGTCGGACGCCAGGACTTGCCAACGGATGCGGTATTCGCCGCGTGGTAATCCTTGGGCTTGCGATGCGAGAGCGTCGGCGGGTCCTTCTTTGGCGATTGTCAGCGATTGCGTGGAAGCATCCGGCTTGAGCAGAGTAAGCCGGGAACGGGTGGCGTCGATGCGAACATTGAAGCGGAGCTTGATAAGGATGTCAGGCCCGGCGACGGTGCTGTTGATCGATGGACTGGATTCCAGAAGGATGGCGTGTGCCATTACCGAGTGGGCCATCAGGAACATGGCAACGACGGCCGACAAACACACGACAAGCAGAACTCCCTGACTTGGGCGCATCACTCTCCACTTCGCACGAAAGTCCAAGCTGCGCGACGAAGCTTCCGCCGAGAACAACGAGGAAGAAAATAACCTGGTACGAATGATTATGTTATTTCAATCCGCGCTGGCTGCCAAGCCGCAAGACTGATTTGTTGCCGCGCGACTTGCCGATAGGAGAGGACATCAGGAACGACAAGTTGACAGCCGCACGTCAAGACGCTTTTGGTCAGTCTCCGATTCATAAGCTTGCTCGTCCCAAAAAGGACCTATGGGCGGCAGCCCAAAAGTAAAGCCTCTTCGTTGTCCTCCGCTGAAGTAGGGCGGCTGGGGGAGGAACCCACCGAAGTGACCGGACCAAAACCCGGCTCCGTAGGAATCCTCGCCTTTAGTGCCAGGAGGATGTCAAAGAAGGAAGAATGGCCATAGGAATGGGTTGCGTGAATTTGCGTTTGAGGTACCAGCATGGTGGATCGCCACTATGAGGAAACAACGCGTGGACACACTCGGCGGTTTGCTGGGGTTGCAGCGGGTCGACGCTGTACTCGGTCTTGTTGCCTTTTTCGTCGATGGCGAGGATACGAAGCGCGGTGACGGTTTCAAAAGGGTTGCCGGGTTTCGGATGCATCATGCGCACGCGAACCCAGGCAAAATCGCCTATGTAAACGATCGCAACAGCTAAGACCACTGCGATCAGGGTGCCTCGGACGATGGTGCGCGTTGCGGGCAAGCGAACTATTCCTTTCGGTAAGTAGGCAATACCCAGAGGATTTCGTCACCCGATTTTCAGGTTTTCAGGAAAGCGCTAGGGCTTTTCCTTCGGGACCTCAGTAGCCTGACCAATCTTGATGGTCGATCCAAACCGCTTGTAGTTCTCGTAACGGACGGTCATGCGAATGCGCACGCCGCCTCCGCTGAATTGCAGGGTGTCTTCGGAATGCGTGTACGTCGGAAACCAGAAATGGCCTTCGATGTTTTCGCGGAAGGTTTCGAAGCGAGGAAAGACGTTCTCTTGTCCGTGCTTCTTGATGTCGGGGACCGCTTTGCCGTCGGTTTTGACAATGCCGAAATCCGCTTGGTCGACCCAAACGCGGCCCTGGAAGTAGCGCTGATTTTTCTCGATTTTCTTGGGGGCGACATCGAAGACGTAGGCATTGATTTCATCGAGTTGCTGCTGGCCGACGTATTTGACGTCGTACTTCTGCACTTCGTCGGTGGTGAGCACGAATGGCTGCACATGCTCGAGGTCGTCGAAGTCCTGCTGCGACATTTGGATGCGCTGCAGGGACGGGGCGGGAGCGTCGGTCACGTGCTCAGTCCGCTTGCCCGCAGGGGTAAAGACGATGTCGCTGGTCATGCGATATTCGCCGTCGGGCCGTCCGGAGTATTCGTCGATGGTTTGGATGACGAAAGTTTGCGTGTATGTGTAGTTATCGCGCTCTTTTCTAAACTCGAGCTCGCGCGCGGCGAACTTCTGCACAATTTGCTCGGGAGGGACTTTAGGCGGATCGGTTGTAAGTGGCGACTCCGTGGTCGTCTGATGAGGCACGCTCGTGGGTGCGGAACCTGGCTGCGGCAAGGGTGCGGGCGCGGAGTAGGTCGGCGGCGGTAATGGGCCTGTTTGCTGCGCCGCAAGCGGTAGCGCGATGAACAGCGTGGTTGATAAAGCAGCAAGAGCCAACGCCGACGGTGCGAGAATTTCTTTCATTTGTTTCCCGGTGATGTGTTGCATTCCTTCCCTATTCCTTTCGATGTCTCGAGCGGCCTAATAGTTATGAGCTTCAGGATAGCGCCGGGGTTGCTTCTCGTCCAGAAGGATGCGGAATCCAGTTTGCGAACAGCGCGCAGGCCAACCTTCGCAGAAGTCGTCGCAAATCGAATATGCTGTACGGTATCTTTAGGTCGAGAGGAGCTGCGGAAGGGCCATGCAAGCCAGCGGGATACATGCGCTTGAGTTGGTGCTCTTGTTGTTGCTGGTATTCGTGGTGTTGTTTGCGGCGCTTGCGCGGAAACTGCAGACGCCCTATCCGATCGTCCTCGTCATCGCAGGCTTGTTCCTCAGTTTCATTCCGGGGATCCCGAAAATTACGCTGAACCCCGATGTGATTTTTCTAGTGGTATTGCCGCCGCTTCTCTACAACGGGGCGTGGCTAACGCCGTGGCGTGAATTCAAATTTAATTTTGTCAGCATCTGCCTGCTGGCGTCCGGGCTGGTGGGGTTTACCGTTGCGGGCGTGGCGGGAACGGCAAAGTGGGTCTTCGAGGGATTCGATTGGAGGCTCGGTTTTGTTCTAGGCGCTGTGGTAGCGACCACGGACGTGATTGCGGCGACCTCAATTGCCAAACGAGTGGGATTGCCGCAGGGCATCGTCGATATTCTGGAAGGCGAAAGCCTCCTGAACGATGCGACGGGTCTGTTGGCTCTGGAATTCGGTGTGGCGATGGTCGTTACCGGCGAAACGCCTACGCTCGGCAGCGGGCTCATGCGGCTTGGCTACCTAATCGTTGCGGCAATCGCGCTGGGTCTGCTGTTGGGAGTCATTGTGGAATCGATTCATCGACATATCGACGACGGGCCGATCGAGATCACCATCAGCGTTCTAGTTCCCTATTCCGTTTATCTTGCGGCCGAGGCCATGCACTCCTCCGGAGTGCTCGCGGTGGTGGCGTGCGGGTTGTACATGAGCCGGCACAGCTCGCACTTTTTTTCGGCAAGTGTGCGGATTCAGGCTTGGGCAGTGTGGGACTCGCTAACGTTTGTGTTGAATGGGCTGGTGTTCATGCTCATTGGGTTGCAGTTGCCATTCGTACTTGCAGGGATCCGCGAGTATAGTTTTCGTGAGCTGTTGCAGTACGGCGCCATGTTCAGCGTAATTCTCATCCTACTTCGCATGATATGGATGTTTCCTGGCGCGTATCTGGCTAACCTGATCCGCAGGCGGGTCCTGCATCAAAGGGTAGGGCTTCCCCCGGCAAGGCAGATTTTCGTTGTCGGTTGGACAGGAATGCGCGGGGTGCTGGCCCTCGCAGCGGCGCTTTCACTGTCCGAGACGCTGGCGGATGGGACGGCGTTTCCGCAGAGAAACCTAATCATTTTTCTAACGTTTTGCGTCATTCTGGTGACCCTGGTCTTGCAAGGGTTGACGCTGCCGCCGCTGATTCGCGCACTGGGACTTGCTGGCGCGACCGGGCACAAAGAAGAAGAAGAGGAAGCACGGCGAGCCATGATCGAAGCCGCGCTGGCGTATCTCAAACAAGCGAGGCTCAAAGATGGCGACAAATTCGCAGCCATCTACAACGAGATTGAACAGCGGTACAAACATCGCCTGACGAATCTGATTGGGCAGGACGATCAGGGAGTTGCGGTGGATAGTCATGCCTATGTGCGCTATCTGGAACTCTCGCAAAGCTTGCTGGGTATGGAGCGGCAAACCGCTTTGAAGCTGCGGGGCGCTGGACGTATCAACGACGAGGTATTGCGCAAGGTGGAGCACGAACTGGACCTAACGGAAACACGACTCTCCTTGATGTCCTGAACAGGGGCCCAGGATGGGGCGGCAAGAGGGGTTGTTCCGCGGTGGGGTGTGATAAGCTTTTAGAGTATCCCCGGTGGGGCCGTGGCGCAGTTGGGAGCGCGCCTCGATGGCATCGAGGAGGTCGTGGGTTCGAATCCCATCGGCTCCACCAACTTTGTTCCTTCTTTTCAATCCGATAGCAAAAACTTCAAGGGGCACTAAGGGGCACTAAGCCACCTGCGAAGGCAATACGAGGCGGACGACCTTACCGTGCGCCGCGCGCTTGCTTTCGTCCATGGCCTTGCCGTAGACGTTCATCGTGGTACGGATGTCCGCATGGCGCATGAGCTCCTGCTGCACCTTCATCGGAGCCCCGGTTTCATCAAGCAGGGTCCGGAAGGTATGGCGGAACGTGTGCCAGCCGATTCGTCCGATGCCGCAACGAATGCCTGCGGGAATGATGTGACGCCGCTCCACTCCCCATGGATACCAGGGTTTCTTGCCTGCCACGAACGGGCTTGCAAATACCCAGTCTCCCGGATTTTTGAAGAGCGTCTTGCGTTGCCAATTCAAAAGCACCTCGGCCAATGCGGGATCAAGCGGGATGCCTGCATTGGAGTATTTGGTTTTGACATCGCTTACTACCCCGGTGACGATGCCCCGCCGCACGAGGAGTGTTAGGTCATCCCAGAGCACGTCACACCACTTGAGGGCGAAGAGCTCGCTGCAGCGGAGCCCCGTGGCGAGATCGAGGATAACCATCGTACGGAAGGGCTCATCGAGCTCTCCGAGTAAGAGACGGAATTGAGCAACGCCAAGAACCATCGGCTCACGCTGTCGTTTGCTTGTGCCGCGGACCCGCACGAGCTTCATGGGATTCTCGCCGATCTCGGTGAGCTCCCAACGCATGGCGCAGTTCCAAAGCACCCGCATGAGATTGTGGAGATGCCCTCTGGTTCTTGAAGCCAGGTCAAGCCCCTTCAACCATTGCTCCACGGCGAAGGGCTTCACCTTAGAAATCGGGTAGTCGCCCCACCGCGGTTTGATCTGGTGATTGAGGTATGACCTGTATCCATTGGCGGTCGAGTGCCGCAGCTCGGGAAGCTCTGTTTCGAGGTATCGGCTCACCAGCATACCGATGGTGACCGCCTGTCCTTGAGGATGATCAGAGTTCACATCAAGCTTGCGATGCTCGATTGCTCGCCATGCATTGGCTTCGGTTTTGAGCATTGAGACGGGACCAATCACTTCAGATCGTTTTGTATAGCCGCCGTCGGGCTTTCGTTCCCGCCAGCGATAGACAAATACGAGGTCCTGCTTTTTCGACGCCCGGGTTTCAATCCAACCGTGTTGATACGTATTTCGAGTTAGCCGCAACATCATGCTCTCCTTTTGGGATTAGAGGAGAGTTGCGGCGCAACCCTGTTGGCCTTCAGTGAAGAGCTTACACCGGTTCGGAGCAGCGCGTCCAAATCTGAGGGGCGAAAATACCATCGTCGCCCAAGCCGGCATCCGGGAATCTGGCCGCTGCGCGCCATGCGCTTGACGGTCTTAGGGTGTAGCCGAAGGAATCGAGCTGCTTCAGCGCAGTCCCAGACCGGCTCGGGAGTTTGATGTCGCTCTGTGCTCGAAGCGAAGGGCAAACCAAATCTCTCGGCTTGCGGCGATGGCTTGCTCTCGGAGGAATTTCCAGTCTGACTTCCAGATCTTAACGACGACGAATCTACTGTGAGGCGCAAGCCATGCACTCTTGGCGAGTCTGGGTTCTTGCGCACGCCGAGTTGGGTGTTGCGTTGTTTCATTGCCTCTTTTCCTTGGTTCCCCCGGTTGTTATTTTCTACTTGACATCCCGTCCACAATATCATATGTTGTTTGCAAACGTAAAGTGAAGATGCATCTTTCTTCGAAAGGGTTGCATCTTACCGACGGAACCAGGAGGAGTACCCGATGGCCGAAAAACCGCAAAAGCCCGAGAAGCCCACCCAGGGGCAAACGCTGTCCCTCCGAATCAGCGACGCTCTCTTTGCTCGCCTGGAGCGTGCCAAGCAACTCATGTCCTCGAAAAAAGGCGACAGTGTCTCGACTTCGGAAGTTGCCAAGCAGCTCCTCGAGTCTGCCCGCGAGGACCGCTTTGAAGTTGCGGACATGATGGCTAAGCCGACAGAGACACTTCTCGAGATTCGAAGGAAGGGAGAAGCGCAGCATATTCTGTCGCGAGCCGAGTGGATACTGCTCTCGCACTTCGTTCAGAAGGGACTCGAAGCTTATGCCGAAAGGACGCCCAATCCGGTCTCCAACGAGTCACTCATCGCCGTGCTGGATGCGTTCCTGGCCGTTTATGAACTGCGGACGGAACGTGCTTCCTCGCGGGATCCGTATTACATGAGCAATCTGCCGTCCGAGTGCCATCCTGCAAAGGCAAAGGGAGCGGACGATTCGGAGC
>JABCZF010000035.1 GCA_013289825.1 Acidobacteriota bacterium | reverse complement strand
GGTGATTCGCGCGAACGAAAAAATCGCGCGACAATACGGCACAACTAGCCGCTCGACGTCGAAATAGTTTCAATTAAAATTGCCGATTAGAAAAGGAACTAACGGAAGCGAGCAGACGACATCCATTCGCTGCCGCGATCTAGCCACGCCGGCAACGCCGCAATACGGCCTATTGGTATCAACCGCTGCATGGGAAGTAGTCCTCCTTAGGACGACTTCGAGAATGCCACAGAATTCACGCCGCGAAAACAAGAAAAAATCAAATGGCCGCCTGTCGAGCCTCAACCGCCGAATTCCGCCGGCGAACGGTTTCCGCCGTCTTTTTCCTTCATCTCGTATTTCTTGACACCTGACGGCAACCGCGATACATCTCCTTCGATGAGCGCTACCTTCGTTTTCGTTCTGGCCTTGGCTATCGGTATCGTGTCCGGGATGCGGTCCCTGACGGCGCCGGCGGTCGCGGCTTGGGCTGCGCATCGGAACTGGCTCAACCTTGCCGGAACCCGGCTGGCGTTTTTGGGATCGACTGCCGCTATGGCCATTTTCACGGTGCTCGCGATCGTAGAGCTCATTACCGACAAGTTGCCCTCGACGCCCAGTCGCACCGCGCCTGTGGGGCTGATCGCCCGCTTGGTCTCAGGAGCTCTCTCGGGGGCCTGCGTCGGCGTGTCTGCGGGACAGTCTCCCGCGCCTGGCGCCATTCTTGGCGCTGCCGGCGGCCTGCTAGGGGCCTTCGCCAGCTATCAATGGCGGACTGGCCTGGTAAAGGCGCTCAAGGTTCCCGACTTTGTCATCGCTCTCGTCGAAGACGCCATCGCCATCGGCGCCGGGCTGTTCATCGTTTCCCGGCACTAATTCGGGGGCTGTTCCGAAAATCGCTTCCGCGCGGCTGCGCGCCGTCTGGTACATGCCAACTTTTCATTTGCTTCGGCTTCCGGTTTCCGCGACGATTTCTCCACCCCGGGCACGCCGGATACTTTCATGGACCTGAATCTTTTTTTCGCGCTGCTCGGCGGCTTGCTGGTTCTGGCCTTCGTCGCCAACCGGCTCGTGCGCTTCACCGGCGTGCCGGACGTTATCATCCTGATGGCCACGGGAGTGCTCATCGGGCCCGTGCTCCACTGGGTCAATCCCGATCTGTTTCGCGGCGCCACGCACGGCTTCGGCTCCCTGGCGCTGATTCTCATCCTGTTCGAAGGAGGTCTCGAACTCAAGTTCCGCGAAATTCTCAGCCACTTCGCCGGCGGCTTGTTTCTTGCTATTTTCAGTTACCTGCTCGGCGCGGTTGGTGTCGCGCTTGTTTGTCGGCACGCTCTGCACTTCACTTGGACTCCGGCGCTCCTTGTCGGCGCCGCTCTTGGCTGCATCAGCAGCTCGATCCTTCTTCCCGTTCTGCAGCAAGTGAATCTTCGGCGCGAGGTCAAAGTCACTCTGCTTGTCGAAGCCACGTTCGGCGATGCCCTCGCTGTCCTTGCCGTCACCACGCTCATCGATACCGCCGCTGGCGGAAGCGCTTCCGCGAGCATCATCACCTGGAGTCTTTTCTCCAGCGTCATTCTCGCCGTTGCATCGGGTGCGCTCATCGGCGCTCTGTGGTCCTATCTCCTGCCACTCCTCTCCGAGGAGCGTTTCTGGCATGTGCTGACCTTCGCCGTGGTTTTGCTGATCTACTCTGGCGTTCACGCGCTTCACGGCAATGAACTCGTCGCCGTCTTGATATTTGGCCTCACACTTTCCAATTACCCGGCGGCGCAAAAGGGCTTGCAACTCGGCGATGACGCTGAAAGTGCGGACTGGTTTTCCGAGACGTCCGTGAAGCCAGACCACGATCGCTCGCCGCATCACGGGCAGTTGCTCACGTTTCATGGCGAGTTGGCTTTTTTGATTCGCACATTTTTTTTTGTCTTGCTCGGCGCCCTTGTCGAATTCCAGGGCTTACGCAAGCACGCCGTCCTGGCGCTCGGCTGTTTTGGGGCGCTCTTCATTGCCCGCTGGCTCTCGGTCGAGTCCGGGCGCTTCGCCTGGCGCGCCTTCACGTCTCAGGAGCGCGAACTGATGATCTGGTTTCTGCCGCGCGGCCTCATCACCGCAGTGCTGGGCATACAAATTGTGGAGGCTCGCGGCGCCGACTTCGAGTTTCTTCCCTCGCTGGCCTTTGCCGTCATTCTGATGACCAATCTTGCTTTGCTCATTGGCTCGCTGCGCGCCCGGCGGCTTTTCCCGAAGCCGCTAACGGCGCCGCCCGAACCAGCCGTCCCGCAAATCACTTTCTGAGGGATTTTCTGGTACGCGGCTCTCGCTGCGACGTGACAGAATATCGCTACCCTTGGTGCATGCAATTATCGGCAAGCGGAAAGTCCCAGAAAGCGGAGGGGCATCTATGAGCGTATCCGACCACTATCAGGCCGTCGTCATCGGCTCCGGCCAGGCAGGCACGCCGCTCTGCCAGGCATTGGCTAATGCCGGTTGGCGCACCGCTCTGGTGGAACGCGCGCACGTGGGCGGCACATGCGTCAACGAGGGCTGTACGCCCACCAAAACGATGGTCGCGAGCGGCCGCGTCGCCTATCTGGCCCGTCGTGGAGCGGACTACGGCGTGCCCACCGGCAGCATCACCGTAGACATGCGCCGCGTCCGCGAGCGCAAGCGCGCCATCGTCGCCACTTTCCGTAACGGCAGTCAGACGCGGATCGAAAAAACTCCCAATCTCGATCTTCTCTTTGGCGAGGCCAGCTTCACCGGCCCGCGCTCTGTTCAAGTCCGCCTTCAGGATGGCTCGCAACGCACACTCACCGCCGATAAATTTTTTATCAACGCGGGGTGCCGCGCTTCCGTGCCTGCGCTTGAAGGTCTCCAAAGCGCTGCGTATCTCGACAGCACGTCCATCATGGAACTCGACGCCGTCCCCGAGCATCTCCTCGTCATCGGCGGCGGCTATGTCGGGCTTGAATTCGGCCAGCTTTTCCGCCGCTTTGGCAGCCGCGTGACCATCGCGCAGCGAGCTGCGCAATTGCTCGGTGGCGAAGATGCGGACGTCGCCGCTGAAGTTCTGGCGATCCTCGAGCAGGATGGCATCGACGTTTTGCTCAACGCCAAAGTACAGCGCGTGGCTAAGGAAGGCCCACAGATCAAACTTGCCGTCGCTGCAGGCGGCGAAAGCGAAAGCCGCACGATCAGTGGATCTCATGTGCTGGTCGCCACGGGCCGCGTGCCCAACTCAGACGCTCTCAACATCGCTGCCGCAGGCATCGCCGCGGATAGAGGCGGGTTCATTCAGGTCAATCCAAAACTCGAAACGAATGTTGCTGGAATTTACGCCCTTGGTGATATCAAGGGCGGCCCTGCGTTCACGCATATTTCTTACGACGACTTCCGCATCATCCGAACAAATCTTATTGAGAAAGGAAGCGCCAGCACCGATGGCCGCCTGGTTCCGTACACGGTGTTTATCGATCCGCAGTTAAGCCGTGTCGGCCTCTCCGAACAGGAAGCACACACGCAAAATCGCAAGATTCGCGTCGCAAAGATGCCCATGACCCGCGTAGCGCGCGCAAAAGAAGTGGATGAAACCCGCGGCTTCATGAAAGCTATCGTCGATGGCGACACCGGGCAGATCCTGGGCGCAGCTGTTCTCGGTCTTGAAGGAGGAGAAGTGATGTCCATGATTCAGTTAGCGATGATGGGCAAGCTGCCTTACGCCGTTCTTCACGACGCCGTTTTCGCTCACCCCAATCTTTCTGAAGCCCTGAACAATCTTTTCCTCGAAGAAAACTTTGTCTGCTGAGGAAATGCCCGAAGGGCAGCCGGCGCGGTTGCCCTGCTAGCCGGCCCCTTTTTCTAGCTCCTTGCGGCTCCATTTTCCGAGGTCGGCCCCCGCATCATACGTGCTTTGCAGGAATGCCAGCAACGTCTCTCTCGGCGAAGGCGCCCGCCGCACGTCGTCGTACATCAATATGAATTCCTTCAGTTGCGGCTGATAGAACGCCTCCGCCGGGCGAACTGGATACTGAGGAAACCCCGCTGGCTCCGGTGCCGCGTAGGCATAAAACGCCGGTCCCTTAACGTCGCCGCCGCCCGGCCAAAACCCCACGCTGCTCACCTCGTGCGAATACGCTTCTCGAGTGATCGGGTCGGCTCCCTCCCGTTCCGGAGCACGCCGCCCCGAGAAGCGCGTCGTCGCCAAATCGAAACTACCCCAGAAAAAATGCACGGGACTGGCCTTTCCGATGAACTCCGCGCGAAACTCTTTGAACACTTCATCGCAGCTGATGAGAATCCGCCAGAACCGGTTGGCATATTCAGGATCGTAGGAAACATGTTGCCTGTCCTGATCGAACGGAATCGGATCAGGGATTTCGACCGGCATCTTCCAAATTTTCACCGCAATCCCAAGCGACTCCAGCGTTTCCATGAAATCGCGATAAAAATCGGCAACGGATTGCGGCGCCAGGGCCAGTGCCACGATAGCGTCGTTGCTGGTTCGAATGACGAGCTTGTGATGGATGAAATCGAACTGTATTTCGAAATTGCCCCGCGCGTAAGGAATGGCCGACGTGGTCAGCCCCACAGCATTCACGTAGAGGGGCACTCCCCACCAGTGATTGATATTCGGGCTCAGCGCCAAGCGCACTTTACCCACGATCTGCGTCCACAGATGGAGCGTCGCGTAAGTGTCCTGCCAAGCTTCCAGAGGAAGCTCCGGCCAGAGGTCCCGCTCGGCACGAGCAGTGCTTGCGTTCATATTCCCTCCGCAGAAATCAAACAAGCGTTGGCAGCGAGTCACGCTCGGACGGTTCCGGGCGCATCCCGGCAAGGGAGATTATAGGCCTCGAAGCGTCTCTCTTGGTGCTGCGAAGGGAAACTCTCTCTCTAGTAGCGCCGCCACTCTTGGCTGGGCGTGGCCATAGCGCGAATGCCGGTTACTCGTGCAGCACCACGCTCAAGAGAGAAGTGTTGATCTGCAGACCGCCGTTGTACTTGATGAAGCCCAATTTCCTGAACTTGTTCATGAAGAAATTGACCCGTGAGCGCGTGGTACCGACCATCTCCGCCAGCGTTTCTTGCGACATTTTGGGGAGAACTCCGTGGGGTTGGTCTTCTTTGCCATAACGCGCAAGCAAGAGAAGTGTGCGAGCCAGCCGCTTCTCGCTCGAATTGAACAGCTGATCGATCAGGTCCTCTTCGATTCGAATGTTCCGTGCCAGCATGAACCTGATGAACCGGTCGGAGAGGTCATGCTCCTCGTGGAGCAGCTTCAACATTTCGCTCTTCTCAATCACCAGCACCGTGCTGGAGGTAATCGCAGTAGCCGTCCCTATGCGAACGGACTGACCTGCCAGACAGCCTTCACCAAAGAAGTCGCCCGGTCCCAGAATCGCCACGACCGCTTCTTTGCCGACTTCATTGACGACCGTCAGCTTTACACTGCCGCTTTGCAGGTAGATGATGGTCTCGGCGGCAGCACCTTGAGCGTAAACCAGCTCTGCTCGCTTAACCTCCTTGACTTTTCTGGCCACACCGGCGGAATCGAGAAAAGTTTGCGCGTCGAAAGCGTGCTTCGGCCTCAGTTTTGGACTGGATTTGATCTTCCGTGAAGTTGTGGATGCCCGCATAGCGACACCACCTAAGGACATTTACCGCAATCATCGCGTTCTAGTCAAGAAGTTTTTGCTGGATGACCACCGCTCCGGCTGGAGATCGGCTGCTTCGCCAATGTCGTTACTTCTTTGAAAGTTCACCCTTGAAGCGTCTTTCAACATCTTCTCGGCTCAGCGGGTTTCCTGCTTTGGCCAATACGATCGAATAAACCACTTCATTGCCGGCAAGCTGCGCGGTGATGAAGGCCCCGTCTTCCGGCAGTTCTTGGTAGATGAATTTCACTTTTCTGCCGTCCGCAAGCGTTTTGATCCAGTCTTGGTCAGGCATTTTCGTTCCTCGTCAAACGAAATCCGTGTATATCCGGAGTATACGTTGTTCGCTGCTGGAAATCGTGCATAGGGACTTCGCGAGCGGTCTGGAGACCGTTCCTGCGTGGGCTATGCCGGCTAGCTCGCTTCGGAGTGCCATCGTCTGATTTGCTCCGTCATTATTCGGTAGCATTCGCAAGCCGCGCCCTCTAGCCGCGTTCGGCTTTCAATTTTAACTGCTCCGCGTGTGTGGGTAATCAGTCCGGCCTTCTGCAGGATACCCGCAGCCACGGTGACGCTGGCCCTGCGCGTGCCTAACATGTGCGCGAGAAACTCCTGCGTCAACGGTACAACGTCGCCACCCAAGCGGTCTTGGGACATGAGAAGCCATCTCGCCAGTCGCTCGTCAACCTCATGCAGCCGATTGCAGGCAGCCACTTGCGAGGATTGCAAAGCTACTTCTTGAGCGAAACGTTGCAAGCCAGTCGCCAGCTGCGGGCATTCACGCAGAGCGACGAGAAGATCTTTAGTAGCAAGGCGGAAACCACTGCCCCCTACCTGCATGATCACCCGCGTGGGGCTGCTGTGAAATCCTGCTGTAAGAGGGACCCCAACGAAGCCTTCTCTGCCGCACAGCCCAACTTCTACGCTTTTTCCATCGGCGGTGATGCTCAGAATGGATGCCAAGCCCTCATTCAGAAAGAAGGCAAACTTTATGGGCTCGGCAACCTCGTTCAACACCGTGGGTGTTGGCAGCGAGACGAACTGTAATTTAGAAAAGATCGCTGTGTACTCATTGTTCGGGAGAGCGAGCAGGATTTTGTTGTGCATTTGCCGCCCATTAACGTCTGTGGCGACAGGACGGGCGACGGCTTTCCTTAGACGGGTAGCGGAGGTGCGCTCCATGGACGGTCCCTTTGCGAAGGATTTGTCAGATTTTGCAAGGAACTGCCCAAGGGTCGAAGTCTGGCAGAAGGATGCTAGTGAGACACCCCGATTGTACCGCGTAATTCGTTCTGTTGTAAGGAAATACGTTAGTGGCTACGAGCAGGCTCTTAGTCAACCGAAGAGTTTTTCAGGCTTACCGCCAGACCGCGGACCCCGGTTGTGATAAACGAGCGAACCGGCTTATCCCTCGTGGACCTAGCACCGCCTTAGGACCTATTCGGCGGGCGCAGGACTTTCGTTAGTACGCCGTATGTACGCTAGGGTACCGACTGAGAGGGGCAAGCAAAGTTATGATTCATGGTTACTCTCGGCCAAAGCCGGAAAGTTTCCAAATGGAAGGGTTCCGCGGCTGGATGTCAACCTATTCAGTACGAATGAAAAAGAAATCACTCACGCCCCAAGAGTTATTCTCGGTCGCCTGTCCTGCTTGTGGTGTACCTGCCGGGAAACGTTGTGTGCTGAACACGGGTGCTCCGCGCGCAAACCCCCATATAGACCGTAAGTTTGTCGCTATGGAAGCTCTCGAGAAGAATCGCACGCAAGATCGTCGGAGTTGATAGACCCCGTCACCACCGCAACTCCGTCCCTCGCAGCGCAGCGGCCGCCAAGACGCACGCCCGGTTCGGCCCTCTCACGCGGGGCAAGCTAGCTGCTTTTTTTGCTTTTGGCGATTGCCTTCGTGGGTTCGGTTTCGATGGTTACCTCGACGTGAGCGCCTTTTTTGAGCTTTACCTCATCGCCGCTGTCGTCGGTTAACGAATTTTCAATACGGAGGTCTCGATGCCGGAGGGCAGCCTTGTCAACACCAATCTGCGCCCCTTCCGGCCGTCTCCGGCTGCGAGACGGAATGATTTTGTCGACTGTTCCAGACATGGTGGTGTTTGGCCGTACTGGAATGCGGCCCCTGTCCAGGGTCCGTTCCATGGTTCTTGCGGACTTGGCCATGCGCGGCTCCGCCATCTCTTTCCTAACGCTGGCTCGTAACGCGTCGCCAGGTTCCTTGCCGGCGGTCTTGGCTTTCTTATGCAGCATGCTCCCATCCTCACAGCTCGGCGGGAGCCATACAGCCCCATTTCGCACACTTGTGGGGTTTCCGGAGTATTTCCTTTGATCAGGCTAAGCGGCGTGTCCGCGAGCGCCGCACAATAGAATAGACGATCGACGCCGTGCTCCTGGTATCGCTTGGGCCACGAAGCGTCAGCGCAGGGTCGAAATACGAGGTTCTCATGTAGTCCAAGCCGGTGACCGCTCCCCAGAGTCAAGTTAGCAAACTAAAAGAAACGGCGAGACGGGGGATACCGCCCGGCCCGGCTCTGCTTTGCGGCTGATATCACTCTATCCCAGTACCGGACGGTACTTTATGGGTTCATAAAGGTACCTGCTGTTCAATTTTGTACAGTCCGGCGGAGTTTTTGCTGATAGTGTGCGTGACTCGCATCGAGCGGCCCGCCCATCGATTGGCCGAAATTAGTGTCTCGTGCGCAGCCGCGTCCGGGCCGAACGTAGAGAACTTATGAGCACGACCTAGCAGGTGGCCGCACGAATTGCGGCCGTTTTCTTCGAGGGGTCAGAAAGAAGGTAGAAGACATGGCCAACGTCAACCAAGTATTGGTAATCTCTCCCGAAAAAGAACATCATGAAAAGATAACCGCGGCGATGAATAGATGCGGGCTGATCTCCGTCTGCTGCGTGAAACTCGACGAAGCACGAGTCTTCATGGACAAAGAGAAGTTCGGCGTGGTTTTCTGCCATGAAACTCTGCCCGATGGCGATTTCCGCGGCGTCGTTTCGGCGGCGAGACCCACACCAGTCGTGGTTCTGTCGCGTTTCGCTGAATGGGATCATTACCTCGCCGCGCTTCGCGCCGGAGCGTTCGACTACATCGCATGCCCGCCTGATTCCGCTGAAACAGAGCGCATCCTGTGGTCCGCCATGGGCAACCCCCGGGAAGTTGCCGCCGTCGCGGTGCATTAGGCCGCCGTATTCGTTTTAGCGCGCGGTCTTAGTAGGGGTTCGCACCTAGCTTGGCGGATTCGGGAAGGCTGGCGGACTGCGGGCAGACTAGCTAATGCCCACAGCACATCTTGCATCGTCGTTCCAAGTAGCTATACACACTCAGTATCGGGCGCGGCGATTCGCTTTTTTGGCTGCCTTTCTCTGCGCCTTGGCGTATTTCTTCAGGGCTTTGCGCTGTTTCTTGGACGCCTTCTTGAACATCCTGTTCTGCTTTTTGGCCGACGCTCTGGACGCTTGCTGCGACTTGCGCAGGTGTTCCGCAACACCGGGGCTCTGCGCACTAACCGGTATCGACCATGTGACGCTCAAGCCCACCAGCAGCAGGAAAAAAACGGTTCGCTTCACGAGGATTTCCTTCCTGACTTCGAAACCAACACCAGTTTACACCCGGCTTGCCCAATCGCGACAGTGTGGTGAGCCGATTTTCATCGGGAGCACTCCCAGCCCATCGGCAGACTTGCGGGAAGTTGCGCTACCGGAAAGCGACCGGCTACCCCGGGAGATACGCTTGTTCGATCACCCAACATCTCAGAACACCCGGCCGAGTTGGAAAAACCACTTGTGATGGCCTGTGTCGCCCACGCTGCCGCCGACGAAGAGCGGGCCGATTACCGTTTCGGCCAGGACGCCGGCGGCAAAATCAT
The DNA here is from genome assembly GCA_013289825.1 of Acidobacteriota bacterium. GTDB lineage: Bacteria > Acidobacteriota > Terriglobia > Acidiferrales > UBA7541 > Acidiferrum. The sequence goes on along the minus strand of JABCZF010000035.1, from coordinate 30,600 downwards.
TGGGGAATTTGCTTTCGTTTGGCGCGGCGTACATTTTTGCAAATTCGTAGGAGCCGATCACAAAGACTCTTTTTCCGGCGAGCGGAGGCAGCGTCCACAGATCGTGCAAATAGCCCGCGCGGAACAAATAGTATTGGTTTCCCTGCAGCTCGTTCAATCCGTAGGCGCTTAGAGTCAGCGGCCCGCCCAAAAAGAATTGGGGAATCCCCGTGCCATTAAACCCAAATGTTGATCCGCCCTCGCCATTCACGAACACGGAACCTAACGCCGAAACCGGTTGAAAATACTCGATGTTCGCCTGCAGCGAAGGAAAAGCGCTCGCCGTGCCTGGACTGGTGTCAAACCACCGGAAAGTCGTTTCCGAGCGCACGCCGCTACGCGGAATCACAGGGCTATCCGCGTGGTCGAACTGGTAATGCAGTTTCGCATCGCCCACGCGTCCGCTCACGGAATTTATCACCGGCGTGCCCAAGCGCAGCTTGGTATCGAGATAGCCCACTTCATAACCGAAGCGCAATTCGCTGAAGCGGTCGAATCCGTAGCCCACGTCCATCCCGATGTCGGCTTGGCCCAACTTGTAGTCAGCGAGCGGATTGCCCTGCTCATAAATTTTGAAGGTCCGCGTGCTTGCCGTGCCATGCGGCGCTAAAAACCATTTGCTCACCGGGGTGAACGGGCGGTACAACTCGCTTCCCAGCCCATACGTGTTTCCAAACAGAAAATCGGTCCGCCATTCGGAACGGAATCCCGCCACATCCAAATAGGTCAGTCGTGTGCCCAGCGTGAAGCCCACTTCTTCACTGGCCGAGCCGTCCACCACAAATCCCGGCTGGAGCGTGGGCGGTGCATAGTTCTTTTCACTCACCTGAATGAGTAGCCCTTGTTGCCCGTCGCGCTCCGTAATCCGGTAGCCCACCTTGTCATACCGCCCCACCCCGGTGAGCCGTGTCAGCGCGCGATCAAGTTTGTCCGTGTCCAGCGGTTTGCCGGTCAGCGGCGTTAGATAATGCTCGATGTTCTCGGTCTGCTGCGCGGTGTCGGCCCCCTCCACTTTGACAAACTGCGGCACCGGCGCCAGGGTCTTTTTCCTCGCTTCGCGATCCTGCACATACTCCTGCCATTCCGCGTCGTTGAGCGCGAATTTTCCCAGCAACTGCGATTTTCCATCGGCGGTGTTGTAGCCTTTTTGCATGATCGCTTCGTGCCTCTTGTAGTCTGTCGAGCTGTATCCGCCGAGCGGCACGCTGACCACGGCGTCCGCTCCCGCAAGCCCGCGCAATTCACTTTCTGCCACCACCACGCGGACAGATTGTTGCAGCACGGTGAAGAGAGATTTGATGTCCGCCGCTTCCACGGGTTTGGTGTCCAGATGCACTGCAATAACAATGTCCGCCCCCATCTGCTTCACGACGTCGGTCGGCAGATTGTTCACCAGCCCGCCGTCGACCAGCACGCGATCCTTGTCGACCACCGGCGTGAAGGCGCCCGGAATGGACATCGTTGCGCGCAGCGCTTCGGCCAGCGATCCTTGTTCGAATACCACCTGCTTGCCGCTTACCAGATCGGTCGCCACGCAGCGAAACGGCGTCGGAAGCGTTTCGAAGGATTCCAATTTATAGTAGGGCAGCGCTATCCGGTCGATTAGCAAGCCAATCTGGTGGCCGGAATTCAAACCGCCGGGTAGCGACAAACCTTTTCGCAGCCCAAGAATGAAAGCATTGGGGTACGCCCGCTGATCTTCTTTTCTTCGGTAGGAAAGATCTTCGTAAGGTGTTGCGTCAACCAGGATTTCATTCCAATCGACTCCCTCGATCAGTTTCTTCAATTCTGCCGGACTCATTCCGGTAGCATAAAAGCCTCCTACCAGCCCGCCCATACTTGTTCCCGCGACATAATCCACCGGGATGTGATGCTCCTCGAACCATTCGAGCACGCCGATGTGCGCGAGACCCAGCGCGCCGCCACCCTCCAGCGCCACACCGATCCGTGCCCGCCCTTTGGGCCGCTCTTCGGCGCCAGTCGCCGGGCGAGAGTTCTGGCCTAGAGCGGAATACGGAAACAGCAACAAAAGGAGATAGGCGAGAGTGCGCGGCATGAGGGCCTCCTCAGTGAGAGTAAGGCCGACGCCGGACAAGGGACAAGCGGGCAGGTGACCAGTTTCGGCGATGGGCACTTTGCTTCTCCTGAGCGCAACCACCTGCCAACTCTAGGGTTATAGGATAAGGGCGGATCTCTCTCGCTGCGCTGTTGAGGATCGCTCACCCCCCAATCGCTGGACCGCTGAAAACACGAAACTTAGAAGCGGAAACGCACATCCAAGCCATTGGGCCAGAAGAGCAAGGAGCAAATCATGCCAAATGTCGCCAACCCTCCAGGCGGGAACCCGAATCCCGAGGCCCACGGGTCCAGAAGGGCCGCGCTGGTACTGATCTTCCGAATGGTGCGCTGGACAGTCTACGCCTGCGCCCTCATCGTATTGATTCTATTGCTACATAAGTCTGCTCCACCAATTGTGTCGAGCACTCCAGAAGCCGCCGCACGCGTCGAACAGAAATTCCAGGATGTGCAGCAGGCGGTAGCCCAGGGCCAGCCAGCAACACTTCGCATGGACGAGACCGAACTGAACTCGTATTTGGCATGGCATCTGGTTCTTCCCGGTGGCCAGTCGTCGAACCCAGCCGCGAATGCGCTTCCCGGCAATACCACCGACGGAGCGCCGAACGCCGAGCAGCCCACCACGGACGATGTCGAGCAGATGCGCTCGAACGTAAAGGATGTAAAGGTGCAGTTGATCGATGACCGCGTGCGCGCATACGTAGTCCTCGATGTACACGGTAAAGAGATGACCCTCCAGCTAGAAGGCAAGCTGGGCGCAGACAATGGTTTTCTGCGCTTTGAGCCCGTGAGCGGCCAGATCGGCGCGCTGCCGATCCCGCAGGCGACGCTGGAGGCAGCTGTGCGCCGGATGATGGAATCGCCGGAAAACCGAGAAAAGCTGAAGCTACCGTCGGACATTTCGGATCTGAAGATTGAAAACGGAGAAGTTGTCGCGAAATACCAGTGAGCCGCTAGCTTATTTCCTCTAAACCTCCCTCCGCGCGTTTTTGCGTTCGCTTGGGCTTCCCCAAGGCAAGCGAGCAAGGCACACCACGAGAGAAGATAGGCACTCGCGAGCAGGGCAAATTGTCCGCGCAACACCGTTTATTCGTGCCGGAGGGCGACCATGGGATCGACTCTCATGGCGCGACGTGCGGGGATGTATCCGGCGATGGCGGCTACCAAGGCGAGAGTAAACGCAACGGCGGCGAGCGTAGCGGGGTCGTTGGCCGAAACGTTGAAGAGCAGGTGGCCGAGCAGGTGAGAGCCGGCAAGCGCGGAAGGTACTCCAAGAACCAGGCCCGCGCACGTCAGGACGAGCGTTTCGCCGAAGACCATGCGCAGAATTCGATTACGCGAAGCTCCCAGCGCTACGCGGATGCCGATTTCGTTGGTGCGCCGCGAAACCGAATAAGAAACCACGCCGAAAATTCCAGTAGCGGCCAGCACCAACGCCATGGCCGCAAACAGTCCCAGCAAGAACGTGCGAAACTTCGGTTGCGCGACGGTGGCATCGATCGTGTCCTTCATCATCGCGACATCCGTTACCGGCAAATCCTTATCGATCTGTTGGACATCCCGGCGAATCGTGCCGGCCACGCTAGCGGCGCTCAACGAGCTCCTTACCACCACATTCGCGCCCCAAAAAGGTGCCTGGGCGTAAGGAACATACATCATTGCTCCAGGATCCTGTCCTAGCGCAACGTCGCGCACATCACCCACGACTCCGACAATTTCGCGCACGGCTCCGATATCAGGAGGAAAACCAAAGACGATCTGCTTTCCCAACGGATTTTGATTCGGGAAATAGATCCGCGCCATTGCTTCGCTGACCAGTGAAACGCGAGGCGAAGCGGAGACATCGTGCCGGTCGAATAGGCGTCCCGCGAGTAGCGGGATTTGCATCACCCGAAAATAGTCTGGACTGACGGAAACATAGTTCGCGGTCCTGGACGTCCCCGCCGATAGCGGAGGATTTCCTACGATGTCGAAGCCAAGGTTGACGAAGCCGTCGGCCATCGGTCTGGGCACAACCACGGCAGCATCGCGCATTCCAGGCTCGGACTGAAGCCGCGTGAGCAATTCTCGAGAGAAAGCCGCCCATTGCTGCGGCATGGCATACTGAAACCGCGGCAACGAGATGTCGGCCTGCACCACATGCTGCGCGTCAAAACCCGGGCTGACCGCCATGAGTTTCGAAAAGCTCTTCAGCAGCAAACCCGCCGCGACCAGCAACACCATCGCGAGAGCAATTTCTCCCGCCGCCAGGAAGCTGCGGGCACGCCGCCGATTACTGCTCTCGCCGGAACGTGCGCCGCCTTCGCGGAGGCTAGACTGTAAATTGGAATTTGCGGCAAACAACGCGGGTGCCAAACCAAACGCGCAGCTTGCGAGGGCAGAAAGAAGCAACGCGAATCCCAAGACAAAATTGTCCACGCTGATGGCGTTCACTTGCGGCAAGTCCTGCGGCATAAGCGCGGTCAAACCTTCGACGCCCAGGTACGCCAGAGCGATGCCGGCCAGTCCGCCAAGCAGTCCGAGCACGAGCGTCTCGCTAAGCAGTTGCCGAACAATTCTGGATCGGCCGGCGCCAAGGGCCGTGCGCACGGCAATCTCGCGCGCTCGAGAAGTCGCCCGCGTGAGAAGAAGATTGGCGATATTGGCGCAGGCGATCAGGAGCACGAGGCCGACGGCGCCCATAAGCACGAGCAGTGCGGACTTCACATTTCCGACGATCTTCTGTTGGAGTGTCACAAAGCGGATGGTCCAGCCGTCGTTCTCTGCGGGAAACTCCTTGGCCAGCCTCGCGCCGATGGCATCCAGCTCCGCTTGCGCTTGCGTCATGGAAACGCCCGGCTTCAGCCGCCCCGTGACTTGGAGCCAATGGCCGCCCCGGCGGTCCATCCAGCTGCCGAAGAGTGGATCTTGAACCAGAGGAATCCAGAGTTGCTCGCTTTCGGTCAGAATCGGAAAGCGAAACACCGCAGGCATAACGCCGACGATGGTGAAAGAGCGTTTGTCCAAATTGATCGAGCTTCCGATGACCTTGGGGTCCGCACCAAACGAACCCCGCCACAGGTTTTCGCTGAGTACCACGACCGCTGGCGCGCCCAGTTTGCCGTCGTCCGGGTAGAACGGGCGTCCCAGGATCGGCCTCTGGCCGAAGACCGAGAAAAGCTCCGGCGTCACGACCGAGGTGTTGACGACCGACGGCTCGCCGCGGCCCGTCAACGTGAGTTGGTGCTGTTGGCTGCCCGCCATGTCGCTGAAGATACGATTTTGCTCGCGAAGCTCCGCGAAATTTGCATACGACCAACCTGTGGCCTTGACCCCGGCCTTCGGCTGCGCCTCGAACACGGTGAGCAGCTGGTCCGGACGCGAATAGGGCAATGGTTTCAGGAGCATGGCATAAACGACGCTAAAAATAGCCGTGTTCGCGCCGATGCCGAGAGCCAGCGTGAGGACGGCCACGGCGGTGAAGCCCGGATTCTTACGCAGCATGCGGAATGCGTAGCGCGTGTCCTGGAAAAATGTTTCGAGCGCGGGTAAGCCGTGGAGTTCACGATTAATCTCTTTGAGTTGTGTCTGGCCTCCCAGGCGAATGCGGGCCGCGCGTCTGGCCTCTTCTGGCGACATGCCTCGCCGGACATTTTCGTCCGCGAGCATGTCAGATGGGCGTCAAGCTCGTGCTCAAATTCTTGGTCAAGCTGACGGGGTGAAAGCGACGCGCGCGTTCGGGAGGCCCACGCTCTTATCCAGGCGAGCATCGCATTAACCTCGCTCCGCGCTGCGCAGTACCCGGCCAATAACTGCGGAAATGCGCTCCCAGTTCTCGGCTTCGGTATGGAGCTGTTTCCGTCCGGCTCTGGTGAGCGAATAGAACTTGGCTTTTCTGTTGTTGTCCGACGTGCCCCAGGCACCCGAAATCCAGCCTCTGTGCATCAGGCGAACAAGCGAAGCGTAGATTGTGCCCTGATTGATTTGCAGCACCTCTTCACTGATTTGTTCGATGCGGCGAGCGATTCCGTAGCCATGCAACGGTCCCATGGACTCGAGGGTCTTCAAGACCATCAAATCCAGCGTGCCCTGGAGAATATCCGACTTGTCGCCGGCCATGCGGCCTCCTGTGGTGTGTCCACAGGAGTATCGCCAAGGCTCTGTGGGATGTCAACAGGAAAATGTTTTTCTGCTGGGTGATGGCCTATCGCTCGGTCGCAGCGCTTGAACCACTGCCGGGTGGAGCAAAGGTTGCGCTGGAGAGTGATGGAAGGTCCCAGTCGGGTAGATTCTTGTACAGCGCTTCCCAGGTGGAGTAGGTCCTGAGCGCGGTAACCACAATGGGCAACGGGTCGGGCAATATCTCAGGAAAACTCTTCTCCGCAGGAAGGTTCACGTGGAATGCCAGCTGCTCGACGGGCGGGGAAAACTGCGCGTTGACTCCAGGCTTGTTGCCCCGCGAATCCACTCGATACCAGCCGAATTCCGGCAGGTAAACAGCGTTGAGACCGTGCAAAGAATAGGAGGCGCCAGTGTCATCGATGCTGAGCCGTTGGTAGCAGAACCCGGCGGGTATCCCGTTGGCCCTAAGCAGGGCGGCCAGCAGATGGCTCTTCGCGTAACAATAGCCGGTGCCGGATGTGAGCACCGCCGACGCGGCGCAAGTTACCGGGTTGCGCCGGAAGTCAGAACTGTGCTGGATGGAATCGCGGACCCATGCAAAACAGCGTTGGGCAGTTTCAAGCGCGCCGGTTGTGTTTTTTGCGAGTTCCCTGGCTTGCGAAGATACCGCAGGATGGATCCAGTCGATCACTTCGGTAGGTTTCAGAAACTGCTCCATCCCCGCTATCCTCTCGGCGAATTCCCGGCAGCGCTCAGGGGCGTACAGCCCAGGTACTGGCGGTGGTGGAATATTATACATGCATTCGCATATTTATGCCCCAAGGCGATGAGAGCCGCTCCGGAATACAGAAACGCGCACGAGCATGTTTTGCGGAAGGATTCCTTGGTTCCAGGGAACCAAGGACCACAGGATACTGCCGTGCTCGAGATTGTAGGACGCCTAGGCAGCTGCCTGGACGAGGACCATCATCCAGATAATGATGACGGTATGCAAACTCGCATCCGACCATGCGATTGCTCCTCCCGCCCGCTGCTTAGAATACGCAGGACGCCAACGGAGAGATCTCAGGCGAGCCGTATCATGGAGTGGCTGGCAGGTCCGCGGGGATGTTGAAGGTACCATCGACTAGTTCGACGAAGGTTCGTTCTTCGCGAAGAATGAAACGTTTTGCTTGCGATGTGGCGAAGTTTTCGCGGCCTTCGGGGTCCGACTTCAGGCGTCTCCGGTAGGCTTCGTAGTAAGCCAGGCTGGCGAACGCGATCAGCCCCCAGGCAATATCATTTGTTCCCTCATGGGGAAGAAAATAGCCGACCAGGTGGCCGCCGCAGCGTGGAATGATGCGGCCCCAGTTCTCGGCGTACTTCTTAAAGGCATCTTGCTGGAACGGATCGATCTGGTAGCGGATAACACACAGGATGGTCACAGGTTCTCCTTTTGTCGCCCGACTGGCCAGAGCATCTTGGCCGACGGTGAGCGCGGCCACCGCGACGAGCATGCCGCCAATGGCCTCGCGGCGACTCATCTGGCTGGTGGGGGTTGCTGGCCGCATGCCGGGCAGTATGATGCTTGCCCGTCATGGATACTTCGTCTAACATCAAAGTATGGATGTCGAATCGGATGCGGACGCTGCGGTCTCGCGAATTGCGGCGGCCATCGGTGAGCCGCCGCGCGCGCGAATGCTTTACTGCCTGGTCGATGGGCGCGCACGCACCAGCACGGAGCTTGCGATGGTCGCGGAGGTGAAGCCTTCGACCGCGAGCGTGCACCTGCACAGGCTCGAGAAGGAGCGCTTGGTGAAAGTGTTGGCACAGGGGAAACATCGCTACTACCGTTTGGCAGGCGAAGATGTAGCGGCGGCGCTGGAAGCTCTGAGCGTGCTGGCAGGGGGATTTCGCAACTCATTCGTACCGCATACGCCAAACCGTTTGCTCGCGGCGCGGACTTGCTACGACCACATCGCGGGCACGCTGGGCGTGGCGCTGCATGATCGCATCAAGGCCATGGGCTGGCTGTCGGGCGGGGCAGGCGAGTCCGCAGCCGAAAACGCTTACGAATTGACACCCAGGGGAATCAAGGCATTCGGAGAGCTTGGCATTGACGTGCAGGCAAATCGCGCGCTGCGGCGCCGCTTCGCCTACGCTTGTGTGGACTGGAGTGAGCGGCGGCCACATCTGGGAGGGGCCGTCGGTGCGGCGCTGCTGAACATCGCACTGGAACGAAAATGGGTGATCCGGGAACTCGACAGCCGAGCTCTGGCCATTACCAGAGTTGGCCGACGCGAGATGCGGGCGCGCTTCGGCCTTGGCGATCCTTAGTGAACGTAAAAGCCGTTTTTGGAAAGGACCACATAGTCGCGGCCTTTTTTCCCGAAGGAGGAAGCCAGGCGAACGTCGAGTTTGTGGGGTTTGCCGAGGGCTGCACTCGCGTTTGTGTAGTAGCCCAACGTGTAGCGCGTTTTGATGCGCTGAATCAGGGCCCGGAAGACGGGATCGAGGTGGGCTACGTCTTGGACGTCGAAGAGCTCTCCGCCGGTTTGGTCGATGACTTTGCGAATGTTGACCAGGCCAGGGATCATGCTGGCGGCGAAGAGAGTTTGCGGCGGGTTGTAGCCCGGGATTTTCAGGTTATAGAGTACTGCGTCGGCAGCGATTGCTTCGGTGACGATGTCGCGCGTGCCCTGTCCACCAGCGTCGGTGCCGACGTCATCGCTGATGAGGATGATGACGCGGCGGCCCTTGGGCGGCGTCTTGAGGAGATTCTCAGAAGCGATAAAGATGCCGTCGTTGATGTTGGTGGCGCCGCCCGCGTGAAATGCATTGATCTGGTTGGCAATCTCCCGCTTGTCTTTCGTGAACGGGACGCGCAATTGAGCTTCCGTGGAGAACGTGAACAGGGCGACCTCGTCGTCGGGCTTGAGCGCAGCCAGAGCGGTGGTGGCGGCGTCCCGCAACGGGCCCAGGAATGGCCCGATCGAATCGCTCAGGTCCAAAACCAGCGCGACCTCCAGGGGCAATTCGTCACGGCTGAAGACTTCCAGTTTTTGCTCGACGCCATCCTCGCGAACTTCGAAGTTCTCTCTTTTCAGGTCGGCCATGATTTGGCCGGCTTTGGTCTTCACGGTCGCGTCAACGAGTACAAGATTTACGCCCACGCGAATGACACCCTGGTCCTGGTTGTGCGCTTCTGCGGGTAATCGGAAGGTTGCACCAGCGAAAACAGAGGCACAAACCACGAGGGCTAAAACGTGCGAATGGGCTCGCCAAAATTTAGAGATCGCCATTGCTCCATAGTACGCGAGGTCGTTTGCCAGGTACTGGCAAAGTTCCGCGTTTTTTGGACGCCGGTCAGCGCCACGCGATAGAAAGTTCGGAATAACCTTTGCCTTCTTCGATCGGCGTGGAGAAATAGATGACCACGTCCTTGGCGCCCGAGATTTCAAGGGCTTTTTTGAAGAATCCGACGATGGCGAACCCCATGATACGGTGCTGTTTCTCAAAGCCAGTGTACTTGACGAGCGCGCGGTTGTTTCCCTGGAGCTGGACATCGATGGGGACGCCCTGAAAGTACGTGGCGTGAACTGCAGCGATGCGCTTCACAACGAATTCTGGCGAACCTAGTTTGACAAATGCTTTGTAGATCCCGCGAAGCTGCCGTTCGATGACCGCTTCCGAACCACGGGTGACCATCTCTTCTTTGCCGTCGGCAAGAACGCGAATCTCGATTTCGAGAAAGCGTGTGAAGAGGTCGAGCGGGTACCAGGTGGACGCGAAGACTTCACCTTCGCAAACCTTGCGCGTTTCTTCGTCGAGAAGTCCCAGGATTTTCTGGAAAGCTGCCTCGCCGGCCCGCGACTTGATCTGGTCAATGGTTTCCTTGATTGCGGATCCCTTGATCTGCACCATGCGGGCCTCCTCGTAGCACAGGTTTTGCATTCCTCGGTCTTCCCATATTGACCTTACTATGTTTTATTGTGGAGCGCCGGAGCGCTTGTCTTACTCGGAACTGACGGGCAAGTTCCCAAGCTCGGCTCATTCTCTTCGGTGCCGCCGCTGGTCGGTCGGGTCCGAGAAGCGCCTCCGAGCCTCCGACCATCCAGTCGTTTTAAGAAGATGAGGTTCGCGGAGGCCGCCGTCACACGGTCCCGGTTTTCCGGGAAACTATAGGAGAGAGGAAACGCAATGATCGAGAATCGCTCTGTGCCGCCGGATACTATTCTGCCCCACGTTTTTTATCGCGACGTTGCCGAGGCCGTCGCCTGGCTGAGCAAAACGTTTGGTTTCAAAGAACACTACCGCTATGGCCAGCCGGTCGGCGGGGCCCAGGTGCATCTCGGCAACGCGTGGATCATGCTCACGAGAGTGGAACAGGGAAGCTTGAGCCCCTCCATACTAGGTTACGGCACGCAAAGCCTGACCGTTTTCGTTGACGACGTGGAGGCGCACTTTCAAAGAGCGAAAGCGGCGGGCGCGAAAATCGTAGAGGAACTCCATGAAACTGAGTATGGGGAACTACAGTATGGAGTCGAGGACCTCGATGGCCACCATTGGCTGTTCTCGCGCCACGCTCGAGACTTGAGTCCTGACGGGTGGGGAGCCACCATTACAGAAGCAGCGCATCGCCTCGCGCTGCTGCGCCGCCCGCGCTTTTCTTATATGGAGATTCCAGCGGTTGATGTTCTCGAGTCCGCGGCCTTTTACGAGAAGGTATTCGGCTGGAATATCCGACATCGGGATACGGCCCGTCCAAGTTTCGATGATGCCACGGGAAACGTGAGTGGCGCGTGGGTTACCGGTCGAGAGAGTTCGCGCGAGCCTGGGCTGCTGCCATACATCTGGGTCGACAGCCTCGATGCCACCCTTGCCCGGGTGCGAACCCACGGCGGTGGAGTGGTCGAGACTCCTCACCCGGATTCCCCGGGGAGCTCGAGTTGGATCGCGACTTTCCGCGACCCGGCGGGAAATTTGATGGGGCTCTATCAGGAGGGCGTGAAACGCTAACGTGGGTTCGCCTTCTCGAGCCATTTCGAGAGTGCGAACGGCGCGTCCGAGAGTCCGCTCCTCCACAAAACGTGAGTTGCCTCCCGGACCGCCCGGGCTGTCAGCCAACGCGTGCCAGCCTGCGAATCGAGAGCGCCGTGAGAACCAGTGTGACCCCCGCAAGGACGGCAACATGCACTGCGGTACGACCGTAAAAGGGCGCACCTAGCGCGGCGAACAACAGTTGTTGCAAATGATAGCTGGGCCAGACTGGCGAGATGCTCCGAAGAAATTTTGGCAGCGGGTAGAACAAGCCGGAGATGTGCATCATCGGCACGTAGATTAGATTTACGAGGGCCACGGACGCTTTGCCCGAGGCGCGCGTTCCGATGAACAGGCCGATGGCGCAGAAGGGCAGTGAGCCGAAGATACTGATGGCCGTGACGCTGGCGCATTGCGCGAAGGTCAGCGGCAAATGACCCAGCAAGAGAGCTGAGGAGATCATGGTGGCCATGACGATGAAGGCGAAGAGCATGGTCATGAGCAATTTGGCAAGCAGGTAAGAGCCAGGTGGCGCGGGCAATGCGCGCTTGAGGGTGAGCAGACCTTGTTCCCGTTCGGTGGCGACCGTGGCGCCGAAACCGAACATTCCCGGACCCATTACGCCGAAGGCCGCGAACGCCGTGAAGAGAAACTTTCCTGCGGCCAGGTCGTTTCGAACCGCTTCACCGAAAAGCACAACTCCGAACAGCAGATACAAAGAGGCGGGCAGAACCAAAAACGGCAGGGAGAAGCCCAGCACCCGAAACATGCGCAAGGATTCGAATCGAGCTTCGGTGAGATAAGCGCGCAGCAAACGGGCGTTGGACATCACGGCGGAGAACGGCGATTGCTCAAAGCGATTGAATGACTTGGCTGTGTCGAACGGTTTGGGGCTTTCGAACGAGTTCGGGTTTTCGAACGACGTGGCGTTCCTCATGCGGCCTCCTGAGTGAGTTCTGCAAAAGCTTCGGCGAGCCCGGCGCGGCGTACTTCCAGTTCTTGGAGATTCGCATCGGCGGCCAGCAAGCGGCGCACGACCGCTTCTGAGTTGCTCGTGCTGATTTGCAGCCGCTGGTGCTCGCGCGTGACGCTTTCGACATCCGGCCACGCGGCAATTTGATCGGCGGAAAGTGCGGTGGAACACGTGATGCGCTTGCGAATGACCAGGGCGCGGATTTCGTTGACGGTGCCGGAGGCGATCACGCGGCCTTTGCTGAGGACGGCCACGCGGTTGGAGAGGGATTCGGCTTCTTCGAGATAATGAGTCGTGAGAACGATGGAAGATCCGTTGTGCACGAGCTCACGCAGTGTCGCCCACATCGTTTCGCGGGCGCGCACGTCGAGTCCGACGCTGGGCTCATCGAGGAAGAGCAGCTTAGGGCGCCCGCAAACCGCCATGGCGAACTGCACCTGGCGCTTTTGGCCTGCGGAGAGTTTTCCGTAGGGGCGAAATGCCAACGAAGAAGTTTTGGTCAGCTCCATGGCCTCGACGGGAGTAAACGGAAGAGGATAATAACTGGCAACAAGAGCTATATGTTCGCGCACCCGGAGCTCGGGTGCGAGCGTGACTTCCTGCATCATGACGCCGACCTGGCGCCGTGGCTCGACGAGGAGTGGAGACCGACCGAATAAGCGCGCCGCGCCGGAGTCCGGCCGCAGGAGTCCGAGCATGAGTGAAACAGCAGTGGATTTGCCCGCACCGTTCGGACCGAGCACGGAGAAGAGTTCTCCAGGCCGCACCTGCAAATCGAGACCGTCGAGAGCCACGGTCTTTCCGAAACGCTTTTTTACACCTGAAAGCTCGGCCCAGAATTCGTTGTTCATGATTTGGTTTCCTCCCAAGTCTCTTGGAACTGTAAGGCGCGTGACGGCGCCCGACTGTTGCGGCGAAGCAGCCAACGACGAACCACCTGATAGCTGCCCGCGAAAATAAGGACCACCACGCTGACCACTGCCGAAGTGCAGCAGGAACGGAGGACCACGCGAATGGCGTCGCCGTCCATCAGCAGTTCGAGTAGCAAGAATAGAGTCTTCATGATGTTCGATCCTTAGGAAGAGCACTCCCCACTACGCGACACGCGATCTCACCTGGCCGCGTATGCGGTGAATCAGTCGGCGCAGGTGCGGAACGCTGTACCACGCGTAAACAACGGCGCTGATTCCCGCGTAGATCCACAGCCACGGCCCAAGAATGCCCCAGCGGATCAGGCCGTTGAAGTTTTCAACGAGTTGCTGGTTCTCGGGAGTGGTTTGTATTCCGTCGGCGAGTGCGACCAAGGTTTGGCTCTTGAACATCAAGCCGTACAAGATCGGCACGGACGCGCCGTTGATGAGCGTCCGCATCCCTGGCACCACCCAAGTCCAGGTCGGGTGGAAGAGGCTCAGAACTCGCTGAGAGACGGAGGCCAGCAAAAGGAGAAGCATGGGCACGTAGAATCTGTGCCAGGTTGGAGCGAGTTTCAAATGACTAGCCCCGGAACCCAAAATCAACTGCGGAAAGTGCGGCACCGCGAGCCACCAAACGGCTACCGTAGCCCACATGACGAGACCGACAAGCGAATACCAACGGCTGACAGGCAGCATGGGAGCGAGTTCCGCAGGCGGGTAATACCAGGGTTGCGGGAACTTCCTGCGGATAAGATTCAGTATGGTGAAAACCACCGTGAGACAAATAATCTGAGCCAAAACGGGGACGAGGAACGCGTCTAGCTTGACGGGTAGGTGCATCATCAGCGAGACAACCAAAACGGCCGCTATCGTGAGCGTCAGATTGAAAGACAAGAGGATCAAATACATCGGAAAGAGCTCAGGTCCGATCAGCTCCCATCCCAGAGACAGGCTGCGATGATCCTGGCGGTAGCGGCGCGCTACGGTCATGGGATCGCCATGCTGCTTGAAAAAAGCCATGGTTTCTTCGTCACGGAATGGGCGGCCCAGCGCGGATTGTTGCTCTTCCATTTGTGAGCGAAGTTCGTCAGAGAGTTCTTTGATGATGTCGTCGCTTTGCGCCCGCGGCAGGCAGCGTTTCACCGCACGCAAATAACTGGCTAGGATGTCCATCACGCGCTCCTTAAAGAATCCCGTTCAGCGAGGAATTCATGCTCTGCCATTCGGCGAGCAACTGCTTGAATATGGCTTTGCCATCTTCGGAGAGTCGGTAAAAGCGTTTGTTGCGCTTGTCCTGTTCACGCCATTCGCTGACCAGCAGACCCTGTGTTTCAAGGCGCCGTAGAAGGGGATAGAGGGTACCTTCATCGATGGGCATGCCGTGGTCGGTAAGGGCCTTGCGGAGGGTGTAGCCGTACTGCTCGGTTTGGAGGGAGGCCATGACAGCGAGGATGAGCGAGCCGCGACGCAGTTCGAGGCGAAGGTTTTCAAAGAGGTCGTGGTTGGAGTTACCAGGCGACATACAGTGTGCGGCACACACTGTATGATACACAGTATTGGATGTCAACCTGTTTTGGGAGGTCGCACAGGAGTGGCTAGATCTGTGAATCTTGAGACGGAGTTAGGAAGGACGGGAAGTGAGTCGATAGGCGACGCCGCACTTATACAGCTTGTCTTTGGGGAATTCGACGACCCAGGTAATTTCCGCAGGCACGAAGATGGCGTTGCCGCCAGGGGCGTAGGGAACGGCGATTTCGATGGCGGTGCGCTCAAAATGCTTTTTGCGGCTCTTGAAACAGATGCCGCCTTTGGACATGTCTTCGCAGGCGACAACTTCGTCGGGAAGTCCCGAGCGCCGAATACAGGCCTTGTAGTTGACCCGTGCGCGAGGGTGTTTGCGCCGGTTATCGATGGGCGCGGAGGATTCGCGCTCCGCGGGCATACCATATGCCGACGGGGTTGGTGCGGTCGGGGAAGACTCGAGGTTTGCCGGAGTCGACACGTTTTCGGAACTCTGGGGCACTCGGGGAACTTCCCTGGTGGTGATGTTTGTCGCTTCCTTCGACGAGCGAACGCTCGGGACTGACCCAGCGGCTACCAAAACCGGCCGCTCATCGGGCGCTTCGGGGGCCCGCTTCCAAAGGGTTGAATCACCACAGTGCTTGCAATGGCGGACGATACCGTCGTTGATGATCAGGACGTCTGATTCGACGTCGCTATGCTCGACGGTTTCGCGTTCTTTGCAATTGCCGCATTCCAGCAGCACGCAGCGAGCTTCCTTATCCTTCTCGGCAACGGGAGCAAAATCGAGCCCCCAGAAGTCGATGGTGCTGGGATCCACGAAGGCCACGCCGTAGGTGTAGTTGTCGCCTTCGGAACCGATGCGGCCGACAACGCGGACCACGGCTTCTTTGTTGGTATCCAGGTAGCGAACGATAATCTCTTGCTCGGCGTAGAGCTTATATGTGGAAATGATGCCGGCACCGTAGCGGCTCAGAAGGACGGTCTTTGTCATTTCCGAGAAGCCTTTGCCATCCAGGTCGCTTCCGGTCAGAAGGATAGCGAGCTCTTTCGGAATGCGGCTGCTGCGGCGCAGGTGTTCGAAGGACATGCCATGCACTCATTGAGGGAAGCGGTGCCTAAGGCAGGTTAACCGGAAGAGTGCCAGACAGGCGCAGAAAGTGGGGAAATGGTTCCCCGGTTGCAACGGGGAGGATGCCGGGTGGCAGGAACCGTGTGATGGATGACACCGAGTTCACCTACGGGGGAGTTCGCGCGGACGCTGGAGTTGCCCGAGGGCCTGAACACCGAAAAAATCAAGGCCGAATTCGTGAACGGCGTGCTCCAGGCTCGGATCGCGAATGAAAGGACGGGTCAGCCAGGGCCAGCGTGCTGCATAGAGAAGGCTTTTTACTGGGACGAGGCCATCGTCTACGAACTTCAAAGGAAATGGAGGACCAGGCCAGGCCGACGTTTATGAACGGTCCGGTCGTAAAGATCGGTGCCCGATTAGAAAGCGCGCCGAGCGTTGAAGCGAATGCCCATCAAGGGCTCCGCGTCAGCGATTACTCGTGACGCAGCGCGACCAACGGATCAATGCGCGTGGCGCGGTGTGCGGGAATCCAGCATGCGAAAAGGGCAATGGCTGTAAGCATGAGGACCACGACTGTAAACGTAAGCGGGTCGGTGGATTTGATGCCCACGAAGAGGCCGCTCATCAGGCGTGTGCCGGCCAGGGCAATAACTAGGCCCAAGGCCAGGCCGATGCCGACCACGCCTAGTCCTTGACGCAAAACCATTCTCAAAATGTCGCGGGGACGGGCGCCCAAGGCAACGCGAATGCCGATCTCCTGGGTGCGCTGTGCGGCCGCGTAAGAAACCACGCTATAGATTCCGACCACGGCGAGAATCAGGCCCAGGACTCCCATGGTGGAGGTTAATTGCGCGCCAAAACGGAAGAAGAAAAAGCCGTTCGCGCCCTCGAGGGATTGCGTCATAGTTTGCACTTGGGTGATGGGAAGGTCGGGCGCAAGTTCGTGGATCTGAGATTGCAGCTGCAAGGAGAGAGTTTCCGGAGGAACCGAAGTGCGGACGTGCAAGGTCCGCAAAGACATGTAACTCTGCTCGAGGGGCACATAGAAGAAAGGCTGGGGATCTTCGGTGACGTTTTGGTATTTTCCGTCCTGGACGATACCGATAATCTCGATGAATGGTCCGCTGGCGCTTTTGATGCTAAAGCGTCTGCCAAGGGCATCCTCGTTGGGCCAGAATTTCTTTGCCATGGTTTGATTGACGATGACTACCCCGGGAGCCTTTTCGCCGTCGGCGTCCGTGAATTTTCGGCCACGGAGCAAAGGAATCTGAAGGGTATCCAGATAACCGGGAGAGACCATATTGTAGGAAATTTCAGCCGGCTGCTGACCCGCGTCGAGAGGATGATTTTCTATCCAGACGCGATCGCCCGAGCTCATGACGCCCAAGGGAACCAGGAAGGCCTGAGCCACGGATTCGACTCCCGGGAGAGCGCGAAGGCGAGTGTCGAGTTCGCGATAGAATTCGCGGCCACGCGGTTCTTTGAAGCCAAGCTGCTCCACGTCTACGGAAAGATTGAGGACATGATCGGGATTGAAGCCGAGAGTAATCTTTTGAGCTTTGTCCAGCATACGAATGAAAAGGCCGGCGACAATGAGCAGCACCAGCGAGCCGGCCACTTGCGCTACGACCAAAGCATTTCTGGCCAATTGACGACGCGGGCCCGACGAGGAGCCGCGGCCTCCTTCGTGGAGAACGGTGATGACCTCGGTACGCGCGGCGCGCAGCGCCGGCATTATCCCCACTACCAGGCCGGTCAGCAAAACAGCGGCGAGGGCAAACAGGTAGACGCGAGCATCGGGATGGAAGTCAAATTGAATGGGGAGATCGCTGCCAAGGCGCAGGGAGCCGAGGATTCCCGCCGCCCAAGTGCCCACCAGTAGCCCAGCGCCACCGCCGAGAAAGGAAAGCAGAAGACTTTCGGTGAGGTACTGGCGGACGAGACGGCCGTGGCCGGCCCCCAGGGCAACGCGGATAGCCATCTCGCGCTGGCGTACCGTTGCGCGCACCAGGAGAACGTTAGCAATATTGAAGCAAGCGACGAGAAGCACTAGCCCGGCCAAGGCCATGAAAGCGATAGCTGCAAGCGGAACAGGGTTCTGCGGGTCGGGTTCCGGCCGAGCCAGTTTTTCTGGATACAATTCAACGGTGATGCCTTTTTCCGTGTCGGGATGCTCTTGCGCCATGCGCTGCGAAACGACGTTCAGGGTGGCACTAGCCTGTTTCATGGTAAAGCCGGGCTTGAGGCGCCCCATAACGGTCAGGGTACGAGAGCTGCGGCTCGACCAGATTTTTTCAATATGATTGTCGGGATCCTCGTTCGATTCCGCGCTAAAGGGGATGTAGGCGTCCATATCGAGCACCGAGTAGGTGCCGTGAAACTCCCGTGGAGCTACTCCAACAACGGTGAACGGATTGCCGTTCACTTCCACTTTTTTGCCGGCCACATGGGGATCGCCGTCAAAACGTCTGCGCCAGTACGAGTACCCCAGAACGATGATGGGGTCGGTGCCCGGAGTGCGTCCTTCGCTGGGCAGGATCAGCCGCCCGTAGGCTGGCTTAACCCCAAGAGAAGAAAAATAGTTACTGGAGACTCGGCTGATGATGCAATGATCGGCTTTTTGGTCCACGGCGACGGCCGCCAGGGTGATGTGATAAGCGAAAATATCGCTGAAGGAGTCGGCTTGATCGCGCAAATCCTCATAGTCGGGGTAGGAGAAGCGGTGATTTCCGGGAAGGGCGGATTGTTCGAGGGAGAGGACAGTGATCTGTTCCGGATGGGGAACTGGGAGAGGACGGAGAAGGAAACCGTTGATGACGCTAAAGAGGGTGGTGTTGACGGCCATGCCGAGGGCCAGCGTGACTATGCCGATAAAGGCGAACCCGGGGTTCTTTGTCAGCGCGCGGAAGGCGTACCGGATGTCCGTTGAGAAATTGCGCATTGGGTCTGGCTCCAATTCAGAAATGCAGAGCCTCACGCGCACTCGCAAGGCCTCCGCGTAGACACCTCTAAATCCTTCAATTGGTGGCATTTAAAGCCCGAGGAGAGAGCTGTAGGCGCGGTACGAGTGTTCGATAGTGGGACTGTTCGTCTCGGTTGCGAACAGGGGCTTTTACGCGTGGTGGCTTGCCATTTTGCAGCGTATAAGCGGTCAAATACCACCCTCCAGATTACCGGATGATGGTCCGGCCACCCTTTGGGGATTTCCGGGTCTAGGTGAACTTGCCGGTCTGATCGCGCAGAATCTGGAGGCTGCCTTCCAGATAATCGCGGATCAGTTCCAGCTCCTTGGTTGAGTAGCTGGACGCCAGCTTCAGGGAGGCAGCAGCGAGGCCTTCATAAAGACGACCGACGCGTTGGAGCGCTTCCGGGCAGGGACGGACGAAGACCTTGCGGCGGTCGCTGAGGTCGCGAAAGCGTTCGACCAGGCCGGCCTTTTCCAGGCGATCGAGAATGCCGGTGACGGCGCCGGTCGTTAAGCCCGTGGCGCGGGCCAGGTGTCCGGCGGTGAGGGGCTCGTGGGAATAACGGGACATCAATTCAAAGCATCTGGTATCAGTAACGTTGAGCCCGATTTTGCTGGCAATGGCTTGGTGGAGGAAGACGGAAACGGTGCTGAGTTCGCGGCCGAGTTCCATCCCGACCCGGATGATCAAGGCATTGCGTTTGCGGGACAAAGCGGGATTTTTCATTTGGTCTGGTGCATTTTATCTTGACAGCTAATTATCTCACGGACTAAGATAATTAGCGACAAAAAAAGTATACTCGAGAGCCGGTGCGCCGCAAAGCCCCCGGCGACATATTCGGCCACAAGAGCATAAACGTACGAAAAACAGAGGAGGCGGTCTGCCGGAACCGGACGGGTGGCCACGAAGCGGGGTAGAATGGGGAAAACCAGGTTTGGCCTGTAATCTTTCGAATTGAAACTTCGTAGATGCAAGTGAAGGGCGGCTGGCAGGGAGAGCAGGGCATTGATGGCAACGACGGAAATTCATCCAAAAGCGGATCTGGGTTCGTTGCGAATCCATGACCGTCACCGCTCGGGCGGGCAGACCGGGAAGCGCCTGGGCTACGCCTCGGCGGTTCTTGGAGCAATTGTCATCATCGCAGGGTTGGCGTTTGCGTTCCGGAATCAGACTCCGGCTGTGGAAGTGGTGACGGCGCAGAAACCGGAATCCGGAGGGCGCTCGGCGATATTGAATGCCAGTGGATACGTAACGCCTCGGCGAAGGGCCACGATTGCGGCCAAGATTACAGGGCGCGTCACGGGCGTTTTCTTTGACGAAGGCACGCACGTGCACGCGGGGCAGCTGCTGGCCACGCTGGATGATTCAGACACGAAGCGGGCGCTGGATTCGGCGAAGGCGGACCGGGACGCTTCGCAGGCAGCCATCGCAGATTTCCAAGTGCAGCTCAAATTTGCCCAAATCCAGCTGCGGCGCGCCGATCAATTGCAAAAGGCCGGGGTGCAGACGCAAGAATATTTGGACACCGCGAGCACCAATGCGGACAGCCTGAAGGCCAAGATCGAATTGGCGAAGCAGCAGGTGCAATCTTCCGAGGCGCGGATTCGCGAGGCGCAGCAGGCGGTGGACAATTGCGTCATCACCGCGCCGTACGACGGGATCGTAGTTTCAAAGGATGCGCAGGTAGGAGAGATGGTGTCTCCGATTTCGGCGGGCGGGGGATTCACGCGCACGGGCATCGCGACCATCGTGGACATGAATTCGAACGAGATTGAAGTCGATGTCAATGAGTCCTACATTGCGCGGGTGAAAGACAGACAGAAGGTGACAGCGATTCTGGACGCCTATCCCAATTGGGAGATTCCGAGCCACGTGCGGACGGTGATCCCAACGGCGGACCGACAGAAGGCCACTGTCAAGGTGCGCATATCATTCGACAAACTGGATCCACGAATTCTGCCGGACATGGGGATAAAGGTAACGTTTTTGAGTGACGAGCCGGTGAAGAAGGCCGATGCGGACGCTCCGGTGGTGGTGGCTTTGCTTCCATCGGATGCGTTGCACGAGGAGAGCGGGAAGAAGGTTGTATTCCTGGTGAAGAACGACCGACTGGAGCGGCGTGCGGTGTCCGTGGGAAGTACCGCGGGGTCGCAGACCGAGATTTTGTCCGGGATTGTGGCCGGCGATGCCGTGGTGGTGAAAGGGCCAGCGAATATGCAAGACGGGCTGGCGGTCCAGATCAAGAAATAGGAGCTGCGAAGATGATTCGAGTGGATGGCCAGGGAAACGGGAAGAGCTTGATTCAAGTGCGCGGGCTTTCGAAGACGTACCGCCGCGGCGGAGAAGAGATCCAGGTGCTGCAGCGGCTCAATCTGGATGTAGACAAAGGCGATTTCGTGGGATTCATGGGGCCGAGCGGCTCCGGGAAGACCACGCTGCTGAACCTGCTTGGCGGACTGGACGTGCCGACGCAGGGGAGTATTACCGTAGACGGCGACGAAATCACGCACATGTCCGGAAGCAAGCTGACGAAGTGGCGCGCGCGGCACGTCGGTTTCATCTTCCAGATGTACAACCTCATTCCCGTGCTTACCGCCTACCAAAACGTGGAACTGCCCCTGCTGCTGACTAAGCTGTCCGGCTCCGAACGGCGCAAGCATGTGGAAACCGCGCTGAGTGTGGTCGGTTTGACCGACCGCATGAACCACTATCCGCGGCAGCTTTCCGGCGGACAGGAGCAGCGCGTTACCATTGCGCGCGCGATTGTGTCCGATCCGACGTTTCTGCTCTGCGATGAGCCTACGGGCGACCTGGACCGCAAAAGTGCCGACGAAATCATGGCCCTGATCGAGGAACTTGTCGCCAAGCATGGCAAGACCGTTTTGATGGTGACGCACGATCCAGTCGTGGCGGCGCGAGCCCACACGACGCTGCATCTCGAGAAAGGCGTGCTCGTCGAAGCTTCCAAGGTAGAGCAAGGCGTCGTTGCCGGAGGTGTGGCATGAAATTCCGCTCGCTAATCTTTGCCAATCTGTTCCGCAAAAAGATTCGCTTGATTCTTACCATCGGATCGTTCGCCATTGCGTTGGTCCTTTTTACGTTCTTAGCGGTGGTGAACCGCGCCTTCAATAGAGGCATTGACATTGCTGGCGCAGACCGGCTGGTGATCGTCAGCCGAGTCGGTTTGATGCAGGTCATGCCCGTGTCCTACGGGGACCAAGTGCGAGCGATCCCCGGTGTGAAGTATGTTACGCACGACCACTGGTTCGGCGGGGTCTATCAGGATGAGAAAAACTTCTTCCCGCAGTTCGTGATTGACCCGGAAAACCACCGCAAGGTGTATCCGGAGTTCGTCGTGCCCGATGATCAGTGGAATACTTTCGTCAAAGACCAGCAAGGCGCGATTGCAGGCGCCAAGACGGCAAAGCGCTTCGGGTGGAAGGTCGGCGACCGCATTCCCATCAAGAACACTTTGTATGGGCCTACGAAAACCTGGGAATTCAATCTCGACGGCATCTACCATACCGAGAAGCCAGATGGCGATGAAGGGCAATTCTGGCTTCAATGGAAGAACTTTGACGAGAATATTCCCGATTCAATCAAGGATAGGATGAAGAGTACGGCGGGATGGTACATCCTCAAGCTAGATAGCCCGGACGACTCTGTCCGCGTCGCAAAGGCCATTGACACGAAGTTCGCCAATTCCTCTTACGAAACCAAGACGGAAACCGAGTCTGCCTTTGCCGCAGGCTTTGCGAAACAGTTCGGAAATATCGAATTCCTCATCCTGTCCGTCGGGAGCGTTGTCTTCTTTACCCTTCTTCTGGTTACGGGAAACACCATGGCTATTTCTGTCCGCGAACGTACCGCCGAGCTGGCCGTCCTGAAAGCTATCGGAGTAACCGACGGTTCGATTCTCTTCCTTGTTCTTGCTGAATCAGTGATGATTGCCCTGTTCGGGGGCGTGCTGGGCCTTTTGCTCGCGTGGGCAGCCATTCCGGTGATTAGCGCAGCGGTCACGGGATTGCTCCCCCCGCTCCTTCTCTCGAAAACCATGCTGTCACTCGGTCTGGTGTTCGCCGTTTTAGTTGGCGTCGTCAGCGGTTTGCTTCCCGGCATTGGCGCGATGCGCATGCGTGTTGTGAACGCCCTGCGGAGGGTTTGAGATGGCCATTCCGATTGTCTACAACATTCGCAGCGTGAGGGCGCGCTGGACTTCAACCATCGTTGCCGTCCTGGGAATCGCTGGAACCGTGGGCGTCTTTATTGCCATGCTGTCGCTGGCGCGTGGCTTCCAGGCCACGCTTGTCGCCTCCGGCTCGCCCGATAACGCCCTCATCGTACGGGCTGGCGCCACCTCGGAGATGACCAGCGGGGTTCCCCTGGACTCGGTAAAGATCATTCAAGATGCTCCTGGAATTGCGCGCGGAGCCAATGGGCCCATGGTGACTCCGGAGGCCGTGCTCATGGCTCCGATCCCTTTGCTTTCGACCGGGACGGAGGCCAACGTTGAACTTCGCGGCGTTTCGCCGAATGTGCTCGAAATACGGAAGCAAGTGAAAATCGTGCAAGGGCGCATGTTCAAGGCAGGTCTGGCCGAAGTGGTCGTTGGCAAAAACGCGACCAACACGTACTCCGGCTTGACACTAGGCCAGACGATTGCGCTGGGCACAGTGCGCTGGCAGGTTGTGGGAATCTTTGACGCGGGCGGCAGTTCCTTCGATTCTGAGGTTTGGGGAGATTCGCATCTGCTTAGCGCGGCCTACAGCAGGCCGGATAACAGTTTTCAGTCCGTGACGGTTCACCTCACTTCTCCGGAGGCCTTGGGTCAATTGAAGGATTCTGTTACTACCGACCCTCGCCTGAACGTGGACGTCATTCGCGAAATCGATTACTACGCCAAGCAGTCTACGAGCCTTACCACGCTCATTACCCGTCTTGGCGGTTTCGTCGCCATGATCATGGCCATCGGGGCCGTTTTCGGTGCGCTGAATACCATGTATTCGGCGGTCGCCGATCGCGGCCGGGAGATTGCGACCATGCGCGCGCTCGGTTTTGGGGGTCCTTCCGTCGTTTTCTCTTTTCTGATTGAGGCGCTCTTGATTTCTTTTGTTGGCGGTGTATTGGGTTGCCTTGCGGTTCTCCGGTTGAACGGCTTGACTACCAGCACCATCAATTTCCAGACCTTCTCGAACCTCGCGTTCGCCTTTAAGATCACTCCGGACCTGCTCGTGATGGGTGTGGTGTTCGCGCTGGCCATGGGAGTCTTTGGCGGCATTTTCCCCGCGATCCGCGCTGCCAGCCTCCCCGTGGCAACTGCTTTGCGGGAACTGTAAGGTTCTCGCGCCCGGCAAATCGGCAAGAAAAACCAAGAAAAAGGATTTACAGAGAGTGCGCGGAGTTCAGCGAGGCGCAGCGATATGCGCCTTCCCTATTCGCGCCCCAAGACTACTGAAAACCCGTAGAGTTGTAGGCGATTGCGCTCCAATCGGGCGACTGCAGCACGCCGGGGCAGGGGAAGCAACGAGCGGCGCGCCAAGGACAGTGGACATTGCTTACAAGCGTGGGAAGAGCTTGCAATCGGTGCAGGCCAAGAGTTGCGTGCTGGCGTGTTACAACCGGATGATTCCGTACGTTTGCCCGGAGCTCCCGCAGAAGCAAAAGGAAGCGCTGTCGTATCTCGTGAAAACCCCGCTGGTGTACACGCACGTCGCGCTGCGGAATTGGACCTCGTTCGAGAAGCTGGGAGTGCATGACATCGTCGCGCCGGGCGCATATCACACTTACACGGCGCTCGATTTTCCGGTAAGCATCGGCGAATATGCGTTTCCCAGCAAACCGGAAGAGCCGATGGTGCTGTTCATGCTGCGCACTCCCTCGAAGCCGGGGCTACCGATGCGCGATCAGTTTCGTGCCGGGCGCATGGAGTTGATGGACCCGCCATTTGATAAATTCGAACGCAACGTGCGGGACCAGCTTGCCAGAATGCTCGGAGGCACAGGATTTGATCCTGCGCGCACGACATTCAGGGCATTACCGTGAATCGCTGGGCGCACGGATATGCATACACGCCAAATTCACTCTTCGATTCCGACTGGAAAGAGGAAGAGAAGCCGTGGGTGATCGGGCGACAACCGTTCGGGAAAATTGCGATTGCGAACTCCGACGCGGGTGCCAGCCCGTATTTGGATGTCGCCATCGATCAGACCTGGCGCGCCGTGGGTGTGATATTGAAAAGCCAGAGAAGGTAGGGCCAGCGGGCGAGGATCGATTCCCACAAAATGAGCTTGACGGATTTCGGAGCTAAATGTGTTATTGTCTTCCTGTAGACTCCCGAAGTAGGGTTGCCTGAACTCCTTGAGGTGGCGTGCGTTTGGACCTCCCTCCATTGAATTCAGGTAATTTTAGGCCAGTGTATAGTAGCGTCCGGGAAGCGCGAGCTTGCCGAGAACCTGCACTCATGGTGCTTCGAAGAGTTCGGGGAGAATCAAGATGAAGAGTTTGTTTGTCGGGAACATGAGTTTTCAGACCACGGAAGGCGAGCTGCGTGACCTGTTCACGCCGTTTGGACAAGTGACGCGTGTGCACATGGCCATGGACCGGGAAACCGGGCGGGCGCGGGGGTTTGCGTTTGTGGAAATGCCTAACGACGAGGAAGCCGCTAAGGCCATGGCTGGACTCGACGGCAAAGAATTGGGCGGGCGCAATTTGAAGGTGAATGAGGCTCGGCCGAAGGGTGAAGGCGGACCGCCGCGCGGGCCCCGCAATTTTGGCGGGCCGGGGGGCGGTGGTGGAGGCCGCGGTAAGGGCGGCGGTGGTGGACGCGAGCGTTTTTCGAATGAGGACTACCGCGAGTCTGCGCGGCAGCCCCGCGAACCCCGCTGGTAAAGCTCGCGATGTATGTAGCTTGGCGGCGACGGCCTGTGCCGCGCCGGGCAGCGCCTGCGAGGAGACGCGATGACGACGACATTTCAGAAGCGCCAAAAAGAAATGAAGCGAATGGAAAAGCGCAAGATGAAGGAAGAGAAGCGCGTACAGCGGAAGCTGGACAAGACCGCGGAGAAAGAGTCGGGAGTTTCCACTGAAGAAATTCTTGAACCATTGACCGGTCCTATTCCGTATGATCCAGAGCAGTAGCTCTAGACTCCCGAGGTAGGGACCTCACCAACGCTTATTGTCACAATAGAACAGGACCTCGAGGGTAGCGCACAGGGAATTTTCTGCGCGGAGCGCCAGCACTGCTTTGACGTGTCAATGCATGGCTAGCGGGCCACCCTTGACTTGCGGACGACGCATCAGAAAAATAAACGGCAGCATCAAGACAAACAATCCCGCCAGAATCACAAAGATGCTGTTGTAAGCGAGCATGCTGGCTTGCCGCTCGATCATGCCGAACATCGCTGCGCGAGCCTGGTGAGTTGCGGTGGCGCTGTCCGATCCGCTGGACATGAACATACCTTCGAGGGAATTCATCATATTTCGGGCGCTAACGCTAAAAGGATTGACGTGCGCGCCCAACTGGTTGATGTTCCTCTGCTGAAAACGCGTCTGCATAGTGCTGACGGCGGAAATGCCGATACTTCCTCCCAGATTGCGGACGAGATTGAAAAGGCTGGTAGCGTTGCCCATGTTTTCCTTGCGAATGGGAGCCATGCTAATGGTAGTGAGGGGCACGAAGATAAGTCCGAGCGACAAGCCCATGAAAAGCTGCGGCCAGAAGAAGTCCCAGTAGCCGGCGCTGAGACTCAACCGCGAAATTTGGAATAGCGTGAGTCCGCACACAATCATTCCCACGGTAAGCATTTTACGCGGATCAAATTTGGACATGATGATGCCAGCGACCGGCATGGCGATAAATGAGCCGAGACCGCGGGGAGCCATGGCCAGGCCAGCGCGCATTGCGGGGTAGCCGAGAAGCGTCTGGAGGATCAGCGGGATCAACACCGTGGTGCCGTAGAGGCCGACGCCCAAGAGCGACATGAGAAAAACGCCGGTGGAGTAGGTGCGGTCTTTAAAAACGCGCAGATTGACGACGGGGTCCTTGATGTGAAGCTCATACAAGAGAAAAGCAACGAGCGTGACGCCGGCAACGATGGCAACAGCGATAATCCAATCCGTGCCGAACCAGTCTTTTTCCTGGCCTTTATCGAGAACAATCTGCAGCGTGGCAATTCCAACGGCGAGCAGCCCGATGCCCCAATAGTCAATTTTTTGCGAAGCGCGCCGGATATAGGACGGATCGAAGATGAAGAGCGATGTCATCACGATGGAGGCCATGCCGATGGGAACGTTGATGTAGAAGACCCAGCGCCACGAGTGGCTATCCGTGAGCCAGCCGCCGAGGACGGGGCCGAGCATGGGAGCGACGACGATGCCGAGTCCCCAAAAGCCCATGGCCTTGCCGCGGTCTTCCGGCGGGAAAGATTCCAGCAAGATCGCCTGCGAGATGGGCTGCAAACCTCCACCGCACGCGCCCTGGATGATTCGGCAAACAACCAAGAACGGAAGGCTGGGAGCAAGGCCGCACAGAAAAGACGCGATCGTAAACCCCGTGACGGAGAGCATCAGCATGCGCTTGCGGCCAAAGAAATTGGAGAGCCATCCGGTGAGCGGCAAGATGATGGCATTGGCGACGAGATAGGAAGTCAGGGTCCAGGTAGCTTCGTCGACCGTCGCCGAAAGGCTGCCGGCAATGTGAGGAAGCGAGACGTTTACGACCGTGGTGTCCAGCACTTCCATAAAAGTGCTGAGCATGACCGCGATGGCGATGACCCAGGGGTTTATGTGAGGATGATTCTGCGTTGTTTCCGGGGACATCAAGACCTCGAGCCGCTCGTTCGGAGACGTTCAGCCCTGCTTCGATAAAATCATAAGGGCTGACCGCCGTGGTGGCAAACTCTCATGCCTGCGCCGGTGTCCAACCACCAATTTTCCTGCGGAGAATACTGTCCAGAAGCAAGCTCTTGCGGTATCTTGTCCGCATACCAAGACACGAAAGGAGCGTCAATGGAAAGTCGCAATGCTCGTCGAGAGTTTCTCGCAGGGATGGGTGCATTGGCAGCCGCAGCATCTTTTCCGGAAGTCCCGCGGGCCGCCCGAGAACGGCTCTATCCGCCCGTCGACTTGACGTACTTTGAAACGCCGATTCCTCCGGAGCCCTTCGAACTCCACCAAACAAAGGCTGGGGCTGAAAGTATGAATTCCCCGTTTCGCATTGCCGTCATCAACGATGAGGTGGGTCAAGACTTCGGCCGCTCCTGTGAAGTTATCGCGCGTGAATTTGGCCTTGAGTGGATCGAGCTGCGGGGCATGTGGAACAAAAACCTGCTAAAACTAGATGCTAAAGAAATTGCCGAAGCACGCCGCATCCTCGAAAAATACAAATTACGCGTGACGGACATAGCCAGTCCGCTCTTCAAAGTGGATTGGCCGGGCGCGCCGAAATCCCAATTCAGTCCAAAGGGCGCGCAGTTCAACGCCGATTTCACTTACGAGCAGCAGGACGAAGTGCTCGAACGCAGCATCGAGCTGGCCAAAGTCTTCCAGACCGACCGCGTGCGCTGCTTCGATTTTTGGCGGCTGGATGACCAGACGCCGTATCGTGCGGCGATGAATGAAAAGCTCCTTGCCGCCGCAGGTGTTGCGGGAAAGAAGGGCGTGTCGCTGCTCCTCGAAAACGAAGCCGCGTGCAATACCGGCACAGCGGCGGAGGCAGCGAAAGTTCTCGCCGGGGTGAAGTCAGCCTCTCTGATGCTGAACTGGGATCCGGGAAACGCCGCTTCGCGCGGCGAGAAGGCCTATCCAGATGGATATGCTCTTTTACCCAAGGAACGTATCGGGCATTGTCATTGCAAGGATGTCGCGAAAAAGCCGGACAGCAAAAATTACGATTGGGCCCCGATGGGCCGCGGGATCATCGATTGGACGGGCCAATTTGCGGCGCTGAAGCGCGACGGCTATCATTTTGCCGTCAGCCTGGAAACGCACTGGCGCGGTGCGTCCACAGCCGAGGAATCCACGCGGCAGAGTTGGGCCGGAATGAAGGATGAGTTGCAAAATGCCGGAGCGCTTTAAGGTGCGAACGGGACAGCCCGATAGTAATTGCCCGCGTCCGATCTATGATTGAAAGTGGGGCATAGAAATGCCACAAAAATGCCGCGCGCAGATCAGCAGCAACTTTAGATGAGGAACCATCGGCCCATGGATCCCGATTCGCTATGAGAAACGGAGACAAACAAATCCGATGAAACGCTTCCTAGCTGGCATGATGCTTACCGTGGGCTTGGCGCTTTGTTCGTACGGGCAGACAGCGCGCTGGACTGAGAAAACCGCGAATGACTGGTACGCGCGGCAACCGTGGCTCGTTGGCAGTAATTACATTCCATCCACGGCAATCAATGAACTGGAGATGTGGCAGGCTTCGAGTTTCGATCCCCAACGCATCGATACAGAGCTGGGCTGGGCCGAATCACTCGGTTTGAATACTATGCGAGTGTTCCTGCACGACCTGCTCTGGCAGCAGGATCCGGAAGGCTTCAAGAAGCGCCTCAACATTTTCCTGACGATTGCGCAGAAACATAAGATCAGGCCGCTGTTGGTCCTCTTCGATTCCTGCTGGGACCCAAATCCCAAACTCGGAAAACAGCGCGCGCCGAGAGCGGGCGTGCACAATTCAGGATGGGTGCAAAGCCCCGGAGCCGCTGCCCTCCAAGATCCGAGTCAATATCAGCGCCTTGAAGCCTATGTCAAAGGAGTAGTAGGAGCCTTTGCCAGGGACCAGCGGATTCTCGGCTGGGACGTCTGGAACGAGCCGGACAATACGAACGGCGGAAGTTATGCGAGCTCGGAGCCGCCCAAGAAGGAAGAACTGGTGCGGGCGCTCTTGCCGCGGGTGTTTGAGTGGGCGCGCGAGGCTGGTGCGTCGCAACCGCTCACGAGCGGTGTCTGGACAGGGGATTGGTCGGCCTCCGACAAGCTTGGCGCGATGGAAAAAATTCAGCTGGTTTTTTCCGACGTTATTTCCTTTCACAGCTACGACGCGCCTGAAGTGTTTGAAAGGCGAGTGCTGTCGCTCGAGCAGTATCACCGCCCCATTTTCTGCACTGAGTACATGGCTCGGGGCAATGGCAGCACGTTTCAGGGAACGCTCCCCATTGCAAAGAAGTATCATGTCGCCGCCTTCAATTGGGGACTTGTCGCCGGCAAAACCCAGACCTATCTGCCATGGGACTCCTGGAAGAATCCATATACGGATCGCGAACCAACAGTGTGGTTCCACGAAATTTTCCGTACCAACGGCCAACCGTACCGCCCAGACGAAGCTGACTTCATTCGATCGATAGTCCAGAGCGCCGCCGCTGGCAATTGATCGCCTTAGCTTTTCATCTTCATTGAAGTGCGCGAGTGCAGTGTTTTTCTCAGAGGCTTGCCAGCTATCGCGCAGCTGCGGCGGGCAGGGGAAAGTTTGGTTCCGGGACCTGGACTCGAACCAGGACTCTCAGCTCCAAAGGCTGATGTGCTACCGATTGCACTATCCCGGAACCGCAGCCAACAGTTTAGCAGAGGAAAAAGAATGTGCGAAGTCGCAGAGATGTGCGCGAACCGAGAGTTTCTGCTAAATTGATAAGGTTGCGTCCGTCGCGGGAGAGGTGGCCGAGCGGTTTAAGGCGCACGCTTGGAAAGCGTGTGTAGGTTAACCCCTACCGTGGGTTCGAATCCCACCCTCTCCGCCACTACTTTTAATCAGCAAAAACACCAATAAAAACGCATGTTGTTAGTACCATTGACC
The DNA here is from genome assembly GCA_013289825.1 of Acidobacteriota bacterium. Taxonomy (GTDB): domain Bacteria; phylum Acidobacteriota; class Terriglobia; order Acidiferrales; family UBA7541; genus Acidiferrum. The sequence continues at coordinate 131 of JABCZF010000035.1, read as the reverse complement.
GCCATGTGACTACGTGTGACGATTAAGGCCGTATTTGTTTAGGAGAACAGTCACAATGCGGCACCAATTCAAAGTAGCGATATACCTGCGAAAACAGAAGGTCAGCAACACGGGAAAAGCGTATTGGGGCT
>JABCZF010000034.1 GCA_013289825.1 Acidobacteriota bacterium | reverse complement strand
GTGTAATGCGTGAAGGGACTACAGGTGTGAGATCATCCATGCTCGGTCCTCCTGCAGTATATAATACTGCAGGACAAAGAGAAAATCACGCCTTTTCTCGAAAGCGCCACCCTGCTGACGTGCGCCCGGGCCACACTGCCTTTTCGCCACACGGCTCGCAGTGTGGTATCTTCGAAAACTTCGAACATGACGGCCACTCCACTCACCGCAACGGACTTTCGCCACGCGCTAGGTCAGTTCGCCACAGGCGTCACGGTAATCACCGCCCCGCGCCCTTCTGGGCCGGGCCCGTCTCAAATCCCTGGGCAAGCCTATGGCATGACCGCCAATTCCTTCACCTCCGTCTCGCTCGATCCGTTCCTGACTCTTGTTTGCGTGGACCAGCGCAGCCATCTCCTGCCGCTTCTCAAACAAAACCGCCTGTTCGGCGTCAACGTTTTGAAGGAGCATCAGCAGGACGTTTCAATCTATTTCGCGCGGCCCGACCAAACTCCAGAAGCCGAAGCAAAGCTCGGCATTCGCTATCGCTGGACGCCGGCTGGCATCCCGCTCCTCGAAGACACCCTGGCCCAAATCGTGTGCAAGGTCGTGGCCTCCTACATCGCCGGCGACCACACTATTTTTCTGGGTGAAGTCCAATCGGCCGATCTTTTTCCCGGTGAACCGTTACTCTTCTTCCGCAGCCACTACCGCCAACTTGCCCCGCCACGTCAGTGACGTCCACATCGCGCTTGCTGCGGTTTTTCTTTTACTTTCGACTTGCAACTTCTTGACTATCGACTGTCCCTCACTGCCCACCCAGCGAATCCCTCTTCACCCCATACTCCGCGCCCCAACGATCCGTCATCTGCCCGCGAATTTCCCACAGCTCGGGGAAAAACTTATGCCGCATGCCATCCTCAAGAATCTCCACCGGCCGCCCCTTCAGTGACTTCGATCCAAAACCAATGGTCCGGTAAATCAGCTGCATGTGCGCGTACCTGAATTTCTGGAACAATTCGTCAAACTCCGCCAGTTCCTCGGCCACCATATACGCCTCCCCGTGGTCGTACCCCGAATCGTAAATCTTCTCGATGGTCAGCCCATGTTTATCCAAATAGTTCGCCTTGAACGAATTCCAAATCGGCTGATACATCTTCAACAGCACACGAAACCCCGGCGATTCCTGCCCGCTCCCATTTCCCAATTTCTTCCGAATCTCCTGATACTCCTTGGGCGACATGGTCTCCAGCAGCGCCAGTTGCTCGATCATCAGTTTCTGCGCTATATGCACGCGCCGGAACAGCGTAATCACGCGATTCGTATTCTCCTGCTGCAAATACTCATCGATGTCCAGCAAAGTGTAAGCCGTCAGCTTCATCCACAGCTCTTCGATCTGGTGCACGATCTGAAATTGCATTTCGTCCGCATTGCACAACTTGTCGTAGTCGAGTTGGCAGGAGAGCAGTGTCTTCGTGCTCAGGTACACCTCGTAGTCGAGCGTCCCGTCGCCGCTCATAATCGCGTAAAACTGTTCTCGATTCACGCATCCCTCCCTCGAACCAGGATGTCCCGACAGAAGGCGTGTGGCATTCAGTTCGACGCCGCACTGGCCACGGGCCGATTGCTATAGACGCTTTTCCCACCTGCCCGGGCGACAAGATAGTAGGGCGCGCCGAGGCTCTCGAGCTTGTCGATGCCCCCGCGATTCGGTATGAAAAAGAACACGCGGCCCGGACCGAGCCAAAGGCGTGTGAACGAAGCGTCATCTTCAAACACCTTTGGGCAATCCGGAAACATCGAGCCGAACCACAGGTCGTTCGTCAAGCCGTTCAGCATGTGCATCTGCACTCCGGTATAGAACAATATGCTCGACGCTTGCGAATACTGTCCATCCACCACGAGGGTGTCTCCGGGCTTGTAATTCTGTTGGATCGCCACGGCCAACGGCTTCGATCCCAGTACCGGAGAAAACGTGCCCAGCGACAAATGCACGGCATAGAATAGAACCACCATCATCGACGCGAGCGCGAGATTTGCTCTCATCGAGGCCCCTCGCTTGCGAAGAATCCAGTGCAACACGGTCCCAACCAGAAAGCCCATAGCCGTCAGAATCAGCGGCCACCGGAAGAAGCCCATCGCTTGCGGCGTTAGATCGAAGAGGTGGCCCATCGACAACTTGTACATGCTCTCCACTCTGCGCAGCACTTCGCCGAAGTCTGCCTTGGGCGGGACCGGCGGCGACACCGCCGCAAACCAGCCAGCCGCAGTAGACGCAATCACCCCCAGCACCAGCAAGGCTGCCGCTCCCCGTACTGCGCTCCGGCGCAACGCACTGTCTGGCGCCGATTTCGCTTCCCGCTCGAGCCACACGCCGCAAAGCACCGCGAGCGCCGGCAATGCCGGCAAAACGTAGTATTCCTGGCGGGTCGAAAAACTGAAAAAGACTAGAATGAACGCCGCCCACACCGCCAGCAACAATGCCGCTCGCGAGGGCTTATCCAGCTGACTGCCCCATTCGCGCATCCGCACCGGCACTTGTCCGAGGCTCTTCACCACGGCGAACGACCAGGGGAAGGTCCACACCAGCAGCAATCCCCAGAAAATCAGCAGCGGCACTTTGTCGTAATCCCGCGGAACCCGAAGATTCAGGTAGCGGTAAATCTGATCGTTGATAAAGTAAAACCAAAAAAAACCCTTGGCCTCTCCCACCGGCGGATTGCGCAGCGTTGCCAGAACGTGCCAGGGTGCCGCTACCGCCAAAAAGACGATGGTGGTTGACGCCAGGCGCATCTTCAGCAGGTGCCGCCAGTTTCGCGTGACGAGCAGGTATCCGCCGATAATCCCGATCGGGAACACCAATCCGATCAGCCCTTTCGTCAGCACGTCCAGCGCGGTGACCACCCCAATCGACCAGCACAATAGCCGCGAGGGCTGCGGTTCCTCAAGGGTCCGCCAGAACAGATACACCGTCACGGTCAGCCAAAAGCACACCATGATGTCAGGAATAATGAAGCGCGTGTAAATGTAGGGACCGATGGCGGTCCCCAGCACCAGAGCGGAATAGAACCCCGCTTCCTCGCCGGCGAGTTCGCGTCCCAGCAGGAACACGGCAAGAAGCGTCAACAGCGCAAAGAGCGTCAACTCCAGTCGCACGGAAAATTCAGAGACTCCCGCGACCGAGTAAATTCCCGCCATGATCCAGTAGGGCAGCGGCGCTTTCTCCATATACCTGACGCCATCCACGTACATGGTCACGTAATCGTGGCGCTGCAGCATTTCTACCGGGATCTGCGCGTGTTCTGAATCCACGTCGTCCATCATCGGAGGCGACGCCAAGCCAGGGATGTAGATCAACCCCCAATACATCACGATGCCCAGCACGAACAGTAGTGTGCGCCTCGCACGTGTGTCGCTGGGCGCGGGCGCGGTTTCGGGCCGCGCTTCGCCCTGCGGCGTTTCGAAATGACGGTTGGATTTGGTGCGCAATTCCTGCAGGTTTACCAGCCCCCGGCTCCTGCCGTTCGTGGTGGCTCATCGCGCCCAGCCAGCGCTTCCCGCCGGCTGCGAAACTCCCGCACGCTGTAGACCGGTTTATTCTGCGACTCGTAATACGTCCGCGCCAGCATCTCGCCGATCAAGCCCGTGGCCATAAACTGAATGCCGCCCATCACCAGCCCCATGCCCAGCAGCATCAACGGCCCATGATTGGCCAGCAGCCCTTCATCCAAGAGGGCTTTTCGGAGGAACACCCACAAACCGATTCCTGCTCCTCCGCCCAAGCACGCCAATCCCAGAAGCCCAAAAAATTGCAGAGGCTTGGTCGAATAATCCAGCAAAAATTTCACGCTCAAAAGATCCAGCAGCACGCGCACCGTCCGCGATATCCCGTAGTTGGACTCCCCGCTCTTTCGGGCAATATTCGAGATCGGCACTTCCGCCACCGAAGCTCCCGCCCAGCTCGCCAGCGCCGGAATAAAGCGGTGCAGCTCTCCGTACAGATGAATCTCCGACAAAACTTCCCGCCGGTAGGCCTTAAACGTCGTCCCAAAATCGTGCAAATCCACTCCGGACAATTTCGCCATCATTTTGTTGGCGATGCGGCTAGGCAGTTGTCGCGTCAGCCAGTGATCCGTGCGCGCCACGCGCCAGCCGCTCACCAGATCGTAGCCTTCTTCAATTTTTTCCAGAAACCGCGGAATCTCATCCGGATCGTGCTGCAAATCTCCATCCATAGAAATAATAATCTCGCCGCGCGCAAAATCGAAACCCGCCTTCAAAGCGGGCGCCTGCCCAAAGTTTCTCCGCAATTGCACCACATTCACCCGCGGATCGTGTTCATAAATATCCGAAAGCACTTTGAAGGTCTTGTCCTTGCTTCCATCATCCACAAACACCAATTCATAGCGATCGCCAATCGCATCCATCACCTCCGTGAGCTTCACGTAGAGTGGCGGGATGTTTTCCTGTTCGTTATAAAACGGAACGACAATCGAGTAGCGGATAGGCGGATCGTTCTTCATGCCTTGATCTGGGCTTTCCTCAGGCTTCCTGAGCTACGAATCCATAGTCTATCAGCCGAATCCCCTGGGACGCGACAAGATTTCGTATCCCCGTGTCCGTCAATATTTCCAGTTCCGCCTGCCGCGAAGCCTGCAGCCGCGTCGCCGAGTTTGCCAGCTCCGCATCCACGTAACCCGGGTGGCACATCAACTCGGTAGTGCCTTCGGGCAGGATCTCCATCAGACGCAGAACTCCCTCCCGCGTCAATTCGCCCGTCTGCGCAATCCCGCAAAAATAATCTGCCGTCGCAATCCCGGCACGTTCCGCTTGTTCGCGCGCATCAGGTGCCAGGAGTTTTAAACCCCGCGCCTGCACTCCCTGTTTCATCACCACAGTGCCTTTTTGTTTAACTCCCGCCGAAAGCGCCGCGCGCAGGCTGGATTCCTCATGGGAAACGCGCACCGCTCTGATCCCGTGCCTCTTCGCCAGCCGCAACGCAATCTCAAACAACCCCGGCAGCATCTGCACATGCTTGTGTCCATCGAGATGCGTTGGCTCGATTCCCGAGTCTCGCACCTTCTGAATCTGCGCATTCCATTCGCGTTCCACTTCCTCCAACAAAATGCTCCGCCGCGCCAACCTCAGCAGCAAACTCTTCGGTCTACCTTCGAGCTCGCCCCGCTCGTTCAGCAGCGTAGTCACCAATTCCCGTCCCGCCACCGGTTCACCATCGCTCAAATTCAAGTGGACGCCCACTCCCAGCCCCGGTGTTGTCCGTGCCAACTCCCCGCCCGACACAAACGCTCGACCGTTGGCCAGCAGGGAAGCGCTCGTCACGATTCCGTTGCGGTGCGTCTCGGCTATCCCTCGGTTGACTCCTTCCGTCCACCCCAGGTCGTCTGCGTTTACGATTAGGTTTCTCAAAGGTTGCCCCGTCTCCTCGTTCGGGCCTGTCCTTTCGTACAGCTATCCACTCGTGCGCCTCGACTCGACCGTACCATTGACCTCTTTTCCTCTCAACTCTAGCATGGCTTTTAGAGGCAAGAATGTCTGTTAAGACGCGTGAGACCAAGCCGTTAGGCGGGCGCTACAGCGACAAGCGCCGTGGACGCCGCATGAACTCCCGAGTCCCCGTTCGCCTGGAATGGGATGGTGACGCCGGAAAGCGTTACTCTGTCGAAGCTCACACCCGCGTCGTCAATCCGTACGGATGTATGGTGGTCCTGGAGCAGGAGCTGGCACTAGAACATCGCCTCGCGCTCACAAATCTTGCCACGGAAACCAGCAACGCAGCGGTCGTAGTCTGGCGTGGCGTTCCACGCCCGGATGGCTGGGAGTACGGCGTCGAACTCGTAGCGCCGGAGATGGACTTTTGGGGGCTTGAGCTGTGACACCTCCACCGTACGTGAAACCGGGCGCCGCGGCTCCTAAAGTTGTCTCGACGCGTCCGCCCACGGCCGAAGAGCGCCGCCGCGCGCAACGCGCCCTCCTCAGGATCCGTGTCGTGGTTCAGGTCGTCGGCAAGGCCAATACTCTCGAAGGTTATACTCATACCGTCAGCGCCGGCGGAGCCATGTTGATTATTCCGGAGCCGCTTCCGGAAGGAACCATCGTCATCATCGAAAACCCCAAGGCCCAGGGCAAGGTCGAAGCCCGCGTCGTCCGTCCGCCCCAAATGCAAATGGGCCACGAAGGCTCGCTCGTCCCTGTTGAATTCACGTCGCCCTCGCCCCATTTTTGGGGCATCTTTTTCCCCCCATCCGTAAGCTGAGCCTCCTTCACACTCTCGAGCACAAGCACCCAGGTCGCGGTGTTTTTTCCCCGGTGTCCTCGGTGAACTATGTCTAGAAGCCCCCGGTTTGCTCTTCGCATTCCCGGCCGCTTCAAACCAAAAAAAGCGGCCCCGACAAACATCGGAGCCGCTCGAACTTCTTCTGATCTAATTTGACTACTGGATGGTAATGTTGATCGCCGGCGCGGCAGGCGTGCCGACTGGAGTCGTCGTGATCGTCGCCGTCGTGCTGCCCGTCACTGTCAGATTGAGCGTACCGCTCGCTGACGCCAGAGTAGTTGTATCGCCCAAGTAGTGCGCGCTGATCGAGTGTGTCCCCGCGGACAAGGCTGGCGCCGTAGGTGTTGCAGTCCCACCCGCCACCGTAGCCGCCGTGCCAATCATGGTTCCGCTGTCGAACAGCTCGACCATGCCGGTGGGGGTGCCGCCTGTCACCGAAACACTGAACGAGAACGCAGTCCCGCTGGCAACCTTCCCACTGGTCACGGTCAACTTCGTGACCGTGGCCGTGAGCGGCGGTGGCGGCGTAGTGGTTCCGCCGCCACCGCATCCCATCGTCAAACTAAGTATGCAAACAAGCCCCAGCCCCAGCGCCGCGCGATACTTCTTGCGCCCACCGGGCAGGAACATCAGGAACAGCGCCGCAAAGCCCGTTCCCGCGCTAAGCGTCCACCATCCCTTGCCGGGTGTCGCCCGCGGAATCGCGTTTGCGGGAGGAATTGCCTTCGCCTCGAACATGCGATCCTCCCGAACACTTGAAGCCGTCAATGTCGTTGAAGTCGCCGTCACCATGCACATCAACTGGCTGGCAACCGGCGTAGCAGACACCACGTTGATGTTCAGCGGAGATGGTGTGCAGCTCACGCCTGGCGGCAGCGTAGCCGACGTAACGGCCACCATGCCGGTGAATCCACCGGCTGGCGTAACGGTGACCGTCAACGGCACAGCCGCCCCGGTCGCCGAGCTGAGCACCAAAGGCTGCGGACTGTAAGACACCGTGAAGTTCCCAACCTGCGTCTGCGTCACGGTCACGATCACAGCCGTCGACGGGCCGGATCCAGTGTAGTTCGTATCGCCGGCGTAGGTTGCAGTAATTGTCTTTGTGCCGGGCGTGGTGAAGATCGTAGGCAGGGACGCGGTTGCGGAAGCAAACGTACCCGCATTGAGATTAGAACTCGTCGGCACAAGCATTGCCGTGCATGGTGGTGTGCCGCATGTGGAAAACGTAATCGTCCCTGACGGGCCAACCCCAATGCTCTGGGTCGCAACGGTCGCCGTCAAAGTCACGGTCTGCCCCGTATTCACAGTCGTGAGGTCTGCGACAAGCGTCGTCGCCGTTACCGCTTGCGAGACGGTGATGACTTCCGTTACGGGCGTAGTTACCGGGTTGTAGTTGACGTCGCCCGAATAGGTCGCCGAAAGCGTGTGCGTCCCCGCCGTGAGCTGCAGCACTTGATCCTCGGCGTTCCCCTCGCTGTTGATCTTGAACGGCCCTCCATTGAGTGCATTGCCGTTGTCGGTGACTGTCACTGCCCCTTGGGCGTCGAACGCACATCCTGTGACTGTGCCGTTCGCCAGGCTCTGGCAAGGATTTGTCGAGCTATTGAGAATATCGAAACGCAAAAACGTGAGGGAGCCGTACGCATAGGAAGTGGCATTCGGGTTCAGGATGTTTCCAGAAGCAGGATCCAACGTCACCACGCTCATCTGCAGCCTGCTGTTTTCCGGATGCACCACCACAGCTACAGGACTCGAGTCGCTGGGGGCAAACGTCCCATCTCCAGCATAGTGGGCCGTAACGGTATAACTCCCTCCGGGCAAGCCTGTCGTGGTTAGGTTCGCTGTGTCTGGAGTGGTACCCGTAAGCGTGCTGGCGTTGATCCCCGAGTTTATTGTTCCCTGAGGTCCCAGCAGCGACACATCTCCTGTGGGTGTCCCTGTCGCAGGACTTACCACTGCTACTGTCGCGCTGGCCGTAACGGAGGTCCCGTGAGTGATATTGACCGCTGCTCCTCCGTTGAGCGTGAGAATGGAAGTTGTGGCCTTAAAAGTGCCAACCACCAGGGGCCACTGTGTAGCCAGGTTCGTCACATTCACCGATCCCAATCCAGTGGCGTAGTCATAGCCAGTTGTCGTCGTCCACGCTGGGGTTGTCGTGTGGGCAGGATCGACGAGCACACCGTTACCTGTCGTTCCGCTGCAATTTGCTGCGGCCCCCCCGGTACAAGGGACCGAGTTATTGCCCTTGGTCACATCGTTGAACGCACACGTCGATCCCGAGAGCGCCTGCCCGGTTGAATTGCAGCTCTGCCCTGGCGTCGCCGCGATTTTGTAAAGAACGAAATTTGCGTTCCCTTGACGTTGGCCTCCCATTTTCTGGACGATCAGGGCCATGATTCCCGCAAAGGCTGGCGAGGATGCCGAAGTACCCCCCGCGCCCCCAATCGTGAAAGGCCCGCTAGCCGCGCATGACGGTGCACTTCCGGCGGGAACACCATCTGCTTCGCAGAGTGGATAGAGACTTAAGCTTTGGAAGCCGTCGCTCGCAAACAGCGAGACATCGGGAACGTCCCGGCTGCCGTCCGCGGGAGTCAAGCCTGACTGCCAGGCTGGCTTAGCATTGGTCGTGCTGGGGCCGCCGCTGCCCGCTACAATGTTTGTGGCCAGTGCGCCGGCGCAAACCGTGGCCAAGTTCGCGCTAGTCGCCGTCGCTGCACAAGAGTCATTCCACGTAGTTTCAGGAATGTAACCTTTCGCCGATTCAAGCGTGCCGGCGACATTGGTCGTGTTCCAGAAAGTGGACTGGACGCCCACCTCATCGAAATCGGTTCCTCCCACCGCAACGTTAAACGGCGTTGAGGCGATACCGTTGACGGCAAGCCCGTTCACGGCAACAGCCTGCGTCTGGAAATTGTCGCAAGACGCCGAGCCATTATCTCCTGCCGACACCATGACAGTAATACCTTGTGCTGCGGCCTCCTCCCAAACTGAGTTATAGAATTGCACACCCATGGTCCCTAGTCCCGGCTCGCAGCTTCCAAAGCTCTCGCTCATCACGTCCGCCAAGTTGTAGTCGATGATGTGAAAAGCAGCGATGTCCGTTCCCAGGGCGGTTAAAGTACCCTCCGCAACTACAAAGTCTATGGTTGCTTTCGGCGCCACCATACCCGAAATCTGAACATCCAGGTCCCCTTCTCCTTCGTCTCCGATTGGACCGCTGAGGCCGGGGTCCGGTCCGTCCACAATAATGGTCGGCGCCGTCGCGGGCGTCAGGCCGAATACGTTGCGGAAACCGATGGCGTCGTTCGGATCGATGTTTGAATCACCTACAATGCCGATAGTGACCCCGGTTCCGTCAAGACTCGCCGGAACGTTATAGATTTTCGCGAAATCGGCCGGTCCAACGAAAAAGCACTGACTCGCATTATTCAGTCCGCATCCGGTCGTGCTTGTGAACTGCGGGACACCATGCTCATCACGAGTCACCTTATGAATTCCCGCGTCGTGGCGGAAAGTTCTTCTGGGAAAATTGTGAAGTGAGACGATTCCCTTGACGACCGGAGCCAGCGCCGCCGGGATTTGCGGGTCGCTCACGTTGGCGCTGCGAGTCTCGCCATTCACCACAAACTTGTGAATCTCGGTGTGGAAGGCGCTCTGAACCTGCGCCGCGTTTCCCGAGAATTCGATCACTGTGCGGCCATTCGCGACCCTAGCTACTTGGAAGCCCTGACGCGCAAGCCAGTCCGTCACAGTTTGAATGTCCGCGTCCGCCGGGCCGAACTGTACACCAAACTGCTGCGGCACGAGCCATTTGTGGAAATTGGGTGAGTCCTTGCTCTGCTGCTCCAACATCAGTTGTTGGAGCGCCGCTTGTTGTTCCGGACTCCTCTGCAACAGCAGCATCATGCGCTTCATCGGCTGCGAGCTGGGAACCGGTCCCTTGTCAAATTCTGGCCGCGCGAGCGGATGCACGTTGCCCTTTAGCGTGACCAACTGCGTCTCGTCAATCGCCTGGGTGATCCGCGCGGGTACCGCCACAGCCTGCGTGGCCGACGCGTTGTCCGGCTTCGTCTGCGCCGACACGCGCAAGCCAGGAAACGCAAAAAGGATGGCAAGAGAGATTGCAGTGTATTTAATAGTCATAGCGCTAGCTTTTTTCATGGTCCGCCCACACAGCAGATTTGGTGTGCACTTCTAGAAACCGCCATCGGTTCAGAGGGAGCCGTTGCATCAGTAAGAGATTAGCTCTCTTGCTAGTTCGTCGCTTAGGCAGAGGGCTCGGCCCGAAAGCGAATTCTCCCGGGAAACTGTCGGAGAGGTTACCACAAAGCCCGTCCAAACCTTTTCCATAACCTGCTGCCCATTTCACATGTGACGCGACCCGCAGGTTTTCTTGTTCACCACCCCGGTTCATCTCCCAATTTCCGAAGAATGCAAGTTCCCGACATCCTGACTGTAAGTGCTTGTACTTTATTCCTTTATTCCGCAAGGCTTCTTGCGAAGTTCCCTTGACGTCTGTGTAGCGGTTCAGAAGCCAGCCCGTAACATACTAATAACCCGGAGACTCCCTATTTGTTTCGCCCGATAAAAGAACTATCTCGGCTAGCAGAGTGTCAAACCCCCCAAAAAGGACCCCAGGAAGAAAGGCAAGCTCAAACACCACCGCAACCCCATTTAGTTGCAAGAAGCGGGCGTCCCGGTTTCGCCGGAACGCCCGCAAGTCCCGCTCTCAGAGTCTCTTCCATCAATCAAAAGCGCCGAAAGCCTCGCGGCCCATAAAACCCGCGCCCATAGTATCCCGGGCCCCACCAGCCATACCCCGAATAAAACCCCACATAACCCGGGGCGAAATAGCATGGATAGTAGTAACCGCAAGGGCCAGCTCCGTAAGCGCCATAGCCACCCGCACGCAACCGCGGCCTCTCGCCTCGCCCGCCCTCAAAATCCTCTTGCGACACCGGTAAGAAGGCCTGCTGGCTATGCGTCGTGTCTACCTTCACAGGATCCACCAAGCGAAACGTCAGCTGTGACTCCGGCTCCAAAATCGTGGGCCGCCCACGCGTCAAGAGTACCGCTCCAATCCCCGCCACGGCGCCAGCTCCTGCGCCAATGGCTGCGCCCCGGCCCCAATCCGCCGCCGACCCGACGATCGCGCCCAGCGCGGTGCCACCCGCTATTGTTGCGGCATCCGCACCATGTGAAGTCCCTCCCGAGCCCTTCCACAATTCCGTCAAAATCGGCGCCTGCTCGCCGTTCACCAGAGTCATGTCCGTCAACTCGACACCGAGCTGCGACACGCCCTTCACCCGCCCCGCCTTCTGCACCGACTTCACCTGCCCCATCACCACCTGCCCCCGGCGCGCCACCACCCAACCATTTACGACGATCGGCTGCTGCAAGGTCCCGGTGAACTGGTCCCCAACCTGGTTTCGGTCGCTAGAAAGGGGCTCGTTGATCCGCACAATAACGACCGTGCCCGCGGAAATCGTCAGCAAGGCCGGCGGCGGCGCGTACTCGTCGTTAGCACCATTCGGTGAGGGTGCACCCGGGTTTTGGGGCACGCGGTCCCGTGACATCGGCGGCCGATTGCTGTCTGGCGGCGAAGGCGCCGGCGGAGCCTGCTGTTCTTGCGCCTGCGGCTGCTGCTGGGCTTGGGGCGGCCGATCAGCCTGCTGCTGCCCCTGCTGTTGCGATTGCTGTTGAGTCTGCTCCTGTGTTGGCGGCGGCTGTTCCTGCTGTTGTTGTTGAGCCCACGCCAAGCCACTAACAGAAAGTGTCAGCGCAATTGCGCAAACCCCGCGAGACACCACTGCGACTCTCTGCGAAACCGTTGGGTGGAAATTCATTCTAGTCTCCTCGACCTGGAGCCGGCCGAACCCTGCCTTCGGCCATCGCACTTAACCCGTTGGATGATCCGAATCGGTCCCAGGATGCCTTGCGCCATGGGCGCCAACAAGCCCGAGACATCGGATGAAGATCGCGCCACTCGCCCTCGCCGCGTGCAAGGCCAGAGGAGCTAGCTGAATATCTTGGAACTAAATGGAGTTTGTGGAGGGTGGCGCAGGTGCTTGCCCACGCCGCTGGCCGTTCCCGACAACCAGTGCTGCGTTTTGAGCATGCCCTGATGGCAACTTCGTTGTGCCCCGGGCCGGTAGGCGCGTACGATGCGCTAGCTGGAGGCGCACATCGAAAATTCCGGTTAACCCCTGCAAGAGGTGCAATATTGCGATTCGTAAGGAAGTTGGTCTCGCCGTTCCACATATCTCAACCGCTTTTGAGATCGCTGGCTCTTGTCGTTCTTCTTTGCGCCACGACGCCGGGGATGGTCATCAGGCAAAACCCACCGGCCAACGACAACCAGGAGGCCACGGTCGCGACGCAGATGCGCAACGTCACGTTTCGCTTTTCGGACACCGTGGCGGTGGAAATAAAATCACTAGACGGTGTGCTCGTGCCCCTGGACAAAAATGAATTTCCCAACTTCGACGACAAAGACTCGTTTAAGCTGCGCGTAAGCAGGGCAGAGATTGCCATGGATTCGCGAGACCTGGCGAACGTTCTCAATTCGTACGTTTTTCGGCGCCCGGATTCGCCCTTAACACAGCTGTCCATCAGCGTCGAGAAGGGGCACCTGAAAGTGCAGGGAAAGCTCCATGACAAAGGGGATATCCCGTTCGAGACGGAGGGAGTTCTCATTCCCGCTGCTGACGGAAAAATTCGGCTGCACAGCGAGAAGATTAAGGCTATGCACTTGCCAGTAAAGGGTTTGATGGAGCTCTTCGGTATCGATCTAAGCAGGTTGATCAAAGAGGGCAAAGTTCCCGGCGTAGGGGCTCAAGAAGACGATCTTATTCTTGATCTCGAACAGATCCTGCCGCCTCCGCATATTGAAGGTAAGGTGGTCTCCGTACGGATGGAAGGCGAGAAAATTATTCAGATTTTTGGGAGTTCCGATGCCAAGCCGGTAAAAAATATCCGCGCCGGAAATTACATGGCCTTCAAAAACAATCGTATCCGTCTCGGCAAGCTGGTCATGAACGATGTGGATTTGATCCTCATCGACATGGATCCAAACGATCCACTCGACTTCTTCCTGGATCACTACAAAGAACAGCTTTCGGCGGGCTACTCAAAACTTACGGCGGACTCCGGCTTGCGGGTGTATATCAAAGACTATAACAAGCTTCATCCCGCAAAAGCGTCTCCCGGCAATGACAAAACGAAATGAAGTTGACGTGCGGAACCGCTCGTCTGGTGGTGCGGCCGACGTCGCTATACGCACCGCCAGGGTATCTGGTTTCTCCGAGCCTGTGCCCGGTAGCTTCCCATACGATCACTATCTGCTGACGGTGTATGGACCGTCCGTCGCCCGCCGGTAGTCCGAATAAGTGAGGATCCTGTCAAGGTCGAGACTCTTTAGGAAAAGGATTCTGGCGCTTGCTCTCACTTCGAGGCGCCTGGGCACCCAGACCGCGTCAGGGAGACGAGTCTGCTCCAGAACGATGTGCGAGCCGCGCTGCACGCGGGCTACGAACAATCCCATCGAGAACGCCTGCGTTACCTCGCCGTCGACTTTGACCCACCCGAAGTCCTGCTCGTCGACCCAGAGCTTGCCTTTCACCCTGGAGAACAGCTTTGCGTACTTGCCGCTGGCGTGATAGCCGGGATGCGGCGTGGCCTCAAGTACGTGGGTCGGCCTCCCGGCGATGATCTCTTCGCCGATCAAACGGAAGTCGAAGGCCTCGAGCAGGTCCCGAAGAAAGGACCTGTTTTCCTCGTTCTTGTGGAGCCGTGCGGCCCGCTCCTCCGGCGTTTCGTGCTTCAGTTTCTCGAGATCCTGGTCGCGTTTTATCTGTTCCTCAGCCGATGGAAGCTGTCCGTTGTGTTCCATGAGCTGCTCAAATCGGATGCCGTTGACAAGAGTCATTTGGGTGACGTCGACATTTTCCGATTTCACCTGCCCCAGCGGGTCGAGGCGTCGATCTTCATCACGTTCCATGTAGATGTATTCGTCACGCGCCTGCCAACTGTGATCGGCTGCAACAAGCGATAGACCGACGATCTGACGGGCATCCAGAACGTTTCGAGGACTCTGATGCCTGTCCGGTCCGCTATTTTGAGCGAAGAGTGGGGAAGAAGCTGCCACCGCAATCAGCAGTGCTCCGACGCGAAATTTAGCCAGGAATTCCATTTTTGATTCGAGGGCAGCTGGGGCTGAAGACCCCGGTGAATCAGGATCCCAGAAACAGACTAACGCGTTGAGAGTTGGGCGTCTGTGCGAATAGGAACAGATTCATTCATGTGCGTATTGCGACAGACTGCCGAGCCCCGGCCGTGGTAAACCTATTTCATTCCCAGGAATCCAGTCTCTCTCCGAGCGAAATCCGGCCTTCTATTCTCCGGCGATTGCGAAGGGGGTCTGGAGGCGGGGCCGAGTCTGTTTCTTCCTGTCAGTGATGAAAAGCAAGAATTAGAGAGAAGAGCGGTCTGGTGATGTACAAACGGTTGATTACGCTGCTCGGAATCGCTCTGTGTAGCTTCGCGCCGGCGGCCGGCCAAACACCCTCGCCACCACGGATCGTCCTCGCGCAAGAACATGTTGCGCCGATCATAACGCTCCGAACGGTATCGAACCCTGTGCCGCCCAGTTCCTTTCTGTTGTCCCAGGAACCCGGAAAACCGCCTGTCCATTTCAGCTACCTATTCGCGGGAGCCGCTGAACTCGATCCGGGCACGGAGCTCCTTCCCTCGGTGAAAAGGGTTAAGACTTTGTTTTACACGCAGTCGAGCCTGCCGCTCGTCCAACTCTGGAGCGGGCGCTTCGAACTGGACGCTTTTCAGAACACGGTTCACATTCAGAACGTACTGCTTGGTCCTCTAGCCTACGGAGGTATGCAGGGCTTTCGTTCTTCGAGACTGGGCTATCCAGGCGGTCCATCATCGGTCCATTTTTCCGGCCTCAGTCTGACGTTTCACTTTGGCCGGAACGCGCGGGCGGGAGGCGTTATAGAGGCTTGGCGGCGTCTGTCGCGAATGATTGACAACGTCCGGAATTGAACTGTATTGCCCAGGTTTTGAGATCTGCAATGAGAAACTGCCTATGCGGTGTAGCGGTTTTTCGAGATGGCCGTTTACGTCAAGAGAAACGGCCCTCCGAGGCTTGAGACAAACGCCGTATTGATTTCATAATTTGCCAGGCCTAGACTCGAACTTTAAGCGCATGGATGATCGGAGGAAGGAGTTTGTATGCAATTTGCCAAAGTTCAGGGCGACGCACTCGCTGCGCTGGGACTCCTGCTTCTCGTACTGCAGGCATACATTCTTTTTTCTTCGACGCGGCAGTCCGGCAGCCCCACCCAGGCTCCGGCAACTCCAACGCAGGGAGAACAAATAGCCAAATTCGTCCCCGGGGGCTCGGCGTATTGGCGCTGGGATTCGGAGGGTATTTGGTCCTGCTGCAAGGGAAACGAAGAGGCAGTGAGGAGCACCAGCCTGAAAAGACCAGATCCGGCCTCCCCATGTGACTGAATGCGCGACCGAGCGGCCGCGCCGTATATGGCAGCGATGAATGGACAGAGATTCCTCTTTGCGACGCGCAAGTTAGGTCTGTGGAATTCCGTTCGAGGTGAGCGATGATGCGAACCGTGTTCTTGGCGGCAGCGAGCTGCGTGTGCGTTCAGGGCATGAGCGCCCAACAACATAACATCGACACGCAGAAGTCCACGTTAACGATCCACGTCGGCAAGTCGGGCGCATTCTCAGGGCTGGGACACGAGCACGAAGTGCGCGCGCCGATTCAGAGCGGTACGGCGGACACCGGCTCGCACCCTGCGGTTGAAATACGCGTGGATGCGCGGGAGCTGCGCGTGATCGACAAGGATGCTTCCGAGAAAGATCGTGCCGAAGTGCAGAAGACCATGCTAGGGCCGGAAGTGCTCGATAGCGAGCGTCATCCGGAGATCGTGTTCAAGTCCACAAGTGCGGAGCCTGCCGGCCAGGGGAGGTGGACGTTGCGCGGGAATCTGACGATGCGCGGGCAGACGCGGCCAGTGACGGTGCAAGTGACACTGAAGGACTTCCGTTACGCCGGCCAGGCCACCGTGAAACAGACCGACTTCGGGATCAAGCCTCCCGGCAAAGCAGGCGTAAGAGCCAAAGATGAAGTTAGAATTGACTTTGAGGTGAGTATGGCGTCGTGAGACGCGAAGTGGGCGCTTTCGACTGGTAGGGGAATCCCGAAGGTCTCTCCTCGCTACCGCGCTACAGACCCGGCAGAATTACCTAAAAACAGTGGGAGTGGCGGCCCTCGGTATACCCTTGAGTGCTTTTTCTTTCTGGTGTGGTTCGGAGTCGCACCTGGGGTCTTCACGGACCAACGACGGTGATCGATTTCAGCATTCTGACCCAGCGTGCAGGTCGCTTTTCATGCGGCGCTACCAGTCGAAATGGACCCAGCTGGGCCACCAGCGGTGCGCCGTCCATAGTATCTGCCACGATCACCTCAGATTCGAGAATCCCGGAATCAAGTTCCGCCAGGGAGAAGACCACGCGGTATCCGTCCTGCGCTTCGGCAATCACATAAGTGGCCATGGCACGGCCTCGAAGCTGCTCGCCTTGGGGAACCCCAGCTTTGCGGAGGAGTTCTTCGAGAAGCACGCCTTCGTAGGTCTCTTTTTTCTTATCATGCGGATTCACAACCGAGATGGATTTCCGAGGCATGTTTTTCAGGTCGGCAACTGTGAGAACGAGCGGTGTGGAAACGGCACCGCCGATTCGCAGTTCCGCAGGGACTGCAATAGTTTGCTCAGGAGTTTTCGGGGTTGCGGGAAATGGCTGCGCCAGAATGGCAACAAACAGTATGGGGACGAATGCCGCGATTTTTCGATGCATAGTCGAGCGACTGCTTTTGAGCATGGCTCTTGAAGTGAGTTTAGCCCTTTTCCAGCATAACCTCTGTGGATTTGATCACGGCTGAGACTTTGTCGCCCACCTTTAGCTTCATCTCCTCCACGCTGCGCTTGGTAATCACGCTCTCAATCAGATTCTTCCCGGCGCGAATGACTACGTGAGCCATAACACCACCGACTTGGATTTCAACAACCTTTCCTTCGATACGATTTCTGGCTGAAAGAGTCATGCGAAGAGCATAACTCTGATTGGATCAGCCAGTCTAGGGGCCAGCCCCCGCCGGCCCTAAAGGCCAATCACATCATTTGACCCTCAAGTTTTCAATCGCTCCTGAAGAAGATCGCCAAGAATTAACTACCTTCCTGTCCGCCAAATCACCACAAGCTCCGGGGGCAGATCGCTGCCGTCCTGTCCGAGGTGCGGCTGCGTTCAGAAAGGCAGGGCGGAGAGGTCCACGTTGCCGCCAGAGAAGATGACTCCCAACTTCGGCGGCGCGCCATCCGGGCGGGCGGGCAAACTGAGTTCCGTGAGGGCTCCTGGGCGAAGGAGTGGAGCGATGGCTACCGCACTGCTAGGCTCGATGATGATTTTCATGCGCTCCCAAACGAGCCGCATGGCGGCGACAATCTCTTCCTCGCTGACGAGCAGGACGCGGTCAAGATGACGCCGCAAGATCCGAAACGTCCGCGGCGCGAGCGAGGCGCGCAGGCCGTCTGCGATCGTGTCGCTCGAATCGAGCGATTGCAGAGTACCTGTGGCAAGCGAGCGGTAGGCGTCGTCGGCGCGCGCCGGCTCACAGCCCACGATGCGGATGTTGGCACGCATAGCTTTTGCGGCCAGGCAGGTGCCGCTGAGCAGTCCGCCGCCGCTGACGGGCGCAAATACGGCGTCGATGTCTGGGATTTCTTCGAGCAACTCCTTCGCCGCCGTGGCCTGGCCGGTGATGATGCGGTCGTTGTCGTAGGGATGGATGAGAATGGCCCCGGTTGCGGCCTGCACGCGCGCGGAAGTTTCTTGCCGGGACGTAATTGTCGGCTCAGAAAAAGTGATGCGTCCGCCATAACTTTCAACGGCTCGGCACTTCACAGCCGGAGCATTTTTCGGCATGACGATGTAAGCAGGCACGCCGCGCCAGGCCGCGGCGCAGGCAACAGCGGCTCCATGGTTTCCGCTCGAGGGCGTCACGATGCCATGACCAGCTTCGGCATCGGTCAGCGAAAGGATGGCGTTCGCCGCCCCGCGAATTTTGAACGAACCGGTTTTCTGAAAGTTCTCACACTTGAAGAAAAATTGCGCCCGAGCCATGACGTCAAGCGAATGCGAAGTGAGAACCGGAGTGCGGTGGATGCGCGAAGCGATACGCGCATGCGCCTCGCAGATGGTGTCCCAACTGGGTGCTTCGAAATTGCTAGATTCGACTTGTGGCGCTGTGCTCATGGGAGTGCTCCGGCATCGATGAGAGTTTTTCCCCAGCCGCGCGTGTAGCGGCGCGGTGACGATTATTGCACACCGAGCGCTTGTTCCGGATTCGATGGGCACAGCTTTACGAGCGCGGGAGCAGGCCAATGTGGCCACAAATGAAAATAGAGGCTTCGCGCGGCGGCTCGTGGCGTCTCCACTACTATAAGAATTCCGGAAGAATGAGAATTGTCTGGCATGGCGATGGGGAGGTACTATCTTCGCGGTTTCGAATGAGGCGAAAAGCAAGGATCTGAGGAGAGCCGATGAGAATTCATGCGAAGGGTATGGGGCGTGCGACGCGATTATTCGTCGTGATGCTCTTTCTGGCAGGAATGACGGATGCGCTTGCGGCTCAAGTACGCACGGAAGCCGGCAGCGTCGAAGGTTCCACCAGCACGGATGGCCAGGTGCAAATTTTCAAAGGGATTCCGTATGCCGCGCCGCCGGTCGGTGCATTACGCTGGAAAGAGCCGCAGCCGGTTCCGACCTGGTCAGGGGTGCGCAAGGCGACGGAGTTCGGCGCGCGCTGCATGCAAGGGAATGTATTTGGCGACATGGTGTTTCGCGACGCAGCCCCCAGCGAGGACTGCTTGTATCTGAATGTGTGGACGCCAAAGGCTTCGCCGGACCGCAAGCTGCCCGTGATGCTGTGGATTTACGGCGGCGGCTTTCAAGCCGGGGCTACTTCCGAACCGCGGCAAGATGGCGAACACCTCGCGCGCAAAGGCGTGGTGGTCGTGAGCATGAACTACCGGCTGGGAATTTTTGGATTTTTCTCCCACCCGGAACTGACCAAGGAGTCTCCGCATCAGGCCTCGGGGAATTACGGTTTGCAGGATCAGGTTGCCGCATTGCAATGGGTCCGCAAAAACATCGCTGCGTTCGGCGGCGATCCAGAGAACGTGACGATTTTCGGAGAGTCGGCAGGGTCGTTTTCCGTGAGCGCATTGATGGCTTCGCCGACTTCCAAGGCATTGCTCCACCGCGCGATCGGAGAGAGCGGCGCGTTTTTTGGCAGGACGCTGCCCGCGAAACCGCTCGCCGAGAGCGAACAGGATGGCGTCAAATTCGCGCAGTCGGTTGGAGCCGACACGCTGGAGAAATTGCGCGGGATGACCGCGCAGCAGACGCTCGACGCCGCGTCCAAAGATAAGAACGCATTCCACTTCGGCCCGAACATCGACGGCTACTTTTTCCCTGAGAGTCCATCCGAGATTTATGCGAAAGGCAGCGAAGCGCACGTAACGCTGCTCGCTGGGTGGAACCACGACGAAGGGAACTACCACACGTTTTTCGGAACCGACCCGCCCACCAAGGAAAACTATGCGAAGAAAGTTACCCAAGTGTTCGGAGAAAAGTCGGCCGATGTTTTGAAGGCGTTTCCCGGGGAAACCGACGAGCAGGTGAAGAGTTCTGCCGATCTGTTAGCCACCGCGAATTTCATCGGCTATGGCACGTGGAAGTGGATCGAGATGCAGGTGAAAACAGGTGACTCCGCCGTTTACCGCTATGAGTTTGATCAAGCACCGCCATTGGCGCCGCCCGCGGCGGGTGCACCCGCTTCAACAGAAAGTCGGGGGGCATATCATTCAGCAGAAATCGAGTTTGTGTTTGGAATGCTCGACTCGAAGAAACTTCCTTGGCGTCCCGAGGACTACGAACTATCCGAACAAATGGGTTCCTACTGGACGAATTTTGCCAAGACCGGCAATCCGAACGGCGCGGGGCTGCCACCATGGCCGCAGTATGGCGCAAAAGATGGATACCAGGTCACCCACCTCAAAGCCCAGCCGCACGCAGCGCCGGATACGCAACGCGAGCAGTATCTGCTGCTCGACAAACTTTCTCGGAAACCATAGCGCGATTCCTGCTACGACTCTCTAAGATGAGCCCGTTCCATGTGATCGATCCTCAGGCGTGGAGCGGTTCAGGACGGAACTTGATGGCAGCGGCGATAGTCAGCGCGATGAAAAGAGCCATCACGACAACTTCGCTGATCACGAAGGGTGGCTCGGATCCAGTGGGTGCCAGGGCGTGCAGGGAAGGCACCTTCAAGAAAAGCTGTACGACCAGCACGAAGACGTTTAAGTACAGCGCAAGCGAGGCGGTGACGGCGTAAACCTTGCGCCAGGCGCCCGCGAGATGAAGGAGGTAGCGCGCCGGGAAGGCCAACGCCAGCACGGCCAGCGAGACGATGCCCACAATGTGAGAGGGCAGCAGTTTATGGAACGGAAAGAAAAAGCCAGTGATGCTGGTTAACGCCGTGGTCACCAAAAACAACGCGGTCCAGCCATCGAGGCGTTTCCCGGAAATCATCCCGAAGACCGCAATGAACCCCGAGAAGATGCCGACGAGACTCAATAGCACGTGAAAGAACGTGAACGGCGTCATGCCGAAGATCATGGGTACTCCTCCTTTTGGGTGAAGACGCCCTTGGATGATCGAGACCGACAGAAGGGGTGTACTTTATTCTACCGCCGAATTTCAAGCGCTATTTTAGCCCATGGCGAGAGGTATAGGAGTACCCCTAGTACTAAGGATTGATGCTTGACCGGGTGACCAGGTCTGCTACGCTCGAATAACCCTTCCCGAACTGCGCGAGGGGCGCGTCATGAACTACCTCGCCTCGAGGACGAGAATATGCATGCTGTAGAACGCCGACAAGTTACGCGCCACAATCATCGCACACCATTGCGATTTCGTTCGACCGGGGTGGTAGCAGACCAAAGCGACCACTTCACGGAAGCGCTAAATATCTCACGCGGAGGGTTTTATTTTGCCTCGTCGGCACCACTGCAGGTCGGAATGCCCATCGAGGTGACCCTGCAGATACCTGTAGAAGCAACCGGGGGCCAGACTGAAGAGATGCACTGCACGGCGCGCGTCGTCCATGTGAAGAATGAGGCCTATGCGGACGGGCGAATCGGGTTCGGGGCAGAAATCGTGACGTTTGGTTCAGCTCCCCAGCGCTGGTCGTCCTAGCCGTTCAACCATGGATCGCTCGGACCCTGTCAAATCCCACACCGAGTGAGATTTCCCTGCACTACATTTTTCGTCTACTTTCTCTGTGTGCGCTACTTTGCTCGGCGCTTCTTGGCCTGGGGCTTTTTTTTCGTGCCGAGGCTCAGGGCGGTGGGATGCTTTGGTTGATAGAGGCCAATTTCGCCACCACTTGCTAGACGTATGCGCGTGATGGAGCCCCATCTTTGTTCCTCGACTGCCGAACAAGTGATGCCTTTTCTTGCGAGCGCTGCCATTTCGGATTTCAGGTCGTCGCACATGAAATAGAGCTCGTGCGGACCAGGCTTGTCGGAGGGATGAAATGCCGCCTCGGCCGGCGGCAATCTGAAGATAAGCCAACCGTGGCCGGCATCGACGGAGTCGAAGCCGAGAACGTCGCGAAAAAATGCGCGGTCCGCGTCGGCATCCTTGGTGTACACGATGACGTGCGCCCCGGAAATCATAGGCCCTCCTCGGAAGGTTGTGGAACCCCGGCAGGCAGTGAGTGTAGTGGAAGTTCGAAATATCTTTCAACACCGAACCTGCGTTGCGTCCAGCAAATGTTTTGAAACTCTTAGGGCCTGCGCGTGAGCGGCAAGCCCCTCCCCTACAAGTTCCTGCGAAGCGGGCATTGTTAGAAGTGGGCTGGGGTGAAGAATTTCGGTTTTAAGGTTGCGACCCAGAAACGATTATGGTGGTCTTGGCGCTGCCAACGTTTTCGAAGTGATCGTAGGCGCGAACTGCAATGGTGTGCTCACGATCGCTTGTGGCGGGACCCGTAGAAGGAAACGTCAGAGAAACCTGGTAGTGCTCCTCCGGAGCGTCACTTATTCCGTTGGCCGGGGCGATAAGAATCCAGTCGCCGCCGTCCACGCTGTACTGTGCGCGGTCAATGCTTCTGGAAGCGTCGCGAGCCGTAAATTTCAGCACCACAGTTGCGTCGCCGCGGTTCGAGGTGTCCGCTGAGAGTTTTTCGATCACGGGCGGAGTGTTATCGACTTCGAAGCGTTCGCTCTCGCGTTCGGCTTTGAGGGCTACGGCCGGTGGATTCGAAGGGGCATCTGTGGCAACAATTTTTAGATAGTAGGCGCCATCTGGAACAGCAGCGGTATCCCAGGAATAGAATTTTTGATCGAGCTTGTCCTTCAGTAGTTTCCACTCGCGTTCGTTTTCGCCGCGATAATAGACGCTGTAGTTTAGCTCGTCGTCGTTGTCGTCGTGGGCGCTCCACAAGACGGATTGATAGCCTTTTTCGCGGAACCCTTGAGGGGGCTGTTCGAATTTTGGCGGGGCGGTGGTTTGCGCGATAAAAACGCCGGGCATGTTCGGTGTCGGCGGCATTTTAAGGACGACGCTTGGCGCTTGGCCCGTCGAGATCATGGAGTTGCCTTGCGCTCGAACGCCGGGTTCTTCGAGGACGATGGCATCGACGACGGGCGCGACATTACGCGGAAGGTAAGCCAGGCTCACCCAATTGATGCCGTCGCCGGGGCGGCCGTCGTGAATGACGGCTTTCCACTGGAAAAATCTGGCGCTCGGTGCTTCCACGGCGCTGCCGGGTTTCGCGTACGGACCGAACCAGCGGGACCATTCCTTGCCGGGATCTTCGGTGTTGCCGGAGCGCACGAAAAATTCGAGGCGTGGTTCGCCGCCGGAAGCCGCAGCAGATTTTGTGGAAGCCGCCGTCGCGGGCGGCGGGCCCCACCAGTCGAGGCGCCCCCATTGCGAGAAAAGTTGCGCGTCAAAGGAGCGCGATTCGAACGTTCCTTCAGGTTCGTATTCGGGGCCGACGGAGAAAACTTTTCCGGGATTCGCAGTACACAAGAAAACTTTGCCAACGGCGTTGCGGGCGATGCCGGTGATCTGCGCGGAGCCTGCTTTGGCCAGTTGCGCGAAAACGCCGTGACCGTCGATGGCTAGCAGAGCGCCATTGTTGCCTGTGCCTGCCAGGACCCGGCCGTCGGAAGTGAAGCCCAGGGAATAGACCACGTCGTCGCGGGAAGTCCAAAGCTCATTGGGCGCGCCTTCGGGGGAGAGGCGGTAGATGCTGCTGGAGAGAATGGGCGGGAAAGCCACGAAGGGCGTTGCTTGCTGGAGCTGGCCAGAAACCGTGCCGGGGACTCCGCCGGGGCTGCTTGTGAAGGTCGTGGTTCCTTGTGGCGAGGTGACGATGGTGGTCGAAGGGGTGGAGATGGTGCGTTGTTTTTCGCCGATGGCAGCGACGTAAAGGGAGCCATCGGGAGCGACCGCGAAAGAAGTGACCTCGCGCTTGGAGGTTTCGTAGAGCACGAAGCCTTCGGCTCGGACGGCCGAGGAGTCTTTGTCTTTCGGCGCAGACTTGGGATCTGGACGCTTGATACGGAGTACGCGGCCGTTGGGCTCGGTACCGGCTAGAAGATTTTTATTGACGTCGAAAGCCAGAACGCGAATGTGTGCTTCGTCGCTGGCGTAGAAGAGTTCGCTCTTGCCATCGGGCGACACGGCGAAGACTTGGCCTTTGTCGCCGGTGGCTACGTAGAGGACGCCGTCGGAGCTGAAAGCGATGTCCCAAATGTATTTTGTTTTGGGATCGAAGAAGACGGATTTTTCGCCGGACGCGGAGACGCGATAGACCTTGCCGTCGGGGGAAGTGGCCACGTAGAGCAGGCCTCGGGCGTCGAAGGCGATGGATTGCGCTACGAGATCTGTGGATTCAAAAACGATGGTCGGTTTGCCGTCGTTGTCGAAGCGAAAAACTTTTGCGGGAGAGCCGCCGGCAGCATAAAGAGCGCCTTTGGGGTCGACACGGACGGACCAGAGATAGGAGGCGTCGGCGTCGGCGAGCAGCGTGAATTTGGGGGCCAGCTCCAGGCGGCCATCGCTGCGGACGGCTACGCCGTGGGCCGTGCCTTTGAAGAATTCTTCATAGGTGGTTTGCAGCCAGCGGCGGGTATGCTCGGCGCGGAGAAGGGAAAAGGACGAGGTCATGAAGCCAAGAAGCAGAGACAGAAAGACGATTCGGGCTGGCGCGCGGAACTGGCCAGTGGAGGAAAAATTGGCGTGCGTAGGCTTTGGCATTTCGATGGTCACCGGATTTGGAGATTCAGAGAGATAACGCCGGAAACTGGGCCGCCTAGCGCGATCGAGGATTCGCTGGCGAGAGATTCGCGAAGAATTTGCACCGTGCCGGGGGTGGGGCGGCCGTCGATAACATTTATTTGCGAGAGCGGGATGTTGGGAAGTTCTTTGTCGTCCCAGAGGATGGTGGGCGTGGGGGCGAACAGGCCGACGTAGAGGCGGTCGTTGCGGCGTTCACGGTTGAGAAGGACGATGAGTTGATCGAGGCCGGCGTTGCTGCCACCTGCGCTGCCAAATGAGAAGCCGCGAGAGGCGCGGTTGAGCATTTCGCCGTCTGTGACCAGAACGCGGAGCGTGGTGCCGCGCGTGGCTTGATCGGGCACGCGGACGGTCGTTTCTTCAACGCGCGCAGGGCCGCGATAGGGGCGTAGCAAAACGCGGACGCGGAGAGTTTCGCCGGGGGCGGCCTCGCCTTTTTCCAGCCAGGCGCTCTCGATGCTGAAGGACTGGCGGCCGGGGACGCTTTCCACGCGAAGGGCGATGCGGTCGAACACGGGAACTTCGCGGGTGTTGGTGAACAAGCGCGCGAAGACGCTTTGAATGTTTAGGGCGACGGGCAGCCCGTCGGGAGAAAAGGAATCTCCAGGCGCGAAGGTGTTTTCAATCTGGACGGGGGCGTGGCCGTGTACGACAACTTCTCCGGAGAGGTGGAGCGTGGTGCCTTCGCCGTAGAGAACGTTTTGCGTGAGGCCGTTGAAAACGGTGAGGCTCATGAGCAGCGGAGTGAGCTTGGGGTGATTGACCATCTCGAAGTGCAGCTTCTTTTCGGTGCCGCCTACGGCGAGCGTCAGGTCGATCGGGATCATGGGCGGTGAAGCGCCTAGTTTGCCGGTGACCGCGGTGAGGTGGTCGCCGGTGATGGTTCCGATGGGGCCGCCTACGTTAATGATCTTGGTGGAGGCCAGTTCGGAAGAGAGTGTTGCCACCACTGCCGTGCGGGCCATGGGAAATTGCACGTCGCCGAGGCTCAGAAAGGGATGGCCGCAGAGATAGACCTGATTGGAGCGGATCGCGGTGACGGTGCAGGCGGAACTAATAGACGTGTCGCCTTGCACCAGGACCATGCCGGCCATATCGCCCGGTAAGAGATGGGCGTCATCGGGTTTGGGGGCGGCGGTGCCGCCCTGTGCGGCGACAAAGCCGTAGCTTTCTAGCTGGGTGGCGAACTGGCGGAGGGCCGCGGGTTGATAGCCGGAGAAGACCAGGGGAGTTTCGATGGGTTCGAGGGCGGAGCCAGTGGGCAGGCCTGTGCGAGAAGCCGCATCTTGGGGGAGCGCGAGTTGCTGAGCGCCTGCCCCAGGGGCTTGGGATTGGGACTGGGGCGGAATGTTTTCCGAGGACCTTTGCGGCTGGGGACGGATGATGTCTTCGATCGGAGTGACGCCGCCGATGGGTTCCTTGGTGAAGACGCCAAGTTTGAGAGAGAGGGCGCCGGCGAGTTTGCCCTCGAAATAGACTGGGCTGCCACTCATACCTGCGACTACGCCGGTGTGCTCGACTTTGGGCCCTTTAAGCTGGACGAGAATGATCGTTTGGCTGGGGCCCAGAAAATTAGGCATGATGCCGATGACTTCGAGATCGAATTTTTCGACTTGGTCGCCGGCAAAGATGGTATAGGCATAGCCTTGCATACCTGGGCGCACTTCGCTAAGAGGAAGGATTTCGGTCGATGTCGGGGCTTGCGCTCGCGCCGTGAAGAATGACGGCACGATCGGAGGTACAGCGGCAAACAAAAGCGCCGACAGAATTAGGAAGCGGGAGATATTGCGCGTCATGGACAGATTGGACCGAGCCGAGAGCATGAATTGCCAATCATACGCGGCGAGGTACTGGGAAGCAATTGGACCGGCGGAGGTCCCCAGGGTAGGACGGAGAGGCTAGAAGTTCTAGGACTGGATGGCGGAGTTTCTGCGTATTCGTTGCAACCGAGGCACCGTGAGGCCAGCATTCATAATCCCTGGACGGTTCCACCTCAATTGCAGTAGAAGGGTGGAATGAGTGCAACATCCTATTGGAAGAAAGCGCTCCCTTATTATTTAAACGTACGGCCCACTATCCCTTTGCCAAGTAGTTGGCGATCACCTTGGCGCAGGCTTCCACAAACTGCCGTTCCGTTCTGTTGAACGTCTCAGCAAAATAGCTGTTGATATCGAGCTCGGCGGCAAGCTTCTGGTTCCCATAAATCGGGACAACGATTTCAGACTTCACCAGGGTCGATCCCGCAAGATAGCGCGGATCTCTGGAGACCTCTTGCACCACTACGACCTTACCGCTGGTGGCGGCCGCACCGCAGAGTCCGGTGTTGAGAGGGATGCGAGTCTTGGGCGTAAAGCTGCCAGCGAAAGGTCCGACGACGAGGTAGCCGGCATCCGCCGGGTCGAGGAGATAAAAGCCTGTCCAGTTGTAGCGCGTCATCTCTTCGTGAAGACGCTTAGCCATCCGCTCCATAACGGACTCAACCGTAGCGGCGGTATGGGCGTAGTCTTGAAGTTCACGGAGAAGTTCTTTATGCACTGGCGTCATGTTTTGGCTTTGTAGAGAGAGTCAGAAAGGATTGGTGGCGCTATAGCATTTGCCTCCGTCCGCCCAGCAGTTTACATGAACGATCCGGACGGGAGGCCCATGCCAGCGGCTCCTGGGCCGGCCGTCGAGCGAAGCATCGACGTTTTGCCGGAGTGAATGTAGAATTGCGGCGGCGAGGTGCGAAATGAAAGAGTTGAAACGATTGAATAGCGGAGCAAAGAGCGGAGTGTCGCGGCGGGAGTTTCTGGGGAAGACGGCAGCGGCGGCGGCGGGGTTTTCGATTGTGCCACGGCATGTTCTGGGCGGGGCCGGGTTTGTGCCGCCTAGCGAAAAGGTGAACATTGCGTTTATTGGAGTGGGGGCGCAGGGATTGCGCGTGATGCTGCATTTTTTGAAAGAACCGGACGTGCAAGGCGTGGCGGTGTGCGATGTGAATAAGAGTGGGGCGAATTATCCGCAGTGGGACACGCATGAGTTTTCGAAATCGGTGGGGACCTTGCTGGGAACGAACAGTGGGTGGGATTGGTTGAGCCCGGACGAGCCGATTCAGCTGTCGCATACCTTGCGAGTGACGAGCGGCGTAGCGGGGCGCGAACCTTGCCAGAAGATTGTGAATGGATATTACGGATCGCAACAACGGTCGGGGACCTATAAGGGATGCATGGCTTACGCGGATTTCCGCGAGTTGCTGGATAAACAGAAGGATGTGGACGCCGTAGTGGTCTGCACTACGGACAATTTGCACGCAGCGGTTTCCATTGCGGCGATGAAGAAGGGCAAACATGTTTTTTGCCAGAAGCCGCTGACGCATACGATTTATGAGGCGCGCCGAATGGCGGAAGTGGCGCGCGAGACGGGTGTCGCGACGCAGATTGCGGTGGGCAATCAGGCGTCAGAGGCTACGCGGCTTTTGTGCGAATGGATTTGGGATGGAGCGATTGGGCCGGTGCGCGAGGTTCACAACTGGTCGAACCGACCGTTCTGGCCCCAGGGCATAGAGCGGCCCAAGGAGACGCAGCCTGTGCCGGAGGGGCTCGATTGGGATTTGTGGCTTGGTCCAGCGGAGACGCGGCCGTATAACGGGGCGTATTTGCCATTTGTGTGGCGCGGCTTTGCAGATTTTGGCTGTGGCGCACTGGGAGATATGGGTTCCTACAGCTACGACACGATTTTTCGCGTCCTGAAGCTGGAGGCTCCGGAGAGCGTAGAGGCGAGCTCAAGCGACCGTTATCAAGAGACCTATCCGCTGGCCTCGATTGTCCGTTATAGCTTCGGAGCACGGGGGAATATGCCGCCGGTGAGATTTAATTGGTACGACGGCGGGCTGAAGCCGCCTCGGCCCGATGAATTGGAGGAAGCCCGCACGCTCACGCACGAGGACGCCGAAGGCGAGGGACTCCTGTTTGTGGGAGACCGCGGGAAAATTCTGTGCGGATTCAATGGATCGAATCCAAAGCTGATTCCACAGAGCAAAATGGACAGCTACCAGCAGCCGGCGAAAACATTGCCGCGTTCGCCGGGCAATGAGCGCGAATGGTTGAATGCGTCGAAGGGCGACAAAACGAAACCAGGTGCGAACTTTGAGTTTACTGGGATGGTTACGGAAACGCTGCTGCTCGGGAATGTCGCGACCATGGCCGGAGAGAGGCTGCGTTGGGACCGCGCGGGGATGAAAACAAGTTCCGACGCCGCGCAGAAATTTGTGAAGCCAGAGCGGCGCAAGGGCTGGGAGCTGTAGCAGATCACCATTGCCAGATTGCGTGATCGCAAGCCTAGAGAAGCGTCAGGATTCGTGGAGATTCTCAACTGCGTCGGTATGCGTCGCGCGCCATAGCGGAATACTCGCCGCTAGCGCGGCGACCGCGATGACTGCGGCGGCAGCGACCAGCAGCATCAGCGGGCTGTGCTCGGTTACGCCGAAGACCAGGCTCTTCAGCCAACCAGAGGCGCCCCATGCGCCGATGGCACCGAGAACGATTCCAAGCGCGGCCAGGCGAGTGGCGTCGAACGTGGCCCAGCGAAGGATTCTGGAGCGCTGCGCGCCCAGTGCAAGGCGAATAGCTATTTCTCGTTGGCGCGTGCTGACCCAATAATTGATAACGCCGTAGATCCCCACGGAAACCAGAACCATGGCAAGCGCTCCGAAAAGACCCAGGAGCAGCGTCGCGAAACGTCTGCGCTTGAGGGTCGCTCCGAGCCAATCCTCGGCGCTGCGCAGCGATTGAATGGGGACATTCCGGTCGATGGCCGAAACATGGCGGCGAGCGGCGCCAGTCCATTGGGCCGGATCGCCGTTCGTTCGAATCATCACTACCATGGCCGAGGAAGGCTTTTGCGAAAACGGATAGTAGAACGTGGGCATTTGTTCAGCGTCGAGACCCATCTGGCTGACATTCGCTACGACTCCGACGATCTCGAGCGTTGGCCCTTCGGCGTAAGGACCGCCGACTTTGAGGTGTTGCCCTAACGCCAATTGAGGATCGGACCACGATTGACGGGCAAGTTCCGCGTTGATGACCGCGACGGGCGATCCCTCGGCGCGATCCGCATCGCTGAAGGAACGCCCGGCAAGAACGCGCATGCGAGCGGCAGCAAAATAGGCGCCATCGGCGATGTTGAATAAGGTCATGGGAACATCGCTGCGAGCGGGCGTCGGCTTCTCGAGGATGGAGTACCACCAGTCGCCGCAATCGCCGGCTCCTGGAGGACACATCACCAAGCCCACACCTTCGATGCCGGGTTCGGCACGCAGGCTTTCGGACAGCTGGCCATAGTATTGGCGGATGTTTGCGTCGCTTTTGTAGCGCGACTCAGGCAACTGGAGTTCGAGCGCAAGTAGATGTTGGGGCTCAAACCCGGGATTCGAAGTTTCCGCGGCGATGAGGCTTCGAATGAGGAGTCCTGAGGCGAACGCCAGAATGAACGTGAGAGCAATCTCTGCGATGACCAGCGTGCTTCGCAATGCTTGGCCGCGCCTGCCAGTGCCGGAAGCGGGCGAGCCTTCCCTCAGAGCGATGGTCAGGTCGACTCTACCAGCCGTGAAAACCGGGGCGAGACCCGCCAACAATCCGACGACGATGGAGATGCTCGCGGCAAAAGTGAGCACCGGAAGATCGAGCGAGGCTTCCGAGAGGCGTGGAATGTCAACAGGACCAATCAAGACCAGAGTGCGGAGGCACCAAGACGCCAAGAGCAGCCCCAACGCACCGCCGATGGCCGCGACGACGAGGTTTTCGGTGAGAAGCTGTCGCGCGAGGCGCCCGCGGCCCGCCCCGATAGCCATGCGAACCGCAATTTCCCTGGCTCGGGCGGTACTGCGAACGAGCAGCAGACTGGCCACATTGGCGCACGCAATAAGCAGCACCAGGCCAACGGCGCCCATGAGAACGAGCAGCGTCGGGCGAATTTCGCCAGTCCTTTCTTCGGTGAGGTAAGTTGCGTAGGCGCGATGATCGTCTTCCGGGCCAGGGTCGGTGAGCGCGAGCCGTTGCATAATGGCATCAAGGTTGGTGCGCGCCTCGGTCAGGGTGGCCCCCGGTTTGAGAAGGCCCAACGCGCGCATCGAACCATGGTCGCTGCGTTTCAGGGAAGTGCCGCGAGAGCGGCCGATCGGCAAATAAAAATCGAGGGGACGCGAGAAGAACCTCGGTCCCGGGCGAAGGACGCCGATGATTTCATAGGATTTGCCATTTAATCGAAGAGTCTCGCCAACGACGCTGGCATCACCGCCTAGATGGCGTTGCCAAAAGTCTGCGGTTACGACAACGGTGGGCGCGGCGCCGGGGGTGTCGTCGGCGTCGGTAAAGAGACGACCTAATGCGGGTCTAGCGCCGGTAAGTTGGAAAAATCTGCTGGTTACCAGCCCTGCGTGTGTGAGCACGGCATCGCCGCGACCGGTAAGAGTCAAGTCGGTCGTCGCCAAGGCCGCCATGTCTAGGAAGGAATCGCTCTCGTTGCGCCAGTGCTCGAAATTGATCCACGTGACGCTGATGCCGGGGGCATTAGGGGTGGATTCGCCGAGCCACACGAGGCGCTCGCCGTTCGGATAGGGTAACGGCCGCAAAAGCACGGAATAGACGACGCTGAAGATAGCGGTATTCGCGCCGATGCCCAGGGCCAGCGTCAAGATGACGACCATGGAGAAGCTAGCTGATTTGCGAATGCCGCGGAGGCCATAGCGGATGTCTCCGAGAACTGTTTCAAGACGCGGAAACTGCCAGGCTTCGCGCGCGTTCTCTTGCGTCCTGGTCCTATTGCCGAAGGCCCGCCGCGCCGCGGCGCGAGCTTCCTCAGGAGGCATGCCCCGTTCGATGTTGTCGGCGGTCATCAGGTCGAGATGGGCTTCGATCTCCTCGGAGAGTTCGTTTTCCAGGCCACTCCGCAGATCCAAGGCGCGGCAAATCTTTGACCACCATTCGCGCATAGCGCTCACCTCACAGGAGCCAGGACGCGCGCCATGGCTTCGACGAAACGCATCCATTTCGATTTCGCCGCGACCAACCGCGTACGGCCGAGAGGCGTCAGCCGGTAGTATTTGGCGCGCCTGCCGTTCGGTGTTTTTTTCCATTGTGAAGTAATCCAGCGGCGCTGCAGCAGGCGTTCGAGCGCGGGGTACAGAGAGCCGTTGTCGACAAGGAATTCGTATTCCGATTGTCGCTCGAGGAATTGCGAGATGCCGTAAGCGTGGTTCGGAGTAGTTTGCAAGCTGCGAAGAATTAAGACTTCGAGCGTGCCTTGCAGGAATTCCAGTGATTTGCGTGGATCGTCTACCGTAGACACTCTATCTGTCTACGCCTGCGAGTGATTCTTGTCAAGAGTTCCGAACGCCTTTGGCGAACGCGGGGCCGGCCCCCGCCGCGATCAGCCACAAAGTCATAATCGGTTGCGAGCGGATCAGAAACGGCGGATGGGGCCGATTAGGTTCCAGTGGATGGAGTACCAGGTTAGAAAGAGGCAGGCGGTCGCTACCAGGGAGAATTTTACCCGGGAGATGGTGCGGACGTCGCCGCGTTGCCAGATGCGGACTCCGGCCACCAGCGCAAAGATGCTGAAGAAAACGGCCAGGAAGGAGAACCAGTTTATTAGCGAGAAATAGCGTTGGATTACGGGGAATGAGGGCAGTGCTTCGCTCTGAAGATTTATGGCCAGAGCGGCGAGCCAGATGGCCACGATGATCCACGTGAAAGCTGCCAGGCGTGGACCGAGAGTGACCCAGAGAGTGCCGGGCTGAGGCTTGAGCGGCGGGCGTCTGCGGAACAGCAGGCGGCGGAAGAACCGCAGTAAGCTGGCGGCGACTACCGGAAGCAGGATTAGCAAGCTTATTGCCAGGGAAATTCCAACAAAAGACTTGTGTTCGTACCAGGGGACGCGTTCGAGCTGGACGCCGGGGAAATTGACGGCCAGGCGAACGATTTTTCCGGAGGAATCGCGAATGGCGAAGAGGCGAGCTTGCTCGTCTTGGACTTGCCAGAGATCCTTGCCGATGGGCTTCCATTTGCGCGTGTGGCCACGCAGATCCTTCACGGTGTCGATGGTCAGGACACCCTCTTTGTCGACGCTGAAGATAGATTGGCCCGCGGGATTACCGATGGCCAGCTTGGTGCTGTCGGCGCGACGCGTGGATTGGAAGTTACCGGCGATGTCTTTCTGTCCCTCGGCGGAAATCGTCTGGAACGCGGGCGCCGTGTAAGCGGGGAAATAGCGATCGGCAAAGCCGTCGAGGAGTTCAGCGCGGTTGCGCTGCGCGGAGCCGGCGGAATTGTAGGAAACGAAGATGACTAGTTTTTGCGTGGGTTCGAGTAGGAACATGCTGTGGAAGGCGATCAAGTCGCCGTCATGGCCGAGGAAGTGCAGATTGTTGCGCCAGGTCTGGTAGAAGCCCATGCATTGCGGCGGAAGGGAATCGGAAGTGCCGAATTGGCGAGTCCACATGGCGTCGCGCGTTTCGGTTTTGAGGATGCGATGGCCGTCGAGTTCGCCGCCGTTCAGAAGGGCTAGCGCGAACTTTTCCATGTCGCCTGCGGCGGAGGAGATACCGCCCGCGGGAGCGGGATTGAAAACTTCAAAGCCGATGGCGGGTTTTTCGGTGGTGGCTCGGTAGCCGTCGGAGACATAAGGGGCCAGTTCCGCGGTCATCGGTTCGCTGAAGCTGGAGTGTTTCATGCCCAGTGGCAGAAAGATGTGCTCAGAGACGTATTGTTCGAAAGGTTCGGCGCTGACGCGCTCGACAATGTAGCCGGCGAGGCCCACGCCGTAATTCGAATAGGCGGGGATTTCGCCGGGAGGATACATGCGGCGCGGCTGATTTTGCATCATGAAGTCGCGAAGAGAATGCGCCTTTTTGGGGTCGACAAAAATAATGTCGTGAAGGACTTCTTCGAACCCGCCGGTGTGGGTCATCAGGTGGCGGAGAGTGATGGGTTTGCCAAAGGCCGGGGCGATCGCGAAATCGAGATATTTGTTTACGTCGGCGTCGATGTCTAGCTTGCCTTGCTCGGATAGTTGCATGACGGAAACCCAGGTGAACAGTTTTGAGATGGAGGCCAGGCGAAACATGCTGGTGTCCGGATCGACGGGCGATTTTTTCGTGATGTCCGAGTAGCCGTAACCTTTTTTCAGCAGTTCCGCCCCATCTTTCATCACCAGCACGGTCGCTCCGGCTACGTCGCTGCGCTCCATCTGCAGGGGAACGAGCCCGTCGAAGAAAGCTTCGAGGTCGCCTTTTTCGAGAGGATGCGTGGATGGCGGGGGAGTCGCGGAAGACTGCTGTGATCCGGCGGTGGTCACCGGAGCGGCGGATTTTTGTGGAACCGGGACTTGAGGAGGAAGCGCGAGCGCAGGAAGTAGAAGGCCCAGCGCTAGAAGCAGGATAAGAGTGCTCACCCGGGTCATCTCGCCTCCGAAGGTTAGGAAATAAAGCACAGAGTGTCTTGGAAACGGAGAGCGGGTGCAATAGAAATCTGAAGAATCAAAACGGAAATCCTTCGGGCCACGATCTATAAGCAGCGAAGGAGAGAGTTCCCGAGAGGCGAGGATTTCTAGATCGCCGACTGCATTCTTAGAACTTGGTGAACGCGGAGCGGAAGTCGTTCCATAATTTCAGTACCTGTTTCGGGAGCAATTGGAAGCGGCAGGCAACGAATGCGAAACCGCGCGGTGCTTCACTACAGGCCTCTAGAAAGGGAGTCAGCCCGCGCTGATTGTGCGGACCGCCTTGCGTTTGGATGCTGCTAACTCCGAGGCTCTGAACTTGCTGAGAAATGCAACTGGCCCTTCCGCTTCTCCACGCTAGGCCGATTCGTTCGAGAGTAGTCCCCGCATCTAGGATTTTCTCGGTCTCCCGATACCTGCTTCGCTAATCCGTTGCGGTTTGCCGGGACCTGGTGTCATTCGTAGCGCAGGGCGATGATCGGATCGACGCGCATGGCGCGACGCGCCGGGATGTAACAGGCCAGCAGCCCGGCCCCAAGCAGGAGCAGTGTCACGCCGCCGAAGGTGAGCGGATCGGTGGCCGTGACGCCAAACAGCAGCGACTCAACAGTGCGCGTCAGAGCCAGCGAACCGGCAATGCCAATCGCCACCCCAACGAAAATCGTACGCAATCCTTGGCCCAGGATCATTGCCAGAACGTCGCCGGGCCCGGCCCCGAGAGCGATACGCACTCCTATTTCGCGTGTGCGGCGGGTCACCGAATAGGCCATTACGCCAAACACCCCTGCCGTGGCCAGCAGTAGGGCGGTGATTCCGAAGAATCCAGTGAGAATGACATTAAATCTCCGCGAGCCCAGCGAAGCGGAATACACTTGTGGAAATGTACGGAACCTCGTGGGAATCTCTGGATCGAGGTTCTCGAGGATTCCTCGCGCCGCCGAAGTGACCGACCCGGTGTCGGCATCACTCAACATGGTCAAGGTGATGGCCGCGCGCGGCCGCTGGAACAAATTCACGTAAACGGTCGGGCGTGGCGGCGCATCGAGGCCATACTCGTGCGTATCACCCACGATCCCGACGATGGTCAGCAAACGCAAGTCGCCGTCCATGTTTCCGAACTCAATGGTGTGTCCGATGGGGTCCTGCTTTGGCCAGCGGTCGCGCGCCAGCGATTCGCTGATCACCGCAACGTGCGGAGAATTCGCGCCGTCGTGCTCGTCAAAGATTCGCCCTCGAATCAGCGGGATTCCGAGGACCTGGAAGTATCCGTCCGTGACGACTCCGAAGTCCGCATCACCAAGCCGTTCTTTCTGCTGGAACAGCGCAGCAAAGCCATCCAAGCTCTTGGGAATCTCGTTCTGCGTCATGAGCACAAACGATCCGTTGGGAAGGCCGCCATCCTCGAGCGGCAAGCCGCTAGTCGCGCCAACGTTGCGCACGCCCGGGATCTGTTTAAGCCGGTCAATCAGGTTTCGAAAGAAAATCGCCTGACCTGTCTTTGCTTTGGGATCGTCCACCCACGGAAGGGAAACGTCCATGGTAACGATCTTGTCCACCCGGAACCCGGGATTCACTTCGAGCACTTTCACGAGGCTGCGCCCGAGCAATCCCGCACCAATCACAAGGACCAACGTGATCGCGATCTGCGTCGCCACGATGACCCGGCCAACGCGCTGACTGCCTTCTGAACCCGCTTGTCCGCGCCCGCCTTCGCCGAGGCCCTTGCGCGGGTCCCCGGAAGTCGCCCGCGCAGCGGTAAACGCTCCGAGGCCCGCGGCGACTGCGGTGGAAAGCAGAAACGCGAACACCAGTACGGGAATACTGATCGAGACGTTGTCCAGTCGCGGCAGATTTCCCGGCGCCAGCGCAACTAATCCGGCCACGCCCCCGAGCGCTCCGAGTACGCCAAGGCCGCCGCCGGCCAGCGAAAGCAGGAATGCTTCGGTAAGGAATTGACGGACGAGCCG
This sequence comes from Acidobacteriota bacterium, assembly GCA_013289825.1. GTDB lineage: Bacteria > Acidobacteriota > Terriglobia > Acidiferrales > UBA7541 > Acidiferrum. The sequence goes on along the minus strand of JABCZF010000034.1, from coordinate 5,886 downwards.
TCCGCGTGCCGCCCCGAGAGCGCTGCGAATGGCGAGCTCGCGCGCTCTCACTGACGCTTGTGCCAGCAGCAAGTTCGCCACGTTCGCGCACGCCACCAGCAGCAGGAATCCCACCGCCCCGAGCAGCACCAGCAGCGCTGAGCGAGCTTGGCCCACGATCGACTCCTGAAGCGGCACGACCATTCCGTCTTTGAGGAGATAATCGCCTTGCTCGCTCGATGTTTCGTGAATGCGCTGGGCTATCGCGCTGATATCTCCATTCGCTTGCTGGACGGTCACGCCGTCGCGGAGGCGCCCGACGGCATTGTAGTTATGCGAAGTCCTGCTTTGGTTTTCGCCGTCCAAATCGGCTGGCAGCCACAGATCCACGTCTTCTGGGAAACGGAAACCGGCCGGGAGCACGCCGATAACGGAGTAGACCGCGCCATCGATCTTCAGGTGCGATGGCGAGAGGTCCGGCGACGATCCGAGATACTGCCGCCAGTATCCATAGCTGACAAGAACGGTGGGGCCGGCCCCTTTTTTCGCGTCGCTCGGGTTGAAATCCCGTCCGAGGATGGGCTCAATACCGAAGACCTTCAGAAAGGCAGGACTGACGCCCGCGACTGTTGTGCGCGTCGGCTGCGAAGTTCCCGAAACGGACACGACGTTGTCGTTGTACTTCGCAATAGCCTCGAAACTGTGGTTTTGATCGCGAAAATCGTCGAAGTTCGGATCCGCAAGGCGATTTGGCCTGCCCTTCGAGCTCACTTCGAAGACGGCCATGATGCGGCTCGCATCGGTGTACGGCAGCGGCCGCAACAACACTCCGTAAACAACGCTGAAGATTGCCGTGGTCGCGCCGATGGCCAGGGCCAGCGTAAAGAGCATGACCGCGGTGGTGCCGGGGTTCTTGCGTAGCTGTCGCAGACCGTAGTTGAAGTCCTGCCAGAGCGAGTCCATCGGAGTCCCTCCCAAGATGCAGTCTCGGCGGCTGACGGGCAGAGCATATGCCACGCCGGCGAGCCATTCAACCATTTGAAAGTACGAAATCCAACCGAATTTGTTCACCCGAAAAATTTTCCGCTTGGGCGCAAACGGGGATTGCTGTGGCCCGGGAAGAGCAGATATGATGCGGGCGGCTGTGGTTCGGATGGTGGATGGAATAGCGGGCGGAGCCGTGATCGCGGTGAGCGGCAGCAAGGGGGAAGAAATGAAGCGCACGTTTTTGATTTTGATGATTCTGGTGGCAGCACAGACGGTTTCTGCGCAGGACTGGGCGAAGGAGAAGCTTCTGAAGTCGCCGCGGCATGGCGAGTGGGTGACCGTGAAGCACGATGGGCGGTCGGTCGAGACGTTCGTGGTTTACCCGGAGTCGCGGGACAAGCGGCCAGTGGTTTTGATTATTCATGAAATCTTTGGGATGTCGGATTGGGTGGAGGATTTGGCGGATCAAGTGGCTGCGGCAGGTTACATTGCGGTTGCTCCGGATTTGCTGTCGGGAATGGGTCCCGACGGCGGGCGGACTTCGTCGATCGCGGCAGACAAGGTTATGGAGGCCGTGAGCAAGCTGAATCCGGACCAAGTTACCGCGGACCTGAATGCCGTGGCGGACTACGGGAAAAAAATTCCCGCGTCAAACGGGGAATTATTTGTTGGCGGATTCTGCTGGGGCGGTGGCCAGACATTCCGCTTCGCGACGAATCGCGGCGATTTGGCCGCTGCGTTTGTTTTTTATGGCCCTCCGCCGGAGAAGGATGCGATGGCGCGGATAAAAGCCCCGGTTTACGGATTTTTTGCGGGGAATGATGCGCGAATCGGCGCGATGATTCCCGACGCCATCACCAATATGAAGGCGGCTGGCAAAACATTTGAACCCATAACGTACGACGGCGCGGGACATGGCTTCATGCGCGCCGGTGAAGCCCCGGATGCCAAGGACGCCGACAAGAAGGCTCGGACCGAGGCCTGGGAACGTTGGAAGAGCCTGATGGCCAAAGGCCAGTAAGCCCTGCCAGTCGCTCTCTGATTTACTCAAGCCGTGGATTCTCGAAGGCCGAGGCCGGGGCTGCTTTCATCCTTGGCTGTGTCTCTCTAGGGAGCCATGACTTACTCATAGCGTAGCGCCACCATGGGATCGACACGCGTGGCGCGGCGCGCAGGGATATAACACGCGAAGAGCGCGACGAGCACAAGCAACGCCGAAACCGACAGGTAGGTGAGCGGGTCGTAGGGGCTCACGCCGGAAATGAAATTCCCAACGAGACGCGCGATAGCCGCAGCCAGCGCCAGCCCCGAGAGAACACCCGCACTGATGATCCACACGCCTTGACGAAGAATCATGCGCAAGATAGAGCGCTGCCCGGCGCCCATGGCCATGCGAATACCAATCTCGTTGGTGCGCTGACTGACGGTAAAGGAGATGACGCCGAAGACCCCCACGAGAGCGAGGATTAGGCCAAGTGTTCCGAGAATTCCTGCGAGGGCCGCAGCCAACTGGAAGAGAAGGAAGCCGTTGACGGTGTACAGGCCCTCGAGCATGGTGTGGACGTCGAAGACTGGCATGGACGGAGCGAGAGAAGCGATCTGTTGGCGAATGGACGTGGTCATGCTTTCGGGCGCAAAGGTGGTGCGCACTTGTAGCGTGGCGAGTGAGCTGAATTGCTGAGCGAGAGGCGTATAAAAATATTCATGTACGGGGCCAATCATGCCATTGGTGCGGCTGTTCTTCACCACCCCGACCACGCGAAGCGCATGCCCATGAATGCTAGCCTGGTGGAATTCATGGCCGATGGCACTTTGGTTGGGCCAGAATTTTTTGGCCATGGCTTCGTTCACGATGGCCACCCACGGCGAATGCTCGTCGTCGGCCTTCGTGAAACTCCGGCCTTCCTGAAGCTGGATACCCATGGTGCGAAAATAGTCGGTCGTGACGTAATTCAAGCCGACGATCGGCCGCGCGGCGCCCGACGGGACTTCGTATCCGGGGACTTCTACCCAGTCATAATTGCCGTAGTAGCCCAGGGGGACGGAGAAGGCCACGCTCGCGGACTCGACACCCGGCATGGCTTGGACCCGCTCGAGGAGTTGGTTGTAAAACTGGAGGCCTTGTTGCTTTCCGTATCCGATGTCGTTGGGGTCGAGCGTGAGGTTGAGCACGTGGCGAGGATCAAAGCCGAGATCGGAGCGCTGGACATGACTGAGGCTGCGCATCATTAGACCTGCAACGATGAGCAGCATGAGGGAGCCGCCGACCTGCGCCACGACGAGCGTGGTACGGAAGCGGCTGCGGCTGCCGGTCATGGTGCGGCCGCCGTCACGGACGGCCTCGATAACTCCGCGTCGTGAAGCGCGAAGAGCGGGCACGATGCCGACAACGATGCCGGTGATCAGCGCCGCGGCGAACGCGTAACCGAACACGCGCCAATCGAGATGAAAGTCGAGAAGAACGGGCAGAGTAGTTCCGAGGTGAATGGAACTTAGAGCATTGCTGCCGGCCAATCCAAAGAGAATTCCGGCGAGGCCTCCCGAGAGAGACAGCAGCACACTTTCCGTAAGCAGCTGGCGGATGAGACGTAGGCGCGTGCCGCCGAGAGCGGTGCGGATCGCCATTTCGCGCTGGCGCGCGGTGGCCCGGACGAGCAGGAAATTGGCGATATTGACGCACGCGAGAATTAGCACCAGCGCAGCCAGGATGAGAAACAAGGTGGCCACTTTGAAGATACCTCGATCGGGGTCCGGTGCTGGCCGGGAGTAGCGCTCCGGGAACACACTGATGGCCATGCCCTCTTCGACCGCTGGATTTTGCTTGGCAAGGCGGTCGCTCATGACGTCCAGCGCGGCCTGCGCCTTCGCTAGACTGATCCCGGGGGCCAGGCGCGCGTAGACCACAAGATTGCGATCGCCGCGATTCGTGGGGGCGTCTGGCTCGTACGCGCTATCCACCTGGTGCATGCCGAAAGGCAAGAAGCCCTGGATGTCCGCGAGCGTATACAGGCCGTGAAATTCCTTTGGCGTGATGCCAATGACGGTGACCGGGCTGCCGTCATAGAGGACGGTCTTGCCGATGACGTTGGGATCGCCGCCGAAGCGTGTTTGCCAGTAGGCGTAACCGAGAACGATAACCGGATTCAACGTGCTGATAGAACCTTCGGAAGGAAGAATGAAGCGGCCGAGCAAGGGTTCGACACCGAGCGCGGTGAAGAAATTGCCGCTGACATAGTTGACGATAATGGGTTCGGTCTTTCCGTCGAGGGTTACGCCAGCGTCGCCCAGTTCATCGGCGATCACATCCGAGAAGACAGAAGAGGATTGCGTCTCTAGATCTTCGAGTTCTGGATAGGAGAAGGAAGTCTCGAGGGGGCCCTTTTTGAGCTGCATGCCGAGCACGGTGAGCTGTTCGGGCTCTTTTATCGGCAGCGGGCGGAGGAGGAACGAATTGACCATGCTAAAGATGGCGGTGTTGGCGCCGATGCCCAGACCGAGAGTCAGTACGGCGATCGCCGTGAAGCCAAGGTTCTTCCGCAGCATGCGTAGACCGAAGCGTATGTCTTGGAACGAGGTTTCGATGATGCGAACGCGACGCGTGTCGCGGCAATTCTCTTTGGACGACTCCAGGCCGCCGAATTCCCGGCGGGCTTTGCGGTGAGCTTCTTCGGCGCCGAGGCCTGCGGCTAGGTACTGTTGCGTTTTCTGTTCGAGGTGATGTTCGAGCTCATCGCGCAGTTCCCGTTCTACTTGATCGCGGCGAAAGAGGGAGCGCAGGCGCAGCGGCAGAGTGCTTAGCCAACGATTTGTGTTCACAGGTCCTCCTTGATGCTGCTAATGCCTTCACTATTTCCTACTCGTACCTCAGAGCGACCATAGGATCGACGCGAGTGGCGCGGCGCGCGGGGATGTAGGACGCGAGCAACGCCACAGCAATCAACAAAAGAAGAACACCGGCGAAGACCTGCGGGTCGGTGGGCTTGACGTTGTAGAGCAGACGCGTCAAGAGACGAGTCAAACCGAACGCCGCCGAAAGGCCTAGCGCCGCACCCAGCAGCGCCGGTTTCAGCGCCTCGCTCACAACCATGCTGAGCACTTCACGTCTTCCCGCGCCTAGCGCCAGGCGGATGCCGATTTCGTGTGTGCGCTGGGCTACACCGTAGGAGATGACGCCGTAAATCCCGACGGCGGTGAGGACCAGTGCGATGGCGCCGAAGAGTAGAAAGAGGAGTGCGCCGAAGCGTTGATTGGCTACCGAGGCGCGGACCACTTCGTCCATGGTCGCGACTTCGGAGATGGGAACTTGTGGGTCGAGGGAGGCAATTTCTGAGCGCACCGCGGCGGCCAACGATCGCGGGTCGTTGGAGGTGCGCACGGCCAGGATCACCAAGGCGTCTGTGAATTGTGTGTTGGGCAAATAGACTTGGATGCTGTGCGGGGCGTCGAGTCCTTGGTGCAGGACATCGCCCACGACGCCGACGACTGTTTTCCAGGGGCCTTTCGTGTCGCCCATTCGGAAGCGCTTGCCGACGGGATCTTCGCCCGGCCAAAACTGGCGAGCCATGGAGTCGTTGACCAGCGCGACCATAGGAGAGGTTCGAACGTCGCGCTCGTCGAACTCGCGGCCGCCCAACAACAGAATGTGCATCGCGCGTAGATAACCTGGAGTGATCGAATAGCGATCGGCGCTGGGATCCTCTTCGGGATTTGCTAGCGACTTGCCTTCAACGTGGACGCCGTACCTATCCAGGTTGCCGCCGAGCGGGAGTTGGCTGACGATTCCGGCCGATTGGACCCCGGGAAGTGCTTGTATACGCTCGAGAACTTGATCGAAAAAAGCAATCGCCGGTTCATCCGCGGATTTGGGACCCCAGAGTGAGAGAGTAAGAGTCAGCGTGTGTGATGGGTCGAAGCCAGGAT
>JABCZF010000033.1 GCA_013289825.1 Acidobacteriota bacterium | reverse complement strand
ACACCCGAACTCATCTTATTTCGAGGAGATTCATGTCGAACGAACTGCGTAATTTCCTTGCTCTTTCCTATGACGAGCTCGAAGAGTTGAACCTGAAGGCCAAAGAGCAGCGCAAGAACCGCGTCGCCGCGCACAAAATTCAGGAAGAGCGGATCAAGTACCTGACGGACGAGAAGCGCATCAAGGCCGTCACGGTGCTCTTCAGCGATCTTGAAGGCCGCTTGCACATGCTGGACTACGACAAGAAGTTTTTGATCAAGAGCTGGGATAATCTGACTTTTGACGGCTCCTCGATTCGTGGGTTCACCGCGCAGCGCGAGAGCGACCTGCGCTTGGCCATGGATTGGGGCGCGTTCTACTGGGGGCCGTCCGATGTTTTGGGCTCCGGCAAGGTGCTGGTCTTCGGCCATGTCATCGATAAGGATGGCTCTCCGTATGCGGGCGATATTCGCGGCGTCCTGAAGGGCTACGCCGACCAGCTCCACGAGAAGAAAGGCTACACCCTCAACGCTGCAAACGAGATCGAAGGCTTTCTCTTTCGGGGCCCCGACGCGGAGCGGCATTATCACGAGACCGCAAAGTTCGAGTATGTCAACACCGGGGGCTATTACCATTCTCTTCCCGGAGATCCGCTGCGGACATTTATCGATACGACGGCCGAAGTGCAACGCGCCATGGGTTTTCAGAACGAGAAAGATCACCCGGAAGTCGCCCCGTCGCAGTTCGAGATCAACTATGGCTATGGCGAAGTGGTGCAGGCCGCGGACCAGATCCAGCTTTACAAACTAATCTGCCGGCAGGTGGCGACCAACATGGGGTCGACGGCCTGCTTTTTGCCGAAGCCGGTTGTCGGTGTGAACGGCAACGGCATGCACACCAACGTGTCTGTCAGCAAGGATGCCAAGAACCTGTTTTGGGAGCCGAAGGGTGAAGAGCAGTTGAGCAAGATGGGCTGGGAGTTCGTGGACCGCATTCTTACCCATGGAAACGATATCTGCCTGCTACTCAATTCCAGCGTCAATGCCTTTCGGCGCTTGGACCCGCACTTCGAGGCGCCTAACCAGCTCAAGGCTTCTCCAACAGATCGCGGCGCGATGGTGCGCATCCCTATCGGCAATGAACGCAGTATGCGCACGGAAGTGCGCGCCGTCGCTCCCGATGCAAATCCCTACATGGTCATGTACTCGATTTTCAAGACCGGGTTGGATGGTGAAACTGCGAAAATAAAGAATCTGCGTTCGGCGGAACGCTACCTGCCGGACAATATATACACGGCACTGGAAAACTTCGAGAAGGCTGAGTGGACAACAAAGCTCTTCGGTGCGGACGTCAAGGGACGCTACGCCGACCTGAAACGAGCTGCTGCCGATCGCTGCCCCCGAGCCCTGGGCACATTTGTGAAGGCGCCCGAAGTACAGTACCACCACGAGGTTTACAACCAGTACCTCTGGAATATGTTCTAGAGGGTGCCCCCGCAGGAACTGGGGCGTTGAGCGTGGCGACGAATTTATTGCCTGCCGATGACAAAAACGCCCATGGCTCGTGTCACGGATGATTTTTGTTTCTGGACTTCGCGGCGCTGCTGGGTTTTCATAGTGTCGACGTCTGCAGTGTGGTAGGTTGTCTCCACCCGTACCTGGCCTCGGGACCTACACTCGGAGGGAAACACAATGGCCAGCCCCGGTTTTACCTTTGCAAATCCTCAACCCTCTCCCGATAATTACAACGAGTTTGACCCAAAAGACGTTTTTGCAGATTCCGGCGTGACGGAAATCCAGGCCATGAGGCCATTCCCCAACCGCGGAAGACGCCACCGGTCATGGCGCTGAGCGACGTGCCAAGTTCAGAATCCATTCAGGCAATTCAAAACGCCGGCAAAATCGTGTTTCACTCCGTGGGCGACACGGGCGGTGTCAAGGAGCCTTCACACCAGTTTGCCGTGGCCGACGCCATGTCCGCCGACATCGGTACGGAAGTATTCGCAAATGGGCGCCCTGCGTTTTTCTACCATCTCGGGGATGTGGTCTATTACTTCGGACAGGAACGGTATTATTACGATCAGTTTTACGATCCTTATCGGGACTACCAAGGGCCCATCCTCGCCATACCTGGAAATCACGACGGGGTGCTTTTCAAGGGCGAGCCGGTCAAGTACTCGCTTGAGCCTTTCTTCAACAATTTCTGCTCGAACGCGCCAACCAAGGACCCTTCGGCAATAGGTTTTGCGCGAACCACAATGACGCAGCCGGGCGCGTATTTCACTCTGAACGCGCCGTTTTTGAAGATTGTCGGGCTTTATTCAAATGCGGCGGAGGCCACGGGAGTCATCAGTGATCCGAATACCGGACCGGCGCAATTGACCTTTCTCGAGAGCCACTTGGCGGCAGCGGCGGCGCAACGCGCGCAGAAGGGTGCCGCTCCATTTGCGCTGATCATTGCCACGCATCATCCGCCATTCACGATAAGCAAATCGCATTTCCCGAGCCCGGATATGCTGGCGCAAATCGACCAAGCCTGCACAACCGCCAAGATCTGGCCGGATATCATGCTTTCCGGGAACGCCCACCTTTACGAGCGATATACGCGCACCATGAAGGCTGACGGCCGGCAAATAGCCTATGTAGTGGCGGGCAACGGCGGGTACTTGAACCTCAGCGCACCGCGCACGGGGAAGAACGGCGTGAATCCGCAGCCCGGAATTCCCGGCAACGATGGCAAAGGCAATCAATTAACACTCAATGTCTATAACAACACCATGTATGGTTTCCTGCTGTTGACAGTCGATAAGAGTTCAATTCTATGTGAATCGCTGGGCGTCGATGAAACTACAAACAAAACGACCAGCCTGGATGCGTTTACCGTGGACCTGACCAAGAACGTCGTCGCCACAAAAGGCGCTATCGAAGCCAGCAGGACCCGCACCGGCGACGTTATTTCGCCAAAATCTCCGAAGGCTTCGAAGACTGCGAAAGCAAAGAAAAAGAAATAGCGATGCGACGGAACGCGCGGCGCGAAGATCAGGCGCCGTGCGCTTGCGCCGTCTTTGCGGCGACAGCATCCAGCACGCGTGTCGAATAAACGAGAGCGGCGCCGGCGTTCATCGCCACGGCCACGCCGAGAGCTTCCGATATCTCCTCTTTCGTTGCTCCTGCTTTTAAAGCAGCTTCGGAATGTACGACAATGCAACCGTCGCAACGGGTCGTGACGGCCACTGCCAGTGAAATGAGCTGTCGAGTCTTTTCGTCCAGCTTGCCGGTCTTGGAGTTGGCGGCACTCAGCTTTTGATATCCACCGACAGTGTCCGGGCTGAGTTTTGCCAACTCGCCAATCCTGGCGCCCAGCTCTTTGTGATATTCATTCCAATCAAGCATCATCGGTCGGTCTCCTTCGCGTGAATTGCAAACCTCGGCGCAACTTCGCGGTGCGAGTATATACCACGCCGGGCGTTTCAAGACGCGCACACCCGTGTTCTTGTGAGCATACTCGCGAATGCCAGCTACGGTTGTACATTTCGGAGTTCACGCGGCTTATGGTATGTTTTTAGGTTCGCGCCAGCATGTGTGAATCAGCAAACTCGGCGAACGGCTGCACGGCATTTCAACAGGAACCGCTCAAGAGTCCAGGAAGGATGTGCATTCATGAAGAGTTCATATAACGGCCAGGCTATTCCTGTTGGGGGCAAGACCATCGGCTACAGCGGTGGTGAACTGCAGGTTCCCGACACGCCGATCATTCCATTTATCGAGGGAGACGGCACGGGCCGCGACATTTGGAAAGCTTCGCGGCGAGTTTTTGACGCTGCCGTGGAGCATGCTTACGGCGGGAAGCGCAGCGTCGCGTGGTTTGAGGTCTTTGCGGGGGAGAAGGCGTTCAATGCGTACAAAGAATGGCTGCCGGATGAAACCGTCGACGCCATTCGCGATTTTCGCGTGGCCATCAAAGGGCCGCTGACGACGCCGGTGGGCGGCGGGATTCGATCGCTGAACGTGGCGTTGCGGCAACTCTTAGATCTGTATTCTTGCGAGCGTCCGGTGCGCTATTTCGCCGGAGTTCCCTCCCCCGTCAAAAGCCCGGAGAAGATGGATATCGTTATCTTCCGCGAGAACACGGAAGACGTTTACATCGGCATCGAATGGAAGTCCGGTACGCCGGAAGTGAAGAAGTTGCTCGATTTTTTGAATCACGAAATGCTCAAGGACGGCAAAAAGCAGATCCGCTGGGATTCCGGCGTGGGAATCAAGCCGATTTCGCCCACGGGCACAAAGCGGTTGGTTCGGCGGGCCATCAAGTACGCGCTGACGCACGGCAGAAAAAGCGTGACGCTCGTGCACAAGGGGAACATTCAGAAATTCACCGAGGGGGCGTTTCGCGATTGGGGCTATGACCTGGCGCGCGAGGAATTCCGGGCGGAAACAGTTACCGAGCGCGAGAGCTGGATTCTCGACAACTTGGATAAGAATCCGGGGCTGCGCGTCGAGCAGAACGCGGCGATGATCGAGCCGGGGCTTGAGCAGGCAACCGAAGCGTTGACGAAGGCCATTTGCGACGAAGTGCAACAGACGCTCGACGCGATTTACGCGACGCACGGTAAGGGGCAGTGGAAGAAGAAGTTGATGATCAACGATCGCATCGCGGATTCCGTCTTTCAGCAAGTGCTGCTGCGTGCCGATGAATATAGTGTGCTGGCGACTCCGAATCTCAACGGGGATTATCTTTCCGATGCTTGTGCGGCTCAGATCGGTGGGTTGGGGATGGCCCCGGGATCGAACATCGGCGATGGTTTCGGAGTCTTTGAGGCTACCCACGGCACGGCTCCGAAATACGCGGATAAGGACGTGATCAATCCGAGTTCTCTGATGCTGTCTGGCGCGATGATGTTTGAGTTCCTGGGATGGAAAGAAGCGGCTCAGTTGATCGAGGATGGCATTGCGCGGACGATCCAGCAGAAACGCGTAACGTATGATCTAGAACGGCTCATGCCGGGCGCGACGAAGGTCGGAACCGCGGCATTTGCGACCGCGATTATTGAGAACATGACGACTGCGGCCTTGGCGCGCTAGTTACCAAATCTGAAGATCAAGGATAATGCGGAGACCCACAGCACGCTGAGACCGCGCAGAGACATTCCAACTAACACGAGGAGACGGATGAGCAGAAAAAAAGTAACGGTGGTGGGCGGCGGTTTTGTGGGGTCAACGACGGCGCAGCGGATTGTCGACCTCGAGCTGGCGGATGTAGTGTTGACGGATATTCTGGATGGACCGCCAGCGGGCAAGGCACTCGACATGCTGGAGTCGGGCCCGATTACGCGGACCGATTCGCGCGCCACGGGCGTCTCGACGGCCACCGGGGACTACAGCGCTACCGCGGCCAGCGACGTCGTAGTGATCACGGCAGGTTTTCCGCGCAAACCGGGGATGAGCCGCGATGACTTGTTGAAGGCCAATTACGACGTGGTGAAGGCGGTGGTCGAGCAGATCGTCAAGCACTCGCCGAACTGCATCATCATCGTGGTGACCAATCCGCTGGACGCCATGGCGCAAGCCGCGTTCAAGGTGAGCGGCTTTCCAAAAAACCGCGTGCTGGGAATGGCCGGAGTGCTGGACTCGGCGCGCATGAGCTCGTTTGTGGCCACGGAATGCAAAGTCAGCGTGGAGAATGTGCACTCGTTTGTGCTCGGCGGGCACGGCGATGACATGGTGCCACTGCCGCGTTATTCGACCGTTGCCGGAATTCCCCTCCCCGATTTGCTGCCGAAAGAACGGATCGACGCGATCGTGGAACGTACTCGCAAGGGCGGCGCAGAGATTGTCAATCTTTTGAAGACGGGCTCTGCCTATTATGCGCCGTCTGCAGCGGCGGTGGAGATGGTGGAAGCCATTTTGAAAGACAAGAAGAAGATTTTGCCTTGCGCCGTGTACCTGGACGGTGAGTATGGGATCAAAGGGCTTTTTGTCGGCGTCCCGGTGAAGCTGGGTGCAGGCGGCGCTGAGGAGATTATCCAGATCAAGCTGACCGCAGAAGAAAACGCGGCGCTCGAGAAATCCTCGGCGTCCGTGCGGGAGTTGGTGAACGTCCTCGGATTGTAAGAGCAGAAAAATCAGGAGCGCGGGAATCGCTTGGCGGGCCGACCGACTTTTCCGCGCCGCCTTTTGTGTTGGCCCCTGGCCTGTTAAAAGCCGAAGAGTTTTTCGGCTGCAACGACCAAACCTAATGTAAATACCGCGATCACGACTTCGCCGATAGCCCCCACGGCGAAGGGCCGCAAGCCTTGTTTGCGCATGTCGCGGAAATTCGTCCGCAGGCCGACGCCGGCGAAAGTAAGCAGAAAGGCCCAGCGCGAGAGGTTGGCGATCGTGCCCACCTGATCCTTGCTGAAGAACTGATACGTGGCGAGAACGGAAATGAGCAGGAAACCCAGAACGAACTTTGGGAATTTCTGCCAGAGAAACGCGGCTTTGTTGCCCACCGCTTTGGCTTGGCCCTGGCTGGCCCAATAGATCGCATAAGCCAGGACCACGAAGCCGATCATGGCGTTGCGCGTGGATTTCACGAGGACAGCCAACTTTCCCGCGGCGTCGGAGTAAAGCGCGCCCGCAGCGGTGGCTTCTGCAGTGTTATCCACCGCGAGGCCAGCCCAAATGCCGTAGGCGCGGTCGCCCAGGTGTAAGGCGTGACCGATCAAAGGAAAAGTGAAGAGCGCCAATGCGCCGAGCGCGAGAATCGCAGCAATAGAGAAAGAGGAGTCTTCATCGTCGGCGTCGATGGCGCCTTTAGTGGCGATGATGGCGCTGACCCCGCAAACGGCAGAACCGACGGCGAGAAGCGTGATCAATTTCGGCTTGAGATGGAAGACTCGGCCGAGGAAGGTCATGAAGGCCATGGCTCCCGTAATTTCGATGGCTACGAGAAGCAGACTGACGCCGCCGAGTTTCAGAATATCCCCGAGCAGGAAGCGGGAGCCCAGCAGCACGATGCCGGCTTTCAGCCAAAATTCATACGTCGCGACGCCGGTGCGAAAGATCTCCGGAACGCCGATGGTGTTGGAAATGAGCAGCCCCAAAAGGATGGCCCAAAGCACATATTCGATGTTGGGAAAGACCCAGTGGTGCGCCTTTGCGTACGCGCCCAGGTTTTGCTCGAGCAATTTGCCCGCGTAACCGATGGCTGCGAGCAAAAGCACGCCCGGAATGACTCGAAGAAAGCGGAGCGCCGGCTGCCACGGCTGTACCTGGGGAACTGCGACTCCGTCGGCCATGTTTTCTCCTTGCCCTCTTTGTGTTTTGCCAGCGTGTCGATCACCACGGGATATGTTTGAACGCCCCAGCGCGAACGAGCAGCGCGGCGAGCAATGCGATTACCACTGCCCAGCTATCCAGCGATAGACGCCATGGCTTCTTTACCTGCACTTCGCTTTCTTCTGTATTCATGTGGCGTTCTCCTGACTAACTTACGGAAACCGGGCGGGCCGCGGGCGGGTTCGGCTGGATGCGCCAGAACGCCTCGTCAATCCCGCGAATCTGCTGCGAAGCAACGCGTCCAACAATCATCAGCGCCGGAGCAGGCAGCTTTTCTTCGGCGGAAAGCGCGCCAACGCTGCTCCAAAGCACCCGCTGTTGCGAGCTCGACGCTCCGGAAACGATGACGCACGGCAAATCGGCCGGAAGGCCCGCTTCTGCGAGACGCCGCGCGACCTCCGCGTAATCAGGGCCGGGCATATAGAGAACGAGTGTGGTGGCAGGCGTGAGGCAGCCCCAGTCCATTGCGTTGGCATCGAGGCCGCGAGAAAAAGTCGAAAGCAATACCTGGGAGGCGACGCGACGATCGGTTAGGGAGATGCCCGCTGCCGCCGCCGCACCCAAAGCCGCTGTTACGCCCGGGACGACTTCAAATTCCACTCTGGCCTTGCGCAGGGCTTCGAGTTCTTCTCCTGCGCGCCCAAAAATCGACGGATCACCGCCTTTCAATCGCACCACCACCTGGTGGGAGGCGGCGTAGCTCACAAGCAGCGCGTTGATTTCGTCTTGCGTAAGTAACTTTCTGCCGCAGCGTTTGCCGACGTCGATCACCTCCGCGCGGGTCGGGATTCTTGCCAGCACTTCGCGGCTCACCAGCGAGTCATGCAGCACGACGTCCGCCTGTTCCAAAAGGCGCGCGGCCTTGAGCGTCAGCAATTCGGGATCGCCAAGTCCCGCTCCGACGAGATACACCCTGCCCATCACGCCGCTCCTCGATGGCCCGGTCGCCGATTGGCTTGCCGAAGAAATTCCTGGAACATCGGCCGGCTCGCCAGCTCATGCAGCAATTTCTTCGTACTTTCTGAACTCGGGCCGCGTGCACGCAGCGCTTCGCGCGCCGCGCCGAGCCATTCGAGCCACGCCTCATACTCCGGCCCTATCTCCAGTTCGAGTTGCTTCCTCAGGCGTTGCGCGAGCGCCGGGCTCTTGCCGTTTGTAGAGATCGCGATCTGCAAATCTCCGCGCTGCACCACGGCTCCGTAGTAAAAATGGCAGTGCTCGATGTCATCGACCGCGTTGCAGAAAAGTCCGCGAGCCTCCGCCTCGCGAAAAACGGCTTCATTCACGCCCGGCGCGGAAGTCGCCGCGATCACGAGAAATGCTCCGTTCAGATCCGCCGCTTCAAATTCCTTTGGCAGCCAGTCAATTTTTCCGAACCGCACCCATTGGGCAATTTGCGGGGTGATGGAAGGCGCGAGTAGCCGGACGCGTGCACCGGCGCTCAGCATGCCGGGAATCTTCGCCTCCGCGACGCTCCCGCCGCCAATGACAACAACCAGCCGGCCCTCGAGCTTCACGAAGATGGGAAAGAGGCTCATGTTCAACCCTCCACTCCCTGGGGCACCGGGCCCAGCGCCAGATCGCGCTCCACGGGGGCGACGTGACTGCCCGCAAGAATCGCTCGAAGATCCTCATTTGAATGCCGCGCCAAAAACAGCCGCAGATTCTCGTCTGCTTCTCTGCGCTCGTTGAATCGGGCGAGCAACCGCTCGATGGCATCGGGAACATCCGAGGCCGCGCAGCGATAGCCAACCGGCCGGGCCAGCGAAGCAACTTGGCCGAGGCTTCCGCCGATACAGAAGTAGTAGGCGTCTACCATCCGCCCATCTACCTTGATTTTTTTTCCTTCAATACCGATGTCGGCGATCCAATGCTGGCCGCAACTATTCGGACAACCAGTGATGTTGAGCCGCAACTGTTCCTGAAAACCGGGAAGCCGCTCTTCGAGTTCTTGCGTGAGCCATCGCGCAAAGCCTTTTGTTTCCGTCAGTGCGAGCTTGCAAAATTCGGATCCCGTGCAGGCCACCGTTCCGCGTGCGAATACCGAGGCCTTCACCGCGAGGGCAGCAACTTCAAGCTGATGTGCAACGGTGGCCGCGTCTCGTTGTGGCACGTTGACGATCAGCAAATTCTGCATGGTGGTGGTACGAATGTGGCCGTCCGCGTAGCGATCCGCCAGATCCGCCGCCGTGCGCAATTGTTGCGACGTGATGCGGCCTCGCAGCACGGAGGCGCCTACGTAGATGAGACCTGGCTGCTTTTGCTCGTGAATACCGACGTGGTCGCGATGAATGTCCGCGGGAACGTGTTCCAGCTCGGCGGGGTCTAGAGAAAAGCCGATCTGCCGCTCCAGTTCTTCCAGGAAGCTTTCCGCGGTCCAACCCTGTTGTAAGAATAGAAATTTCAGGCGGGCCTTGTCTCTGCTCTGCCGAAGCGTTTCGCTCGCGCGAAAAATTTCCGCTACGCCGCGCGCCACGGCGACGACTTGGTTCCATTGAATGAAAGCATTCAGCCGCAAGGCTATATGCGGATCGGTCGATAAACCCCCGCCAGTTCTTAGCGAGAATCCCGTCTCGCTTGCGCCGCCCCTCTTGCGTGTCGTAGCTGTCAGCGCCACGTCATTGATCTCCGGATACGAGCACCAGTGCCTGCATCCAGTGATGGAGATTTTAAATTTGCGCGGCAGATTATAGAACGCCGCAGCGCCTCCCAGTTCCTGGTCGATGGCCAGCGCGAGCGGCGAGGCATCCACAATTTCTTCCGCGTCTAGCCCCGCAACTGGGCAGCCTGTGATGTTGCGTGCAACGTCTCCACAAGCACCGGTGGTCGTCAAGCCCGCGCGCCAGAGTGTCTCGAGCACTTCGGGCAATGATTCCAACGTCACCCAATGCAACTGGAAGTTCTGCCGGACCGTAATATCCGCAACGCCTCGCGCATGCCGCTCGGCAATGTCCGCAACCGCGAGTACCTGCTCGCTGCGCAACAGGCCATTGGGGATACGAATCCGCACCATGAAGTAGGGCGTGCTCTTGCCTTCTCCGCCCGTGCCGCCGACGACTCCTGCGCCATCTCCCTGGGTGTATACGCCCCACGCCCGGAAATACGTGCTGAACCACTCCGGTGGAATCGCCGCATAGCCCTTGCGCGCAAACTCGCGGATCTCGTCGAAATGCTCCCAGGCATTCTTCGAGTACTTGAAACGCTCGATACGTTGCGCTTTCGTCTCTTTGATTTCGCCCATCGGTCCATCACCTGTCCCAGAAGCTTGTTCCAAAAACAAAAAACCCACGTGGCCTGAACCTCTGGCAACGTGGGCTTCGGAACTTTGAATCTTAAATGACCGCTAAGTCCGGAAACTCCCCTGGCCAGAGATGAGTGTCATACAACACGCAGCCTTGCGTGCGCACGAACAACACTTAATCTGGCAACAGGTAATCACGACGATCGAGAATACCTCGCAGTCCCCTCTAAGTCAAAAGAAGACCATCACAATACTTTAGATGCATCCAATTCAAAAAAGTAATCGACGACCATGGCACCATTACGGTTTGGGGGTGGCCGGTGTCGGCGCCGCCTTTGGCGCGGTAAGTGACTTCGCCGGCGTCGCACCCGGCGGCAGGATCAGTGTCGTAGTCTTTATGGAATCGAGCTTGTCGAAGCCCTTGTCAAGATAGGGCCTGCCCGACTTTTCGATAAGGTCCTGTTGTGGGCCTTGGCCATCCGGCGCGCCCTCGCCATAGCCCGCATACAGCGCCTCGACCACGTCCATCCCCTCGGTGACCTGGCCAAACGCAGAGAATCCCATGCCGTCCAACCGGTTGTTGTCGACCAAATTGACGAAGACTTGCGTCGTCCGGGTATTCGGCCCACCCATGGCATAGGTGATGGACCCGCGCAAATTGCTCTGCACGACGGGGTCATCTTTTATCGGCGCGCGCGACCATGCCGCCGAAACAGGAGGATAAGCACTGATGCCCCACTGCACCACGAATCCCTTCAGCACGCGAAAGAAACTCGTATTGTCATAAAAATGACGGCGCACAAGATTGTAGAACCGGTCCGCGCCGAGAGGCGCCCACGCGCGCGTGACGCTAATGACAAAGTCGCCCTTCGTCGTGGTAAATTTCACCTGGTACGTGGCGGGCGCTCTCGCCGTAAGGAGAGCAGGCCGAAGCAACGCTCGGTCGTACGGGCTGGCCGCGGCTGATTTGTGGGTGCTCCCAGTGGCATTAGGCTGCGACGGGGCTTGCGCTTGGGCCGCTTGCGCTCGCGCCTCGTTGCACGTACTTGCTAGAAACAACATCAGCCCCGTAATCGTCATCCATCCACATTTATGCATTGTTCTTCCCTCTCCAAGCTGATTTCCTGAGGTTGCTCCGAATCGCGGCTCGCAATCACTTGGCGGCATTCAGCTCGCGGCTGATGCGCTCGACTTCGGCCATAAGCCTAAGTGTATTCTCGCCGAGAATCTTCCTTACGTCACCCTCGGAATAACCCTTTTCCAGCAAAGCGTTCGTGATCTGGGGCAGCTTGGTGGCGTCCTCCATCCCAAAGGGCATGTTCGCTCCATCGAAATCGGAGCCAAGTCCAACGTGGTCGATGCCCGCGACCTTCACCGCGTGGTCGATGTGCTCGATAATCTTGGTCCACTCGACTCGAGGCAAATCGCCGCGCAATACGTATTCCCTTGTGATGCGGTCGCCTTCGATCAACTGGCAACCTGCTCTATCCCTGCACCGCTTCTGAACTTCCAGCGCGATGGCCTTGTCCCATTCCGGGTGTGCTTTCTCCGCATTGCGAAAGTCCTGGCTGAGAAAACCTACATGATAATTGATTTGGATCACGCCGCCTTTCGCAGCTAGAGCTCTTATCATGTCATCGCTCATATTCCGAGGCGCATCGCAAATGGCGCGGCAATCGGAATGCGAAGCAAACACCGGCGCCTTGCTGATTTCTAAAACGTCGGCAAACGTCTTGTCGCTGACATGGGAGATGTCCACAATCATCCCTAGCCGGTTCATCTCCCGCACGACGTCCTTGCCGAACTCCGTCAAGCCGTTGTGCTCTGGCTTGGCGGTCGAGGAATCGGCCCACTCCGCATTCCCGCTGTGTGTCAGTGTCATATACCGCGCGCCAAGCGCAGCATAAGTGCGCAGCACGTCAAGGTCGCTCGCAATCAAGTGGCCGCCCTCGATGCCCATGAGTGCAGCGATTCTGCCCTGTTTGTGAGCTTCGCGAATTCCGTCGGCCGTGGTTGCCAGCACAAGATCGTCCGAATGCCTGCGAATCTGCTCGCGAACCGCATCAATTTGGGCGCGTCCGCGCTTCACCGCCTCCGGCCCGGTAATCTTGCTCGGAATCCAAATCGAAAAGAAGATCGCCCCGAGGCCGCCCACCTTCATCCGCGGGATATCGATGCTTCCCAGGGCGTTGCGCGCACCCAAATCGAACTCGCCGTCCAGAAATCTCTGGGTTGTATCGTCGTGCGTGTCGATAACAATCGAAGAGAAATGCAGTTGCCGCGCCCGTTGTGTGATGCTGTCCGCCCTCGTTGCCGCTACCATCGCACCCGCCAGCACCATCCCGGCCAGAAGACACATCCCCACTCTGAGACGGGCCCTCGATACTACCGCTAGATTGATTTTCTTATCGCGCGGCTTCCATCTCGCGGCTGACACGCTCAGTTTGCTCCATCACACGCAACAAATTCCCGCCGAGAATCTTGCGAATGTCGTCATCGCTATAGCCCTTGCGCATGAGAGCCTCAGTAATTCGCGGTAGATGAGTACAGTCATCCATGCCTTCGGGCATGCTCGCTCCGTCAAAATCGGAACCCAAACCCACGTGATCTGCCCCGACAAGCTTCACGGCATGATCGATGTGGTCAATAATTCTTTCCCAACTCACGTGCGGCAGTTTGCCCTCCGCAGTGGCTTTGTCCGTCATCTCGGTCATCTTTTTGTTCAGGCAGTCTTCATTGTCGCCGCACTCTTTTTTGAGCTGGTCCATCATGGCTACCACACCGCCGGAAAACTTGTCCTGGGCGTCCTTGTAGGCTTGATCGATGAAACTTTTCTCGTAGTTTATCTGAATGACCCCGCCTTTCGCGGCCAGCGCCTTGATCATGTCGTCGGACATATCGCGCACATGGTTGCACAGCGCGCGACAAGAGGAATGCGAGGCTATCAGCGGCGCTTTGCTGACTTCCAGCGCATCGTAGAACGTTTTGTCGGATACATGAGAAATGTCCACCATGATTCCCTGCCGGTTCATCTCCCGCACAATATCCCTGCCAAAATCAGTCAACCCGTTGTGCTCCGGCTTGGCGGTGGAGGAATCCGCCCATTCATCGTTGTAAAAATGCGTGAGCGTCATGTAGCGCACTCCCAAATCACCGAACATACGCAGCACACGAATGTCGTTTCCGATCATGTGACCACCTTCGACGCCGATCAGAGCCGCGATCTTCCCTTGCGCGTGCGCGCGACGCACTTCTTCCGCGGTGCGGCAAAACACCATGTCCTTCGAGTACTTGTTTACGTTTTCATGCACCGCGTCAATCTGGTCCAGCGCCTTTTGCACCGCCGGCGGCCCCATGATTCTGCCGTCAATCCAGATAGAAAAGAAAATCGCGTTCATGCCTCCTTCGCGCATACGCGGGATGTCGATGTGGCCGTCGGTATTGCGCTTGCCGATGTCGAAGCTCTTCGAGAAGAAGCGTTGCGTGGTATCGTCATGCGTGTCTAGGACAATGGACGAGAAATGCAGCTTTTTCGCACGATCAGCGATGTCGTCCGCCGAGGAACGTCCCGCGAGAATCGCCATCACCCCGCAAAGGACGCTTGCCCGAAAAATACCGCTGCCGCGTTGCATATACACCCTCCAAGAATCAAAAATGAAGAGAGAGTTTACCCTATTCGATGGTACGGAAGGGGTGGTTTCCGAATCTTGCCAACGATTGTGACCAAGCGGGATTAGGTGAGCCATCGGTACGCTTCGTGCTCAGGAAGGCAATACGATCGGCTTGCGTGGCCTTCTCACCCGCGGACAAGCCGGGAATTAACCCACGAGCCAGCCAACCAGCGCTTGTTTCCACGCTTGCCGGTTCATTTCAGCGATGGATTCGGTCAAGGGAATGTCTTTGGGGCAAGCTTTCACGCAATTCTGCGCGTTCGCGCAGTCCTGAATTCCGCCGGGTTCCATCAGCGCCGCGATGCGCTCTTTCGCGTGCATAGCGCCCGTGGGATGCATGTTGAAAAGCCGCACCTGACTGATGATCGCTGCGCCGATAAACTTGTTGTTATCATTCACCTGGGGACAAACCTCGAGGCAACTTCCGCAGGAAATGCAGCGCGACAAGGGATAAGCCTTCTCCTGCGTCTCAGGAGCCATTCGCGGCCCTTCGCCGAGATCATATGTCCCGTCGATAGGAATCCAGCTTTTGACACGCTTCAGGCTTTCGAACATGAACTGCCGGTCAACGGCCAGATCGCGAACCACTGGAAATTTTGAAAAGGGTTCGAGCCGGATGGGCTGGTCCAATTTGTCGACGAGCGCCGAGCACGCCATGCGCGCCTTTCCGTTGATGAGCATGGCGCAAGAGCCGCAAACCTCTTCGAGGCAATTCGAATCGTAGCTGATTGGCGTGGTCCGCTGGCCCTCACGCGTGACCGGATTCTCCGCGATGTCCCGCAAGCAGATAATTACGTTCATCGCGGGACGCCACGGCAGAGCAAACTCCTCCCAATAAGGCGTCCCCTTGGGACTGACCTGCCGCTTCACCCGAACGATCACCTCTTTGGCGTCAGGCATAGAACCCTCAGCAAATCCTAGAAAAGCTCTCCAACCCCAAATCCGATTCCGCGGCTACCTGACAATCCCCCAACTCGCGCTACTTCGCGGCGTCATAGCGTCGAGCGCGCGGCGGAATCTGCGAAATGTCCACCGGCTCATAGCCAAACCGGATTTCCCCATTCCTCCATTTGGCGCGTGTGGTCTTCAACCAATTTGCGTCGTCGCGCTCGGGAAAATCGGGCTTGTAATGCGCCCCGCGCGATTCATTGCGTTCGAGCGCGCCTAGCGTTACCACGCGCGCAAGCACAAGCATATTGCCCAGCTCCCGCGCAAAATTCAGCGTCTGGTTGGACCACTTGGTCCGGTCGCTCAAATTGATTCGTCCGTAGCGCTCCAGGAGTTCTCGAATCTTGACATCCGCGGTCTGCAAATCTTTGTTAATCCGCGTCACTGTCACGTGCTCAGTCATCACATCACCGAGCTCACGCCAGATGGTCATCGGATTTTCCGTGCCGTCCGGCGAAATCAGTGCCTGATTTTTCTCCTCCTGCCGCTTGCGCTCGTTTTCATAGACGCCCGTGCTTGTTGACTCAGCGCCTTTTTCAAGACTGCGCGCATACTTTACTGCAGCGGGCCCCGCCAATCCTCCGCCGAATATGCAAGAGACAAGCGAGTTAGCTCCCAGCCGGTTCGCCCCGTGATACTGGTATTCGCATTCGCCTGCCGCAAATATCCCCGGAACATTTGTTGCCTGGTCCTCGGAATTCACCCACATCCCGCCCATGGTGTAGTGCATTGCCGGAAAAACTTTCATGGGCTCTTCGCGAGGATCCACGCCAAGAAACTTCTCGTAAATCTCCAGAATGCCTTCCAGTTTCCGGTCCAGCACTTCCCGAGAAATATGCGTCACGTCCAGATAGACCGCGGCCTGCCCTGCTATCCCCAGCCGCTCTTGATAAACAATGCGATGAATCGCACGTGTCGCGATGTCCCGCGGGACAAGATTTCCATACTTCGGATACCAGTCCTCAAGAAAGTAAAAGCGCTCTGCCTCGGGTATGCTCCGCGCCGGCCTGGTGTCCGCAGGATTTTTCGGTACCCACACGCGGCCGCCCTCGCCGCGCGCCGATTCGCTCATGAGCCGCAGCTTATCTTCACCGGGAATGGCCGTCGGATGGACCTGAATGAACTCGCCGTTCGCGTAATCCACTCCCTGCTGAAACAACGCAGACTGCGCCGAACCCGTGCACACGACGGAATTCGTGGAGCGTCCAAAAATCGCGCCAATCCCGCCCGTGCAGAAAATCACCGCATCCGCCGGATACGTTTTCACTTCCATCGACCGCAAGTCCATGGCACAAATGCCGCGGCAAACCCCGCCTCCGTCGATCACCGCCGACAAAAACGTCTGCCCTTCGTATTTCTTCACGCGGTCTTCCGATTCGTGCCGCCGCACCTGCTCATCCAGCGCGTACAGCAACTGTTGCCCGGTCGTCGCGCCAGCAAACGCCGTCCGGTGATACATGGTGCCCCCGAACCGCCGGTAATCCAGCAAGCCCTCCGGTGTCCGGTTGAACATCACGCCCATGCGATCCAACAAATCAATAATCCCCGGCGCCGCTTCGCACATTCGCCTCACCAGCGGCTGATTCGCAAGAAAATCTCCTCCGTAAATGGTGTCGTCAAAATGTTTCCAGGTTGTGTCGCCTTCGCCCTTCTGGTTTTTCGCCGCATTTATCCCGCCCTGCGCGCAAACCGAATGCGATCGCTTCACCGGTACAATGGAAAACAGATCCACCGACACGCCCGCCTCCGCGATGCGAATCGTCGCCATCAGGCCAGCCAGACCACCGCCCACTACAATGATTTTCGGCTGTCTCATTTCAAATAGAAGTCAAACGGGTGCCAGTTCAACCAAAAACTCAGAACAATCAGAACCCCGATCACGCTGAACGCGAATCCAACGGTTGCTCCAAGCGCCCCAGCCGCGCGCTGCGCCTTCACCGTCGCCGCCAACCCCCATTTACACAAAAAATTCCAAATCCCCACACCGAGGTGAAACGACGACGCCAGCACCCCAATGAACATGAACGCCAGCGCATACGGATTCTGCAGCAAGTCCTCCACATCCGTGTAGGTCGACTTTCCGTGCGTCAACCACCGTTCCGTGTACAAATGCCACCCGATGTAGGCAAAGGCAATCAAACCGGTATAACGCTGCGTGGTGTACAGCCAGTTCCCCACCCACGGGTACGCCGATATATTCGACTTCCCACGCAACCAGATATAAATCCCATACCCGCCGTGATACAGCATCGGCAGAAAAATAAACAGCCACTCCACCGCCACGCGGAACGGAATCGTCTGCAACTCTTGAGATTTCGCGTCGTACTGCGCTCTGCTCACCAGCGCGTAGCTGTTCGACCAGAAATGTTCCGCCAGGAAGGCACCCACGGGGATTACGCCGGTAAAGGAATGCAGTTTGCGAAGAAGATAGTCGGTTTCAGAGCGGGTTGCCGTTCGGGACATGCCCTCTCCGCCGCATGAGGTGCTGAAGGGCGCTAAAGTCTCGCGGCCCTTCCAGTATAGGCAGTTGAAAACATCGATGCAAGCGCCGAGCCTGTTCCTCTCTCAGACACGCACCTCGCGAAATACCGTTGCGCCTTGCCGCCTTTCTCGCTTAAATGAGAACACGACGGATGGTATCCGCCCGGCCCCTCCCGCCTGGCAGCCTTCGCGAGCCCAACGGATATCCCATGACCACGAGCCTCAGCCTTGCTTCAGAGCTGGAACGCATCGCAAATGCCCTCGAATCGGACGCCATCGCCACGTCCCAAATCTCCCTGACGGGGATCGCCGAGCGCATCGCCAAAAACCTCGGTGTCAGGCCCGACGAAATCGCCCTGCTGGGAGTCTCCACGCGCTGGCGCCACCTCCACTTCCTCGTCCCGGTGTCCCTCAAACAGGTCGGCTTTATCCCCCTTTCCAGCACTTCGGCCATCGCCGCGCGTACGGCGCGCGAAAGCCGTCCGGACATCATCAATAATTTTGCCAGCGTCCGCCACGCCACCGTTTTCGAGGGCGTGAAAATCGGCGGCGAAAGCTCTGAACTCATCCAGAAGATGATCAGCGCTCCCATTCTCTCCGGCGACAAGGTCGTGGGCGTGATCCAGGTCAGCCGCAAAGGTCCCAATCCCTCCATCGCCGGACCGGACTTCAGCGCTGACGATCTGGGCAAGGTTCTCGCGCTCTGCAAACCTCTCGGCAAACTGCTTCAGCACATCGCCGGCGATTCCTGAGCGTGCGCAAAGATTCTTGTCACAATCCATTCATCTTGCTTCGTTCTTGCCGCAAGAAAGCCCCGAATTCGTTTGACACTGCAATACCTTCTTGTTATTTTTCCACAGCGGAATTTTTTCCGCTGTTACTCCACCCACGGAGGCGCCACAACCCGGCACCATGGCGTTCGTCGCTAAGAAGATCTTCCTGACCAAAGGCGTCGGTAAACATCGCGAAAGACTTTCGAGCTTTGAGCTCGCCCTGCGCAATGCAGGCATCGCCGCGTGCAATATCGTGCGGGTGTCCTCGATTTTCCCTCCCAATTGCAAACTGATCTCCCGCAGCGAAGGCTTGAAGCATATCAAGCCCGGCCAGGTGGCTTTCACCGTCATCAGCGAAAACTCCACCAAGGAAGCGCACCGCCTCATTGCCGCCAGCATCGGCCTTGCGCTCCCCAGCGATAAACTGATGTACGGCTATCTTTCCGAGCATCATTCGTTTGGGGAAACCGAAGAAGTCGCTGGCGAATACGCCGAAGAACTCGCCGCGGAAATGCTGGCCACCACTCTCAACGTGGAATTTGATCCGGATTTGAGCTTCGATGAAAAAAAAGAGGTCTACCGCATCTCCAACAAGATCGTCCGCACCATGAACGTCACGCAATCCGCCGTCGGCGACAAACGCGGCCTCTGGACCACCGTCCTCGGCGCCGCCATCCTCATTGGCGAAGACGACTAGCTCATTGCGCATCCAATTCGTAGGCCGTCCGCAGCCACTTCTTCACTTCCGCGTCAATCTCCGCCACCGACTTCAATTCAATCCGGTGCGTAATGCGGTCCTTCTTCGCCAACCCGCCCGTATCAATCATCCTCTTCGGCAATTTTCCCTTATGGCGCGCAAGCGCAAAACCTAGATCAATCCGGGCATTCGTCGCCGGCTTAATCTGAGCAAAGACATGCTCGCGATACAAAGGGACCATGGTCTTGCAAGGGCACGCTTTCACGTCCTCCCCCAGCGATTTCCCTAACCGCAGCAACTCATCGTAAATCGGCCGCAATTTCTCTTTCGTTCCTGCGTATTGCTCCTCCACATATACCGCCGCCGTATTCAAATACGCCTCTGGGCTATCTTCTTCAGTGCCCTTCCCATCCACGCGTTCGGAAATCCACCACGCGCTGTTCGTCCCCAGGTTGTGTTTCGTCTTCAGCCATGCGCGCCGAGCCTTTTCCTCCTTTGGCCCTTCTTTCGCCGCGAGTGTGATCCATTCCTCCAGCGACCTCCCTGTCTTCACTTTCAATTCTGCCACCCACTTCTCGACCATCGCCACTCCGGGATGTACGCCATACAAAGTCTTGCTCATCGCTTCCTTCGCCTTCGCCATTCTTCGCCTCCTTTCTAGTGACCTCCTCCAAACTGCGCCGCAACGGCAGTTTCTGCACGGAGTCTCTGGCCATCCTAAAATGACGGCAAGCCATTTGTCACTTACCTTAAACAAGCGGCACCGAGACACAAGCTTGCCCCTCCCGATGGCAAGTCCTCGAACGGAATGCGTGGTGCAAGACGAAAAGCCCGTGGACAACGGCTGGCAACCACATGGGTGTTCACTATTGCACAGCATATACATTACAGGGACTCTAAGCTTATAGGGACTCTGGGGATGGCCAACACCAGGCAAGACGACGCGCACTTGGAGTTGCTGGGTTTTACCAACTCGCTGCCCAAGCGCGTGGTGACGCCACCGCCCACCAAGTGAGAAAGAGCACCTGACGGTCGACGAGTGTCCCAAACGGACAATGGAACAGGCCAATAGAGCTCTCGAGCGGTCGCAAGCAGCTAACCGGAAGTCCGTGCAGTCTATGGAGAAGCCACAAATGTCCAAGGCCCCGCGCCAGGTTTCGGGCGACACATGAAACGCACGAACAAGATGTCCGACTCCGTTGCCGGCTTCGGCTCCGGCGCAAGCCTGGGCGGCAAGGTCTTGCAGTATCGGAACAAACAAAACATCTACAAACAAGGTACCCCTGCTTACACGCTTTTCTATATTCAGGCAGGCGGCGTGCGGCTCACCACTCGAACGAAAAACCAATCATCCGCGGTTACTGCCATCCTGGGCGTGCATGATTTTTTTGGCGAGCTTTGCCTGGCGGGCTATCCACTTCGCATGTCCACAGCCGTTGCTTTGACCGCCAGTTCCATACGAACCATCAAGAAAACGAAAATGCTCCAAATGCTTCGCAAAAAGAACAAAACTTCCAATGCCCTGGTCGCCTATTTGCTCTCTAGCGTCAAGAACTACCGGGATCACGTGGCAAACCTGCTGACTTCCTCTGCCGAGCAGCGACTCGCGCGCGTGCTTCTCCGGCTAGCGCATTTGGAGAAGAACGGACGGGCGGTAGCTGAGATTCCCGTTATAAGCCACCAGGTTCTGTCGGAAATGGTCGGCACCACGCGTTCGCGCGTCAATTTGTTCATGAATCGATTCCGGAGGAAGGGCTACATTGAATATGATGGGGGGCTGGAGGTGCGCCAATCACTGCGAAAAGCTCTTCGAGGCTAGAAGGCGTCTGTACGTCACAGAATCTACAGCTCTTGTTGAAACTCCACAGAGGTTCGGCGGGGCGCGGGCGATTTTGCCGCACTGTGCAATATTGAACAGTCGACAGATTCGGTTCCCGTGCTATTCTGCCGTATGTTGCCCACTGCCGTTCCACGTGTCTCCGCCCGTGCCGCTAGCCGGCCCCAAAAGGCGACTCTCAGGGGTTCTGCGTTCGACGTGCAACGATTTCTCGATTCGGCAGGTGTCGGAAGAAAGATAGCAAGGTTTCGAAACAAGGAGCGCATCTTCGCGCAGGGCGACGCTGCGAGGAATGTCCTTTATATTCAGCAAGGCGGTGTGAAGCTCACCGTCGTCAATGAAGCCGGTAAAGAAGCGGTCGTGGCCATACTGGGACCGGGTGACTTTTTCGGAGAAGGCTGCCTGGCTGGCCAGACCGTTTGCATGGCCACGGCGACCGCGATTGCACCCACCTCCGTGCTCGTGATTAGGAAAAGCGAGATGCTACGCTTACTTCACGGGGAGTCTGAGTTCTCCGACCGTTTCATCGCGCATATGCTGTCAAGAAACCTTCGAGTCGAAGAGGATCTGATAGACCAGCTCTTTAATTCCAGCGAGAAACGGCTGGCGCGCACTCTGTTGCTGCTGGCACGTTACGGCTCGCCGGGCCAGACGCAAACGATGCTTCCGAACATTTCCCAGGAGACGCTGGCAGAGATGATTGGCACAACCCGTTCCCGTGTAAATTATTTCATGAACAAATTCCGGAACATGGGCTTCATTCTGTACAAGAACAACCGCCACGTCCAAATCAATCCCTCTCTGCTAAGTGTTGTCCTGTATGACTAGCGCGACAATCCGAACCCCACTTTTCCCCAAATCGCAAGGAGCGGCGGCTTGTACTCCCGGAAATACGGCTGAAACTTGGGATACAGATTCACGTTCGACGCGTAGTCCAGGAACAGATCCAGCTGGATCTCCCGAACGTCGGGCCGTTCGAGCAGTGCCGCGTCTAGGGTATACGATTCCGGCGCGATCCTCTCCGGATTAGGGACGCCGTCCGCGTACTGGAAGTACGTACCCTCGAAGGTCAAAATGCTTCGCCGGACCACCGCGCGGTTCTCCGCACTTGGCGCCGACCAATAACGGCGCATCGCAGCCCACGAATCACCGAGCTCCTCCTCGTAAGCGTTCCCATTCTGCGACACCATGGCGGTCACCCGTTGGGGACGGGCAACGGCCAGCCGATAGCCGACCGGCGCGCCGTAATCGAAAACGTAGAGCGCGTAGTGCTCCAGCCCAAGCGCATTCACAAAAAATCTCATGGGCCACATGGCTTGTCGGCTATAAGCTTGTTTTTGTTATTTATTTTTCGCGCTTGAAATATCCAATGCGGTCCAGCACCGCCCCCGCCACCAGCGGCAAGGCCACCGTCGCGTCATCGAACACTTCCGCGAACTTACCACCCTCTTCCGGAGGCACGAATTTCCCCCACGACACCGCTTCCGTATACGTGCTCCCGCTCAACCCGCCCCAATGCACCGGCTCCGGACAAATTCGCACGCCGTAGTTGTAGCGCTTCAGCGGAATCTTCTTGTAACCCCGCCGCGCCAGGAGCTCCGCATAAACTCCAAATTGCTGCGACCAATTCCGCGGCACCCCTCCCCCCACGGTAAAAAGTCCCATGCGCTTGGTCGCCAGCATGGTGTCCGCAAACTTCTCGAAATCCTCGAAGGGATCGAACCGCAGCAGGGGCTTTTTTTCTCTTTGGCGCGCGATCTTCTGCAGCGCAAAATCGATTCCCAATTCCGAATCGCTGAACGCCGGTACAAACACCGGTACATTGTGCTCGTATGCTGATTTCAGGATTCCCCGCCCCGCCCCTTGTTTGTGCAGCGTTTCTCCGATCTTCCGGTGAATCTTCCAGCTGCAAGCAACTTCCTCCGCGTCCCAATTCGAGAGGACGTCATCCATCACTTCCTCCACGTGATCCAGGTTCACTTCCGGTTCGAGCGAGTCGTACACGCGGTTATAGCCCGCCTCGAACAGCGTCTTGTCGTCCATCTTGCTGGGGTCGTACCGGAAGTGGGAGTGTCCTGTCGCTTCCACAAGCCCGTGCGCCATCAAGGCGCCCGTGGAGACGACGGCCTTGACCAAACCACTTTCAATCAAATCGCAAAAAATGAAACCCATCTTTGCCACGGTCAGCGCGCCGGAAAGCGTCATGACCACAAAACAATCTTTATCGCGCGCCATCGTTTCCAAGACGTCAGCGGCGTCTCCAATCTGCCGTCCCGTGAACGCCGTATTCCCCATCGCGCGAACCAATTCGTCGATGGTGCGGCACTTCGACAGATCAATCGGAAACATCGGCCGCAGCTTATCCTTCACCGGATCGTGCAGCACGCGCCCTGTGGCCGTCTTTTCTTGCCGGTTTGCCATCTCTTCTCCCCGATCTCTGCTGCGCTCTTGTTTCAGTAACTCACACCACGCCGTAGCAATCCACTTTCGTAACGACTGATATTACAAATGCGCCCCGAAGGAAAGAACAAAACGCTACAAAAAAACTTTCTACGAGCATGATAAACTAAATTTTATGACAAAGAAATTCACAATCGGCCTCGTGCAGATGCGCAGCACTTCCATTCCTGAAGAAAATCTGGCGAATGCCATCGAGAAAATCCGCGAAGCCTCCGGGCGCGGGGCTCAAATCATTTGTATGGATGAACTGTTTCGCGGCGAATATTTCTGCCGCACCGAAGACCCCGATCTCTTCAATCTAGCCGAGCCCATTCCCGGCCCCGCAACCGACTCACTGGCGAAAATAGCCAAGGAATCGAAAGTCGTCCTGGTCGTTTCTCTGTTCGAACGCCGCGCCGCCGGCGTCTACCACAATACCTGCGCTGTACTCGACGCGGACGGCACGCTCCTGGGCAAATACCGCAAAATGCACATCCCCGACGATCCCCTGTACTACGAGAAATTTTATTTCACGCCCGGCGATCTCGGTTTCCCGAATTTCGACACCGCCTACGGGCGCATCGGCGTTCAGATTTGCTGGGATCAGTGGTATCCGGAAGGTTCGCGCCTGACTGCTCTGCAAGGCGCACAAGTGATCTTCTATCCTACAAGCATCGGCTGGCATCCCCACGAAAAAGCCCAATTCGGCGCAGCCCAGCTCGACGCCTGGCGCACCATCCAGCGCGCCCATGCCATCGCCAACGGCGTTTATGTCGCGGTAGTCAATCGCGTCGGCTATGAAGGCAAACCAGAAAAAGGCGACGCCGGCCTGGAGTTCTGGGGAAACTCCTTCGTAGCCGATCCCTTCGGCCGCATCCTCGCGGAAGCCTCGAGCGATAAAGAAGAAATTCTGGTAGTCGAGTGCGACCCCGCCCAGAGCGAAGAAACCCGCCGCAATTGGCCCTTCCTTCGCGACCGCCGCATCGACGCCTACCAACCCATCCTAAACCGCTGGCTAGGCGAATGACCGATTCTTCCCTGTGCCCGCTGTGACCTCTGTGTTAAAAAGGCCCTCGCCCAGACATAATCCTATGCCTTCACTGAGAAACGCATGTACCCCACACTCCCTCGGCTATCGCCTGCCCGCCGAATGGGACCAACACGAATGCACCTGGCTAGGCTGGCCCCACGAACTAACCGACTGGCCCGGAAAATTTTCCCCCGTTCTCTGGGCCTTCGCCGAAATTGTCCGCCACCTCTCCCAAGTCGAGCGCGTCTGCCTCCTGGTCGAAAACCGCGAAGCCGAACCGCGCGTCCGCGCCGTCCTAAGGAAATCCGGCGCCAACCTCGGGGCCGTAGATTTCCTCCGCATTCCCACCGATCGCGGCTGGATGCGCGATTCTGGACCCATCTCCGTAAAGAATTCCGCATGCGAAGTCGCCTACACGCACTGGCGTTTCAACGGCTGGGCCAAATACGACAATCACAAGAAAGACGCGGTAATCGTTTCCCAGGCCAACAAAAAACTAAAGCGCCGCCTCTGGCAACCAATCCACAAAGGAAGACGGGTAGTTCTGGAAGGCGGCAGCATCGACGTCAACGGCCTCGGCACGCTGCTCACGACTGAAGAATGTCTCCTGAGCAAAACGCAGGAACGTAACCCCGGCTTCACCCGCGAAGACTACGCCGAAGTTTTCAAAAGCTATCTCGGCATAACCAACGTCCTCTGGCTAAAAAACGGCATCGCGGGCGACGACACCCACGGCCACGTCGACGACTTAGCGAGATTCGTAGATCCCACGACGGTCGTCACCCTAGTCGAAAACGATTCGAACGACGCCAACTATGCACCGCTCCAGGAAAATCTCGCCCTCCTAAAACTAATGAAGGATCAAGACGGCCGCCCTCTCCGGGTAGAAACGCTCCCCATGCCCAGTCCAGTTTATTTCGATGGCCAACGCCTCCCCGCCAGCTACGCCAATTTTTACATTGCCAACAAACTCGTAATCGTCCCCACTTTCAACGATTCGAACGATCGCCACGCCCTCAACACCCTCGCCAAGCTGTTCCCCAACCGCGAAGTAGTCGGCATCGCCTGCCGTGACCTGGTCCTCGGACTCGGCACGCTCCACTGCATGACGCAACAGCAACCCATCTGATAGACTCCCGAGATGTTTCTTGGAGGCTGAATGTCCGCAATGCTTTTTAACGCCATGTTCGAGACGAAGGGTATTTCCGTCTACCTCCCCAGCGGATTCTGGGGCTGGATCACCATCGGCCTAATCGCCGGATGGCTCGCCGGAAAAATCTCCCGCGGCCGGGGCTTCGGCTGCATCACCGACATTATTCTTGGCGTAGTCGGTTCTTTCATTGGTGGCTGGATTTTCATACGCCTCGGCATCTTCGGCGGAGGCTTTCTCTATTCGCTGGCCGCCGCCACGGTTGGCGCCGTCCTCCTCGTGTTGATCGCCCATCTCTTCAGCGGCGGCGATCGCTGACCAAGCAGCCCGAACAGCCTGCCCCGCGCCGCGCCATCACTTCGAACACGAAGCGCGATTAGCCTGTGCAAAAAGAGACACCCGCCAAGAACCCCGATCGCACCGCGCGCCCATCACCCTACTGTGATACGATTCCTACGAACATCACGGAGATAACCTTTCTTTGAGTAAGTCTACGCAGTCGCTACTGGCAATCCCCCTCGGTGGTCTCGGCGAATTCGGAATGAACATGATGGTCCTCCGTCTGGGCGACGACATTCTCGTCATCGACGCAGGGATGATGTTCCCCGAATCCGAACTCCTCGGCGTAGACCTCGTCATCCCCGACATCACCTACCTAAAGCAAAATCGCCAGCACGTTCGCGCCATCGTCCTGACCCACGGCCACGAAGATCACATCGGCGCGCTCGCCTACATTCTCCGCGACCTGAACGTCCCCATTTACGGCACGCGCTTCACCCTCGCGCTGGTCAAAAAACGCCTCGACGAAGCTGGACTCCTGGCCTCCACCACGCTCCGCGAAGTTCTCCCCGGCCGCCTCGTCGAAATCGGCCCCTACGAAATCGAGTTCATCAACGTCACGCACAGCACCATCGACTGCGTGGCCCTCGCCGTCCGCACTCCGCTCGGCGTCATCATTCACACTGGCGACTTCAAGATCGACCAGACTCCTGTCGACGGCGCCCCCTTCGATCTCCACACCTTCGCCCGCTACGGCGCCGAAGGCGTCCTGGCCCTTTTCAGCGACTCCACCAACGTCGAGCGCCCCGGCTTCACTCCTTCCGAGCGCGCCATCGTCCCGCGCATCGAAGAGCTCTGCCGCTCCGCGCCGCGCCGCGTCATTCTTTCCTGTTTCGCTTCCTCGATTCACCGCATCCAGCAAGTCATCGACGTCGCCGGACGCGTCGGCCGCAAAGTCGCCTTCGTTGGCCGCAGCATGGTCGACAACGTCGAGATCGCACACTCCATGAACTACTTGCGCATCCCTGACGGCATGGTCGTTCGCCCGCAAGACATTCGCAATTTCGATCCCAGGCGCATCGTCATTCTCGCCAGCGGCAGCCAGGCCGAACCGATGTCTTCCCTTTCGCGCATCGCTGTCGACAATCACCGCTTCGTCACCGTGGACGAAAACGACAGCGTCATCCTTTCCGCGCGCATCATTCCCGGCAACGAAAAAGCCATCTTCCGCATGCTTGACCACATGTTTCGCCGCCGAGCTCTGGTCTATTACGACAATTCCGCCGGCACCATTCACGTTTCCGGCCACGCCAGCCAGGAAGAACAGAAACTGGTCCTGCAGCTCGTCAAGCCCCGCTATTTCATTCCCGTCCACGGGGAATACCGTCATCTCTTCCGCCACGCCGCGCTAGCCCATCAACTCGGCTGCGTCTCCGGAGAAATCCTCCTTCTCGAAAATGGCAAGTGCATCGAATTCACCCAGGATGGCGTGCGCCGGCGCGATCCCGTAACCGCAGGCCGCGTCTGCGTCGATTCCGGCTCCCTCGAAGAGATCGAGGACGTAGTCATCCGTGACCGCAAACATCTGTCCGAAGATGGCGTAGTCGTCCCCATCATCGCCATCGACAAACACACCGGCAAAATGGAATCCCAACCGGAAATCGTCACCCGCGGCCTTTTCAGCGACAACGGCCAGGAACTAATCGCTGGCGCCCGCGAAGTCATCCTCAAGACCGTCGAGCAATCCAACGCCGAAGAGAAATCCGACTGGGGCGTAATCAAAGAAAAAATCCGTGTCGACCTTAAACGCTACATCAACAAACAAACCTCCAAACGTCCCCTGATCCTCCCGGTAATTCTCGAAATCTGACAGTTGAGCCTGCGGGCGAAGGCCTTGGCACATCGCTGCAACCAAGAAGGTGTAACTCCTGCGACGCACGCCGGCATCAGTTGTGTCTATACCGCGAACGGCTACACCTCGAGACCGATGCGGGAGGCGACCTGCGCCGCGATGTGCCGCTGGTCGGTTTGCAGTTCGAGATTGGCGATCTCCTACGAAACGATCGGCCAGCCGGCGGCGCCAGCCAGACTTTGCATGACCCGTCCCGAGATAAGGTTCGCTTTTCCCATCGAATCATCTCTGGCTTTCGCTGCCCTCCGGCAACTAACCCTCTTAAGATCCGCACTTCCACCAAACTCACCCATAAACCGTTTGGAATCAGCAATTCCAAGACACAGGACTTACGACCCTTTGGAATCGGCACCTCCGAAAAAAGGCGCAAGGGCCTTATTGTTAACCAGAAATCTGACAAAGGATTTCTGTCCCGAAGCGCCCACACGGCACGCGCGACGCGGATCGCTGTCTTGGCGATCAAAGTAACGCGGCGGATGGAAAGGAGGAGTGTGGTTGAGCGGGCGGTGCGGTTGTGACAAGATGCCAGGGTTGGACGTGATCGGAGAGCACCGTGGGAGACAGAGGCGCTGCGAAAGTGGTTTTGGTGGCGGGAGGGACGGGCGGCTTAGGGCGGGCGGTGAGTTTGGCGTTTGTCGACGCGGGGGCGCAGGTGATTGTTACGTTCCAGAGGCCTGGGGATTTAGACGAGTTGAAGAAGACGGCTAGCGCAAAATTGGTCGAAGCGGGTGGGGCTTCGCTGGAAGGGTTCGCCGTGGACGTAACGGATGAAGCCGCGGTCGCGAAACTGATGAATGGAATTGTGGAGCGGCATGAACGATTGGACTGCCTGGTGAATGCTGTGGGAGGGTATGCGGGCGGCATTAAATTGTGGGAGCTGGAAACAAAAGTTTTTGAGCAGATGATCGCGCTGAATTTGCGCGCGGGATTTGTCTTGGCGCGGGCGGCGGCCCGCGTGATGGTTAAGCAAGGAAGCGGAGCGATTGTGAACGTGGCGGCAAGAGCAGCGGTGGATCACGCGGCAGGCGCGTCGGCGTATGCGGCGTCGAAGGCCGCAGCAGTAGCGATGATCGATTGCTTGGCGGCGGATTTGAAAGGTACAGGAGTCAGAGCGAACTCGATCATGCCGAGCATCATTGATACAGTGGCAAACCGCAAGGCGATGCCGAAAGCAGACTTCGCGAAGTGGCCGAAGCCGGAGGAGATTACGCGCGTGATATTGTTTTTGTGCAGCGACGCGGCGAAATTGGTCCAGGGAGCTGCGGTGCCAGTGTATGGAGATAGTTGAGAAGCGCGGCGAGAAACGTGTGTTGTAGGGGGGCTTGCCCCGCCTTCCGCCAATAGCGGCAAACGGCGCAATCCGGATGCGACGGGTAAAGCGCAGGAGAGGGACAAAATGTCGATACGACCAGTGAAGAGGTTGGTGGCGGCTAAACCAACCGTGGAAGGCGCGGGAGTGCATTTGCGGCGGGCGTTCGGATTTGGGAATACGGCGGACTTCGATCCGTTCTTGCTGCTTGACGATTTTCGCAACGATGTGCCGGAGGATTATTTAGCGGGGTTTCCGTGGCACCCGCATCGCGGCATCGAAACAATTACGTATGTTTTGGCGGGGACCGTGGAGCACGGCGACAGTATGGGAAACCACGGAGAGATTGCGTCCGGCGACGTGCAGTGGATGACGGCGGGCAGCGGGATCATTCACCAGGAGATGCCCAAGGGAGATCACGCTGGACGAATGCATGGGTTTCAATTGTGGGCGAATTTGCCGGCGTCGCTGAAAATGACCGCGCCGCGGTATCAAGAAGTGAAAGCGCCGGAAATTCCGGAGATCAAAGACGACGACGGGACGCACGTGCGCGTGGTTTGCGGAAATTTCTGGGGCAAGAGCGGGCCGGTGGATGGGATTGCGGCCGAGCCAGTCTATTTGGATGTGTCCGTGCCGCCGGGGCGTCGGAAGACGTTGCCGGTAGGAACGACGCGGCACGCGTTTGCCTATGTGTTTGCGGGATCAGGAAAGTTTTGCAATGCGTCGGAGCCGCTGGCGGTGCCGACAGAAGCGGTGGGTTGGCTAGACACGGCGCCTCCAGTAGCGGCGGATAACCGTTCTCTGGTCTTGTTTGACCGAGGGGATGAGGTCGTCGTGGAGGCCGGCGACGAGGGGATTCGCTTTCTACTTGTGTCGGGGAAACCGCTCGAGGAGCCGGTGGCCTGGTACGGTCCGATCGTGATGAACACGCAAGAACAGTTGCAGCAAGCGTTTAAAGATCTGGAAAAGGGGACGTTTTTGAAGGGGCATAAATAAAGGAAATTGAGGATGGACAGGAGCCGGAGGAGAAGCGGAGGATTAAGGGGAGTAAGCGAGAGGTGATGAACATGCGGAAAGGTCTTGGCATAGTAGGGCCGGCGTTAGCAGCGGCGATGGTTGTGGCGGCGGGAGCAGCCGGTTGCTCGGGCGATCCCGCGGAACGCGAGAAAACAATTCGGGAACAAGCGGCGAAAGCCGCGGCGGAAGCCAAGCCAAAGATTGAAGAGGCCGGACGCGCCGTGAAGGCGGCCGTCGACGGCGCCAAAGAAGGCTGGGAAAACGGCGAGCAGAAAAAGGTAGATCTGAACGCCGCGACCGTGGATGAATTGACGGAATTGCCGGGCATTGGAAAGCACGAGGCGAGGCGGATCGTGGCCGGGCGGCCTTATCATGACAAGCATGATCTGGTGAGCAAGAAAATTCTGAGCGCGGCTGCGTATGAGAAGTTGAAGGATGAAGTCGCAGTGAAGTAGGCCCACGGCAGGACTGTGCTTTTGCCGGGAAGTCCTCGAGCACTTCAGAAACTAGAATCTTCAGTACCTCCTTCTTGTGTTGTCTATCTGTATTTATGCGATCCCATTCCAGCCAATGAGCGGGAGTGGACGGTTGCCGAGATCCTGTTTCGGCCATCGGGAGAATGAGGACGCAGATGCAACTTCGCCATGCACCGAGAGCATCCAGGTAGGAGTAACGTGAAGGACTATCGAGGAAGTGATCAACGGCTGGTCGGGCTTGGTAGGGTAAAGACGAGATTCGGGATTCGGGACAAGAAATGCGCCGAAGCATTCCTGCCTTCATAGTTTCATTCACAGTACTGCCCTGGCTATTGGGTGTTGCCGCAGCTCTTGCGCAACAAACCGAGACGGAGAATTTCGAAGTGAGCGGGATGGTGATCAACGCCGTTACCGGGGAGCCCGTGAGTCGAGCGCTTGTGCAAATGCAAGCCGGCACCGGGAAGGCGCAATTTGCCGGGGCCGACGGGACGTTTGTGTTCAGGAATCTGGCGCGCGGCCGGTATAACTTGACGGCGAGCAAGCCGGGATTTTTCAGCGAACAGCAACTGGGGCTTTGGAATGCGTGGAGAAACTCCTTTCAAGACGTCCCATCCGAAAAAGAAGTGGTCTTGAAGCTGACGCCGGAAGGAATCATCTACGGCGAAGTGAAGAACGAGAGCGGCGAGCCGGTTGAGGGAGTCACGGTACGAGCGCAGCGCTGGCAAACGGAAAACGGCCGGAAAAGCCTGCAGAACGGTGGCGAGGCCGCGACAGATGACGAAGGAAACTTTCGTCTCGCAGAACTCACTCCCGGAAGCTACCACCTGTCGTTTGTTCCAGCGAACCGTGGAGGCTGGGTTACTTACGACAAACTGCATCGAAGAAAGCAAACGAATCAGGGGTACGGGCCCCAATTCTATCCCGGGGTCGCGGATGTGGAGTCCGCAACCGCAATTGAACTGCGGGCCGGCGCGACGGTGCATATCACGCAAGCCTTAAGCCGCCAGCCGCTATTTGAGGTTGCGGGAGTGGTGCGCGGAGCCACTCCGGTTGGGGGATTCAGCCTTACGCTGATGAATGCATCGGGTGACATGGTGCAAAGGATCGTCGGCATCGACCCTAAGAGCGGAGAATTCCAAATCCCCGGAGTACCGGCGGGAACCTATTTGCTCGCGGCTTCGGCTCAGGCGCCGAACGGAAACGGGCCGCAAGAATTACAAGTGCAGCTGACAGCGACGCGGCTGATTCAATTGAAATCCGACTTGGCCGGCCTGGTCCTTATCCTAGGGCGAGGGATCTCCGTGGGGGTTCAAGTCTACGGAGGAATTCCGCCCGTCGAAACCACCAATGTGCCTCAGGTCATGGTGCAGTTGATCTCCAAGGAATTTTTGCAAAACTCGCGTGGAACTATGGTTCCTCCGCAGAATGGGGAGCCAAGGCCGGCGGCAAGAATCGAGGACATCCCACCGGGGACCTACACGGTGGAAGCATCGCCGAATCAACCGGCATACATAGCCTCACTCCGTTGCGGGAGTGTGGATTTGCTGCGCGACGACCTGACGATTGCGCCCGGTGGTGTTCTGCCGCCGATCGAGGTGACGCTCGGGAAGGACGGTGCGCAATTGAGCGTCAAGGTGATGGAAAAAGGGCAGCCTGCCGCTGCCGCAGTGGTGATTTACTCCGAAGAATATCCGAGGCGGTCGGTCCTCACACAGACGAACGAAACCGGTGCGTTCTCCCAGGGCAACCTTGCGCCCGGCAAATACCAGGTTATAGCGGTGAAGGATGCGCTTGATCTGGAATTCCGCAGTCCCGGCGCGATGGAAAAGTACCTGGAGCATGCGAGCGCAGTGACGCTGCAGTCCGGAGGAGCCGAAACAAGCGTGCGAGTTGAGGTCCAGGAGCTCCCGGAAAGGCACCGATGATGGCGGCGTTGTTCTGCCTTGGAATGCTGCTCACTATGCCTCCGGCCGGCGCCGAGGAGCAAGCACCGCCTGCGTATCGCATCAGCGGCGTGGTCGTTGATGCGGTGACCGGTGTGCCGGTTGCGCACGCAGAAGTATCTATTTCAGTAGGCACAGACGAAACGAAAACCACCGCTGGGGAAGACGGGCGGTTTGTCTTTCAAGGTCTTGAAGCCGCGAAGTATCCGCTCTTCGCCACGGCGCAAGGCTATGTACGGGAGGGGCACAACGAACACGGCGGATTTCAGACGGCTGTCGCCGTCGGAAGCGCGATTGATTCCGAGCATGTGATCTTCCGGCTGCATCGGCAAGTCATAATTACCGGCCGAGTGACGGACGAGCATGGAGAAACCGTGCGCCAAGCGCAGGTGATGCTATTCGGCACGGAAAGCACAAGCGGTAGACATGCCCGATTTGTCCAAGCACAAATGCAGACGGACGACTTGGGCGAATACCGTTTTGCGCGCCTGCAGCCTGGCAAATACTATGTGGCAGTGGAAGCCCGGCCCTGGTACGCGCAAACGGGATTCAGCTATCTGCCTGAACAGGACAGGCATTCTTTCAGATCGACAAACAGAGGACCGTCCCCGGATCCCTCTTTGGACGTTGTCTATCCGATTACGTTTTATCCGGGCGTGACAGATGAGCAGGCCGCAGGAGAACTGAATCTGACGGCGGGTGAAAAAGTAGAGGCCAACGTCCCGCTTCAGGCTGTTCCTGCAGTCCATGTGCGACTGGCAAATTTGCCAGTCGGTGAGATCGCAATTCAGATTGGGGCGAATGAAAAGCTCTTTGGAACGTTGGACATGGCGCTGGGTGTCGCATCCGCACAGATCTCACCCGGCGAATATGAAGTAGCAGGTCTGCCTCCGGGAGATGTCAAGCTGGTCGTCGACCAGGGCGGAAGCCAGGGATCGAGCTCTCGAGCAATCAGAACAAATGTGAGCGAGGGCGAAACGCTGGACGGGGCCGGAACAGGAGCAACAGCGAACGTATCAGGGCGCGTGATTTTCCCGGCCGGCGACGCGAACCCCGCGCGAGGCCAAGTGAGTCTTGTCGGCGAGGACACTCAGGGCGCTTCCGCCATGCTAGAAAAGGACGGCAGATTTTCTTTCGCGGCAGTACTAGAGGGCGCTTACAAAGTATCCGTGAATCTTCCGGTGAGCGACGAGTACGTGGGGGGAGTTTACGCAACGGGAGCGAAGGCAAGTGGCCGGGATATTACCATTTCCGGGGCGGGCAACGTCCAGCTGAATATCACGATGGGAAGAGGAGTGGGTCAAGTGACGGGGGTGGCTAAAGTCGACGGCAAACCGACAGCCGACGTGATGGTCCTGCTTGTGCCGGAGACCGGACAGAACCTCGAGGAGGATTACCGATTGGATCAGAGTGACAGTGATGGAACCTTCGCGCTGGGCGGAATCCTGCCGGGAAGATATTCGCTTGTGGCTATCGAGGACGGCTGGGACCTGGAATGGACTAACGGGACTGTCTTGAAACCATATCTGGCCAAAGGACAAACACTGCAAATTTCCGCTAACGATCAGAAAAAAGTGGTCGTCGAGGTGCAGCACAAGATGTGATGTTGTTGAGCTGGTGTTACTCGTGCTTGATGGTTCAGCGACAACTTGACTGCCGCAGCTGAGCCTGGAATGCAAGTCACGCCGCAAAGTGGAGAAGCGCGTTCATATCATTGTTCGCGAAGGGCCACGACTGGATCGACGCGGGTGGCGCGGAGAGCGGGAACGTAGCTGGCGGCGAAGGCTACGGCTAGAAGTATCGCGGAGACGGCACCGAGGGTTACGAAATCGGTGGACTTGACGCCGTAGAGCACGGAGCTTAGGCCGCGGAACAGCAGGAACGAGAGAACGATTCCAACCGCAGTCCCGATTAGCGCCATGCTCATTCCCTGCTTCAGAACCATGGCCAGGACGTTGGAGCGCTGTGCTCCGAGCGCGGTGCGAATACCGATTTCTTGCGTGCGCTGACTGACGGAATATGAGACGACGCCGTAGACTCCTACCGAGGCAAGAACCAACCCGAGAAGGCCGAAGGCTCCTACCAGCATGGCGCTGATGCGTGCCGGCAAAAGAGGTTTGCCGTACTTGACGTGGGTGTCCATGGTGTTGACTCCGAAGACGGGCAGACTTGCGTCGAGCTGGCTAATTTGGTCGCGGACGGCGGGGACGAACTGCTGCGGGTCGCTTTCGGTATAGACGAAGAGGTTGGCGCCCGAAAGGTAGCTCTGCGCGAGCGGAAGGTAGACGAAGAGTTGGGGCGTCTCGTAGAGAAAAAGATACTTGCCGGTACGGGTGACCCCCACAACCTCAATTGGCGGACCGTCTTTTTTGGTGCGAAAACTCTTGCCGACGGGATTTTCGCCAGGCCAGATTTTCTTGGCGAAGGCTTCGTTGACGATGGCGACTTTGGGGCCCGTGGCGGAATCGGCTTCCGTAAATTCGCGGCCCTGGATGACCGGAGTACCGGCGGTGCGGAAATAGTTGGGTTGGACTTCGTCGTCGAACGCGGATTCGGTTTTTGTTTTGTCGTCGATGACCCGGCCTTCGGGAAAAATGCTAACGAGCGAGTTGTCGTAGCCCATGGGTATGTAGCCACCGATGGCGGCGTCGCGAACTCCGGGAATGGAACGAACGCGTTCGGAGAGCTGCTTGTAGAACTGCTGGCCGCGCTCCTCGCTATAGCCTTGGAGACCGAGGTCCATAGTCATCATGAGGGTGTGATCGACGCGAAAACCCATATCGACCTGAGCCGAGTTTTGCAGGCTGCGCATGAAGAAGCCGGCGCAGGCAAGAAGAAGCAGACACACAGCGACTTGCGCGACGACGAGAGCATTGCGAAAACGATGATGGCCGGTGGACGCGCCGCCGGAGCGGCCGCCAGCCTTGAGAGTGTCGGCTAGATCGGTGCGCGAAGCTTGGATCGAGGGAAGCAGGCCAGCGATCATGCCGGTGATAAGAGCGGCCAAGAAGCTGAAACCGAAGATGCGCCAGTCCATGCGCAGATCAAAGAGGCGCAAAGGAATGTCGGTAGGGATGTGGACGGACATGAGCGCGAGGGCGGCCCAACGGGCAAAAACGAGGCCGAGGATTCCTCCGAAGGCAGAGAGCAAGACTGTTTCTGTTAGAAGTTGGCGCATCATGCGGCCCCGGGTGGCACCGAGTGCCGTGCGGGTGGCGAATTCTTTTCTGCGGCCGTTGGCGCGCGCGAGGATTAAGTTGGCGACATTGGCGCATGCGATCAAGAGGACAAGTCCTACGAGCAGCATGAATACGAGGGCAGCCGTGGACATGAAATTGGTGAGGCCGGGCTCAGGGCGGGCTTTGAGCTCCGGCAAAACAAGGAGCGACGTGGAGTTGTGAGCTTCCGGGAATTCTTGCGCCAGGCGACGATCGAGCGGTTCGGCTGCGGCCATGGCTTGTGCGGCGGTGACGCCGGGTTGGAGACGCCCGAGTACGCGCAGAAAGGTTGCGCTGCGGCGTTCGAGAGTATCCGCCTGGGTCGGGTCGAGAGTGCCAAGGGTTGTGAGGGGAAGATAAAAATCGGGTTCGAGGAAGTAGTAGGCCCCGCGCCAGCGCTCGGGGGCTACGCCGATGATTGTGAAAGCGTGGTTGTTGACCTGAACGGTTTGGCCGATGATTGCGGGACTGCCGCCGAAGCGCTTTTGCCAATATTTATAGCTGAGAACCATGAGTGGATCCTTGCCGGGGATCCAGCCCTCGTCGGACGCAAAAGTGCGGCCGCGGGCGGCCTCAAGGCCTAGCATAGAGAAGTAGTTGCCGCTGACCATTTCAGCCCAGGCACGCTCTGGGCGGCCTTCGGCGCCGAAATTCACGGGATTCGGGACATAAGCAGCGAGGTCAGAGAAGACGGTCTTGAGCTCACGATAGTCTTTGAAGTCGGGATACGACAGTTGCAGGGGGAAATCAATGGCGCGGGGTTTGGAGGCGAGGATGACAAGCTGCTGGGAGTCTTTGACGGGGAGCGGACGCCAAAGTATGCCGTTGAAAACGCTGAAAATGGCAGTGTTCGCGCCAATGCCTAGACCGAGAGCGAGCATGGCGATGAGCGTGAAGCCAGGGCTCCTCAGGAGCATGCGAAAAGCGTAGCGCAGGTCTTTCCGGAAAGTTTCCATGGGCTCCCCCTCGCGGACGTATACAGAAGTAACGAGCGGGGGACCGAGAATGTTTCATGCGAAAGCAGTTATTGCGGCTGCGGCGTTGCTGTGCCGCTCAGTTCTATAGAGTGAGGGCTGCCGGGTGCGTCGTTCACGATCAAGACTTGGGCACTTTTTACCCCTAGCGTTGCAGGCGCAAACACCACTCCGATATAGCAACTCGCTTTGGGTGCAAGCTGGAAGGTCCCTGAGGGGCAACTATTCTTGACTGTCTGAATGTGGAATTCGCCGCTGGCCGGCCCGTTGATGTTTATTTCCGAATTGATGTTTAGAGTGCCGCTGCCTGCATTGGTCAACCCGATCACCAGGGCAGCGCTGGAAGCTCCTTGCTGCTGATTGCCAAAAGCAAGGCTAGCGGGAGCGAACGAGACTACCGGACCCGGGGCGGTCGAGACACCTTTCAAGCTGACCGTCTGCGGACTCCCGGAAGCGTTATCAGCAATACTCACTGCCGCGGACTGCGTTCCTGTGACCGTAGGGCTAAACGTTACGCGAATTTCGCAGCGGACCCGCGGAGCCAACACGCCTGGGGCAATTGGACAGTTGTTGGTCTGCGCGAAATCGGCGATGTTTTCACCGCTGATGGTTATACCCGTGATGGACAAATCGGCTTGGCCGGTGTTGGTAACAACCACCAATTGCGGAGCGCTAGCCGTTTCCTGGATTTGCGCCGGAAAGTTCAATTGATTTGCGGAGAGGCTGATTTGCGGCTCAGCGCCCCACGTTCCATTTCCAGTTGCCATCAACAAAGCGGCAGCCAGCAATCGGCAGCCAGGAACAAACAACACGCGCTTGAATCCCGGAGCCCGGACCATCCATTCCGACAGTGTGAACTTTTTCTTCAGGTTTCTCCTTCACTGAATTCAAGATGAAATATCAAACGGCGATGGAGCGACGGATTGCGCATTGCCTTTGCACTCGGTGTGCGCGCACAGGCAATCGCTGTCCGGCGTCTTGGCCATGGACTCGCACTCGATGCTGCAGTACTTGCCCGAGGTTGCCACACAGGAAAGAGCCCGGATGTGCGCACCTCTCGCCTTTTGGAGCGGCCATGTCGCTCCTCCCACTGCGGATGAAGACTGCATCATCCAAACCTAAATACTAGTCACCAGGACAAAGTGGTGCTGTACGGAAAGGAACACATTGCGAAGGTTGCCGTCAGTCTGCGAACGGCTCACCGAGAAGGAGCATTGACGCGCGCCGCTGCGGTTGGCCCGTGCCGACATAGGTGGCTAGGAGCTACGTGTTGCCGCAGCGGATTTGACGTGGCGCCGCGGTCGCCGTAACGAGCGTTTCGTAGGGAATCACAGAGATGGCTCCCGCGCGCAGGGCTTGCGCATAGAACGCGTCGGTGTCAGGCACGCAGACGCGGGCATCGGCTGGAATTTTCCATGAGCTTTCGTGATGAAGGCTGCGCCGAAGGTGCATCGGTTAACGAAAAACAGGAAAGGACACAGAACAATACGGCAATGGCCCAAACGCTTCGCGAATCGTTCTCCGGGAGGGCTAGGACGTGTGCCCGCATGCGAAGCGCGGAGCGCTGATATTGCCGGAGATTTCCCTAAAGGTGACTTCGCCGACGTCTGTAGAGGAAACGATTCTGACCTCACAGTGTTCGATGAAAGAGGGGCAATCGCGTTAGTGCGCTCGCGTAACAAGT
The DNA here is from genome assembly GCA_013289825.1 of Acidobacteriota bacterium. Classification (GTDB taxonomy): domain Bacteria; phylum Acidobacteriota; class Terriglobia; order Acidiferrales; family UBA7541; genus Acidiferrum. Next base: position 4,340 of record JABCZF010000033.1, on the reverse strand, counting down.
GGCCGTCTTCCCGGTTCCGCGTGTATTCATTGTGGCACTCTCCCAAACAATTCTTCCTGATACGGTGGCCAGAGCCCGCAAAATAGAGGCGAGTCTTGGAAGATTCGTTTGCCTCCTTGCGGCCCGTCTGCTTCCTACTAGAGACGGGTACATCGGGGCGTTGCTTGTTCGAAGGACCAGATGACACGGGACGTTGGATTGCCTCAGATAGGTGAAGGTGTGCCAAAAACGGAGGGCCAACTTCAAGTTAAATCAAGTCGCTGGAGTTCCTCGAGCAAAAAAATCCTCTTGGTCCTCGCACTGCTTTTGCCAGTCCTACTCGTTGGCGCGTCACTGCGTGGCCGCCCGAGCTATGCGCTTACAGCCTTCGGGGATTTAACTCAGCTTTTCATGCTTGCTACCGCGACTCTGTTTTTTGCTTGGAAGGGTTTTTCTGCTCGCGGCACACCGCGGGCATTCTGGTTCTTGATTGCGCTGGGATTCGGGATGTGGTCGGTCAACATGGTCTTGTGGGTTTATTATGAGGTGTGGTTAAACCAGCCTGTTCCGTCAGTTCCTATCGGAAATTTCCTACTGTTCATCAAACCCGTTCCGATGCTTGCTGCGCTGGCCCTCCAGCCAAATAAGGAAAGCCCCCAGCGCGCGCGCCTGCTGAGCTTTTTTGACCTCACTTCTCTTCTCGTTTATTGGACGTACGTCTATGTTTTCTGGGCCATGGCGTACCTGCTCGCTGGAAACGATTTGGCGCGTTACAACCGCAACTCCGACGTCGTCGGCGCGGTGGGGAATCAGGTATTTCTGTTCATTCTCGCTTTCGTGGCCATTCGAAGCCGGGGGCCATGGCGCGGTTTCTACTTGCACTTTCTTTGCGCCTCCGCGATGTACTGTTTTGCTTCCATCCTGATCAACCGCGCCATCAGCTCTGGACACTACTACACGGGGAGCTTTTATGACCTGCCACTCACCACGGCCATGGCTTGGTTTTGCGTCACGGCAATGACTTACAGCGTTGACTCCCAAACGCGGCTACCCCAAAGCTTGGAGGAGCCTAAAAGTGGGAGCCCCTCGGACCGAAGAACGATCCTGTGGTCCGCGCGCCTTTCCATGGTGGCAACCCTCTCGACTCCCGTGATCGGCTTGTGGTTGGTGACGAGCGGAGAAACACAAGATGCGGTGCGCCATTTTCGTATCGTTTTGACGTTGTTTACGATGTCGCTTCTGACCATTCTGCTTTTGCTGAAGCAAGATCTTCTCAACTTCAAACTCGCCGGCTACCTGCGAGACGCATCCTTAGCTTATTCGAACCTGAAGCGGTTCGAGAATCAACTCGTACAGAACGAAAAGCTGGTGTCGTTAGGCAAGTTCGTGGCGCGAGTGGCGCATGAGATCAATCGAGCCATGACCGCGGTGGGCAAGGATGTCGAGGATCTAAACGCCCAGCCCGCGGCGGATGAAAATCGACAGAGGATGACCACCAAGATCGGCGATTCCGCCCGCCGTACGAATGGTCTGGTGGAGAACATGCTCAGCTTCGCTCAGGAGATGCCCTCGCATCGTGCTTCTGTGGATGTCCGGCCGCTTTTGGAGAGCGCTGTGAACTTGACGCGCGCGGGGCGGAGACACAGCATTCGAGTGGAGATTCAAGAAGAGGGTGCTGTACCCATGGTCGAGGGTGACGCCAATCAACTGATTCAGGTATTCCTCCATATTATTGCGAATGCGATTGACGCTATGGAAGGAAACGAGGTGGGGTTGCTCGCCATCGCCATCAGCGCGCGGAAAGACCATATAGAAATCGGATTTGTGGACACGGGCTCGGGGTTAAAAGATCCGCGCCGCGTTTTTGAACCGTTTTACACCACCAAGCTTGTGGGCAAAGGAGTGGGGCTAGGGCTTAGCACGTGTTACGGGATCATTCGGCAGCATGGCGGCGAAATCGACTGCCAGAATCGGCCTGAAGGCGGAGCCGTTTTCAGGCTAGTGCTTCCAGCGGCTGTAGCGGCGACGGTGGAGGCCGTTTCCTAAAGGGCTTGTAGTTATCTGGGACAGTCATCGGGGACAAAGGATTGCTTCGGCGGATTGACACACTTTGGACGCGCATCGCATTGGGCTTAGTTCTCGCCCAGATCGCCGCGGCTGTCTTTTTGCAACCCAGCCGTGCGCTAACAGCGCTCGGGGATACCTTCCCTTGTCTGCTCGCCCTGGTTGTGATGATGGCCTTTCACAGCAACCACAGACAGTCGAGCGGAACGGTTCGATTCTTTTGGACCTTGAATGAGACGGCCTTCGGCATCCTGTTTCTATCTCAGTTTGTCTGGTTCTATTACGATGTTCTGCTCCGCCGGGTAGCACCAAATCCCGTAGCCGGGGACGGACTTTTTCTTCTCGCTCTAGTCCCTACGCTGGCCTCCTTGGCGCTCAGGCCCCAAGCCGAATCTGCTTCCGGCGATCTACGATTTCGCCGATTGGACTTTCTGTTGCTGCTCTCCTGGTGGGTCTGCCTCTACCTTTATTTTGCTTTGCCCTGGCAATTTGTGATCACCAGCTATCCCAACTACAACCCCGTGTACTACCTTCTTGCGCTGACGGAACACTGCGTGGCGCTGGCTGCCGTGGGAACGCTTTATGTGAAAAGCCAAGGCTCATGGAAGAGATTTTACCGGCAGTTCTTCTTTGCTTTGAGCGTCTTTGCGGCTGGGAGCCTTCTCCAGAATGTTTTCATCGACCGAGGCTTGTACTACACCGGAAGTTTCTACGACGTGCCTTGGGGTTTTTCGCTGGGGCTGCTTACTGTTGCCGCGGCATTGGGGGCAAAGCTTGCGTCTCAGCCCGTTCCGTCGGATTTCCCTTCGCAGAACCCGGGGTTGTGGAGCGCCCGGCTGGCCATGGTTGGAGTGATCTCTCTTCCTCTCTTGGCCATCTCCGCGGTTTTCGATCACCACAATCCGCAATCGATTGTTCTCTTTCGCCTCCGGTTGATCTTCGGCGCTGTATTGTTTCTGGGGACTTTGACATTTCTCAAGCTCTCCACGATGGACCGCGAGCTCTTGCGTTTGCTCGGCTTGACAGAGTCTTCTCTGGAAAGCTTGAAGCTTGTGCAAAACCAGATTGTGCAATCGCAAAGAATGGCAGCGCTCGGACGCTTGGCGTTTGGTGCGACTCACGAAATCAGCAATCCGCTGACCGCGATCTTGGGTTATGCCGAGCTGCTCCGCGACATTCCCACGCTCACGCCAGTAGAGCGCCGATCGGTGGAAGATATTCACGAACAAGTTCATGTGGCACAGGCTGCCATCAACGGAATGCGCAGATTTGTCCGCGTTGAAGCCGGCGCAGAAAAAAGCCCTTCCCCTGAACCAAAAACTCCTTGACGCCAGCCCTCGGGCCATAGCTATGGTTGACCGGTGCCGCGATAGGTGGCTAGGAACCAAGTGTTTCCGAACGGGTCCTTGACCGTGGCAGCGCGATCGCCGTAGGGGGCGTCGTTTGGCGGAGTCACGCCCGTGGCACCGGAGCGCACGGCTTGCGCGTAAACAGCGTCGGTGTCCGTGACGTAAACGTGTAAGCGGGCGGGCGTTGGCTGGAACTCGTCGTGTGCTTCGTCAATTTCGAATGTGGAATTGGCGATGCTGAGGGTGGCGTGGAGGACGTGGCCGTCGGGCGATTTGTGCACACCAAGCGCTTCCGCGCCGAAGGCTGCCTCGACAAAAGGAATCATGTCGTGCGCATGGCGAAGATGGAGATAAGGCTGCACCGCGCGAAGGCCCTCGGGGCCGGGCTCCCAACCTCTCGGAGTGGCAATGTACCAGACGTTGCCGAACTGGTCTCTGACGGCGCCCCAGCGATCACCGGATGGGTGGTCATCCGTCGGAGCGTATATGGAAGAGGCACCTGCCCGGAGGGCGCGAGCGTAGGTGGCGTCGGAATCGGCGACGTAGAGATGAGTTGTCATCGGGTGTGGCGGATATTGTTCATTCGCCTCGGCGAGCTCGATGACCGAGTCGCCGATTCGCACCTCGGCGTGCATAATGGAGCCGTCGGGCCGCGGCACGCGAATCCCCTCGGTGGCCTCGAAGGCTGACACCAGGAATTCCATGAATTTGGGAGCGCCGTTTACGAGAATATACGGCGCAATATTGTTGAAACCGGGACGGCGGAAATGCACGGTTCTGGATGATTGTGGTGCAGATGCACTGGCTTCGTTCATTGTGGTTCTCCTTGTGCGCCGGTTAAACCGGCGAGGTGTAGTGAATGAAAAAGTCATACGGTAGTAGTGGATTAGCGACCCACATCGGCCCCGAGTCATGCGGAGTCACTCGCAAGTGTGACGTCGAAGCGTT
>JABCZF010000032.1 GCA_013289825.1 Acidobacteriota bacterium | reverse complement strand
GGATGAATATGCGCGAACACGCTCATGTCCGAACTCACGAACTCCGCGTGCCCGGCCATCCCCATATATGGCTCCAGGTCTTTCGCGGGATTCCCCTCTTTATCCTCAACCTTGAATTTGAAAACCATGGCCGCGTTTGCCGCCAGCGGCCCGCTCCCCCTTTCCCAGACAATTCGTCCGCCATCCGCAAGTTGCGCGACGCTGGCATGGTTCGCTTCGACCGCCAGCGGCGCTCCGGTCCAGATCGAGTCATCCCCCGCAAGCGCCTTGCCGGAAATCTCTTTCAGATCGATCTGCCCCACCAGCGTCCACGGAAATCCCGCCTTATCCACAATGTCCGCAAAAACTTGGTAGTGCCCTGTGGGCATGTTTGGCAGATCTTCCACGAACGCTCCGCCTTCCGCGCGTTCCGGATGCAAATGCCACATGCGATCCATCCCCGGCGTGCGAATCAAAAACAGGTGCATTAAATGATGGTGGTCAGGAATCACGTCTTTCATTTCTACTTCTTTCGACCACTCAGGGTCCTGCCCCTTCGCGGAAATCACCAGCCGGTTTCGATTTTCGAGGCGCGTCTCGGCTTCCGGTGGCTTGAAAAAGTTCACACCTCGTTTGTAGTTCGTGGCTTCCGCACCCCACCACGCTTTCCCAAGAAAAAGAATTCCCAGCACCACCAGCGCCGTAATCGCCATGACCATCCTGGCCCGTCGAGTTTTCGCGGGTGTTGGTGTTTCTCCCGGCTCCAGATTTCCCTCGCGAGAAGCCGCTCCGGCAATAAACACCAGTCCAACCGCAAGGAACACCATCAAAAATCCCAGCAACCCGCCCAGCGACCGATCCATCGGAAGCGTTCTCTGCGCAAACGCCGGCACCGGCACGGCAAGTTCTCCCTTGCCTTTGCTTCCTTCGACCGACACGCGCACCTTCAGCGCGCCAGATTCCATCAGCCACAAGCTTCCTGTAAAAAACTGCGCATCCTGCTTCGATCGCTCCGCCACATCCGGCGTCGGCGGAAAGTTTGACCCCGCCCCGCTCAAGCGCATCGGCACAATCGCGATCCTCTCGACGTCGTTCGAAGCGCTGCGCACCTGGATCTCCGCGATTCCCGGAATCACCTGGGGCACTCGCACGGTCACATAAATGTGGTACGGCCCCGCGTCTCCTTCAAAAAATACATCCGAACTTCCGACGTGTGCGCTGACGGAAAGCGTCGTCACCAAAATAGCTATAAGAATCCCGAGCATCCGTCGATGCATGTGTCCCCTCAATTCAATGAATGTTCCACGCCGGAATTCGTTCGCTCGAAATGAGAACCGCCCGACCCAGCGCTCACCTTCGCATCCGCCTCATCCAATCGCCCCATGCCAATCCCAGCCGCGCCGTGATCACACTAAATACTAGCGCCAGCATCAGCAACGTCCAAAACCGGCCGCGAGTCTCGACTCCTCTGAACTGGTACGGATCATAAAGAAAATTCGCCGGATCGAAATACGCAAAATACGCCATCCCGAAAATCCGGTTCCGCGCTGCAGGGGACATCAAAAAATTCGCAAACGGCCACTGCACCGCCAGAAAACTCAGCAAAAAGGCTGGTCCTGTCACCACCGCCAGCTGCCCTCTCCCCCACTCCCCGGTCTTGCGCCACAAGAGGTCGAGCACCATCGCAGGCACAATCAAGAGCAGCGGGAACCGCAGCGGAACCAAGTGCGTTATGTGTTGATAGACGGGCCCCAGCTTTGGCTCCGCCGGAAACAAAGGCAGGATCCACTCAAACGCCAGCAAGATCGTCGTATATATCACCGCGACTACTGTACAACCCCATCGCCACTGCGAACCCCAAGCCGGCGCGATCAGGACCGCGGGAATGGCAATCGCCACCGCCAGGTAGCATGCCGCATTGTGCATTTCCGTCGGCCAGGTACTGACCGTCAGAATCGTTCCCATCTGCGCCACGCAACCCGCTCCAATAAAAAGCAGAAGCACTCCCAGCGTGCGGCGCACGCCGTCCGACGCACGGCTCATCAACCCAGCCATCAACGCCATTAGCCCAATCTTGATCCCCAGTGAGCCCAGCGAGAGCAACGTATGCGGCGGGCTAACAATTTTCACGTCCAACCCGTACGCGTTGTGCCACCAATTATCGAATGGCGCCGAAGTCAACATGGCAATGCAGCCCCACACCGCGATGAAGGCCCCAAGCGGCCCGCGGAATCCCCAAATCCTCACCGACACATTCTGGGTCATCGCGTCGTGCCCAAACGTGGCCGTCAAAATCATGTACGCACACGCAATCCCCACCAGAACTCCGGTCATCTGAATCATGATGTGCGCCGGAGTCCAAAACGTGTCCCTCCCAATCGACATATGCCACGAAATATCCCACGGCCCGCCGATCATCCCGCACACCACACCCGCAACCATGCACCAAATGGGCCACGGCACGGACTCCACCTTCGCTCTATTTCCCGCGCCGACCCGCGCCGACATTGGCGGTCTCGCTATATGGTGTCCAAAAGGAATCGATTGACCCATCGCTTCCAACTCCTCTACCGCCACCACCCGCGGCATTTTCGCTGCTGTGCCGCGAGTCTACACTGCGCCGCCTTTTCTCGAAACCGGCTTCCGGCCCAGCAACATCAACATCCGTTCCACGATTCTATGATAGGACAATCCCGGGCAAACCGACGACCTAACCGTACATAAGAGAACGGACTCGCTTGTTGAGGAAGCCTAGAATCAAGTTAGCAAGCTTCGGTAGCCAAAGTACTTGGAACATTCGTCCCGCAACTTCGTACTACTTACTTAAGGCTCTGCCGCTCTTCGTCTCTCAATGGCACAGCCCTGGGGGCGTTCATGAAATCGTTCATCACCCATCTAAGACAAGTCTTCCGCCGCCTCGCGCACGCCCCACTCTTTACCGCCATCACGCTTATCACGCTCGCTGCCGGAGTCGGCGGCAACACGGTCGTCTTCAGCGTCCTCGAGAGCGTCCTCCTAAAGCCTCTTCCCTATCCCAAGCCCAACGAACTCATCGGCGTCTGGCACACCGCCCCGGGCATCAACATCACCGATCTCAACATGGCGCCCTCCAACTACTTCATTTATCGCGAACAGAACCAAACTTTTCAGGACATTGGTGTCTACCAAGGGGATGCCGTCAGCATTACCGGCCTTGCCGAACCCGAACGCCTTGACGCCCTGGATGTCTCCGACGCCATCATTCCCCTGCTCGGCATTCCGCCCATGTTGGGCCGCTCCTTCACACGCCAGGACGATTCGCCCGGCTCGCCGGACACCGTGATGATCACATATGGCTTTTGGAAAAAGAGATTCGCAGGCTCCAGCTCCGTTATCGGCCAATCCATCACACTCGACGGCAAATCGCACGAAATTATCGGCGTTCTCTCTCAACGCTTTCATTTTCTCGATTGGAAGGATCCGGCCGTCATTCTTCCTTTCAAATGGGACCGCAACAAGACCAATCTCGGCAACTTCAGCTACGAGGGTATCGCCCGCCTCAAACCCGGTGTCACCATGGCACAAGCCAGCGCCGACATAGCTCGCATGCTGCCCATCGTCTCGCGTACTTTTCCCGCCCCTCCTGGTTTCAGTGCCAAGATTTTTGAAGACGCTCGCATCGGTCCGAATCTCCGTCCCCTGAAGAAGGATGTCGTCGGCGACGTTGGCAGCACCCTCTGGGTGCTCATGGGCTCCATCGGCCTGGTCCTGCTCATCGCGTGCGCGAACGTCGCAAACCTTCTCCTCGTCCGCGTCGAAGGCCGCCGCCAGGAACTGGCTGTTCGCTCCGCTCTTGGCGCCAGCCCGTACCGCATCGCTGGCGAACTTTTTCTGGAGAGCATTACCCTAGGTTTCTTCGGCAGCGCCATTGGATTGGGACTCGCTTACGCGGCCTTACGCGTGCTGGTCCTCATCGCACCCGACGGACTTCCCCGCATCAACGAAATCGGCATCGACGGCCCGGTCTTGCTCTTCACTTTTGTCATTTCCATTCTCGCCAGCGTGCTCTTCGGTACCATCCCCATTTTCAAATATGCCGGCGTGCGCCTTAGCACCGGCATTCGCGAAGGTGGCCGCGCCAACAGTGGAAGCCGCGAACAGCACCGCGCCCGCAGCGTTCTCGTCGTCGTGCAAGTCGCCCTTGCGCTGGTTCTGCTCATCTGCTCCGGCCTCATGATTCGCACGTTCCGCGCGCTCACCCACGTCAATCCCGGCTTCACCCAGCCCGCTCAATTGCAAACCTTCCGTATCGGCATACCGAATAATCAAGTCAAGGACGACGAGACCGTCGTGCGCACGTTCGAAGAGATGCGTAGCAAAATCGCAGCGATTCCAGGCGTCTCCGCTGTCACCCTGTCAACCGTGTTCCCCATGGACGGCAACTCCAGCAACGACCTTGTCTACGCGCAGGATCGCGCGTACGCAGAAGGCCAAATTCCTCCGATTCGACGCTTCGCTTTCGTCATTCCCGGATTCTTTTCCACCCAGGGCACTCCACTCGTTGCCGGACGCGACTTCACATGGACGGACATCTACCAAAAGCTTCCCGTCGCCGTCATTTCTGAAAATTTCGCTCGCGAGTATTGGGATTCCCCCGCCAAGGCCATCGGCAAACGCATCCGTGTCGCCACCACCGACGACTGGCGCGAAATCATCGGCGTGGCGGCCAACGTTTACGGCGACGGCGTCAGCAAGACTCCTCCATCCATGGTCTATTGGCCCATCATGCGGGTTCGCTTCGAGGGCCAGGCGCACGACGTTGCGAACTACACAGCCTTCGGCATTCGCAGCCCGCGCGCCGGCTCGGATTCGTTTCTAAAAGAAGTCCGCGAAGCTGTCTGGTCCGTGAACCCCAATCTCCCGCTGGCGAGCGTTCATACCCTCGAGTACTACCACACTCGCTCCATGGCCCGCACTTCCTTCACTCTGATCATGCTCGCCGTCGCCGGCGGCATGGCGCTCCTCCTCGGCGTGGTCGGCATCTACGGCGTCATCGCCTGTTCCGTCTCCCAGCGCGTCCGCGAAATCGGCATCCGCATGGCTCTCGGCGCCGAGACGCAATCCCTCACCGGCATGTTCGTTCGCCACGGCCTAATCCTCACCGGCATCGGCATCGCCTTCGGCCTAACCGCCGCCATCATCGTCATGCGCCTGATGTCCTCTCTCCTGTTCCACGTCAACCCGGTCGACCCCGTCACCTACCTCGCCGTAACGCTGGGCTTGTTGGTCACCGCCTTCGCCGCCAGCTACGTCCCATCCCGCCGCGCCGCCACAGTTGATCCCGTCGAGGCCCTCCGCGCCGAATAGCCGCTAGAATCATGGGCTGCAGGGTTTTTTGCTGGCCATCCTTCGAGACGTCGTCAACAGTAGGTCCTTGGTCTGCCCATCTTACAGAAACACGCGGGTGTACACCCTTCCTACCAAGGCTGTTCACTCCGGCCCCTGCGCAGGAGCCTCTCGTAGTATTCTGAGGGTCGCCCCATGAATCGCGTTTACCTCGATTACAACGCCACGACGCCCGTCGAGCCTCGCGTGCTCGACGCCATGCTCCCCTATTTCTCCGCCGAATTCGCCAACGCCTCTTCCATTCACACCCCCGGCCAACACGCCCGCGCCGCCGTCGAAACCGCCCGCGAGCAAGTCGCCGCTCTGATCGGCGCCCACCCCCAGGAAATCGTCTTCACCAGCGGCGGCACTGAATCCGACAACCACGCCATCTTCGGCGTAGCTCAGCCCTGCTTGGCTGGGCGCATTTCGCCGGCCCAACTCGCGCAACCGCACATAATCACCACCACTATTGAACACGAAGCGGTCCTAAACGCCTGCCAAGCCGTTGAAAAGCAAGCCGTAAGCGTTACCTATCTTCCGGTCGACCGCGAAGGCCTGGCAGATCCCGAGTCGGTGCGCCTCGCCATCCGGCCCGAAACCGTCCTAATCACCATCATGCAAGCCAACAACGAGCTCGGCACCGTCCAGCCGCTCGAAGAAATCGGACGCTTCGCCAAGGAATACAAAGTTTATTTCCACACCGACGCCGTGCAATCCGCCGGAAAGATTCCCATCGACGTCAACAGGCTAAATACGCATCTGCTTTCTCTCTCCGGCCACAAACTCTACGCGCCAAAAGGTGTAGGCGCGCTCTACGTCCGCGGCGGCACTCGCCTGCGTCAGCTTCTCTATGGCGGCCATCATCAGCGCGGTTTCCGGCCGGGCACAGAAAACGTCGCCGGAATTGTAGGCCTTGGCAAAGCCGCGGAGATTGCACGCAACTCTCTGGCAGGCGAAGCAAAGCAGGTCTCCACACTTCGCGACAAACTCGAGCAAGGCTTGCTCGAGCGCGTGCCCCAAATCCGAGTGAACGGAGGCCTCGCGCCGCGCACTCCCAACACCAGCAACATCATGTTCGCGGGAATCGAAGGCGAAGCTCTGGTGATCGCGCTAGACTTGAAAGGTCTAGCCTGCTCGGTCGGCGCGGCATGTTCCTCCGGAGCCGTCGAACCGTCGCACGTACTTACCGCCATCGGCCTCTCGCAGGAACAAGCCAAATCCAGCCTGCGCTTCAGCCTGGGCCGTCACACCACCGCATGCGAAATCGACATCGCGCTAGACGTCATCCCCGCCGCGGTCGCGCAACTCCGCGCGCTCTCGCCGACCTATCGAAAGGAGACCGCCTCCCATGTCTAACGGCAAGCCTCTCTTTGCGATTCCATGCGTATCCGCTTCGAATCCGTTAAACTGAGATGGTCCCCATGAATGCCACTACCCAATTCGAGACGCTACCCACGCGCGAGCCAACGCAAAGCGGACTAGTCGCTATCGCCATGTCCGGCGGTGTGGATTCTTCGACCGTAGCCGCCGTTCTCCAGGAACAAGGCCAGCCGATCGTTGGCCTCACCATGCAGCTTTGGAACCAGCGCCGTTTGCCGGAATTGCAAGGCGCTGGCCCCCAGCAGCACCGCTGCTGCTCGCTCGATGACGTCTACGATGCCAGGCGCGTAGCGCAGCATCTGAATTTTCCGCATTACGTGGTGAATTTCGAGGAGCAATTCGAGCAGCGCGTGGTGCGCCCGTTCGTCGATCAATATCTCGCCGGCCGGACGCCGATCGCCTGCACCAATTGCAACACGGACGTGAAGTTCGAGCCGTTGCTGCGCATGGCGCGCCAAATCGGCGCGGAGCGTTTGGCCACCGGCCACTACGCCCGCATCCGCAAGAACGAACAAACCAGCCGCTGGGAACTTTTGCGCGCCCGCGATGAAAGCAAGGACCAGTCGTACTTTCTTTGGGGACTTTCGCAAGAGCAGCTTTCGCGCAGCGTGTTTCCACTTGGCGAGCTGACCAAGGAAGAAGTACGAGTCCTCGCGCGTCGCACCAATCTTCCCGTAGCCGAAAAGCCGGAGAGCATGGAGCTTTGTTTCGTTCCCACCGGCAATTACGTTCAATTCATCCAGGCCTATTCCAAGGACGCAGGAATTTCTCTCCCGCATGGTGAAGGCGAGATTGTGACCGAACACGGTACTGTCGTCGGCCATCACAACGGCGTCCACAACTTCACGATCGGTCAGCGCAAAGGTCTTGGTTTTGCAGCGGGCAAACCGCTCTACGTGCTTTCCATCGACCCGCAGGAAAACCGCGTCGTTGTCGGTGATGACGACTCCCTTCGCAAAACTTCTTTTGAAGTGCGGGGCATGAATTGGGTTTCGATCGAACAGCCACCAGGGCCCGTTCGCGTGGCGGCGAAAATCCGGCACAAGCACGAGCCCGCCGCCGCAACGGTGCACGCCATCGACGCAACCAAAGCACAAGTTACGTTTGACGCTCCACAGCGCGCCATAGCTCCGGGACAAGGCGCGGTCTTCTACGACGGCGACCGCGTCCTCGGCGGCGCCTGGATTCGTTAAAAAAAGATTTGAAAAGGAAAGTCAAAGAAGAGATGGAAGGAAAATCTCAGGCGACGGGCAAGCCAGAAATCTCAAATAAAAAGTTCTTCCTCTTGTTCGAGCGGTTCGTCAGGGCGGCGGCGCTCGCGTCGCGAGCGCAGTAGATCGAGTCCAACTTTGATTCCCTGCACCAGCGCGGAAGCTTTCTGCATCGGCCGCCAAATGGTGCTCCGGAATTGCGACCCGGCATCCTCCACCGCCTCGAGAGCTCCGGTCAAAATTCGGTCGGCGTGATTCAGTTGCCCGCGAAGACGGTCCGTAGCATCGGTGAGCACGCGGTCCATCTTCTGTGCCTGGCCGCGCGCCAGATACACGACGTGCGCTGCGTCCGCCACCATGTTCGAAATTTTTGGCTGCGTATCATCAAGAAGGATTTGCGCGCGGGTCAAAATCGGGCCCACGCGCGTGTGCAAATCGGTGACGAGTCCGTTGACTTTCTTATTGGTCTGGCGAACTTCGAAAAACAGCGCAATCAACATGGCACCCTGAACAATCAGCGCCATCGCTGCAACAATGCTGAATATCATCAGCCAGGTTTGCATACTCGCCGCCCCACGCGTCCTCTCAGGAGGACGGAATCATGCCGTGCCGAACATCGCCGCTGCAAGATTTGCAGGCCTAAAAATCCCTCAGCTTCAAGACTTCGAAGCTTCGCGACGATACGCCTCGCGCGCGCCTTCGACAGCCGCCGAGATGGAATCCTTGCCGCGCGTGGCAGCGTCTTTGCTGCGCTCAATCAGCTCGTCCGCGCGTTCGCGGAGTTCTTTCGCTTTACGCTGCGCGAAGTCGCGGCCCTCATCGGCTTTCTTGCCCAGATACTCGCGCGTATCTTCTCCCGATTTCGGGGCAAACAGAATGCCCACCAGCGCGCCAACGCCGAGACCCACGAGGAAATAGGTGACCTTGGAACCTACATTGTCGGCCATGAGAACCTCCACAAAAACCGTAACATAGCGGCACGAAGCGCGCAATACGGGCTAACCGGCATGCGTTATTCAATCTGGTTATCGTTATGATTCCCGCGTGGATTCGAGCGCGCCGAGCTGCTCGAATAGTTTCTCGGCGGCTTTTCGCGGAATGATCTCACTCAATTTTTCGAGGCCCGCGCGGCGGACGTTTGAGACGCTGCCGAATTCGCGGAGGAGTTTTTGCGCGGTGCGCGGGCCGATGCCTGGAATGCCGTCGAGGGCAGATTTTGTCTGGCGTTTGGCGCGGCGCTGGCGATGGAAGGTGACCGCGAAACGGTGCGTCTCGTCGCGGATTTGCTGGATAAGATGAAGGACTGGCGAGTGATGTTCGAGAACGATGGGATCGTCTTCCTGGCCGAAGACGTACAGGATTTCTTCTTTTTTTGCGATGCTCGCCAGCGGTTGATTGATGATTTGCAGCGAATCGAGAGCTTGCGCGGCAGCGTGGAGTTGGCCGATGCCGCCGTCAATGAGAATCAGACCGGGGAGCGGTTTTTTTTCTTCCAGCAGGCGGCGATAGCGGCGCGTGACTGCTTCGCGCATGCTTAGGAAGTCGTCGTTTTTGGCGATGGATAGTGCTGCGGCAGGCAACGGGTTGATGGCCAACGGATTGTTGGAATCTTCGCCGCGGATGATGAATTTTCTGTAGTCGGATTTTTTCATGCGTCCGTTTTCCCAAACGATCATGGCGGCGACGGTGTCCGTTCCCTGGATGTGCGAGATGTCGAAACTTTCGATGCGCCGCGGCTCTTCGGGGAGATTCAGGGCGTTTTCGAGCGCTTCGCCGATGGCTTTCGAACTCGGCTTCAATACCCGGAAGCGTTGTTCGAACGAGTGCTTGGCGTTGCTTTCGACGAGGTCCAGGAATGCGCGTTTGTTGCCGCGCTGCGGCGTGAAGATTTCGACTTTGTGCCCGGCGCGCTCCGTCAGCGTTTCTTCGAGCAGTTCGCGATCTTCGAAATCGCTGGGCACATGGATGGCTTTTGGAACATAGTCGGCTTCCAAGTAAAGCTGCTTGAGAAGCGACGGGACGAATTCCTGGGGGTCGAAGTCTTCCAGGTCTTCCCAATAAAACTCGCGGCGGTCGACGACGCGTCCGCCCCGCAAGTGGAATAAATTGGCAGCCACGAGAGGAGCTTCGGCGTAGTAAGCGAGCACATCGGTGTCATCGCCCTGGGCGGAAGCGATGCGCTGGCGCTCTTCAATGTCTTCGAGGGTGCGGAGCAGGTCGCGATAGGCAGCGGCTTGTTCGAATTGCTCTTTTTCGGCGGCGCCCATCATGCGCGATTCGAGGCTTTTCATCAGGTCGTGGCGGCGGCCCTCGAGAAAGAGGCGCACGTCGCGGGCGGCTTCCGCGTAACGGTCGTCGGTGGTCAAGCCGGCAGAGCAAGGACCGAGGCAGCGCTTGATGTAGTACTGCAAACAAGGACGGGGATGGCTGCGCGTTAGGTCTACGGTGCACGATGGGACCAGGAATCGCTTGTGAACGAAATGCAGAATGCGGCGCGCCAGGCCAGCGGGAAAATAGGGGCCAAAATAGAGCGAGCCATCTTTCTTGATGCGGCGCGTGAAATAGACCCGTGGGTATTTTTCGGAAGCGGTGAATTTGATGTACGGGTAGGTTTTGTCGTCGCGAAGAAGGACATTGAACTTGGGGCGATATTGCTTGATGAGATTGTGTTCGAGTGCAAGAGCTTCGCGCTCGTTGCCGACGAGAATGGTTTCGAGGTCGGCGAGTTCGCGGGCCAGAGAACCGGTTTTGGCGTTGACCCAGCTCGACTCGAGAAAATAGGAACGCACGCGGCTGCGCAAGGACCGCGCCTTGCCGACATAGAGCACGGTGCCGGCGGCGTCTTTGAAGAGGTAGACGCCGGGACTTTCTGGAAGCAACGCGGCTATTTCTCGGGGTTCCATGGAAATTCACGCGGAAGGTTCATTTATTGCGCCATCTCCATCATACTAGAATTGTGAATGGTGACTCGCCCGAGAGGCCTGGCAACATGCCCGGCGAGCGGCTCTTATCCCTGCGGACTACATGAAAAAACTCACGCGAAATGCGCTTTCCGTAACCCTCGTTGCTTTCCTGGTGCCTGGCCGAGCGGTGCGTGGCGGAGCGCAGGAACCGCCGCCAAATCCGGCGGACAAACCTTCCTCTCCGACGGATAAGCCGAAGCCGCCGAAGCCGAACAGCGACAACGCCACGCAGAATGCGCCGGATCAGCCGAAGTGGGACCCGTTGCGCGCGGAAAAAGACATGCAGGTGGGCCAATACTACATGCATAAAGGCGACCTGGATGCAGCCATCGACCGTTTCGAAGACGCCACAACGGCGAAACCGGGCTACGCACTGCCCTTCCGCTTGCTGGGTGAGGCACAGGAAAAAAAGGGATTGAAGAGGCCGGCCATCAAGTCCTACACCCGTTATCTGGATTTGTATCCCAAAGCGGAGGACCGGGATAAGGTCCAGAAAAAGATCGATAAGCTTTATAAAGAAGTGGAGAAAGACAAGAAGTCAGCGATCTAGGACGAGACTTGCAGCAGCGCGGTGAGCGATCCGCCTCAGAAGGCGCTCCGCAACTGCGCAGCCGGGCTCGCCAAGGAATGTGCACCAGAAACCGCCTGGCGGTGTCCCGAAATCGTTCATTCGAGTAAGACCTGCGTGAAGTAATGCGCGCCGTTCGGCAGCACATAACTGAAAAGCACTGGGCCTTCGTCGAGTCCAAGCGCAAATCCTCCACGCTGCCCCCGAGTTGCGGCGCGCCCCAAAGTAACCCCGCTGGACGATAGACGCGCTGATGGGAGACCGCACCGCTGCCGCATGCCAAGTCGCAAGGCGGAGCTGGTGTTCAGCGGGCTAGACGATCGAGCACACGGCGGGCACGGTCGAATTCGGCGAAGCGTTTTTCTTCGGCGCGGAATTCGGTGGAATGGGAGACCAGGCTGCAGCCGGAGCGGCGCGTGGGGTGCTTGACGTGAAGCATTTCGTGGTACAGCACGTACTCGACGGCAACTTGGGGGACGGCGGGATGATCCATCCTGCGATTTAAGAGGATTTGATTGGGGCCGGGGTCGTAACACCCGAATTGGCGACGCCAGCTTCGCGTGCTCCAGCCGATGTGGGGGCGCTTGAGAGTGCCTGCGAAGTACGTTTCGTTCAACTCCTTAAACATTTTCTCGAGGTCGAAGTGTCGGCCTTGTGGACCGCTGGAGGTAAGCCGCACGCGCCTGCCGCGCATGCGGCTGATGCGCTTGCGGGTGCGGTCGGAGCGCGCGTAGTTCAGATAAGGCTCCACTAAAACACGAGGAGCTTTGCGGCGATAGACGCGGGAGAGGAGCAGGGCGGCGGCGCCTTCCAGAACGGAGAGTGGAGCGTGCTGCAACAGATCGGAGAATCGGACGAAAACTGCGTCTTCGCGGCGGCGAATGGTGAGCACCAAACTTGCGTACGGGTAATATTCGACCCGGAAACGCGGGGGGCGCCCGGCGCAGCCAAGGCGTGTAAAAACGCGCTGAAAGAGTGGTGCGCCTCCGGGCACTGGAGAACTCGTCCGCTTCTTCGTTGGGGTAGATTCCTTCACCGGGGTCAGTTCCTTACCGGAGGCTATTTGCTTCGCCGCATTTATTTCTTTCGCCGGACCGGCGGCGGGGCGACGTTTTTCTTGGCAGCTTCGGCTTCCTTGGAGGCGTCGCGGGTACCTTCCACGGCGTCGTCGAGATTCTCCTTATAGAATTCGGCGTCCGTCACATCGGTCGGAATTTTTTGCAAGATCACGAGGAAATCCTTCGTCCGGGAAGCCATCAGGTCGATGCCTTTGCGAATGTTCTGTTGTTTCTCGATGCCCAGCTGGATGAGGTCCGCGGCATCATCGACGCAGCCGACGTAGGCGTTTAATAGAGAATTGATCATCTCCGCGTGGTTGGCCTGCGATGGATGGTCGAATTCGTACTGGAGTTTCTTGAGGCGGTCATCGGCGAATGTCAGGAACAGGGCGATGCGCTCGTTGGGCGTTTCTGCTTCGCGGATTTTGTCGGCTTCGACGCCTGAAAGATAGTCTTTCTGGGTCTGACACCCGGCGCGAACAACCAAGACGCCTTGAAGAAACATCACGGATAAACACAAAACGCACCGACGCAGTTTCATAATTGCACTCCCGGATCTGCTGGCCTCGTTGGCGGAACTGCGGGGTCCGGCGGCTTCTTTTCGTGTCTTCTCGGAAAGAGCGCGCGCAGCAATTTGTCGTCGAGGGTCAACAGGTCCTGGCGAACGAGTTGCAGGGGAGGCTTGAACTCCGCAGGGGCGATGAGCAGGATTTCGTCCACCTGCCGCAGGCCTTTTTGGACATGCATTTCGAGCTGCTTGTAGCCGTTGGGATGGCGCTCGCCATCGGGAGTTTCCTTCTCGAGGGCCTCGGAGGCAGCGCGAACATTGTCTCGGTATTTCTCTAGGATCAAATCCACAGTGCTGTAATCACCGGATTTCTCGGCGCGGGTGGCCTCCTCGAATTCGGCATCGCCAAGTTTCTGCAGCATTTTTGCCTTGTGCACGCCATTCGTTTCGGTATCGAAGCGCGCCTGAAGATCGCTCAGCTTGTCCGCAACGGCGCCCACACCGCATAACGCGGCCAGCAAGATTGGCAATGCGACGCGTCGCGCCACGCGGCGGCCCCCCATGCATCTACCTTTTCTGATCCAGCATGCGACGCAAGACCTTGCTGCGCTGCTGCGCCTGCCAGACCTGGTTCGGATTCTGGTCCTGGTCTAGCTCGAGAAACTTTTCGTATGCCTCGAGCGCAGGCTTGGGCTGGTTCAGCTTATCGTAGCAGAGTGCACGGATAAACCACTCGCCTGCTCCAGGAGTTTCTACCTTAGCGATCAAGTCCTGGGTGGCGAGAGTGGCCGAATAGTTGCCGCCAAGATAGTAAGTGGATCTGAGGTCCTTCCAATACACAAGATTGTTTCGATCCATCTCAAGCGCTGCCTTGATTTCCTTTTCGGCAGAAGCGAAATCGCGTTTCTGCATGAAAACACGGCCCAGGCCACCCCGCAGCTCTGCGTCATGGGGGGCCAGCGTGATGGCTTTACGCAGGGTGAGGATGGCATCGTCCCATTTTTTCTGGGCGATTTGGATGTCGGCGCGCGAACGGAGGGAATCGAGAGTGGGAGATTTACCTGCGTCGGAGCGATCCAATTCGGTTAACGCGGCTTCGTACTGTTTTTGTTCTAGGAGCAGATGGATCACGCGAGATTGCGCGCCGGGAGCATCCGGCCGAACCGCGAGGTAGTCGCGGAAGGCTGCCGCGGCTTCGGGCTTTTTTTGCAAGTCCAGGGTTTCGGCCAGTCCCAGCAGCGCTTGCGGGGATTTCGGTTCGAGTTCCAGGCCGGCGCGGAATTTTGTCTCGGCGTCGGGATAGCGCTTTAGGCCGACGTAGAGATTGCCGAGGTGGATGATCGTTTCGACGTCGCGAGGATCGAGACGCAGGGCGGCTTCGTAGCCGTCGACTGCGCCGGGAATGTCGCCGGAGCGCTCGAGCGCGTGGCCGAGGAGGAAGCGCGGACGGCTTTGCGCGGGGAGGAGATCAACCGCCCGACGCAGCGGAACGACCGCGGCGGCGGGATCCTTTTCGGACAGAAGAATGCCCAGATTGAGGAAGGCCTCGGACATTTTCGGATCCAGCGTGGTGGCACGTTCGTATTCGGCGAGAGCTTGGTCGGTGCGCTTGAGTGCGGTGTAGGCGTAGGCGAGTTGAAAGTGGGCCCAGGCGATCTCCGGTTTTTCGGCTAGGAATTTTTGGAGGGGCGTGAGGGCGGCTTCGAATTGGTTGGCGTCGATGTCGTGCTGGGCTTCCTCCAGGAGATCGTTGAGGGGGTTGGCTAGTTTCTGCGTGCGGGATTGCGGTTGGGTTTGCGGGGATTTTTGTTGGGGGTTGGATTGGGCGGAATAAGTCGGGACGGCGGCCAAGACGGGCACAGTGCGCCGTGCCCCTACGAGGAAGATCGCCACCGCTGTACATCTGAGGAAACTTGGGAGAATCATTGTTCGGGCGGACGATTTCCTGCGCCGTTCGCGATTGTACCTGAAGGTGCTGCGGACTTGGATGCGCCGTTGGTCGGGCGCTTTGCCTGGCCGTTGCTGTTAAGAACGCGGGCCAGGAATCGGCCGGTGTGCGAGGTTTGATTGCGGGCTACTTGTTCGGGCGTGCCGGTGGCGATGATTTTGCCGCCTTGGTCGCCGCCTTCGGGGCCGAGGTCGATGAGCCAGTCGGCGGATTTGATGACGTCGAGATTGTGTTCGATGACCAGAAGCGAGGCGCCGGATTCCAGGAGTTTGCGGAAGGCCGAGAGGAGTTTCGCGATGTCGTCGAAATGCAGGCCAGTGGTGGGCTCGTCGAGGATATAGAGGATGCCTTGGTTTTCGGTGCGGGCTAGATGCGCGGCGAGTTTCAAGCGCTGAGCTTCACCGCCGGAGAGAGTGGTGGCGGATTGGCCCAGGCGGAGATAGCCGAGGCCGATTTCATTCAGGATGCGGAGCTTGGAGACGACTTTGGGAACGCCGGTGAAAAAGGCCAGAGCTTCGCGGGCCGTGAGTTGCAGAACTTCGTGTACATTTTTACCGCGATAGCGGACCTCGAGGACGCTGGTTTTGAAGCGCGTGCCACGGCATTCTTCGCAGACGAGTTCGACATCCGCTAGGAATTGCATTTCTACCGTGACGGTGCCATCGCCCTGGCAGGTTTCGCAGCGGCCGCCGGGGACGTTAAAGGAAAAATGGCCCGCGGTGAAGCCCCGCCGCTTGGCGTCGGGCGTGGCGGCAAAGACTTCGCGGATGGAGTCGAAGGCTTTGAGATAAGTGGCAGGATTCGAACGCGGAGTGCGGCCGATGGGAGATTGGTCAACGATAACCACTTCGCGGATATTGGCGTCGCCTTCTAGCCGGTCGCAGAATTCTTTGACACTGCCACCGGTGCGTTTTGCGGCGAGAGCACGGTAGAGAACATCGTGGACCAGCGTGGACTTGCCGGAACCGCTGACACCGGTTACCACGGTCAGAGTGCCGAGCGGGATCATCAGATCGACATTTTGCAAGTTGTGGAGCGTTGCGCCGTAGAGGCGGAGAACCTTACCGGTGGGCTTGTGGCGATTGTTGGGAATGGGAATAGCGAGTTCCCCGCTGAGGTAGCGGCCGGTGAGGGACTTCTGGTCGGCAAGCATGCCTTCGTAGTTACCGGCGAAGAGGAGTTTGCCGCCGAGTTCTCCGGCGCCGGGACCGAGATCGATGACGTGATCGGCGGCGCGAATGGTGTCGGGATCGTGTTCGACGACTAGGACGGTATTGCCAAGATCGCGGAGAGACCTGAGGATGTCGATGAGGCGTTGCGTGTCGCGCGGGTGGAGGCCGATGGAAGGTTCATCGAGGACGTAGAGGGCACCAACCAGATGCGAGCCGAGCGATGTGGCGAGTTGGATGCGCTGCGATTCACCACCGGAGAGAGTCGAAGTAAGGCGATCGAGCGTGAGGTAATCGAGGCCGACCTCATCGAGAAATTGCAGTCGCGTGCGAATTTCTTCGAGAATTTTCTCCGCGACTTTGGCTTGCAATTCGGAAAGAACCAGCGTGGAGAAGAAAGTCCGTGCCTCCTTTACGGTCAGCTTGGTGAGTTCGGTGATGGAACGGCCCGCTACACGGACGGCCCGGGCTTCGGGGCGGAGGCGCGTGCCGCTACAATCCGGGCATGTCGCATAGCCGCGGTAGCGGCTGAGAAAAACGCGGACGTGCAGTTTGTACTTCTTGCGTTCGAGCCAGTTAAAGAAGCCTTTTACGCCTTCGAAATCGTTTTCCGGATCGCCTTCAAGAACCAGACGCCGCTGTTCGGCGGTCAGTTGGCGCCACGGAACCGTGAGCGGAATGCCGCGGCCGCGGGCCCATTTTTTTACGTCCTGGAGGAGAGCGCGGTAACGCGGCTTGCTCCAGGGTTCGATGGCGCCATCATCAAGCGACTTGCCGGAATCCGGAACGACGAGATTGAGATCGAAATCGATGGTGTTGCCAAAGCCCTGGCAGCGCGGGCACGCGCCGTAGGGATTGTTGAAAGAAAAAAGACGCGGCTCCGGTTCCTGATAAAGCGTGCCATCATTTTTGCATTCGAAGCGTTCGTTGAAAGAAAGGCGCTCGGCAGCATTGGCCGAAGTGTCGGCGATGAATTCGAGGATAGCTTCGCCGCCGCCTTCGCGGTAGCAGATTTCGATGGAGTCGGTAAGTCGCGAGCGCGATTCGGGATTCACGGTGAGGCGATCGACTAGAACGTAGACGGCCTTCGTGAAGTCCACGTCCAGCAGAGTTTCGGGAGAGGAAAATTCGTGGACGCGGCCGTCTTGATAGAGGCGGTTGAAGCCGCGCCGTTGCATGTCGCCGAGGGCTTGTTTGAGTGATTCTTGCGGAGGTTGCGGAGGTTTTTTCTTCAGGACGCGGCGGGCCGGGCCGCTAGCTCCTTGCGGTTGGGCGATTCGAAGCGGATACATGATGTAAAAGCGCCGGCCGGGCGCGAGCGAAAGAATACGCGTGGCGATTTCGTCTGGGCTATCGCGGCGGACTTCCGCGCCGCATTTAATGCAAAAAGTCTGTCCGCAACGCGCGAAAAGCAAGCGGAGGTAGTCGTAGATTTCCGTCGAGGTGGCAACTGTGGAGCGCGGATTGCGCGTGGAATTTTTCTGGCGAATGGCGACCGCCGGAGCGATGCCGGAGATTTCATCGACATCGGGCTTTTCCATGCGCTCGAGGAACTGCCGCGCGTAGGAAGACAGCGATTCGACGTAGCGTCGCTGGCCTTCGGCGTAGACGGTGTCGAAAGCGAGGGAAGACTTGCCGGAGCCGCTCACGCCGGTGACTACGGTGATGGCGTTGTGGGGGATTTCGACAGTGATGTTGCGAAGATTGTGAACCCGGGCGCCGCGGACGCGGATAGCCTCTTGTTCGCTGAGCACGGGTGTGAGTTCTTTGCTGGCCAAGGGGAAGCTCAGACAGCGCGCTCGACGCGTGCTGCCTAAACTTTTAATTATACGACCATGGGAAAATGGGAGCAAACGCGGTTCGTTGGGTACGTCTGGGCTGCCGTTCGCGAGCCGCTTCGGGGGAACTACGGCTCTTGCGCAAGGACGATACGGCCAACGCCGCCTTCGACCTTTAGGTGAATCGTTACCGGAGACTTGCCGTAGAGATCGTTGGTGTACTCGTCGCCGTCGTGCTTGAGTCCGTGGGCATCGATAGTGCCGATGCCGCCGGAGGCGTGGACCATGACGCCGACATTTTTCGGAAGACGGATGCTGGCCTCGCCGACGCCGCCTTCGATGTCCGCAGTGAGGTCGGATTTGCGGTCGCCCGTGAGATCAACATCGACCTGCCCCGCGCCCATTTCCAGATTGAGGCGGGTGACGTCGATGTCGCGCAGACGGAGGTTGCCGTGGCCGGCGCCCATGTCGATTTTGATTTCGAGGGGAATGTCATTGGCGAAGTGCAAAGTCCAGTGATTGTCGGAACTGGTGCGAATGTGGCTGTCACTGTCGTCCTGAGAGATGCGGAGATCGCCCGTGGTGCCGGAGACGGAGTAATCGACTCTGGGTGTGCCGGACGAAGAGCGGTAGTCAAAATCAGATTCGAGAAGATGGCTGGAGCCGCCGCTCAAGTTGATGTCACCCGCGCCCAACTCCAGAGTCGCGCGAACGGTCTTGGCATTTTGGCGGTCAACGGTATGCGATTGATGCTGCATGGCGTAGACGGTGCCACCACGCCAACGATTGAATTTTCTTCCGCTTCCAAGGAGAGCGATCAGCACAATGACGAAAGCGACGGCGCCCACGGTCGCGCCCAGGGAGGAGCCGCTCGTTGGGGCATCAGGGTTTTTGCGGCGCTGCCAGCTATCATAAATTTTCCCGGCGCCAATGAAGACCAGGATGAGCGGCCAATAGGTCCAGAGAATGGGCCAGGGATCGAACGACGGCCGCCAGTTGCTGTAGAGAACGATCGCGCCGACCGCGATGAGCAGGATCGGAAAAACGAGGGACGCGCGCCGGGGAGTGCCGTCTTGAACCATCACACACCTCTTCACCCTGTAGTACGCACGGACCACGAAAAAAGTTCAGGGATACGCAAGAAAAGCGTTCTTTCAAAAGGATACCGAGCCTTCCGGAGGTGGTCAACGGCTCGCGGCGCCAGCCCTGGAGCACGCGAGAGGAATCGGTGTTTATGTTACAGTGCCGCCAAGGGCGCACCCCAGGAGCGCAGCGCAAGAACAATCGGCCAAGAGTTAAGAACGAGGAACGGCGATGGCGAATTTTACACGGGTGGTCTGGATTGTGCTGGATAGCGTGGGCATCGGCGAATTGCCCGACGCAGCGGATTATGGCGATGTGGGGCGAACGACTCTAGGGCACATTGCCGAATCGCGGCCGCTGGCGTTACCAAATTTGCTTCGGCTGGGACTTGCCAATATTGCGCCCCTTGCGCATTTGGCTCCTGCCACATCGCCGATGGGCGCATATGGGAAGGGGGTAACGCACTCGCCGGGAAAAGATACCACGACCGGACACTGGGAGATGGCGGGAGTTTGGCTGGATCAGGCCTTCCCTACCTATCCACACGGTTTCCCGAGTGCAGTGATCGCGGAGTTTGAAAAACAGATCGGACGCGGAACGCTTGGAAATAAACCAGCATCGGGCACGGAGATTATCAAGGAACTTGGCGAACAGCATGTTCAGACCGGCAAGCCGATTGTCTACACGTCGGGAGACAGCGTTTTTCAGATTGCTGCGCACGAGGAGGTGATCCCGATCGCGGAACTCTATGGTATGTGCGAAATGGCGCGGAAACTGCTGGATGGGCCGCACCGCGTTGGGCGAGTTATTGCGCGTCCGTTTGCGGGAGGGACGGGGCATTTTGCTCGGACCACACGACGGCATGATTACGCCGTCGATCCGCCTAAGCCGATGTTGCTGGACGTGCTCGCGGAGCGCGGCGTGCCGGTTTTTGGGATCGGGAAGATTCATGACATCTACAATGGACGTGGGGTGGAGAAGTACGTGACCACAGCGGGCAACGCGGACGGAATGGCGAAACTTACGGCGGGGTTGCAGGAACGAAAGAGCGGATTGATTTTTTGCAATCTCGTGGATTTCGATATGCTTTACGGTCATCGCAAGGATGTCGAAGGCTTCGCACAATCGCTTGAGGAATTTGACCGCTTGCTCGAGCCATTCTTGGCGCTGCTCGGAGCTTCCGATCTGTTAATCATTACCGCTGATCACGGATGCGATCCGGATTCGCGATGGCCTACGACAGACCATTCGCGCGAGTACGTGCCGATTCTGGCGTATTCGCCGGGTAGCGGCGCAGCCGTAAATCTGGGCGTGCGGCACACTTTGGCGGACATGGGTCAGAGTGTTGCGGAAACTTTCGGAGGCAAGATTCTCCACGGGAAAAGTTTTTTGAGCGAGATCAGCAAACCCAGCGCAACATCTGCGAGTTAAATTCGACTGGCAGGTGGCAAGACTGATTACAGCTTGCTCGGGGGACACAACGTGCTGTGCCGCTATTGAGGTTTCGATCCATCGCGAGACAGCAAGAGACTCCTTAGTGCAAGAGAGCGCTCTCATCGCGGTACGGCTTGGGCCCCGGCACCAGCAGCTGGGCGTGCATTTTTGATTGGGCGAGTTGTTTGGGAGTGAGTTGGTGTTCTAGAGCCTGGAGAGTGGCAGCGCCGCGGGAGTCGCCCTGGAGAGTTGCGGCAGAGAACCACTCACAAGCGGATTGCAGGTTTTTCTCTGTGCCGCGGCCTTCGGCGTACATGGAACCTAGCATGATGCGCGCGCCAGTGTGACCCTGCTGGGCGGCTTTTTGGAACCAGGCGAAGGCCGTGCTTTCTTCGCGAGGCAGGCCTTCGCCGCGCAGATACAAGTCGGCAAGATTGTATTGGGCTTGCGCGTTGCCGTTTTCTGCGGCTTGGCGATACCAGAAGCCGGCTTGCGCACGGTCTTCGGCGACGCCGAGACCTTGATCGTAGAGATAGCCAAGATTCATTTGCGCGGCCGAGTCGCCAGCGTTCGCGCCCTGCTCAAATTGGCTGAATGCTTCGTGGTAATCCCGATGCACGCCACAGCCGTTCATGTACAGGATGCCTAGATCGAAGTATGCGAGTGCGTAGCCTTGGCGTGCGGCTTCCCGTAGCCAATACAGTGCCGTGCCCGCGTTGGGGGGCGCGCCCCAGCCCGCAAGAGAAAGCACAGCGAGGTTTACCTGGGCAGGCGCGTACCCTTTCCTCGCACCCTTCAGGAACCAATGGTGCGCTTCCTCGAGAGTGCGAAGGGTGTCCTGTGCCCGGGCGAGCTCGATGCCCTTTTCGTTCTCGCGGGAGCCTGCCTTTTCTGAGACGAGCCCCGGCGAGGGGCTTACGCGAACGGCATTCCCTTCCCGCGCAAGCAGACCGACCATGGCCGTCGAGAGGCAAGCGTCTCCGGCAACGGCGTCGCTTTGCGCACCCGCTGGGGTCCCTGCGATCGAGGCCGCGAGGACTGACGCAGCCACCACGGCAAAGAGTCTCTTTACGATGTAACTCATTAATTCAACTAGACTTAATAGGCGCATAAGTTTCCCTTTCGAGGTGCTGGAGTTCGCGATGCAGGCCCAAGCTACGATAGACAGCTTGTCTACCTGTAGCCTACCTACCTATATACCTAGACGAGCTACACGTCAAAAAGTTCCGTGAAAAAATGAAGTAAAAGTTAATTTCTTGATTATTCGTAGTGCAGGGCGGTGACTGGGTTGATGCGAGTGGCGCGCCGGGCGGGAATCCAGCAGGCCACCAGGCCGATGGCCAGAAGCAGAACGACGACGGCGACGGCGGAAAGAGGATCGTAGGGCGAAACGCCCCAGAGTTGGCCGGCGACCGCGCGCGAGAGTGCGAAGCTGACAACGATGCCGATCCCAATGCCGGGGATAACAACAGCAAGTCCGTGCTTCAGAACCATTTTGAGGACATCGGCGGGTGCGGCGCCGAGGGCCATGCGAATGCCAATTTCGTGGGTGCGGCGCGCCGTGGTGTAGGCGATGACGCTGTAGACGCCGAGAGTGACGAGAAGCAAGCCAATCGCGGCGAATGTTGTCACAAGAAAAAAGCCCAAGCGCGGTTGAGCGTAAGAAAAAGTGTTAAGGGCCTCGGCCAGCGGCTGACCTTCTGCAAACGCTACGGTCGGATCGACAGCCCAGACCGCCCTTCGGACTGCGGCGTTCATCGAGCCAGGATCGGCAACGGTGCGAACGATGAGGCGGCGCATACCGGAGCCGGTAACGCTGTAAGGAATCCACACTTCCGGTTCCGTAGGCCTCTCCAGTCCGACATTCATCGCGTCCGCAGCGACTCCAATCACTTGAAAGGAGCGATCCGTAACGGCATCAGGAACTTTCTTCAAAACGTCGAGAACCACAGTGCGCCCCAGCGGATCTCCCTCGCCGAGAAAGCGCCGCTGAAACGTTTGATTGATGACTACGACCTTTCGCGCGGCGCTCACTTCCTCTTGCGTAAACGAGCGGCCCGAAAGCAGGGGCTGGCGCACGACCTCGAAGTAGTTCTCCCCGACAAGTTGGATAAGCGATTCCCAAGTGCCCGTGTGGGTCTTGCCAGGGATTTCGATGTTGCCCCCGAATCCTCCATAGGGAGGCGTCGCACTTACCGGCGAGGCGTCCTCAATCCCGGGCGTTGATCTCAAGTTGCGGATCAGAGGATCAAAGAACGAAACAAGCTGCGCACCGGTCTTGTAACCTTGAGAAGGAAGCGGGATCCGTCCAGTGAGGAGGTGGTCCGGCTGCCACCCAAGAGAAACATTCTGAATCGCAACGAAACTGCGCATGAAGAGCCCGGCCATGAACAAAAGAATGAGCGACAACGCGACTTCCACAACAATGACGGCATTGCGCAATCGAGATTTCGCGAGCGTTCCACCGAGACCCTTGCCCGCGCCCCGCAGAGCATCTTGAACATCGACGCGAGAAGCTTGCAATGCCGGGAAGAGACCAAAGATAACTACTGTGGCGAAAGCAAGGCCGATGCCAAAGAGCAGAACCCACACGTTCATTTCAATGACGGTTTCCGAGGGAACCGTAAAAGGGGGCATGTGCGCGTCGAGCTCGCGGATGCCCGCCCACGCGAACAAACCGCCGACGATTGCTCCGCCGAAAGCGAGCAGCAAACTTTCCAGAAGAAGCTGGCGCACCAGGCGGGCGCGGCTGGCACCCAGAGCGGCGCGAACTGCAAATTCCCTGCCCCGCGTGGTAGCTCGCGCCAGCAACAAGCTCGCGACGTTGGCGCAGCCAATCAGCAACAACAAGCCAACAGCGGCAAACAGCACAAAGAGCGTCCTGCGAAACCCGTTGCCGACGACGGCGTGGACAAAGGAATCGACGCCCACATGGAAATGCGTTGGATAATCATCGCGATACGTAGGCGCGATGCGTGCGCCAATGAGGTTCATGTCAGCTTCGGCTTCCTGAAGCGACACGCCGGGCTTGAGATGCGCAACAACGCCCCAGTACTGCGGAAAAGACCCGCGCACTACATTGACGACGCCGGGATCGCGAGGCATCCACAGGCTGGCGCCTCCCCAGGCAAAGCGCAGAGGCATGACCCCCACGAGCGTGCGACGCACGCCATTCAAGAGGAAAGTTTTGCCCACAACGCTCGGATCGGAACCAAACTGATTCGTCCATGTCGCGTAACGCAGCACAAAGACCGGAGGCGCTCCAGATTGATAATCGGCGGGTTTAAGGCCGCGGCCAAGAAGCGGAGTCACACCAAACATCTCGAAAGTCCCAGGCGTGACGTAGTTGGCCGCTAAATAGTTGTTGTTATCTCCCGAGTCGTAGACCACATCGATCTCGCAATTAGCAATGAACGCGTCGAAGACACGGTTTTGCTCCATGTAATCGCGCAATTCGCGAAAACTAAACATGCCCCTGAAGAAACCCTCTTCGCCTCCGCGCTGGTCAAGGTCGCGGATACGCAGAGTGACCAAGCGTCCCTGATCTTGGTAAGGAAAGGGAGCGACGAGCGCGTTATAGATAACGCTGAATATTGCCGTCGAAGCGCCAATGCCCAGCGCCAAAGCAAGAATGGCCGCCCAGGCAAATCGAGGATTCTTGCGAAGCCCGCGCAGCGCGAACTGCATATCATGCAGCCAGAGCTCCAGCCGATTTTCCCAGCGAGCTTCGCGGCACTCTTCCTTGAAGCCTTCGACACTGCCAAATTCGAGGTTGGCGCGCCTGCGGGCTTCGGCTGGCGAAAGGCCGCAGGCAAGGTAATCGGCGATTTGCTGCTCAAGATGAAACTGCAGCTCCGAATCCAGCCGCTTTTCGACGAGAGGCTTGTGTCCAAGGCGGCGTAACCAGCGTGTCCCCATACCCATTGTCCTAGTCGGCGGACATCGAATCACAGAATCCGAGATTGGCGCCGAACTCCTCTCTTTTCACCGCGCTACTCCTTTCGCCCCTGAATTTTGGATCATTCATAGCGGAGCGCCGTAACGGGATCGACCCGAGTGGCCCGGCGCGCAGGTATCCAGCACGCGGCCAGCCCCACCAAGAGCAGCAGCAGGACGACGGCCACGAGAGTCAGCAGATCAAAGGCGGAGACGCCCCAGAGTTGGGTAACCACGGTTCGAGCAACGGCAAAGCTCACGGCCAAGCCGATGCCGATGCCTACCATTAAGAGTTTAGTTCCCTTTCGGAGGACCATTCCCAACACATCCCCAGCCTCCGCGCCAAGCGCCATGCGAATTCCAAATTCGTGTGTTTGCCGCGAGGTCGCGTAAGCCATCACGCTATATACGCCGATGGTAACCAGTACCAGGCCAAGTGCGGAGAACACCGTAACCAACCAAAGGCCAAAGCGCGGCTGGGCCAGCTGGCTGACGTCGCGTACTCGCTCCATAGATTCCGGATCGGCTATGGCCACACCAGGATCGGAGACCCAGACCTCTTTGCCTATTTCGTTGATCATCTTCGCGGGTTCGTTTACAGTTCGGACGAGCAGCGCCCACGCCGGCTTGGGGTAGACCGTGTAGGGGAACCAGACCTCCGGATCGTTTGGATTTTGCAATCCGTGGTTCTTTGCATCCGCCACAACTCCAACGATTTCAAACCAGGCGTTTTTCAGCGGATCATCGAGCGTTTCCAACAACTTCAAATGAACACGCTGACCGAGGGGATTCTCATTCTGGAAATAGCGCGAACGGAAACTCTGATTGATGACAGCTACTTTTCGCGCATCATTCATCTCACCAGCCAGAAATGTGCGCCCCTCGAGAAAAGGAATGCGAAGCACCTGGAAGTAGTCTTCGCTGCTGAGTTGCACAGTGGCGGTCGGCTTCTCCTCATGAGCTTTCCCCAAGATTTCGATTTCGCTCGGGCAGCAATCATAGGGCGCGTACGAGCTGGCAGTGGCGGCAGCGGTGACCCCCGGCAGAGACTTGAGGCGCTCAAGAAGAGGGCGGTAGAAGGCACTGATTTGGGCCGGGGTCTTGTACCGGTTGGGTGGAAGAGGAACGCGAGCGCTCAGAACGTGGTCGATGGCGAAGCCAAGAGGCACATGCGACAGGGCCATAAAGCTGCGAATGAAGAGGCCCGCGGTGAAGAGCAATGTAAGCGAGAGAGCCACTTCCAGGACAATCACGGAATTTCGCAGACGGGCGTTGCTGCCCGTGCCGCTAAGGCCCTTTCCTGCGTCCCTTAACGAATCCTGCAAATCGCAGCGTGAGGCTCGCAATGCCGGCACGAGGCCGAAGATGAGAATTGTGCCCACGCCAATCACAAGAGCGCAGGCCAGAACCGTTGGGTTCATCTCGATAACCGTCTCCGACGCGACGGTGCCGTCAGGCATCGAAGTGGAAAGAACCCTGACAGCCGCCCAGGCAAAAAGAACGCCCAAAACTGCGCCGCCAAGAGCAAGCAACAGGCTCTCCACGAGAAGCTGCCGAATCAGACGTTGCCGGCTGGCGCCCAGTGCCGCACGAACGGCAAATTCCTTCTGGCGAGTCGTCGCCCGCGCCAGCAAAAGATTGGCGACATTGCCGCACCCGATAAGCAAAAGAAGCGACACGGCCGCGAGGAAAAGGTACAGGCTGTTGCGAAATTGCTGTGGGACCACGGCGTGGCCGAAGTTTTCCACGCTGGCGTCAAAATGCTTGGGATAGTCCTTTGGGTATAGCGTCGCAAGTCGCTTGGCGATCAGCGTCATGTCCGCCGACGCTTCATCCACCGAAACACCGGGCTTAAGCCGCGCCACGAAGCCCCAATATTTGTCGAATTGCCCGCTTTTTAGAGTTTGCGCGGCTTCGTAGCTGCACGGTACCCAAAGATCGGCCCCGCCCCAGGCAAAGCGCGGTGGCATAACCCCAACGAGAGTGCGAGCTACACCGTTTAGCGTAAAAGTCTGGCCAATTGCGGCAGGGTCGGAATTGAACTTGCCTTGCCAGGCTTTGTAACGCAGGACAAATACAGGTGGCGCATTCGTCTGATAATCGCCATCTGCCAGGGAGCGGCCGAGAAGCGCAGGAACACCGAGAAAATCGAAGCTGCCGGGGGTAACGAAGTTGCCGTCCAGGCGGAGACTCGTGTCGGTGCCCATCTCGACGATGTCGTCCTGCTGGTTGCCGGCGGTGTCTTCAAAGACGCTATTCTGCTTCCGGATTTCTTCAATTTCCGGCATGGTGAACACACTGCGAGAGTTGTCCTTCTCATCCACATCGCGGATATGAACGACGACAAGATTGCGCTGATCCTTGTAAGGGAATGGCTCAAAAAGAGCGTTCTCCACCACGCTAAACATCGCCGTGGACGCGCCGATGGCAAGCGCGAGCGCGAAAATCGAGACCAAGGCGAAGCGCCGGTCCTTTAGCAGACCGCGCAGGGCAAAGCGGAAATCGCGGATGAAAGTGTCGAGTAGATTGTCCCAGCGGGTTTCGCGGCACTCTTCCTTGAAACCTTCCACGCTGCCAAATTCCAGATGGGCTCGGCGGCGAGCTTCGGCGGGAGATAGGCCGGAGGCCAGGTAATCGGCGATTTGCTGCTCGAGGTGGAATTGGAGTTCAGAGTCGAGTTGTTTTTCGACGAGCGGCTTATTTCCGAGGCGGCGTAGCCCATGGATACGCATGGCCGTTCCTTAGTCCGCGGTACGAAGAATCAGGGAAACTGCGTCGGAAAGGCGCTCCCAGCCGAGGACTTCCGCCTCCAGTTGCTTCTTGCCTTTGTTGGTCAGGGTATAGAACTTGGCTTCCCGTCCGGTGCTGGTGTCTTTCCATTCGGCGTCGAGCCATTGGCGCTCTTCGAGGCGGTGAAGTGCGGGGTAGAGCGAGCCTTGGGGAACTTGAAAGTAATCCTTGGAGATTTGATTGAGACGCTGGGCGATGGCATAGCCGTGAAGAGGGCCAGAGGCGACGACTTTAAGAATCAGCATGTCGAGCGTACCGCGATGCAGGTCGTTTTTTTCAGTGGGCATGTCGTTTGACACCTAGTCTGGCTACAGGTCCTTATTCTACCTATAGGACCTCGCGTGTCAAGTCAGATTGTGGAGGCAGAAGAGTGACCGAGACTTGGATTCCAGGGCTTGGATTGGGCACATCCATAGCCCAGCAACCGTTCTCCGTTGTTTCTTAACGTTTGGCGAGCGGGCGCAATCCAGCCTGGCTCCCAAACGTACAAGGTACAGTTATTGTGTCAGAAACTACCTATTTTCTGCGGGTTAGCGCATCATGACTTCCTAACGTGGTGGGTGGCAGACTAGCAGCGCAGTGCCAAGGTGGTTTAGAGGCGGAGGGAGCCAGTGTATGGATATGTTTGGAAAAGGCGGCGGGCGGGATGATGCCGAGTTTGAGATGAAGAGAGCTGGCCCGTTTCTAAAGCTCGGAGTAGTTGCGATTGGAGCGCTACTCGTCGTGGTGCTGCTGGGACTTTTCCTCGTTCGCGTGACGCGCATCGAGGCGGGAC
The DNA here is from genome assembly GCA_013289825.1 of Acidobacteriota bacterium. GTDB lineage: Bacteria > Acidobacteriota > Terriglobia > Acidiferrales > UBA7541 > Acidiferrum. The sequence continues at coordinate 15,415 of JABCZF010000032.1, read as the reverse complement.
ACGTGGGCGTGGAAATCAACCTGGCGGGCAAACAGCGCGGAGCGTCGGAAATACCGGTGCGCACGGGCTGGGTCGTGTACTCCCCGCTGAGCACGCAGATTATTGAGTTCCCTACTTACGTGCAGACCGTGAAATGGACGAAAGACACAAATGAAGGACATCCCATCAATGAAGAGATGGGATTTAACTCGAAGGAAGGCATGGAGATTTTCGTGGACGTTTCGCTGTCCTATGCGATCGAGCCAGAAAAAGTGCCAGACTTCTATGTCAAGTACCGCGTTTCGGACATGGATACTTTCACGCACGGGATTTTGCGAGACGTGGTGCGGAATTCGCTAAACGAGGTGGCGTCTACCTATGTGGTGGAAGATATTTACGGGGAGAAGAAGGCGGAGTTTCTGCGCAAGGTGCAGTCGCAGATCGAGCTGAAAATGACCCCCGTGGGCGTAAGCGTGCAACAGTTCGGGTTTATCGGGGCGCCCCGCGTGCCGGCCGTGATTGCCACGGCGATTACCGCTAAGGCGCAAGCGATTCAGCAGGCGGAGCGCGCGCGAAACGAGTTGGCGACGACCCAGGCGGAAGCGGCAAAGAAAATCGCGGAGGCCGAAGGCGACGCCAAATCGCTCGTCACGCGTGCGCAGGGAGAGGCGGATGCTAACCGCATCCGGCAGAATTCGCTGACGCCGCAACTGCTGGAACTGCGGCGGATCGAAAACAGCCGCGCGCTGATCGATAAATGGAACGGTCAGTTACCGACGGTCGAGGCCGGGCAAGGGAGCGGAATGATCTTGCAGCTTCCTAAGCCGCAATAGCTGAGCGAGCCATAGCTCGATCCCGACGATGGACTTCGCCTCCGGCCGCTAATTTTCCGAAGGCTTCTCGGCATGATCTATCACCAGGATCTCTACCGGCCTTGTTTGCGATTCTAATTTCAGGCCAAGCTGCTCCTGAATGGCCGTGAATACCGAAAGTCTGGAGGAATCGGATAACTGGTCCTCGGCACTGGCGTTTAGCTTGTTTTTCTGGGGCGCATCGAAAAACTCGCCGTAATTGTTGAACTTGGCTGGCCCGCTGACTAGAGAACCTTTTCTCGCTGCCGGCGTCCACTGCAGAGTGAAATCATAATTGCCAGCGAGGCCCGTTTTATTCAGAACGACGCGGCCAAGCCCGAATTCCTCCTGCGACAAGGCATCGACCAGGTAGGCGATGGGACAACCCTGGCCTACCAGCTTGCCCCTTTCTGGTTCCGATATTCCTCCTCCACCAATGGGACGGCCGTGCAGACCAGTGATTCCATTAGGGTACGTGTCGCCTGGTGTTGCTTCCCGGACTTTGGGCCCGCCCCTTGCGATTACCAACGCATACACAGGAATCTGTTCTGTTTCGCGATGGAGAGACAGGTTGAAGCGGTCCGCCAAAAGTGATTGAAGCAAGCGCAGAGTCCCCAGGCTGCGATCTTTTAAGCTGAGCTTTCCCAACTCCTGGGCTTCGGCGCTGTCCATTTTCGCTTCGATATCATAGCTCTCAGAGTCGAGCCAGTCCGGACCTCCTGAGAGCTGAAATCCTTGAACTCCGTATGCCCTTAGAATCAGCATGCGCAGGGTGAAGTTGGTTATTTTCAACTCGCGAGACTCCGCCGTTATGGCGCGCAAGGAGTTACTAGATTTGTTCGGTGTGACCGATGCGGCCTGGAACACAGGCGCACGGGCGTATGTCTTCTGAGCCTGCGGATCAGCGGGCTCTTCGACGTGATCGATGACGAGAATTTCACCGGGGCCATTTTGCAACTCCAGTTTCAAGCCGAGTTGCTCCGGGAGCGCACTGAAGAGCGAAGGGCTGGAAGATTCGGGCGCGGGCGTGCTGTCACTCCCGCGGAAAATCGAAGGTCGGCTCTCTTCCGGTGTCCACTGCAGCTTGAAATCATAGTTACCCAGGAGCCCGGTCTTATCCTCAATAATGCTGCCCCCTAATCCCCGCGATAGCTCCCGCGACAATTCCTTTACAAGCAGGGCCACAGGAACCCCTTGGCCTATCCATCGGCCCCTCTCCATGTGCATCATGCCTGCTCTCGCTCGGCCGTCAGCGTCTTTGAACCCGTCGGGGTAAGTGCCGCCAGGTTTTGCTTCGTGAAGCTTGGGACCGTTGTTCGCGACCACCAGTTCATACAACGGAAGATGCTGGGTTTCACGGTGGAGCGTCAACTTAAAGCGATCCGCAAGGAGATCCTCAACCATGCGCTTTCGCTCACGAGCGAGCTGATCTTGGCTAAGCGTCTGGAGGGCATCGAGTACGGATTTGTCCCATTTCGCTTCGATATCGAACTTTTCGATTTTGAACCAGCTCGGGGCCCCCGCGATTTGATTGTCTTCGACGCGGTATATCGTTCGCATGAGTTCCTGTAGGGTGACCTTGGTGGCAAGGAACTCATCGGTGTGGAACACCATCCTGCTGGAAACGGCGCCAGAATTGTCTGGCTTGACCGAAGTGGGCGTAACCGAAACGGCTTCGTACACAGGTGGGATGGCCCCGGTGATTTGAGCTTGCGACTGTGCGCGGCCCTGCGTTGCAGTCAGCACGCCAAATGCGACCGGCATGGCGACGGCGGCTAGCCCGGCCGCGCTGAGCAACAGCTTTCTGCTGAAATCCAGATTGCGCACAGAATTTTTAGCCATGATGTTAACAATCCTTTTCTTGAGATCCGCGCCGGTAACGCCAGACACAAAGCCGAGCGGGAATGCCACGCAGAATTCGCAAATCTTCAAGATGCTCTCGGCGTAGACCTGTCGGTCGCTGCCCAATTCGAGGACTTGCTCGTCGCAGGCGCGTTCGCGCTCTTCCACCAGCCGCGCTCCCAGCCACCAAACCATCGGGTGAAACCAAAAGATCGCTTCAACCGCCATGTGCAGCGTGGCGGACAGATTGTCACGACGACGTACGTGACAAAGCTCATGCGCGAGAATGGCTTCCAGATGCTCATTTTCCAGGCGTTCCGAGATCCCCTGCGGCCACACCAGGATCGGCCGAACGATGCCGAAAATCCCCGGCTCCAGAGAAGTCCGCGACATGCGCATCTCAATTTTCTTGGACATTCCCGCAGCACGCTCCAGACGACGCACGAATTCCACTTCTCGTCCTTCTCGCAAGGGCACTGCCTTCGACATGACCGCGGAGATTCGGCGCCAGCGCAGGTAGCAAGCGAGAACGACAACCGCAATTCCGCAGAGCCACACCACTGCCACAATTGCTGGAAGAACATCGAACAAGCCGGGGGAATGAAGGGCAGGCGCGGCTTCAGAAACAAGAGACATCCTCGTTTGCGAAAAGGGCTGGCTGAGCTGATCCATGGCCATGTATACGCCAGCGTTCGCTTTCGCCGAGCCACGCGACCATGCCATATGGCTTCCCATGGAAGCCAGCAACGAAAAAGGAATCAGGAACTTCACGGAGGCCGTCAGCCAGAGCAAATAGCGAGTGCGCGCGTGGTTGTTCCGCAAAATAAGCGTCAACAGTCCCGCCGCGAGTGCGCATAGCGTGGACTGCCACAAGTGATTGCCAAGCGCTGTAGCAATGATCTTGCACATCTCCGACAAAGAGTTCGCGATCATTTCGATTTGTCTTTTCTCGCGAGCTTCCGCAGAATTTTCTCGGCTTCCTTCACATCTTCCAGCGTAAGTTTCCCGGACTCGATCAGGTGCGCCATGACGGGTTGCGTGCTCCCGCCAAACAGCGCAAGCAGGTCGTCGACCAACTTACGCTGCGCGGCATCGCGCGAGACCGCCGCCTCAAAAACGTGGAAGTTGCCTACCTTCTTGATGCGCCGCACGGCTTTCTTTCCTTCCAGACGATAGACGGTGGTCTGAATCGTGGTGTAGGCCGGCCGGCCCTTTTCGGGAAAAGATTCCTGAATCTCGCGGATAGAGGCATTGCTGCGGGTCCACAGCGCCTCCATAATCTGCAGCTCAAGCTTTGTCAATTTAGGTTGGGTCATGGGGCCTCCTACTATCTGCGTGTGCCACGCTACTACTGTAATAGTAGAGGTGCAACAGTTTTTTAGTGTGAGTTTTCGCTCTAGGAACTGGCGGACGCAGACCGTTCCACCATGCTGAGGCAGGCCTCAGCGGAGTGCAGGACGCAGGTATCCGCCGGATCGTGGGCATCGCGTCGTACGGATTTTAACTTCAACAAGGCGCCGCTTCTCAATGCCTTTGCCATCAGCGGTTCCAACGCGGGATCGCGCAGCTTGCCTCCGGGAAATATGGCGACGGGTGAGACCATCTCGGCGGAGTAAGCGCCGTGGTCGCGCACGATTTTGGTCATAATGCCCTGGCCAATTGTGGGGTTTGTGGCCATGGTCAAGGGCACCACGAGTCGACCAGGATCGCGCAAACGCTCCAGCCAAATTGTTTGCGGATGCGTCACGCCGCAATTCACGAAGATGGCGTCCGAAGGACCGGGATCGAAACCCGCGCCATCGCCTGCGTGCACGGCAACGCTCGCATAAGCCGAGAGATTCTCTCTGGCGCGCGCGGCTAGCCCAGGGTCCAGCTCGAGACCAACAACACGGCCGTCTGCCCCGACCACCTCCGCATTGATGGCCGTGTAGTAGCCTGAACCGCAGCCGAGGTGAAAGGCGCGGTCGCCGCGTTTCAGCTCTAGCGCGTCGATCCAGCGCGCCAGAGAGCCGGGCTGGCCATTGTTGATGTCTTTAGAGCGGTCGAGGGACACCACGACGTTGTGATACAGGTCTCGGGGATCATCGACGGCCAAATACGACATTTGCACCATACCCGCAGCGGATAGTGCGCGGGCCTCTGCGGAGCCGATCAGCCAGGGCGAGGGCCCGAGGAAATTCTCGCGCGGGACGTGGGCGAAAGCTTCGACCAGGCCGGGCGTGGACAGGTTCGCGGCAAAACGAATCTCTTGGGAGTAGAAGGCGCGACAGTCTACAAGCGTCATCATGGCGGCTCCCGCGAGGCAGCGATTGGTCGCAGCTAAGGACGGTGTGGTCACGCTGCAAACGGACTTTTACCGAAACAGCATAGCAGAGGATGGGCGTGGGCTTTGCTGGTTTTGCCTCGCGCTGCAGAATGCTGACTTCCCTAGGCTCTCCCTTCTCAGCACACCCCCATCCGCTGTCGCTGATCGCAACAGATCTAGTCAGACCACTCGGAACTTCTTCAGATTTGGTCGATCAGTTCGTTTGTCTTGAGAGCAACGGTTTCTCCGCCGACCGCGCGGCCGTTGTCATCTCCGAGGTCTTGCGCCAATCCACTTCGTTGACGTCCACTCCGCCCTTGCGGCCTAGGACGTCCTGGAACATCAACAGGTCGCCGTCCCTCTGGTACTTGGTCACTTCATAGCTCTCGTTCGACTTCAGCACCAGGATCGTAAGTCGTTCGATCGCTTGCCGTTCGCCGGGTTGCGGCGCACTGATTTGCAGCGAATGGATCGAGCCGTTTGGCTCATTCGCAGGCGTCGCGGTCGCCTCGACCGTCAACTGCATCGCGTTCGCCTGCGGCGTTAGGTGGTACGAGCTCGGCCGTGAGTGTGAGGAGGATGCGTACGGCGGCCGGTCCGGATGACTTATTTGCGTTAGAGTTCGCGGTAGAACGATGTCGTCCATCAAGCGTAGTTCCAGCGGCTCTTCACCCTTTAGCGTCGGTCTGGGACCGCGGAACGGCAGACTGATTACCTTCCAGGGCCAGAGCGGAGGAAACATCCACTCGACCACATCGCGGGTCGCGTGGCCGTTTCCGTCGATGGCCCCTTGTTTGTCTACTTTATAGCCGCGGGCCTGGATCACCTTGGCCGGCACGGGGAGGTCCCCGTTGGGCAGGATGACTCGGTCGAACGTGATTTTTATGTAACCTTTACCGACGAAATGGCCCGGGTCCTTCTCCGCTTCCAGGTGTCCGCCCAGCATACTGCCCCTCGGGAACAGCGGCCTGCCGAACTCCTGCGTGGTTCTCAAGTGGCACAGCACCGGGTCACCAACCGCCGCCGTGGCCGAAGAGAAATTCGGCTCGTCCAGAGTACATTGCAGCAGCGTACCGGCCGGCACCAGCTGATCCTGAGCACGGATCCCCGTTGCCAATACCAGTAGCGCCATCGCCCCGACCGAACTGACGATGAGTCGTTTCATGGTTACCCTCCAGGTTGTCGTTTTCTGTCTTCTATCAGCGGCTAGGCGAGCTAGCCGCTCCACCGGCAGAAATGCCCGAAAGCTCCACACCCGGTCAGCACTGTCGGTTGTCCGACCCCAACCCAAAGCTCCCTAAAAAGTCGCTCGTAAAACGCGATATTTCTTCGCAGGGCAACAATTCCCACGGCTTAGCTGGTTCCGGTACTGGCGAGCGAGGAGTTGATGTGGGTTACCGCTGCTTAAGCCGAGTTTCGGGAGAACCGCGGATAGCGTGGGCGGCGGCCAGATACCCGCCGGGCGGCACTGGCTGGGCTAAAACACAAATGGGATGAGGCGCCGCGTCCGGCGCATATATTCCCTATAGGGCTCGCCCAAGGCCCGAACCAGAGCGGCTTCTTCGACCGATATTCGATAGCTATAGCCTGCCCCCGTGCAAGCGAGAAGCGCCAGCAGCCCGGCCCAATTTCCGAGTGCCAGACCAAGACCCACAAGAGTGATGAGAGCTCCGGTATAGGATGGATGGCGGATGTACCGATATGGTCCTGCTTCGACGACGGTTTGACCGACATGAACGGCGACATCGTAGGTGAAAAATCGTCCCAAAACCGACATGGCGTAGAAACGAAAGGCCAGTCCCGCGAGCATTAGGCTGATCCCAAGGTAGAAGATGGCGGTCCGGTTCCACAGGATGTTGGCCTGCGGAAGGAGGAAGGAGAGGGCAAAGTCCGACACCAGCGCAACCCAAAGAAGAACCATGATGAGGCTGAAGGAGCCACGGTCGCTAGCCCTTGAGCGGTCGCCTGATCGCTTCGTTCTGGAGCCTATGGTTTCCAGCGCGAACCACAATGTGTAGGTTCCCCAGAAAAGAATGGCGTAGCGCGGTCCACCCGAAAAAGGTAACGGATGCAAGGTTCAGTCTGCTCCATCCAAAAGGAAGTAATTCTACGCTATTGGGAATAGGCCCCTCGCACGGTGTCGCTTTTTATTCGCCGGTGGGCGATGGACAGCGGGAGACCCAGCAGGTAAGATGGAGTTGTCCAAAGTTCTCCCAATCCCTAAGGAGTGCCATGAAACGCTTAGTTCCCATACCCAGTGGGTTTGTCGACCACCTGAAGCGAGCCGAAGAGACAGGCATAGGCTATCAGGTAGTTTCGGTGGAACTCAGGGACGGTAGATCGTTTGATCAGGTCGTTACCAGCGAGGGCTGCATTATTGAGGTCCGCGGGTTCAAGGAAATTCCTTTTGCGCCTGACGAAGTGGCTTCGGTGAACGTTAATCACAAACGTTGGAATTTCAGGAGCGCTTCGGGAGTTCGCGCCAAGGCTCGGGCTGCTACCGCTTGATCTTGCCGTCTCGATAATTGCTTTTCATCCAGAATCCCCTGCGCTAACATCGCTGCGTTTTGCAAAACCCTACTTAGATGCGAGGAGCAACCGTGAGCACTCGCGTGTCCATGTGTTGGTTTAGCGGCGTCGTGGTGTTGGCATTTTTGCTGCAGCCCGTCCGGGGCGGTGCTGGCGACCGGCCTCAGGACACCCAGAACGCGCCCCCTGCCGTCCACCTGACTGCTGAGCAAGATCACCAACGGATCATGGATTTGTTGCGCGTCACATCCTTGCGGCGTGGCGCGGATGGCGACGGGAAGTCACCCCAGGCGGCTAACTATGATGAAGCAAAGGCCAACCCATATCCCAAACTCCCCGACCCTTTGACGTTAAAAAACGGGAAGGAAGTAAAGTCCGCGAAAGAGTGGTGGGAGTTGCGGCGGCCGGAGATCGTGGAGGATTTTGATCGCGAGATTTACGGCCGAGCGCCGCGAGAAACGCCCAAGGTCGTCTGGGAAGTGACCAGCACGCTTCGCGAAATGAATGGAGATGCGCCGGTGGTCACGAAGAAGCTGGTGGGGCACGTCGACAATTCGGCGTATCCCGAAATCAAAGTAAATATCCAACTTACCTTGAGCACGCCTGCGAACCAACTCGGGCCCGTGCCCGTGGTCATGGAACTGAGCTTCAGCCAGGAATTTATGGCCGCGATTGCGAAGCGTATTCCGGAGATGACCGCTGCTGCAACCAAAGGGCCGACATGGCAACAGCAAGTCCTGGGGAAGGGTTGGGGATATGCCGTCTTGATTCCGACCACGGTGCAGGCCGACAAGGGAGATGGTCTGACAGAAGGAATCATCGGCCTGGTGAACAAAGGGCAGCCACGCAAGTTGGACGATTGGGGCGCGCTCCGCGCATGGGCCTGGGGGGCGAGCCGGGCGATGGACTATTTCGAGACGGACAAAGCAGTGGATGCCCACCAAATCGGGGTCGCGGGCCATTCGCGCTACGGAAAAGCGGCCCTGGTAACGATGGCCTACGATCCGCGCTTTGCGATTGCTTACGTAAGTTCTTCCGGCGCAGGCGGAGCCGCTCTCTATCGGCGGAATTTTGGCGAACAGATCGGTAACGTCGCAGGGACAGGCGAATATCATTGGATGGCTGGAAATTTCCTAAAGTATGCCGGGCCGTTGACGCCCGACGATTTGCCGATGGATGCACATGAACTGATCGCGCTGAGTGCACCGCGGCCTGTCTTCATCGGCGCCGGTGCGACGCAAGGCGACGGGTGGGTGGACGGGCGCGGGATGTTTCTGGCCACCGTTGCTGCGGGTCCTGTTTATCGCCTGTTAGGGAAAAAAGATTTAGGCACGACGGAGTTTCCGGCTATCGAAACCCCTCTCATCGACGGCGAGCTTGCTTATCGACAGCATAGCGGGGGCCACACGCCGGCCCCCAATTGGCCTACATTCCTGACATTTGCGAGCCGCTACATCAAGGGACCAGGAGTTTCGGTGAGCGTGACGGCCAATCCCGCGAAACCGCGCACCGAAGTCCCCGCGACGGGCCGCCATGGTTAATCGGAATCGGAGTCGTCGGGAGAATCCGGCGAGTCGAGGCCGGCGCTAGCGATGAGTCTTCGAAGGGCAGGTTCGCCTCCCGCGCCACGCTGCGTTCCGGCAACGTTGCCGTCGCGATCTATCACCACATAAATGGGATAAACAGTGGCCTGATACATGGCGGCCAGATTTGTATCTTCCATCAGGACGATCTTGCAATTTCGCGGGTGCAGGTCGAGGTACTTCTTGACGGTCTTTTTGGATTCGCCGACATTGATCGCCAGCACCACTAGCCCTTTGTCCGCGAGCTCGTGACCTAGCTTGTCCACAAACGGAGCTTCATCGACACAGAACTTGCACCAAGTCGTCCAGAACTCCAGCAGAACGATTTTCCCTTTGATGGAGTCATTGCTGAACTTTTCACCTTCTGTAGTTCTGGCGTTAAATCGAGGAGCCGGCTCCTTGCCGCTAGTGCCGGCAAACGCGCAAATAGCCGCGAGCAAGATAACGCTGGGGAGTAGCCGTCTAGGAAAGTGGCTGTACAACACAATGGCGGAAATATATCACAGATAGTTCTGCGCTGGTCAATTCCTTGATCGGTACTGGTCGGTACTGGCCGGACGGGAAGTGCCGGCTAACTGCGCATGATGGAGGCCTAGCCGGCCGCACCCTAGCCAGCAAAGCGCCGTCGCTTCCAGGGTGATCTAGTTCCCTGATGCTGAGGCCGGACTACCTGGCGCGTAGTAGCCGTTACGCGTGCGGGCGACCAGCTTGCCGCGGCCTCGCGGTGGAATCACCTGCACGCCGACGGCGCGGAATGTTCCGTCTTTTCTGGTATTCGATGGATAGTAGGCCAGAGTGTACTGATTGCGGATATCGTGTGCGACCTGTTCGCAGATGGTGTGTACGTCATCAACGCTTTCCGGGAAAAAGGCCAAACCACCCGACGCTTCGGCGATTTGCTTCAACGCTTTCATGGCGTGATTCTTCTCTTTTCTTTTTTCATCGCCAAGCAAGCCAATCGTATAGATCACCGTGTCCGTCTTCTGGATTTCACGGAGTGTCTTCTCCAGCGAGTTATGGCTGGAATTGTCCTCGCCATCGGTGACCACCAGCAGCACCCTCTTGTCCTTGGCGGCTTTCTTAAGATGATCGAGCGAGCCGATAACCGCGTCGAAGAGCGCCGTGCTGCCGCGCGAATCAATGCGTTCAAGCGCTTCCTTCAGCTCCGGAATGCTATTGGTGAAATCCTTGTCGAGGTCGAGATAGAAATCATCGTTGAAGTTGACCACGAAAGCTTCGTCCTGGGGGTTGCTGGACTCGACCAGAGTGAGGGCGGCTTCATTGACGCGCGGTCGTTTGTCGCGCATGCTGCCGCTGTTGTCGATCACCAGGCCCATGCTGACGGGAACATCCTCGCGCTTAAACGTAGAGAGCTTTTGTTCGACTTTATCTTCGAAAATGCGGAAATTTTCGACTTTCAAGCCGTCCGCGAACTTGCCCCGATCGTCGAGCACACTGGTGTGCAGCACCACCAGGCCGACGTCAATCTTGATGACCGAGCCCGGTTTTCCAGCATTAGCATCCTGTCCCGGAGGAAGCGGCTGTCGATTGGGGACAGGAATCTGAGCAAGGCCTGGCCACGCAAACAAAGCCGTGGCACAGAGAAATAGAAGAAGATTGCACAAGACGCGAAGGCGCCAGCAAGCAAACTCAGTGGCTCGGTGCGTAGTAACCCGTCTTAGCGAAAACATTGAGCGGCGGCAGCCCTCTCGGAGCGCGCAGCTTAATCTTGATTTTCCGCCACCGCGCATCGTGCGCTTTGTTGTTCGGCCGATATCCCAGAACATATTGATTTCGCAGCTCCATGCCTATTTTTGATGCGATATCCGGAAGTTCCTCAAGCTTTTCGACGGAAAATACCCGCCCCCCGGTCATCTCCGTGATTTCTGAAAGCAACGACGGACCGTTCAGTTCTTCCGGCGTCCGATTGCGATATCCAAGCGCGTCGAAGATGCCCACGGCATAGAGCTGGGTGTCCGCTTCCTTTACCAGGCGCTTGATATCGCTTTCATTGTACCGACTATGATTATCTCCTCCATCGGATAGGATGAGCAAGGCACGTTTGCCGTTGTGTGCACCTCTCATCTGGCTCAGCCCGAGGTAAATCGCATCGAGCAAAGCGGTGCGTCCCTTGGCGGAGGTCAACATCAGGCTGCTCTGCAGGTCTTCGACGCTATTGGTGAAGGCGCTGGTCAGCTCCGCGCGCTCGTTGAAGCTCACCAGAAAAAATTCATCTTGGGGGTTGGCGGTCTTGAAGAATTGCACGGCGGCTTCGCGCGCCTTTCCGACTTTATTGGCCATGCTGCCGCTGAAATCGAAGATTACCCCGATAGAAATGGGCACGTCTTCAGCCGAGAAGGTTACCACTTCCTGTTCGCTATTGTCTTCGAAGACGCGGAAGTTTTCCATTTCCAGGCCAGTGACCAACCGATTGTAGGGATCCGTGACGGTGACGTTGACCAGCGCAAGGTCCACGTCCATTTTCAGACTGTGGCCGGGCTTGAGCGCTAGCCCGGGTGTGTTCTTCCTTACGTCATCCTTGGGCTTGTTTTCATTCTGCTTGTTTTCCTCGGCGGGAGATTGCGCTTGCGGCGCAGCGAGAATGGCAACGCGAGACGTGACCAGACAAGCCAGTAACAGCACGACAACGGAAAATATAATAACGCGAAACCCATGTCTATCGCGTTTCACGGCACCCCCATCGTCCCGGTTTCCCAGAACGGCCGCGCGGCTCGGACCACACGCGATTCTACCACTGGCGCAAGCGAAGACAAGGCAAATCCCCTAGTAGCTCCCGAATGGTAATGAGCGCCCGTTTGAGAGATTCCGCAAGGTTGGGCCAGGTTCTGAGCCAGACTTGTTCAGCGTAGTAAGTCGAGATAACCTTGCGCCCATCACAGAAGGACTGTAGGGAGTGCCCAAATATTCCCGAATGTGGGAGACTCAACGTCATGAGAGATTCACGGGCATGAGTTCGGCCAAGCCTGAAGTCGTCATCGTCATTCCAGCGCGTTTTGGTTCCACGCGTTTGCCCGGTAAACCACTCGTTTCGCTGGCTGGCAAACCAATGATCCAGCGCGTCTATGAGCGAGCCAAGATGGCCCGACTCGCCGATCGCGTGATTGTTGCCACAGACGATGAACGCATCGTGAAGGCTGTGGAAAGCTTCGGTGGCGCAGCCCGCATGACACGCGCGGACCACCGAACCGGGACCGAGCGCGTAGCGGAAGTCGCGGCGCACGAAAAGGGCGACGTTTTTGTGAATGTGCAGGGTGATGAGCCGCTGCTGGATCCGGTGGCCGTCGACACCGCGGTAAATGCCCTTCTTGAAGAGCCTGCGGCCGCGATCTCCACAGTAGCCACCCCCATCAAAACTCCTGCGGACATCATGGACCCCAACGTCGTGAAGACCGTCCTCGATTTCGACAACAATGGACTTTATTTTTCGCGGGCCCCCATTCCCTGGGTGCGTGACACGGCCAGCAAGATTCAGGTGCGCCACCTAAAACATCTCGGCCTTTACGTGTTCCAGCGCGACGCCCTCCTCGAATATCCCACCCTGCCCCAAGGCGAGCTCGAGCGCATCGAACAGCTCGAGCAACTCCGCTGGCTCGAAAACGGCTGGAAGATTCGCGTAGCCGAAGTCGAACACGATGCGGTAAGCGTCGACGCGCCCGAAGACGTCGCCCGCGTCGAAAAACTCCTCCAAAAATAAAGCCACCCGGCAGGTTTCTGCCGGGCGGCTTTCTCACTACCATACGTCGCTCAACGGTTATTGGGTCTGAGGAGTCAAAACGCCCGCCGTTAGGCGCACACTCTGGGTCGCCATGAAAAGCACAGTATTGTTGTTCGCTACGTAAGCGAAGAAGGTAATCCCGTTGTTTGCGGGGTTGGTCGCCAGACTTACGGTTAAAGTGTTATGCCCCGTTGGGTCAGCACTGAGCTTGAAAGTTCCCGTTAACGGAACAGACGTAAACTGATTGCCGGAAGCAAACTCATTCAGGTCGATCGTGCCGGTTAGACCCCCGCCGGCCAAAGCTGTTTGGCCTACCAGGTCCTCTTCGTCACTCGTCATATTTGTGCTGGTGAGACCACTCCAGTTGATGGCGTAATTACCGGCGAGGGAAGAATCGCTGATGGTAGCCGATGCTTGGCCCAAGAGCGAGCCGTCCGCCACGATTCCGATACTCTGGTCCTGAACAACAGCTTGCGTGGGAGAGATCAAGTAAAACACGTACATGAATGGATTCTTTTGACCTGCGACGTTGTAAGTGACCGTTCCCCTGCCGCTTCCGGCGGAATCGATCGTGTAGGTCCCGGCGCTAGCACCCAAGCTCAGAAGCGTTCCAGCATTATTGTTGTCCACCAGGATGTTCGATAGTGCTCCGCTTGTGGCGGTAAACCTTCCTCCACGCGTCAGCGGACCGGAACCGCCCGATCCCCCCATTACGTAGACGAAGCCGCCGCTTATCCCGGCCGTCGTCGTCGGGATGTTCGATTGTGTAAACGCATCTCCGGCGAGCGCGCCTCCCGATGTGGTCTCCATAAACTTAACCTGATTGCGCCCCACAATGTAGAACACGCCTTGAATGCCACCGAGGTTGAAAACTCCCCGGCCAAAACTAGCCAAACCGCTGGGGATCAGAGGGTCTCCAGCGTAGGTGCCGGTGATAGGCTGGTTGCCACCGTTCACCACCGTAGCACCATCATTGTCGTCAGCGAATCCGGTCGAGAAATGTCCACCGCTGTCTGCGAAGAACTGGCCGACGACCGATTCGGGTTGGGGTACGGCGCTCGCGTCGAGACCAGAGAAATCGAACGCATAGTTGCCGGAAATACCCGACACCAGAAACGCTGAGGGGTCCTGCTTGATGAAGCTGCCACTTGCTGTCGAAAGGCCATCCGTTGGCATGGCGATTATGTATCCGTTAGACGAAGAAACAAGTGTGATGCTGAAAGTGAGCGTGCCGCTACTGTCGATCAAACTCAGCGTGCCGCGGCCATCTCCGTTCACCGAATAGCTTCCCCCCGTAAAGTTAAATTCGTTGGAGCCCGTCACCAGATTGATGTCCTCAGCCCCAGTGGTGATGACTCCTTTTCCATCGGCCGTGAATGATCCGAGCCGCGTGAATAAGTTCGAGCTGGCTAGCCCAGAGGAGGCGATCTCCGAGCCGGTCATTGAAAATGCATATTGTCCCTGCAAGCTTGCGTTGGAGAAAGGACCGGTCGGTGGCGGAGGCGTGACGGTGGTTCCTCCACCGCTGCAAGCCGAAGCCCATAGGGCGGCAAGGCATCCACAGAGTAAGAGCGCACGCTTCATTGGGTACCCCCGTGGCGCGTCTGTGCAGGTGATCCGGTCACGACGCGTTTGGGCGAAAGAGGGATTCCCTTGGAGTTCCGTAAGGTCACGGATTGACTGCCTTTCTGCAAAATTCTCGCGGCGAAAAAGCCTCCCCCGCCATATGGCTGGTTTTCTCCCACAATTCGGATGGAATCACCCGCAGCCAAAAAAATGTCATTGCTCTTGAGCAGGGCTTCGCTGCCCAGATGGACGTCCACGGGGCCCGAGGCGGTTTGAATGGTCACATGCGATCCAAGCGGAGGGATCTTGGAATTGGAGGTGAAACTGACTACCGTTCCTTCAAGAACGGTCTCCCGGCTCAAATCGTAAGAAATACTGGCCTGTGCAGCCGGCACTTGTTTTTGCTGCGCACCGGAAAAACCAGGGAAAAGAAGGATGCCTACTAGTGAAGCACCACCAAACCACCACCGTATATTCAGTTTCATTACCCCTTCCCTACGTTCAAGAGCCCCCCCACGAGTCCCTCTGGATAGCGTCACCGTATGTCGTTCGCGGCTCTCGCAGATCTACCACTGCTTTGATGATTACAACCCTGCAAACGGTTTCCGCGGGCGAGACATGTTGTTCAATCGCACAACACTTTCTTTACAGCGGAAACGCGGACAAACTCCCCACCCAAGATGCAAACCCGCTTCGGGGAAAAAAGTTTCGCGGCATTCATGTACTCGCGCCTGGAATCTGCGCCTCCAGGTATCGTCCAGTTCCTTAATTCAACATTGCACGTTCCCCGGATTAATTCTTCGATTTGACAGCCGCGCGCATTCCGATGATAATTATGTGTACGTCACTCCTGTGGAGGGCTGATAAGCCCGGCGCGCCGGGGAATCCCGGACGTGGGCTGCATGGATGGCGCCAAAATATATTTTTGTTACCGGCGGTGTTGTTTCCTCACTTGGAAAGGGAGTTGCAGCTTCCTCTATCGGTTGTCTCCTCGAAAGTCGCGGTTTCAAAGTCACCCTTCAGA
>JABCZF010000031.1 GCA_013289825.1 Acidobacteriota bacterium | reverse complement strand
TCGATAGCCTGGCCAATTCAAGATTTTCGTGAACTCGTTGTCTCGCATTCCGCGAGTCTAGCCGAACTGCCCCTCTACGGAAACCCGCTCTCCTATTGGGCCTCTACGAATTCCTGCTCAGAGCCGATTTTGGATTGGCGAAGCCGACGGGGCCGCTGTTTGGGGGAATGACGCTCACGGCTGCGGCGACGCAGACGACACCAGTGACCGCTGAAGGCACGATCGTTGGCACGATTCAGTACATGTCGCCGGAACAGATTGAAGGGAAGGAAGTAGACGGACGGAGCGACATTTTTTCTTTGGGCGCGGTGCTTTACGAGATGCTGACGGGGCAGAAAGCATTTCAGGGAAAGAGCCAGTTGAGTGTGGCGTCAGCGATACTGGAGAAAGAGCCACCGCCGATCAGCAGTATCAAACCGATGACGCCTGCGACACTGGATCACGCGATTCGGCGTTGCTTGGCGAAGGATCCAGAGGATCGTTGGCAAGCCGCGCGCGATCTGGCGCTAGAATTGAATTGGATTGGAGAGTCTGGGTCGCAAGCAGGCGCGCCTGTAATCTCTGAAAGAGGCGGCAGAACTCGGCGTGAGTGGTTCGCGTGGGGAATCGCCGCGATCGCGACCGCTTTTGCCACAACACTCGCCGTGGGGCTCGTCCTGCGACTGCGCAAGGAGGAGCCAAGAGTCATCCGTACGTCCATCCTCCCGCCGGAAAACGCCAGATTCGCGCCAGTCGGAGTCTCTGGCGGACCTGCAGCGATATCACCGGACGGAAACTTGCTCGTAATTCCGGCTCGGAACGATGCTGGCGAAGGGTTGCTATGGGTGCGTTCTCTTGATTCGCTCACTGCTCGGCCACTTCAGGGCACACAGGAGGCAAGCTATCCGTTTTGGTCGCCGGACAGCCGGTTCGTTGGGTTTTTTGCCGATGGCAAGTTGAAGAAAGTCGAGGCGTCGGGAGGACCCGTACAGCCTCTTTGTGACGCGGTGGACGGGCGCGGGGGAACTTGGAACAAGGAAGGCATTATCGTCTTCACGCCATACATTACGGCAGGGCTTTTTCGAGTTGCCGATTCTGGCGGCACACCCTTGGCAGTGACGAAGCTCGATGAATCGCGAGCGGAAACGTCGCATCGGTGGCCGTACTTCCTGCCAGACGGGCGCCACTTTCTGTATTTTGCGAGAGGCAAGGCTTCCGGGATTTACCTGGGGAGCGTGGACTCACAACAGACGAAATTGATTCTCCGTTCGGAGGCCCAGGCAGCGTATTCACCGTCGGGCGGACATCTGGTCTGGTGGCGAGAAGGCAGCCTCCTGGCGCAGTCGTTTAATGCCACAAGAATGGAACTTTCCGGCAGCGCCGTGCCGGTGGCAGAACACGTTCTCTTTTCTGAAAGCCAAAGCGTGGCCATTTTCAGCATCTCGCAAAACGGGATTATGGTTGTGCAAAATGGCGGGACTCTCAACGCAGATCAACTTTCTTGGGTAGATCGGTCCGGCAAGCCAGTTGGAAAAGTGCCCATCGGACAGGCGAACCTTGCGCATGTGCGGATTTCACCCGATGGACAGAAAATCGCGGTAACGTCTTCCGACCCGGCTGGATTTGCGAAGGCAGACGTGTGGCTGTTTGATTTGGCGAGGGGGGTACACACGCGGTTCACTTTTTCGCAATCGGCAAGGGACGCGGTGTGGTCGCCCGATGGAAACCGGGTCGCCTACGCATCCAAGACGGCGAAGGGCACAGGCCTTTTCGTAAAATCGGCAACGGCTGCGAGCAAGGAAGAGCTGCTTCTCGATTCTGCAGAAGTGAAGAGGCCATGGTCGTGGTCAGGCGACGGCCGGTTCCTTGCGTACATGCAGCAGGATGTCCAGCTAACGAAGGATAAGTTCGACATTTGGATTCTGCCGATGAGCGGAGATCGAAAGCCGTTCGCGTTCCTGCAATCCGACTATGAGAAGGATGCGCCGGTCTTCTCTCCGAATGGGCGATGGATCGCCTACAGTTCGGAGGAGTCGGGGGCCGCGGAGATTTATGTGGCGTCATTCCCGGACGGCGTTACGAAGCTACAGGTCTCAAATCACGGAGGATTCTCCCCGGTGTGGCGGCGGGATGGCAAAGAGCTTTTCTATCTCTCGATGGGCGGTCAGTTGATGACAGTGGGAGTAGCCAATGAGGGTTCGGGTTTACGGCTGGAAGCGCCGGAATCGCTTTTTTTGATGGGCTTTTCGTTGTCGCGGGGAGGGACACCGTTGTTTCAGCGGCAGCCGTTTGATGTTTCTCCGAAAGGAGATCGGTTCGCGGTGACGTCGTTCGCTGCGGTGAAAGCCGAGCCGCTCACGCTGGTGATGAACTGGGATGCCGAGTTGAAGTAGAAATGAGTCTCGCGGCGGGTAGTAATCGACCCTATGAGATCGCGGGGGCCGCTGGGCGGAATCAGAGAAAATAGAGAAAGAACTGGTGGAGATACAACGCCGAGTCCTGGGGCCCGAGCATCCGGATACTCTGCGCACTATGGAAAACTTGGCCAACTCACTTTCGGAGTTGGGGCGCTATGCGGAGGCCGAGAAACTGGAACGCGACACCGTCGACCTGCGGACACGCGGCTCTGGACCCGATCACCCGTGGACCGCAGGGGCCGTCTACGATTTGGCCTGTATCTTGGCACGCTCGGGTCGCGGCGACGAAGCTATTACCTTTCTCCGCCAGTCCCTGGAACACAGACTGCTCCCGTCAGCTCTGGACATGGAATCCGATTCCGACCTCAAGTCTTTACACGGTGATCGCCGCTTCGATGCCATCGTCACCAGCGCTAAAGAGCACGCCGCCGCGCAAGAACCGCAAGCACAACATTGAGCGTGGATGCTCTTTCTGCGGCGAACGGTTTCGTCTTCTTAGAGACGGGCATTAAGTGGAGCTGGCAGCCGGTTTTGAGCGCCTAAAAGCGAGTGATGGCACCGAAGAATCGCCATTTTTGAAAAAATCTGGTGGGCCTGAGAGGACTCGAACCTCCACCCCTTGCGGGACATGATCCTAAGTCATGCGCGTCTGCCAGTTCCGCCACAAGCCCACAGACGCATTATATACCAGGCTCCTTCGCTTCCTCACCGGGAGGATATTTCGTTGATGGGCTTGGCTTCACACTAAGATGATTACGGCGTCGTATAAATGCTGAAGGGGATATTTTACTAACTAAGTCCTTGCGGTGGACGGAAAGGAGGCCACAGTGGACAGGCGTGGAAGAGGAGCCCCCACAAGGCGACCATTCCTCCACTAGAACACATTTTGCTCGATCTGATTTGCCCCCACTGCCACAAGATGAATTTGCTTGCGGTTGTTCCTACTCTAGGCGCGAGTACCTACGTTGAACGTGCAGCCGAGGGCGCCCACTGCAAGAGAACCTGGGAGGCGTCAATTCATGGGACAGTCGTGGCCGGGCCGTTTCCGAAGTGATTCTCTCTATTGAATTAGCCGGTATAGTCAGTGCCATAGGCTGCCATCAGCGTTTTCTCAGCCTTGGTTTGGTATCTTCTGTGTCTCAATCGCCTCAATCGCCTCAAGCTTTCTATCGATATGCGGGTCAGGACTCAGCTCGCCAGTGTGCAACAAGCAATGCTTACCCGCATCCACTCCACATGTAGGACAAGGGACGGCAAGCAACAGTTGCGGTGTCAGGTCTGTCATATTCTCACGACCAAGCGTACTGCGACCCGTACCGTAAGACTGTCTAAATCTGGACAGATTCGCCACGCGCCAGCTTTTCCGGGGTCTCGATGGCCGGCACGGTATGGCCGTTCTCGACGCGGGAGATGTAGCACCGGAGCAAAGCGGCACGCTTTTCGATGTGGCCCTGGCTAAAGCTCTTTTGTTCGCGAAGTTCGTGTAGTCTGTCGCCTATGACCATAGTGGCGGGATTATTCCAAGGCGAGTGGAAGGCAAGCTAAGGAACGTCTGCAAGTAATCTCGATTCAATTTATGTTGGCAGCGCTTCGGTGCGACTTTCGCAATCGGGCACTAGGCCTTTTTTGAAGATGCGCTTTCGGATTTCTTCTCGGGATGCGTCAGGGGAAATGCACGGTTGACAATGTCGTGATTATTTGTGAGAACGCCTGTAATCAACAGTTAGGATTCTCGGGTGCTTTGATCAGCCACTAACCTTCCGATCCCACCGAGAAAATCCAGCACCCGCGTCGTCATCAACTCAGCCGCCTTCGCATCGTAGGCTGGAAGGGCCGAATCGGAGAACAAGTGTCCCGGTGCGTCATAGTCGAACTGCTCGAAGTTCGACCCGGATTGACGCACCTTCACCCCGAGGGCATCGACCACTGCTTGATTTCTTATCGGGTCCTTATCCGCAAAATGCACTTGCACATGGACATCTGACGGCCACACCTTCCACCCGAGGTCGCGCACCATCAGTGGTGCGTGCATCAGGATTGCGCCTCGGGCTCCGGGGCGAGTCGCGGCCAGCAACTCCGCGCAAGCGCCTCCATTTGAAAACCCGGCGTACACCAAAATGTGCGGTAGCTTCTCCACGGCCGCAGCGGCCCGTTCAAGCAATTTGTCGAATCCGAGTTCCTGGATCTTGCGGACCACCTGATTGCGATCGCTAAACACCTCGCCGTCATACAGATCGGGAGTGTGAACGGTATGCCCGGCCAAACGCAGTTTGTCGGCAAAGTCAATCACTGCCGGCCTGAGTCCATACGCCGAGTGGTAAACAACCACTTCTTGGGTGTGTTTCTTGTCGTGCGGCGATAACGCCTGCATCTTAGAAGTCCCCGTTCAAGCTCCGCCAACACCGTACTTACGTGAGTATAACCATGATGATCGGTTCACTGCCTGATCAGAGCTGAGCGGATCGCTTCATCGAAAAGGGCGGCGCGTCTGTTGTTCGACTTCCGTCTGGGCCGGGGACGCGATGGAAGCGCGTTGTAGGTGCCAAGGCCTCAGTATGCTTTCGAAGGTCTTTCCGTGACCACCATGATACTGGGCGGAGCCTGCGCAGGAGCAGGGCAGTTGCCGTCCCACATGATCGCTGGTGTCCGTGTTGAGGCGTTGTTCCAGCGCACCACCCTCTCCGCCATACCTTTAGTGGATGCAGTTGAGTTTACAAGGCTTCCCACCGCCAAAATTCTCTTTAGAACCCCAAGTTTTTGACGCAGTTAGACGCGGATTTCGGTCGCGCCCGACGTTTTGGACGCTACCCTCGCCAGGTTTTCATTCTTTCCGGTTCGCGCTCGAAGAACTGACTCGCCAGGGAAACATGCGACACCAAAGTGTCCAAATCTGGACAGACGCAGCCCGAGCGATTGGGTACGCTTTTTCTCCCCTCCTAAATTGCGACGAGCGCTTTGCGCCCTGACTGTCGTTCACGAGAATCCTATCCGGCTTGAATTTTTTTAATCAGCAACATTCCGGAGGTAGATAACTGAGTGATTGCAAAGTAACAATGTTACCTCGAGCCCTGAAGTTGGCGCATGGAGCTCTTGCGCACCTATCGTTCGCGAAAAGCCAAAATCCGAAACTGCTGGCCGTTGCGGCGGCGGCCATTCTTTGGCCAGGCATGGCTGCGCCGCAACCCGCGCCGGAGACGTCTAGCCAGCCTGTTCGCGTGCTCGAGCTCGACTTCATGGATCGATTCAGTGCATACAACTGGAACCAGAAAGCCGGACTTTCCGGAGCGTCGGTAAATGCCATCTCCCAGACAGCTGACGGCTACTTGTGGCTTGGCACGGGCGATGGCCTGGTGCGCTTCGGAGGTGCGAGTTTCACCTGGTTCCGGAAGTCCGGCATAACTCAGATTATCGACAACGAAATCACAGCGCTCGCAGCGGACAAGGTTGGGGGGTTGTGGGCGGCAACCTTCTCCGGCGGCGTGCTCCACTACACGCCGGGTGCCCCGCTGAGCCCGGGGACATTCGAGCATTACGGAAGCAGCGAAGGATTACCTGACGATCACCTGCTTTCGATCGCGGTGGACGCGCAGGGGCGTGTCTGGGCTGGAACGCAAAGCGGTATGGCTGTGTTCGAGGGCGGCCGCTTCCGGCCCATGTATACAGATAACTTTCGGGGGCCGGTGAGCTATCTATATTTCGGCAGTGATGGCGAGACTTGGGTTGGCAGTCTTGGCCGGGCGTTGCGGATTAGCGGTGGCAAAGTGGCGGAGATCCCCCTGCCCGGCGGCTCGGTCTCAAGCATCTTGCGGACCCGGCACGGCGAGACTCTGATCTCCGCCGAAGTAGGTCTCTACAGCGTCGTGGTAGGCCGCGCCGTCCCGCACCAGATCGGCGGTGTCTCCAACGCGATCACGGTACTCGAAGACTCCCGCGGCGGCATGTGGATATCCAAATCCGGCGGCGGGCTTAACGCCCTCGACGGATCTCGCCTGCGCAGCGCTCCAGCACGGCTCCTGGCGGACCAAAGCGAAGTCCTGGCGTTGTTCGAGGACAGGCAGGGAAACGTGTGGGCTGGGACGCGATCGGGCGAACTACATCGATTTCGCCCGCACCTATTTGAAGGCTTCGGTTCCAAAGAAGGTCTAGCCGACAATTATGTTTACTCCGTTTACGAGGACGCGAGGGGGAACATGTGGATTGGCGGGCCCCAGGGCCTCAATGAGCTGACCCCCGACGGGCGGTTGCGGCTATTCACGACGAAGGACGGGCTCCCGCACCTACACGTTAACGCCCTCTGCGGGGCGGCTGGTGGCGGTTTGTGGATCGGCACAAGTTACGGAGTGGCTCGTTTGGAAAACGAGTCGGTCATAACGCCGCACCAGCCCGCTACCCTCAGATCCGGCGTTCGAGTTGTGCTCGAAGATCGGGAGGGCAGCCTTTGGGTGGGCACGACGCGGCAGGGCCTGGAGGTGTTCCAACACGGTACTTGGACGCATTATGGCGTTGAGGATGGTCTAGGGTCGCTCGCCGTTCGAGAGATATACCAGGATTCTCGCGGAGCCGTGTGGGTGGGCACGTGGGGCGGCCTGACACGTTTCGAGAACGGCAAGTCAACCCTATTTAACGCTCGCTCGGGCATGCCGCACGACTCCACGACGGTGGTCTATGAAGACGAGCAGAACACGCTCTGGGTCGGCACCCCGGCCGGACTGGTGCGGCTAAAGAACGGTGCTATTACGGCGTTTGGCGCGGAAGCGGGGATCGTGAGCGGCATCGAGCAGATCACCGGAGATCTGAAAGGGAACCTGTGGCTCGGAACCGAGTCCGGCATTCTTCGCGTCTCTCGCACGGCATTGGACGCCTACAAGGGACCGCACGGCCCGCCCGTCAATGTCGAGCACTACGGGCTCGACGATGGCCTCCCCTCGTCGTCTTGTAGCTCCTCCACGCACCCGCTCGCGATGCGGAGCCGCGATGGACGGCAGTGGTTTGCGACAGAGCGCGGTCTGGCGGTGCTCGACTCAGCAGCTTGGAAACCCGATCCGTTCCAGCCGACGGTTCTGATCGACGGCTTTGTGGCGGATCGTGAGCCAATCGTTGTGAACGGCGTTGCAACCGTGCCTCACCTTGAAAACTCAGCGCGCAATGGATCGATTGTTCTAGCGCCCGACAAACGGAATCACCTTGAGTTCTACTACTCCGCCGTCGACCTCCTAGGGACAGGCAAGGTCCGTTTTCGATACAAGCTTGAGGGATGGGACACGGATTGGGTCGAAGCGGCAGGGCAACAGACCGCCTTCTACAACCAAATAAAACCGGGAGAGTACCGGTTCCGGGTCGCGGCTTCGAACAGCGATGGCGTCTGGAACGAGCAAAGCGCCGCCATTTCGTTCAGGCTGACACCGTACTTCTACGAAACCTGGGTGTTCTACTTTTTGACCGCTTTGACGGGAGTGCTGGCGCTTGCGGCAATCCACCGGCTTCGCGTGCGCAGCGTTCACAAAACGGCACAGCTCCTTACCCGCCTCGTGCAGGAGCGCACCAACGAATTGCAGATCGCCGAAGCGCAGGCGCGCCAAGCTTCGTTCGAAGCCCAAGCAGCCAACCGCGCCAAGAGCGAGTTTTTGGCCAACATGAGCCACGAGATCCGAACCCCGATGAACGGCGTCATCGGCATGGCTGGACTCCTCCTCGACACCAACCTTACACCGGAACAACGGGAGTACGCCGAGATCGTGCGTGGGTCGGGCGAGGCTCTGATGACGGTGATCAACGACATCCTCGATTTCTCGAAAATCGAGGCCGGCAAACTGGAGGTCGAGTCCTTTCCGTTTGACCTCTGCTCCGTGATCGAAGACGTCGCACAGATGTTCGGCCCCAAAGCACAGGAGAAGGACATCGAGCTGATCTTGCAATACCCGCCCGGCACTCCCCGCAATTTCATCGGCGACGGGGGCAGAATCCGCCAAGTGATTACGAATCTGGTGGGCAATGCCATCAAGTTCACTCCAAGCGGGCACGTTCTGATTGCGGTGGACCGCGAACCGCACGAACAGGGGGCCGGCAGGATACGGGTCTCGGTAAGCGACACCGGGATCGGAATACCGCCGGACACGATTCCTCTTCTGTTTGCCAAATTCACCCAAGCCGATGCGTCCACCACGCGCCGCTATGGCGGCACGGGATTGGGTCTGGCCATCTCCAAGCAGCTCGTGGAGATCATGGGCGGCTCGATTACGGTAGAAAGCCGACTAGGTGAAGGATCGCGCTTCGTCTTCACCATGGCGTTACCCCGGGGCACCGAAGGTCCGGCTTCGGTCCCGGCCTCCGATCTGGCTGGTCTGCGCGTGCTGATCGTGGACGACAACGACGTGAATCGCCGGGTGCTTCACGAACAGATCTCCAGTTGGGGTATGCGCAATGGAAGCTATGCGGAAGCAGATCAGGCCTTACGAGCCTTGAGAGCGGCCCTTCAGGAGGGCGACCCCTACCATTTCGCGCTCCTCGACCAACAGATGCCGGGTTTCGATGGCGCTGCGGTGGCAGCAGCCATCAAAGCCGATCCTGGTTTGCGCAACACGATCATAGTAGTGTTGTTGGCCCCGATCGGCGACCGATCCGACATGCACATGACGGAAGGTTCCGTAGTGGATGCCTACCTGGTTAAGCCGGTGCGGCAGTCGCACTTGTTGAGTGTTCTCACCGAAACATGGTCCAAAAGACAGCAGGCAGTTCAACCGGAGCGGCCACGGACTCAGCGCCAGCACTTGGGCGAAAGCGACACACCCAAATCGAAGGACAGTTTTACAAGCTCGCACCTACGCGTGCTCGTGGCTGAAGACAATGTTGTCAACCAGAAGCTAGCGGTCGGATTGCTCGGAAAGCTGGGACTCCGTGCCGACGTGGCCGCGAACGGCATCGAGGCACTGGAAATGTTCGAGTTGCTTCCCTACGATGTCATCTTCATGGACTGCCAGATGCCGGAAATGAACGGGTATGACGCCGCCACAGAAATCCGCCGCCGCGAAGCTCAGGACCGCCACGTTGCGATCATCGCCATGACCGCCGATATCATCAAGGGCTCGCGCGAGCGCTGTATCGCAGCCGGCATGGACGACTACATCTCGAAACCCGTCAATATGAACGCCATCGTGGCAGCCCTGGAGAAAACGCGCTCCCAATCTGGATCTCTGGCCTTCGTGACACCAGTTCATCCTCCTAAGTAAGTCAGTGATCATTTCGCCGCCCTTAATCCTTTCAAGCGCTCCTTGTTTTGTTGATCTTGAAGACGATCCCGACGTTACGGTCAGCCTTACCGACCGGTTAATGTAACCGACACAGCGAGCGTTGAAGAAGCCACTCAGTGGTGGGAAGAGCTGACCGGACGCGGTGTCGAAGGCATGGTCGTAAAGCCGCTGGACTTCATTGCGCGCGGACATCGCGGGTTGACGCAGCCCGCAGTCAAATGCCGCGGCCCTGAATACCTGAGAATTATCTATGGGCTTGAATACTTGCTGCCCGAGAACTTGGAGCGTATGCGCAGTCGGTCGGTTTCCACCAAGCGTTCCTTGGCACTCCGTGAATTTGCTCTTGGCATTGAAGCACTGGTGCGATTCGCCCGGCAGGAACCGCTTCGTCGCGTACATGAGTGCGCATTCAGTGTTCTCGCGCTTGAAAGCGAGCCTGTCGATCCTCGCCTGTAGCCATCTAATCTTCTGGCTCATGCGTGGGTTGGGATTTTGGCGGGTGTACCTGGCGTGTACCTCAGTTGGGCGATTCCGGTGTATTTGGCGCTTTCTCGTTTTATACAATCAGTGACTTACTTATGCGTTTTCAACGCCGCTTTTAGTTCGATCCCCAACGCCCCTACCAACCTTCCTTTTTCCCAACGACAACTTAACTTAGCGATTTGTCGAGGCGGCAAAAGGCGGCAATAAAGGCCTCAAGGTGTCACCCATGGCTCGAATGAACGAATCTCAGCGGCGTTGCACCAAAGGCGGTCGCTGGGACAAGGCATCAACGCATTGCTTCATTTCCAAGAACGCTGTTTGCGTGAGGCGAACGGAGCAGTGTTGCTTGATGGTTGAGATAAGGCGCTACTTGCTCTTCAGCTCCACCACGACATTTTCCAGCGGCGTCGTTCCTATATTGTTCGTCGCTTGCCGCCCCGCATTGCCGAAATATACAGTGCCTGCTTTCGCATCGCGCACTTCGCTGTGACCGTCCGGCAGCGTCACGGTAGCATGCGAATCCGTCAACACGATAATCACTCGCGGCCGCTTGTCCACCATCGGCCCCGATTCTCCGGGCGCAAAATGAATCCGCACCACCCGTACGCGGCTGTTTTCTAGCAGCACTTCGTTGTGCTTCGGGTCCAGCTTCACCGCGTCATCGGCGAAGCGCGCCCTTTCCGGCTGGTCACTCAAGTAAATGTTGACGAGACGAAATGCCCCGGCACCGGGCGGCACAATCACTCGCCCGGCCTCACGCGAAAAGAAACTCACTTTTTCGAACCGCCAATCGCCCGATACGGTCGCATCCTGCTCAGCGGCCCGGAATCGCAGGAAGACGATACGCGCCGGCTCACTCACGCGCGCATATCCAAAGCCCTCGTTGTTTGGCGGGAAGGTTATCCGCTCTACTGCCACGAATTTGTTGTCGAGCAACCTCTTCTCGTGCTGAATTCCGTGCTCCCGCTCCCACTGCGTCTGGGATTGCTCCTGCTGCGCAAGCGTCGAGCCCGCGACCGCCAACGCGACTGAGGCCGCGACCGCGCAAGCTCGCAGAAAAGAAAAGCCTGGCCTCGTCGTACGAGTGTTCATCGTCAATTCAATTAAAACCTAAGGGTGCGGCAGCCCGCAGTGCAACTGGGCCACCCGTCCGACGCCAGAAGAATTGGCTCAGCAAGACCTTCAGGACCACACCTTGGATCACTCCTTCCCCAACGTCCGTCCCTCGGGCAGGAGTCAGGAACGAGATTGCCAACAGTAGCAGCCAGAGTCTCCGCAAATGGTGCATTCCTTTCCCCTGGGATCGACATCGTGTCGCCGAATGGCCTCGAAATGATCGTGCTGATCATAGCGCCAGGGAAGAAGCCCGTGCCTTTACTTTTTGAGGCACTGCCAAATCGGAGAGCGAAACTCTGCGACAGCTTCAACACGTTTAAGGCTTTTAGCCCTACGGCCAGGTAAAGAAACCTCAAAAAACGCTGCTCTGGACTCGCTCTTAATGGGGCTGAGATCGTGACGCAGCGATCAGAGGAGGTAAGGCACCAGGGCAGCGGTCTGACGAGCATAGGTGGCATACGCCTCGCCGAACTGGGAACGCATCCACTGTTCCTCCATGCGGAGCTTGATCCAGAACGCGAGGAAGATGAGAACGAAAACGAGGAACCCGCGCACTTGGGAGATGGCAATCGCCATGCCAAGGAAACCGGTCAGAATGCCGGTGTAGATGGGGTGACGGACCACGGCATAGGGACCGGTGGTGATCAGCTCGTGGCCCTGCTTAATGGTCACGGAGCGGCTCCAGTTGCTGCCGAGATGCTCGCGCGCCCAGACGGCGAACAGAAGGCCGGCGATGGTGACGGCAGCTCCCAACCAGAAGGGCAAAAAGCCAACCGGCCAGAGCTGCAGGTAAAGCCAGGGCAGCGGGATGCGAGTTGTCCAGAGGAGGACGATCGCGATCAGGAAAATGAAGGCGCGCAGGATGCGGGAGGCAGCCGGCTCGAGGCGCTGGGTGGCTTTGGTATTGGTGGCTTTGATCTGCCAGTAGAGAAAAAAGAAAATCCAGACCACTGGAAAGAACGATTCGTAGAACCAGAGCATTCCGGACCTCCGAAGGTGTTTACGCCGGTGAGCGATGGGATGTTTCCGATCACTGGCTCTGGTCGGCACAGAAAGTCTGCAAAAGCGAACCCGGACAGACGCGATGTGCCGATCCGGGGCACCAGCGAGAATATCGCATTTCGCCTTAAATCCTATTACGCAACAGAACGGGGATTTCATGCAAGTCAGTGTGTTTTCCTGTGCGGTACCCCATTGACAAGGAACTTAGCAGATTGCTAAGATTTGGACGTGCAGTTCATCGGCAAACACCTGAAAGAAGCTGCGCAAAAGAAGCATGCGAACTGGAAGGGGTCTCTCGGTTCTTGGGTCAGGATCGTGGAAGGGGTGGACCCTCCCTGGAACAATTTCCCCGCAGTCAGGCGCACGCGCAAGGATGCGGACCACGTTGGAGACTGCGTGGTCTTCGATATCAAGAACCACGAAGCCAGATTGATATCCTACATAAGCTACGAGATGGGAACAGTTACGGTGTTGGCGGTGTTGACCCACAAAGAGTACGACAAGCGAGGTTGGAAAAATGCCTGCAATTGCTGAACGACTGCCAGCCAAATATCTTGTCAAAGCGGAGGCTCCGAAGATCATTGCGTCTCGTGAGCAGCACGAAGCCTATATTCAGAGGCTTCTGGAACTACAACGCAAAGCACATCGAAGCGCGGAAGAAACGGAAACGACCAAACTGCTGGTCGTCTTGATCGCGGACTACGAAGCGAAGCAGTTCACTATCGAAAAAGCCTCAGGAGTAGAGGTACTAAGAGAACTAATGGATGCCAACGGACTCCGACAAAAGGACCTTGCAGACGACTTGGGCGGCGAGAGTATTGTGTCCTTGATTTTGAAGGAAAAGCGGCAATTGAACAGACGGCAGATGGAAAAGCTTAGTCACCGCTTCCACGTTTCTCCGGCAGTGTTTTTCTAAGTGATTCAGTCGACACGGTCGACCTGTGGTTACCGAATACTCCGTCCGATCTGAAAACACAGGGGTTCCGATCATTCGTGAGATCATGGTGGCTACCACGATGAGCTCTCTTTTCGCTTTTTCACTTTGCTAGCCTCCAGTTTTCGAACACGTGCTGCCACGGGGAACTGCTTAAGTTGGGGATTGCCGGGGCGCAATCCGCGGTGGCCAGATATTCGCCTCGGTCCCGCAAGCCCCGTTCCCAGACTTGTGGCGAACCTTCCTGACAAATCATCTGGCGCAGACCGCGGCCAGCGATTTTTTCGAGCCAGGGTAGAAACCGAGGGCTCAACAGCGGTAATAAAGGAGCGGTAATGAAGGAGCTTGCAGTTTACCCTGGAAATACAGCATCCTGACTCCTCCTTCCGCACCACGTTTCAGGACGTCTAATGGAAAGTAAAGGCCCGCTGTTTTTGCTAGGGCCTCTATCCGAATCAGGCCAGGCCGGCGGGGTACAATCTGGGACAAGATCCTAAGAATGCAGGCAATAGACCCGTTGCGGTTCCTCTCCGGGGCAGAGTCTTCCCCGGTCTAGCAACTGCCATTTGTTTCATGGCCTCGCTCTTAGTCATTCCATTGGCCCGTTCCCACCCCGCTACTTCCTGGCAGGGCGTGCTACACGACACGGCGGGGAGCCCGATCAGCAATGCTACCGTAAAGCTACGTGCGACGACCGGGAGTGTTGAATTTACGGCCACGACGACGACGAGCGGACAATTCTCGTTTTCTGAGATCGCGGGCGGGGCCTACGACCTTTCGGTAAGCGCGGGCGATCATACGTGGAAAGCGGCCAATCCTCTGGTAATACCAGACGGAAGCCCGCTGACCGCCGGACTCGAGCTTTCCCAACAAGGGCATATAGTCACGCTGTTGACGACGGAAAACGGGGCGCCTAGGCAAGGAATTGGCGGAGAGCATCTCTCCAGCGGAGAAGTCTCGAGCTTGCCGCTGAACGAGCGCGATTTCAGCAAGTTGTTGCTGTTGGCGGCGGGGACCATGACGGATACCAACGGCGCCGCCAATTTCACACAGCAGTTTGCCGTGAATGGCCAGCGCGGCTCCGCCTCTGTCTTTGCCATGGATGGCGCCGATACGACCGACCCGGAACTTGGCGGGGCTACGTTCTCAAACTTTAATGTTGATGCCATTCACGAGGTGCAATCGAGTTCTGGAGTGATGCCCCCAGAAATCGGACACGGGGCGGCTGGTTTCAACAATGTAATCACAAAGTCCGGGGCGAATGAAGTGCACGGCAGCGCTTTTGAATTTGTCCGCAATGCGGCATTCGACGCGCGCAATTTCTTCGATCATCAGAGTGCTGTGGATCCGCGGCGGATTCCGCCTTTTGCTCGCAACGAATTTGGAGTGACCAACGGCGGGCCTTTAGTTCTTCCAGGACTTTATGACGGCCGGGGCAAAACATTTTATTTTGGCGAGTATCAGGGCTTTCGGCAAGTGCTTGGAACGACGCAGGTATTCCCCGTGCCGACCGCCGCGGAAAGGCAAGGAATTGATACGGCGACTTTTCCTGGCGATACCTTGACTGTCCCGGTGAGTCCGGCGGTCGCGGGCCTCCTGGCGCGCTATCCCTCACCCAACGAACCGCAGGGGCCCTACGGGGCTCGCACCTTTGCAACCTCCTCAAAAGTCGCGACAGATACGGACCAGTTTTCTGCGCGAATCGATCATCGCCTCTCCGATAAGGCCGCCCTGTTCGGCCGCTTCAGCTTGAACCAGGTTAGGGGTCCCACGACGAATCCCGATCAGACCGCGATCGATACCAGTTTCGGTGTCAACTTTTTTGATCACCAACGAAGTGCGGCGCTTAGGTATACCCGCACAATATCTCCGCACCTTGCACTCGTGACTTCGTTCGGTTACATCCGGAGCACTCCGTTTTTCCCGTCCATCGACCATACGCAACCCGCGATCAGCTTCGGAGATGGTCTGTTCCAGAACTTCAATTCGGCGGACGGTTCGATTTTTGGCTCCTACGGAAACGTCTATCAGTTGAAGCACGATATGACGTACACCCGGGCATCCCACAGTTTCAAATGGGGCGCCGAACTACGCTTTAACCGGGACGCCACGATTTTCGGCACCAACCCAAACGGCATTTATACGTTTGGAGGAGGGCCCGCCTATTCGCCTGTGCTGATTCCGTCTGCGAGCGGCCAGCACGACATTCATCCCGGTGATCTGTTGCCCGACTCGCTTACGGGATTGCTGACAGCGACGCCTTTCTCTTACGCGATCACCGCCGCCGCGAGCGTGACACCCGTCGGGGACAAGTTTGACGAAGCTGGCGTGAGACGCGAGGCTTACAACTTCTATTTTCAGGACGCCTGGAAGGTAAACCCCCGGCTGACGGTGAATTATGGGTTGCGGTATGAATTGAACAGTCGCATCAAAGAAGCCAAACACCGGACATCTACCGCGGACCCAGTCGATGCTGCCGGCGAACTGACTTCCTTTAATGCCCCCGGCGCCAAAGCAATTTTTCTGTACAACCCGCAGCCCATATATCCGCTGGACCGAAACGGGTGGGGACCGCGACTTGCACTGAATTACACGGCAACCAAGCACACCACCCTTCACGCAGGGGGAGCGGTCACGACGATGCTACCAAATCTGTGGCTCGAGAATTATGTCACCGGAAGCTTCCCGCTCGTTTTCCAGCCGCTCATCACGGCGTTGCCCGATGTTCCGGTGCCGTTTCAAAATGCGTTGGCGCCGGAGATTCTTCCCACTGTGTACGACACTCAGGGGCAACCTCTTTTCGCATCGGGAAGCGCCAACGTCCCCGCGAATACGCAAATCGATCTTCCGAGATTTCAGAATGACCTTGCGGCAACTACACCTGGCCACGAAGTGCAGTTGTTCACCGTCCCCGTCGTGAGCAGGCATTTTCGCAACGGATACATCGGGACGTTTACGGCGGGAATCGATCACGATTTCGGAAGCGTGAACTTCAGCGCCGCATACGTCGGAACCGCAGGAGTCCATCTGGCTCGCGTGGATTCGCCCAACGGCTATGGCGGCGCGGACCCGGCGTTGGCACCCTTTACGCAGTTCAACGCGATGGGACACGCGATTGGTGGATTCGGGCCGGTGATGGTGATGAACACTGCCGCTCATTCCACTTATCATTCGCTCGAGACCAGCGCTACGGAGAATTATTCGCGGATTGGTTTGAGCTTCCAGGCCAGCTACACATTTTCCAAGTCCATCGACGATGCGAGCGCTGTGCCGGGTGGAATTGCAGGAACGCCGGGCGTAACGCTGCAGACTTTTCCGCAAAACCCGTTGGATCCAGCAGCCGACAAAGGGCCATCCACCTTTGATGTGCGGCATGTGTTCGCCATCAGTCTGATTCAGACGCTGCCGCTTGAACGGGTGAGTTTTCTTCAACCACTGGGGAGCCGAGTTACGAAAGGCTGGCAGTTTCTGAATATCACCACACTGACGTCCGGGCCGCCTTTTACCGTTTATTCCGGAATACAGCAGACCGGAGCTGGGGCGGGTGGGACCGATCGCCCGGATTTGATGGCCATGCCTGACTTTTCAACGAACCGCGTCACGCGAGAAGACTATTTTGGTCGCGGCGCGAACAACAGCTCGTTCTTTCTTATCCCGATCAACATACCCGGCGGAACGGGCCCCAATCAAGGTCGTTTCGGCACGCTGGGACGCGACACTTTCCGCGGACCCGGCTTTCACAATTTCGACCTGGCCATGATCAAGGACACCTCCTTCGGAAAAAGAGGCAACCGCGAGCTGGGCGTGCTCGAGTTCCGCGCGGAATTCTTTAATGTGTTCAACATCGTGAATTTTGGTTTGCCCTCGAACACCGTGCGGGGAAGCGGGTTCGGCATCATCAGCCACACTGCAGGATCGTCTCGGCAAATTCAGTTTTCGCTGAAACTGATTTACTGAAGGAGCTGAAGGAACGCGAAGTGCCAATTGCCGGTCGTTCGAAGATTGGTTCTCATGCCTTCCCGGTTTCTTTTTTTGCTTCCACCGACGGCCGTTTCGCGTTATCAAGGGTTTGGCGATTGTCCGACTTCCCGGATGATCGTCCTTTTCAAGGAGCAGGCATGGAGCGCAGTGTCCGCGAGGTAGTAGACCTCTATAACCCACGTGATCCGCTGGAGGAAGCCTGGACGATTCCTGCCCCATGGTATTTCGACGAGGGTATCGCCGAACTAGAGCGCGCGAGCGTTTTCGGCCGAACCTGGCAAGTCCTGGGCCGTGCGGATCAGGTGCGCAACAATGGCCAATTCTTTACGGCGGACCTAGCTGGTGAGCCGCTTGTTGCGGTCCGCGGAGATGACGGACAGTTGCGCGCCTTCTACAATGTATGCCGGCATCACGCGGCGGCGGTGGTCACTGAGACGCAGGGTTGCGCGAAACAGTTTCGCTGTCCCTACCACGGCTGGACCTACGGAATCGACGGCGCGCTGAAAGGGATGGTCGAATTTGACGGCGTGTGCAATTTCGACCGCGCCAAGAACGGTTTGGTGCCAGTCCGCGTGGACACCTGGGAGAATTTTGTGTTTGTAAATCTGGACGCGCGCGCTCGGCCGCTGCGCGATTTTTTGGGCGTAGTACCAGAGTTGGTGGCGCCTCTTGATCTGGCAAAAAAGCTGCACTTCTTCGACCGGCGTGTCTACCCTCTTAATTGCAACTGGAAGGTTTACGTCGACAACTATCTCGATGGCGGCTATCACGTGCCCCACGCACACAAGGGATTGAGCAGCGTGATCGAATACACCAAATATACGATCGAGAATTTTGAACGCGCCTGCCTGCAATCGAGCCCGCTCTCTTCGGACTCGACATCGCAGGCCGGTGTCGCGGCGTCCAGGCAGGGCCGCGCGTTTTATCTGTGGCTCTATCCCAACTTCATGATTAACGCCTACGAAGGCGTGATGGACACGAATCTGGTGCTGCCTCTCGGGGTGGACCGCTGCGCCGTGGTCTTCGACTACTACTTTGCGGATACGAGCGCGGTCGCCGAAGCCCGCCACAAAGAAAGCATCGCGGTGAGCGAACAGGTGCAAGACGAAGACATGGCCATCTGCGATGCCGTGCAGCGCGGGCTCGCTTCGCGCGCTTACGTCGCCGGACGGTTGTCTGTGCGCCGGGAGGCCGGCGAGCACCTCTTTCACCGTTTGCTCCACGCCGATTTCAGCACTGCTCTGGGCCGCCCCGCGGCGGCGGACTGAAAAGACCCCCGAATTTCTTCTGGATTGCGCCGATTATTCCCTGGACCGCATTTGCGCTTGCACCGTCGGGCTCACCCTAGGGGTAAGAGGCCGTTTCGTAGGTTCGACCGATCGGCTTCCGGCCGGCTGCTTCAATTGACGCTCTACGAAGCGTCACCTATACTCTTACTTTGCGTTGCAGGCTAAGTTCTTTCCTGTGTGGCCTCACTTGAAAGCCTGGCTTTTCGCAAGACACTGGGGCGCATGCCGTCAAGACCAGCAAGTATTTTCATGAAGACCCGATTGTTACTCGATCGTTGACCGAGGAGAGGATTGTTCCATGGCTGAAGCAACCTGCCGCCGCGAGCTGGACCTGGAGATTCCTGCGGAAGAAGTAACGAAAAAGATTGAGAGCGTGGCAAAGGAATTTGCGCGCATCGCACGCGTGCCGGGATTCCGGCCGGGCAAAGCCCCGGTATCGCTCATTCGCCGGCGCTTCGCCGAGGATATTAAGGGCGAAGTGCTGCAATCGCTCGTCCCGGAGCGCGTCGAGAAGGCCGTCTCGGAGCAGAAATTGACGCCCGTTTCGCAGCCGCAGGTTGAGAAACTCGATTTTGCCGAGGGCCAGCCGCTGAAGTTCCGCGCCGTCTTCGAAGTCCTGCCGGAATTCGAGCTCGGGAATTACAAAGGCCTGACCATCGAAATGCCCGCGATGGACATCACGGAAGCGGATGTTACCAAGACACTTGAGGAGATGCGCGAGCGGGCCGCGGCGTTTGCGCCGGTCGAAGGGCGGGCCGTCGAAAACGGGGATTATGTGCAATTGAAGTTGATGGGGACTCCGGCGGGCGGCGGCGAACCGCTGCAAGCGGATAGCGTCCTGTGTCACATCGGCGCGGAAGAGACCATGGAACCTTTCAACGAAAACTTGCGCGGCACGAATATCGGCGATCACAAGAATTTTGAGGTTGCTTATCCCGCCGACTATCCCGATGCAAAGCTGGCCGGGAAGACCTACAACTATGGCGTCGAGGTTCTGGGAATTAAGAACAAAAGGCTGCCGGAGCTGAATGACGAGTTTGCGAAAGACGTGAGCGACGCCGCTACGTTGGATGAGCTGAAAAAGAAGGTCTCGGAAGGCCTGGAACATCAGCGCGATCACCGGCAGAAGGAGCTGCAGCGAGAGAGAGTGATTGTTGAGCTCATAAAATCGCACGAGTTTCCTGTACCAGAAGCGCTCGTCGAGCATCAAATGGATGTGCGATTGGAACGCGTGGTGCGCTCGCTTGCGGCTCAGGGCGTTGATCCCCGCGCCGTAAACGTCGACTGGGTAACCTTGCGGAAGCGCCAGCAGGAACGCGCCACGGATGATGTGAAGGCCGAACTCATCATCGACCGCATCGCGACCGCCGAAAACATCGACGTGACGGAAGAAGAGGTCGCGCAGGAGTTGGAGCACATGGCCAGCCATAGTGGCGAATCCGCCGAGGTGGCGCGCGCGCGTTTGACAAAGCAGGGTGCGCTCGATAGGATGAAAGCGAAGTTGCGGAGTGATAAAACTCTCGACTGGCTCGCACAGAATGCTCAGATCAAAACAGTTGCGGTAGCAAGCGCCGCGACAGATGCAAAGTGAATCATTCCGGCAATTCAAGCACTTAAATGAAAAATTTCGAAGAACCAGAGTATCGCGGCACAACGCTCGTTCCGATGGTGGTCGAACAGACCAGCCGCGGCGAACGGGCCTACGACATTTATTCCCGGTTGCTCAAGGAACACATCATCTTTATAGGCACGCCGATTGACGACCACGTTGCCAATCTGGCCACTGCGCAGATGCTTTTCCTGCAGGCCGAAGACCCGGAAAAAGACATTCAGCTGTATATCAATTCGCCGGGCGGTTCGATTACGGCAGGCTTTGCCATCTATGACACCATGCAATTTGTTAAGCCGGATGTGGTGACGACTTGCGTAGGGCAGGCCGCCTCCATTGCGGCGGTTCTTCTCGCTGGTGGCACGCCGAAAAAGCGCTTCGCGTTGCCCCACGCACGCATCCTGATTCACCAGCCGTGGATGTCCGGTCTCGGCGGCCAAGCCACCGACATCGACCTGCACGCGAAAGAGATCCTGCGGATGCGCACGGTCATCAATCAACTGCTTTCGCAGCACAGCGGCCAGACTGTTGATAGAATCGAGAAAGACGTCGAGCGGGATTTCATAATGAATCCCGAACAGGCCAAAGAATATGGCATGATCGACGAGATTATTTACAAGCATCGCTAGCGGGCGGACGCCGCAAGGGCGGCGGCCGGCTTGTTCTTAAAAGTTAGTAGCGAAGCGAGTTTCTCTTTTGCTCCGGGGATAAATCGGCCTAGAATAAGGGATAGAGACTCCGTCGAAACCCAGCGGAGACGAGGCCTTCACGCCAGTGAAAAAATTCAATCCAGACGAGCCGCTGCGCTGTTCCTTTTGCCACAAGACTCAGGAACAGGTCGAGAAGTTGATCAGCTCTCCTTCGGACTATCCGCGCGCGTACATCTGCAACGAATGTGTCGGTGTTTGCCAGACGATTCTTGAA
This sequence comes from Acidobacteriota bacterium, assembly GCA_013289825.1. Classification (GTDB taxonomy): domain Bacteria; phylum Acidobacteriota; class Terriglobia; order Acidiferrales; family UBA7541; genus Acidiferrum. The sequence goes on along the minus strand of JABCZF010000031.1, from coordinate 24,436 downwards.
GATGAAAAGCGCGAACAGGCCGTCGCGCCCGCGCGCAGGCTTCCGCGTCCGCCGGAGATCAAGCAATTCCTCGACGGGTATGTCATTGGACAGGACCGCACGAAGAAAAAACTCGCCGTGGCCGTCTACAATCACTACAAACGCATCTTCTTGAATAAGCAGCCAGGCGACGTCGAGCTGAGCAAGTCCAACATCCTCTTAATCGGCCCCACAGGCACGGGCAAGACGCTGCTGGCCCAGACGCTATCGCGCATGCTTGACGTTCCATTCGCGATCGTGGACGCGACGACGCTGACCGAAGCCGGCTACGTGGGAGAAGACGTCGAAAACATTATCCTCAAGCTGCTGCAGGCGGCCGATGGAGATGTTCAGAAGGCCCAGCAGGGCATCATCTATATCGACGAAATCGATAAGATTGCTAAGAAGGACGAGAACCCCTCGATCACGCGCGACGTGAGCGGCGAGGGCGTGCAGCAGGCCTTGCTAAAAATTCTGGAAGGCACGATCGCCAACGTGCCGCCTCAGGGCGGCCGCAAGCACCCGCACCAGGAATTCACCCCGGTGGACACCACGAACATCTTGTTCGTCTGCGGAGGTGCTTTCGTTGGCCTCGAAAAAATTATCGAGAAGCGCGCCGGCCGCCATTCGCTCGGTTTTCATACCGACGCGGCGCCCTCGACGCCAAGCCGCCGCAACACCGAATTGCTCGAGCAAGTGCAGCCCGGCGATCTGATTCGCTACGGTCTGATCCCGGAGTTTGTTGGCCGCTTGCCGGTAGCGGGCGTGATGAACGACCTGGACAAGAATGTCCTCGTGCGCATCTTGACGGAACCGAAGAACGCGCTGCTCAAGCAGTATCAGCGCCTGTTCGAATTTGAAAATGTGCGCCTGCGTTTTACGGATGACGCCCTCGATACCGTTGCCGAGCTAGCCATGCAGCGCAAAGTTGGCGCGCGCGGCTTGCGTATGATTCTCGAAGACCTCATGCTAGAACTGATGTATCACCTCCCGATGCAGCGCAAGGTGCGCGACTTCGTCGTCACCGCGGAAATGGTCCGCAGCCGGGAAATCAACTGGAGTTTGCTCGAAAAGGCCGGATAGGCCGCTTTGGGATTTCGAACGATTTTCAGGGGCCCTAATGTTCAATCGTGAAAAACAGGATTTGAAGCGCGTGCCCATGATGCCGGTGCGCGACATGGTCATCTTTCCGCAACAGATGACGCCATTCATCGTTGGTCGAGAAGCCAGTGTTCGCGCACTCGAAGAGGCCCTGGCTGGCGACAAGAAGATATTCCTTTCCACACAGCACGACGCTTCGGTCGATGATCCCAAGCCGGAAGAAATCTATGCTGTTGGCACGCTCGCGAATATCGTCCAAAGCGTCAAGCTGCCCGACGGTAACATCAAGGTTTTAGTCGAGGGAGTCGAGCGGGCTCGCGCCCTCTCCATCGCCTCAGAAGAAGGCTTTTTCCGGGCAACCGTCCGCCTGCTGAACGCGCGCGTGGAGCCGTCCCCTCAGGTCGATCAGACCGTGCAGAAGATCACCGGCCTATACGAACAGTTCATCAAGCTCTCGCAGAGCTTGAATTACGACACCATGATCGCGGCGGCGCGCGGCGATGACCCGGCGCGGCTTTCGGATACGATTGCCGCCAACCTGCAGCTCCCCGTGGACGAAAAACAGGATCTTCTCGAAACAGTAGACCCCATCGAGCGCCTTAACCGCATCGGGGACATCCTCGAGATCGAACTCGAAAAACTCAATGTCGACCGCAACATCAACACCCGCGTGAAGCGCCAGATGGAGCGTGCCCAAAAAGAGTACTACCTCAACGAAAAACTCAAAGCCATTCAAAAGGAACTGGGCCGCGGCGAGAAGAGCGAGATCGACGAGCTCAAAAAGAAAATCGACGCCGCCGGAATGAGCAAGGAAGTTCATGAAAAAGCGATCCAGGAGCTGAAGCGGCTGGAATTGATGCCGCCCATGTCGGCGGAGTCGACCGTCAGCCGGAATTACCTCGATTGGCTGCTGGCGGTGCCGTGGAAAAAGAAGTCCAAGGAAATTCGCGACATCCTGGCCGCCGAAAAAATCCTCAACGAAGAGCACTATGGCCTCGAAAAAATCAAAGAGCGCATCCTGGAATTCCTCGCCGTCCGCCAGTTGGTGAAGAACCCCAAGGGTTCGATCCTTTGCTTTGTTGGCCCTCCGGGCGTCGGCAAAACATCCTTGGCTATGTCCATTGGCCACGCCACGGGTCGCAAGTTTGTCCGCGTGTCACTCGGCGGCGTGCGCGATGAAGCCGAAATTCGCGGCCATCGCCGCACCTACATCGGCGCGCTGCCCGGCCAAATCATCCAAATGATGAAGAAGGCTGGCACGGTAAACCCGATTTTCGTTCTCGATGAAGTTGACAAAATGTCCACGGATTTCCGCGGCGACCCCTCTGCGGCGCTCATGGAAGTGCTCGACCCCGAACTGAATCACAGCTTCACGGACCACTATCTCGACGTCGAGTACGACCTGTCAAAGGTCATGTTCGTGTGCACCGCTAACGTGCTACACACGATTCCCCAGCCATTGCAGGACCGTATGGAAATCCTGCGGCTGCCGGGCTACACCGAGCAGGAGAAGCTGGAAATTGCCAAGCGCTTCCTGGTAAAACGCGCGCGCGAAGCCACGGGTCTTAACGAGCAAAATCTCAAATTCACCGACGAAGGTTTGCTGCACATCATCCGGCACTATACGCATGAGGCCGGAGTGCGCAGCCTCGAACGCGAGATCCAGAACATCGCGCGCAAAATGGCGCGCAAAGTCGTGACGGAAGGCGCTTCCGTTGGCGTCGAAATCAGCCCCGCAAACGCGAACGACTTTCTCGGCATCCTGAAGTACCGCGAATACTGGCTGGAGAAGCACAACGAAATCGGCTTGACCACCGGCCTGGCCTGGACCGAAGTCGGTGGGTCCGTGCTGGCCACCGAAGCAACTCTGATGGAAGGCAAAGGCCGCCTCACGCTCACCGGCAAACTCGGCGACGTGATGCAGGAATCCGCGCAAGCAGCTATGAGCTATGTGCGCTCACGATCCGCGCAACTCGGCCTGGCGCGAGACTTCTATCGCACCCTGGACATTCACGTGCACGTGCCCGAAGGCGCCATCCCCAAGGACGGTCCTTCCGCCGGAATAACCATCTGTACTTCGATCGTCAGCGCACTGACAAGAATCCCCGTGCGCCGGGACGTCACCATGACCGGCGAAATCACCTTGCGCGGCAAAGTTCTCCCCATCGGTGGCGTCAAAGAAAAGCTCCTGGCCGCCCATCGAATGGGCTTGCACACGGTACTGCTTCCGAAGGACAATGAGAAGGACCTGGCGGATATCCCGCAGGAGATCCTCTCCTGTCTCACGGTTCATTTTGTAGAAACCATGGATGAAGTGCTGCAGGTTGCGCTCGAACGGCTGATCGTGCCGCTCGAACATCCCGCGGTTGCGCCCGTTGCGGAACCTTTCGTCGCCAGCGCCGAGAAAGACAAGAGTTTGACCAACTAAGCAGCGTGGTTTTGGGTCCGCCCTGCGAGCTTTTCCCTGCATGTCGTGGCTCCGCGCTGCCGCCGGTTACAGAAAGTCTGGTTTGCCCATCCTGGCATGTTTTTGTTCGTCCGCCAGTGCGGTGCGCCACCTCACTAACAATCCGGGTTTTTGTTGACCGCACCGCGGCCACGCAAAAAAGAAGGTCAATTTACACCATCAAAGTTAAGGACATATGAAAGAAACAAGCGTTGAAGGAAGCAATCAGATGAGCATTAGCCTCGCCGAGTTAAAAGAAAAAAACATCACCGACCTCGCCAAGATCGCCAAGGAATTGAACATTCCCGGCGCCAGCGGCATGCGCAAACAGGAATTGATCTTCCAGATTCTGCGCGCTCAAACGGAGAAAAATGGTTTGATCTTTTCTGAAGGCGTCCTCGAATGTCTCCCCGACGGATTCGGTTTTCTCCGCGCGCCGGAATACAACTACCTCCCTGGCCCGGACGATATTTATGTTTCGCCGTCGCAAATCCGCAAATTCGATCTCCGCACCGGAGACACCGTCTCCGGCCAGGTGCGTCCGCCGAAAGATGGCGAACGCTATTTCGCATTGATCAAAGTCGAAGCCGTGAATTTTGAAGATCCGGAAGTGGCGCGCAACAAAATTTTCTTCGATAACCTGACGCCGCTCTATCCCCAGGGCCGTCTCAAAATGGAGACCACCAAAGAGAACATGACGGGCCGCGTGCTGGACCTTCTCTGCCCGGTCGGCAAAGGCCAGCGCGGTCTGGTCAACGCCCCGCCGCGCACCGGCAAAACCATGATTCTGCAGTCCATGGCCAATTCCATCACCACCAATCATCCTGAAGTCGCGCTCATCGTTCTGCTCATCGACGAACGCCCGGAAGAAGTCACGGACATGCAACGCACCGTCAAGGGCGAAGTGATCAGTTCGACCTTTGACGAGCCGCCACAGCGACACATCCAGGTTGCGGAAATGGTCCTGGAGAAGGCCAAGCGCCTCGTGGAGCACAAACGCGACGTCGTCGTGCTGCTCGATTCCGTCACGCGTCTCGCTCGCGCTTATAACGCCGTCACGCCGCCCTCCGGCAAAGTCCTCTCCGGCGGTATTGACGCCAACGCTTTGCAGCGCCCTCGCCGTTTCTTTGCAGCCGCACGAAACGTCGAAGAGGGCGGCTCGCTCACCATCATCGCCACCGCGCTGATCGACACCGGCAGCCGTATGGACGACGTCATCTTCGAAGAGTTCAAGGGCACCGGCAACATGGAAATCTACCTGGACCGCCGACTCGCCGATAAGCGCGTCTTCCCGGCCATCGATATTCAGCGCTCCGGCACGCGCAAGGACGAACTGCTCCTTCCGCCCGACGAGCTCAGCCGTGTCTGGGTGCTGCGCAAAGTCTTGAGCCCTCTCTCAACGGTCGAAGCGATGGAGCTTTTGCTCAGCCGCCTCACGAAAACAAAATCCAATGCGGAATTTCTTGGCTCGATGTCCGCGCCAACCTGAGCGAAATAAACTCCGGCACTCTCCGGGCACGTTCCGCTCAAAGAATACGGCGCAGCAGGTTTCCCCACTGCGCCGGCTGTATTGCCCTTGTTGTTGTGAAAGCGCTTTACGCCGCAGCTTCGGTCTCCGCCGCCGCAATATAGTCCACGATGCGCTCCGACCATCCGTCGACGTGCGTCCACCCGTTGCCGTAGCTCACGCCGTGCTGGTATGGGGCCACATTCACCACGTACGCCTTTGACGTCCACGCCGGAAAAATGCCGTCGTGCGCCTGCTCGTCGGTGATTACGATGACCCGATCGAGCGCGCGCCACCCTCGCTTTTCGTAAAGCTCAATCAGCGCGCGCTTGAGGTACGTCCCGGAGTGCGCCTGCGAGCCCGCGATCGCGTCTCGCAGCGCGAATCCGCGCCGTGGAGCAAGCTCCACGCACGCATCGGAGAAGGTCGCGACCGAAAACTCTTCGGCCTTCTCGCGAAGCAGAATGGCGAGTCCTGCCGCTGCGTCCATGCGCGTGGTTTCGCTCTTTCCCGAAAGCTGGCCGTCCATCGAGCCGGACACGTCTACGACAAGTCCAGTCGAGCCCGGCAGCTTAGGGAGTTCGGCAATGCCCTTGAGCATGGCGCCTTCGATGGCGTCCTCGAGCTTCGGAGCCTGCCGCGCCGCCGTCACAAACCGGAACGGCAGCGCCCGCCGAACGCCCTTCTCGAGACGCTCGCGAAGCAACTTCGGATCCACGCCCGATGCCAGCATCAGGCGTAGGTTCCGCAGGACGGCCAGGCCGCCCAGCTTCCCCTCGCGCAGGAGCCGTTCGAAATTCTCGCGCTTGTCCTTCCCTGCGGACAAGGCAACCTCCCAAGTGTCGGGAGGTTCGAGCGTGTTCTCAACGAGCTTCTTCCAAACCAATTCCTGCTCGGCATCCTTCGGCTTTGCGTGGCAGAGAAACAGCACGTCGCGCAGCGTCACCACCGAATCGCGGTTGTACTTCGCAAGCTGGTAGGCGTCGAACTTCTGGAACGCCTGCGCCAGCCCGCGCTTTACCCCTGCGGACAGCGGCTGCTTCATCTCCTTCCAGTAGAGTGCCGCGAACTCGCCGAGTTCGTCAGCCCGCTGGATCACGTGTTCGAGCGTCTCCGCTACGAGCGGTCCCGCGCCCTTGCGCCGGGCAAGTTCGCGCGTCACAAAGAGCGGTGCATGGCGAAGCTGCATCTTGTCGCGGGCTTCGCGCGCAAGAGCCGCCACATCCTCCGGCTTGTTCTGCGCCACGAGCTCCGCGATGCGCTTCGCAATGTCGTTGCCCTTCTGGTAGAACGCGTCTTCCCAGAGCAGGCACGTCAGCACCGTGCGCCGAAGTTCGCGCTTGGCGTCGACCTTCTGGGCCACCGCCCCTTCGTGCGTCCGCACCGGAAACATTCGCTTCCATACGTTGCTCTTCACCATTTCTACCTCCCTCCTTTCTCCTGGGGCTTGTGCCCCGGAATCCTTCTCCGGGCGCAAACCCCGGTCGTTAGTCGAGAAACGCCAGAAAACGCATTGCCCTCGAACGGTTCTCGGTATTCATCAACACGCGATGCCAGCCATGGAGTGACACGGTCTCGTGATCGGGATGCGACATCTTCCCGCGCACATAGACCGCGGCACCGCGCTTCATGACGTTGAAACCCGCATTCCGCTCGCTCGCCGGTAATTTCTGGTACTCCTCGGCGGTCAATCCCGACGGATATCTTGTCGAGACGTACACGGTGTCTCCGCCGGACCGGTAACATTCCTCGGCCCAGTGCGGCTTCCTGCCGTTTCCGCGAGAGAGCGGCTCGTTCTTGAGGACGAGTCGCGGATCAGCTTCGAGCGCCGCAGGAACAAAAAACCATTCCCCTTGGCGAATGAAGGCAGAATTCCTGCGCTGGAAGCTCGCTTTCCGTGAAATTCCAAGCAGGCCTTCTCGTGTTCGGACTTCCTCTGGCTTCAGCGCGATCTTAGCGCCCGCGACGGTGCTTACTGGTTCGTTTTCTGGAATTGCTGCTACAAACCAATGCCGCTCGTCGTGGCCGCACAGAAACTTCTGCTTGGCCAGAAACTGCCCTTGCTCGCCGAATTGTCGGCTGAGTAAAAGCAAATGCTTTTCCCGAGGCTGGACGTTTAGAACGACGATCTCCTGCCTGCTGCCGGGTCCTGTCCGAATCTCGAAGTATTCACCGTGTTTGTCCCGACGGATGTCGAGAACAATGCGCGGCGCTTCCTCGCTAGAGCGGCGTATGCCCCAGCGGCGGCCCACAGGCTCGCCCTCCAAAACCTTGAGGCGTGCGCCCATTCGGGAAAAGTACCGATGCAAATCGCTGCCCACTGCTTTTTCCTTTCTAAGACTGCCTCATGCAGTCGGAATGTGTTTACGGCGCGGAGCATCGCTCCGCGGCCCGGTGCTGACACAACACTAGGGGTGATCTCGTTTCTTGATGTTCCTCTCCATTTGACGGCCTCTTTCCGCGGACTCAAATCCGCTTCTAGAACAAACTGCTGGATGGGAACATCCGGCCAGGGACATTAAGTGCTCTATCCATTGAGCTACTGGCTCACCTCAGCCAGGTGGGATTCGAACCCACAACCTCCCGCGTGTCAGGCGAAGTAACCCTGTCCTGCACCACGTCCAACCTCGTCGCCTCGCGTCACTATTTCAGACGCGAGCGAACTCCATGGCGGAGAGCGAAGTCTTCGCAGCCCCGCGTCTTTTTCCCCGGCTACGGCGCGAATCGCCCACCGATCAGCGATTCGCGCCGGCAAATTCGAGCCGGGAGGAATTATCGAGCAGAGCTGCGGAGCAGCAGCCCCGCATCGTTTGCAGACGAAGTAGCTCTCCTCCGCGCCATCCCGGCATCTTCTTGCGGCGGGAATCCGCGGCGCGGGCGTTTTCTTTCCGCTGCTCTACCACTGCGCTACGGCGGCTTGCGCCACCGGTGGGAATCGAACCCACGACCATCGGCTCGTCGAAGTAACCCGCGCCTTCACCACGCCGCAAACTCTTCCGTCTCTCTTTTCTCCCTACTTCGTTACCTCTTTGCTTCTCCTCCAGGCACACCCGCAACGTCGCGTTTTGAAGTCCGCATCACTCCACCATCTCAGGAGCCGCTGAAAATTCCGGGAGGAATCGGCGCCCACGGCCTTTCGGGCTTCGAACCCGAGCCTTTCGGCCTTGCCACAGAAGTAACCGTGAACTTCACCATCCCGGGATCAAGTCTTTTTGCAAAACATTTCTGTCATAAAAAGATTTACGCTGTCCCTGTAGCTTGAAATTCTTGGAGCTAGCTACAGTTTCACCGCAAAGCAATAGTGCTTTGGCGACGAATATTGTTGGATCGAAACGACTTAAGCGGTTTTTTAGAGTCGCGTGAACAAGCAATCCACGAGACCCGATCGCCTTGGTGCGGTTTCGACTTGGCTTTTATCTTCGTGTCTCATATTTGCTTTTCACGCTCAGTGAGGACCCGCCGTCAGGCAGGCGTACAACTGAGGTATCCCGAAAGTAAACGAACTCCGTTTTTCTGTCAAGCCCTATTTCTGAAAATCTTCATTTTTGGCCCATTTTTCGCGGTACTTGTTAATTCTCAAGTACTTAGTGCTCGCCGGGGGTCTCGGCACTTCCCGTGCTCCGGCTTTCGCAAAACATTTCTGGTAATTCGCGGAGCGGGATATCCTTCACGAAGAAATAATCGGCGCGCGCATGTCCTTCTGCACTCCCACCTGACGCGCGCGGAGATAGGTCACCGGCTCGAGCGCGCAGTTTTGCATTTCGACGCCAAACGCATCCATCTGGTTGGTCAGCAGGTTGTAACACCACACGGCCGGGACCGCGACCGACAATCCAATCGCGGTGGTCAGCAGTGCCTCTGAAATCGATCCGGCGATGACTTTGATTGCCGTTGCGTGGGCCACATCGATACTGCGAAAAGCGTTCAAGATTCCGATAACCGTGCCAAACAATCCCACAAACGGCGCCGTGGCCGCAATCGTCGCCAGCCCGCTCAAGCCGCGCTTCAATTCCTCGGTGGTTTCCGCGCTGGAACGCTCGAGGCTCCGCTCGACACCTTCGATCACCTGCTGTTCGGACATTCCTTCCGGCGCCGCCTGAAAATCCAGCAAGCCTGCCGCGACGACGCTTGCAATGTGACTCCTTTTGTTGCCTTCCGCTGCCACAATCGCCTGGTCCAGTTTGCCGTCGCGAAAGGAATCGATAGTCTCCACAATGTAGGCTTTCGATTGTTCGCGTGCCAGGCGATAGCGGAGAGCGCGGCTTGCACCGACGCCTACCGATCGCACAAACATAATCGCCAGCACCATCACAACTCCATGACACAGCGTTCCCATGGAACGCCATAATTCCAGCATGTTCCCGTCGCCCATGCGTCCCTCTCGTCACTTCAACTCCGTGCGTTCAATAGACACCACGTCCTTGAGTTTTGTGCCGAGTCGCAAACTGTGTTCGGTGAGCGGGTGCGGCATGCTATTTCGCGATGCTTGATTCGAGGAAGGTGCGAGTTGTCGGAGGAACTGCCTTGGGTCAAGGGCGTCGACGGAAGCCGAACTACAGTTCCCTGCCCGCCGCTGTGGACAATTCCTTTTCGCGCTCGCGCGCCAGCATCACTACGAGTCGCGCGGTCTCTTCGACATCCATCGCGGTGTTGTCCACCAGCACGGCGTCGGACGCGCGCACTAGCGGCGAAACCTTACGCTCGCGGTCGCGGCGATCGCGTTCGCGAACTTCGTCTAAGACTTGCGCGGGGGTCATCACTTCGCCTTTTTCCTGGTGCTCTTTCCAGCGGCGCCCGGCGCGCACTTCCGGAGAAGCCTCCAAAAAAATCTTCAACTCGGCGCGGGGGAAAACGACGGTACCGATGTCGCGCCCCTCCATCACCACGCCTCCACCGGCGCCGGCGCGCTGCTGCTCGGCAACAAGGACCTCTCGCACCCCGGCGGTGGTAGCGAGCCGCGACGCGGCTTGCGCCACTTCGGCGGTTCGGATCGCCTGGGTCACTTCTTCGGTGTCGAGAAAAACACGATTTTTCGATCCCGCGGCTTCCTGTTCCGGTGTTGGTGGTTTCAGTTCGATGTGCGTGCCACGCGCGAGATCCTCGAGGGCGAGAGAATTGTCCAGCGCGACTTTCTCTCTCAGCGCTTTTAGCGCAAGCGCACGGTACATCGCGCCGCTGTCGAGATACAAATATCCTAGAATCTGCGCGACGCGCTTCGCCAGGCTGCTCTTCCCCGAGCCTGCAGGTCCGTCAATGGCAATCGTGAGTCTTGGCATTTTGGTTGCACCGCCACTCCTGGCTGTGCGCAGTTCGATCCGTGGCGCAAGAAAACAAAACAGCGCAGGCGGCCCTGGTGCGCACGCCCTCACGAAGAGCATAGAAAAACCGCACAGGCAGGAGTGCCTGTGCACTCAGAAACCCATAATGTTGTAGCCGCAATCGACGTAAATCGTCTCGCCCGTAATCCCGGAACCTGCGTCAGAAAGCAGAAACGCCGCCGTCGAGCCCACTTCGCCCGGATCAACGTTTCGTTTCAGCGGTGCGCGCTCGATCTGCGTCCTGAGCATATCTCCAAAATTCGCGATGCCTCGTGCCGCCAGCGTCTTGATGGGCCCCGCGGAAATGGCGTTGACGCGGATGGCCCTCGGTCCTAGATCGTAGGCCAGATACCGCACCGTCGCTTCCAAGGCTGCCTTGGCCACGCCCATGACGTTGTAATTCGGCACAACCTTTTCTGAGCCGTAGTAGGTCAGCGTGACGATTCCTCCGCCAGAAGCCATGAGCGGCGCCGCGCCGCGCGCGACGGCGATCAGCGAATAGACGCTTATGTCGTGCGCAATGCGGAACCCTTCGCGGGTTGTATTCAGGAACGGGTTTTTCAATTCTTCGGGCGGAGCGAATCCCACGCTGTGCACCAACCCATCGAGAGTACCGTGGCTGGCCTTCAGCTCGTCAAACAACCGCGCGATCTCGTCATCCTTGGTAACGTCACACATGAATCCGGTGGCTCCGGGCAACTCTCCAATCAAATCTTTCGCTTCGAGCGCGAGCCGCTCGTTTTGATAGGTGATCGCCAGCCGCCATCCCGCCTGTGCGAGCTTCTGCGCTATCGCCCATGCGATGCTGCGCTTGTTCGCCAGCCCAAAAATAACAGCTGTCTTTTGCGTCTCCGTCATCGCTTCCTCTGCCTCCGTGGTGGCTTCCTTGGTAGGGGCGGGGCTTGCCCCGCCCGCTGCTAGCTGGGTCTAAATCCGGTGAAACGCCTTTTCGATTTCTCTCACGGAATAGCGCAGCACGACGGGACGTCCGTGCGGACAACTCATGGGGCAATCGGTTTTCGCGAGGGCGCCGAGCAGCCATTCCATTTTCGTTTGATCGAGCGGCATATTCACTTTAATCGCCGCATGGCAAGCGGTCGAAGCCGCGATCTTGGCCTGCAACGTATCGATGGAAATGACCGCGTTCTCCCGCTCGATGCCGTCAAGGATTTCCGTCAAGAGTTTTTCCGCGTCTCCGGGCGCGATTCCTGCTGGCACGGCTTGAATCGCAACGCTGCGCGGCCCCATCGGCTCGACTTCGAATCCATTCGCGGCCAGCTCCTCGGCAATTTTTTCGTAAATCACGATTTGCCGGGGTGAAAGCTCGATCACCAGCGGCATGAGCATGCGCTGCGCTTCCACTCTCCCGGCGCGCCGTGCGTCGAGGTGCTGCTCGAAGAGCACGCGCTCGTGCGCGACATGCTGGTCGACAAGCCATAAACCCTCGCCGTTCACCGCAACAATAAAGCTCGAACTCACCTGGCCCAGCGGTTTTAGGTCGGCGATCTGCTCGGGCCGAGGAAGTGTGGCCGGCGCACTGGCGCTAGGCGCAGCCAGATTTCCAGCCCAGTTGGAGGCGCCGAGTAGCGGAGCAGCCGCGGCCGCCCCGAAAGCCGCTCCGGACTCGATGGAAGACTCCCGACCAGCCGGAAACGTAAATCGTTGCTCGACGGGCCGGAGCAGATCGGTTGTCAAATCAAAACCGCCGTCGGAGCCGCCGCCTGACCCGAGAGCGATCTCTTCGATCGCCGGGATGATGGCGCGCGGCGCGCCGGAAGCCGCGGCGGCGCCAAAGGTCGCGGGAGAAAAAGCTGGCGTGGTAGGCGCCGAGCCTGGCGGAATTGCGGTGGCGGCCGCGGCGAAACTGGGAACCGGACGAACGCTCATGAGCGCCTGGCGGATCGAATCACGCGCGAAATCGTGAACGAATTGCGAGCGGCGGAATCTCACTTCGATTTTTGCGGGGTGCACGTTGACGTCGACTTCGTCGTAGGGCATTTCGAGAAAGAGCAGCGTGGCGGGAAAAACGGCGGGCGGGAGAATGTTGCGATAAGCTTCGTGAATCGCGTGCAGAATCAAACGGTCGCGCACCAGGCGGCGATTCACGAAAATGTAGATGCCATTACGGTTCGGCCGTTGCACCTCGGGGCGCGACGTGAAACCTCGAACCGTCAGCGTGGCGCTTTCTTCGCCGGCTTCGAGTTCGGGCTCGGTGATCGCCGCGCGAAATGCTGCCGAGGCTGGCGGAATTTCAACCAGCTCTTCCATCGATTGTCGGCCAAAGAGTTGGTAGATGCGGTCGGCGAGTTTCTCGGCGGGCGGACTGTTGATGATTTCCTGTGTCGGCGTGGTCAGGACGAAGTGTTTGTCTGGATTGGCCAGCGCGTAATGCGTGACGAGCGAGGCGATGTGACCGAGTTCGGTGGTATCTGATTTGAGAAATTGTCGACGCGCCGGTACGCAGTAGAAAAGATCGGCGACACTGATGGTTGTTCCCGGAGGCAGGCCCGCAGGCTTTACGCCGACAAGTTTTCCGCCGGCAAATTCAAGGCGCGTGCCCTCGACTTCCGATTCGTCGCGCGTTTCAAGAAGCAACCGCGAGACTGCGGCAATCGTTGGGAGTGCTTCTCCGCGGAAGCCGAGCGTGGAGATGGAAAGCAAATCGTCCGCGGAGCGCAGTTTGCTTGTGGCGTGGCGCTCGAAGGCCAGCAACGCGTCGTCGTGGCTCATGCCGTGCCCATCATCGATGACCCGGATCATGCGCTTGCCGCCGACTTCCGTTTCAACGCGGATCGTTTTCGCGCCCGCGTCCAATGCATTTTCAAGGAGCTCTTTGACGACCGAAGCGGGGCGTTCGACAACTTCGCCCGCGGCGATTCTGTTCGCTACCGCCTCCGGCAATATCCTGATCCGGCTCATGAAGGTCTCGACGGAACGCGACTATTATAGCGGTGAACAGACCGAGCCACCTGCACACCACGTAAGCAAAACCACAAGCCGATTGGCAAAGCAGCCGCCAAGAAAAAGATAAGGTCACCCCCCTTGGCACGCTTCCGGACGGCTACAACTGCGTAGCCGTACACACCAGCGATCACGAGAAAGGCTCCGATGTAGCCGGCAATCGTAATCGGAAGCAGAAAAAGCTGCCGGTCTTCGCTGCTCATTTCCGGCCATTCGTTCGAGCCATCCCAAAACAGCTGTTTGCAGTGCCAGCAGTTTCTCTCACCTTGACCGAGCAAGCTATTCGATGGCCCCCAAGTGATCTTGAAGATCCAACGGCAATAGGGGCATCGATAGACCGTGCATCGGGTGATGCGGAAGAGAAAACCCGCACCGCTCGATCCCAAAAAGATCCGCCCTAACGGGTCGAAATCGCTCTTGAGGGCCCAGAGCCGCTCCATCAAGACTCCTGTCCTAAATCACTTCAGCTTGATGCCGAGCTGATCGAGCTGGCCCTGGTCCACCGACGACGGGGACTCTGCCATTAAATCTACTGCGGCGGTAGTCTTCGCGAAAGCGATCACTTCGCGAAGTGATTTTTCACCGGCGACAAGCATGGCGATACGGTCAATGCCGAGCGCGATACCGCCATGCGGCGGCGTGCCGTACGTCAGCGCGTCGAGGAAGAAGCCAAAACGCCGGCGAAGCTGCTCTTCGCTTAGGCCGAGCGCGCGGAAGAGGCGCTCCTGAATGTCTTGGCGGTGGATACGGATGCTGCCGGAGCCGAGCTCGTTGCCGTTGAGGACCAGGTCGTAACCTTTGGAACGTACTTCCCACGGCGCGGATTCGAGCTTTTCCAAATCTTCATCGACGATGCCGGTGAAAGGGTGCTGGGCGCTGACCCAGGCTTGGTCGTTTTCGCTCCATTCAAAGAGCGGGAAACCCGTGATCCAGAGGAATTTCCATTGGGAGCGGTCAATCAGATTAAGCGCTTCGCCGAGCTGCAAACGCACCTGTCCGGCGACGAGGGCGGCCGCTTCCGTGCCTTTGATCTGCTGCTTCGCGCTTACAGCGACGATGAGATCGCCGGTCTTTGCGCCGCAGGCCTCGGCGAGTTTCTTAACGTTTTCCGGGCCGACGAGTTTTTCAACGGTCGAAGTCGTGCCTTCGACCGCGACTTTAACAAAATACGCGCCGCGCGCGCCGTTGGACTTGGCCTTTTCGGTTAACTCGTCGAGCTGTTTTCGCGAATAGCCGGCGGCGCCCGGAGCAGCGAGAGCAAACACGCTGCCTTCGATCCCCAGCTTGGTTTTCGCTTCTTCCGGAAAGCAGTCGGTGACTTCGTACAGCTCCATGTTAAAGCGCAGGTCGGGCTTGTCGCTGCCGTACTTGCGGATGGCGTCCTTGTAGAGCATGTGGGGGAAGGGCCCGTGCGTTTTGATGCCGGCGACGGCGCACACGCGCACCATGACGGTTTCGATGACGCGAAAGATGTCTTCCTGGCGCGGGAAAGACATCTCGACGTCGAGCTGGGTGAATTCGGGCTGGCGGTCGGCGCGCAAATCTTCGTCGCGAAAACATTTCACGATCTGGAAGTAGCGGTCCAGCCCGCCAATCATCAGGATTTGCTTGAAGATCTGCGGCGACTGCGGCAGCGCGTAGAACTGCCCGTGATGGACGCGGCTGGGAACGAGATAGTCCCGCGCGCCCTCGGGCGTCGAGCGCGTGAGCATGGGCGTTTCGACTTCGAGGAAGCCCATCTCGTCCATGGTTTTGCGAATTTCCAGAACGATTTTGTGGCGTAGCGCGAGGTTGCGGTGCGGCTTGGGGCGACGCAGGTCGAGATAGCGGTAGCGCAAGCGCGTCTCTTCCGCGGCATTGATTTCGTCTTCGATGGGAAACGGCGGCGTTTTGGCGTTGTTTAAAATGTGGAGCTTCGCGGCGATCAGCTCGACTTCGCCGGTCGGGATTTCGGGATTCGCTTTTTGCCGCTTGATGACTTGGCCTTCGACCGCGACCACAAATTCGCTGCGCGCCTGCTCGGCTTTGGCGTGCGCGGTGGGTTGCGACTCCTTGTTGAATACCACCTGCACGATGCCGGTACGGTCGCGAATGTCGAGGAAGAGCAAGTTGCCGAGGTCGCGGCGGCCGGAGACCCAGCCCATGACGATGGCGTCGCGGCCTTCGTCAGGGGCGCGCAGTGCGCCGCAATAGTGTGTGCGTTCGAGGTTGCCTAGAAGATCGAGCAAGGTTTCTATCTCCTCCAGTGGCACAGACTTCGTCTGTGCCTGGCAATTTCAAACCGCCAAGATCACTCGGCTAGCACAGGCTGAAGCCTGTGCCACTACGGCTTAAGCAGATATTCTAGCAGAGCTGGTTCGGTGAGTTTCTGTTGCGAACCGTCTCGAAGGGTCTTCAGCGTCCACTGGCCATCGGCAACTTCATTATCGCCAAGGATGAGGGCAAAGCGCGAGCCGAGCTTGCTGGCACGTTCGAGGGCTTTACCGAATTTCAGTTCGGTGGCGGGTAGCTCGACGCGGAGGCCGGCATTGCGCAGAGCTCTGGCGGCGCGGATCGCCGTGGCATAGGCGTTTTGGCCCATCCAGGCGATGTAAACATCGGGACCTTGTGCGGCTGGCACTTTGCCGCTCTCTTCTAATGACAAGATCAAGCGGTCTTCGCCGATGGCGAAGCCGATGCCTTTTGTGGGCGGTCCCCCGAGAAGTTGCACGAGGCCGTCGTAGCGGCCGCCGCCGCAGACGGCGTTTTGCGAGCCGAGGCCGCGCGCGGTGATTTCAAACGTGGTGCGCATGTAATAGTCGAGGCCGCGAACGAGGCGCCAGTTTTCGCGATAGGCAACGTCGCGGAGATCGAGTTCGCGTTTTACGGCGGCGTAATGCATTTTGCAGTCGTCGCAGAGGTTATCAGCGATGCGCGGAAGTTGCTCGACAATGGCTTGCTCATGTTCCAGTTTCGAGTCGAGAACGCGCAACGGATTTGTTTCGATGCGGCGTTGTGAGTCGGCGCCGAGTTTGTCTTTCACTTTTTCGAGCTCGGCCTTGAGCTTTCGAACGTAGCCGCGACGGCAGTTATCTGCGGCGTGGCCGATGGAATTGATTTCGAGGGTCGTTCCTTCGAGGCCGAGTTTTCCGAAGAAGGTCATCAACATTTCGATGAGTTCTGCATCGATAGCGGGAGCATCGGGTCCACCCAGAATCTCCGCGCCTATTTGATAAAACTGGCGGTAGCGGCCTTTCTGCGGCCGCTCGCGCCGAAACATCGGCCCCATGTAGTACAGCTTCACGGGCTGCGGAAGCTGCTGCATGTTGTGCTCGATGTAGGCCCGGCAGACGCTCGCGGTGGCTTCGGGTCTTAACGAGACGTCGCCTCCCAGCCGCAGGGCCTCAAAGAGCATAATGAGCGTATAGATTTCCGTCGAGCCCGCCTCAATCTTAGAAATCCCCTGCAGCAGCCCATCGACTTTTTTCCACTGCTTTTCGACCAACTCGAGATCAATCTCGTCTTGCGGAAGTTCTCCGGATTTGGAGAGTCGCTTCACTTGCTCGAGGAAGACGTCCATGCTACCGATAGAAGGCTGCGGCTCTAGTTTTTCGGATCGGTCGACAAAGGTGTACATCTCTTTGGAGACGATGTCGGTGTCGCCCCCGACGGCGCGAGCAAACAAATCGGTCGGCTCGAAAACCGGGGGCCGGATTTCGCCGAATCCGAACGTTGCGAAGACCTCGCGGGCGGTTTGCTCGACACGAGTCCATAGAGCGGTTTCTGGCGGCAGCAAATCGCGCGTGCCGCGAATCGCTTGAAACTTGCGCGGCTTTTCTTCCTTTTTTACGGCGCCTTCGCTCACTCGGTGGGTTCCTCCCGATAAATATCTTTGTACTCGACGTAGCGCTGGGCGTAGGCGTCTATGGAGGCTTGATCGATGCCGGTCAGGGCGCGCTTGACTTTGCCGGGGTGGCCTACGACCAGGCTGCCGGGTGGAATTTTGGCGCCTTCGAGAAGGAGCGTGCCGGCTGCGACGATGCTGCCGGCGCCAATGTGCACGCCGTTCAAGATGACGGCTCCCATGCCGACCAGGCAGCGCGATTCGATGGTGCAGCCGTGCAGCGTGACGGAGTGGCCGATGGTCACGTCGTCGCCTAGGACCAGCGCGTGCTCATCGCGCATGACGTGGAGCACAGAGCCGTCCTGAATGTTGGTGCGCGCGCCGATGCGGATGTGGTGCACGTCGCCACGAATCACGGTGCAGGGCCAGACGCTCGAGTCTTCGCCGATGACCACATCGCCGATGATAACGGCGGAGGGGTCAATATAGGCGGATGCGGCGATTTGTGGGCGCTTGCCGCGATAGGGGCGAATGTCGGGCTGGCGGCCCAATTCGACAGAACCTCTGGCGGGCGAGTTCGCGCTGGAGTTCTGATCAACCATAACCACCCCCCGATTTTTCGTAGTGTGCTTCTAAAGGATTTAGTTTTCTGTAAGTTGTTTAGAATCAACAGTTACGAGTCATCCCTTGGGTGTTGATTCCAGGGTACTCAATAGGGACGATAACCCGACAGGTTTTACCCTGAATTCTGCCGGCCTATTCCCCGTGTTCACGACCGCAAAAAGAAAATGCGGCAACACGGTTGCCGCAGCGCCCAGCCCTGCCAAGATTATCCCAAACGGCATTATAGCAAATACTCAGCGCGGCTCAAGAGAGATTTCGGCGAAGGGGAGCGGGTCGGTTGCTGGATGACCGGTTTAGTCGCCTGCCAGGCGGCAAGGAAGACCCACAAGCAGTTTGAGAGCACCATGAGGGTTCCTCACGCGATGCTTCGGCGGTTCGCTGTTCCATATATATAAAGTCAGTTTAGTCGATCGTAACGGACGGCCCGGCGGAGGTGGCGCTGACTTCGGCTAGGCGGGCGGTGACAGCGCGGGCTAGGGCGTAGAGGCTTTGTGTGCCGGGGGCGGATTCGCCAAGGCCGGCGACGGGTTTGCCGGTGTCGCCGCCGATGCGGATGCGCGGATCGATTTCGATTTCGCCGAGGATGGGGACGCCATAGGCCAGCGCGGTTTTTGCGCCTTCGCCGTGACCAAAAATATCGATGGGCTTGCTGCAATGCGGGCACGTGAACGTGCTCATGTTCTCGACGACACCGAGAACTTCGACGTTGACCTGGCGAAACATCTCGATGGCTTTGCGCACGTCGGCGAGCGCGACGGTGGAAGGCGTGGTGACGACCACCGCGCCAGTGACGGCCACGGTTTGGATGAGCGTGAGCTGCACGTCGCCGGTGCCGGGCGGAAGATCGATGATGAGGTAATCGAGCTCGCCCCACTCGACGCTGCGCAGGAATTGCGTGATGACGCTGTGTAGCATGGGGCCGCGCCAGACCATCGGCTTGTCACCGGGATTGAGCAGGCCCATGGAGATCATTTTCATGCCGGCGACTTCGACGGGGATGATGCGTTTTTCGGCGGTGGCTTGCGGCTCCTGCAGAGTTCCGAGCATGATGGGGACATTGGGGCCGTAGACGTCGGCGTCCAGCAGTCCGACTTGGTGGCCGAGTTTTACCAGGGCCAGGGCGAGATTGACGGCGACCGTGGTTTTGCCAACGCCACCTTTGCCGCTGGCGACCGCGACTAGATTTTTTACGCCGGGGATAGGGTGGCGTTCGGGTTGCGGCATTGGTGCTGGCATAAGAGTCCTTTTCTTGCGGTCAAACGCAACGCTGAAATCTCGACGTGAGCGCACGGATCAAGTGCTGGAGCTGAAGAGAACACAGACGGAGGTCTGTGTCACCAATGCCGAAGCAATCATGCGTTAAGCGCCGTGGCATTTTTTGTATTTTTTGCCGGAGCCGCAAGGGCATGGATCGTTTCGGCCTATCTTGGCGCCTGCGCGGACCGGCTTCGGCGCTTCGGCTTGCGCTGGCCCTGTTTGGTACTGCAGCTCTTTTTGCTGGCGCTCTTGCTTGCGCTCCATTTCGCGCGCGAAGGCTGGTAAGCGCTGCGGAGGAGGTTCGCTGGCGCGGGCCGCGGCGCTGGCGACTGCGGCGTCCGCACGCGGGCGCATTGGTTGCGGCGGTGGTGGAGCTTGCCCCGGCCCGCCCTGAGGAGGCTGCTCGTTCTGCTGGACCTGAATGTGGAACAGATAGCGGATGGTTTCGTTGTCGATGCGCGCCATCATGTCTTCGAACAGGACGAATGCTTCTTTTTTGAACTCGACTAGCGGATCCTTTTGACCGTAGCCGCGAAGGCCGATGCCCTCTTTCAAGTGGTCGAGCGAGAGCAAGTGATCTTTCCACTGGGAATCGACGACATCAAGGATGATGCGCCGTTCGAGCCAGCGGACAAGGTCCGCACCGAACTGTTTTTCCTTTTCCTCGTAGCGTGTGGTGACCGCCTTAACAGTGGCTTCGGCGAGTTCGTCGTGGCTCAACGTGGCGGGGTCGGCGCCGGCGGCTTTGGCGTCGATGCCGAACTGGGCGTTGACTTCGGCGAGAAACTGGGTGACATTCCATTGGTCGGGATGTTGCTCGCGGGGACAATACGTGTCGACCTGCTCGCGCGCCACGTCTTCCGCGACGCCGAGAACATAATCGCGCTGGTCTTTTCCTTCTAGCGCCGAGCGGCGAATGGCGTAAATCGTCTCGCGCTGCTTGTTCATCACGTCATCGTATTCCAGCAGGTGTTTGCGAGCATCAAAGTTCTGTGCTTCGACGGATTTCTGCGCGTTTTCAATGCGCCGGGAGATCAGTCCGGATTCGATAGGTACGCCTTCGGTCATGCCCAGACGGAACATCAGGGCCTTCATGCGCTCGCCGCCGAAGATGCGCATGAGATCGTCTTCGAGCGAAAGGAAAAAGCGCGAAGAGCCAGGATCGCCCTGGCGGCCGGCGCGGCCGCGCAACTGGTTATCGATGCGGCGGGCTTCGTGGCGCTCGGTGCCGAGGATGTGCAAGCCGCCGAGGGCCACCACTTCGTCGTGCTCGGCTTTGCACTGCTCGGCGAATTGCTCATAGACCGGCTTCCATTGGTCGGCGGGTACTTGAAAGATTTTGCCTTCATTCTGG
Organism: Acidobacteriota bacterium; assembly: GCA_013289825.1. Taxonomy (GTDB): domain Bacteria; phylum Acidobacteriota; class Terriglobia; order Acidiferrales; family UBA7541; genus Acidiferrum. The sequence continues at coordinate 4,027 of JABCZF010000031.1, read as the reverse complement.
AAAAGCACCATGGCCACGGCGGGCTGTGCGTCGGGGCCGCCATCGGCTGGGATCACAGCAGGCGCGGCGGCGTAGGGCAAAGCCAATTTGTTTTTCAGAAAATGATCGCGGGTCATCTGCTCGGGATTGCCGCCAAGAAGAATGTCCGTGCCGCGGCCGGCCATGTTGGTCGCCACGGTCACGGCGCCCTTGCGGCCGGCTTGCGCGACGATGCGCGACTCACGCTCGTGGTGCTTGGCGTTGAGCACTTGATGCGGAACGCCTGTCTTCTTCAAGATTTCGGAGATGGTTTCCGACTTTTCGATGGAGATCGTTCCCACCAGCACCGGCTGACCGCGTTCGTTATAGTGGCGGATGCCGTTGGCAAACGAATTGTCCTCTTGCAGGATCCCATTGACGACCGCTTCGAACTTTTCTTTTTCGGTGCGGTAGACAACGTCGCGGTGTTCTTCGCGAATCAGCGTGCGGTTCGTGGGGATCGCGACGACATCGAGATTGTAGATTTTGCCGAACTCCGCGGCTTCCGTTTCGGCCGTTCCGGTCATGCCGGAGAGCTTCTTGTACATGCGGAAATAATTCTGGAAAGTGATCGTCGCGAGCGTCTGATTTTCTCGTTCGATCTTGACGCCTTCCTTGGCTTCGACGGCCTGGTGCAATCCATCGGACCAGCGGCGGCCGGGCATTTGGCGACCGGTGAACTCATCTACGATGATCACTTCTCCGTCTTTCACCACGTAATCGACGTCGCTTTTGTAGAGCGAGTGCGCGCGGAGGGCTTGATAAACGTGATGCATGAGCTCGATGTTTACAGGGTCCGAGAGATTGTGCAGGCCGAGCAGCCGTTCGCACTTGCTGAATCCCTCTTCCGTTAAAGTTGCGGTGCGATGTTTTTCGTCCAGTGTGTAGTCGATGTCCTGGATGAGTTTGGGAATAATCTTGTCAATCTTGGCGTATTTGTCGGTGGACTCTTCCGAAGGGCCGGAAATGATCAGCGGCGTACGGGCTTCGTCGATGAGGATGGAGTCCACTTCATCGACGATCGCGAACTGATGCCCGCGCTGAACGCATTGCGCCAGATCATACTTCATGTTGTCGCGCAGATAGTCAAAACCAAATTCGTTGTTCGTGCCGTACGTGAGATCCGCGCCATACGCCGCCTTGCGCTGCTCATCGTCCAGATCGTGCACGATTACGCCGACGGAAAGACCGAGGCTGCGATAGAGCGGGCTCATCCACTCGGCGTCGCGCCGCGCCAGGTAGTCGTTCACCGTGACGGCGTGCACGCCGCGTCCTGCCAAAGCATTTAGCGCCGCCGGCAAAGTGGCAACGAGCGTTTTGCCCTCGCCAGTTTTCATCTCCGCAATTTTGCCGTCGTGCAAGACCATTCCGCCGATCAATTGCACGTCGAAGTGCCGCATGTTCAGAAAGCGGCGGCCTGCTTCGCGCACCAAGGCGAAAGCCGGCACAATCATCGGATCGAGCACCTTCTTCAAGAGTTCTTTGTAGGTAGGTTCGCTGGGATCAGCATCCTTCAGTTGTTCATGCACCTCCGCCTTAAGTTCGGCGAAGCGAGCCTTTAGCTCTTCGTCGCTTAGCGCGCGTGTTTCGGCTTCACGCGCATTGATGGCCACGACGAGAGGTTGTAGTTTTTTGATGTCGCGCTCGTGCTTGGTGCCGATAAATCGAGCGACAACGGTATCAACTGCCTTGGCAACATCCATGAGGGGTTTCGCCGTCTCCTGGCGGTGTTCCGCGTGAGTGAACGCACGGGCCGGTCTGCCACAACCAGTGCAAACACTCTATTCTAACTGTTTGGATGCGTCAGCGCCAAGGACGTCGACACGTCGACACGGCGACATAACACTCTAGGAGGATGGCACCGGGGTTTCGACGGCTTCGCTCTGGCTCTTGGCTTTGGCCACGGGGATCGACGCCGAATGATTATCGGCCAGGAGTCGGCGGTACTTGCTGCGCTCATCGAGGCTCATATCGACAATCTCAAAGGCCATGTCCTGGGCCCGGTAATCCCGCATCAGGGCCGTGGCTTGCACGTTGCGAAGACCCAGCTGCAGCTTCAGTTGCACATGCGTACCGGGCGGAAGATGCCGGCTGATGCTGGCAAAACCGCCAGAGAGGCTCGCCGTCTTAATCTCGAGGCGGCAGTTCTCCTTGAGGTTTGTGCTCACAGCGGTTACCGGCTTGTGCAGCCTAACGCGCGTATGGCGGCGCTGTCGGACGAATTTGGAGTTCGCCATGACGTCCAGTGGCGCCAGAGCCAGGTCTTCGCGGTCGATTCCACTTTTCGCCGCAAAATCGCGCGCCCAGTCCGGTTCCAGTCCTATGAGCGCTTGCAGAGCGGCGATGCGAAGTTCCTGGGCATGGGCCCAGCCGAACATCTTCTTCGCTTCGACGATGCGCCTGAGCGTAGTTGTGGACTCCGGCGCATGAATGCGGCCCAGCGCCTCGATCGACTTCACCTGCAAATAGGGTCCGGCACCGGTCGGCAAGTCGCCGTCAACAATAGTGAGCAGACGGCCAAGGGCTTCGCGATCGCCGGTCACGCCAATCTCGTCGATCACCAAAGGCATGATCAGCGGATCGACATGATCGAGCAGCTCGAGAAGAATTCGGCAGCGTCCCGGAGCGCCGCTAGCAGAGACTTGCCGCACGATGCGGTCCTGCGACGTCCTGGGAAAATCTTTCATCCGCGACGGCAAGAACACTTCTACCGCGTCCGGATCCAGCGTGCTCAAGAGCCCGGTCATCTCCACAGCCTCGGTGATGGGGCCGCCCCTTACTGTGCTCCGCAAGTATTGCAATCCTTCTTCGCCAAGATCAGCGGCCAGATTGGATATATGCTCGGCATCTTCCCGCAGACTGCAGCGGTTGAACCGCATGGAGAGCTGCTCCATCGCCGTTTGCGGGAGCATTTTCAAGACATTGGTCATGCCGGCGGCGGCTTGCCGCGCTCGCAGAGCCTCATCCACAAACTCAGGAATGCGTTCTTCGATGCCCATCTTAGGACGCAGGCTCCGCCCGATGCCGGGCCGCTGCGCTTCGACACCGGAAATCAAATCGAGCGCCTGCTCCATCACCGGGAAGCACCGGCTGGTCACAGCTTCTTGGCTAAGCCTCACGAATGCGGCGCTCACCAACGTTTGCAAATCGACGTCTTGCTCAACGGACAGCCGCAGGCCCAGATGGCGCAGCGCCTCGCCGAGCAGCTTGGGATCGGCCTTGGCGTAAAGCGCCGCCATCTCCGACAAACCCATCGCGGTTTTTTTCCGCGCATCGGCCTCGTCGCTGTCCGCGCACGAAGCGTAGTTCTGCAGAATGCTGATGGCTTGCGCGACGTCGCCGGTCTCGATCAGGTGGGCCACATAAGACTGGACGTTTTTCGGCGGAATGCACCATGCGTCTCCCGACATCAGCACGGCCTGCTTGCCGCTTTCCGGAACCGCCGCCCAAAACTGCCGGTCGAGAATCTCGCGGTGGGACTCGACCATCATTCCCGCGTCCGTCATCTTGTCTTCGTGCGCGCCCAGAATCTTGCGGAGATTGTCGATCTCAGAATTCATGCGGTCGAGCATCTGCCGCACCGCGTTGACCTTGACTTCGCCGCTTTCGAATCGCTCGAGCGCAAATCGAATCGCCAGATGCTCGGCCAGTTTTACCAGTACTGATTCATCCGGCTGGCCCTCGGGAGCTTGCGCAGCAAGACCGGCGATCGCTCTCTTCAACGTGTCCTGCGCGGTTCCCGGCAATTGAGACATCTGCTCCTGGAACTCACCAGCCGCAGCCACTCCACCCTGGCCGGCGCCGACATTGCCAAAACTTGTCAACGCGCCCAAAATTCCATAGATTTCATCCTCACTCGGTCCGGCGCTCTGGCCGGTTCCCCGCCAAGGCCCACTTCCGGCTCTTCCGCCACCCGGCCCCGCTCCGAGACCCACTCCTAGACCCACTCCGCCGCCCGGCCCCGCTCCGAGACCCACTCCTAGACCCGCTCCGCCACCCGGCCCCGCTC
>JABCZF010000030.1 GCA_013289825.1 Acidobacteriota bacterium | reverse complement strand
GGCGACGGCGTTGCCTCCGCCGAGGCAAAGCGCAGCGATGCCGCGCTTTAGGTTGCGCCGCTGCAATTCATAAAGAAGGGTTACCAGGATGCGTGCGCCACTCGCTCCAATCGGATGGCCCAAGGCCACCGCGCCACCGTTCACGTTCACTTTCTCGGGATTAAGCCGCAGTTGCCGCGTCACCGCAATCGCCGCAACCGCAAAAGCCTCATTCAACTCGATAAGGTCCACATCCTGGTCGCGGTCCCAGCCGGTCTTCGCGAGCAATTTCTCCACCGCGTCCACCGGCGCCATCATCACCCATTTCGGTTCCACGCCGCTAACCGCCTGCGCCACGATCCGAGCAATCGGCTGCTTACCCAGGCGGGCCGCGTTCCGCTCGCTGGTAACCATCAACGCCGCTGCTCCGTCGTTCGTTCCAGGAGCATTCCCCGCGGTCACCGTGCCGTCTTTCTTGAACGCCGGCTTCAAATTGGCCAGCGCTTCCATGGAAGTGTCTTCGCGCGGCGATTCGTCGTACTTGATGACCTTCGGCTCGCTCTTTTTCTGCGGCACTTCGATCGGCAGAATCTGCCCTTCAAAAAAACAGGACTTTCGCGCGCGAATGGCCTTTTGGTGGCTCTCCACCGCAAACCGGTCCTGCTCCTCGCGAGTGATCCCGTATTTCTCGGCCACCAGCTCGCCCGTCATCCCCATGTGAAAGTTCTCATACGCGTCCCACAACCCGTCGTTGATCATCGAGTCCACGAGCTTGCCGTCGCCGATTCTGTAGCCCGTCCGCGCTTGCGGGAGCAGATACGGGCAATTGGACATCGACTCCATCCCGCCAGCCACGACCATTTCCGATTCACCAAGCTGTACGGCCTGCGCGGCCAACGCTACCGACTTCAACCCCGAGCCGCAAACTTTGTTAATCGTCATTGCGGCCACGCGCGGAGCACAGCCACCCTTAAGCGCCGCCTGCCGCGCAGGATTTTGCCCGAGTCCCGCCTGCACCACATTGCCGAGGATGGCCTCATCCACTTCCTGGGGATCGATCCCCGCGCGCCGTATAGCTTCGGCGACAATTTTGCCGCCAAGCTCAATAGCCGAGAATCCAGCCAATCCGCCCTGGAATTTTCCGATGGGCGTACGTACAGCAGAGAGAATGACAGGAGTTTCCATGTGCGTGGTAAACCTCCGGAGGAACAACGCACACCATTATACAACGTTGCGCCCGGAGCAGTCGCGGCGGCAAAAGATGAAAGAACAGGCGAGACGGGCAACACCCGTCTCGCCTCAAGGTGCTTTTAGTTTGCGGCCGCCGCTGTCGAATCCGGCATGCCTTCGTCCGCGCTCGGGCCGTATAGCCCGGGAACCGGCACGCCAACCAATCGGTAATAGACCGTCAACTGGGCCCGATGATGAATCATGTGATTCATGCACATGCCCCGAATACAAGCGACCCTCGGCAAGGTAAAGATTTCTTTGCCACCCGCAAGCAGCTTCCAGCCCTTCACGATGTCCTGGTCACTCACGCTGGCAAGAGCCGCTCGAGCTTCCGCACTCCCTTTTTCAAAGGCCGCGAGGAGCTCCGCCCGATTGGTGATCTTCGGCGGCTGGTACGTCGGGCCGCCGACAGGCGCGTAATCCAGCTCTTCGGTTTTGATGGTCATCGCAATCCATTCAGGTACCGTGCCGACGTGCCCCGCAAGCCAGCCCAGCGTCCCGGACTTCTCGTGCGGCTTCCAATCCCACTTGTCGTCGGGCACGCGCTCAAGCACCTTGCGCGTGCTCTGCATCTCCTGGTCAAATTCAGGCAGCATCGTTTGTCCAATGGTCATGTCGGCCTCCCATGCGGAATCGAAATTCAGAGCCAGAATAGTAGGCGAACAAAAGGCGAAATGTCAAGCATTATTTTCCGCCACCCCATCCTCGGGATCACCGCGCGCGAACCCTTCGGCGTGAGCGCATTCCCTCGAATGGTCGTTGACAAGCGCTCCCGACAGAACAGAATATTCCTCATGCCCCACCAGCTCAACAGCTCCTATTTGCAAGATTCCATCGGCCTATTTCGCTACTACAAAAAGTTGGCCGACCGGGCCATGGCGCAGTGCCCAGACGAAGCCCTGTTCATCACCCTAGACACGGAATCCAATTCCATCGCCATCATTGTGAAGCACATGTCCGGCAACATGCGCTCGCGCTGGCTCGATTTCTTGACCACCGATGGCGAAAAACCCGACCGCAACCGCGACACGGAATTTGAGACTCCACCCGCTACCCGCACCGAAGTAATCGAAATGTGGGAACGCGGCTGGAAATATCTCTTCGATGCGCTCGAACCGCTCGCGGAGTCTGATCTCACGCGAACCGTCACGATTCGTAGCGAGCCGCACTCCGTCATGCAAGCCATCAACCGCCAGATCGCTCACTACGCTCATCACGTGGGCCAGATTTTGTTTCTCGCCAAGCATCTTACTTTCAGCAAAACCGGAAAGTGGGAATCACTCAGCGTACCGCGCGGCAAATCCGCAGAGATTAACGCCAAAACTGCGGCCGGTGCGCTCTCGGCGCGCTCTACTCTTTTCGCTTCGAAACAAAACTGAACGCGCCTTGAAACCAAATGTAGCGAGGCTAGAAGCTGCTTCGCGCGCATGGAGCTATCTCGAAGTTCATCAAACTGGAAGTCACATTATTCGTCAGCTCGAAACACCAGCACACCGGGCGTATTCCCGTCTCCGCACACAGAACATTGAAAGCTGGCACAGTAACGAGAACTCCAGGCAGGTAAGGAATCACAAAGGCGTGTCGCGACAATCGATCTTAGAATGAATTCTCCAAACTGCTGACCCCGTTTCCCGTCTGCCCCAATATCGGCTAACCTTCTTAAATCATGGCCACTCTGTTCGATCTCAATCCACCGGCGGAAACCGGGCTGAAGCTCAACGAAGCCCAACGCCGCGCCATCACTCACGGCGAGGGGCCCCTCCTGGTCATTGCGGGCGCCGGGACTGGCAAGACTCGCGTGATCATCGAACGCATCCGCCACCTCCTAGAAACCGACGACGCCCTTTCCGGCGAGAACATTCTCGGCCTCACCTTCACAAACAAAGCAGCCGGGGAGATGAAAGCCCGCGTCGTACGCGCCGCCGGCGAACGTGGAAAAAATGTCACCCTGGCCACCTTCCACGCCTTCTGCGAGAACCTTCTGAAGGAAGCCGCGCCCGAACGCCTGATGATCGACAAAGTCGATCACTGGATTCTTCTCCGCCGCAATCTCGAGCGCCTCAAACTCAACAAGTACCGCCGCCTCGCCGATCCCGGCCAGTTCTTAAACGACTTCGTCGAATTCTTCTCGCGCTGTCAAGACGAGCTAGTCTCCTGTCGGGACTACCAGCGCTACGCTGACGGCTTAGCCGCTCAACTAGAAACCGACCGCGCGGCTCTCGACGAGGACACTTTCAAGGAACGCGCCGAGGAAGTCGCCCTCCAGCAGGAAATCGCCGGCGCCTACCGCGCCAGCGAAGATTTGCTGCGCGAAAAAAAACGCGTTTCTTTTGGCTCGCTCATCACCGGTGCCGTAGAGCTTCTCGAAACCAACGTCGCGCTGCGCGACGCGCTCCAGGGAAAATACCGCTTCATCCTGGTCGACGAATTTCAAGACACCAACATCGCGCAGCTTCGCCTCCTCGAGCTTCTGGCCGGAGACAGAAAAAACATCGTGGCCGTCGGCGACAATGACCAAGCCATCTACCGCTTCCGCGGCGCCTCTTTCGGCAGCTTCAAACTCTTCCTGGAGCGCTTCGCCGGCTGGAAGGGAGGCCAGGACTCCACGCCATTCCGTATCTCGCTCCTAGAGAATTATCGTTCCACTCCCAACATTCTCCGGGTAGCCACGCAAGTCATTGGGATGAACACGACAACCGCCGATTTCCCCAAAAAGGTCCTGAACGCCAACAAAGAAGAGAGCGAAAAAATCCGCCTCGTCGAGCTGGAAACCGAACACGACGAAGCCCGCTGGCTCGTCAGCGAACTCGAGCGCCTCCGCGCCGCTGGGTGCAAGTGGCGCGACTTCGCCATCCTCTACCGCCAGCATGCACACCGCGACGATCTCGTCGAAGAACTCTCCCGCCACAAAATCCCTTTCGTCATCAGCAACCTCTCTATCCTCGATCACCCGCTGGTCAAAGACGTCCTGGCCTACTTGCGCCTGATTGCCAGTCCCTTCGACAACCTTTCCTGCGCCCGGGTGCTAGCGGCGCCCGCCTGGGGATTCGAACCCGTCGACCTCGTGCGCCTCGCCGAGCGCGCCAGAAAAGGGAAAAAAGCGCTCTATGACATGCTCGAAGCTCCGCAGACGCAACTCCCTTTCGATTCCTCACCCGGCGCGTTGGCCCAACTGCTTGAATTCCTCTTCGAGCAACGCAAACGGCTCCGCCGCCGCACGGCCCGCGAAATTCTTGCTGCTCTTCTCGAGTGGCTGGAAGTAGCAGAACGCGCCAGCCCGCAAGACCGTAAGTACGTCACGCGCCTCTCGGAGTTCGCCAAAGAGTGGGAGCGCAAGAGCGACACGCGAAGCCTCGCTGAATTTGTCGAGTATCTCGACTACTACTCCCAAGCTGGCGGCGTGATCAGTCTAGAAGAAGACTTCCCCGGCGATGCCGTCCAGCTGATGACGGTCCACGGAGCCAAAGGCCTCGAGTTTCCGCAAGTCTTCCTTCTGCGCATCAATAACAAAAAGTTTCCAACAACGGAACGCTCCCGCGTCTTCGAATTCCCCGCCGCTCTGATGAAAGAAGGCGAACCCGCAGAGCAGTTCCACATTCAAGAAGAGCGCCGCCTCTTCTACGTCGCACTAACGCGCGCAAAAAACCGCCTCACGCTCACAACGCTCACCGAAAAAAAGGGCAAGATACCGGTGTTCATCGAAGACCTCCTTATGGATCCCGCGATCAAGCGCCGCGACATCCGGCAGCTGAAGCCAAAACTGCCCGCACCTCGGGCCTTCGGGAAAAAAGAACCCTCATTTGCCGGTGAACTTGAACTTTTTCCTGTCGCCCCCGATCCTCCGAAAATTTTCTCTCGCATCGCCGACTGGGCCCTGGAATTCCACCCTCGCGCTCCCGAACCGCTCACGTTGAGCCCATCGGCCGTCAGCGGCTACCGCAGTTGCCCGCAACAGTATCTCTTCAGCCGTTCCTGGGGCCTGAAAGAAGGCCCCAAGGCCGTGCTCAGCTTCGGCAGCGTGATGCACACCACCATCAAGCGCTTCATCGAGCATTTCCGCAAAGGCATAAAACTCCCCTTCGAAGAGGTGGCGCGCATCTTCGAAACCGAGTGGACGTCCGCAGGTTTTGAAGACGACTACCAGGAAAAGGGCTACCAGCAAGATGGCCTCGAACAGTTGCGTACTTTCCACGCCGCACTGCTCGAAGACGCGCCGCGGGTCCTCGAACTGGAAAAATCCTTTGCGCTACCGATGGAGGACAACGTCACCATCATCGGACGAATGGACCAGGTAAATTCCCTCGGCCGCAAAGACGTCGAAATCATCGACTACAAAACCGGCAAGCCCAAAAAAGACGTCGACGCCAAAAAAGATTTGCAGCTCAGCCTGTACGCCCTGGCCGCCAAAGAGATCTTCGAATGGAACCCCGTCCGCCTGGTGTTCCACTACCTCCAAGACAACCAGATCCAGGTAACCACTCGCGACGCCAAACAACTCGACGAGGCCCAAAAAATCGTGCTGGAAGCCGCCGCCGACATCCGCGCTGGCCACTTCCCTCCGAAACCGGGCTACCTTTGCCGAAGCTGCGCTTACAAATCGATTTGCCCCGCCCATGAAGAAGCACTTAGCAGTTAGTCCGCAACCCCCCGTTCGAGAATAGCCGCGACCATGCGGCCCGGAAGCAATAAAAAAAGGGCACCACCCACCGGGCGGCGCCCCAACCAACCGAATCTTGTCGAAAACCTCCTACTTCCCCTTTTTCGGTACCTTAGCGTCGTCCTTCTTTCCCTTTTTCTTCATCGTCAAGCTCCTTTCACGCGCAGTCCCCATGGACCACGGAGTATGCAGTCTTAAGGCCATGCCGAGCGCTGCCCGCCATGCCATCTCGCTCCGTATACGAGTGCGGCGAGCCACTGTCAAGAGAATTCCGGCGCGCAGCTAAACTTTTCTCCTTATTGCGCGATTCCGCCGGTGTAGTAGCGGTTGCGAGTCAGAATCGTCAGCCCTTCCCGCTTCACGCGCACTTCCACGTCGTGGTAGTCCTTGGCCTTATTCGTCTCCCGCGGCACATACGCCAGCGTGTACTCGTTGCGGGCCTCTTCCGTTATCCTCGAGTAAAGATCCTGCAGCGATTCCTTCTTCGCCGCGTAATACACATCCCCACCCGTGGCGTGCGCGTATTCGGAGAGCCGCTCAAATCTGCGGTCGTAGAACGCGCTTCCCACACCCACTCCGAACACCGAGATGCTGTGGCCCAGTACCTCCTTGACGGTAGTGTCGTAAGTATTGGTGTTGTACTTCTTTCCCCCGTTGACGCCATCGCTCACAATAAAGATTATCTTGCGCCGGTTGCGCGGACGGTTCTTCAAAAGCTCCGCCGCGCCGAACACGGCATCGTCCAGCGCCTTGGTCGGCTGCGCAAAGATGGTCCGTGTGGATTCAGGGATCGGCGGTGAACCGTCTGGATTGTGCCCGTTAATGGTAGGCCCATTGAACGGTCCGCCGGGGGACATCACCCCGCTGTGACTATCCAGCTTGGTCCTTCTGAGTTCTGTAAGCAGCTTGTCCTGGTCGCTGGTAAATCCCTTGCCGGGGTGAAAGAACTGGTCGAAGCGGCAAACAAATGCCTCATCGAGGTCACTCATGGTTCCCACGATGGCGTCGAGGCTGTCTTGCACCTCCTGGGCGTCCCCTTTTTTCAGATCGTTGTCGATCAGTATGACCATCGACAGCGGGAAACCCTCCGTCGTAAACACGTCGATTCTTTGCTCCACGCCGTCTTCGAGCACACGAAACTCATCCTTGCCCAAATCAGGCACAAGCCTTCCAGCCCGGTCCTTCACGGTCACCGGCAGCACCACCAAATTGGCGTTGACCGTAATCTTCGCTCGCGCCTCACTGAGCCGAGCATTGTCCGGCGGCGGCGCGGCTGGCTCCTGAGCGACCGGAGCCGCCTCTTGACGTGTACGCGCGGCAAATCCAAGCCACAAAGCTGGTGCCACGAAGAACAAAACACTGGTCATACCCGCGATTTTTCGTAGACTTTTCATATTCCTAGGGCCAAACTTCCTCCCGGAGTCAGCGCTGGCACCGCCGCCCGCTCTCCCGGCGACGCATCCATCGTACCTCTTGCTAGCATCTTACCGGGCGAAGAACCCAGCTTGCCAGTTCCAGCCGGGAAACTCTCGTCGAGGAAAGTATACATGCCTTCTCTTAGGAAATTCGCAGCACTGTGCGTCACGCCCGTTCTTGCCGCCGCCATGGCCCTCCCAGCGCTGCCGCAAGAGCCCACCGCTCAAGGCCCCACCATCAAGACCAGCGTTAACCTGGTCAACCTCTTCGTCACCGTCCGGGACAAAAGCAAGCGCATCGTCACCGACCTCAAGCAAGACGACTTTAAAGTCGCCGAAGACAATCAGGACCAAAAGATCGCTTTCTTCTCTAAAGAAGTGACGCTCCCTATCACTCTTGGGTTGCTCATGGATACCTCCGGCAGCGAACAATACATGATAGGCGCCATCCAGGACGGAGCCAGCAGCTTCCTGAACCGCGTCATGCGCAAGGGCGACGAAGCCATGGTGATGACCTTCGACCTCGACGTGGACCTGCTCTCCGACTTCACCGACGACCGCTCCCAGCTCAATCGTGCTATTCGCAAAGCCCAAATCAACACAGGCGGTGGAGGGGGCATGGTCACACCCGGAACGATCCCCCAATCGGGCTCCAAAGGCACCAATTTCTACGACGCCCTGTATCTCGCCTGCAACGAAAAGCTCTCGACAGAAGCCGGCCGCAAAGCCGTCGTCGTCCTCACCGACGCCGAAGACAACGGCAGCAAAGTCCGTGTTGAAGAAGCCATCGAAGCCGCACAGCGCACGGACACGGTGGTGCACATCCTTCTCGTCTACGACCCGCACTACGGCGCCAACGCCAGCATCGCCAAAAAAATCACCGACGAAACCGGCGGCCGCATGATCGTCGTCAATTCCGAAAAGCATCTGCAAGAAGCCTTCGACCAAATCTCCGAAGAGCTCCGCAGCCAATACACCCTCGGCTACTATCCAACAAACTCCGCCCGCGACGGCAAATTTCGCAAAATCAAAATTGACCTAGCCAACCACGACCTAAAAGTCCTGGCCCGCAAAGGCTACTACGCTCCCAAAAGCTGAAGCGTCCGCGCGACTCCGAACCATCTCGAAGCCGGTAAGACCCTGTTGGGGCGGGGCTGGCCCGCCCTCGGCGAGATGGACCCGAACAGGCCTTCAAGGTTGGCGAGAGCAAGCTTGTCGGGTAGCCTGCTCCGCGGCTTCGCGGAAGTGATCGAGACGTGTCCGCACCTCAGGGTTTTGCGGATTAATCTCAAACGCTTGCTTCTCAATCGTCAAAGCTTCACCAGCCTGCCCCATTCGATAGCAGGGCCTCTTCCAGCGTATCCCGGGAGCCGTCCGGGTAGCGAAGAGCACGCAAATTGTGCCAGGCCTGCGGCTTCCTGGTGGTGCGCTCGACAGTTCTCTGATCGAGGGCAATTAAGACACAACCGAGCTCTCCGTACGCATTGACCGAAATTCCCCGACCGTCTAACATCCACTTTGCACCCAAAATCATGATCAACGAGACCGTCGCCCACTATAGGATCCTCCGAAAACTCGGCTCCGGCGGCATGGGTGTCGTCTATGAAGCCGAAGACACCAAGCTCGGCCGTCGCGTGGCCCTCAAATTCATTCCGGAAGCGAACGAGCGCGACTCGCAAACCCTCGAACGCTTTCTTCGCGAAGCCCGCGCGGCCTCCGCTCTTAACCATTCCGCAATCTGCACCATCCACGCCATCGAAGAGCACGACGGCCGCACCTTCATCGCTATGGAGCTCCTCGTCGGCGATTCCCTCGATAAAGTCCTGCCATCCGGTCCGTTGCCTATCCATCGCACTATCGAGATCGGCATCCAACTCGCCGACGCCCTGGATGCCGCTCACAAGAAGGGCATCGTCCATCGCGATATCAAGCCCGCGAATATTTTCGTCACGGAAACTGGCACAATCAAAATCCTCGATTTTGGCCTCGCTAAGATCCTCGCTCGAATCTCAGACGATAGTTCAGACCACACCGTCGACTCTCCCGTAAACACCCTGCTCACCAGCCCTGGCATGGCCGTCGGCACCATCCAGTACATGTCCCCCGAGCAAGCCCGTGGCGAAGAGATCGACGCCCGCAGCGACCTCTTCTCCCTCGGGGCCGTCCTCTACCAGATGTTGACGGGCAAACAGGCCTTCCCCGGCGCCACCAGCGCCGTCGTTTTCGACAACATCCTTCGCAATGCCCCGGTGCCCTCGGTCACTCTCAATCCCGACGTGCCCCCCGAACTCGAGCGCATACTCAACAAAGCTCTCGAAAAAGACCGCGACATGCGGTACCAGGTCGCCGCCGAATTGCGCGCCGACCTCAAGAGACTACAGCGCGAAATCGATTCCGGCAGCCGTCCCGCCAGCACGCAAAGATCCGCCGCCCGCGTCTCCGCCGCCTCCGAACCGCCCTCCTCTAAACCCAGAGTGACGCCCTCCGGCAGTTCCGTCATCGTCGAAGCCGCAAGAAAACACAAATTCGGCACCGGCCTTAGTATTCTGGGTGTCCTCTTGATCGCTGCCGCTGCTGCCTACGGCATCTATTCCATCGTGCTACGCAACCGCCACGTGCCGTTCGATACTTTCTCCATCGAGAATCTCACCAACAACGGCCATATCGCTCTCGCTGCCATTTCTCCTGACGGCAAGTATCTTCTCCACGTCCGCGATGAGAATGGCCTGCAGTCCCTGTGGCTCCGCCATATCGCTTCGGCCAGTAATACCCAGCTTGTTCCGCCCGCGGCCACGCGCTATGCGGGGCTCACTTTCTCCCCCGATGCCAACTATATTTATTGTGTCCGCCGCGACGAGGAAGAACACACCCTGGCCTCGCTGTACTCCGCCCCCATGCTCGGGGGCACACCGCGTCTGCTCATCAAGGACGTCGATAGCCCCATCTCCTTCTCCCCCGACGGCCTGCGCTTCGCCTTCTTGCGCGAGGACCACGATTCCCCTACTTATGAATTGATCGTCGCCAAGAGCGATGGTTCCCCCGATCGCACGCTCTTCAAAGACGTGACCCTTGAGGGTCCGGGCAACTATAGCCCCGCCTGGTCCCCAGATGGCAAGACCATCGTCATCACCGAGTCCCAATTGGCTAGGGGCATCATAGCCGCGGTGCTCTCCATTGACGTGGGCTCCGGCAAGCTCCAGATCATCCCGTTCACCACCACCAAGATTTTTCGCAATCCCGTCTGGATGCCAGACGGCTCAGGTCTGCTGGTCTCGGAGTTTGGTAACGCCCGTGCTTTGAACTCTCAACTGGGCATCGTTAGCTATCCCCATGGCGACTACCGCCGCCTCACCACGGACACAAATTCCTATTTCTTCCCCAGCATTGCCGCTGACGGCCGCACCATCGCTGCCAACCAGTCGCAGTCCAGGTACCAGATTGAAGTCGCCAGTGTTGCCCAGCCTGATGACGTTCACCCGGTCCCGCTCTCTTCCAGCAGCGCTGTTTGGAATTGGGATTGGACTGCTGACGGTCGCATCGTCTTTATACAAGGCCCGGACATCCGCATGGTCAAGCCTGAGGGCGGCGAAACCCTGGTCTACTCGGACGCCGATCACATCTCCGATCAACTAACGTCTTGCGGCCCGCAGCCCTACATCGTGTTTCGTTCCGCAGGCCGCTCCGGCAAACTCTCGTTCAACCTTTGGAGGATGAGCGCCTCCGGCCTGGATTTAAAACAACTCACCTTTGGCGCCGCCGAATCCGATCCCCGCTGCTCGCTGGACGGCCAGTGGATTTATTACCTTGATTTCGCTGACAAGCAATCCCTAAGGCGCGTCTCCATCAATGGCGGCTCACCGGAAACGGTGTTGGCCACCGCCAACGGCGCCTCGGACATCTCTCCGGACGGCAAGACCATCGTCGGCCTGGAAGTTCGTGAAATGGACCACCGACTCGTGCTCAATTTCTACTCCATCGACGACAAAAAAGTCACCTACCGTGACATCGACCCACGCGCCTCTGCGCCTCTCAGGTTTGCTCCCGACGGCAACTCCGTCGTCTACGGCGTTCTCGAAAAAGGCGTCGGCAACCTCTGGAGGCAGCCGCTGGACGGCTCCGCTCCCCGTCAGCTCACTCATTTCACTTCCGAAGGAATCGAAAGGTTCCGCTTCTCCAAAGACGGCTCAAAAATCGCCATCGAACGCGGTCACAACGAATCCGACGCCGTCCTTCTCCGCGACACGACTCGCTAGCGCCGCGTCTCGGGAGAAACTAGTGAGCCGCAAACGCCTGAAGGAGAGGGGCTTGTCACTCCCGACCATGGACGCCGTGACATTCTGAGTTCGGGAACTGATCTGCCGGACACACCCGAAGCCACACCGTGCGCAAGGAGAGTCGTGTGAGAAATTCTCGGATTGACAACACTTCAGGGAGTCGCCGGCCCAGAGGGACTCGGCCGCTGGCTATTGTTTTCTCGATTGGCCCGCGCAAAATACCCGCGCCGCGCCCGCACCTGATACCCCTTGTGTTCGGGCACTTCGATGCGAATCCTATGGTAGCGTCCATCGAGCACGTAGTTCGTAGGCATATACGCAATAGAATACTGATTCCGCAGCTCGTCGCCAATATCCTGGAAGGACTGATCCAGATCATCCACATGATAGGGAAAGAAAGCTCGCCCTCCGGTCTCATCCGCGAGGTCCTGCAGAATCTTGTCGCCTTCGGTCAAGTGCGTCTTCCGGCTAGCCAATTTGTCGGGATCGGTCTGCGATAGCTGAATCCACTGCGTGCTGGTGCTGATCGTATAGATCACCACGCTAGTCCGTTGCGCCATCTCGATGGCCTCGCCCCGGGTGTGCGTCGAAAGATTGTCGTCCCCATCACTGATCAGAATCATGACGCGCCGCACAATGTCCGGCTGATCCCCCGGCGGACGCGGCGGATGGCTTAACTGGTTCTGGCAAGCATCGTAAATCGCATCGTAAATCGCCGTTCCACCGCCCGCCCGCGTCTGCATAATCTGGTCGCGCAGCAACCCCGCATCGCTGGTGAACGCCTGCACAACTTGCGGCTCATCATCAAAAGTCATCACGAACGCTTCATCTCTCCCGTGACGCAAGACGCTGAACAAGAAATTGATGGAAGCATCTTGCTCAAACTTGATCCGGTCGCGGATGCTGTTCGACGTATCCACGAGCATCCCGATACGCAAGGGCAGGTCGGTCTGCTTGCTGAAGTAACGAATTTCTTGAGGAGACTTTTCATCAAAAATCTGGAAGTCTTCTTTTTGCAGATCGGGCACGAGCTTGTTGCGCCGGTTGAGCACCGTGAACAGCACGTCCACCAGGTTTACGACCTGAATGATTCTCTGAGGGGCCTGCGGCGTGGCCACCTTTTCGCCCGCCTGCGGTGCGGCCGCAGGTGGCGCGGATTGCGCCGGAGCCGCAGCTTTCGCCGGTGCCTGCCGCGCGCGGTCGCTCGCCGCCATGGTGAGCAAAACCGCTGCAAGTAATAAGGAAATCAGTGCCCTGGGCATGTCAGTTGATTATAGGTAGGGAGCAAGCACAGCGTCAATTCGCTCCGAATCCTCTCCCGCAGTGACAGCAAGCTTTCTCGCGAACTCGTGCAAGGCCTCCGGCAGAGGCGCCTGCACTTCAACCCAAGCTCCGGTTCGCGGCTGCGAAAACCCCAGCCGCGCCGCGTGCAGAAAATTCCGACCTAGCACGGGCATCCTAACGCTCTCCCGCTCCTTAGACGCATGGCGCTCGGTTCGAGCGCTCACGCGAATCTCGGAGGCTGCCCCGTAAAGCGTATCCCCGACGACGGGATGCGCGATCGCCGAAAAATGAACGCGAATCTGATGCGTCCGCCCGGTATGCAGCTGTACTTCGACCAGCGTGGTCCCATCCACTTCCGCCAGCGTCCGCCAATCCGTCCGCGCCTCCCGGGCAGGGCCGGCTAGGCCGCCGCTGCGAATGGCCTCGCTCCCGACCGTTTTGGCACGCAGTGCGCTCCCCGGCTTTCCCCGGTGAACCGCCATCCGCGTGCGCCGGTGCAAATCGCGTCCAATCGCCAATTCAATGCGACCCTGCTTCTCCTTCAGCAGACCTTCCACCAGCGCGATGTACGTCTTCTTCACCAAACGTTGCCGAAACGCCTCAGAAATCCTGGCGTGCGTGAAATCATTCTTGGCCACCAGGATGACGCCGGAAGTCTCCTTGTCCAAGCGGTGCACAATCCCCGGCCGCAAAGCATCGCCACCCCGAGAAAGCGTCTGCCCCAGTCCCAGCAGCGCGTTCACCAAGGTCCCCCGCGAATTTCCCGCTCCCGCGTGAACCGTCATCCCCGCGGCTTTGTTCACCACCATCACGTCGTCGTCCTCGTAAAGAATTTCCAGTGGAATGGCCTCTGCTTCGGCGCGCATGGGCGGCCGAGCTTGGGCTTCCACAACGATTGGCTCGCCAGCCCGCAATCGGTGGGCGCCCTTCGACGGCCGGCCGTCGACCAGCACCAGCCCCGCTTCAACCAGCTCTTGAATCCGAGTACGGCTCAGCTCCGGCAGTTGCGACGCCAAATAGCGATCCAGGCGCTGGCCAGAATCGCTCTCTCGGACCTTGAGATTATGTCTGGTGGACGAAGGCACCGAAAGATTCTAGCAGTTTGCCCGGGCCGGAAAACAAAGCTGTTTACACACCGCCTCGCGGGACGATAACGCTCCTACTTCTTGGGGTGCGAATTGCTAAGAGCTGAAGACGAAAGCAGAAACTGTCCTTCGGCGTTGTCGGTAAGATCCAGCTTGATCCTTCCCGAAGCTTTTGTGACTTCCTCGAAGGTCATTCGAAGGTAGTAGACTTTTCCGGCTTCCAGGTTCAGGGAAATAGCCCCGCCGACTCTCTCCGACGTTTTCTTGAACACATTCGACTGCCATTCCGTGCACACGTGGTGCTCGCCGGGAGCAATGGAAAAGTAGATAAAGGACTTGCCGTTGGTTGCTCCGGCCCAGGAACCATCGACACCAATGCGCATGGTCGGGCCGGTGAAATCATCTTCGAACACGTATACAATTGCCTTGCCGGCCTCGGGCTGTGCCAGCACGTGCAGCGTGTCATCCAGCTTTACATCGAATTGCACCTGGCTCGGCCCGCAACCCGCAGCCGTCCGGGCCGTGGCAGCTTGAACCTGCGCAAACGCCGGCGATGTGCCCAGAACCGTTGTGGTGACAACAGCTGCGGTGAGAAGCACCACTGTCGGTCGCGCCACCATGGACAGAATTTTACTAGGGAAGGATACCAGCTGGTGTTTTCGCATGAGAGCCTCCGTTCGCTGGGCACACGTGTAGCGTCGCACTTCGACATACCCATTACCTTTCTGGAATCCATCAACCTCGAGAATGTAAAAGGTTGCTGGCTGCGGCTATGAATCTGTCTTCAGCAAATGAGACGTGTTCCCCGCTAGCTTGGTTACGAGCCGAAAACGCTCAAGCGGCTGTATTCGTCAACTTCGATCTCACGCGCGAAAGCAGGTAGCCCAAGGAGAGTTGACCCGAGTTTCTATTTTCCCTCGGTAGTTTTCGTGGGAGAGAAAATCAAATCCAGTATCAGCAAAATCGCACCGATGGTGATCGCGGAATCCGCCACATTAAATGCCGGCCACCGGTAGTTCCCGATCCACACTTCAAGAAAATCCGTCACAGCGCCGTGGATAATCCTGTCCGTCACGTTTCCCGTGGCTCCTCCCAGCAAAAGAGCCAGCCCCGCGCATGCCGCGGCACCCCCTTGCCCCGCCACTAGCAGCCACGCGAGCGCGCAGATAACCACCAGTGCGCCGCCGACTAGAACGATGCGGAGCCACGGAGAATGCGAATCCGCAAAAAAACTGAAGGCGATTCCCGGATTGCGACTGTGCACCAGATAAATGAAGTGCCGCAGCACTTCATGCCGCCAGCTTTCATCGGTTTGCGTTTCAAACCACGCTTTAGTCGCGCGGTCCGCCAGCACTATACCCAGCGTGAGCCAGAGCCACTTCAGGCGCGAAGGCAATTTCATGAACGGGCCAGCTCCCATCCTTCGATTTCCGCAAGCGCTTCGCTGCACCGCTCGCACACGCCGGGGTAGCGCGGATTCTCCCCCACATGCGTCGAGTAGTTCCAGCATCGTTGGCACTTCGTTCCGTCGGCGCGCAACACATGCACATGAAGCGGCTGCGCGTGGTCGCTATCGACCGGCCCGTCAAAGGGCAATACCTCCACTTGCGAAACGATGAACAGTCCCGGCAAATCCCTTGCATGTCTTTCGAGAAGCTCCAGGTAGAGCCCCTTGGAACGAAGGCATATCTTTGCTTCGAGCGAGGCATTGATGAATTTCTGGGTGCGTGCACGCTCGAGGTCTTGCAACACCTCCGCTCGCAACGCATGTAGCTTTTCCCATTCCAGCTTGGTCTTGGCATCAATATTTGAACGCAGCGCCGGCTCTTTGGGAAAGACGTCGATATGCACGCTCACCGGTTCGCCGGGCAACTTTGGCAAGTGAGCCCAAATCTCTTCTGAAGTGAAAACCAGGATGGGCGCAGCCAGTCGTACAAGCGCGCTGGTGATTTTCCAAACTGCTGTCTGGGCCGAGCGCCGCGATCGGTTTCTCGCCGCCTTGGTGTACAGCCGGTCTTTCAACACGTCAAAATAAAACGCGCTCAGATCAACCACGCAATAATCGTGAATCGCGTGATAAGCGCGATGAAATTCGTATGCCGCATACCACTCCCGGCATTTCTCGACAAGTTCCGCGGTGCGCTCCAGCATCCACCGGTCGATGGCCTCCATCTCCTCGCCTGAAAGAGCATCTCGCCCGGGCTCGAAATCAAACAGATTCCCCAGCGCAAATCGAAACGTGTTGCGAATCTTCCGGTAGGCCTCGCCCAGCTGGGTCATCACGCGCTCGCTCATTTTCACGTCAGCCTGATACTCCTGCGAAGCTACCCACAACCGCAGCAAATCCGCTCCCCACTTTTCGCAAATCTCGCTCGGCAGCACCACATTCCCAAACGACTTGGACATCGGCCGCCCGTGTTCATCGAGCGTCCACCCGTGCGTAACCACGCTTCGATAAGGCGCGCGCTCGCGCAACCCCGTCGCGATTAGCAACGAACTCTGAAACCACCCGCGGTACTGGTCAGGCCCTTCGAGATAGACATCGGCAGGCCACTCCTGTTTCTGGAGAACCGCTAGATTCGAAGACCCGGCGTCAAACCACACGTCCAGAATGTCATTCTCCTTTCGCCACGCACGCGCCCCGCACGCGCATTTCGTCCCGGCGGGTAATAGCTCTTCCGCGGTGTGCTGGTACCAGGCGTCCGCGCCTTCCCGTTCGAACCATTTCACTACATTGCGCAGCGCCGCAAAATCTTTGAGCCGCGCGCCGCATCCCTGGCAATAAAAAACAATAATCGGCACGCCCCAGAATCGCTGCCGCGACACGCACCAGTCCGGTCGCTTCTCGATCATTTCGTAAATTCGCTCTTCTCCCCATGCGGGGATCCACTTCACCCGGTGAACTTGCTCGAGCGCCTCCGCACGCAACGTTTTTTCTTTTCCATGTGATGCCTGGTCCATCTTTATGAACCATTGCTCCGTGGCACGGAAAATCACCGGATGGTGACAACGCCAGCAATGCGGATAGCTGTGCGTGTAACGGTGATTTCCCAGAAGCGCTTCGCGATCTTCGAGCAGCTTCACGATGATGGGGTTGGCCTCGAAGACCTGCTTTCCTTTATATTCTGGCAAGCCTTCGAGATAAACGCCCTTGTCATCAATCGGAGCGAAGATTTCCAAACCGTATTTTTGCCCCGACAGAAAATCGTCCGAGCCGTGCCCCGGCGCGGTATGCACAATCCCGCTGCCCTGATCGAGGGTCACGTAATCCGCCAGAATTCCCGGCACTTCGATCGGCAAAAACGGATGCCGGAATTTCACGCCCTCAAAGTCCGGTCCTCTCCAATCGGAACGCACCCGCACCTCGTTGATTCCACATTCCGCTTGCAACGCCGCCAGGCGCTCCGCGGCAAGCAGCAGCGCCCCCTTCTCGGTTTCCACAACCACGTATTTGAAATCAGGATGGAAAGCCAGGGCCCGGTTGTGGGGCAAAGTCCACGGGGTGGTCGTCCAAATCACCGCGTTAACATCACGCATGCCCTGGGCCTCCATCTGGCCGCCGCCGGTCATGCCGAACTTCACCCAAACCGAAGGACTGGTGTGATCTTGGTACTCGACCTCGGCCTCAGCCAGCGCTGTCGAATCGTAAATGCACCAATAAACAGGTTTGCGGCCGCGATACGCAAATCCTTTCTCCATGAAATCAAGCAGAGCGCCCGCGACAACGGCCTCATAATCGTGGCTCATGGTCAAATAAGGATCATCCCAGCGGCCCAAAACTCCCAATCGCTGGAAGTCCCGCTTATGCTGCTCGACGTAACGGGTCGCAAACTCCCGGCATAGCCTTCGAAACTCTGCCGGCGCAACTTTCCCTTTTCCTCCAAGCTCCTTTTCCACCTGCGTCTCGATCGGCAAACCATGGCAATCCCAGCCTGGGACGTACGGCGCATAATGCCCCGCCATGCTCTTGGACTTGACGATCATGTCCTTCAATATCTTGTTGAGGCCCGTGCCCAGATGAATAGTCCCCGTTGGGTAGGGCGGCCCATCGTGCAACACAAATGACGGTTGCCCCTGGCGCGCTTCAAGAATCCGCTCGTAGAGACGCGATTCCTGCCAGGCCGCAAGCTGTTTCGGCTCCTGTAGCGGGAGCCCGGCCTTCATCGGAAAATCGGTCTTAGGCAGGTTCAGTGTTTTCTTAAGTTCCAGAGGTTCGGCCATTTAGGTGTGCGCCCGCAAATCAACTCGCTCGAATTCAAAAAGCCGTCCTTTGTTTGCCGTACCCTGGTTCAGGCATGTCGCCAGAAACTTCGGAAAGCGGTGGAATTGCGTATGTTACAATGATTGAGCGTCGGTGTCAGCGGCTGGGGTCGCGCAACCTTTCCCGGCTCGGTCGAATCATATCGATTTAGGACACCCAACGCTGAGAATGTGCGTCTAATCAGGGGGAAGATGGTGCCGGGCCTAATCGTCAATCTCGTTCCACCTGAACTAACCAAGCCGGGCGTGTCTGCCTCCGGCGATCATCAGGCCGTTCCAGTACCCGCATCGGCAGTTCCCAAGTTTGGCGCTCCTGCTCTACTCATTCCCGATAATTTTTGGTCGAATCTCAAGCAATTTCTGACGGAACGCCCGGTCACGGTGAGGGAGCGCGCCGACGCGCCCTTTACCAAGACGGTGTTTGGCGCAGGCGTTTTTGACAATTTCAAAGATTTCTTCAGCTCGCGCGCGGTTCCGAAAGGGCCTGTAAACAGCCGCCTGGCGGTCTCCTGGGGCACCAGTTTCGGTGGGTTTGGCTCGCGGCTGAAAGAAGCTCTCTTTCCCGCGAAGCTCCCGCCTGCGAACTTTACCAGCAAGCCGGTGAAGGTGAAGGACATTTGGACGAAGGACGAAAATTTTGGCTGGACACAGATTATTTCCTTCGCTATTCATGGCAGCGTCTTCGCGCTGGTCATTTTGATTCCCTTGTTCTGGCATTTCGGGTCGGCCACCCAGGCAAAAAACAAGAATGTTGACGTGACCCCGCTCGATATTTCTCCCTACATGTCCAAGCTTCCTGCGGGCGCAAAAAAAGCCGGCGGTGGCGGTGGTGCCAACGATCACACGCTGACTCCCGTCAACAAGGGCAAGATTCCCAAGTTCCAGTGGACGCAGTTCACTCCGCCTCAAGTGAAGATTCAGAATCTTGATCCCAAACTGGCCATGGACCCGTCGCTGCTTGGTCCGCCAGATCTGAAAGCGCCGAATCTGAATGCGGCAAACTTTGGCGATCCGCTGGCCAACGGCGTGAGCGATTCTCTCGGCCATGGCAATGGCACGGGAATTGGCAGCGGTACGGGCGGCGGCTTGGGCCCTGGCGAGGGTGGAGGCACTGGCGGCGGCGCGTTTCGCGCTGGCGTCAATGGCGTTGGCGTGCCGGAATGCATCTATTGCCCGTCGCCCATGTACTCGGATGACGCGCGCAAAGCGAAATACATGGGCATTGTTGTGCTGGAGGTGACCATCACCGCCGATGGTCGCGCCGTCAACATTTCCATCATTAAAGATCCCGGCATGGGCCTCGGGGAAAAAGCAGTCGAGGCCGTTCGCACCTGGAAGTTTCGACCAGCGGCAGGACCGAGCGGCAAGATTGTCGCCGTGCAAGTGCCGATCGAAGTGACTTTCCGGCTCTATTGATTTCCCGTGTTGCATTAATTCCCGCCTTTCAAATTGATGGCTCGTTCTCGCCTGGCAATTCTCGCGGAATGCTTAGGATCTTCACTGCGGGCAACCAAAGCCCGTTAAAAGACTTCTGACTAACCGACTGGTGCCCGCCTCCAGATTTTGTCGGGCCGAACCGTGAGGCGGAGACGGAGGCCTGCGCATGCACGATCCATTTCTTGGCCCTTTTTCCGGCAACGATCCCACAACAGAATCCTGGCTCAATAGAGTTCGAGAAAACCTGGGCCAGCTTCTTATTCCTTCGCATTTCAAGCCGTCTTCGGCCAACGGCGCTCCCATCCATCTCCTGAAGTTTGATAAATCGCTGAGGCCGGCGCGCGCCCAGGGCGCTTCCCTGATTACGCACGGCGCGGTTTTCGCTTTACTCCTTTTTCTGGTGGCCCATGGGCCGGGAGTGACGGTGAGCTCGGGTCACCATGATTTGACGCCGCTCGGTCCTCTCACATTTCCCACCGCCGTTTTTTCTACCCTTACGAACGCGCAGCCTTCCGGCGGACGGGGCAGCGGCGGCGATGAAAACCCCATTCTTGCAACGCATGGAACTCCTCCGCCGCACTCCTCTCTGGTGATCGTCAAACCCACGCTCCCGCAGAATCAGGACCACATTCTTCCTGAGCCACCAACGATTTTCGACGCGAACGCCGCTCCCCTCTTGACTCCAACGGAAGGGATCGGTTTGCCCTGGATGCTACGAGACACGGCATCTCCAGGTCCCGGGAAAGGACACGGCATCGGGTCGAACGATGGCCCTACGATGGGCGATGGCGGAATGGGGCCGGTCGGCGATGGCACTGCAAACCGTCCCTATGCGCCGGGGATCATTCCGCCGGCATGCGCGTATTGTCCGTATCCTACGTACACCGACGAAGCGCGGCACGGCAAAGTGCAGGGTTCTGTGACGCTACAGGTTCTCGTGGGTGCGGATGGACGGGCGCAAGCTGTCCGCATCGTCAAGGGAATTGGTTTTGGCCTGGATGAGCGCGCCGCCGAGACCGTGCGCGGCTGGAGATTTACGCCGGCGCGAGACGGAGCGAAGCATGCGGTGGCCACGTGGGTTACCGTCGAAGCCGTCTTTCGCCTGTTCTGACTTTGGTGCGGCACGCTCGCGCGGCAGTGGAGGATCCTCGCGGGGACCCCTCCGACGAACGGAATTTTGTCCGTGCCTGATAAATTCTGACCATGAAGCCCATGGGATTCTTGCCCGTAGCTCTGCTTTTTCTCGGGTCTATGGCCGCCTCCGAGGAAGCTAATTCCTTTCGCGACCAGCAGTTACAATACCCGCGCGTCCGCGCCGCGGCCAAAGAAAAGGATCATGTTCTTCGGCGCAGGTGTGAAGAAAAAAAGATTTCGTATCCGCCGCGTGCCATTTTGTTCCGCGCCTTCAAGCGAGAGGCGCGCCTGGAACTCTGGGCGTTGCACAATACCGGAGATTCTTACATTCTCATCGACACCTACGCGATTTGTGCTACTTCTGGAGTGCTTGGGCCGAAGCGAAAATTCGGCGACGTGCAGGTGCCCGAGGGATTCTACGAACTCGATTGGTTCAATCCTCAGAGCAATTTTTTTCTGAGCTTGCACATCAGCTACCCGAATAGCGCGGACCGAATCCTCGGCTCGCACGCGAATCCCGGGGGAGATATTTTCCTTCATGGAAATTGCGTAACCATTGGATGCATTCCCATCACCGATGAAGGAATCAAAGAGGTCTACTGGCTCGCTGTCGAGGTTCACGCAGCGGGCCAGCGGCATATTCCCATCGAGATATTTCCTGGAGAGCTGACGGAAGATGGATTTAAATCGCTCGCAAGAAGTCATCCGAACCAGCGGGAATTGCTGGCGTTTTGGAGCAATCTCCGCGAGGGCTTTGACTTGTTCGAGAAGGATCATCGCGCCCTGAAAGTCACCATAGCCGGCGACGGCAGGTATAGACTCAACGAGGAGCGCAGCTCCCGAGAGAGCCGCTGATTCCCTGGACCTCCAACGCTCTCGGGAGTAGCATTTCTCGATGCCTTACGAATTTAGGGAGTGGCAAGAAGAGCCAGAGCCGCTGCCGTCCTCGGCGCGCGGCAGACCGCCGCGCAAGCTGAAGGGGATTGGCGTGCTTGATCCGCCGGGTCCTCCTCGAAGGCTCCAGGGTTTTCGGTCGGCCCTGCCGGAATCTTTTCTGACGCGTTTGCTCGGCGGGCTAGTCCTGGCAGGCTTGGTGATCTGGATGTTCTTCCAGCTGTTCTCCCGGTTGTGAGTGATTCAAGCAACACCAGCGCCGCTTCCGCTATCTGGGGTATATACAATCTGTTAGGATTTCCGGCATGAGACGAGCAACTGGTATTGCGTGGGCTATCCTAGCCGTTCTGGTGTATTTCGCGCCTTCGGCGAGCGCGCAGACTTCCCCCGCCACTTTGGATATTACGGCGCGGATTACGCCGACGGCAGCGCGGCCGGAACCGGTGCGGCAATTCATGTTCTACATTCTGACGAAGAGCTACGCGGACATCGCCAAGGAAGTCGAAGGGGGTGACGTCATCCCGCCGCGCGATGAATTCATCGAGGGATTGAAAGTGTCTAAGGAATTGAAGATCTGGCTGAAGGCTCATGAAACGCTTGACCTGACGATTCCTGAGATGGACAAAATGCTGACGCCGGATGACATCCTTCACACGCCGGAGTTTTTGGCGGCTTACCAGCAAGCGAACAGCGGTGGCGTGACCAGCGGCATGCCCAAGCCAAAATTCAAGGAAGCGGACAAAACGGAACATCCGGAGAAGTACGAAAAAGACAAGCAGGCATACTACGCAGCCTTGAAAAAATTCATCCAGGCGAATCCGTCGACGGTTTCTGGAGTGGAGCTGGAGCTGGACGCAGTAAATCCGCAGAAGAAGTGGGTGCTGATCACCAGCAATCAGAAGAGACGCGTGCAGAAGCTGGCTCCGGAAATCGCGCAGACAAAATATCTGGCGGCCAAAGTGGAGACGGATTTGGAAGGACATGCGTTTATTCGGGAGCTGGCGCCGGGGAACTACTGGATCAGTTCGTTGAACCTTGACGCCAACGTCGGTGACGCCCGGGTGCGCTGGGATGTGCCGGTTGCCATTCAAGCCGGGCAGGCTTTCCGCATCGAACTCACCAACCTGAACGCAGCCGACACCATGGCAGCGGCAACGCCATAGGGCACGCCGGACGCCGCAGCCATGGGCACACCTCTCCTTTGGCTGGTTTTTAATCTTTTCGTACTCGCCGCGATTGTATTGGATCTTGGTGTCTTCCACCGGCGTCCCCACAAAATGAAGACGCGGGAAGCGCTGACCTGGACCCTCGTCTGGATTGGGCTGTCGCTTGCGTTTGGGCTCAGCGTGCTGCATTTCTCCGGCTCGCAACGCGGTCTGGAATTCTTCACCGGGTATGTCATCGAAAAAGCCCTCAGCGTGGACAATCTCTTTCTGTTTCTGGTGATTTTCCGGGCGTTTGCCGTTGATGAAAGGGTCCAGCACCGCATTCTGGAATGGGGAATTCTCGGGGCGCTGGTGATGCGCGGGGCGATGATTGCGGCGGGAGCGAGTTTGATTGAGCGGTTCAGCTGGGTGCTGTATGTGTTCGGCGCCTTTCTGGTGTTTGCAGGATTGCACATGCTGTTTCTGAAGAAAGTGGAGATCCATCCCGAGGAGAACCGCGTTTCGCGATTCGCGAAAAAGTACCTGCGCGTGACGAAAGAGTACCAGGGAAGTAAATTTTTTGCGCGGGATGGCGGAAAACTGTTTGCTACGCCTTTGTTTGTGGTGTTGCTGATTGTAGAGATCACCGATATGACCATGGCCGTCGATTCGATTCCGGCGGTGTTTGGCATAACGCGGGACCCTTTTATTGTGTACACATCCAATGTGTTTGCGATTTTGGGTTTGCGCTCGATGTATTTTCTTTTGGCGGGGGTCCTGGGGCGGTTGCGGTATTTGACGCCGGGCCTTTCCTTTGTGCTGGCGTTTATTGGGGCGAAGATGATTGTCGAGCCTTGGGTGCACATTACGGTGGAGATCTCGTTGGGGATTGTCGCGGGCATTTTGTTGGTGGCGCTAGCGGGTTCCCTTCTGGCTGGTCCAAAAGCAAAAAAATAAGCGGGCGGCTCCGGGTGGGCGAACTCCGACAAAAGGGGCGCAGCGTGCTGGGCTCACAGCGATTTGGTGTGGCTGGCTGAGCTGCAAGGGGTTGCCACAGTCGGGAATGGGGCGAGGGGCGGCGAAGATGACTTGGGGCCGGGTGTAAGCCAGTTTGCCACAGCCGGCGGCGAAGATACTTCCGAACTGGCCATGCCCGCGCTCACCGCTGGCCGGGGAGGCCGCCTCTACGAATTCAGGGAACCGCGCGACCAGGCGGCAGGCATGACTTTCCTGTTGTTTTCCAAAAGGAAGTGTGGCATCCTTCCTGTTGGAAACCAAAATGGCGGTGCTATGAAGCAAAAAACGGACGTCTTACAAGGCACATTGGCGTTGATGGTCCTCAAGACTCTCGATGTCCTGGGACCGCTGCACGGCTATGGAGTCGCGCGGCGCATAGAGCAGATCAGCGGAGATCTGCTGGCCGTAAATCAAGGGACGCTCTATCCCGTTCTATTGAGGCTGGAGCAAGAAGGCGCGATCGCCTCCGCGTGGGGGGCCTCGGAGAATAATCGCAGGGCGCGCTTCTATCGACTGACCGAGCAAGGACGCAAGCAGTTACAGGTCGAGACCCAAGGTTGGGAACAAACGGCAGCGATTATTGGTCGGTTCTTCGAAGCCAAAGCGGAGGATTTGTCGTGAGATCTCTGAGGCGGTTCTTCACTCGTCTGGCCAGCTTGGCGACAAGGCGGGCACAGGACGAACGATTGAGGGAAGAGATTGCGGAACACATTGCTCTCGAAACCGAAGAAAACCTTCGCGCAGGTTTATCCCCCATTGAGGCCCGACGCCAGGCCATGCTGAAATTTGGCGGCGTGGAAGCGATGAAACAAGACTATCGAGCCGAGCGAGGCCTGCTATTGATCGAGAATTTGGTGCGGGACGTGCGCTTCGCTCTCCGCATGTTGCGCAAATCTCCCGGCTTTACCGCTGTTGCCGTGGTGACCCTGGCCGTGGCCATTGGCGCAAACGCTGTGGTTTTTGGCGTGTTGAATGCGCTGATCCTGCGCCCGCTGAATGTGCCTCAGGCGGAGAGCCTCTGGGGAATCGAGCGCGGGAGCGATAGGGCCGTGAATCAGTCCTATCCCGACTATCTCGATCTGCGCGAGCGCAACCGCAGCTTTGATGATCTGGCAGCTTATAACGTCGTTCCGGTAGGGCTGGATACGGGAAACAATCCATCCAGCGCCTGGATCCTCGAAGTGACCGGGAACTACTTCGACGCATTAGGCATTCACCCGTATCTTGGCCGTTTCTTCCATGGCGCCGATGAGCAAGGTCCAAACAGCGCTCCGTATATCGTGCTCACCTACGTGTTTTGGCATAGCCATTTTCAGGATGATCGCGGCGTGGTGGGCCGTACGGTTCAGCTGAACCACCATCCTTTTACTATTCTGGGCGTAGCACCGCCTGAGTTCCGGGGAACTTTGTTGTTTGTCTTTCCCGATTTCTGGGTGCCGATCGTCAACCAAGAGCAGGTAGAGGGGATGGATGTGCTGAATGCGCGCGGGAACCGCGGCATTTTGATGGTGATGGGGCATCTGAAGCCGGGAGTCACGCCGTTACAGGCTGTTGCCGATCTCAACTCCATTGGCTCGTATCTGGAAAACACCTACCCCAAAGACGATGGCCACATGACCTTCTCCTTGACGCGTCCAGGTCTTACCGGCGACTGGTTGGGCGGGCCGATACGGGCATTCCTTACAGGATTGATGCTGCTGGCGGCACTAATTCTGCTGGCCGCTTGTGCCAATCTGGGCAGCCTGTTTGCCGCCCGCGCCGCCGACCGTTCCCGGGAAGTTGCTCTGCGCCTCGCCCTTGGAGCGGGCCGCCTGCGCATTCTGCGGCAACTCTTTACCGAAGCCGTGCTGATCTCCCTCATCGGAGGCGCTGTCGGTCTGTGGGGCAGCGTGGCGTTGTTGCGCGGGCTGAGCGTATGGCAACCGCTTCCAACAGCCCCCCTCCAAGTGCCTGTCAACCCAGACGCAAACGTCTATGCGGTAGCCTTGCTGTTGAGTTTAGCGAGCGGATTCCTCTTTGGCGCGGTCCCGGTAAGGCAGGTGCTTCACACCGACCCATATCAGGTCATCAAGTCGGGATCAACGGGCACGGTGGGACGGCGGATCACAGTCCGAGACCTGTTGCTCGTCGTGCAAATTGCCATCTGCGCGGTGCTGGTCACTTCTTCGCTGGTCGCCGTGCGCGGGCTGGTGCGTTCGCTCCACAGCAATTTCGGTTTTGAGCCGAAGAAGGCACTGCTGATTGAGACCGCTCTGAGCATGGCCGGTTACAGCGCCGACCGAGCGCCCGCGATGCAAAAGCGCATGATCGACGCTTTGCAGACCATTCCCGGCGTAACGTCGGTGGGACTGGTGGATCGGCTACCGTTGTATTACGGCGCCAACGGCTCGAATGTCTTTACCGACCAAACGACGGATCTGCGGCCAGCGAATGCCGCTGCGGAAGCCATGTTGTACAACATATCTCCGGAATACTTCGATGCGGCCCGGACAAGCTTATTGGCCGGCAGGACGCTGTCATGGCATGACGACAAAAACGCGCCACGCGTAGCGGTAGTCAATCGGGAGTTTGCAAGCAAAATCTTGGGTTCCGCAACCGACGCAATAGGCAAATATTTCAAGAGGCAAGATGGAACGCGCCTACAAGTGGTAGGCGTTGTAGAAGACGGGAAATATGCGAGCCTCGCCGAAGATCCACAGCCGGCGATGTTTCTCCCCATCCTGCAATGGCCTTCGACTCAGGTAAGCCTGGTGGTGCGCTCGGATGGCGATCCACTGCAACTGGCGCCAGCCGTCAAGAGTACCGTGCAGGAGCTGGATGCCGGGCTGCCCTTTACCCTGCGGACGTGGAACCAAGAACTGGAGAGCGCTCTGTTTCCTTCCCGAATGGCGACACTGTCGCTGGGAGTTTTGGGGGTGATGGGCGCGATGCTGTCTGCCACCGGCGTCTTTGGAATGGCTGCGTACTCGGTCAGCAAACGGCTGCGGGAGCTGGGGATTCGCATGGCCCTCGGCGCGCAGCGTAAGGAAGTGTTACAGGCAGCGTTGGGCCGAGCATTCAAATTGCTGGCTTTTGGTTCAGCAGCAGGATTGCTGCTGGGAATACTGGCGAGTCGGGTGCTGGCATCGATCGTGTATCAGGCCACTCCCCGCGATCCGCTGGTATTGGCTGGTGTGGTTCTAGCAATGTTGTTGCTGGGGCTGCTGGCTACCTGGATTCCAGCGCGACGTGCGTTGTCGATCGATCCCGTGATCCTGCTACGGGAGGAGTGAACAACCGCGGCACAGGCGGGAATAGGTTCTTCGACTCGCAAGATGAAGGCCGCGCGTCTCTACCTAGTTTCTCGCTCAGTATTCCCGGAAGCCAGTTGTTGCCATCGGGCCAACCCGCTTATCGCGGCGGTCTCCAGTCAATATTTCCCTGTTCCGTGCGATCGGCAACTCGCCTCGTCGGATTAGGTATCCGCAAAGTAGCCCTCCATGTTCGAAACCGGGATGGTGTGTAATACAAAATTAATACAAGACTTACGTGCCTGGCGAATGGACTCGAATCGATCCGGGCCTCGAAATCCAACGCGGATATTACACGGAGACGGCTTCGCGCTAGGACACGATCGACAAGCACGCGGGCGCCTGCGCGCCAAGGTACGCGCACGCTAGGGTAGCCCGCCACAATGGAGTGCGCCTACCTATTATTACCCAGTTAACGACACCAGGGCATTTGAGGCTGGAAAGAAGGGCACACTGGTGAGGGAGAGGGCGCCGATTGCGAGGAGTCCGAACCTGGATGGTTATCATGAAGACGAATCGTTATTTGTGGGGCGCTCTGTCGGTCCTGATTTGTTCGCTCGGCATACACTTGTTGCTCGATTCGATTCGTCATGCCGGGCCGTATGCCGACGAATATGTTTTGCTGGGGGCAACCTTTACGGCTCTTGGGTTGGCGACACTGGGGATCCGACTTGGGCAGTACCGGCAAACGCGAGCGATGCCGGGGCACATGCGACGCGGATCACACTTCAGAAGCAGGTCGGGAGGGGCAGACAATTCTTAGGGGATGCCCGGAAGAGCGTGCGCTGCTCCGCGAGAGGGATTCCTTGCTGGAGATCCGGTACGAGGGGATTGTTGCGGGGACTTTGCCACGGAACGACATTTGCTAGACACCTGTTGCTAATACTCGGAAGATAGAAATAGAGTGACTGCACTTGGAAGGTGTAGCGTGCCGAACCGCGCTTCAGCAGTGGAATCCATTTCGCCAGCTTTTGCCCGGACAAAGCAGCTCCTTTTCCGGCCGTTTCACTTTGGGTTTTGGGCGCGGCTGGCGGTGGTGGCTCTGGTTACAGGGGAGGCCGGAGGCCTAGGGGGTGGTGGGGGAAGTCTGCCGAACTTAAATACGAATCGGGGCGGCGATAATCACTGGGCCAATTACTGCTCTTACCGCTGGGCGGGGGCGGCGCATCTCGTCAGCATACCGAGATGGGAGGAGATTCAACCTTATACAGGGTGGATCGTGGTAGGTGTGGCGTTGGTTCTGGCTCTGCTGCTCTTGTGGATTTACAGCGACTGCGTTTACCGGTTTATTCTTTTGGATGCGGTGGTTGGCGGGCAGTGCCGGTTGCGCGAGGGGTGGCGGCGGTGGCGAGAGGCTGGGCGGCGATACCTTTTCTGGGTCGTGGCGTTTGGGTTCGCGGCGTTTGTTTTGGTGGGAGTCGTGGCAGGAGTACCGGCTTTGCTTGCGTATCGCGCGGGGTGGTTCCAGAATCCGGACCAGAACCTCGGGGTATTGATTGGCGGGGGAATTCTGCTGGTGCTGGTGATGATTCTGCTGGTGGCGGTGCTGGCGATCATCGACATGCTGGGGCGGGATTTTCTGGTGCCGGTTATGGCCTTCGAAGAAGTGGGGGCGATGGATGGCTGGCGCACGGTGCTGGCGATCATGGCTGAGGAGAAGTTGGCATATGCCGGATATGTGTTGATGAAGATCGTGTTGGCCATGGGGGGCGCGATTATTTTCACCTTCCTAAATTTGATCGTGGTTTTGATTCTGTTGATTCCGCTGGGGCTGCTCGGCGGGATTGGATTCCTGATCGGCAGAAGTGCGGGAGTGAGCTGGGATAATGCTTCCGTCGTGTTGCTGCTGGCCGCGTTCGCTCTGCTCGCGTTGGCGGGGCTACTTTACGTAGTGGGATTCGTGTATGCGCCGGGGCTGGTGTTTTTTCAATCCTACACGCTGGAATTTTTTGCGCCACGGTATGGGCCGCTGGGGAGCAAAATGTTTCCGCCGAGCCCGCCCATGACGCCGCCGACGCCTGCAATTCCGCCTGGGGAACTGTTGCTACCGCCGGAACCGTCGCCAACGTAGAACGTAGTCCGATCGAAGGGGCCACCACTCCGGAAGTCTGCTAGAGCGGAAACGCGAGCGACGGGCTTACAACTTCGACTCGAGTACATCCCACTTTTGAATTTCCGGAGACTTCGCGAACAGTTCTGCAGCTTTCGCCATCAGCGCGGCGGCGACTTTCCCGCTCAGGTGCGCTTCGCGGCCGGCTTCGTCATTAAAAACATCAAAAATTCCAAAGCTGGAAGTTCCCATGCGGATGGCGAACCAGGCAATTGTGCCGGGTTCCGCCTCGACGAGGGGCAGAGCGCCTTTCAGAAAGCTCTCGACTTCGCTTTCCTTTCCTGGTTTGGCCTCCAACTTCGCAATGAGCGCAAGCTTTACTTTTGCCACGAAGTACTCCTCCCTTTTGTTAGAGCATCCCCCGCTTCGTTTTGGATGCTGGAAGAAGTGGTTTGGATTCCTCGGCGGCCGAAAGAATGAACTCGGCGGTCTGGTCGATGATCTGCGGACTTCTTCACCGTTCAATCGTCTTCGAACATCAATTCGTCGACGAAACACCACATCCAGTTCTCGCCGGGCTCGAAGGAGCGGACAATGGGGTGCTTCGCCGAGTGAAAATGTTTGGTGGCGTGCTTGTTTTTTGAGGAATCGCAGCAGCCCACGTGGCCGCACGTCAGGCAGAGCCGCAGGTGGACCCAGGTGTCGCCCATCTTGACACATTCTTCGCAGCCCTTGGATTTTGGTTTGACCGGTCGAATTTGGTTGAGGTGAGTGCAGACATCGGCCATTTTCTTCTCCTGAAACGACTACTTCGCCGCTTGGATGGGGATGCGGACTTGAAAGCGAGTGTCGCCGGGGACGGACGTGACACTAATGTGGCCCGCAATGTTTTTGATGATGCGACTGACGACGTCGAGACCGAGGCCAGTGCCTTCGCCAACGCCTTTGGTGGTGAAAAAGGGATCGAAGATGCGCGTCAGCGCTTCGGGGGGGATGCCGGCGCCGTTGTCGGCAATTTCGACGAGGACGAAATCGTTTTCGCGGGCGGTGCGGATCGTGAGCTTGCCATCGCTCTTCATGGCGTCGGCGGCGTTGTCGATGAGGTTGGTCCAGACTTGATTGAGTTCACTGCCGCTGGACATGACTTTGGGAAGATCGCGGGCGTATTCGCGGATGACCTTGATGCCGCGCTTGAGTTTGTGATTCATGATGGTAAGAGTCGTTTCGAGGCCGCGCTCGATGTCGACCTCCTGCATGGGGCCTTGATCCATGTAGGAGTATTCCTTGATGGCTTTGATGAGGTCGGAGATGCGCGCAGAGCTGTGCTCGAGCTCTTCGGCGATGCGTTCCATTTCGAGGAGCGTGGCAAAGCGTGTAAGTTCGGGGCCAAGCGATGCGCCGGCGACGGCAGCAAAGCTTGCGAGGTGAGTGTCGGTGAGGCCGGCGTCGGCCAAGGATGGCGAGAGCTTCCAGGCGTCGGCGACCTTGTGCGCTTCGAGCCAGGACTGGATGGCTTCTTCGCGCTCGACACGGGCGAACTCATCCTTGAATTGCGCAGGCTCGAGTGTGGCTCGGATTTCCTCTTCGCGTTCGGCCAGAAGGCCGCAATCTTCGGGGCCGATCTCTGTGGTGCGGGCGGTCTCGCGGAGACGAGCCAAGCAATCGCGCAAGGCTGCAGCGGAGCGGCGAGCGGCTGCGGAAGGATTATTGAGCTCGTGAGCAAGACCAGCGGAAAGTTTGCCGAGGGCAGCGAGCTTCTCGTGCTGTTGCTCAGCGCGGGTAACGCTGCGAACGCGGTCGGTGAGCAAACCGACGAGGCGGCGGACGAGTTCCGGCAATCTTTTAAAGAGTTCCGGGAACTGCCCGACGGGAAAGGCCAGGAAATGCGAGGGCAGAACGGCGCGACCGGTAACAGAGATCACTTTCAGACGCGAGAAAGGAAGCATGCCCGTGATATCGCCGGCGGTAACCACAAATACAGGTCCGTCGGCACTCCCGTGTTCGCTCCTGGCACGCATCTCGCCTTCCAACATCACCATCATGAAATCAGCTACGTCGCCTTCGCGCATGATGATTTCACCGGTGGCGACGCGGTGCTCCTGACATTGGGCAACAAACCAGAGCAGTTCTTCGCGAGGCTGGTCCTGGAAAACGCGAATCTTGAGAAGTTCAGCAAGAAGCTCTTCGGCGTGCGCTAGCGTGGGACTGTCGGTCATGCGCGTCCTGCTCTCCTGATCGGCAGGCTCATTGTACCTTGGCCAGATATTGATGCATGAATTGGACGACGACGGCGCCTTCGCCTACGCCGGAGGCGACGCGTTTTACCGAGCCGTGGCGGACATCGCCGACCACAAAGATGCCCGGGACATTCGTTTCTAGCAAACCGGGATCGCGGTCGAGGGTCCAGGAAGCGGGGCGCTTGCCGTCGCGGAGGAGATCGGGGCCGGAGAGGATGAAGCCGCGGTCGTCTCGTTCGATGAGAGTGCCGAGCCAATCGGTTCGGGGCTGCGCGCCAATGAAGATGAACAGGCTTGAGGCAGGAAGTTCCTTGCGAGTGCCGCTGGGTTCGCACTGAACGGTGATGCCGGTTAAGCGCGTGTCGCCCTGGACTTCAACGAGAGTGGTTCGTGTCCAGACTTCGATGTTGGAGGTCTTTTCGATTTGTTCGATGAGGTAGTGGGACATGGTACTGGCGAGCGACGACCCGCGCACGAGCATGACGACTTTTTCCGCGAATTTGGAAAAGTGCATGGCGGCCTGGCCGGCAGAATTGGCACCGCCGATGACGTAGACGGTCTCTCCGCGACAGGCGATGGCTTCCGAGGTGCCGCCGCCGTAATAGACACCGGCACCCTGCAGGCGATCGATGCCAGGGACGTCCAGGCTGCGCCATTGCACGCCCATCGCGAGGAGGAGAGCGTTACAGGAGATTTCCGCACCATCGGCGAGCTTGACGAAGCGATAAGGGCCGTCGATGCGCAGGCCAATAACATCCTGAGGCGAAAGGATTTCGACACCAAAACGGCGGGCTTGGGCCACGGCGCGGCGAGCCAGGTCGCTGCCGGAGAGACCGGAAGGAAAGCCCAGATAGTTTTCGATGCGGGAGCTGAGGCCGGCCTGGCCGCCGGGAGCTTCGCGTTCGATCATAACCGTGCGCAGGCCTTCCGAAGCGCCGTAGACGGCTGCTGCGAGGCCGGCGGGGCCACCACCGACGATGGCCAGATCGTAGAAATCGGTGAGGGCGTGGGTGCGGAGACCGACTTTGTCGGCTACCGTCGGAAGAGGCGGCTCGGCCAGCCTGGTGCCATCGGGGAACAAAACCAGGGGCAGCGTTTCAGCTTCCGGGCCGAGGGAGGTGATGAGGGTGCGGACCTCGGGATCGCTTTGGGCTAGCTCGACATCGATCCATTGATAGGGAACCTGATTCCGGGCCAGGAAATCGCGGAGTTCATAGGAGCGGTTGGACCAGCGCGTGCCGAGAACGCGAATGCCTTCGTAGAGCGGGCGGAAGGAGGAATTCCAGTCCGTGAGCAGGTCATCGATGGCCGGAAAGAGTTTTTCTTCCGGCGGATCCCAGGGCTTCATCAAGTAATAGTGGATTCGGGCTTCGTTGATGGCGTCGATGGCGGCGGTGGTATCAGCGTAGGCGGTGAGCAGGGCGCGCTTGGCTTGAGGATGGATTTCCATGGCTTCGGAAAGGAAACCGACGCCATTCATTAGGGGCATGCGCTGGTCAGCGAGGAGCAGGGCCACGGGATTATTGCGGGCTTTTAGCTCGCGAAGGGTGGAAAGGGCGGCTCCGCCGGAGCTGGCGCGCATGACTCGATAACGGTCGGAATAGTGACTGCGAAGGTCGCGCTCAATGGCTCGCAGGACCTCCGGGTCGTCGTCGACAGTGAATAGAACTGGTTTTGGCATATCCCTCAGATGATGTGGAGAGGAGATTCGTTGCAACTTTCGCGCCAGGCCCCGAGCTTGGGCTGATTCTGCCTGCCTTGTCACGCTACAATCTTGATGTCGCCTATGTCCAGTCCGCTCCATACGGCTATTGCAGGGCTCTGTGCTGGAGAAGCTCGTGCGCGCGATGCTGCGGCTGCGGAGATTTACGCGGCTGGTCGGGCGCCGGCGGAGCGCGTGGTTGAGACCTGGTGTAGCGATGCGGAACTATCGGGGTTGCTCTCTGGGCCGAAACCGGAAGTGACCGTAGGGTTGGCCGTTCAGCGGGAGACTTTCTCGAAGATTCGCGCGGCGCATAGCGTTTCGCGTTTGGCGGAGGTGCCATCAGATCAGGACGCGGAGGAGTTTGAGCTGCATTTTGCTAATGGAGTTTCTCTGGACATTTTGACATCGAGGGCTCCGGGCGGCGAAGGGGCGATTGCGCGGTATTTGGGGAAGTTTGGAGAGGGCGTGCAGCAGGTGGAGTTTCGCTGCACGAATGTAGACCGGGCCGCGGAAATATTGAAGGAACGATTTGGAGTTGCAGCGGTGTATCCGGAGACGCGCGCGGGGACAGATGGGACGCGAATCAATTTCTTCCTGGTGGTGGCTCCCGGCGGCGGCAAAGTTTTGATCGAGTTATACGAACGGAAATGATGGAACGCTGGTGTTCTCATTGGCCTGCTGTCAGATGAAGAAGTAGCAGCGAAGGCCTGCTGTGCAAGGAAAGCAAGCGAAGACCGAGCAGGTCGCGTAGCGCGCCGCCGCCCTATTGGAAGAGCACTTTGCCACTCTCTCGACGGTCGAGCGAAACAGAGCCCGCCAAGAATTGCACCAGCTGGCTACCGCGGTTTCTCGCCGCGCTCGCGCAAAAACTGCATAAGTTCTATCTCACTCCTGCGCTCGAATATTCTTAGAGCATCACCCTCTGTTTGGCTATTCCTGCGGGGCGGCTTGTACTTGCTTGTCTCGGAGCGCTTTTCATCGCGGAGGGTCTCCCGGCCGGATATCCTTCTCATCCGGACATGCCCGAAAGTGTCGCCGAGAAGGGCACGGCCATGCCGTGCCCCTTCAAAGAAAAACAAGAGAGTTCATAAACTAGAGATCGTGCTCCAGGCCCGGAGGATTTCGCCGACCGTCCATGCTTGGGCTATGCAGCCGCGGGGGATATGCGGCGGGTCGCCATCGAAGATCTCGGCAAGGGTGCCGAGGCCTAGCGCGCCGATGTGCGAGCCAAGGGGCTCGAGGTAGCGGAGTGCTGCCGGGGGATCGTTGTAAACGCGAAGGTGGCCTAGCGCGAACGGACCTAGCAGCCAGCCCCAGACGGTCCCTTGGTGATAGGCGGCGTCGCGGGATCGCTGATCGCCGCCATAGTGGCCTTGATAGTTGGGTTCGCCGGGGGCCAGGCTGCGGAGGCCGTGGGAAGTTAGCAGGCGCTCCGCGCAGATGTCCACAACGGATTTCTGCTGGTCTTTCGGCAGCGGACTTACAGGCAGGGAGACGGCGAGAATTTGATTGGGGCGCAGGGCGGCGTCTTTGCCGCCGTTTTTCGCGGCGCCGGGAACGTCAATCACATCGAAGCAGCAGTTTCGCTCGGCGTTCCAGAATTTTTGGAAGCTGTTCTTGGCTTGCGCAGAGAGGTGTTCGTAGTTCTCTGTGGATTTGCTTAGGAGACGCGCGAACTGTTCCATCGTTTCGAGGGCGTTGATCCACAGGGCGTTGATTTCGACAGGCTTGCCGGCGCGTGGCGTAACCACCCAATCGCCGATCCTGGCATCCATCCAAGTGAGTTGAATGCCGGGGCCGCCGGCGTAGAGCAGGCCGTCGCTGGAATCGACTTGAATGTTGTAGCGCGTGCCTGCGACATAGGCGTCAATCATAGCGGCGAGAACGGGATACAACTTCTCGAGCGTCGCGGTGTCTTGCGTGGCGGCAAAATACTGGTGAACCGCTTCGAAATACCAGAGCGCGGCATCGACGGTGTTGTATTCCGGCTTGCCGCCTCGATCGGGGAAATTGTTGGGGAGCATGCCACGGTCAACGTAGCGCGCGAAGGCCATGAGGATCTGGCGCGCTACCTCGGACCGGCCGGTGGCGAGCGCCAAACCTGGCAAAGCGATCATGGTGTCGCGGCCCCAATCGCCGAACCAGTGATAGCCGGCGATGACGCTGCGTCCGTCTGGCTCCTCGGGGAGGCTGCGTTTGACGACGAATTGGTCGGCTGCCAGGACGAGTTGGCGGAGCCATCCGGGAGCGTTGCCGGGCGATTTTTCGTTTTGCGCTTGCCAGGCTTCGAGCAAGGAGGATTCGTGAGTGGCGCGTTGGGCGCGAGAGGCTACGGCATCAAGCGGGGTGATGGCTTCGGTGGTCGCCACGATAGTGAGACTCTCGCCGGGTTTCAACGTAGCTCGAAACAGCGCGGCGAAGAGATAGTCTTCGCGATCTTCGAGGCCGCGTTCTGTTTCCGCGGGGAGGAAACAATCGCGATACCACTGGTGATATGGTTCGCAGGAGGCTTGTGCGCTTTTTAGAAAGAACGGGGTCGCCCCGTCGAATGGGAGAACCATGACGCCGTGTTCGACGGGAGAGATTTTCATGCGCCAGTCGCCAGCGTGAGTTAGAGAATGAAAATCGCGGTAGTTGACGAGGGCTTTGAGGTCGATTTCGAGAGGACCGCTGGCGCGCGAGAGAGTGTAATGAATGAAGGTGGTGTTTTCGCCTTGAACCATCCACACGCGCTTTTCGAGCAGGGCATCGGCGAGCGCGTAAGTCCAGACGGGAGTGGCGCCGTCGAGACGGAAGCTTTCGAGATTGAGAAAGCCTCGCGGGTCGACGGCGCCGCTGGCCCAACGGTGGGTTGCGAGCGCGTACCTGGCACCGGCGCAGCGAACGGTTT
Organism: Acidobacteriota bacterium; assembly: GCA_013289825.1. Taxonomy (GTDB): domain Bacteria; phylum Acidobacteriota; class Terriglobia; order Acidiferrales; family UBA7541; genus Acidiferrum. The sequence goes on along the minus strand of JABCZF010000030.1, from coordinate 10,603 downwards.
CATCGAGGAACGCGAGCAGCTGCGTGCGGCCGAGCGGCGGCTGAAGGGCAGCGACGAGAAGACCGTGATAGCGGCGTGTCGCGCCACCACCGATGGTTGCGGAGGCGAAGCCACCAATGCCGTTGGTGACCAGCCACTCGCGGGATTCGGCGGCGGGAAGATTGCCGCAGATTTCGCGCCCGAAGCGAACTGGTGAGAGGAGTCCGAATTGAGGTTCGATTTTTTGAGGTACCACCGCTCTCCTTTTCTTCGGGGTCGTCTCGGCCACGGTTCTCCCCTCAGTGCCTGCCGGTCTTGAGCCTCTTGGTCATCAGGAAGCGGGAGTGATTGTCGTAGCCCGCTCGGCGATAAAGCTCCGCAGCTGGATCGTTGCCCTTATCGACCTCGAGATGGATGGCCTGCACTCCCAGCTCTCCGGCACGCTCTTCCACAAACTGCATGGCGCGCCTGCCAATTCCCTTCCGTCGATATTGCGGCTCAATGTACAGCTCATCGATGAAGGCATCCCGCCCGTGATATTCGAAGCTGTAGCCGAACGTCAGGGCCATATAGCCAACGGGAGTTTCTTCTTCAAAGAAAACCCAAACATGGCCGAGGTCCGGGCTTCGAAGCAACTTTCGAAGCACTTCGCGAACAGTCGGTTCATCGAAAAAATAGGACCCGGGTTCCTGCTCGGCGAGACTGCGCATCATGCGGAGGAGGACCTGCTCGTCCTCCCGGACCGCGGGACGAAAAATGACACCGGGCACTTTATTCCCCGCTCTGCTCGATCAATTTGGCGACCAGCCCGGTCCAGCCGGTCTGGTGGCTCGCTCCGATACCGACGCCGTTATCCCCATGGAAATATTCGTAGAACAGTAGCAGGTCCCTCCAGTGGGGATCGCTCTGGAACAGTTCGGTGCCGCCAGCGACGGGGCGGCGGCCGTCTTTGTCACGAACGAAAATGTGAACGAGGCGGCGGGAGATTTCGGCAGCCACTTCCCAGAGATCCGCTTCGCTTCCAGATCGAGACGGGAATTCCACTTTGAAGTCCTCGCCGAAGTAATGGTGGTACTTCTGCAAGGATTCGACGAGGAGATAATTCATGGGGAACCAGATAGGACCGCGCCAGTTGGAATTGCCGCCAAAAATGCCGCTGGTGGATTCGGCAGGCTCGTAATCAACGCGGCTGATATGGTCATTGACCTGGACTTCGTAAGGGTGATCAAGGTGATAGCGGGAGAGCGAGCGCACGCCATAGGGAGAAAGGAATTCAGTCTCGTCGAGCATGCGGCTGAGAATGCGCTTCAGTTGTTTGCGGTTGGCTAGCGAAAGCAGGCGGCGAACGCCGCGCGCGGAGCGTTGCGTCATTTCGATGTGTTCGGGGACGTCCGCGTGATTGTCAATGAACCATTGCATGCGGCGCTTGAAGCCCGGAAGGCGGTCAACGATTTCCGGTTCGAGAGTTTCCACAGCAAACAGAGGAATCAGGCCGACCATGGAGCGAATCTTCAGAAAATGGTCATCGCCGCTCGGGAGATGGAGTACGTCGTAGTAGAAGCCGTCTTCGTTGTCCCAGAGGGACATGCCTTCGGTGCCCATGTCGTTCATAGCGTGGGCGATGTTGACGAAGTGTTCGAAGAATTTGCTGGCGACGTCCTCGTAGGCAGGATCATCCTTGGCCAGTTCAAGAGCGATGGCCAGCATGTTGAGGCAGTACATGCCCATCCAACTGGTGCCGTCGGATTGTTCGAGATGGCCGCCAGTGGGGAGAGGCGCAGAGCGATCGAAGACTCCAATGTTGTCGAGACCAAGAAAACCGCCCTGGAAGATGTTCATGCCATCGGGATCTTTGCGATTGACCCACCAGGTGAAGTTGAGAAGCAGTTTATGGAAGACTTTTTCGAGGAAGCCGCGATCGGCTACCCCGCGGACGCGGCGCTCGATTTTGTAGACGCGCCAGGCAGCCCAGGCGTGGACCGGCGGATTTACGTCACCAAGAGCCCACTCGTAGGCGGGAAGTTGCCCATTGGGATGCATATACCATTCGCGGAGGAGAAGGATGAGCTGCTCCTTCGCGAAATCCGGGTCAACGAGCGCGAGGGCGATGCAGTGAAAGCCCAGGTCCCAGGCCGCATACCAGGGATACTCCCATTTGTCCGGCATGGAGATGACGTCGTCGTTATAGAGGTGGGTCCACTCCTTGTTGCGGCCTTTCAGGCGTTCCGGCGGAGGAGGAGGACCGGCGGGATCGCCTTCGAGCCAGGTACGAACGTCATAGTGATAAAACTGCTTGGACCACAGCAGGCCGCCGAAAGCCTGGCGCATGACGTTTTTCGCGTCGCTAGAGACTTCCGAGGTGACGCGCGAGGCGTAGAATTCGTCGGCCTCCTTCTGTCGGACTGCAAAAACGTTGTCGAAGCCGACCCCGAAATCATTTGCAGGCGGAACGCCTTCGGCAGGATCGGCATGTCCCGGGGAGGTGATCGTGCCGACGACACCCAGAGATCGCTCCATGGAAGCGAGCGGCTCCATGTCGGTCAGACGGAGTTTGCATGTTTCACTCTGGCCGGGACCGAGCTCGAGACGATAATATGCGGCCATTTTTGTTCCGGCTTGCTGGGGGTTTACAGCAGATTTGTTTCCGCGGATCAGGTACTCGTGGAAGGCATCTTTGACGTAGGGCGTGCGGTTCTTGCCGTTGAAGAGTCGGGCGAAGTTGGTCTCGTTCTCTGTGAAGAGAAGTTCCGGCTGGCCGGGGCACAGTAACCAGCGCTTGCCGTACTGCCAGTGTTGCAGCTCGGCGCACACGCTTCCGGGAACGCTGGCGGCTCTCTGTGTGCTGGGCCTGCGCAAGTCCTTGCCCCATGACCAAGTGTCGCGGAACCATAAAGACGGGAGAAGATGTAGGGTAGCTGCTTCGGGACCGCGATTTACGGCGGTGATTTTGATGAGGATGTCTTCCACATCGGCCTTGGCGTATTCAATAAAGACATCGAAGTAACGGTCTTCCGCAAAAACGCCGGTGTCGAGAAGCTCGAATTCGGGTTCCTCGCGGCTGCGCCGGCGGTTTTCCTCGACGAGGCGGGCATAGGGAAACTCCGCGTGAGGGTATTTGTAGAGCATGCGCATGTAACTGTGGGTGGGAGTCGAGTCCTGATAGAAGTAATACTCCTTCACGTCCTCACCGTGATTGCCCTGGTTTCCGGTGAGGCCAAACAGCCTCTCTTTAAGGATGGGATCGCGACCATTCCATAGCGCGAGGCCAAAGCAGAGCATCTGGTGACGGTCGGAGATGCCGCCAATACCGTCTTCACCCCAGCGGTAGGCGCGGGAGCGCGCGTGATCGTGGGGGAAGTATTCCCAGGCTGTGCCTCCCGGACTGTAGTCTTCGCGCACCGTGCCCCACTGGCGCTCAGAGAGATAAGGTCCCCAGCGTTTCCAGTGCTTCTTACGGAGGCGGGCTTCCTCGAGCCTCTGGTCTTCCTTGGATTGCATTCTGGCCATGGTTTGGAGCCCCTCAATTGATGCCCTTGAATTATGGTTTATGGTCGCATCTTTTGTGAATCTCGATTACGCGACCGGTGCTCGAGCGGTGCCCGTTCGGGCACCGCTCAAAGAAAGGGGCACGTCTCCCGAAGATGAGATGCTCCAGGTTTCGTATTGTCGCACGCAATTTTCTCGCTGCCGCTCGGCAGCGGCAGGCGTACTATCCAGTGAACCGACGGGTCTGCTAGGCTCACGACCTGCTGAATCGAATGCGAATTGCCGAGGCAAACATGAGCGAAGAAAAGTCTGACCTCAGACCTAATTCGGAAAACTCAGAGAGACGAAAGAATGATGCAGCGTGTGAGGCCGCGTTTGATCCAGTCAGGACCGGCACTCTGAGGACGCTCCCAGAGCATCCATCTAAAGAGCGAGAATTCGAGGAACCAGAGCGTATGGTCGAGTCGCAAGCGGTGTTACGGAGCGAATGGTATCGACGGGTGCGGCGAATTCTTTCTGCGACGGCCGCCTTGCTTTACCTTTGCTTTTCGCCCGGCCGCACCCAAGCGCAGGGGCGTTCGACGGAAGAACTCCGCAAGATGGATCAATCGATGGGTGAACTGATCCGGAAGGTGTCGCCAAGCGTGGTGCAGATTCTGGTGTCAGGGTATGGTCAAATCGAGGAGAGCGAGCACGGGAACACAGGTGTGGTCATTGGCCGGCAACGGGCCATCGGTTCGGGATTCGTCATTGATTCGAGCGGATACATTGTTACGAACGCGCATGTGGTGAAGGGCGCGCAGCGCGTGCAGGTGGTGCTCTCGAGCTCCAATTCAGACGATTTCGCGGATGCGGTGTTATCCGCAAAAACAAGTCTGGTTCCGGCGCGAATTATCGGCGTCACCAACGAAATTGATCTTGCGCTGCTCAAGGTGGATGTTGCAGGTCTTCGCGCCCTGAAGCTTGCAAGCTACCGGAACCTTCGCCAAGGCGAATCGGTGTTTGCTTTCGGAAGCCCGGAAGGCCTGCGGAATACAGTGACGCATGGGATTATTTCGGCGGTTGCACGGCAGACCGATCCCGACTCGACAATGGTCTATATCCAGACGGACGCGCCCATCAATCCGGGCAATTCCGGCGGGCCGCTGGTGAATGTAGACGGTGAAGTCGTCGGCGTGGATACCTTTATACTGTCGCAATCCGGTGGAAACGAGGGACTTGGGTTTGCGATTCCTTGCAGCGTTGTGAACATCGCTTACCAGCAGTTGCGCAAGTTTGGCCACCTGCACCGGCCGGAGATTGGGATCAGCGTTCAAACAATAACGCAGCCCTTGGCGGACGGGCTGAAGCTTCCGCGCAACTTCGGCGTCGTGATTTCGGACGTTCTGCCGGGAGGGCCTTCAGAGGCCGCGGGGTTGCGTATCGGAGACGTGCTTCTGGCCATCGACGGCAAAGCGGCGGGCAGCGTCCCGTATGTGTCTTTTCATCTCATGTCTCGCGAGAGCGGGGACCAAGTGCACTTGGATGTGCTGCGGGGGACCCTGCGGCTGGGTTTCGATGTGGCGCTCATGGAACCGCCCAAGGACATGGACCAGATCACTGCTTTGGCGGACCCTGAGAAAAGTCTGGTTCCGACGCTTGGAATTCTGGTAGTGGAAATTGACAAGAGAATTGCGGCCATGCTGCCGGAACTGCGCGATCCCTTTGGAATCATCGTGGCGGCGCGGGCGGCGGGAGCCACAGCGGAAGTGCCGCTAACGACAGGCGACGTGATTCGTACGCTAAACGGCGAGCCCATTACTACGCTGGACCGTTTGCGCAATGCATTAAAGAACTTGCCGCCGGGCGCCGCGGTGGTACTGCAAATTCAACGCGATCAGAAACTGATGTACCTGGCGTTCACACTGGACTAGCGGGAGTGCACGCAGCAGAAAAAGTGTCTAGACAGACCCCAGTTTCCCGCGCACTTCGGAAACAATCTGTTCTGGAGAGGATGCGGCATCCACGATGATGGCATCCGTCGGCTCTTCGAGAGTCGCGAACTGGCTGGCCAGCAAATCCTGCTTGGCGAAGTGCCCTCTTCGCGCAAGCACTCTCTCTCGAAACAACTGATAGCTGCCCTTCAAATACACGAATCTCACGTCCGAGCTGGCGCGAAGCTCATCGCGATAGCTCTCTTTTAGCGCCGAACAGGCCAGCACAACACTGCGTTCTTCGGCCGTCCACTCGACAATTTTGTCGTGTAGAGCTTTCAGCCACGGCTCGCGATCCGCATCGGTCAAGGGTATGCCGTGTTTCATTTTCTCAACGTTCGACGGAGGATGAAAATCGTCGGCGTCCACAAACTCCCACCCCGTGCGTTTCGCCAGCAAGCTGCCGATAGTAGTTTTGCCGGAGCCGGTCGTGCCCATGACGATCACGATCATGGCAACCTCATTTGGCGGAGTGTTAATGGCGCGCGCAAAAAAGTTTGGCTGGGAGACCTGGAGTAAAACCCCGAACTCAAGAAACCCCCTAGAAGCAATCCCTGCAATCGCTTTAATCCCCTTTGCGCGGCTACGGACTGATGAGCCTATACAGCTTATAACGCGCCTAACCGTAGCCGCTACGCGCCACCCTACCGGGAATCTTCGGGAAGGAAACCAAAAAGGTAACCTCGCCAAGAATTTTTCGCAGCCGCCGGCCTGGCGAGTTTGCGCCTGAAATCCGGTTCACTCTTTTTTAGAAACGAAGAAGCTCCGCGGGCGCTCGCCGCATGAGCTTCGTCAGGCGACAGCCAAAGTTGCGCCTTTGTCATCCTGGCCAACGGACGAACCCCAGGAATTAGCCTCAGTCCCGGACGGCATTTTGTGTTCGCTGAATATACAACTATCGGGCGGCGAGGAACAGCGCGCTAAGGGCCGCCCAGACAAGTACAGGAATCTCTCCTTGGACTTGGTGGCTCGGCGTTTGTATACCTTCGTTTGCTTTCGGATCGGACCACCGTCTTCAAGCGCTTCCTTCAATTGTGGAATCCGCCTGCCACGTAGCCTGTGCCGCAGCCGACACGACCGGGACCTACGGGATCTTTCGCAGAAACATCGAGATGGGTGCCCACAACGGCGAGGCAAAAACGGCACACCGTCAAGATTTGCTTTGCACTTGAGCAAGCTGCGAGGACGCGAATTCTTGTGGCAGAAGCGGGAATTCTCTTACAATCATGGGCGGGCGTGGGCTTCCGGTCCGCGGTCCGGAGAAGATTATGCTGAAACATATAACTGCTTTGAGTATGTCTGCTGCGATTGCACTAGGTGCCATTTTCACGCCTGCACCTGCCGCCGACGTGCACTTCGGCCCGACGAACCCGTTTTATGCGGCGAGTACGTTGCCGTTCCATGCTCCTCCTTTCGACAGAATCAAGGATGAGGACTATCAGCCGGCTATCGAAGCGGGCATGGCCGAAGAACTCCCGGAGGTACAGGCGATCGCGGACAATCCGGCAGCGCCCACCTTTGAGAATGTGCTGGTGGCCATGGAGAAGACGGGGCAGGTCCTTCACCGAGCGACGGCCGCTTTCTTCGGGGTCGTCCAGGCGAATACCAATCCCGTGTTGCAGAAAGTGCGGACCGCAGAAGCCCCTAAGCTGGCGGCGCACCACGATGCCATCTACCTCAACGCGAGACTTTTTGGTCGTGTTGCTGCCGTCTACAAGCAGCGCGAGTCGCTCAATCTCGATCCGGAATCCCTTCGGCTGCTCGATGTCACTTACGATAGGTTCGTCCGCTCTGGCGCAACCCTCTCGGACGCCGACAAGACCGAATTGAAGAGGCTGAACGAGGAAATCTCGACGCTCTCGACCGCCTTTTCCACCAAACTGCTGGCCGCTACGAAGGACGGAGCCTACGTGACTTCGGACAGGAGTGCGCTTGCCGGAATGAGCGAGGCACAGATTGCCGCAGCCGCCCAGACTGCCGAGAGCCGCAAGCAGGAAGGCTATGTGCTTCCGCTTCAGAACACCACGCAGCAGCCAGATCTGGCTTCTCTGAGCGTCCGGGCAACCCGCGAAGCCCTCTTTGAGAAATCCTGGAACCGAGCCGAGCGCGGCAATGCCAACGACACGCGCGATGACATTGCGCATCTGGCACAACTCCGTGCGCGGCGAGCGCAACTTCTCGGCTATCCCAACCACGCCGCTTGGAAGCTGGGAGACCAGATGGCCAAAACACCTGAGGCGGCCTTGAAGTTCATGGACGCCCTGGTGCCGGGTGCCACCGCCAAAGCGGCCAACGAGGCAAAAGATATCCAGGACGTGATTGACGCCCAGAAGGGTGGCTTCACTCTCCAGCCCTGGGACTGGGACTTCTACTCCGAACAGGTGCGCAAAGCGAAGTACGATTTGAATGACGCGGAGGTCAAGCCGTACTTCGAATTGAACAATGTGCTCGAAAACGGCGTGTTCTACGCCGCCAATCAGCTCTACGGAATCACATTCAAAGAACGAAAGGACATCCCGGTCTACCACCCGGATGTGCGTGTCTTCGAAGTCTCGGAGGCAGACGGCAAGCCGCTGGCGCTTTTTTATTGCGACTACTTCAAGCGCGACAACAAAAATGGTGGCGCGTGGATGAGCAACTTCGTGGGTCAGTCAAAGCTTCTGGGAACTCTGCCGGTGGTCTTCAACGTCGCCAACCTTCCGAAGCCGGCGCCAGGAGAGCCGGCGCTCATCAGCTTTACCGATGTCACGACCATGTTCCACGAGTTTGGCCATGCCCTGAATGGCATGTTCGCGAACACCGTATATCCGGACCTGTCGGGCGCTGCAACTGCTCGGGACTTCGTGGAGTTCCCTTCACAATTCAACGAGCACTGGGCTCTCTATCCCGCTGTCTTCACGCATTATGCCAAACATTACAAGACAGGCGTGTCTATGCCGGCCGAGTTGGTAGCCAAGATCAAGAAAGCCGCGAACTTCAACCAGGGATACAAGCTCACGGAGTTGGTGGCCGCCGCGGAGCTCGACATGCAGTGGCACACACTGCCCGCCAGCGCAGCTATGCAGCAGCCGGATGCGTTCGAGAAACAGGCGCTAGAGAAAACTCATCTGCTGCTCGGCGCCGTGCCACCCCGCTACCACTCCAGCTATTTCAGCCATATTTGGGACAGCGGCTACTCTGCTGGCTACTACGCCTATCTGTGGTCGGAGATGCTCGATGACGACGCCTACCAATGGTTTGAAGAGCACGGCGGTCTGACGCGCGCCAATGGCGACCGCTTCCGGCAGATGGTGCTGTCGCGCGGCAACACCGAGGACTTGGCAAAGATGTATGCAGCCTGGCGCGGCAAAGACCCAAGCGTCGAGCCAATGATGAAGTACCGCGGTTTGCAAGAGTCCGGGCACTAAAAACGTCGAACCCGCGAAGGATCAGCCGCCGCGCACGGCATGCTGCGCCTGTTCCCGCGGGGTGCTTCGCTCGGTGGCATCACTGGTGCGTAAGCTCCCCTTCTGATCAAGTCTTTCGGGGTGCCGGCAGCGCCCGCTCCGAACGGCTGCGGGTATTGAAGCAAAATCCATGGCAATCTCGAATTGCAGACACCTGTCCGGTAACACGTTATCAGGACTTATCCATTAGAATGTTGTCCCCAAGAAGGAGCCTCTCGTACGGACGACGAATGGTTTGGAAAGGACCTACACGATGCGCAATAACATAAAAAATAAAACTCTGTTGTTTGCCCTCCTCCCCATCGCCGCAGCGTGCTGGGGTAGTTCATGGGCGCCGGCTCACAATCCACACAATCCGACCGCAGAAGCCAAGCGCGAAGCATGCCCGAACGATGACAGCGGCTTGAAGTTACCGGCTGGTTTCTGCGCAACGGTCTTCGCTGATGACATCGGTCACGCCCGCCATATGGTCGTTGCGCCGAGCGGCGTTCTTTACGTCAACACGTGGTCCGGCAGGTACTACGGCAACGACACTCCCCATGCCGGCGGTTTCCTCGTCGCTCTGCAAGACAAGAGTGATGCGGGAAAGGCCGATGTGACTGAACGCTTTGGCGAAACCGTGCAAACTGGCGGAGCCGGCGGAACCGGCATCGGCATGTACCAGGGATCGATCTACGCCGAGATCAATGATCGAATCGTACGCTATTCGTTGCCCGCCGGCTCCGCCGTCCCGAGTGGCTCTGCCGACACCATCGTCGCCGGATTGCCTCTGGGCGGCGACCATCCGATGCATCCGTTCATCATAAATGCCGAAGGATCGATGTACGTCGATGTCGCCACGGCGACCAATTCCTGCCAGCTGAAAAATCGGACACTAAAATCGCCCGGCGTGGACCCCTGCACGGAACTTGAGACCCGTGGCGGCATCTGGCTCTATGACGCGAATAAGACCAACCAAAGCTTTTCAACGGCACAGCGCTTCGCGACGGGAATCCGCAACGCGGAGGGTTTTGCCACCGACGCAAGCGGGCGACTCTTTGCGACCCAACACGGACGGGACCAGCTGCACGCGAATTGGCCCGACCTGTATAAACCCGACCAGGAGGCGACGCTGCCAGCCGAAGAGTTGTTGCTTCTGAAGGCCAAGGGGGATTACGGCTGGCCGGAGTGCTACTACGACGCGTTCGCGCAAAAACTGGTCCTGGCGCCGGAATTCGGCGGCGACGGCGGCAAAAGGATCGGGGTATGCGCGAACAAGATTGCTCCGGTTGCGGCATTTCCCGCCCATTGGGCTCCTAATGCCATGGTGCGTTACGACCAGAAACAATTTCCGGCGCGCTACCGTGACGGCGTGTTCATAGCCTTCCACGGGTCATGGGACCGGGCGCCCTATGCGCAAGATGGCTACAACGTGGTTTTTCAGCCACTCGCAGGGGACCACGCAGCCGGCCAGTGCGAAATATTTGCGGATGGTTTCGCGGGGGCGGTGAAATCGCCGGCCAGAGCCGCACATCGTCCTAGTGGCTTGGCGGTAGGACCGGACGGTTCGCTCTACGTTTCCGACGATATACGCGGACGGATCTACCGGATTGTCTATCAAGGCGGCTCCGAAGGCAGTGGCGCGAACGTCACCGCGTGTCCGAGCTTAACCGCTGCGGCGGGCGATCCCGTTAAAGCGGCCGCGCAACCGCCAGAGGGCACACATCCAGACGCCGGTGC
>JABCZF010000029.1 GCA_013289825.1 Acidobacteriota bacterium | reverse complement strand
GCAGCGTTGGCTGGAATTGCGCGTCCGGGAGCGGGAGGAGTGACGGTTCCCGCGTGCGTGTACTGCCCAAGCCCCAACTACACGCAAGAAGCGAGGGCAGCAAAGTTTAACGGCACCGTGGTCCTGCAAGTTGTCGTGACTGCGGACGGCCGAGCGGAGAATATTTCGGTAGTGAGAAAGGCCGGCTACGGCCTCGAACAGAGCGCCATCGAAACAGTGAAAAAATGGCAATTCCGACCCGCCAAAGACGCGGACGGTACCCCAGTCGCTACACTCGTTCCGATCGAAGTGACCTTTCGCATCAGGTAGTGCCGGCAAGTGGTGATCGTTCGGCCTTAGCATCTTTGGTGGAAAATTTCACAGCAATCGGTTAGGAGTGAACCGCGCGGTCATCTCCATCACGCGCCGGTAATAGTCCCGCTGCTTCAACCGCGCCCCGGCCGCCTCGTCGATCACAAACGTAGCGTCCGGATGCAGCTGCAAACACGAAGCCGTTACCGACGCCGTAATCGGTCCTTCAATTGCCTCAGCGACGGTCTCCGCCTTGGCCGCCCCCGTCGCCAGCAACAAAATTTTCTTGGCTTCAAGAATCGTTCCGATCCCCATGGTGATCGCGCACTGCGGCATCTCTTCTCCTGCACCAAAAAACCTGCGGTTATCTTCAAGCGTCTCGTTCGTCAAAACCTTCAACCGCGTCCTCGACCCAAAACTCGAAGTCGGCTCATTAAATCCGACATGCCCATTCCGCCCGATTCCCAAAATCTGCAAATCAATCCCACCCGCCTCGCGAATCGCGCGCTCATACGCGGAGCAGTATTCCTCATAGTCGCCCGCAATGGTCCCATCAGGAATATGAATGTTCCCCGGCTCAACATTCACGTGCGCAAAAAAATTCTCCCACATGAAACAATGAAAACTTTGCGGATGTTCCGCCGCCAACCCCAAATACTCGTCCAGGTTAAACGTCGCCACCTTCGAAAAATCCAGCGCCTGCTCCCGGTGCAGCCGCCCCAGTTCCTTGTACATCCCCAACGTAGTGCTACCGGTAGCCAGCCCCAACGTCACGGACGGCTTACTCCTCACCGCTCCTTCAACAATCCGTGCCGCCTCTCGGCTCAGTTCCTCATAGCTCGAATTCAGAAGTACCAGCATTTCCCCGCCATTTTTTCCGCTCCCCGCAATCTCACATCAGCTAGTGCAAAACAAACAGCCCAACGTTGCCCGCTCCAGCCTTTCCCGTGTACTATCGGCATCGGCAACACAACACTATGCCAGTCGGTGCTATATATACCAAGTCTCCGCATGTCCTAAAGCCTTTCGCAAAATCCTCGAAATTCCAAGGGGAGTAGAATGGCCCATCCAATTTAGCGCGCATTTTCAGAGCTATATAGCAGTATTCGGGGCCGCCTTACGCACCAACAGTACGCGCATCTAGCGGAGCAAAACGAAAAATGGTCCTCACCGCCACCGATTGGATGGTCATCGCCGCCTACCTGCTCCTCAATCTCCTGATCAGCCTCTACTACCGCCGCCGCTCCTCCGGCAGCACCGAAGAATTTTTCGTCTCCGGCCGCAACGTGTCCTGGTGGCTTGCCGGCACCTCCATGGTCGCGACCACCTTCGCCGCCGACACGCCGCTGCTGGTTACCGGCCTGGTCGCCCGCAACGGCATCTCCGGCAACTGGCTGTGGTGGTCGCAATGCCTCTGCGGCATGATGACCGTCTTTTTCTTCGCGCGCTACTGGCGCCGCTCCGAAATCCTCACCGACGTCGAATTCGTGGAGCTCCGCTACCAAGGTAAGCCCGCCGCCTTCCTCCGCGGCTTCCGCGCCATTTATCTAGGCGCGCTGATGAACTGCCTCATCCTCGGCTGGGTCATCAAAGCCATGATCAGCATCACCACCGTCCTCCTAGGCGGCGCCATCGCCCAAGGACGCGTCCTTTCTATCGGCCTGGGCGGCCACAACCTCACAACCTACACGCTCGGCGCACCCGAACACACGGCTCTCCTCATCTGCGTCCTCCTGCTGGTCCCCTTCACCGGCATTTATACGTTCATCGGCGGTCTCTGGGGCGTGCTAGTCACCGACCTCTTCCAATTCGCCCTGAAAATGACCATGATTGTTGTCCTGGCCTGGATCGCGGTCGCTAAAATGGGCGGCATGGCGCTCCTGAAAATCCAGCTCTCTCACGTCGACGCCGTAGCCCGCCAATCCGGCGAAGCAACCGGCTCCATGCTTTCCTTCTTCCCCTCGTTCCATCTAGGCTGGACCACCGATGCCCTCTGGACTCTCCCAGTAATCACCTTCGCGCTCTATCTAGCCGTTCAATGGTGGGCCAGTTGGTATCCGGGCGCCGAGCCCGGCGGCGGCGGCTACGTCGCCCAACGCATGTTCAGCGCCAAGGACGAAAAAAATTCCCTGGGCGCCACGCTCTGGTTCAATATCGCGCACTACGCCATGCGCTCTTGGCCCTGGATCATCACCGGCTTGGTTGCCGTGGCCGTCTATTCCCCCCACGGTGGCCTTCATCCCAGCACCGAATTCGCCGCCGAACCCGAAAAAGGTTACGTCATGGTTCTCCGCGATTTTCTCCCGCCCGCCCTGCGCGGCCTCATGATCGCCGCCTTCCTAGCCGCCTTCATGTCCACGGTAGGCACACAACTAAACTGGGGCACGTCCTATCTCATCAACGATTTCTACCGCCGCTTCCTGGTCCGCAAAGCCAGCGACAAACACTACGTCTTCGTCAGCAAAGTAATCATCGTTCTGCTGGTCATCCTCAGCGGTTACGCCGCCGCCAACATCACCAGCATCCAATCCGCCTGGCAACTCCTCCTTGGCATGGGCGCCGGCACCGGCTCTGTCCTCCTTCTCCGCTGGTACTGGTGGCGCATCAACGCCTGGAGCGAAATCTCCTCCATGATCGCCGCGTTTGTAGTCTCCATGTCGCTCACCCGCATCCAATTCGCCGGCAACAACTCGGTGGTCTTCGCCAAAACCGCCCTAATCACCACCGCAGCCACAACCATCGTCTGGCTCGTCACCACACTAATCACCAAGCCCGAGCCCGAAGCCAAACTCGTCCAGTTCTACCGCCGTGTCCGCCCCACCATCCACGGCTGGAAGCACATCGCCGCCCTGGCTCCCGAGGTCATCCCCGTCCGCGACCTCTCCGCCAACGCCTTCGACTGGATCATGGGCTGCGCCCTGGTGTACTGCTCGATGTTCTCCATCGGTGAATTCGCCCTTCACGACTGGCTAACAGGCATCGTCCTCCTAATCGCCGCCACCCTCTCCGGCTACTTCATCTATTGGAGCCTCAGTCGCCGTGGCTGGCAAACCCTCTCCGGCACCGACCCCAGCTCGGCTCCTTTGCCAACCGCCAGGCCCCAAGTCGAGTCCTAGCGGCTCGAATCGTACAGCATCTACGCAACGCGCATTTGCTTGATGCAATGTTAAACTTCTGCGCAGCGCAACACGGGCCCAAGGCAATCTCAAGACGGATTGATCGAGGCGGATAGTCCAAACGCCCAACGCGCAAGGAGCACGTATGTCCAGCAACGCCGTAGCGGCAAGAAACCCGCGCGCAAACTCCAGCACCCTAGGCGCACTGTGGATCGTCTACGCCATCCTCCGCCTGGTAGCCGTAATCCTCCTGGTCCTCTACACTGGCACAGCCACGGTAATGTTCGGCGCGCTCCTGACCCGGGTCCCCGATCCGTACACGCTCATGAACACATTCCACATCCTCTACATCGCCGCCATCATCGTGACCGCACTCTCCGGCGTCCTCGGACTATTTGCAGGATTAGCTCTGCTCGCCGGAAAGTCTGGCGCCCGCACGCTCTCTCTAGTCGCCGCCTTCCTCTCCCTCTCTGACCTACCCCTCGGCACAACTCTCGGAATCTACACCCTGATCGTCTCCCTCCCCTGAACGCGGGCAAGCCTCAAGAAACTCCTCGTATGTGGAGACCTAAGCCGACTCCACATTTGAGTTACATGGAGAGCAGATAACAGGAATCGAAAACCCCATTTATGTTGTGCATGGTGGGCGATACCTCTGCGCCACCCCAACACTTCCTCTTTTATCCACAACGAGTAACTATCCAACACCCAGCGACGCCTGCAATTCCATTCCTTTCATACCTTAACTTCACAGCTTCGGTCACACCTGGGGGATGCGGGGGGGCTCTACTAGAGACCTCGTGGCAGAAGAGAGTTCCGTCTCGGCGCTGCCGTCCTGCTCTGGCACAGATCGCACCATCAGCCAGCAGCCAATGACATACCCAAACGTCCCGGTGACCATCCCCGCGAAAACATCCGCCACATAGTGGTTTCGCACGTACACCGTCGAAGCGCACATGCAAAAAACGAACGGGAGAAACACCCAGAAAAGCCACCGCCGGTGCCGCCACGCGCCCCACAACGCCGCCATCGCTCCCGCAACGTGTTGCGACGGAAACGCCGCTCCATGCACGCGGCCGCACTTCTCAATGAAATCGATCACCGCGGTGAACGGCCCGCCAGCCAATTCGCCGTGCCACATTCCCGCAAACGTGAACCACGGACTCTCGACCGGAAAGAGCATAGCGATGATGTACCCCAGCGAATAGCCAACCGCCGAGTACGTCATTACCGCCCAATAGCTTTCCCATTCTCGTCGGTGATAAAGAATCGCGCCCAAAATCAGCAAAAACAAAAAATAGGTAAAGTAAGCAAACTGCATGAACTCGTTGAGCGCCGGATGCGCAAAGCGCTCCAGCCAGAGCGAAGGATTCACTCCGGTAAGCCAATGATCAAACGCAATCAACTTCGCGTCCTGCCACCCCGGCTGCACCAAATGCACCAGCCGCCCCATCTCTTCAAAGCAAAATAAAAAAAACAAATGCGGATACCAACACCGCCAAAAATGCCAGGAAGTAGGACCGACACTCCCGTCTGTCCCGGTTCTGGCCTTGGCCCTGCACAAAACCAAAATCACCACGGCCACAAAAACCTGCATCCCGATCAACCGTGCCGGATGCACCAAATTCTCGGCGAAAAAAAGGATCAAGACACTCGAAACTCCCAAGTACCCCAACGCCACCCACTCAAACGTCCCGCACGCCGCCCACGCGCCCGCCATTTCCCGCAGCGCCAGTCTAGTTATGCTTGGTCCAAGCGGTTCAACAAGCGCCGCGGTCTCGGGGCTCTGAACCAGGCCCTCGCGCCAGGCGATCGCATACTCTTGCTCTTTGAACTCATTTCTCCTCGATCTGTTCATGCCCGGAATCCGGATTTCCCGTGCTCGGCCGTCAATTTTTCGCCGGCTTGTTCCCACCTCTGCGCCTTCCGCGTCCTCTGCGTAAAATCCTCTTCTTCTCCCCACAGCAGCACGGCCCAGTCCTTCCTCCGAGCGATACGCGCCAAGTCATTCGATGGATTGACTGCCGCGGGCTTTCCGACCGCTTCAAGCATCCACTGGTCACTCGAACAGTCTCCATAGGCGTAACATCGCTGCAAATCCAAATGGGCTTCCGCCGCAATTCGCCCGATGACCCGCGCCTTGGCCTCACCAAACATCGCTTCTCCCACGATCCGTCCCGTCCATCGTCCCCTTTTTTCTTCGAGCCGCGTTGCACAAACGCGAATTTTGCTCGTCAGCACGTGTCCGAGAAGCGCGGCTTCCAGCAAGCACGCTGCTCGCTCCGCCAACATCTCCAGCGTGCCGCTCACAATCACAATCAAGTGCCCGCGTTCTGCATGCCACGCCACGCGCTCCACCGCCTGAGGATAGAGTGGGACAGGCATTCTTGCCTGACTCTTTCTTTCTGCATTTTTTCCTGCCTTATCTCTCGCGCACAGACAGCCAGGAAGGTCTGTCCCACCACCTTCCACATCCACTGGCACGCCCCGCAAATACATCTTGTTTGCGTACATGATCTGACTGATCCCCCGCGGCATGAGCCGCATCGCTCCCGCGAGCCACAAGAAATAATTTCGAATCCCAATGATCCGCCTAAACCTCAGCATCGAAAAAAATTGCTTCTCCATCGACGGCCGTGGCATCAACGTCCCATCCAAATCAAAAAACGCCGCAACGTCACCGTTCTTCTTCTGTACTTCCCTTTCCTCCTTCTGCACCATCACAACGCCCCCTGCGCGATTCTCTTCACACCGCGAACCTGGCCCACCCCCGAAACAAAGCGCCATCCCTCGGCCAACACCGGCAATGCACGCAACAAACAAAACGCTGCCGTCATCCACGTAAGCACATGAGCGCCACCGCGCACCAACGCATGCAAATCCGCGGTCATTCCTCCCAGCAGCGCCAGGGGCCCGCGCGTCAGCGCCAACTCCAATCCTAGGTAGCAAAAGCACAAGCATTTCATGGCCGCATACAGACCGCGGCTCCAGCGCGAGGCCACCAGCGCCCGTCCCCACCACGTTTCGAGCATGGCGTTCGCGCCCCAGCCGGAGTGCCCCGCACGCATGGCTAGCCCGCGCAGAAAATCCGTCGCCGCACCTCGCGCAAAGAAGAAAACCGGTAGCCACAGGGACACCATCCCGACCACAGCGAAATAGGTGAAATAAACGTTCTCGATCATGCGGTCGCCAAGGATATCGATCTGCGCGCCGACAGGCGTCGCCAGATTCTTCCGCCGCGCGAGGTGCCCATCCAAAGCATCCAGCGCAATGGCCGCGACGGTCAGCCCAACCGCCGCTAGATTCGTCCACGGCCCTCGCCCAAACAGACTCACCGCGGCAAATCCCACGGCCACTCGCAGCGCAGTCACTTGGTTCGGCGTCCACCGCATAGTCAGCAGCTCCAACCTGCCCGGCGCTCTGGAAGCACCCGAATCATCACATCGCAACCACCATGCCAACGTTGTACCACGCAAAGCCTTCCCTTCCTGTCACTTACGAGCGTCTCCACAAACCTGAAGGCCCTTCGCACGTCCGGCAAACCCCCCATCTGTCGCCCGTTTCCTGCCGTAAGTATCCAATGCCACTCGCCTGCGTCTAATGGATAGTTGCCCGTCGCCTCGGCGAACTACGCTGCTCCCGCCTCCCCTGCCTGGGGAGCAATAATTCCAGCGGGCAAATCGGCCGCAGTCTTTTATGGGAGAATAGAAGGTTGCCTTTTGCGGTCTACCAAGTGCAATACTTTGCGCATGCAATGAACTACAGTTTATCGAGGGCTGGAATGAGGACCGAAATCGAATGAACAATGAAGTCACTCTCGCAGGAGCCTTTCTCGCCGGACTGGTCTCTTTTCTTTCGCCGTGCGTTCTTCCGCTTGTCCCCGGCTACATCTCAATGCTCTCCGGGGTGGGGATGGAGCAACTTCGACAAGGCCAGGTTCCGCGTTCAGGCCTATTCTCCTCGGCACTTGCCTTCGTCACAGGTTTTTCCGTGGTCTTCATCTCTTTCGGCGCTGCTGCGAGCGCTGTGGGTGCCTTTTTAAACGCCCATCGGCACACGCTGACGCCTATTGCCGGCGCGCTCATCCTACTGTTTGGCCTGCACCTTCTTGGGGTGCTCATAAAACTAAGTCTTCGGGTTGGCGTAATCCTTGGCGCTTTGCTCGTTGTCTTGGGTGTGATCTCGCTCGTGCGTCACGCCCCACTGTTCGCCGATTTCGGCGCCCTTCATTTCTTCTCGCTCTCGGTCATCGGCTTCTTCGGCCCCTCCCTGGCCCGCTGGCTCAATCGCGATGTCCACCTCCGCAGCAGCGTCGCGCAGCCCGGCATTGGGAGCGGCTTCCTCCTCGGTTTCGCGTTCGCCTTTGGTTGGACTCCCTGCATCGGCCCCATTCTCACCACGGTCCTGGGGTTCGCTGCCGCCAGCGCTACCGTCAGCCGCGGTGTGTTCCTCCTCGCGGTGTACTCCGCCGGTCTGGCCATCCCCTTTCTCCTCACCGCGCTCGGGATCAGCCAGTTCATGACCTTCTACAAGAGTTTTCGAAAATACTTGCACGCAGTCGAAGTATTTAGCGGTGTTCTGCTGCTCTTCGTCGGCGGCCTGATCTTCTTCGATAACCTGAAATGGCTCACCGGCAAACTCACCTTCCTCGAATCTACCGTTTTATGGCTTGAACACGCGCTCACCTCAGGAGCCGGTGCGAAGGCTTTCTGGTTCGGCTTCGCGTCGCTGGCTCTCGCAATCGTTGTCTTCGCTCTTTGGAAGAATTGGAAAACGGTCAGTTCTTTTCAAGGCAGGAAGACCGTCTTGATCGTGGTCACGGTCGCCATTCTTATCGCCGTAACCGCGCTCGCTGACCGGGCCACGCGGTTGCCGAAGCAAAACACGGACGTTGCCGGCGCTGCCATCCGCAACGAGAAGGTCGCCGACCTGCCCGCACCCGAACTCACGCTGAAAGACCTCGACGGAAAAGACGTCTCCTTAAGCGCGTACAAGGGCCAAGTTGTGCTGGTGAACTTCTGGGCCACGTGGTGCGAACCGTGCCGGGTCGAGATTCCCTGGCTGATCGAGATGCAGCAACAATACGGGCCCAAGGGATTCGTCATTCTCGGTATTGCTCTGGATGAGGAAGGCCAGAGTGTCGTTGCTCCGTTCGTCGCAAAGGAGAGATTCGACGTCAATGGCCAGCCGCTACCGATGAGCTACAAAATTCTTATCGGCAACGACGATGCTGCTGATAAATTCGGTGGCCTCTTCGGTTATCCCACCAGCGTCCTCATCTCTCGCGACGGCAAGCAAATTAAGCGCGTCACCGGCATGATCAGCGCGGACGAAATGAACAAAGCCGTCGAATCGCAACTCTGATACGCTCAAACCATGCTGGAAGAAAAAGATTTTCAGAGAAAAGCCGACGCGGCCTTCGCGGACCTAAAGAAACGCCTGCTTGTGCTTGCCGACGAACATGGTTTCGATGTCGAAGGCGAAAGCGGGAAACTCGAGGTGATCTTTGAGGTGCCCGAGGAAGTGAAATTTGTTATTTCCCCGAATACGCCGATTCGGGAAATTTGGATCTCCGCGCTTTCCACTTCCTTCAAGCTCGGATGGTCGGAAATGAAGAACACCTTTGTCCTCGAGAAAACGGGTGAGGATCTTTTTGCAGTCATGAGCCGAGTTGTTTCCGAGCAACTCGGCTCACCGGTCAAACTATGAAATTCGCCGCCGTCATCTTCGTCAGCATCCTTCTCCTGGTGGCCGTCGCGGCTTTGCCTTCCGCGCCGCAGCAGGTTCCTTCGCCGAAGGACGTTGTTGCTCCCACAACCTATGTCTCGCTCGATCCCGTAGGCCGCGGCAGCCAGTTTCAAATTGCCGTGGTCCTGAAAATCCGCCCAGGCTTCCATGTCAACGCGCGTGAAAAATCAGAAGACTACCTGATCGCCACTGATCTGCGCGCCGATGCGCCCGCCGGTTTTCAACCGGGCGAAGTCTCTTATCCAAAAGGCGCACTGCACACCTTTGCCTTTTCCAAGAAGCCGCTGAACGTTTACGAAGACACCATCACTCTTCGTCTTCCAGTCACCGCGCTTCCGAGCGCTCCTCTTGGCGCGCAACGTCTCCCGCTCAAACTTCGCTATCAGGCCTGCAGCACGGAAATCTGCCTGCCGCCCGTCACTCTCTCTCTGGATGCCAGCGTCACTATCGCGCCATCTGCTTCCGGGTCCAAGCCCATTCACCCCGAACTCTTTCCGCCAAAGTAACTCCGCGCAACTGTGGTCGAATCTCTCGCTGCTTTCCATCCCGCGCGAGCAGCCGGTTACAGAGTCTTGCCTGGTCTCCCTACATCCTTCTGTGTACGCGAGCTCCCTGCGGATTCTGTGACAATCGGCCCATGAGCCAAACCGGCAGGTGCTTGCGAATATGGTTCCTTCCCGCAGTTTCGTTGGCAGTGATTCTCTTCGCGGGTGGAATCCTCTTCTGGCGCGCGCGGCACATGGACAACTTTGCTCGGCTCTGGATGATTCGCTCACTCAGTCAACAATTCGAAGGCCACGTCGAACTCGGGGCCGTTCGCGTCACCGGATTTCCTCAACTGGGCGTTAGCGGCGAAGATTTGGCTATCCATTTCGACGGTCACAGGAACGTGCTGATCCATGTTGACAGATTCACGTTTCGCCTCGGAATGCTCGCTATCCTTCGCTTTCCACGACATATCTCCGCAGTGCGAATCGAGAATATGACCATCACCATTCCTGCTAGCAAAGACCAAAGGAATCCGAAAATCAGCGGGGCCGGAAAGGCCAACAAACGGATCTTGTCTGTAGTGCTGGATGAAGTCACTTGCAAGGACACCACCATCATCACGCTGCCCAGACAAGCGCAACCCGGTGAACCCCAAAAGGCTCCGCTCGAATGGACCATTCACGATCTGCACTTGGCTGCGGCCAGCGTGGGCCAGCCGTTGCACTTCCACGGAACGCTGACAAATGCCAAACCGAAGGGCGAAATCGATACCAGCGGGGATTTCGGCCCTTGGGACCTTGATAATCCGGGCGCGACGCCCGTTTCCGGCGCTTACAAATTCACCGACGCGGATCTCGGCTCTTTTCCCGGCATCCGAGGGATCTTGTCTTCTACGGGAAAGTTTAGCGGGGAACTCGCGGAGCTTCAGGTCGACGGCGAGACGGACACCCCTGATTTCTCTCTCGACAAGGTTGGCAAGCCAGTGCCGCTGCACACAAATTTCAGAGCCACTGTGGACGGCACGAATGGAAACACTCTTCTGCATCCTGTGCACGCTACGCTGGTCCGCTCACTGATCATCGCCGAAGGCAGCGTCACTAAGGAGCCCGAAAACAGAGGCCACACGATCGTCGTGAACTTTGGCGCTCCGAACGCCCGCATCCAGGACCTCCTCAGCCTGGCTGTGAATTCCGATAAGCCTTTCCTGACAGGCACCGTCAAGATCAAAGGAAAATTAGTTGTGCCTCCCTCCCATCTTAAGGCTCTGGAAAGCCTAATTCTCGATGGAGAGTTTGGTCTCGCTGATGCACGCTGGTCCAGTCAGGAAGTCCGGGAAGAGCTCCAAGCCCTCAGTCGCCGCGCCGAAGGCAAACCGGCAGACGAAGAGGCGGGCAGCGCGGTCTCCGATCTTCGTGGCAACTTCCACGTGGAGAAAGGTATGGTCAAGTTTTCCAGCCTGACTTTCAGCGTTCCCGGCGCAGCCATCGACCTCACCGGCACTTACCAACTGGCTTGCGGCGCGCTCCATTTCAACGGCCACCTCCGTCTTCAGGCGAAGCTATCCCAAACCGTCAGCGGAGCAAAATCTTTTTTTCTGAAAGCCGTAGATCCGTTTTTCAGGAAAGATGGCGCCGGAGCACTCGTCCCAATCTCGATCACGGGGACCCGCGAGCATCTAACGATCGGCGTTACCATCTTTCATAAGACCGTCGAGAAAAAGCTAGACGACGCCAAGCCCTCGTTCCCGTAGACGCCGCACCAGCCGGCCCGCCCTGGCCGGTGTTCTCTTCACCGGTCTAAAAAGTAAGGAACCTTTTAGCCCGAAAGACGTCTTCTATGGCATGAGCCTCTACGCCTACCTGCGCTCCGCGCTTCGCCAAATGAAACGCAATCCTGGTTTTTTCGTTGTCGCTCTGACCGCCTTGGCGCTGGGAATCGGCGCCAACACGGCTATTTTCAGCGCGGTAGAGGGAGTGCTCCTCCGCCCGCTGCCGTATGCCGACCCGAGCCGTCTGGTAATGCTTTGGGAAGACGCCTCCTACCTTGGCTTCTCTCGGAACAACCCGGCAGCGGGCAATTACGTGGACTGGCGGGCGCAAAACCAGGTCTTTACCGACATGGCAGCAATGCGTTACTCCAATGCCGCCTTCAACGGTGACCAGGCCCCCGAGCAGGCCCTGGGCCGCGGCGTCACTCCGAACTTTTTCGATGTGCTCGGTGTACAGCCCGTTGTTGGTCGGCCCTTTACTGCCGAGGAGGATGCCGCCAGGCGCAGGGTCGTGGTCTTGAGCTATGCCCTCTGGCAACGGCGCTTTGGCGGCAATCCCTCCGTCGTCGGCCGCTCTATCCTGATGGACGGTGAAGCAACGACGGTCGTTGGTATCATGCCGAGCAGTTTCTTTTTTCCAGACCATCAAACCGACTATTGGATCCCGGCTTCTTTCACACCCGAGGACCTCGCCCGGCGTACTCGCCACTACCTGGAAGTGGTCGCACGGATGAAACCTGGTGTCACCCGCGAACGGGCGCAACGCGACATGGAAGTGATCGCCAAGCGCCTGCAGCAGCAGTATCCCGACACAAACGCGAATATTGGTGCCGTGGTCGTTGCTATTCGTGAGAATTTTGCCGGCGACACCGCCACCGGCCTGTGGGTATTGCAAATCGCCGCCGTGCTGGTCCTGCTCATTGCTTGCTCGAACCTGGCGAATCTGCTCCTGGCCCGCGCCGCTGGACGCCGGCGGGAAATGGCAGTACGGGTCGCGCTGGGTGCGAACCGCGGACAGATTGCTGCGCAACTCATTACGGAAAGTTTGTTGCTCTCGGTCGGTGGAGGGGTGGCCGGCCTTGTCGTTGGCCGCCTTTGCTGGAGCATGTTTCGGAACCTGGTACCTTCGCAAATCGCTGGCAACGGCTTTGCGCTGAGCGCGCCAGTGCTGATGTTTACAGCGGCCATTTCCATTCTCGCTGGAGTGTTCTTCGGAATCGTGCCGGCTTTACGCGCTCCGGATGTTGCACTTCAAGAATCACTGAAGGAAGGCGCGCGAGCGGGTGAATCTCGGGGTGGCATGCGACTGCGCGACACTTTGGTCGTCGCGCAATTCGCCATGGCTTTTGCTCTCTTGGTGGGCGCCTCTTTGATGATCGAGACGTTTTGGAATCTGCGCCGCGTTGACCTGGGTTTTCGTTCCGATCACCTCCTGACCATGGGCGTGCCGCTGCCCGATACGAAATACAACACCAACGAAAAGCTGCGCGCCTTCTATCGAGACGTGTTGGATCGCACGCGAACTGTTCCCGGAGTCAAAAACGTCGGCTTTGGCTCTGACGTTCCGTTCACCTCGATCGGCGATACGGAAGGGTACGCCATCGAGGGAGCACCGCCCACCTTGCCGGGGCAGGATAACGACGCGTTGTATCGCGAAGTGACCGCCGGTTATCTGGAAACCATCGGTGGAACTCTTGAGTCGGGCCGCCTCCTGGAGGATCGTGACATCGAGTCCGGCCAGCCGGTCGTCGTCATCAACGAGTTCCTCGCGAAACGTCACTGGCCCGGTGTCGATGCCGTCGGAAAACGGTTGAAGCTCACAGGGTCGAAGGAACCGTGGCGAACTGTCGTGGGGGTGGTGAAAGATATCCGGGAGCGAGGACTCTTGCTGGACATGAAGCCTGCAGTCTACGTACCAGTAAATCAGGTGGATCGTCCGGGAGCAGACTATCTGATTGCGAGAACCTCTCAAGATCCTGCCGGTATGGTCAACGCTTTGCGCGGCGCGGTTTGGGCCGTGGATGCGGACCGCCCCGTTGCCTTCATTCGCACGATGGATCAACTCATGGAGGAAAACGTTGCCGACCGCGAGCGGCCCATGACTCTGCTCGGCATTTTCGCAGGACTTGCGTTGGTCTTGGCTTGTATCGGAGTCTACGGCGTGCTGGCTTACTCTGTTGCGCAGCGCACTCGCGAAATCGGCGTACGCATGGCCTTGGGCGCGAGGCCGCTTGATGTTACGCGCATGATTCTCGGACGCGGGTTAAGGCTGAGCGCGATCGGATTAATCGCGGGGGCGGCGCTGGCGGGCGTCCTGGGAGTTTTGCTGCGGACTTTGCTATTCGGGGTGACGCCCGCGGCTCCGCTCGTGTATGCAGGCACGGCGGCGTCTTTGCTGCTTGTGGCACTCGCGGCATGCGTGATCCCGGCGCAGCGCGCTGCTCGCGTGGATCCGGTGGTGGCCTTGCGTGACGAATAGCTTCCCGCAGTGATTCTTGCCGGCGGGTTTTACAGCCCTGGCCGCGAGTCAGCGTATGCCGGAGGGTTCACCGCTCTTCACAGCACGCCTCGAACGAGAAGCGCATCAAATTTGGTGAGGTTTATCGGAACGCCTTTCGCAATCGGCTTACCACGCGCTCTTGACCCAGCGCCACCATGGTATCGAAGAGCGGCGGCGCAACGGCTTGGCCAACGATGGCGACGCGCGTCGCGTTGATCAGCAACCCGGCCTTCACACCCGCGGCTTCGGCGACGGCGCGCGACGCGTGGTCGCAGACGTCATGATTCCATTCGGGCAGCGCGGCAAGAGCGTCCGCCAGTTTTGCGAGCAGCTCCGGGACTTTCGGATCTTTCCAGAACTTTTCTTTCGCCGCTGGATCAATGGGAAAATCATCGCTGAAGAACGCCCGCGACCATGATGAAAAATCAGGCAACAGCCGGATTCGCGGTCGCAGTAAATTTACCGTCCGTGAAAACCAGGTTTGGTCTCTTCCGTCGGGGCCAGGGGCGGCCCCGGCGGCCCACTCTTCCTTCCACAATTTGCTGCGCTTCAGTTCCTCTTCCACTTCCGGCAGCAAGTCCTCGATCGGAAGTTTTTGCAGATACTGCGTGTTGAACCACTCGAGCTTGGGCTTGTCAAAAACTCCATTCGTGCGGCTCACGCCCTCGAGCAAAAATCTTTCGATCAAGTCCTTCGTTCGCAGATACTCCTCATCGTTCCCCGGTGACCATCCGAGGAGCGCCAGAAAATTGCGGAAGGCTTCGGGCAGAAATCCTTCCGTGCGGTACATGTTGACGTCTGTCGCTCCGTGCCGTTTCGACAGCCGCTTCTTGTCTGCTCCTAGAATCAGCGGCAGATGCGCGAATAGCGGCGGTTCCGCACCTAGCGCGCGGTACAACAGCACCTGCTTCGGCGTGTTTGAAATATGGTCCGCACCGCGGATCACGTGAGAGATGCGCATATCGATGTCGTCGACCACCACGCCCAGTTGATACATCGACTGCCCGAACTCCTCGTCGCCCTTCCCCGAACGCAGCAGGACGAAATCCTCGATCTCCTCGTTCGAAAATTCCGTCTCGCCAAAAACCACATCCGTAAATCTCGTCGTTCCACCCAAGGGCACCTTGAAGCGCACCGCAGGTTTCACGCCCGGGTTCGAGGCCTGGGCGTCGCGGCAACTGCACCGCATCACTCGCCGCGCACCGCCACCCTTGGGCTCTTCGTCCTGGCCGGGTTCTCGATGGTCTCCACCCGCGTATTTTTCCGGGGGGCAGTAGCACAAAAACGCGCTGCCATTCGCGAGGCATTTCTTTGCGGCTTGGCGATAAAGCTCCGTCCGCTGGGATTGGTAGAAAGGGCCTTCGTCCCACGCGACCCCGAGCCATTTCAGACCATCCAGAATCCCGGTCACCAGTTCCGGCTTGTTTCGCTCTGCGTCGGTGTCTTCAATCCGCAAAATCATTGTGCCGTGCTGACGCCGCGCAAACAGCCAGTTAAAAAGCGCTGTCCGCGCACCTCCAACGTGGAGATACCCTGTCGGAGAGGGCGCAAACCGTACGCGTATGCCATCCTGTGTTTTGTCCGTCATTTCGCCCGTGCTTCTGGCGCGTCCTGCGATCCTATTTCAAACCTCCAGTTTAGCGAAACCTCTAGGTCGCGTCCAATCTGATGGCTCCTTGCTCTGTCAAAATGGGCGAATCCGACCGGCCTCAAGAGCCCGCCTTCCCCATCTTGTATGGAAACCGTTACCCCCCTCCCTGCTGCCTCTTTGGCAACCGGTACCCCGGTACGCTTGCTTCCTTAAATTTCCATCATCCATAATCACAACTACCTTGCTTTGTGCACCGAGGTGCCCCCCTCGCGATGCCGCAGGTTTGTCCCTGTGTGCGTCGAGGTTTCGATTTCACCCCGTCGCACGAAGCGCTTCACCGTGTTTGCATGGTGCAACGGAGCCGTCCGCGCTTGGGACGGAGAATTGACCGAGGCCTTGACCAACCAGAGCTTTATCGCACTGGCTTTGCTGGCGGCTACCTGTTTGGTGGCCGGCTTCTTCGCCTATATTTACAGCCTCAAGCGCCGACCCTATCTCCTCTACTGGACGGCTGGTTGGGCTGTCGTCGCTCTCAGTTATCTCGGCCCGGTACTCTCGCACAGCGAGCACTCCTGGCCGCTGCAAACGGCGGTCGATCAATTCTTCTATGCCGCCGCGGGAATCTTTTTCTTCCTGGGCGCTCAGCTTTACGCCCAGCGTCAACTGTGGATCATCCCTGCGGCCTCCGCCGGCGGCGTATTGGTGTTCTGGGCCGGTGCCGTCGCCCTCGGATGGTTTAACTTTCCGCTCATTCTCCCGGCGGCTGCGATTTTTCTCGCGGTTGCCTATATCTTCTGGCTAGAAAGCCGCCGCCAGGAGACTCTCGCCGACTGGCTCCTGGCCATATCTTTTGTCGTGTGGGCCGCCATAGGGCTTACCTTTTCCTTCTTCCGCACGTTTTTCCGCGACATCAGTTTCCAAACCGCCGCGGCGGTTCCCTCCGCCTTCGTCGCCATGCTCATGGTCATGGCTCTGTACGAGGAAGAAAAACGCCGCGTGGAGCGCAACATGCTGGCGCTCTCCAACCTCAATCTCGCGACCTCGAGTTTTGTCGGCGGAGAGATTCAGCGCATGCTTTCTCAGGCGCTTGATCGCGTCCTTGGAGTTGTGCGTCTTCCCGCTGGCGCTCTTTTTCTTCATCACGGAGATCCTCAAGGTCCGACGTCCGTGGTCGCCGTCGGCCTAAGTGATGATTTCTGCCGGACCGCGCAGGAGCAAGGGCTGGACGATTATCTCGTTGGACTCGTTTCGCGTCTCGGCGGCCTCCTGGGTTTCCGCGATCTTCGCAATGACGACACCGTCGCCGCTCTCGAACGCGAAGAGCCTATACGCCGCTTCCGCCAGCTGGCCCTCGCGCAAGGCCTTCGCAGCATCGTGGCCATCAGCCTTCAAGCCAAGGAGCATGCCTTTGGCGTTCTTCTCCTTGGCACTCCGGACAGCCGGCGGTTTACCCCCGCCGAATACCGACTCCTGCTTGCTCTCGGCCACCAGATCGGCATGGCCGTCGAAAACAGCTTCCTCATTCAGCAAACTTCCCGCCGCTCCGAGGAGCTTCACGTTCTGAACGAGATTGGCCGCGCTCTCAGCTCCACTCTCAATAAGGATGCCCTCCTGCGCAAAATCTGGGAGGAGCTTCGGCGCCTGTTTGACGTCGAGAACTTTTACATCGGCGCGCTCGATCCTGTTCGCGACGAAATGCAATTCGACATCGAAGTGATTGGCGGCACGCTCAAACCGGCGCGCAGCCGTCCTGCCGGAAACTACATCACGGAATACATCATTCGTACGCGCCAGCCGGTGCTCATCCGCGACAATTACGCCGCCGAAGTCAAAAAACTCGGCGTCGAGCCGCTTCGCGAACGAGGCTGCTACTGCGGCGTTCCACTGGTTGCGTACGATCACGCCATCGGCGCCATGGCCGTTTTTTCCGATCACGAGCGTGTTTTTGATGAAGGGCATCTTGAGCTTCTGCGCGTCCTTGCCAGCGAAGCGAGTATCGCCATCGAAAATGCGCGCCTCTTCCACGAAGAGCGCACCAAGGCGCGCCATCTTTCGCTGCTCAACAACATTTCCCGCAATGCCATCGCCACGCTCAATCCCGACGAAATGCTGGCCAAGATTGCAGAGCAGCTCGAAGCCGGCCTGACCTACGACCACATCGGCATCAGCGTGCTCGAATACTCCACGCGCGAACTCGTCGTGCAAGCAGAATCCGGCGCTCGCCGCGGCGCCCTGGGCCGACGCATTCCCCTCGGCAACGGTCTCATCGGCCATGTGGCCCGCACCGGTCAATTGGCGGACTACCAGGCTTCCACCTCGGGCGATTCCCCGCAGAAACCGCTCTTGCCGGATTCCATGGCGGCCATCGCTCTCCCGGTGTTTTACGCCGAGCAACTCCACGGCGTGCTTTACGTCGAAACTTCGGTCTCCGTCGAATTCTCCGAGGAAGAAATTCTCCTTCTTCGTACACTTGCCGACCTCATTGCCGGCGCTCTCCACAACGCTCTCTCTTTCCAGAAGGCCCAGGAGCAGGCCATCACCGACGGCCTCACCGGCGTCAAGACCCACCGCTTCTTCATGGAAGCACTCTCCGCTGAATGGAAACGCTCGACCCGCGCTGGCCGCGCCTTCGCTCTCGTCCTGATGGACCTCGACCGCTTCAAGTTCGTCAACGATTTTTACGGCCACCTTGAAGGCGATCTCGTTCTCCAGCGTGTCGGCCACATCCTCGAAACCAATTGCCGCCGTTCCGATGTCGTTGCCCGTTACGGCGGAGACGAATTCGTCATCCTGATGCCGGAGACCAACATGGAGCACGCTCGGCAGCTGGCCACCAAGCTTCGCGGCTGGGTTTCCGCCGATCCCCTCTTGCGCGAGAAAAACATCAGCGCCAGCTTTGGTATCGCCTGCTACCCGCTGCACGGCTCCTCGCCACAAGAACTCATCCAGGTGGCCGACGCTTCCATGTACTTGTCCAAGCACCAGGGTGGAAATGCTGTTTCCACTGCCGACCATTTCGATCCCAACGAAGCGAAAAAATGGAAGCGTGATGTCCTCGAGGCCTATCTAGGCGTGACTCTAAAGCGCCTCTTTGCCACCGGCCCCGAAGCGTTTGAAGAAATCTACTCGCGCCTGAAGCAATTCACCGAATCGCTCGCCACCACCGAGGTTCCCAGCGGAAAGTCTGCTTTGCCCACCGCCTCGCACGGCCCGGAAGGTCTCCCTCAGGCCGTCCTCGACACCGTCACTTCGCTGGCTTTCGCCATCGACGCAAAAGACCACTACACGCAGGGACACTCACAGAAGGTCTCCGCCTACGCCGCGCTCATCGCCGAGTCTCTCAACATGACCGACACGGAGATCGAAGAGATCCGTCTTGGTGGCGTGCTTCACGACATCGGAAAAGTCGCCATCCCCGAGACTATTTTGAACAAGAGCGGCCCGCTCAATCCCGAAGAATGGGAAACCATGAAGGCCCACGTAAGATTTGGCGCGAAGATTCTGGACCCTCTGACTCCGCTCGCCCGCATTCGCGAGATGGTTCTCCATCACCACGAATTTTTCGACGGCTCCGGCTATCCCGACGCTCTCTCGGGCGAAGGCATTCCTCTCGGCGCACGCATCATCGCCGTGGCCGACGCTTACGACACCATAACCAGCGACCGCACTTACAAAAAGGGCCGCACCTCCAACGAAGCCCTCGCCGAGCTCGAGCGCTGCGCCAACGCCCAGTTTGACGGCGCCATCGTCCAAGTCTTCGTCCGCACCATGCGCCAGCTGCCGAACCCCATCATTGAAGTCGCCACCAGCGCTCCGCGCAACTCCTAGCTCAACCAGTCTCCGAGAAACAAACCTGCTACCAGCGTAGCCTTCTGTCCGGTCCTTCGTGTCGGACCGTCTTTCTAAGTCCAAGACCACGTGTTTCTCACCGTCCGTCGAGATCCACGTTCTTGATCGGCAAATCCCAGTGGGCGTCGAGAATCTCGAACCGCCTCTGTTCTTCTTTCTTGTAGGTTTCCTGATCCGGATAGAGCTGTTTGATCATCGCGGCGCTGTCGAAATCGTCATTCGCAATAGCTGCGTTCTTGAAAACAATTGTCACTCGGAAGTCCCAGCGCCCGTCTTCCGTCGTGTGATAACGCGGCGCCGCCATGCTCACTTTCAACATCCTCCCCAATTCCATTTCCTTCTTCAGCACCGGGTAATGATTCTTCTTGAACAGCGCGAGGAACTCGTCCGCATGTCCCCACTTCGCTTTGTAGTAGTACTCAATCACGAACGGCTGGCCATTCCCTTCACTACCCGCACCGCTCTGAGCCGCCTTCGTCCGGTAGTGCCCCGCCCCCAGCACCACCATCATCACAAATACGACCATTCCCGCCCACCTCACCAGCCGTTGATCTCTTATAACCATACTTTTCCTCCGTTTCGTCTCCCTGCCAAGCCACCTATCCTAACCTCAATTCCAGTCACGTGGCGCAAGCGCACTCCCGCAAGGGCATTTGATGTCCCAGGAAGCCATCGAACAATATAAAGAGCTCGCGAGAATTGCTCCAAACAAACCCTCCCCGTAAATCGACATGGCCACCACCCATGATGGGCTCGGCGATTTTTCCCAGGCGCTGCGCAACCACGAACAAGCCTTCCGGCTCGATCCTTCCGGGAAGACCAATCAAAACATCAATAACGAATACGGTATGGCTCTTTTCCGCGACGGTGACGAACCCCGGGCTCGCGAAACCTTCGAACTGGCCCGAGCCCGGTCTCAAGCCAGGAGGCCTTCGCTCTCTTGCCTGGCTCGATCTTTACCTCGGCAAATAGGCCGTGGCAAAACTACGAGTGCAGGAAGCCCTGCTCTCCGACGAGAATTACCTTCGGGCCGTAAAGCCTCGGCTCAACGCCTGGAAAGATGCCGATCCTGGCCTTCCTCTCCTCAAAGACGCTCTCAGCCCCAAGAAGGAAATAGATAGCAAGACGTAGAATCCTCCGCCGCTTCGTTTTCGCGACTGTTATCCTTTACTCTGGGAAAGCGAAGAACTCTCTTCCGGAGAACAAAATGCAAACAGCCTCCATCCAGTGGATTGGCGAAGAAAAATTCGCCGCCACCAGCCCTTCGGGCCACGCCATCACCATCGACTCCGACCGCGCTTCCAACAAAGCCCCCGGCCCGATGGAACTTGTCCTTATGGCCTTGGGCGCGTGCACCGCCACCGACGTGGTCAGCATCCTCAAGAAAAAGCGCCAGAAACTTGAAGCTCTCGAAGTCCTCTGTTCCGGCGAGCGCGCCAGCAAGCCGCCCACGGTCTGGATAAAACTGGAAATTCTCTATCGCCTACGCGGCGCACTCGACGAAGCCGCCGTGAAGCACGCCATCGAACTCAGCGAGAAAAAGTATTGCTCCGTCTCCGCGATGCTCCAAAAGACGGCCACGCTCACCTGGCGCCACGAAATTCTCCCGCGCGCGGAATGATTCGTCGGGTTCCATCTGCCTCCCGGCCGGCACGTCCGCCGAGACGCGACCCACATCCTTATTTCCTACTCTCTCGCCTTGTCACCTCGCATGTGCATCGCATAGAATTTCGGATTCGCTTGGCTTGTGCGAAGCACCAAGGAGAATCATGTCTCACCGCATCGCGGCTAAAATCACGGGCGTCGCTGGCTATGTTCCCCCCAAGGTGCTCACGAACGCCGACCTCGAAAAAATGGTCGCCACCAACGACGAATGGATTCGCACCCGCACCGGCATTCGCGAGCGCCACATCGCCGACAGCGGCACGGCCAGCTCGCATCTGGCCACCGAAGCTGCCAAAGCCCTCCTTGCTCAAACCAACACCGACCCCGCTGACATTGAGATGATCATTCTCGCCAGCGTCACGCCGGACATGATGTTTCCCGCAACCGCCTGTCTAGTGCAGGACCGCATCGGCGCAAAAAAAGCCTGGGGCTTCGACCTTTCCGCCGCGTGCTCGGGTTTTGCCTATGCCCTCACGGTAGGCGCGCAATTCGTCGGTTCTGGCGCGCACAAGAAAGTTCTGGTTATCGGCAGCGACAAGATGAGTTCCATCCTGGACTACACCGATCGGGCCACCTGCATTCTCTTTGGGGATGGTGCAGGAGCGGTTCTCCTCGAATCCGCCGCCGGCAACGAGGGCATTATCGATTTCGAACATGATGTCGACGGCTCGGGCGGCCAATTCCTCTACATGCCGGGAGGCGGATCGCTTCATCCCGCGACAACTGAAACCGTCGAGCGAAAGATGCACTACGTCCATCAGGAAGGCTCGCAAGTCTTCAAGTACGCGGCCCGCCGCATGGCAGAAATGTCCACGAAACTTCTCGAACGCAACGGGTTCACCAAGGATGATCTCGCTTTGCTCGTCCCCCACCAGGCCAACCTCCGCATCATTCGCGCCGCGCAAGAGCGCCTCGGTGTCGATGACTCCAAAGTCCTCGTCAATATCGACCGTTACGCCAACACCACGGCAGGTACGATTCCTTTGGGATTGTGCGACGCAGTCAAGCAAGGTCGCCTTCAGAAAGGCGACTTGGTGCTCATCGTCACCGTTGGCGCGGGCTACACCACCGGCGGCGTCCTCCTTCGCTGGGCCTATTAGCGACTCCCGCGTTTTACGCGAAAGGAAAGCGCCATGAGCACAAAGAAAAAATGCAACATCCCGGCCGACAAACAGGTGCTGTACGACAAACTCCTTGCGACCAATCCAAAAATTGAACGCAAGGGCGCTGCTAACCCTTACACCTCGCTTAACGGCCATATGTTTACTTATCTGAATGCGTCTGGGGTTTTGGCCCTAAGGCTTCCCGAACGAGAGAGAGAAGAGTTTCTCGAGAAGTACAAGACCACCTTGTTTGAAGCCTACGGCGCCGTCATGAGGGAGTATGTAACTGTTCCCGATTCCCTGTTGAAGAAAACAAAGGAACTGCGCAAGTACCTCGAACTGAGCTATGCCTATATCCACACCTTGAGACGCAAACCCACGAAGAAGAAGTCTTGACCGGCAAATGAATCACCGAACAGGAGGCTCCGCTCGGATCTTCAGGCTCCAGAAGACCAGCGCCCGGCCTTAGCGCGGGCTGCCCGCCTTGCGAATATAGATCTGCCCTTGGAAATTTGTGAATTGATATTCGGGCCCGCCGCCATTGATCGTTCCGTGCACGGTCTTGTCGATCTTCACGCGGTACTTTCCGCCTTTCCCGCGCCCATCTTCCACCACCTGCCTCGGCGCGGAAGCCTGCAGCTGCACATCAAAATCGCTGAATACATCTCCGCGATCCGATCGAATGCTCACGTTGGCCTTCACGTCCGCCGGAAAGGTCACGTCAATATCTCCGTTCAACGAACTGAACGCCATGGGCTTCTGCGAATTCACTTTTGCAAATGTGACGTGCACGTGCCCGTTCAACGCATGAGCCACCGCGCTCCCGGACACGTTATTCAGCGTCACCGCTCCGTTTATGTCATCCACATCCAATTCGCCGTCGACGCCCGTCACCACGATGTCTCCGTCATTCACCGCCCGCAATTTCACCGAGGTATGCGCGGGGACCGAAATCGTTAAGTCAATCGTGCGCGCGTAAGACTCCGTGCTGATGCGCACTTCATTGTTCTCTTCCTCGACCGTCAATCCCGTCGTCGAAATGTTCAATCGTTTCGGCCCGCTGGAGGGTTTTTCACCTTCCTCATTCCGTCCCCGCGCTTCCACAATCACTTCCTTGCCCTCGTAAGCCTTCACCGTGATGCTACCGTTCACGGAACTCGCTGTCACGAATGCAGGCCGCGTCGGATCGCTCAGATTGACCGACACGCGGTCGCTCCCCGACTGCGCTTGAGACTCCGCCCGCGCGCAAGGCGCACTCGACGTCGCGCCGAACAATGCCGCTACCGCCAAAACCTGCCCCATCCGATGTATTTGGTTATTCATGATTTTCAAGAATGCGAATGTCTCCATTTAGATTTTCAATCTGAATCTCTGGGCCGCCCGAATTCACCCGCGCTTCCGTGAAGCGGTCCGCCCGATAAACCATTTTCCCGCCGCGCCGTTCTTCCTGAATCGCGTGCACCGGCGAGGTGGTCACTGGAAAATCGCTGTAGACGCCTCCGTTGAACGTCTTGAACCGGAAATCTGCCGACAAATCATGTGCGAAACGCAGCTCGATGTTTCCGTTCACCGTCTTGAACTCGGAATTCTCACGCGGGTTCTGCCGGAACGACACCATTACCGGTCCGTTCACCGTTCGCGCAGTGCCCGACCCCGCCACGTTATCCATCTCGATGTCCCCGTTCACATTCCGCACCAGAAAACTTCCGTTGACGTTGCTCACCTTCACGCGCCCCTCATTCACCGTCTTCACCTTGATATCAATGTCGCGCGGCACGTGCACTTTGAAATCCATATTGACCCGATACCCTTCGTCGTCCGGCGAATGACGGCAATCGTCGCACCGGCACCGAAACGGCCCATTCACATACAGCTTCAGCGCGCCCTCTTCCTGCGTAACGTCCAGAGTCACTTCCTTCTTGGCCCGCTCCAGCTGCTCTTTCGATTCCGCCCGGTTCGTCCTGGCCACCGTCATCTCCACCTTGTCCGTGGTGTCCGCAATTACTTCGATCGATCCCCACACGTTGTCAATTTCCAGGGACTTCTGTCCCGCAGCGGGCAAGGTGAAAGACTTCTGTATTTTTTCCTCATCCCGCGAAGCCAGGTAGCGGTCGTCGTCATCTCGCCCCTTTGCTGAAACCGTTTCAGGCTCCAACACCGAATACAGCCACCGCAAGGCGCTTTTCCGCTGACGCGAGCCAGCACCCGCCATCTTGCTCGCCGGCAAAACCGGCAAGAGAACCGCCACCGCCAAATACATCATCAATACCGCAAAGAAAGTTTTTCTGCGCACGCTCTACTCCTCAGTTCAATTTGCTCAAAGCCCAGTCGGCGCGCTGCCGCACGGTAGGATTCAAATTCGGCGTCTGCACAAAATTGCGTAACCGCTGCGCCGCGTCCGGATCGCGCCATTCCACCATCAAATCGATTAACGCCACTTGCACCAAAGGCGACTGCTGCTCCTGCAGCGCATCCACGACTCCCTTATGAACCTGCGGCTGGGCCCCGTGCCTGCTCAGAGCATCTAGCGCCGCCAGCCGCACATCCACGCTACCGTCATAACGCAGCGTGTGCACCAGCGCGGACATCACTTGCGGATCAAGCTGGTCTTCCCGCCTGCTGTAGCTCACTGCCTGCAGCCGCTCGCCAGCCGACTGCTGCTGCAACATCGATAGCACCACCAACTGCTTCATGTTGGTCAATTCGATCTGCATCGCCGCTATCTCGTCTTGGCCGGCGTTCGAGTGCGTTGTCCTGCTCCCCCAATAATTGCCCGCAAAAATCCCCATCACCAGCAGCGCTGCGCTCCACGCCACGGCCCCCGCCGGCGAACGCAACCAGTTCCACGCCGACCTGCGCTTCTCCGGCACGAATCCCGCCGACGCCTTATCGTTGCGCCCTGTCTGGTAGGCATCGAGCATCGCTTCAAACCGCTCGCGCGACCCCGCGCTAGGCTGCTCCACCGGCAGCAACGACAGCTTCTTCCAAATCGCCACTTCCTCGCGGCAATCGGCGCACTCTTCGATATGCCGTTCCACCAAGTCGTCCTGGGGGGCCTTCAAGCTCCCCTCGAAATAATCCGGCAGGAGTTCTCCTATCTCTTCACATGTCATTTCCGAACCTCCGGGGAGGAATCGTTTTCACCACCGCCGGCGCGGCCTCCCGTGGCGCCAGCCCGCGCTCCAACTGTTTAAAATTCTGCCGCAGCTCCTGAACGGCCCGATGAATGCGCGTCTTCACCGTCCCAAGCTCGCACCCCAACAACCGCGCAATCTCCTCGTAACGCAACTCCTGAAACCGGCTCAAAACCAAAATCTCCCGCTTCTCCTCCGGCATCTGCATCAAAGCCCGGTGCAACAGTTCCGTCTCCTCCAGTTGCTGCGCCGAATCCTTCGGCATCACCGGCGCCACCATGTGCGGTTCAAAGGTAATGTGCCGCGGCGTCTTCCTGTAATGATCCACGCGTGCATTCCTCGCAATCTGGTAGATCCAAGCCCGAAACGGCGTCCCCGGCTGATAACTCTGCCGGTACTTCAAAATTCGCAAAAAAACTTCCTGCACCAAATCGTCGCTAAGCGTCCGGTCCCCCGTCAGCTTCGAATAAAAGTTGTAAAGCGGCGCGTGATACCGGTCGAACAACACCCCCAGCGTCTCGCCCGCCCCATTGCGCACTTCGAGCATCAAATCCTCGTCCGGAGACAACTTCATCGCCTGGTCATTTTCCGTTTCGGCCCGTCGTTCCTGCTCTTTCATAGGTGATTACCGCCAAACGCCAAAAAGGTTACACCGGCATGCTAATCCAGGAGTAGTGCAGGAGGGCCTGTGCGCTTTGCGCAGCCCTAGCAACAGGGCGAGGAGACGGCTGGGGTGATGCTACCGGCAAACGAAGACCCTGTTAAGAATTCCAGGCAAGTGGAGCGAGGCGATGTAGATGTTTCGAACAAGGAAAAGCGAACTCGATCTATCGGTGCAAGCCCAAAACGGGAATCTTCAAGGGGAAGGAACGACAGGAACTATTCGGGGAGTCTTATACGCTGCTTCAGCAAGACCGCAAATCCGCCACTAGCGCCAAATTCACCTGCAACCGCCGGTCAATCTGTACCGCTGCATACCGCGCGCAAATCAAGCGCTCGCGCTCACACCACTCCGCCACCGAAGGCCACCGCACACCAGAAAGCGCGCCAAACCCTTCGACAATGCGGTAGTAAGCCCGGACCCAAGTCAATCCGTCGCTGCCAGGACCCAGCTCCGGCGTCAACTCGTGCAAACCAGCCAACTTCTCGAAATCCCGCCCCTGCATCCGCGCGGCGTCAAGATTAGCCGCAGCCAAAACCCGGTCAGAAACCGGCTGCGCTGCCACTCCCGCCAGAATCGCCCGCCAGTAGTACAGGGCGAACTGCGAAAGCGCAACGATGGAGATCGCAAGTAGTATGGCTGCGAACATCCTCAGGTGCCTCTACCCACATTCTGCCCGAACGAGCCTCCCGCTCCAATAGCCCGCTAGTACCACCGCCGTAGGACGTCCGGCACCGACAGATGCTGGGGGGGCGATTGTGAACCTCCGGCCTCGGCCCAGGCCCTGGCGCGTTTAAGGGTTTTACACCTGCTCGCGCCAGGATCACCGGAATCGAAGCAAACCGGTGACCCAAAACTTCCGCCATGTGCTCGCGCGTTATGGACCGCTCGCTCACGACTTACCGTTCTTAGCCGTAAAGCCCCGGCGTTTTTAGGCCGGGGATACCAGGCGAAATAAGGCTCTCTTTTTCTGCCTTTCCCGCGGCTCTGTCATAAACTTCCTCGTCCCCAAAAAGGACCCATGGGCGGGCGGCCCAAAAGTAAAGCCTCGTCGTTGTCCTGCTCTGAAGCAGGCTGGGTTGGGAGGAACCCACCGAAGAGACCGGACCAAAACCCTGTTCTGTAGGAATCCTCGCCCCGGGAGGGTCCCTTGAGGGCCAGGAGGATGTCCAAGCGCATTCTTTCATATCGCCTGTTTCCTGATCGCCTTACGGAGGTTTTTGAAACGGTTTGCAGACATCTTGGGTGACGGTCCTGCACTCGGGCTTTGGCCTCTCGTAGCTCTATGGTTCAAAAGCGATGGGAGCATCCCTGGGAGAGTTGATAAAATAAAGCCGTGACGGCAAAAAAAGCGCGTCCTAAAAGCATCACCGAGTACATCGATGCCGCCCCCCAAGAGGCGCAGAAGAAACTGCGTGAAATGCAAGCGTGTATTCGCAAATCTGCGCCCGGCGCCACGGAAAGCCTGAAGTGGGGGATGCCCGCCTTTTCCTATCGGAGGATTCTGGTCACGTTCGCCGCACACAAGACTCACATCGGCTTCTATCCCACGCCCTCGGCGGTGAGCGCCTTCGCAAAAGAACTTTCGAAGTTTGTAACGGCGAAAGGCTCGATCCAGTTTCCGCTGGAGAAACCGCTGCCGCTGCCTCTGATCCGCAAGATCACCGCGTTCCGCGTTCGAGAGAGTATCGAGAAAGACGAGAAATGGAAAAGCTGAACGAAACCATCCCGCGCATCTTCTGTCGCAAAGTATGACCAGCCTTGCTGGGTCTCATCTTCTACTCGCTACCCACTATTCACTACCCACTCTCTTACTTTTCCACACGTCTAGCAGAGCCGAGACACAGAGATCGGGACGGGAAGTGAAGGCGGCGGGCCGCAGCTAGGCGCGAGCGAAACAAGGGAAATGGCAGCAGTGGCGATGCACCGTTTGGCCGTCGAGTTGATAACTTCCTGCTGCATTCCTTTCCACACCAGAGAAACGACAAGCTCTCTGTTTTCATAATCTTATGCACTCTTTGAAAAAGAGCGTGCCAACAACTCTTTTCCCCTCAAACACTTCCGCGCTCTTTTCGAAAACGCCGGTCCGTCCATCCTTTCCCTGCTACTGGTCTTGCTCGGTGGCCTCCAGGACCACTACGTACGTTAAAGCCCCCCCGGGTGTTCCACTCCGCTCTAGCACCCCTTTCTGCGGGTGCGCCCAACACTTCCCCCTTCAGGCAGGCGAGGCTACTGCTCCACGGCGCTGGTATGGTCATGAACGATCTTCCATCCCCCCGGAAACCGCTGCCACACCAGCGAGAACACCCCGCCAATATCTCCCTTGTCTCGCTTCAGATGCCAGCGTCCCAGCACCAGCGCCGCATCCGGCCCCAGGAACCGGAACTCCAGCTCTGAGAAATCGAGTTGACCCATGGCAGCCCGGTCCGGATAGTTCTTCTTGTACCGCGCCATCACTCCATCCCATCCGCGCGAGACTCCGCTGCTCCCGGAAAACGTTAGCTCCGGCGAATGCCAGTAGCCCACCAGGAACGCGTCCACATCGCCGCGATTCCAAGCCGCTTGCTGCCGATTCAACACCCCCGTTATGGCGGCTTGGTCCGCCTCGCGCCCCTCAGCCGCCTTCGTCTGCCTCTCCGTTCGCACCCCCAGTGCCAGCAACAGGATCAGCGCCAGACCTCGAACCACCAGGCGATAGCTCTTCGTCATCGTCGCTCTCCCTCCTCTAGAAGCACGGAGCATAGGTCGCTCGCCGAAACTCCACAAGCCCCTCATGGCACAGCGCGAGCAGAACACCAAGCGGCGCAGAGAAAATCGAGGGATACTTGCGCCCGTACAAGGTGGCAAGGGCAAGTTTCCGAATATGATGGAAGCGAGGACGCTTCCCTTGGAGCAGAATCGCGGAGTGAAAGGAGGATTTTTTTGGCGGCGGATCAGGCCGCTGATCTTGGAGTTGCTGGGCCAAGGAGTGACGACGGAGAAAATGGCGCTGAGCCTCGCGCTCGGCGTGGCGCTGGGAGTCTTTCCCGTGCTGGGCACCACGACCGCGCTTTGCGCTCTGGTGGCTTTCCTGTGGCGGCTGAATTTGCCGACGATTCAGATGGTGAATTATTTTGTGTATCCCTTGCAGATTGCGCTGCTCATTCCGTTTTTCCGGGCGGGAGAAAAATTGTTTGGCGCACCACGCCTGCCGCTGTCCGTCGCGCAGATTTTGACGATGGCACACGCCAGTTTCTGGGGCGCGATGCGATTTTTATGGACCACAATCTGGCACGCGGCACTGGTGTGGTGTTTGATTGCGCCAGCGTTTGTAGCGCTGCTTTATGTGACTTTGACACCGATTTTGCGGCGAGTAGCAAGGAATCAGAGTCGCGTCGAATGAGCAAAAACTTGCTACAGGATCTCGAGAACTTCTTCGTAGCGTTTGAACGGAGGAATGAGATAGGCGCCAGCAAGCTCCGTGCGAGACCAGGCTAGCATTTGGCGAGCGACGTCGAACCCGCGGTCGCGGGCAGCAGCGCCAGCAGACTCGAGAGACGCAAGAACCTGCTGCGGAATGACGATACCGGGAACTTCGTTGTTTAGACGAAGTGCTTGCTTGTAACTGTTGAGCGGCCAGATGCCGACGAGCACGGGGATCGAAGGCTTGCCGCCAAGTTTTTTTACGAAGGCCTGCCAGTGTTCGGGATCGAAAATGGGCTGGGTCATCGCGAAGTGTGCGCCCGCTTCGATTTTGGCTTGGAAGCGTTCGATTTCGCCGTCGAGATCGTCGGCGACAGGATTGACGGCAACTCCGATGGTGAAATTGGTGGCGCCGCCGAGAGTCTTGCCGGCCCAGTCCGTGCCCTGATTGAGGCGGCTGAGAACTTTGACAAGGCCGACGGAATCAACTTCGTAGACGCCGCTGGTTTCCGGATAGTCGCCGACGGCAGGCGGGTCACCGGTAATGGCCAGGACATTGCGAACGCCGCCGACGGTCCACGCGCCGAGCAGCACGGCTTGCAAGCCGATGATGTTGAAATCGCGCGTGGTGAGATGCGGAACGGTTTCAACGCCGCGCGCTTCGAGCGCTCCGGCGGTGATGAGCGCGTCCATACCGACGCGAGCCATCGCGCCGCTGTTGATGTCGATGGCGTCGACTTTTTTTGAGGCCATGATTTTGTCGACTTGTTCGAAAATACGATCGAGCGAGAGGCCTTTCGGCGGATCGATTTCAACGCAGATTGTGAATTCCTTGGCTTGGAGTTTTTTCCAGAATTTGCTTTCCGGTTCACGCTGCAAGACGGGTGCAGGTTTAACCACCACTTCGACGGAGTGATGCGCGGCGGAGGACTTTGACGGCCGCAATGACTTGACCGCATCGGCCATGGCGCGAATGTGCGCGGGCGTGGTACCGCAGCAGCCGCCAAGAATGCGGACGCCGAGTGCGGCGGCTTCGCGGGCGAAAAGAGCGAAATATTCTGGTGAAGATTTTGGATAGACGATGCGATCCCCTTCGCGCTTGGGCAATCCCGCGTTGGGCATACCGCTGACACGGAGGTCGTCGACGGCGGTGAGCTCGCGAAGGATGTTCAGTAAAGGTTGCGGGCCGAGCGTGCAGTTCGCGCCGATGACTTGGACGTTTTTCTCCTTGAGTTGAGCGACGGCACCGGTGGGGCGCAGGTCGCCGTGGGTGGTGCCCTCTTCGGTGTAAGTGAGCTGCGCGACGATAGGCAAGCCGGAGAAAGAACGGATAGCATCGACGGCGAGAAGAATTTCCTCGATGTAAGAAAACGTTTCAAGAATATAAAAATCGACGCCCCGCTCTTCGAGAGCGAGGGCCTGCTCGTGGAAGACATCCTGAATTTCGTCGGGAGAAGGATGTCGGGACTGCACACCGAGGCCGAGCGGACCGATCGAGCCGGCGACAAGGACTTCGCGGGAAGCGGATTCGCGTGCTTCGCGAGCGAGCTTTACGCCGCGTGAATTGAGGCGCTGAACTGCGTCGGCGAGGCCGAGCGGGGCGAGCTTGAAGCGGTTCGCGCCAAACGTATTGGTCTCGATGATCTGCGCGCCGGCTTCGATGTAAGCCTGGTGGATGCGGAAGACGGCTTCGGGCTCAGTGGCGTTGAGCTCATCGAAGCAGCGCTGCGTGCCGACAGCTTCGTGCAGCATCGAGCCCATCGCGCCATCCGCGATGAGGATCGCATCTTTCAGCCGTTCATTGAAGTCGAGGATTTTCATTAGTCGTTCGGGTCGCGATCAAAATTAACAGAAAACGATCTTTCCTGGAGCCGCCAGTGCCAGGGCGTAGCCGGGTACATCAAGCAGGCTAGAAACTATTGCGCCGACAAAGGAATAAAGCCAAAACTTGGACTTGGGTATGGGCGACTTGTTGGTGAAGAGAAAGAGAACGAATGCCCAGACAAAGATGCGGACAACAAATAAAAGGCCATAAATCTCAGGCATCTGAAAAGACCAATTTGGCGAATTAGGAGAAGTGTCGGGGCGAATAAAGATAAGACTGATCAGAAACACAATGAGAAGGGTCGCCAGGGGTCCCAGTATGACTCCCAAGCCGGTTCGAACTGCGGCAATTTTGGTTGCAGTGGAAGCGATAGCGGGCTCCAGTGTTTTCAGACCCGAGACGGCCAGCGAGTAGCCGGCAAATTTGATGCCCGCGAATGCCACCACACCTAGATACCCTGGAAGAGTTCCCGGCACATCTGCTCCTTAGCGCTTTTGTTCCATGAGGCTGGCGACGATGCTCATTAGATCGTATTTGGTAAGAATTTCGAATTTGGCGTCGTCCATTTCTACGAAGACGGCGGGATTCTCGTGGCTGAGAATGTAGGTGACTCTCTCGACGGGTGAAGTGCCGGGGATGCGCGGGAGCGGCTTGCTCATGACTTCACGGACCACGAGTTTGCGCAGGTCTTTGCCTTGGAGCGCCATGGTGAGAATCTGATCTTCGTAGATGGTACCGATGGGAAGATTCTCTTCGAAGACGGGAATTTGCGAGATGTCCTGCTCCTGCATGGTTTTTAGAGCGTGGAAGACCGTTTGATAGGGGCGGGCGATGACTAGCTCGCGGACTTTGCCGGCTTTGTGTTTGGCGTGGACGACTTCGGCGGCGGTGATGCGAACGGCAGCTTCGACGTAGCCACGCTCGCGCATCCATTCGTCGTTGTAGACTTTGCTGAGATAGCGCATGCCGGTGTCGGGCAGGAAGGCGACCATGAAAGCTTCCGGGCCAAGATCTTTGGCGATGCGGAAAGCTGCGGAAATGCAGCCGCCGCCGGAGCCGCCGGTGAAAAGGCCTTCTAGTTTTACGAGGCGGCGGGCGAAGACGAAACACTCCTCATCGTGGACTTGGATGACGTCATCCAGGATCTTGAGATTCATGGTCGTCGGGAAAAAGTCTTCGCCTATGCCTTCGACGACATAGGTCTTTGGCTTGATGGTTTCTCCACTCTTGAAGAAATCGTAGTAGAGCGAGCCGAAGGGATCGACCCCGATAATTTTGACGGCAGGATTTTTTTCCTTGAGATATTTTCCGACACCGCTGACGGTGCCGCCGGTGCCCATGCCGCAGACGAAATGCGTGATCTTGCCCTGGCTGTCTTCCCAGATTTCGGGGCCCGTGGAGAGGTAATGAGCTTCGGGATTCATG
Organism: Acidobacteriota bacterium; assembly: GCA_013289825.1. GTDB lineage: Bacteria > Acidobacteriota > Terriglobia > Acidiferrales > UBA7541 > Acidiferrum. The sequence continues at coordinate 27,873 of JABCZF010000029.1, read as the reverse complement.
GAATTGTCGTATTGATTGGGATAGAAAGAATTGGGAATCTCGCGGGCGAGTTTTTTGGCGACGGAATAATAGCTGCGTGGATCATCGGGTTCGACGGCGGTGGGGCAGACGATGACTTCGGCACCGAGGGCTTTGAGGAGATCGACTTTTTCCTTGGACTGCTTGTCCGTGATGGTGAATACCATCTTGTAGCCGCGGACCGCGGCGACCAGAGCCAGACCCATGCCGGTATTGCCGCTCGTACCTTCAATGATGGTACCGCCGGGTTTGAGGAGGCCGCGCTTTTCGGCGTCGTCAATCATGGTGATGCCGATGCGGTCTTTCACCGAACCACCGGGATTGGTGTAGTCGGCTTTGACATAGATCTGTGGCTTGAGGCCCTGGTTGATGCGATTGAGCCGCACCAGCGGTGTGCGGCCGATGGCTTCCAGAATGTTGTTACAGAGCATGAAGTTTTCCAGGGCGCCGTCCTGCGAGAACATCGTGCTGGGGCTGTGCCATAATTCTTTCAGTTTAGCATGCAGCCTCGCGGTGACCCAGCCAGGCGAGGCCAAAGGAGACTCATTTGGCACGGGAGAATATTTCGAGCGGGACAGCGTGGGAGCCGATTGTGGGGTATTCGAGGGCCGTGCGGATCGGAAATGTCCTGGCGGTTTCGGGGACTACGGCTACAGGGCCGGACGGCAAGATCGTGGGGGTGGGCGACGCGTACGCGCAGACCATCCAGACGATTCGGAACATCGAGGCGGCCCTCGCGAAGGCGGGAGCGGCATTGAAGGATGTGGTGCGGACTCGGATTTTTGTCACCAACATTGCGGAGTGGGAAAAGATTGGTCGGGCGCATGGGGAGTTTTTTGGGGCCATACGGCCGGCGACCAGCATGGTGGAAGTGAGCAAGTTGATTTCGCCGGAGATGTTGGTGGAGATTGAGGCGGATGCGGTCTTGAGTGACGAGAGAGTAGTGAGCGGCGGGCAGTGAAGGGTCGCTAGCAATCCGCGGACGTTCGGATCTCGGAAGGAATGGCCGTGAGTTCAGCGCTTTACGACGGGTTTATTGCGGATTATTACGACGAGTCGCCGATGGTGCGGGGGCGCGTGGGGGATGTTGCGTTTTACCGCGATGCGGTCAACGAATTTGGTGATCCGGTGCTCGAATTGGGTTGCGGGACCGGGCGGATTACTTTGGCGCTGGCAGAGGCGGGACACCCGGTTACCGGGCTGGATATTTCCGAGCGGATGCTGGAGCGGTGCAACCAGAAGCGGGCGAGGTTGCCGACAGAGGCGCGTGAGCGGGTGCATCTGGTGCGGGGCAACATGGCACGGTTCGATCTCGGCGAAAAATTTCGCCTGATCATTATTCCGTTCCGGCCGATGCAGCATCTTTTGGAGGTTGCAGACCAAGTTTCCTGCCTCGAATCCGTGCGGAAACACCTTTGGGCTGATGGAAGACCAACCGGAGAGCGGAGAGGGCGGCTGATTCTAGATGTTTTTCAGACCGACGCGGAGCGCATGCATGACCCGGCTTATCAGCAGGAAGGGTTGGTGGCGGAATACTCGATGCCGGACGGGCGGCGGGTGAGGATTATGGAGCGGGTAATGGCGTTTCATCGGGGGGAACAGCGGAATGACGTGGAGATGATTTTTTATGTAACGGATGCGCGAGGGAAAGAGACGAGGTTGGTGTTTGCGTGGACGCTTAGATATTTTTTCCGGTATGAGGTGGAGCATCTGTTGGCGCGGTGCGGATTTCGCGTTAGCGCGGTCTATGGAGATTTTGATCGGTCGCCGTTGGGGGACGGGTCTCCAGAAATGATATTTGTGGCGGTGGCGGATTGAGCGGGAAGACTTGGGCGCCAAAGAAAACTCAATAGCCATGAGGATACGGATCGAGTCCTGCCAAGCCGGGGCGACCGCGCTGCGCCCAAGAGGATGCCATGATTCACCAGTGGGCGCGGATGCGATAGCGGAGGACGGAGGTGCCGTTTTTGTCGATGGGGACGTTGAATTGGGCGGCCCAGGCACTCGTTTTTGTGTATTTGTAGCTTGCATTTAGCATTTCCCAGTCGCCGCCGATGGGTTCGTTGACTTGGACGGTGATTGGCGAATCCTTGTGGTTGCGCAGGGTGATTTCGAATTCCATTTCCCAGACATTGGACGAGATGCTTTTGAAGTCGGTCTGTTTGCGTTCGCACACGACATCGAAGGCGTTACCGATGTGAACGGAGATGTTTTCGTCCTTGGGGGTGTGGTCAATGCGATCTTCGCCGACGAAGAGAATGCCGCCTTTGGAGTCCTTCTGGTAGACGCGGACATTGCCGGCCGGAATGGGGATGCCCAGGCCGGCTTTTTCGTCATTTTTGAATTTGTAAAAGACCATGACGGCGTCCTTGATCGGTGAGCCGGGGTTTTGGCGATTGTGGTAGTAGTAGTTTTGGCCGTTGACGACGAAGACTTTTTCAACCGGGACGCCCGTGCCGGCTAGCAGGCTGATCTGTTTCGTTTCTTTGTCTTCGACGGAGGTGCGGCGGCCGAGCGTGTAGAGATGGTATTCGCTGAAATTCTCCTGCTGGAATTGAGGAGCGGCGGGGGCAGATTTGGCCATCACTGCCATGTCCATCATCTCTCTTCGTCCATTGGCCGGGAGACGGTTTAGATCGCCGGCGACCAACTGCAGACGCGCGTTGTGGAAGGCGGTGCCGCTGTTGTTGACCAGGGTGACCCAGCCATCGAGGTCGGCGGCCTTGTCATCGCGGGCTACCGTCAGGACGTAGTCGGCATTCCAGGACAGATTGTTGGCGAGGTAAGACGCCTCGATCTGCTGTTTGTGCTGGCCGGAATTTTCAAGCGACATGAGAAGTGTCGGGCGGTCATAGAGATTGGCGGGAACCTCCGGGAAGCGGTAGCTCTCGGCATACGTTCCGGTAACAATGTCGTTGCCGATTCGCCAGACCTGGCCGTTGTTGTCGGAAAGAAGAGTGGCTTTGATTTCCTCGTGCTTCGTGGTGCCGTTTTCCTGGTAAGAGCGGACCAGCGTCACTTCTTTGCCGACGTATTTGTGGAGCAGCTTGGCAGGCTCGAGGAGATCGTATTCGTAATTTTGTTCGATGACGGCGAGCTTATCGGGATCGGTGAGCGAGCGGAAATGAACCGTTGCGGGATTTACCGTGGCGGCGATGTCCATGAATTTGAGACGGAAGATGCCGCCGGGCAAAGTGAGATTGCGGACGTCGCGCACCAGGGCGATGTTGGAATTGTAGACCGTGACGTTGAGATCGGTTTGATCGTTGAGGCTGGTGGATTGATCGGGGCCGGTGGCCCGGGGGGCCTCTTTTTCTTGCGTGGGTTTGTCTTGCGAAGCAAAGACGTGTTGCCTGCGGCAGGCGGGATTAAGGAATGCAGCAGCGGCAAGCAGAATAGCGGTGCCGGAGAGAATCCAGGGCAGGCGACTCTGCCATTTTGACTTGCGGAGTTCCATGATGTTCACCTCGATCAAGATTTCGCTTCCAACTTAGAACGGTCGGTCGAGAATTCCTTGCAAGAAAGCTAGAGCGCATGCTTGCCCGTTACTGCTGGCTGGGAATTGAGGACCAGGTTAGCCCGCCATCGGTGGTTTGATAGGTCTTGATGAGACCTGTTCCGAAATCTGGCACAAAAGAGATCCAGGCCTCGATGGCATTGGCGGCGCGAATGCCGGTTAGATCGTCGGTCACCGGCGCGTCCAGTTTGATCCAGTGAGTGCCGCCATCCGTGGTGCGCAATATAGTGCCGGAGGTGCCGACGATCCAGCAGACTCTTGCGCTGGGGGCGGAGCCGGCCAGGAGATCGGTGTAGACGCCACTGATCTGCGGAATCCAATTCAGACCTTGGTCCTTGGAGTGTTCGAGTGAACCGGCTGGGCCGATGCGCCAAGCCTGCTTTCCGCCCGGGGCCCAAAAGACGCGGGGGTTTTCTAGGGCGGCGGCGCGCATCCTTGCCCGAGCACTCGAGGGTGCTTGGCGAGCGCCGGAAACTTCGACGGATTCTGTAAGCGCGGAAGTTGCGTCCAGGTTTTCGGCTTTGGATTTGGAGGCGGAGAGATTCGATGCAGACGAGGGTGCCGGCGCGGTTGCAGGCGGCGCCAGTTTGTCCGCCAAGGGGGCGGAGACGGAACCGTCGGCGAGGAAGGCGGGTTCAGAGGGTGGGGGAGGCGGTGAGGATGCTGGCGCTTCGCGCGCGAGGGCTCCCGCGTCCCGCCCAGCCACATTGCGGGTAGACTGCGTGTCGAACTTCTTTTGATCGGCGGCTCCGGCGCTGCCGGCGGCAATGCGGCCTATCTGTTGTTCTTGTTTTTGCTGGCCGAGGAAAGGTCCATGAGCGGGAGTGGCCGCATGCAGAGATGGAGCTTGTTGGCTTAGCTGGAGTTGGTTTTGGGACTCCTTGGAAGCGAGCTCACCATCCGATGAGGCGCCCCGGAGCCCGCCAACGGTGGGAGCGGCAGGCTGATCCTTCTCCTTGCGTGGAAGCGGAACCGCAGGTGCTGTTTTCGCGGTGGGCGCAGCCACCGCGGACTCGCGGTTTTCCGCTACTTCAACGGACGGCGGCGCGGAGCGCGGGCTGGGCTTCCTTTCTTCGAGGGAAACCCAAGCGATCAGAGTCGCGGCGATGGCGCCGGCAGGAACGAGCCAGAGCCAGCGCAAAGTGTGAGGAGGACTGGGACGGGCAATGGGCGCAGGGGAAGCGGTGCTGGTAGAAGAAACACGTTGCGGCATCGCCAGGACATTTTCGCTGGCTCCCAGATGGACCGGAATGTCGAGAGGGGTTGCGAGATGAGCGAGGACAAGCTGGCAGTGGTCGCAACTTAGCACATGTTGTTTCCAGAGATTGCCTTCCTCGGCAGAGAGAGAGCCATCGTGAAAGGCAGCAAGGGTCTCGGGATCGGGACAAAATTCGGTGCTGGGATCCGCCGGCGTTCCGGCAAAGGCCTTGGCGTCCGGGTTGGAAGACGCGCAAGAACGCAATTGGCGGGCCAGCGCTTTTTCAAAGGTCCGGTCGCGGTCCTCAGACGCCATGATTTTCTCCTTCCTTAGAACGGGGGTTGGCAGGGTTCTTGCAGCAAGAGTTGATGGAGCGCGGTTTCATGGGCCGGGCCTCCCCACTGCGGGGCTTGTGCCACCGCGGCGCTCAAGGAGCTTTTCTAAATCGAATGCGGCGTCCGCGGAGGCGTACTCAAAACAGAGAGAGATTTGCGCGTCGCTGAGGCCGAGTTCGGCGGCGAAGCCCTTGGCGGCAGGGCAGCCTTTGCGGAGAGTTTCTTCGACGGCGCGGCGGAGAGCGAGGCGGATGCGATCGAGATTGCGCGAAACGCTGGACTCGTGCTCGGCGAGTTGCTCGCCGATTTGGGCCAGGGTTTGCTCCTGGGCGTAGTAGAGGCGCAGGCGCTGTTCGTCCCGCGAATCGAGGGCGGCGATCGCCGCCTGCAAGGCGCGAACGAAAAGCGTCGAGTAGCGATCCCGATTGGGGTCGGCCGGCTGAACTGACATTGCCTGCGGGATTTTTTGCGCGGTGGGTTTTCGGTCATCGTCTTCGAGGGATTCGAAGCGGCGGCCTGCGCGAATCGCGTCAATGTGGCGCTGGGCGAGAACGGCGCGGAGCCAGGTTTTCAGCGAGCTGCGACCGTGGAAATAGCGGAAGAGCGAGCGTTCGCCGCGGGTGCCGTCAGCGAGGCCATAGAGTTCGGCAAAGAGAGAATCGGCTAGTTCCGAGGCTTCCGAGGAAGCAGAGCTGCAGCGAAGCACGGCGGCAGCGGCCGCACGAAGGTAGGGGCGGTAGGCGCTGACGAAATGTTCCCAGGCTGGCTCGCGATCTTCCATGCAAGCGGTGGCTAGCGCCAAGTCCTCGAGATGCAGGGCAGCGAGGTATTCCTCGAGTTTTTCGGGTGCGAGGTTTCCACTCGTGAGCCGTTTCTCGGCGCTGCGTTCGAGCGAGGCGGCAAATCGCTCGCGGGAGAGACCCCAGCGGGCGGCGGAAGATTGCTCGTAGAGCCAGTCGAGTTTGCCGGGGGACGCCGCCAGCGTCTGGGCAGTGCGGGTGGGGGCAGCGGGTTTGCTGGCTTGCGGGCGGTCTCTAGAGTCTTTCTTCATGGAGTATTAGGGTATCTACAGTATCGCAGACCATCCAACGCAGCGGGTATCCTTGGCATCCTAGGAGCTTAATCCAGCCTGAGGGGGAGTGTACTTAAAAGTACGGACGCCGAGGACCCCATTGCGGTATCCTATATGCGTTGCGCTTCCAACCCCGCAACAAGAACCGCCTCGCCGGGTTAGCAGACTGGAAGCAAACCGTGCGCTCGCGGGACCAGTAGCGACTTCGCGTCGCTAGTACGAAAGTCCTATTAGGACACCCTCAGCCCCGTAAGTACCCTAGTACTGGAAAAGCGCACGATCGTAAAAAATGGCGACCTTGGGTATGCTGGGTCTTCCCAGATGTCCGAGGTTCCCAAAGATGAAACCTTCTCGAGGCGGCAAGCGGATGACAACCATGATTGCAGATTCACCACGGAGTACGACGCGGTTGGGCGTCGGATTTGACGCGGATAGGCGTCGCCAACCCAATGCAGAGGCGTGGAAGGCGGCCATCGGTACGAAGCCCATAGCGGCGCGGCTCGCGCTGTTGCCAGACTCGAAGCCCCGCTGGAGCCGGATAGGCGTCAGCGCAGTGGCGCAACTTGGCTTGCTGATTTTTTGCGTGTTGATTCCGCTGATTTATCCGGACCAGTTGAAGACGGCGCTGCACTTTCAGAATGTGGAGATTGCCGAACCGTTGACGGAGATTCCGGTGGCGCCGCCGCCCCCTCCGCCGCCGAAGGTGGTCAGAGCGAAAACGCCGCCGCCGACGCCGAAACCGGCAGTGGTCGAACCGGTGAAACTGGATCCCAAGAAGCCGCACATTTTCGAGATTCCGAAGGCCGTGGTGCCGAAGCTGCAAAAAGTGGAAGCGCTGGCGCCGGAGATGCAGGTGCATCTAGAGGCGGCGAAGATCGATACGACCAGCAACGGACCGAAGCGCCCGAAAGAAGAAGTGAAGCTGAACAATATGAATTCGGGAAGCGCAGCGCCGGCAACCGTGAAGGCACCCATCGATAAGGTGCAGACCGGCGGCTTCGGCGATCCGAACGGGATGCCTGGCAAAGGCGACCCGCAACATGCAACCAATGTGAACCGGCTGGGTTCGCCCGCACTTCCCGGCGGTCCGGGTTACGGCAACGGCACGGGCGGTGACAAAGGGATTAAAGGGGCGGTGGCGAGCACCGGTTTTGGGAATAGCACGGCAAACCCGCCTCCGAGCGGCAAACCAGGGAAAGTACAGTCTTCGGGCTTTGGAGACCAAACGGTGGCGGATGCGCCGAAGAAAAAGGTGGCAGCCGGAGGACCGGCGGACACGCCTGTTGACATCCTAGACAAGCCTAAGCCGGAGTACACCGCCGAAGGGCGTAGTCTTAAGATAGAGGGCGACGTGGTGATTGACGTGGTGTTCCTTTCTAACGGCACCATGCAAATAAATCACGTGGTAAGCGGACTGGGCCACGGCCTCGATGAGGCTGCGGTCCGTGCGGCGCAAACGATCAAGTTTAAACCTGCAAGACGCGATGGCCAGCCGGTAGATTTTCCAGCACGCGTGCGGATTGAGTTCCGTATGGCTTACTAAGGGGAGAGAGAAATGGGTATGCGAGCTACAGTTGTCCTCGGATTCGTCTTGGTTTGGTCCGGGACCATCGCCAGCGCGGCGGCGGCAGAACCGCAGCAAGCGCGGACGATGGATCAGGTGATCGACCGTGTGATCACGAACGAAAACCGTCTCGACCAGCAGATCCGGCAGTATTCGCCGCTGGTGGAGACCTACATACAGAACCTGAAGCCCGACAAGGATCTTGGCTACGTGCCCGCAGGAGATAGATATTTCCTGGGGCGCGCCGACTTCTCGAAGGGTGTGCAGCTGGTGTCGTTGAGCAACGCGGAGAGCAAGGGCAAGAAGATTTTCGGGTCGGTAGGAAATTTCTTTTCCTTCGCGATGCAGTTTCTTCCGGACGGATTTCTGCAGATGATTTTTATCGACACCAACGGATTCGACAAGCAGCACTACAAGTTTGATTATGTGCGGCGCGAATTTCTTGGCGAAGTGCGCTGCCTGGTGTTCGACGTCTCTCCTCAGGAAAAGTCGGGCAAGGGGAGGTTCCTCGGGCGCATCTGGGTGGAGGATCAGGACTACAACATCGTGCGGTTCAACGGCGCTTATAGCGGCGGAGGGCACTCGAGCTGGTACTTCCACTTTGATAGCTGGCGGAGCAACGTGCAGCCGGGGTTGTGGATGCCGTCGTTTGTCTACAGCGAAGAAAAAGATCTGCACTACGCGATGAGCAAAAAGCTGGACTTCAAGGCCCAGACGCGGCTGTGGGGATATAACCTCGGCCATTCCCAGCAGGAGCAGGAGCTGAGCAAGATTCTGGTCGAGACGCCAGTGCAGGACGACACCAAGACGGCCAATGACCTGTCGCCGATTCAGGCGCAGCGCTCGTGGGACCGCCAAGCGGAAGACAACGTGATTGACCGGCTGGAGCGCATCGGATTGGTCGCGCCGAAGGGTGAAGTCGACAAAGTCCTCGATACGGTGGTTAACAATCTGGAAGTGACCAACAACATCGACGTGGAGCCGGATGTACGGTGCCGCGTGATGATGACCTCGACGCTGGAGTCGTACACCGTGGGCCACACCATCGTGCTAAGCCGCGGCTTGATAGACGTTCTGCCGGACGAAGCCAGCCTGGCGACGATGATGGCCCACGAGTTGAGCCACATCGTACTGGGCCATCGCCTGGATTCGACGTATGCCTTCTTCGACCAGCTGCTGGTGGACGACAAGGAAACATTCCGCCACTTCGGGTTTGCGCGCACCAAGGATGAAGAAAACGCCGCCAACGCGGAAGCCATCAAGCTGCTGAACAACTCGCCATATAAGGGTCAGCTTGGGAACGCCGGGCTTTTCCTTTCGGCGCTCTCTGCGCGCGAAAAGGAAATTCCGAACCTTGTCAGCCCGCACTTGGGAAATCGTGTGCCGGTGATCGGCGATCTGAAGGCTTCGACGCCTGTGGATCAAAAACAGAACCCCCAGATGATCGCGGCGCTGCCGATTGGCGGCCGTGTAAAGATGGATTCTTGGAACGACAAGCTGGAGTTGATCAAGAGCAAGCCAGTGGGCACGGTGGCCGAGCGCGAGAAGATGCCGTTCGAGGTGACGCCCTTCATGCCCTACTTGACGCGTTTCGGCAGTGATACGGGCAAGCCCATCGCCGCGAGCGCGGCAACGCAAGCCGACCCGAAAGCCGCCGACGTACCGAACAAACCGAACAGGTAAATTCTTAAATTTAAAACAGCCGGCCCGGTGGAGACATCTTCACCGGGCCGTTTTTCTTTTGATGGTAAATATTCCAGGGGCATACGCGCTCCGCTTAGCTTGGCACCTGCCAATTCCGGAAGACTCAAACACATGACGAGCAAGTTCATCTACTGTTTCCTTGAGGCTTTCGCAGGCCCCGGGGTGAATTCATTGTGTCGAAGGCGGCGCGCTCAGCGTGGGCATCGGTGGCAAGGCCAAGGCTCTGCGAAGAGAGCCGGAGACGTAAGAAGCGGCCAGGAAAAGCAGGATCAGGCCAAGCCCGGGATCAAACAGAAAACGCATCACGAAAGCAGCAAAAATCATGAGGCCTACCATTTGCGGCTTCATCACCGGCCCTCGGAACCTCCAGTTCACGAACCGGGCAATCTCCTGAGGCCACTTGAACACCCAATAGAGGTTGTAGATGGGGATGAAATGGAAGCCGACGGCGCGCGCGGGCGAAGTGGGGTGCTTCCAGCCGGGCACATGCTGCATCACCACGTGATAACGATACACGCAGACGAGCCAGTAGACGCCGCCGACGAACATGAGGAGAAAGAGATACAAATTTGGAATTGGAATTTCGTTTATGACCACCTCCGGGGGGTGAAGCAAGGCGTCGACGAATTCCGCGACGATAGTGGCAAAACCTAGAAGATAGCCGACCCACAGTTGCGGGAGTGGCGGCGGGTTTGCCGCTTGCACCTGATCGGCGGGTAAGCCGCCCGGCGAAACGTCCATGCCATCCTCGAAAAACGCGCTTTGGCAGCGTAACGGTCCGAACGCAGCCGCGTCAAACCGTTTGGCGGGCGGAGGTTCGGGCGATTTTTGCGGCAGGTTGCCTCGCCCCTTACTCATTTCATAGACTGGCTGGGTAGCAACGACAGGAGGAGCAGGTGAAATCAACCAAGAAACGCGTGACGCAGATTGTTTTATGCGCAGGATTGTTTATAGCAGGAATCGCAGCCGGTTCGCTGCATGCTCGCAGTGTGGCGGGGCAAAACCGGTTCGGGCAGCCGAAAACCGTGCTGCATGTAGTGATTTACAAGTTTAAGGACGCCACTTCAAACAATGACCGGGAGACGGCCGTCAAGGGGATCAAGGAGATGGCGGGGAAAATTCCCGGCATCAAGAATGTTTGGCTGAAGACGGAGCGCAACCAGATCAAGGATTTCAGCGGCGTGTATGCGATTGAATTCACGAGCGCTGAAGCTGCCGCCGACTATGCCGAGAGCCCCGTTCATGAGGCTTGGTCCAAAAAGTGGCAGGAATTGCGAGAGAACAGCCTTTCCTTCCAGATCTCGAATCCATAAGGGATCCGCTAACCGTACACGCTTCTAATGGGCGCGACTTGGGTTATGTCTCGCGGGCAATTCCGAATCTCCGCCGGAAGATGGCGTCTACCCCTCTATCTGACAACAAGCGCTTGCACCATTTCGCGACGACCGCTAGCCCCGTGACCAGGTAACGAATTTTCGGGTTGGGCGCTTCGATCGCCTGGAGGACCACTCGTGCGCAATCTTCGGGTGTCGTTTTTGATTTGGCGCGAGCGCCGGTGACACTTTGGAAGAATCGTACGTACAGAGGGGCGTAGGGGCCGTTCGTCACTTTATCCAAGTAAGGTCTGGAGAGTTCCAAGGCGGCTTGCTGGATGCCCGTCACGATGTAGCCCGGCTCAATCAGAATCACCTGAACGCCGAAGGGATACAGTTCGAGGCGCAGCGCGTTGCTCATGGCTTCGAGGGCGAATTTGCTGCTGCTGTAAGCGCCTTGCGTCGGGGCCGTGACGAATCCGGAAACCGAGCTCATCATCACGATGCGGCCGCGCTTGCGTTCGCGCATGAGCGGCACCACCGCTTGCGTGACGCGCAAAACCCCGAAGAAATTTGTCTCGAACTGGCGGCGCCAGTCTTCCATGCGCAAGTCTTCGACGGTAGCGGAAAAATTCACGCCGGCATTGTTGACGAGGATGTCGATGGCGCCGGCTTTTCTGAGCACGGCGGCTACAGCTCGCTGGACGGAAGCATCGTCGCAGACGTCGAGTTCCAGCGTTTCGAGGGGCAGTTTCTTCTCTTGCGCCAGCGCTTCAAGCTGGGCGCGTTTTTCTGGCGAACGTCCGGCGGCGAAAATGCGATAGCCAAGCTGCGCCAGCAAGAGCGCCGTGGCTCTGCCCAAGCCGTCGGTTGCGCCGGTGATGAGCACAGATTTTTGAACAGCTACGCCGTTTGTCATTCTTCCCTCCAAGCCTAGGAGGCATTATGCTACCCGCTTCTTCCGTGATGCGGGCAGGCTTTAAAACGGCTGAAACGTTTGTTGCGAACTGCCCGTCACATGGTGCAGCGGCCGGTTGGGTGCCAGGGCAAGCATAAAAGTGAGGCGATGATGAGAATTCCGAGTGGAGTCTTGTGTGAGTTTGCCCGGGCAGGGCGGACTCGGTTACGGAGTATTTGGTTGCCGGCCGTTACGGCTTTTCTTTTCACCAGCTGCACGGCTGCGCTTGCCAGTGCGCAAGGCGTTCCGGCAAACGATGAAGAGTATGGCAAGAAAATTCGCGAGTTTACGACGGAGCCATTTTTTCTTACAGAGCTGGTCGATCACTTGCCGGCTTCCTCGACAGTGCCCTCACCAGAGAAAATTCTCGGCCACATCGTTGGTGCGCCGGACTTTCTGACTTATTCGAAGGACATTTACCGTTATTACGACGAGCTCGCGAAGGCCAGTCCGCGCGTGAAGGTTTACCGCGTGGGCAAAACGGAGGAGGGGCGCGACTTCCTGCTTATCGCCGTGAGCGACGAAGCGAACATCGCGCAGCTCGATCAACTGCGCGATATTACCGCCAAGCTTGGCGATCCCCGCAAGATTACCGATGGCGACGCGAAGCAGCTGATCGCCGGCGGCAAGCCGTTTTACTGGGCTTCGGGATCGATTCATTCGCCCGAGACGGGATCGCCGGAGATGCTGATGGAATTGGCGTACCGCTTGGCCGTGGAAGATTCCCCGTTCATTCAAAATATTCGCAAAAACGCTGTTTTTCTGATTACTCCGATCGTCGAAGTGGATGGGCACGACCGCGTGGTGGACGCCTGGAATTACAAAAAGGCCAATCCCGACAAGCCCCAGCCGGGACTGGTTTACTGGGGGCACTACGTGCAGCACGACAACAACCGCGACGGCATCGCCATGGGGCTGAAACTTTCACAGATGATGATGCAGAGCTTTTTCTATTGGCATCCGCAGGTGCTCCACGATTTGCATGAGTCGATTCCATACCTTTACGTCTCGACAGGCACGGGACCTTATAACGCCTGGCTCGACCCGATGGTCATCAGCGAGTGGCAGAAGTTTGCTTACAACGACGTCGAAGGATTGACGGAACGCGGTGTGGTGGGTGTGTGGACCCACGGTTTCTATGACGGGTGGGCGCCCAACTATATGTTTTATGTCGCGAACGGGCACAACTCGATCGGGCGTTTTTACGAAACGTACGGCAACAGCACACCCGAAACAAAGGAAGCTGAGCTGCCTCCGAGTTCCACGAGCCGGGCCTGGTTCCGGCCCAATCCGCCTTTGCCCAAAGTGATGTGGTCCTTGCGCAATAACACGAACCTCGAGGAAAGCGGCGTGCTCCTTTCGCTGGACTACACGGCGCAGCACGGGCAGGAGCTTCTCAGAGATTTCTACGAGAAGAGCAAACGGTCCGTTGCCAAAGCCAGGACGGAAGGCCCAGCGGCCTGGGCCATCGTAAATGACGGCAGGCGTCCCGCGCTTGCGGCCCAGCTGGCGAATCTGCTGCAGAGACAGGGCGCCGAAGTGCAAAAGCTTGAGCAGGATTTTGAGGTGAAGGAAACGCTGTCGCCAGCGGCAAAATCCGCGGACGCGAAGGGCGCGGATGCGAAAGCCGAGAGCAAAACAGGCGATAAAACAAAAGCGGAGAAGTCCGAAAGGCCCAAAGAGGATGCTGGCACAAAGAAAACCGAGGAAGCGAAGACCACCAAGCTTCCGCTGGGCAGCTACATCATCCGCATGGACCAGCCCTACAGCCGAATGGCGGACATGCTGCTCGACACGCAATACTACTCGACGAGCGATCCGCGTCCTTACGATGACACGGGTTGGACGCTCGGGCCTTTGCGCAATGTGAAGACGGTGCGCATTACCGATACGGCGATTCTGAAAGCTCCGATGACGCTTGTGGACAGGGTTGCAAGGTTTGATGGAGGCGGCGTGATTCCGCCGCACTCGGAGAAGGGCAAAGCGGCGGCAGCGGCGAGATTTTATGTGATCAACGCGACCGCTGAGCCCAACCTGGCGACGCTGCGTTTTCGGCTGAAGGACGTGAAGTTTTTCGCCGCGGAAGAGGGGTTCGAGGCCGCGGGACAGAAATTCTTTCCTGGGACTTTTATTCTACCGCTCGATGGCAATCCGCCCGATCTGGACCTGCGGCTGAGCGCGACGGCACGGGAGCTGGGCGTTCGCGTGACGAGCGCGGAGTCCGTACCGGACGTGGCGCGGCACGAAGTCGCCGTGCCGCGTATCGCGCTGATGCACAACTGGACGGACACGCAAAACGAGGGCTGGTTCCGGCTCGCGCTGGAAGAGACCGGCGTGCCCTACGCCTACATTTCCGATAGCAATGTTCGCAATACAGCGAACCTGCGCGAGAAGTACGATGTGATTCTGTTTCCGCCGACTTTCTTTGGACTGCAGCAAATTCTCAACGGTTTGCCGGCTCGGACGCCAGCGGACGGTAGCGCATCCGGCGGGCCGATTCCCTGGCAAAATTCTTCCACGACGCCGAATTTTGGCGGGGTCGACGAAGCCGCGGACATTCGCGGGGGGCTGGGATTCGACGGCGTGGCTCATCTCAAGAAATTCATCGAGGATGGCGGGCTCTTCGTTCCCATCGGCCCCAGCGCGCACCTGCCGATCGACCTGGGATTGACCGATACGGTGAGCATCAGCGACGCACATCAACTACAGGCGCGGGGGATGATTGCTCGCGCAACCGTCGAGGACAAGGCCAGCCCCATCACCTACGGATATGACGATTCCGTTGGGGTGTACTTCAACCAAGGGCCGGTGTTTGGTGTTTCTGTGGCGGGGAGATTTGGGAGGTTTTTTGGCGCCGAGGCGGGCAGCTCGCGCCCAAGCGGCCGAGGCTCGATGACCGACCCCGACATTCCGCAGGGCCGCGCATGGACCGAACCAGAAGCTCCGGTGCACAGAAGTAAGGCGGAACAGGAACTTTACGTCGACCCGGATATGCGGGCGGGTCTGAGCTCGTTCCTTCCGCCACCATCGCTCTACCCGCGCGTTGTGCTGCGTTTCGCGGGTGAAAAAGATTTGTGGATTAGCGGGATGCTGGCGGGCGGCTCGGAACTGGCGGAATCGCCGGCCATCGTCGACGTCCCGGTGGGGCGCGGCCATGTCGTTTTATTCGCGACGAATCCAATGTGGCGGCAGGAGACGCAGGGCAGCTTTATGCTATTGCTCAACGCCGCGCTACACTTCGATCACTTGAACGCCGGGCGTAAAACAGCGCCGCCGGCAACAGGGAAGGCCGGGGCCAGCGGTGCAGCTCGAAAACCGTAGTCTAGACTACCTCACAAACTGGCGTCTCGCTTTCGGCACACTGGGCCGCTGCCACGCACCTCGGCGCAAGAAGGCCTGCTAAGATCGTTCTATCTCTGTAGCCTCCACTTGAGCGCGTGGGTGCGCCTGCATGGCCGACGACGGAACTCCTTTGATTCGAGAACCAAACGGAAAGTGGCGATTGGGCTTTTGGAGCCTGATCGCCACGCAATTTCAGGGCGCGTTCAATGATAACGGCCTGAAGTTTTTTGTCATTTTCCTTGTTCTCGGAACCAACCCCAGCGACTCTCAGAAGGATCTCTTAGTTTTCTACGTTGGAAATCTGTTTGCCGTGCCGTTCCTTCTGTTTTCAATGGCCGGTGGCTATCTGGCGGACCGCTTCAGCAAAAGAAGCGTGGCCATGGCCACGAAGATCTTCGAAATTTTCGCGATGCTGTTCGCGCTCTATGCTTTCGCGAACGGCAGTACCGGCCTGGCGTTCGCCGTGATTTTTCTGGCGAGTACGCAAGCGGCCTTCTTCGGCCCGGCGAAATATGGCTTGCTTCCGGAGTTGCTTCCGGACGAACTGTTGTCCTGGGGCAACGGGATTCTCGAACTGACGACATTCATCGCGATTATCGCGGGGGCTGTGGCCGGACCGTTGCTGGCTCAGCGGTTTCATGGGCGGGAGCTCTATGCAGGCCTGATCTTTGGTGCTTGCACGTTGGTCGGTCTGACAACGAGTTTCACCATTTCCCGCGTTCCTGCCGCCGACCCTTCCCGGAAATTCCGGTTCAACATCTTCGGCGATCTGATCAAGCAAGTTCAGGTTGTCCGGCCAGATCGCACATTGCACCTTGCCGTCGTCGGCAATACCTACTTCTGGTTTCTCGGCGCGCTGCTCCAGTTCGTGATTGTCTTCTACGGCCGTGAAGTCTTGCACATCGACGAAACGCATGGCGGGTATTTGCAAGCAGCATTGGCCATAGGCATCGGGCTTGGCAGCTACGCTGCAGGACTTCTCTCTGCGGGCAAGATCGAATATGGCCTCATCCCGCTGGGCGCCATCGGCATGTCGTTGTTTGCTTTCGCGATTTCCATCCATGGGTTGACGTTTCTTCAGGTGGTCCTGCTGCTGGCCGCGCTCGGATTTTCTGGCGGCTTTTTTATTGTTCCCATCAACGCGTTAATTCAACACCGACCTGCTGAAGACAAAAAAGGCAGCGTCATCGCGTTTGCAAATTTCCTGTCCTTTGTCGGAGTCATTGGCGCTTCGGCTATCTATTCCGGGTTTACACATTATCTGCACATCGGATTGCAGTCTTTCTTCATTTGGACGGCGGTGATGTCGTTGGCGGCGACGGCTTACGTTTTGTGGCTGTTGCCGGACTCCTTGCTGCGGCTGCTGCTGTGGATGCTTACGCACACGCTTTACCGGCTCGACGTTGCGGGGCGTGAACGCGTGCCGACGCGAGGTGGCGCTTTGCTGGTGCCCAATCATGTTTCGATGGCTGACGCCGTGCTGCTCATCGCGGCGATCGACCGTCCCGTGCGGTTCTTGATGTTCAAAGGTTCGTACGATCATCCGCTGGTGAAGCCATTCGCGAAAATATTGGGTGTGATCCCGATTTCGTCCGATCAAGGCCCGCGCGAAATGATTCATTCCTTGCGGCGCGCGACGCAGGCACTCGAGGACGGCGAACTGGTTTGCATTTTCCCCGAGGGGCAGATGACCCGCATCGGGCAGATGATGCCGTTCCGCCGGGGCATGGAACGCATCATCAAGGGTGTGAACGTTCCGATCATTCCCGTGAATCTTGACGGCGTGTGGGGCTCCATTTTCAGTTTTGCCGGGGGGCGATTCCTGTGGAAATTCCCGCGCCACTTGCCGTATCCCGTGCGCGTGACGTTCGGCGAGCCGCTGCCGGCAACCTCATCAGCGCAGGAGGCGCGGCAGGCCGTGCAGGATCTCGGAGCAGAAGCGTTCGCGCGGCGCAAGCGCCATATGCGGCCGCTGCCGAGGACATTTCTCTACACCGCGCGGCGCCATCCGTTTCGCTTCGCCATGGCCGATGGACAAACACCGAAGCTGACTTTTTTCGCCGTGCTTGCGAGAACACTCTTTCTGGCGCGGCGACTGCGGAAGACATGGCAGGGCCAGGAAATGGTCGGGATACTGCTGCCGCCTTCGATTCCCGGCGCTTTAGTGAATTTCGCGGCGATGCTCATGGGAAAAGTGCCCGTCAATCTAAATTACACCGCTTCGAATGAAACGCTGGAATCTTGCGCAAAACAATGCAACCTGAGGACGGTCATTACGGCTCGCGCGTTTCTCGAACGCGTGCACGTGCAGCCGCCAGCGGAGACGGTTTTCCTGGAAGACCTGGCGCAGAAGCCGCGTTTCAGCGAGCGCCTGGGCGCCGCTTTGGCGTTTTTCCTTCCGGCGCGAAGCATCGAAAAATACGCCGGAGCCGAGCGCAAGACGCAACTCGAAGACATCGCCACGATTATTTTTTCCAGCGGCTCAACGGGCGAGCCCAAAGGCGTGGTGCTGACGCACTACAACGTAGCCTCGAACGTCGAGCAGCTCAATCAGGTCTTTCTGCTGCACTCCAACGATCGCATCATGGGTATTCTTCCTTTTTTCCACTCGTTTGGGTTCACGGGCACGCTGTGCCTCCCAGCCGCGACCGGGATTGGCGTTGTGTTTCACCCGAATCCGCTCGATTCCCGCGCGATCGGCGCACTCGTCAACAAATATGTCGTGACCATGCTTCTGGCAACCCCGACTTTTCTCAATGCCTATACGCGCCGCTGCGAGCCGGAACAATTCGGCAGCTTGCGCTTTGTGATGGCCGGCGCGGAAAAGCTGCCGGATCGAATTTCCCAGGCGTTTGAGGACCGCTTTGGCCTCCGACCGCTCGAAGGCTACGGCTGCACAGAGTGTTCGCCGGCCGTGACGGTGAATACGATTGATTTTCGCGCGGCATCGTTCCGTCAAGTGGGCGCAAAGCGCGGCAGCATCGGGCATCCGCTGCCGGGGATGAGCGTGAAAATTATCGATCCCGAAACCCTCGAACCTGTGCCCGTCAATCAGCCGGGATTGTTGCTGGTACGCGGGCCCAACGTGATGCAGGGCTACCTCAACCAACCGGAAAAAACGGCGGCAGTTTTGCGCGATGGCTGGTACAACACCGGCGACATCGCCATGCTCGACGAAGATGGATTCCTGCGGGTCACGGATCGTTTGAGCCGTTTCAGCAAAATCGGGGGCGAAATGGTGCCGCACATCAAGGTCGAGGACAAGCTGCACGAACTGGCAAAGTCGACCGAACAAGTGTTTGTGGTGACCGCCGTTCCCGATGAACGAAAAGGCGAACGTCTGATGGTGTTGCACACGCTTCCGGATGATAAGTTGAAAGAAACTCTGGAACTTCTTGCGAAATGTGATTTGCCGGCGCTCTGGCGGCCCCGCCCGGATCAGTTTCTACGCGTAGAAAAGTTGCCGTATCTAGGCACGGGGAAGCTCGACTTGCGAAAGGCGCGCGAACTCGCGTTGGAAGTCGCGAAACAGGTGTGAGCGCCCCTGTGCAAGCGGTGCGTGCCGAGAGAGACCTTCCCTGCAAATGACCAACGCCGAAACTCGGCATAAGCGGCGTCGCCTGATCCGCCGGATGGTGCTCACGGCCCTGGCGCTGGGCATCTGGTTCTGGACGCAATCGCTGATCGCGCGGCGAGCCGCGCCTGCCGCAGGCGTCGGTGATGCGCTTCACACCATGACCGCCGGCGCAAATTCCTACTTCTACCATTCGCCGACGGCCGCCAACGCGCTACTAATTCTTAGTTCCGCTTTACTCGACGGACTTGGAGTTTTCTTGCTGGCGCGCTGGCTCTTTGGTCCGAGCGTCCGGCCGTTCCTGGGACTCGTACTGCTGCTTGGGCTGCGCCAGATCATGCAAGCCATCTGCGCGCTCCCGGCGCCTCCGAACATGATCTGGCACTACCCCGGATTCCCTTCGGCACTGGTCACTTACAACGTGGGCAACGATTTTTTCTTCTCCGGACACACAGCCATCGCGGTGTTTGGCGGAATCGAATTGGCGCGTCTCGGCCGGCGTTGGCTCACGATCGTGGCTGTAGCAATGGTTCTCTTCGAGATGGCCACCGTGCTCATCCTTCGCGCGCATTACACTATGGACGTCTTTACCGGTCTCCTGGCGGCCCTCTGCGTTGCGCGGTTTTGCACTGTGGTTTCGCCGCTCATAGACGCCTGGTTAGTTCCCGCCGAGTAAGTTCCACGACAATCCAGCATTTCGGCAGAGCTTGCGGCGGCTCTCCCGCGCATTCGGACGGAAGATCGCGCTTGACAGGTAAGCATTCACTTACCTATTCTAGCTTCCATGAAACAGTCGCGGCTGGTTTCTCCTAGAGACGTATTCGCCGCTGTGGGCGATGCCACGCGCCGCCGCGTACTCGATCTCCTCATGCGGGGCGAACTTCCCGTGCGCCAGATTGCCGCGCCCTTTGCCATGACCCGGCCAGCCATCTCTCAGCATTTGCGCATTCTTCTCCGGGCGCGGCTGGTCGAAGTGCGCCGCGAAGGACGCGATCGCTACTACCGCTTGCACGCCAAGCCGCTTCGCCAAATCCACGACTGGGTCGGCCACTACGAGCGCTTCTGGCGAGGGAAGCTCACCGCTCTAGGCAAATTCCTTGATGAGCAAGCGAAAAAAGAGACCTAGTGATGAACCGCGATCTCGAGTTTGAAGTCACTTATAAGCATGCGCCGGAGAAAGTCTGGCGAGCGCTGACCGATCCGCAAGCCATCGCCCAGTGGCTGATGAAGAACAATTTCGAGCCGCGCCAGGGACATAAATTCCAATTCCGCGTCGAGCCCAAGCCGCGTGGGTGGGCCGGGATTGTGGACTGCGAAGTCCTCGAAGTCGACCCGCCGCGCAGGCTTGTCTATTCCTGGTGCGGCAGTGGACTCGATACTACGGTCGCCTGGACGCTCGAGCCCGTCGCGGAAGGAACAAAAGTCCGCCTCGAACATAGCGGCTTCCGCGGCATGCGCGGCTGGATGGTCAGCCGGATGCTGGGCAAGGGCTGGAGTTCGAAGATTCTCACGAAAAACATTCCCGCGTTGCTCGAGCGCTGGAGCGGCGATGGACCCGTTCCCGACGTCCCGGAAGCGCAGTGCACCACGCATAAATGAAAAAGGAGTCTCCCATGAGTATTCGCTTAGGTAATGTAACCATTCTCGTTCGCGACTATGACGAAGCGCTGAAGTTCTATACGGAAGTCCTGGGATTCGAGAAACGCTCGGATCAAGAATTTGGCCCCGGCGCACGATGGGTCACGGTAGCCGCGCCCGGCCAAGACCTTCAGATTATTCTGCAAAAACCCGAGCCGTCCATGCATGGCGAGGAGGGGGCGCGGAAAATGACCGAGCGCATCGGCCAAAATCCGACATGGGTTCTGGCGACGGATGATTGCCTAAAGACCTACGAGCGGTATTCTTCGCACGGCGTGAAGTTCGCCGAGCCACCGAAAGAGATGCCGTGGGGCACGCAGGCGATCTTCAAAGACCTATACGGCAATTCCTACGCCCTGGTACAAAGCCAGGGGGCCTCCGCGAGGCGGTAAATTGTGCGGGGCGTCTTAGGTCATTCATATCGCAGCGCGACCATGGGATCGACTCGCATGGCCCGCCGCGCCGGGATGGAGCATGCCGTAAGCGCCACGATCGTGAGAAGGATGGCCACGACGGTAAACGTCAGCGGGTCGGTTGCGCTGACCCCGAAGAGCAGGCTGGCCATGAGTTGCGTCAATCCAAAAGCACCCGCGAGGCCCATAGCTACGCCAATCCCAGCCATCTTCATCCCTGTCCCCAGGACCAAGCGCAGGACATCGGTTCTCTTTGCGCCCAAGGCCATGCGGACCCCGATCTCCTGCGTCCTCTGCTCGACGACGTAGGAAATGACGCCGTAAATCCCACTGGACGCGAGCCCGAGCGCCAGCGCAGCGAACGCCCCTAGCAGGATCAGCGAAACCTGCTGGGTTGCGAGCGAGCCGGAAATAATCGAGTCCATCGTTTGCGTACTGGACATGACATGCTCGCTACTGATGCGCTTGATGGCTGCCCGCATCGATTCGCCGATGGCAGGCGCCTTCGGATCGTACCGCACCATGACGCCGGTCCCGTTCCAGGAAAGGGCCATGGCTTCATCGGGAAGCTGCATGTACGGAAAATAGAGCTGCGCGTGCAGTTTCTCCTTGTCGTCAGAATCCAGACCCCACTGTTTTACGTGCGCAACCACGCCGACAATCTCCGCGCGCCCCCCCTTGTTCGTCAAGAAAATATGCCGTCCGATGGGATCCTTTTCGCCGAAGTACTGTTTTCGGAAGGAATCGTCGACCACTACGACACGGGAGGAGTTTTCATTGTCCTGCGCAGTGAAAAATCTCCCGCGCTCGAGCGGTGTCCGCATTACATTCAAATAACTCTCTTCCACCACGTAGCTGAGCGCCATGTTCATTTCGCTATCGCTTGCCGGTTTTGGCTGGCCTTCGATCCAGAAAAGATCTTCGTCATCACTCGCGATCGGCGTCGCTGCCCAGGAGAGCGAAACGGACTGAACCCCGGGAACCGCCGCCAGCTCCTGATCAACACGCCTGAGAGCGGCGCGAATGGCGGCAGGATCTGCCATGCTCATCGACGGAGGGAGGGCAACTCCAAAGGTCAGCAGATTATGCGAATCGAAGCCCGGATTCACATTCCAAAGCGCGGTGAGGCTGCGGATCATCAATCCCGCGGCGATGAGCAGCACCAGCGCCATCGCCATTTCCACTACCACAAAGACGCCCTGCGCACGATGACGCGAGCCGCTGCCGCCTCGCCCGCCTTCTTTGAGCGTGTCGTGCAGGTTGGGGCGCGCCGATTTAAGCGCCGGCCCCAACCCGAAAAGGATTCCGCACGCCAGCGTTATCAAGAGCGTAAAAAGCAGCACGCGCGCATCCAGCCCAATCTCCGCCGCGCGCGGGAGAGTCACGGGCAACTGAGCGATCGCCACGTTCGTGCCCCATCCTGCCAACAGCAAGCCAATCGTTCCTCCCGTCGAAGCCAGCAGCAGGCTCTCCGTCAGTAGCTGGCGAAGCAGTCTTCCGCGGCTGGCGCCCATAGCAGTGCGGATCGCGAATTCGCGCGTGCGCACCGACGAGCGGGCCAGCATCAAATTGGCCACATTGACGCAAGCGATTGAAAGCACAAAGCCGACGGCGGCGAGCAAAACCAGCAGAAATACCCGCAAATCCTTGACCATCGTCTGTTTCAACGAAAAGACTCCGGCTCCGATGCCCTTGTCCGTATCGGGGTATGCGGCGGCGAGTCCCTGCGTTACTCCCTGCATATCAGCGCGGGCTTGCTCAATGCTGACACCGGGCTTCAGGCGACCGATACCGTGAAAACCCAGACCGGCGCCTCGTTTCGGCAATAGCGGGTTTCCCCATTGCCCGATGGGCACATAAACATCAATGTCATGGAAACCGCCCAGGGAAAGCTCAAAACTTGCCGGGACTACGCCCACGATGGTGTAGGCCTTGCCGTCAAGGGTCAGGCTCCTTCCCAAAATCTCGGGCGAGGAACCAAATTTCCGCTTCCAGAGACCACCGCTGATCATGGCGATAGGAGCGGCGCCTATCGCGTCTTCTCCAGGAGCGAACGAGCGTCCCATAGCAGGATTGACGCCGAGCACAGCAAAAAAATCAGAAGAAATGAGCCTCCCGCGCAGCTGTTCAGCCTCACCAAGCCCCGTGAGGTTGTACGAGTAGCCTCGAGACAGGCTCATACTCGTGAAAGTCTGATTGTTTTTCTGCCAGTCCAGAAAGTTCGGGAAGGAGATGGAGCCAGTCGCAAAATTCGGTTTGCTTTCCGCTAGCCAGACGAGCTGCTCGGGATGCGGGTACGGCAGAGGATTGAACAATACGCCGTTCACTACGGAAAACAAAGCCGTGTTCGCACCGATACCCAGCGCCAGCGTGAGAATGGCGACCGCCGTGAATCCCGGCGATTTCCGAAGCATCCGCAAGCCATATCGCACATCCTGTATCAGTTTTTCAAACGAAGCCCCGCCCCACATCTCCCTGGTGACCTCCTTGATCAAGCCGACATTGCCCAGCTCTCGCCGTGCAGCACGGCTCGCTTCGTCTTCGGTTTCGCCGCGTTCCGTTCGGTCTTCGACCGCCATTCGCAGATGGCTTTGGAGTTCTTCGTCCAGTTCGCCTTCACGTTTTTGACGATTCCAAAGGGAAAATGTCACGCTTCGCCCTCCCTCTTCGCTGGATTGAGCACCCCGGCAATGGCATCCGAAAGCTGCGCCCAGCGCGAGCGCTCGGATTCCAGTTGCTTTTTGCCTCCGGCCGTCAGCCGATAGACTCTGACGCGCTGCTTGTTTTCAGAAACTTTCCAATCCGCGGTGATCCATTTCTGACGCTCCAGCCGGTGCAGCGCTGGATAGAGCGAACCGGTGTCGACCTGCAAAATGTCTCCCGAATTTGTGCGGATCGCCTGACTGATCCCGTAGCCGTGCCGCGGCCCCCACCGCAGGGTTTCGAGGATGAGCAGATCGAGCGTTCCTTGCAACAGCTCGATGCGGTTCTGGTAGCGCGGACTCATCTTCACCTCAGGCTGTAGATGTTCTACACCCAACGCATGTAGAATGTCTACCCCCATGAAGCGGGGCAATCGGGAGGCCACGAAGAAGAGACGGCCAAATGATTGCCGGGACAGCACTTAGGCGAAGCCGTCTTGCTTCTGGAACCGCCGTCCCGGACCGCTTTCGGGGGTCCCTTGTCGCGAAACCGGTCCGTCGCCATGGTTCCCCTTTACTCTTGGTCCACTCGCGCCAGTTATCAGATTGTGGCGCGGCCTGGCTAGTGCTACGGTTTTAGGTGCTTGATGGTGAAAAACATGCAGCGTCTGCGGCGTCGAATGGCCCTCTCCCTGTCGATGATCGCGTTCTTGGTCTCTCCTATTTGCTTCGCAAAGGAGCAAACTGCCACGGGCCATAGCGCGCCGCTAAAAATCGGTTACCTGATGGACTCCCTCAAAATCGAGCGCTGGCAGACGGATCTCGACACTTTCCAAAAACGGGCGAAGGAGCTGGGAGCCGAAGTGCTTGTGGAGACCGCCGAGGGAGACGACGATTTGCAACTCCAACAATCGCAGAAACTGATGGATTCCGGCGCGAAAGTTCTCGTCCTGGTGCCGCACGACACAGACAAGGCCGCACGCATTGTGAACGCTGCCAAGGCCCGCCAAATCCCCGTGATTTGCTATGAGCGCCTGGTGCGCAACAGCGATGTTGATCTCTTTGTCGGCAGCAACGTCGAGGTCATTGGCGAGCTGCAAGCCTCCACGCTCGCACGACTCGCGCCTAAAGGAAACTACGTTCTGATCGGCGGCTCCCCGGCCGACGCCAATGCCAAAATCTTGCGCGACGGCCAGATCCGAGTGCTAAAGGATTTTGTGGATCGTGGCGACCTCAAAATTGTAAGCGACGGTTGGGCCAAGGATTGGGACCCTGCCGAAGCCTACGCCATCATGTCCAAAGTGATCGACTCGACGAAAGGCGACATCACCGCCGTTGTCGCTTCCAATGATGGAACTGCAGGAGGCGCGATCCAGGCGCTCGAGGAGCACAAACTCGCCGGCAAAGTGCTGGTGTCCGGTCAGGATGCGGATCTGGCCGCCATTATCCGCATTTTGGATGGCACGCAGACCATGACCGTCTATAGGCCGCTTGGCTTGCAGGCGAAGCTGGCCGCCGAAGCTGCTGTGAATCTGGCGGCCGGCACACCCGTCAAGAATGCCGTTTCGATTTCCAATGGAACCAAGACTGTCCAGGCGATACTTCTAAGCCCTGTGGTGGTAACCAGGGACAACGTTAAGCAAACGGTTATCAAAGACGGCTTCCAGAAGCTGGAAACCATCCAGAAGAGCTTGCCCAAGGAAAAGTGGCCGAATTGAAGCCGGGAAAAGGATATGCCGCGACGCCCTGGCTGGATGCCTTGGCAGCCAGGAACCTACCAGTGTCTATAAGGCAAGACCGGCCGCGGGCCTGCACGCGCACGCTTCGCCGCGGCGCGCGCGCTGGTAGAACATATTAAAACTTCACGCCCCAGAAGGACGGGTCCGGCTTAATCAGCTCGAGGCCAACATCCCAGGCCTCATGGTCGCGCCAGACAACGTGCGCTTCGGCGGTTCGCCCGCTGGTGGGATTGATCAGGCGGACGCGCTTGCGCAGCGGAAGGCCCGCTCCCACAACCGCCAGACAACCGGACTTGCTGATGTCCACAGTGACGCCGTTGGCTTTCTGCCGCTGGGCGCCTTCTTCCCATTCGACCTGGAATTTCACCCGAGAGACTACGCGGCGGTGGGTGCGCAATTTCTCCCACCGCTCTTCAAGAATCCTACCCGTTGGAATGCTCATGGTGTTTACAGCGGTTTCGGTGGCCATGCCTGCCTCGCAGCTTGTCGGATTTCGTTACTTGGCCGGGTCGAGCAAAAGATAAGATATTTCGCGGGGCCTACGCAGTCAATAGTACTTCTTATAAATTTTGTGCCGGCCAGCCCGCTAATTTCCACAGGAAAACTTTTTGACAGCCCTGCTGGACCTCTTCGCGAGATTCTTATAATCGTCTGAACACAAAGGCCTTACCGCGCCGCGAGGCGCGGAGCGTAGGCTGCCGTTCCCTTTTTCTTCTCCTAATCTGCCACGGAAAAACGCAACATGGTTCCTGCACCATGCAAATACTCTCGAGCAAGAAATTCAATCGAAATAGGAAGTTCCCAAGGCGCGGATCGTGATAGTTTGTCTACAGTCAGTTCGCGGTATGCGAGCGGCTTGTTGGAGGTAAACCATGGCCTTGGAAAAAAACCGCAGCTGTCGTTCCCGTCGCTCATTTTTGCAAGTTTCCGCCGCCGCTGCAGCGGTGGCGGTTGGATATCGCATCGTCACCGAGCCCATGCTGGCCCATGCCGGATCGATCCCTTATCCCAAAGATGCGGTGCTCATTAATGCAAACGAGAATCCTCTAGGTCCCTGCGGCGTCGCATGCGATGCCGTCAATAGCGTCGCTTCCCAAGGCGGCCGCTACTCGGACTGGATGACTGGAGATCTCATAAAAACATTTGCGGCCGCCGAAGGCCTCAATCCCGAGTACGTGCGCGCCTTCCCCGGTTCCAGCGGCCCGCTGCACTACTCTGTCCTGGCCTTCACATCTCCTGCGAAAAGTTACGTCACTGCCGATCCCGGCTACGAAGCTGGTGCGCATGCCGCAAAGGCCTCCGGCGCGCGGGTCGTAAACGTACCGCTGACGAAAACCTACGCGCACGACGTGAAAGCCATGTTGGCGGCAGCTCCGGATGCGGGTATGTTTTATATTTGCACGCCAAACAACCCTACCGGCACTCTGACGAGCCATGCGGACATCGAGTTCCTGCTCGCCAACAAGCCGAAAGATTCCATTCTTCTGGTGGACGAGGCGTACATCCATTTCTCCGACGCTTCTACCGCGCTCGATCTCGTAAAGGCAGATAAAGACCTGATTGTCCTGCGGACCTTCTCAAAAATCTACGGCATGGCTGGTTTGCGCTGTGGATTTGGAATCGCCCGGCCGGACCTTCTCGAAAAAATGACCGCATTCTCCGGCTGGAGCGCTATGCCCATCACCGCGGTAGCCGCAGCGACAGCCAGCGTGAAGGATCCGCGGCTAGTGCCCGAACGCAAACAAATCAATGCGACGATTCGCGAAACCACATTTCAATGGCTCTCTAAAAACGGTTATTCCTTCGTTCCGTCACAGTCAAACTGTTTCATGCTGGACGCAAAACGCCCCGCGAAAGATGTGATCGCTCTAATGGCCGCGCAAAAAGTTTTTATCGGCCGCCCCTGGCCCGTCTGGCCCACTCACGTTCGCGTCACCGTCGGCACGCAATCCGAAATGGAGCGATTCCAGGAAGCGTTCCAACACGTCATGTCCGGAGGCGCGGCAAGCACGCTACGGCTCGCACCTGATTCATCCACGATTCATCTCGACGGCCTCGTTCTTCCAGCGATCCGCGGCTAAGAGCGCGGTCACCGCTAATGGTCCCTCAGGGACTTTCTCGCTTTCGATAGCGGGAATACATTCCTGAATGAGGGACCCAAGCTGGACAGGGTAGTTTTAAATCTTTCATCACACCTCTGGGAATCTTGCCGGCTGCTCCGCTGCTCTGAGGTGGTCTCGCGTTGCCTTGTCTGCCTTAATTGACCCCGACGACAGGAATTCGGGGCTGCCCTCGGGGCTGCCCGCACCTGATTTATCCGCCGAACTGTTCGGTGCCTCTCGTTTCCATAACAGGGAAAACAAAAAGGCCGTCTTGATCGCTCAAGACGGCCTTTTTGATTTTAATCCCGGCGACGACCTACGTTCCCACACAGTTACCCGTGCAGTATCATCGGCCCGGCGAGGCTTAACTTCCGTGTTCGGGATGGGAACGGGTGTGACCCTCGCGGTATGATCACCAGGAAACTGGAAACTCGCGGACTGCCTCCAAGCTCATCCCGAGCGAGGACCGCGAGTGCGACAACAGAAATTCTGTGCGATCAATTAACGATCGACAGCTGGCTGGCTTACAAGTTCGACTCTCCATCGAACGTTACTGCGGCAGAATTGGCGTTTTCTTCTGACTCTTCTGAGCCAGTTCTGCTCTTCCTCAAAGACGGTTTGAGAAAGTTTTATGATTAAGCCGAACGGGCGATTAGTACTGGTCAGCTTCACGCATTGCTGCGCTTCTACCTCCAGCCTATCAAAGTCGTAGTCTTCGACTGCCCTTCTTAGGTCTTAAACCTT
>JABCZF010000028.1 GCA_013289825.1 Acidobacteriota bacterium | reverse complement strand
CGACGGGCAACCTTGCGTTGGGCACGGCGCAACTTCGCTTCCGCTCGTTGATACCAGCGGGGATTGGGAACAGACTTGTGATTAGCCACAAGGTGGCGAACTTCTCCAACCCAACGTCCATACCAATCACATGATCGGACGAGTTTGGCTGGAAAAAGGGCACTCTCGAAATCCATTTCCTCGGCGATGATTGGGTTAAAAGACAAATTGAGGCCGGCACGTTTTCGCTGGCCCACGTTGATGTAGGGAGTAATCAGATTTTGGCGGCGCAAACGGACGATTTAAGAAAATTCATGCAAGCACACGCGGACGATCGCGAAGCGCTCTCGAGCAATTTCCAGTTCGTACGAGCGAAGTGAGCCGGGCTGGCTAAGTGCCATGGAACTACCCAACGGCAGTGAAGCGATGGCCTTCGCTCAAAATGCAGACAAGCTGGTCCGCGTCTCTGGTCGGCGGCAGGCACGTTTGTCCCGCGCAGACAACCGCTAGGGCTTCGTCGGCCGGAAGATGCGGCAACGTTTCTTTGAGCGCGCCGGCGAAATTTGCGAGGGAAGCTCCGGGCGTGAGCCGCAGGACGGACTTGCCGAAACGGTAGACGCTGTGGGCAGCGGTTTCAAGAGCTTGGGCTGCGGGATCATCCGCACGCCCAGTGATGACCACCTCGAACGGATGCCGTGCGAAAAGCGCAGCTGCAAGGCCATACGTCGCGGCAAACATCCCATACTGCGGCGCGATCCCGGCGAACGCTTCGAGCGTTTTCTGGGCAAAGTTGTGATAGCGCTCATGGCCGGTGAACGCATGCATGCGAATCAACGCGATCGCCGCGGCGGAGTTGGCCCCCGGGGTGGGTGAATCCTGAAAAGGCTTGCGGCGAACGTCGAGGCCGCCCAGGGGTGCGGCGTCCGAAGGCCGGTCGAAAAAGCCTCCTCCTTCCAGGTCGCCGTAGCGAGCCATGGCCAGGTCCATCGTTTTCTGCGCCGCGGCGAAATAGCGCGGCTCGAGCGTCGTCTCGTAGGCATCCAGCAAAGCCAGCACGCTGAAAACCTGATCGTCCAGCGAACCATCTAGCGCAGGTCCCCCGATGCGGTGCCCGAAGCCACGGAATTCGCTCCACACTTCCCTGAGGGTCCGGTCCATCGTGCGCAATGCGAACTTGCGGCAGCTCTCGCCAGTCGATCCGCCAAGCACTCTCGCCGCGTCCAGATAGGCTGAAACAAACATTGCATTCCAGGCGACATACATGGTCTTGTCGACGAAAGGAGTCGGTCGCGGCAGGCGCGCGGCCAGCATCTTTCCGCGACCTCTGGTGATCATGAGGCGCACGGAAGTCTCGTCGAGACCAAGTTGCTTGGCCATGTCGGCGGAGCTGCGCGCGATCCACAACACATTTTTCGCCGGATTGTGGTGCATCTCGCCGTGCGCCTCGACGTCGTAGTAAAGCTCCAGGACGCGGGCTTCGTCGGGCAGCAGCGCTGATCGCAGTTCCTCGAGCGTCCAAGTGAAGTAATCTCCGTCATCATCGAGCGAATCGTCGGCGTCCTGGCTGGCGTAAAACCCGCCGTTTTGCTGGTCGGACAAAACTTCGTTCACCCAGCCGATGATGCCTTCCGCGGTTTCACGCAGCAGCGGATTCTCCGTCACTTGCCAGCCGTGCAAGTAATTGCGCAGCAGTTCCGAATTGTCGTAACTCATTTTTTCGAAGTGCGGGACGAGCCAGCGTTCATCCACCGAATAGCGATGAAAACCTCCGGCGAGCTGATCGTAAACGCCACCGCGGGCCATCTTCTCGAGGGTGGTCTCGATCATCGCCAACAGATGCTTTTCTTTGGTCTGCTGGTAGCGCTCTAGAACCAAGTCGACGGCCGAGGAATGCGGAAATTTCGGCGCGCGGCCAAAGCCGCCGTTTTTGATGTCAAATTGCTCGGTGACGGAAGTGATTTGCACTTCGACTACGGCCGGGTCAAACTCCGCTCGCGCTCCGGTGAACACTTCGGCCTGGGCGACAGCATCGACCAGTTGATCCGCCGCGCGTACCAGCGCGGCCCTCTTATTTTTATAGGAATCCGCCACAGCCAGCAAAATCCGTCGAAAGCCGGGCCGCCCCATTAGATCTTCCGGCGGAAAATACGTGCCGCCGAAAAATGGTTTTCCGTTGGGCAGTAAGAACCCCGTCAGCGGCCAGCCGCCCTGGCCGGAGATGGCACTGACAGCGGATTGATAACGCGCATCGACGTCGGGGCGCTCATCGCGGTCCACTTTCACGGCGACAAAATTCTCATTGATAATCTTTGCGATTTCGGAGTTCTCATAACTCTCGCGGTCGATGACGTGGCACCAGTGACACCACACCGCCCCGATGTCCAAAAGAATGGGCTTGTCATCCGATTCCGCACGCGCAAAAGCCGCGTCGCCCCATTCGTGCCAATCGATGGGCTGGTGCGCTGCGGAACGCAGATACGGGCTGGCGGAATCCTTCAAACGGTTTTCAGAATGAGACGACACGAAAAATCCTTTCGCTGTGGGCCAGCGCCGTTCCCAGAAGAGCGCGAGTGCATGCGGAAAAAAAACGCACGACGGGGCCCGGGCTACTGCAGGATGTCTCCGGGGCCGAGATCGCGCGGGTCGAGCGGCTTGCGCCCGGCAAATCCTTCGTCCTGCCGGTGATAAAAACGAATGCGGTCCTCGCCAAGCTTCCAGCACAGATAGACATCTTCGTTGTCGATCACCGCCGGAAAATCCAGTAAGCCCAAGTCGAGGTCCTTGATGACGCATCCCGTTTCGAGGATGCGGTTCAGTGAAGTCTTCAGGGACTCGGCGAGTTGCTCGTGTTCAACGCGCAACGCGGCCAGTTTTTCGTACGGAACGATTACCCCGCCCATCATCATGATGCGCGCGGAAACCGCAGAAAGATCGTTTTCCAGGCCGGACAATTTCTTGCGGCAGTCCATGGCTTCCACGAGGAAAGGCTCTATATCCCGCCGCGCGTGCTCCGCTTCAGTGAGCGTGAAAAGCCGCGGCTCCGGCTCAGGTGAGTCGTCCTGTCCTTCTTCGTCGTCTTCGTCCGCCATGCTGTGTCCGTTCTCGCTCGGCTGTTGTGAGGGGCGCAATGCGATGCTAACCGAAACTCATGGCCCGGTCGAGCGCAATGCGCTTCCGAGGGATGCCGCCGTCCAAGCTTTCCGCTACCCGCCGATAAACACCATGGTACGCGAGGGAGGCACGAAATCAGGGGAGTTGATCCGGTGTCCTTGTTCCTTTTCGTCGACGACCGACCGGATGTACGTCGTCACATCATCGTCGGTCGCTCCTTCGCGGAGCAGCCCGCGAAGGTCGTGATCGTCTTTGCTGAAAAGGCAGGTTCGCAGCTTCCCATCGGCCGTCAGACGGATGCGCGAGCAGTGGCCACAGAAAGGTTGGGTTACCGGGGCGATCAGCCCGATCTCCCCGGGAGCGCCGTCGGCGAAGCGGTATTTGCGCGCCGTCTCGCTGCGCTCGTGGGGGATTTGAACGAGCGGCCACCGCGCATGGATTCGTTGATGCACTTCCGCGGCCGGCACGACGTGATGGCGGGTCCAGGTGCGGTCGGCATCCAGCGGCATGAACTCGATGAAGCGCATAATCACTCCGCGTTCTCGTGCGAATTCGGCGAACGATTCCACCTCGTCATCGTTCAGTCCGCGCACCAGCACGGCGTTGATTTTCGCGGGCGCTAGCCGCGATTTCTGCGCCACGTCGATGCCGCGCATCACGGTGCCGAAAGACTTTGTGCGCGTGATGCTTTCAAATTTGCCAGGATCGAGCGAATCGAGGCTGATGTTGATGCGCCGCAACCCCGCTTCGATCAGCCGCTCACACCGCTCTGCCAGCAGATGGCCGTTAGTCGTCATGGACAGGTCTTCGACGCCCAGTGCGTGAAGGCGTGCCATGTAATCCTCGACACCTGCACGCACCAGCGGCTCTCCGCCGGTGATGCGTATTTTACGAATGCCCAGGCCGAGAAAAATGCGGGCCAGCCGGTCCAGCTCGGGCCAGGAGAGAATTTCGTCATGGTCACGGTAATTTTCCGGGTCCGCCGAACGGCAGTACACGCAGCGGAAATTGCAGCGGTCCGTAATCGAAATACGCAGGTCGCTGATGTGCCGGCCGAATCTGTCCTGAAGGGTCATGGCTTGTTGTCGGCTGGGACGCGACCGGCTGAATTCCTTCTTTCCGCTTCCTAAAAAACAAAACCGCCCGATCCGACGACTTGGATGCGGGCGCACGACGGAAATACACACTTTTCCGTCGAGTACGCTCCTTTCCAAGTTCGGGAGGCCGGGGCGTTTCCACCCAAACCCTCAGCCGCAGACGGCCAACCAGCCGCCCGGGCATCGCCCCGCAGGCCCTAGGTTTTGTCTCCCTTAGGCCAACGGGGTCGGAGTAACTGCACCTAGTGTATGCCTGTGCGAAAAAGACTTCAATTCGATAGCGTCGGCCCTAGTCTGCCCGTGCCGATGGCGCTAGGAACGGGACCGTAGCGGTTTCTAGCTCGGCAGCCGCGAGCCAAACGGAACTCCGCAATCCTAGCGGCCGACTCGTCCGAGCGTAACCTTGCGGGTTATCGGCTCCCGCTGGGTGCCCCAGACTGCTCCAGGCCACTGCGGAACAACTAAACCACGGGAAGATCGCCGGCGGCGGGTACTAGCACCGCAACTCCGGCAACCGCCGGACACATCCGCGCTTCCCGGCGGACAGGGTGTGATAGAGTTTTTGCCACGCCATGCGGATCTTCGTTCTCGGGGCCGGAGCGACCGGCTCCCTTCTGGCAGAACTGCTGCTTCGTCAAGGACATGCGGTCTGGTGCGGTGACCGTGACCCGGCTCGCGCGCGCCGTTTTCTCGGCGAAAAAAGCACCATTGCGGTGGCCGAAGTAAATGCGCGAAATATGCTCGGCATCGTCCGCGCGGCGCGCGGCTGCCAGCTCATCGTCAATGCCTCGGCGAGCGTCTTTAATCTGATTGTGATGCGAGCCGCGCTTCGCTTGCGCGCGCATTATGTGGACCTCAGCTCCCACCTCACGCGGAATCCGTTCAAAGCCGAGCAATTCACCTATGCGAAGCGCTTTGTAGAGAAGAACAGAACGGCGCTGATCAATACGGGCGCGGCACCGGGCCTGACGAACCTGCTCGTCAAGCGAGCTGCGGAAATGCTCGACGAAGTCCATTCCGCGCATGTCCGGCTGTACGAGAGCACCGAGAGCGACGACCCGATCTCGCAATGGTCGCCGGAAGTGTCGTTTGATGAAGCCATCTCCAGCCCGCGCGTCTACCGCAACGGACGATTCCGTATGGAAAAGCGATTCGCCGAGTTGGAGAAATTTCGCTTCCCCGATCCCATCGGAAACGCCAGCGTCGTGCTCGCCGCGCAGGATGAAGTCGCCACGCTTCCCTACTTCATACCCATGCGCAACATGGACGTGAAGATCGGCGGAAACGAGTTCGACCGCCTGCGCCGCTGGTACAAGCAAGGAAAATTATCGAAGTCGCGCGGCATCGTTCGGCATCGGTTTCCGCAAACCTCCTCGCCGCGCATGATCGCCAGCCTGATCCGCCGGGGTGTCCTGCAAAATGCGCGGTTTTCCGCCGCAGTGCTCGTTCGCGGCGTGAAGCGCGGAACAAAAGAAGATCGGCATTTGCTGATCCGCACCGACGCGTTGTTCCCGACGCTGTACCAGATCCGCCAGCAGGGGCGCTACACCACGCCGGTCGCCTATGCCACCGCTCACGTCGCGGCGCTGTTCATCAAGTATTTTCCGCGCGAATCGGCAGGGGTGTTTGCTCCTGAAATGTTGCCGTTAGAAATCCGCCGCGCCATCATCGCCGGAATCCGGGCGCACAGCGTGAAGATCACGCACAAGACAACAGTCATCAAGCAAGACGACGAAGAGTTGTGAATTGCGCGGCCTGCCGGTTACGGGGTTAGGGCCTCGCTTCGAAGACCAGATTGAATGGTGTCTGGGCGGCGCGGCGGAATCGCGTGAATCCTCCGCTGGTCACGACTTCCCGCAAGCGCTTCTCTCCCGCTTGCGCGCCAAGCGCCAGCCCGACTTCCTGCGACAAGGACGCCGGCGTGCACAAAAGGGTGGAAGCACCGTAAAACGCGCGGCCAATGGGATTCAGATTGTCCTCCAGATGGTCGCCCGCGAACGGCTCAACAATCATCCACGTCCCGTCTTTCTTCAGTCGACTGTGGACGTGCGCCGAAGCGCCCGCAGGATCGCCCATATCGTGCAAACAATCGAAAAACGTCACGAAGTCATAGTCTTGGCCAGGAAACGATTTCGCGCTGGCCACCTCAAACTTGATGCGGTCGCCTACGCCGGCATCGCGCGCGCGTAGCCTGGCGGTCTCAATGGATTTGTCGTGGTAATCGAATCCAGAAAACTCACATTTGGGATAGGACTTCGCCATCAGAATTGTCGATGCGCCCAACCCGCAACCCACATCGGCGACCAGCGCCCCACTTTTCAATTTGGCGTCGACGCTCTCGAGCGAAGGGATCCAAGCGGCAATGAGATTCGCAGCATAGCCAGGGCGAAAAAATCTTTCTGTGCCCACAAAAAGTTCGGAATCGTGCTCATGCCAACCCAGTCCCTCCCCCGTCTTGAATCGCTCGGTAAGCGCTTCCTCCGCCTTGATCGCCGCGAGCGCCGCTTGAAACGCTCCGGGCATGAACGCGGGGCTGTTGTCGTCCGCCATCGCAAACGCTTGTTCCTCGCTGAGGTGAAATTTTGCTGTTCGGGCGTCGTAGGTCACGTAACCACCGGCGGCCTGAGCGCTCAGCCACTCGCGAACGTAGCGTTCCGTGGTCCCCGTGCGTTTGGCTAGTTCCGCCGGAGTTTGCGGACCGCCAGCCGCGAGGCCCTTGTATAATCCAAGCTTGTCGCCGATACGAATCAAGGCCGCGTTGAAGGTCGCGCCAAAATCGACCAGCGCTCTTAGAAGAAACTCATTTAGTTTATCCGCATTGATCGCCACGCATGCCTCCGTCCGTTAGAAAACAGCTGGACTCCAGAAGTGGCTGGGATTTTAGGCGGTTCAGGCGAGCGAAAGCAAGGGATGTCAGCAGCAGCGGTTGGGCCGCGAATAGCGGCGATTGATGCGCTCGACGTAAAACTCTTCGGCGCTCAGCGTCGGGCGCCCCGCGTCCTGCCGGCCTTTTGCGCCGAGATAGCGCTCGTACGCCGCGTCGCCGCACCATTCCCGCAAGCCGCGCCAGAACCGGCGAAGCGAGCGTTTAGCGAAGTTTACCGCCCGTGCGATCTGCATCAGTCACCTCCGTGAGCCGTGCCGGTAAATCCTGGCGCCCACTGCGTCGCCACATAGGGCGCTTCGTGCAGAATGGCCTCGCGCCGCCCGCTCAAAATCAGAAACCACTGAACAAGCGCTTCCCCGAGCAGCACCAGGATCATCAGCGCGAGTATTCCCGTCACTGCGGCATCCAGCCGCTGGTTGAAAATCAGGCGCTCGGTCTCGGCGATCTTCGCGGCAAGAATCTGCCCGCTAGCGATTTGCGCAGCCAGCGAATTTGCTTTCGAAAGAAACCCCAGATTGGGATTCGCATCGAAAATTTTCTGATAGCTCGCCGTCATGGTCACCGCGACTAGCCACGCCATGGGCACGAGCGTTACCCAAATCCATCGCAGCCGCTTCATCTTCAGCAGAATCGTGGTGGCCACGACCAGCGCCACTGCCGCCAGCAATTGGTTGGCAATCCCAAACAGCGGCCACAGCGAATTGATTCCTCCCAGCGGATCGACGACACCCTGATACAGAAAATAGCCCCACATCCCTACGATGATCGCGCTCGATAATAAAATCCCCGGCATCCATCCGGTGCGCGCCAGCGGCTTCCAGACGCGTCCTGCAAGTTCTTGCACCATGAAGCGGCCTACGCGCGTCCCGGCATCCAGCACCGTCAGAATAAACAACGCCTCAAACATGATCGCGAAGTGATACCAGATGCTCAGCAGCCGGTCTCCCCCGATGGTGCTCGAAAAAATCTGCGCCATTCCAACGGCCAGCGAAGGCGCGCCGCCCGCGCGATTGAGCAAGGTCTGCTCTCCCACCGCGTGGGCCAGATTGGTCATGGTCCCGGCGTCCAGATGGTATCCCCAACTACTTATCGTTGCGGCCGCCGCCTCGGGAGTTCCGCCTACCATGCTCGCCGGACTGTTGATCGCGAAATAGACGCCCGGGGGCATCGCCGAAGCGGCCACCATGGCCATCACCCCGACAAACGACTCCAGCAGCATCGCGCCGTAACCAATCACGCGCGCATGGCTCTCGCGCAGAATCATCTTCGGCGTGGTGCCCGAGGATATCAACGAATGAAATCCGCTGATGGCGCCGCAAGCGATGGTGATAAAGCAAAACGGAAAAATCTTTCCCGCGAAAACGGGACCGCTTCCATCGATGAATCGCGTGAGAGCGGGCATCATCATGTGCGGCCGGACCAACAGAATTCCCGCCGCAAGCGAAAGAATGGCCCCGGTTTTTATGAAAGCGCTCAGATAATCACGCGGCGCGAGAAGCAGCCAAACCGGAAGAACTGCAGCGGCAAAACCGTAAGCGATAATCAAAAAGGCCAATGCTATGCCGCCAAATGTGAAAGCCCGGGCCCACGAGGGCGACGCCGCCACCCACTGCCCGGCCACCACCGCGAAGAGCACCAGCGCCACGCCGAGTAGAGAAGCTTCCAAGACGCGCCCCGGCCGGATAAATCGCAAGTACACGCCCAGCAGCAAGGCAATGGGAATGGTCATCGCCAGCGTGAACGTCCCCCACGGCGAAGACTTCAGCGCATTCACCACCACGAGAGCAACCACCGCCAGCAGAATCACCATGATCGCCAGCACGGCAATCTGCGCGATGAATCCCCCGCGCGCGCTCACCTCCTCGCGCGCCATTTGGCCCAGGGTTTTCCCGTCGCGCCGGATGGAGCAGAACAAAATAACGAAGTCCTGGACGCACCCTGCCAGTGCTGCTCCAGCAATAAGCCACAGCGTACCCGGCAAATAGCCAAACTGCGCCGCCAGCGTTGGGCCCACCAGCGGACCCGGCCCGGCGATGGCCGCGAAGTGGTGCCCGAAGAGAACCCACTTGTTGGTGGGAACGAAGTCGCGCCCGTCGTCGTGAAGCTCCGCAGGCGTGGCACGCGTATCATCCAGCGCCAGCAAGCGCGCCGCAACGAACGCCGAGTACAAACGATACGCCACCAGGTAGCAACACACCGCCGCAACCACGAACCACGTGGCGTTCAGCGCTTCCCCCCGGTCGAAGGCCACCTTCGCCAAGGCGCCGGCTCCCGCCATGGCCACCGAAAGCCAGACGACAAATTTGAGGACGCCTCTCATTTTCCCGAACGAGTTCCTGAACTGGCGCGAATGAACTGCGCGGTGTCCTGCTTTAGCTTTCCGAGCGAAGGCATGTGCGCATACACCATGTGCCCCGATTCGTAATACGCCCCGCTCAAATGGCTCCGCAAGGTAGGATCGAGTCCGAGGTGGTCAAAGGTATAGTCTGCCGCGAAAAACGGCGTGGCCAAATCGTAGTAACCCTTGGCCACGAAGACGTGCAGAAACGGATTCTGCGTCATCGCGCTGCGCAGCGTCTCCCCAACATCGACATAGCGATTCTCGTACGGCTTGTAGCTCCACGGATAGACGCGCCCAGTCAAAACTTCATAAGGCAAATCGCTGTCGAATTTCAGATCCCCACGCACATAGTCGTTCAACGTCGCAGTATACGGCCCGATAATCGCTGCGATGCTCGGATCGTACTCCGGCGAATCGCCGGCGGCGTCCCGGTCGATGCCCGTAAATCTCCCGTCAATGCGCCCGACAGTGCGCCGCTCGCTGCGCAGCAGTTCTTTCGTGAAGCGCTCGATTTCCACGCGCATATTCGTCCGCTCGATGTAGTCCGGGGAGAGTCCCGTCAGGCGCGCGAGCTTACCCACAATTTCCAAGTGCTTGGCATTGGGTAGCGCATCCCCCGCCATCAGCGCGGTGCTGTATTCCCCCTTCGCAAAATTCTCGGACTCCTCGACCGCTTTGTGCAGATCCCCTTGTAAGTCGGCCGGCAATCGCCGGTGATACCAGGCAATCGCCGTGTACGTCGGCAAGTAAAGGATGTACGGCAAATCGTTGCCGGCATTGAAATCCGCGGTCTCGAAATTCAGAATTGTGGAAACCAGAATGATGCCGTTCAAATACATGCCGTAGCGCTGCTGCAAATACCCGGAAAGCCCAGCCGCGCGCGTCGTTCCGTAACTCTCGCCCGCCAAGAATTTTGGCGACGACCAGCGCTTGTTGCGCGTGGCATAGAGCCTGATGAAATCACCCACGGACTGCACGTCTTCCTGGACGCCGTGGAACTGGCTCGCAGATTCACCAGGCGCAGGGCGGCTGTACCCCGTAGATACGGGATCGATGAACACCATATCGGTAACATCCAGAAGCGAGGACTCGTTGTCCACCAGCTTATAAGGCGGCGGCAGCAGCGCACCGGCGTCGCCCATCTCCACGCGCCGCGGACCAAACGCTCCCAGATGCAGCCACACCGAAGCCGAGCCCGGCCCGCCATTAAAGGTAAACATGATGGGCCGCTGCGCCGCGTCGGTTACATCGTCTCGCGTGTAGGCCATGTAGAACACGCTGGCTTTCGGTGTTCCGTCCTCGGCCTTCATCACCAGGATCCCCGCCGTGGCCGTGTACTTGATCTCCTGCCCGCCGATGCGCGCCGAGTGCTTGGTCTCGACCACTTTATCTTCCGGTGGAGCGAGCGGCTTTTTCTCAGCTTCTTTCGCCGGCTCGGGAGCCTTCTCACCCGGTTTTTGCGCCGGAGCGACAGCCGGCGCCGCTGGTGCCGTTTGCTGGGCGAACGTGAACGAAGTGCCGAGAAGAATCAATGCGGCGCAGTTCAATCCCAGTTTCGGAAATTTCATCGGCGATACGCTCCTCGTCATGGACCGGCGGAAATGGCCAAGCAGTCCGCGGCATCGTATGCGAGTGCCGCAGCTTCGTCAATCCGTCGACGTTTGGCTGTCGACGTTTGGCCTGTCGACGTCTGGCCAGCGATCCGAATCGTTTTGCAATTTCGCTTGTACCGCGCGGGCGTCTCGATAGAATGCTCGCACCAAAGGTCCATCTTTGCTTCGAGGAGCATTCATGCGCCCCGCCCGTCGACGGCCAACCGTGTACCTGAGCATTGCCGCACTTCTGCTGTCAACACCCCTGGCCGGTGGCCAGCAAGAAGAAGACCGGCCGCATCCAAAAACGCTTCTGGAACTGCAAAAAGCGATGAAGGATGTTCTCGACAAAGCTCACCTGCCGGGTGCCGGCGTGGCGCTGGTCTCGAACGGCGCGCTGCTGTGGTGCGGCGGATTCGGAAAAGCGGACGCCGGCTCGGGCCGCGAGGTCACTTGTGAAACGGAATTTCGCGTCGGCTCGATCAGCAAGTCCTTTGTCGCCCTGGCACTTCTGAAGCTCCAGGAAGAAGGAAAAATCAATCTCGAGGCGCGCTTGGAAGATGTTGCTCCGGAAGTCCCCTTCAAAAACCGCTGGGAGTCCAGCAATCCCGTGCGCATCCTCAATCTGCTCGAACACACTGCGGGATTCGACGACATGCAAGCATCCGAAGTCTATAACTTCAAGGACCCGTATGATTTTCCGCTTCTCGAAGTCTTTCAACGCTTCGAGGAACCGCAAGATGTTCGCTGGCCTCCGGGCTCCAGGATGTCTTATTCCAATCCGGGCTTCGGCATCGCGGGCTATCTCATCGAGAAAGTCGCCGGCAAGCCTTATGATCAATACATTCGCGAGACCATTCTTCGTCCGCTGGGCATGGCCAATGCCGACTTCCCGTTCACCGATCGGAACAAGCCTCTCCTGGCCACCGCTTACGATCGAGATCCACCCCGGGCCCTCGGCTATCCGTACATCTATCTGCGTCCCGCGGGTGATCTGAAGGCTTCGCCCGGCGAACTCGCCAAGCTTGTCGAATTTCTCCTGCGCCGCGGGAAAGCGAGCGACGCACAAATCCTGAAGCCGGAGTCCATCATCCGCATGGAATCCGTGGAGTCGACGCTCGCGGCGAAAAACGGACTGCGCCTCGGCTACGGCCTGGCGAACTACACGGAAGTCGAAGGGGGTGTCGTCACTCACGGCCACGATGGCGGGATCGATGGATTCATCTCCTCGTATCGCTACATGCCGGAACAGAATTGGGGCTATGTTGTGCTGCTCAACAGCACGCAGTCGTTCCAGGCGCTGCTGGACCTGAACAAGCTGGCTATCGATTTCCTGTCGAAGGATTTTCCGAAGACCCAGCAGCCCGCGGTTTCTGTTCCCGCCGCCGATGTGGAAAAATTTGCCGGCTACTACGCGCCGCGGGCGCCGCGGTCACAGCTTTTATCGTTCATCGAGGATCTGTCCGGAGGCGTACGCATCCGCGTCCTCCATGGACAGCTCACCCGCTCCAGCCTTTTCGGCAAGCCGCAACCTCTTTTGTGCGTAGGCAGGAACTTCTTTCGCGGCGAAAAAGAGCCCGAAGCCACTTCGGTTTTTGTCACAGATAGCGCCGGCCACATGGTGCTTTCCAACCAGGGCATGGAGGGTTTTTCCTACGGCGAGCGCACCACCATTGCCTGGACTTATGCGCGAATCGTGCTGCTGGTCCTTTGCGTGGTGCTGATGGCCACTTCCCTGCTCTTCGCGGTCGTCTGGATTCTGAGGAAACTGTTGGGAGGCCTGAAAGACGTCGCACACTTGGCGGTGCGCGCGATTCCGCTTTTGGCGACGCTATCTTTTGCGGCACTGGTTTTCTGCTTCACGAAGCTGGGTGGCGCGGATACCGGAAAGTTCACCGTGTGGACTGCCGGTATTTTCGCCCTGTCGATGTTATTTCCGCTGCTCTCGCTCTATGCTCTGTGGCTCTCGGTTCGCGTCAGGAAAAGCGAGATTCATGGCGGTACGTGGGTTCACTCGCTGCTCGTGACCCTGGCCTGCTGCGTCCTTAGCATTTTCATGGCCTCGTGGCACATCGTCGGTCTGCGCCTCTGGGCGCCGTGATCGCACCATTCCGAGAACCCGGCTATTCCGCACAGCCGTAAAACCTGTTTGCCGAATCGAGAATGCGCCGAAGCGTGTCATGCTGACGCTTTTCCTCCGTCGGCAGAATGTCCCAACCAGTGAAGACCGCGACGATGTCATACTCCGGCAAGATCATCAGTTGCTGGCCGCCGAACCCGCGCGCGAACCAGGTGATGTCCTCAGGCGCGCTGCCGATCGGTTCGAGCCACCATTGATAGCCGTATTTCCACTCGCCTCCGGGGACAGCGATGTGCGGAGTCACGGAGTCCTTGATCCACGCAGAAGAAACGACGTCCTTTCCTTCCCACATGCCGCCTTTCAGAAAGAGCTGGCCAATCTTGGCGAGATCGTGCGCGGAGAGATACAGCCCGCCTTCCGTGTCGGGAAGGCCGGTTGGCGAATGTTTCCAATAGTAGCGCATGCCCAGGGGCTTGAAGAGATGCTCCGCGGCGTATTCGTCGATGTTCTTGCCGGTGACTTTCTTGAAGATTTGCGCCAGCAGTATCGTCGCGCCGCTGTTGTACACGAACGTTTTGCCGGGCTCCTCGGACATGGGCTGATCCAGCACGTACTGCGCCCAGTCATGGCTCGCTTCCATGAGGTCGGCGGAGTTTTTCGGGTCGTCATAGGCCAGATCTTCGTGCCACTCGAGACCCGCAGTCATGGTCAGCAGGTGGCGCAGGGTGATGCGTTTCTTACGGTCGTCGAGGTTTAGGATTTTGTGGCCGCCCAGGATTTGCAGGATGGGGGCGTCCAGACTGGCCGTAAATTCATTCCGCATTCTGGCGATTCCGAGGGTGATGGAAGTAACCGTTTTTGACACCGATTGCATCGTGTGCATGTCGCTGCCGCGGTAAAACGGATGAAATTCCGTGCTGAAGTAATTGTACGGACCGTGCAGGTCGTGATTCAGCGGGCCTTCTTTTTTGGCGCGCTCACCGTAGACCTGGCCGTAATCGTGTTCGTAGGTCTTGTCGTAGACGCTTGTGCCGCAGCGCAGCACGAGCATGCTGTCCACCAGCCCGTACTTCCCGCTGGCAAGATCGGCGTCGAAGGCCGCGAGTTTTGCCGGATCGATCCCAAACTCTTTCGGAGTTGCTTTCGGCCAATCTTTCGCTGCTACCTGGGCTTGCGCGAGTGCGCCGAAGCACGCGCAGCTTTCCAGAAATAGACCGAGCATTGCCGCGGCGATTTTTCTCCGAAGCCTTTTCTCGTTCGAAAAATGCACGGCACTCTTTTTCATCGCCTCTCCAGTTCGTTCCTGAAACTAGAATCCTCGAGCGAAGTAAATCGCAATAGCGGGTAGAGATCGCGGAATATCTTTAGAATCTCTCGTGGAAAAGTGGATCGCAACGCGTCGGCGGTTTTCAGTTTTCGCCGTACGATCCACGCTCGAATTCTCCTCCAATCATCGGAGGCTAGAGGCCAGCCGTCGCGCTGCGTCCACTCACCTTTTTCCATAGTGTACCAGTAGCTCTCATAGCGCCGACGGAGGCGCCGCTTTTGTTGTCGAAGCCAGTTAGGCTCGCGAAGCGCGCGGGTCTCCCCGATTTGAGCCAGTGCAGATTCTTTGCGCTTCGAACCGGAATAAATGCGGAAACCGGCGGTCACGGTATCGGCGGAAATTCCCGTGTACAGCTGACCGGTTTCACCTGCGCCTCGAAATGGCGGAGAGAATTTCAAATACATCTGTGCGCGATAGGGAGTCTTGTCTTTCGCGAATCGAATATCGCGGTTGATGCGGGAGAAATTCGCGCCACGGCGCCCGCTGGTGTCGAATCGCGAATCGAATTCGAGGATAGCTGGGCTGACTTCTTCGAGCAGGCGGCGGAAAGGTCGTACAACAAATTGTTGATAGCGCTCGCGGTGGGCGTCCATCCATACTTTGCGGTTGTTGCGCGCCAAATCACGGAAAAACTGAAACGTCGCGCGCGTGAAAATCGGCTCCTGTTTCGCCATGCTTGACCCTCGGTCGGGATGGGTGGGGACAAGAGTACACGATTCCCCATGGCCGTCAATTGAACTCCACGTGCGCCACGTGGGGCTGTTCGGCGCGCTCGACGGGACGCCGCCGCGTGGTCCGCACCAGGAGAAGCGCCGCCAGCCTATTCCACATTGGCACTTG
This sequence comes from Acidobacteriota bacterium, assembly GCA_013289825.1. GTDB lineage: Bacteria > Acidobacteriota > Terriglobia > Acidiferrales > UBA7541 > Acidiferrum. Next base: position 48,538 of record JABCZF010000028.1, on the reverse strand, counting down.
CGGCTGGGTGCGGCGGCCGCTAGCCTGAGATCATGAGCGAATTCACACCTACCGAAAGAACCAGGGTTCGGCGCAAGCCGGACCGCGCTAATTACGACCGCGAAACCATCTACGGCATTCTGGATCAGGCGTTTGTGTGTCATGTGGGGTTCATCGCTGACGGAATGCCCGTTGTCGTGCCGACGAATTATGTACGTGTGGGCGACAAACTTTTTTTGCACGGCTCGACGGCCAGCCGGTTGATGAAAACGCTCGGGAGCGGCGCGCCGTTTTGCCTCAGTGTGACTTTGCTGGATGGGATTGTTTTTTCGCCGACCGCGACGGGACATTCGGTGAACTATCGATCGGTCGTATTGATGGGCAAAGCCGAGCCCATCCGGGATCCCGCGGCAAAACTGGCGGCGATGCGCGACTTCGTCGAGTACGTGCTGCGCGGGCGCTGGGCGGCGGTACGCCCGCCGAGCGAACAGGAGCTGAACGGGACCATGGTTCTTGCCGTGCCGCTGGTGGAGGCGTCCGCAAAAATACGTACGGGCTTCGCGGTCGACGCCGACAAGGAGTACGACGGCACGGCGTGGACCGGAGTCTTGCCGTTCCGGTGGACGCCGGGAGAGCCGGTCCGTGACCCGCGCGGTGATCAAACGGCTCCCGTGCCAGAGAACATTCAGCACTATTCCCGGCCGCAATAGAGCCATATCCCTTTCCGTCTCTAATACCTTCAGGACTCACAAGGTCTAGCCTAGCTGCGACCCGTGGGGCTCCGGCCGGCAACGCGCGGCCAGCTCTCGGGCTTCGCCAAGGGCCGCGGTCTCTCGGCGCGTTCCCGGGCCGCACACGGCGAAACACTTGTTGACGGCCAACAGCAGCGTGACCGCTCCCGTTTTCTCCTGTTGACCGTCAAAAGGAGAGTGTGGCATGTTCGAAAATCGCGGTCCCCCAAAGAGGACGGGATAAGTGGGTGCCCCAGGCGAGTTAACCCATGCGCGCATCTTGCCGCTTGTTCTTAAAACGTCTCGCTGGACTCTTGCGCAGCCGCCGTCTCGAGGAGGACCTGGCCGCGGAAGTGCGGTCGCATTTAGAGTTGGCCGTGGAGATGAACCTCGGCCGGGGGATGAGCGCCGAAGAGGCGCGATCGGAGGCGCGGCGCAGTTTCGGCGGCTTGGAACAAACCAAGGAACTCTATCGCGAGCAGAGAGGACTGCCCATGATTGAAACCACTCTTCAGGACCTGCGATTTGGTTTGCGGATGCTCCGGCGTAGTCCGGGCTTTTCGATATTGGCGATTCTTTGTCTGACTTTGGGAATCGGTGCAAATGCCGCGGTGTTCAGTTGGGTGGAAGGGATTTTGTTTCGTCCTTATCCGGCAGTCCGTCACCAGGAGCGCTTGCTGGCGCTGGCCGGAACGGCGCGTGGCGACGCGGGAGCTACCCCGCTATCGTGGCCGGATTTCGTGGATTTCGAGAGGAGTTCGACGCTCTTTGACACTTTTTTTGTGAGCAAAATCACGGGAACCACGCTCAGCATCGGGGACCGCGCCGAGCGCACCGTTGGAAGCATTGTGTCGGCGAACTATTTTGACGCCATCGGGGTCCGTCCGATTCTTGGGCGCGGGTTCGAGCCGGATGAAGATTCCGGGCGGAGCGCGCATCCCGTGACGGTGATCAGTTACCAGCTGTGGCAAGGACGATTCAAGGGCGATCCGCAAATCGTCGGGAAAACGCAGCGGCTCAATGGGGTGGTGCATACCATCGTGGGAGTGGCGCCACAGGGGTTTTATGGGACGTTTGTAGGCTGGGGGATGCAGTTCTGGGTCCCGGCGTCGATGGAGGAGATCTTTGAAGCGGGCGGATACAAACTGGAGGATCGCCGGGCACAGTGGATTGAAGCGTACGTGCGGCTGAAGCCCGGCGTGACTCGCGAGCAGGCGCAGGAAGAGATCTCTTCCATAGCGAAAAGACTCGAGTCCGACTACCCGGACACGAACCGCGGCCGCGGCGCGATGCTCTGGCCCTTGTGGCAGACCCCCTTCAACAACGCGGGTACGCTGCTGCCGACACTGGAAATCATGCTCGCGGTGGTATTTTTTGTTTTGCTGATCGCCTGCGCCAACGTCGGCAATCTGCTGCTGGTGAGGTCGTTCGCTCGGCGACACGAAATGACCGTGCGGCTGGCCATCGGCGCCAGCCGCACGCGATTGCTGAAGCAACTTCTCGCGGAAGGGTTGGTACTTTCGGCGTTCGGAGCGGCCGGCGGCCTGGTCGTGGCGCATTGGTGCCGTCACGCACTGGCGCTGTTGTTCCCGGCGCGGGCGGGGGTGACCATGCATCTGCCCGGGGAAATGGACTGGCGCGTTGTGGCGCTGAGCGCCGGCGTTTGCCTGATGGCCACATTGGTGGTTGGTCTGGTTCCCGCGCTGCAAAGCGGCAAGATCGATCTTGCCGGAGCGTTGAAATCCGATTCAGCGGGCGTCGTAGGAAGCCGTGGAAGAGCGTGGGTCCGTTCGGGGCTGGTGGTGGTGCAGATGTCGCTGAGTTTCGTATTGCTGGTGGGAGCCGCGCTGCTGCTCGAGAGTCTAGAGAGAATTCGGAACTCTAGTCCGGGTTTTTCGACGCACGAAGTGCTGTTCACGGCCGTCGATTTGGTGTCCGCGGGATATGACGCGCAACGCGCCGAGACCTTCCAGGACGAGCTGATGGCGCGGGTGAAAGCGCTACCCGGCGTCGAGTCGGCCACCTTTGCACGGATGACGCCGCTCGGCTATGGAAGCTTTTCTTCGACGCCCATTGCGGTGGATGGCTATCAACCGCCGCCAGAAGAGCAGCCCACCGTTCTCTACAACGAAGTGGGTCCCGAGTATTTGCTGACGATGGGCATTCCCCTGGTGTCGGGGCGTGAGTTCACCCGGGCGGACGACGAAAGAGCTGCGCTGGTGGCCGTGGTGAATGAAACGATGGCCTCCGAGTATTGGCGAGGAAAGGATCCCATTGGCCAGCGGCTTCAGGTGAAAGGCCGGTGGATGCGCGTCGTCGGTGTAGCGAAAGATTCCAAGTACGGGAGCGTTCGGGAGACACCGAAACCGTTTTTCTATGTGCCACGGCGGCAGAATTTCACCGTGGCAGCGGGCTTGTATATCCGCGCGCCGCTGAACCCGGAGACCATGGCCAGAGCGCTGGCCCGCGAAGTACACGCTTTGGATGGCAATCTTGCTCCCTACGAGATGATCACGCTCGAGGAGCAGGTGGAGCGCTCGACGTCACCGCAAATGGTGGCCGTCACTCTGGTGGGCGTTTTGGGCGGGTTGGCGCTGGTACTGGCCACCATCGGATTGTACGGCATGATGTCCTACGCGGTGTCCCAGAGCACGCGGGAACTGGGATTGCGCATGGCCCTGGGCGCGGAGGTATCCACTGTGTGGCGGCTGGTGATGTCGCGAGGACTGGCATTAATGGCGGGCGGGGTGTTTCTTGGCGCGGCAGTGGCGCTGGGGTTGACGCGGTTACTTGGGAGCCTTTTATACAAGGTAAGCCCACGCGACCCGCTCGCGTTCGGAGCGGCCTTTGCGGTGATGTCGATGGCCGCACTGGCAGCGTGTTTTTTGCCGGCATGGCGTGCAACGCGGACTGACCCGGCGCGGGCGTTGCGGGATTGATTCTTCGGACAAGAGACGCGTACACTCCCGTGCATGCCAAAGTATAGAATCATCTTCGCGTTGGCCGTGCTATCCGGTTTGTCTTCGCTTTGCTTTGCGAAAGATGGCGCGGGAAGAGTAAAAAAAATAGTGGAGCGGAGCACGCTGAACCAGCCGGGAACCAAGCCTTTTCACCTGACAGCTGTCATCGCGCCCAGCCGTGAGTCGGATCGCGGGTCAAACCGAACAGGCGAGGTGGAGATTTGGTGGGCATCGCCAACGAGGTGGAGACGTGAGGTTCGCTCGCCGGAGTTTCATCAGCTCGTCGTCGTGAATGGCGCGCAGGAGTGGCAGAAAAACGAGGGTGATTATTTTCCGGAGTGGCTCCGGGAGACGGCAGCGGCGCTGGTGGAACCGGTGCCGTATCTGGATCAAGCCCTGAAAATGGTGAACCTAGCCGACGTAAAAACGATATTCGGCAACACTTACTACGCCTGGATGAGCATGAGCACGGATGGGAACGTCGAAAAAGGCATGGGCGCAACCATTGCCGTGACGGACAAAACGGGCCTTCTTTTCTACGGTGGGGACCTCGGATGGGGCGCTCTATTCAAGGATTACAAGAATTTTCACGGCCGGATAGTGGCCATGACGGTGACGCACGGAACGCCGGAAGTGACGGCAAGAGTGACCACGCTTGAGGAATTGGGCGACGCTCCGGCTGGCCTCTTTGACGCAGCCGCGAGCGGCGGAGACCTTCCGCTCTTGCAAACGGTGATCGTCGAAGAGAAAGTCCTGCGCAAGAGCCTGCTGCCCATGGATCCCTTCGTATGGCCACCTCTCAAGGACGGCCCTCAAGAGGGAGTGATGACCACGGAAATTGCCGTGGATCGTGCCGGGAGGGTGCGGGAAATCGGAACGATTGTTACGGACAACAACGCGATGAGCGAGGCAGCCCGGGAAGATTATTAGTAAAATGGAATTTACCCCTTACTCGCTGAAGGGCGTGCCGGTTCAGGTGGTGTCCCGAATCACCGTGCCCTTCAAAGCCACTAGGCCGCAGGGCGACGCTCCGCGCTCGATTCCTTGACGCGGAAAACTACTTCTTGGCAGACGAGCCGACGAAGGCCGTGGCTACGCCTAAGGAGATGAGCATGCCGCCGGAGACGTAGCGCTGGGTGCGTAGCCAACGCGGGTTGGCGCGGAGATGATGGGCGACCGTGCCAGAGAAATAGGCCCAGAGACTGTCGCTGAACGTTCCCATACAAGCGAAGAGAATACCGAGAGAAAGGATTTGCGTGGCGACGTGTCCGCGCGATGGATCGATGAATTGAGGGAGGAAGGCGAAGAAGAAGAGAGCGGTTTTGGGATTGAGGACGTTTACGACGATGCCTTGAGCGAAGACGCGGGTTAGGGTCGTTCGTCGTGCGTCGGGAGAGGTTTCGAAGGATTCATCGCGGCGGAGTTTTTGTATGCCGAGATAGATGAGGTACGCGGCGCCTAAATATTTGACGACGCTGAAGGCGGTGGCGGAGGAGACCAGCAGAGCGGAGAGGCCGACAGCGGCTGCGGCGGTATGGATCAGCGTGCCTACGCCGATTCCGAGGGCGGAGACGAGGCCGGCGTTGCGGCTGTGGCCGATGCTGCGACCGACGATGTAGAAGACGGCGGGGCCGGGGATGGCGAGGAGGAGAGCGGCAGCGCTGATGAAGATCACGAGTGAGGCGTGACTGGGGAACATGGTCGTTGGATGTTTGAGGCTAGGCGGCGGTGAGCAGGATGGGGTCGCGCTTGGTGATGACGATGGTGTGCTCGTAGTGGGCGGAGAGACTGCCATCCGCGGTGCGGACGGTCCAGCCATCGCGGTCGAGGGAGACCTTGCCGGTACCCGCGGCGATGATGGGCTCGATGGTGATGACCAGGCCCGCGGTCAGTACATGGCGGGCTGCGGGGTCGGCGTAGTTGGGGACGCTGGGCTCTTCGTGAATGGTGCGGCCTACGCCGTGGCCGCCGAGTTCCTTGATTACCTGGAAGCCGCGGCGGCGGACTTCGCGCTCGACGGCGCGGCCGATGTCTTTGGTGCGATTGCCGGGGCGGGCGGCGGTCAGGGCTTGACGGAAGGCGCGTTCGGCGCAGTGGGCTAGTTCGCGGGATTTTTCAGCGGCGGGCGGGACTTGAATGCTGACGGCGGAATCGGTGTGGTAGCCGTCTTTGACGGCGGTGAGGTCGAGTTTGACAAGATCACCGGCTTGAATGACGCGAAGGCCGGGGACGCCGTGGACGACTTCGTCGTTGATGCTGATGCAGACCTTGCCCGGGAAATTGTAGACGAGCGGTGGAGAAGATTGGGCGCCGTTTTCAGCGAGGATGCGGGCCCCGGTTTCAGAGAGTTCGGCGGTGGTGACGCCGGGGCGGACCGCGCTAGTCATGGCGCGTAGGGCTTTGGCCACGATCAGGCCGCAAGCGCGGAGTTTTTCGAGTTGCTCGGCGGTGGTGATAGACATGTTGCCTCGCATGCAGGTTTGGGCGCGAAAGCCAAAAGTCGCACAGAATGAATTCTGCGCCGCCGGGGACTAATGGCAGCTGCAACCGCCGCCGCAGCAGCCGCCTCCACCGCTCGAGGAGCTCCCCGAGGGCGCGGTGGAGCCGCCGGAGCCCGCCGTGGCGAAGACGGAGAGCTGGATCGTGGCTTTTTTGCTGGCGCACTTGGGGCAGGAGATTTCTTGCTGTTTGTTGATGACGATTTTCTCGAATTGGGCTTTGCAGTCTTCGCAGACGTATTCATAGATTGGCATTGGTATGGTCCCCGGAACGGCCTTCTGGATGATTATAGCAGGATCGGCGGACTTCCCTCTGGTAGGAATCTCGAGAATCGTCAGCCGCCGCGAGGCGTGCATCAGCTCATGTATAGGCCGCCGTTAATGTTGATGGTTTGTCCGGTGGTGAAGCGGCTTTCGGCCAGAGTCACGGCGGCACGGCCGATTTCGTCGGCGCTGCCGAAGGTGCCAACCGGGATGCGGCTCGCGAGGTCTCTGGGGAGACTCGCCACCATGTCGGTTTCGATTAGGGCCGGGGCGATGGCGTTAGCGGTGATGCCTTCTTTGGCGAATTGCCATGCGTACGAGCGTGTGAGGCCCAAGATTCCCGCCTTGGTGGCGGCGTAGTGCGGGCCGATGACGCCGCCATATTGGGCGGCTACGGAGGAAAGATTGATGATGCGTCCCCAGCGAGCGGTACGCATTCCGGGTAGGACGCGCTGGGTGACTAGAAAGACGGAGGTGAGATTTATGCGGAGGAATTGATTCCAGATTTCTTCAGTGACTTGATCGGGGGCCAGAGTTTTGGCTATCCCGGCATTGTTCACGAGAATGCCGACCGGGCCCAGTTCGCTTTCTACCGTTTTCTCCAGGCGATCGACATCCGTGGTGATGGAGACGTCGGCTTGGATGGCCATCGATTTCTGACCGGCGGAACGGATTGTTTGACACACGGCTTCGGCGGCTGCGGCTTGGGCGCGATAGTTTACGGCGACATCCGCTCCGGCGTCGGCGAGGGCCAGGGCGATGGCCTTGCCGATGCCACGGCTTGCTCCCGTTATTAAGGCGACCCGTCCGGAGAGCGTGCGCATGAGGAGGCTCCTTCTTTGGGCTCAAGGCGTGGCTTAAATGCGTCTGGCTCCGGGGAAAACCGGAGCCAGATGCAAACTGCGGAGTTGACAGGATACCTGTTGCCGAGAGCGGCCTCTACAAGGCAAAGCTAATTAGTCGCCGGCTACGGCTTCGGCGGCTTTCTCGGAGGCGATAGGCGCTTTGGCGCCGTTTCCGCTCGAGTGGCCGTTACCGTTCGAATGACCGTTTCCGTTTGGAGGGGCGCTGCCGTTACCGGCGGCCGGTGCGATGCTTACCGGCTTGCCGGCGTTGGCGAAATTGGCCGGCGTGGCCCTGGCGATGTCGGAGACGGTGCCGATCTGGACGACCGTCGATTGGGGCTTCTTGAGGACGAGTTCTTCGTAGATAGCGCGAACTTTGGCTTGTTCCTCGAAGGCCTTTTTGCGGCGCGCGCGATCTTCTTCCGCGGCGGTTTGCGGAATGTCGTGTTCGAGGTGGCGGACGCGAGCGGCGTCATCGGCATCAATTTTCAGAGAGTGTTCAAAGCTTTGCAGATTGACGCTCTTGCCTTTGGCGTAGATTTCGTGTTTGCCGTGGTTCTTGTACCACTCGGCGACGGTTGCGTTCTTGTGCATGTTCTCGATGATTTGGCGCCAGCCGACGCCCGTATTGTAGGCGCAGAAGGAGATCTCCCCTTGCTGGGTGGCGTACGGGATGATGCACATTTCGGTGCGGCGGAAATCATAGTTGAAAAGATCCTGGAACCACATGCCGGCGATGAACAGGAAGTTCCAAGGATCCTGGCGGCGCTTCATGGCGTCGTCAATTTTGCGATCCGGAGAGGTGCGTCCGTACTTTACCGTAGCTTTCTTGGTGAGCGCCCAGGTCTTGTCAAACTTCTTGAAGAGCGCGCTAAGAGTGAGACCTTTGGGTCCTTGGAAGGGATGATAGTTTTTCAGCAACGCCATGGCCATCATGAAGTTGGAGAAATTCTTGCCACGGGCCGCGTCGGTAATGGCCGTGACGTCCTTGGTAAGCTGGACGGCATCGAGGAAGCGCGGAACGGGCGCCCATTCCTTAGTCTCTTTGTTGATCATCAAAGCGGTGCCGACCCCGCAATTGGGGTGACAGCCGCAGGACAGCGAGCCCCATTGGGACTCGTTGCCCTTTACCATGTCCGCAAAGCCGGCAAAGGTGCTGACGAAAGAGATGGGGAACCAGTCGCGCGTGGGCTCCACCTTGCCTACCTGAGCGCTGACGTCCTTGGCAAGATGCGAGAGAGTGTAACGCTGCCGCAGACGGCGTTCCGGAGTGATGTCTTCGTCGCGGCCGGTGAAGGAAACCGGCTGGAAGCTGACGAAAGCGATTTTCTTGGGATTTTCCATCGCAAATTTCACGACGGAGCCGACCTGGTCGTTGTTCACGTTGTTGACGATGGTGACTACCAGAACGATTTCGATGCCCGCTTCGTGCATGTTCTCAATGGCGCGGAGTTTCACGTCAAAAAGGTTGCCGATCTGCCGATGGCTGTTGGCGTCGTTGCCGATGCCGTCGAATTGCAGATAGGCGTAGCGCATACCGGCGTCGAAGGCTTTCTTTGAGAATTCCTTGCTCTTGGCGAATTCGATGCCATTGGTAGCGGCCTGAACGCTGTTGTAGCCGATCTTGCGGGCGTAGGCCACGGCGTCGAGAAAGAGCGGGCTCATGGTCGGTTCGCCGCCGGAGAACTGCACGGACATCTGACGGCGCGGCTTGATCTTGAGCGCGTTGTCCAAGATTTCCTTAACTTCCTCCCAACCAAGTTCGTGTACGTAGCCGACCTGGTTGGCGTCCATGAAACAGGGATCGCACATCATGTTGCAGCGGTTGGTGAGGTCCACGGTAAGAACGGAGCCGCGGCCGTAGCGAACGGTCGAAGAGCCGTGCTTGTGGAGATCTTCGTCGTTGTGCGCGGGAATGTCGCGGCCAGGGAATTGCTTTTCGATCCAGTCGAGGAACTTGGCATCGATGGCCATCATGTCTTCGTAGTGGCCGTGGATGGGGCAATCCTTGACCATCCAAATCTGATTGTCGCGCTCGATGATCTGCGCTTTGATTTCGCCGACTTTCTCATGCATCAGATCGCGCCAGTCTTTTTTGCCGGCGATGATCGCTTCGCGCGCCTCTTTGACACACGCAGGACAGAGAGAATCGGTCTGCCGCGGGAAGCCCAGCGTGGGCTTGGTCTTTTCCCAGGATTTGAGCAGCGGCTTATCGGACCACTGCGGAGTGACGGAGGGATTCGGATTGCGCTTGTTGAAATACTGAATGCTGTCAAAGGTAAACGCGGCTGTCTTGCACAGCGCCCAGTCAACGGTTCTCAGAATCTGCGTCCCCACACGATTCGGCATAAAACTCTACCCTCACTTTCAAAAGATGCAGCTCAACTGCTTACTGAATTTGGATGAAAAACCGAGCCCTTAACATCCCCCGGGCTCCCGGTACCGTACCATTTTCCACTGGTGCGTCCAATAAGTCTTTCTACGCCTATAGTTTGACGGGAAGACGGGCGGGATGCCAGGGGGATACAGCGAACCGTCAAAAATGGAGGTTGAACGGTAATTGGGTGCAGGGAACGGTAGTCCGGAGGGCGCCGGCGGGAGTTCGTTCTAGTGCGAATGGGCTATAAGTTTAGACCGTTCGGCCAGGTAGGTTCGAGCGGAGAGGCCGAGAGAAGTGCAGCTTTCTTTGGACTACTCGTTCAGCGTGGGGCGAATGATGGCGGTCACAAAATGGGCGAAGTGTGAAGCGCCTTCGTCGAGCTGGAGCCAGCGGACGACGCAGTGATCGGCGAGATATTTTGTCACGCGCGATTCGGGGATGCCCAGATGTTCGGCAAGTTGCGGCTTGAGGGAATCCGCGCCACGGCGGCTTGCGCCACCGCGCAAAAGATTTCCGACGGCGATGCGCAGAGTCTGGCACGCTTCGACATAGTAGTAGCTGGTGAGGTCAGAATCGGTGAGGACGAACACGCCAGGACCGACCGGAGCGTGGTCCGCTTCGCTAAGTTTTACGGGAGGACAGGTCAACAGTCGGCGAAGCTGCATTTCGAGAAGTGACAATCGAGAGGACAACCCGGGATCGCCGGAACGGCCGCGCACGCTTGGCCCGCCAGGTTCGCCAATCGGTTCGATGGGGAGTGCGGGGATCGTGGGACTCTCGGCGGCCCGCGTAGGTCTGGGCCCGGCCGGTTCGTCGAATACTCTTGCAGGCAAGCCCTTCGCTGGAGTTGCCGAGTCGGGGGCGCGGGAGGCAGAGACTGCGGCCGGGCCCTTGGGAGCTTCGCCCTTTCGCCGATTGCGGCCGCCTCGGCGGCCACGGCGACGGGGTTTTTTGTCAGGAGAATCGGCGGATTCTTCGGCGGACGTCGCGGAGGACTCCTCGGCTTCCGTTTCGGATTCCGGGGGAGCGGCCAAAGATTCCGCGGGGGCAGAAGCCTGCTCTGACAAGGGCTCGGAATCGCCAACAGGAAGGGGTGTCCCTACAAGATCGTCTGACGAATGAGCTGGATCAGCAGCGACAGCTTCCGCGCCGAGTCTGGCCGCCGCTTCTTGCGCCTTGGTTTTCCAATCCGCGCGGCGAAAGCGTTCCGCGGCGGCGAGATACCATTTGGCGGCTTCGGGATTTTGACCGGCGGTTTCGAAATAGCGTGCCAGCTCAAACGCAACCATGGCGTCACGGGTTTTTTCGTACAAACCAGAAAGTTGCCCGACGGGGTCCTTGCCGGTGCGGGCCCGACGAATCCGGGCGGTGATCTGTTTCCAGTCAGCCATGTGTTGGCATGCATTGTAGCAGCGGAAGCGCGCTACAGCCAGAGGAGGCTGGCAATTCTAGGCAAAAGATTCTTTGGCCCGGGGGATGATTCTTTATTGACGGCGGGGGAAGCTGTGCGTATTCTTGCAGGTAGCCCTCTGGGAGACTTACATGGCGCGCTCGCGGGAGATTATTGCTGCCATCTTGACATCTGGCTTACTGATGACTCCGGTCTGGGGCGCTGCAGGTGGCCCTCTGGGAACGGTGGTGGCGTCGGAGCGCGCGAGTATCGGCGGAGCGGGCGCAGCTGTGGGTACAACCATTTTCGCCGGCGATAATCTCAGGACGGCAGACGCCGGCAGCGTGCAATTGCGCACAGCGTCCGCGCGGTTCCTGCTTGCTGCATCTTCCGTGGCCACCGTCAATGAAGATGGCGGGGTGCCGGAGGCCACGCTGCTGCGGGGATCTGCGACTTTCTCGACGGCCAATGCGAAAGCATTTGCGTTGAATGCGGCCACCGCGGTGATCAAGCCAAAGTCCGACGAACCTACCATCGGGCAAGTGACCATGCTGAGCGCAAAGCAATTGCTGGTGAAGTGCACGCGGGGAGCGCTGACCGTCACGGTGGGCGACGATTCCCGTGAGATAGCGGAAGGCAGCGCGTTCCACATCGTGCTGGATCCGGCCGAGAGTGAAGCCCAGAACCAGCCGCCGCCACAAGGATCAGGGACCAAGGGATCTGGCGCGTCGCCGCTGAAAGCGGCCAAAAGCAAGTTTATGTGGTATGCCGCTGCGGGAGTCGGAGTGGTGACGTTCTTCGCGGTTCGAGAGGCTATGGAGAGCCCCGACCGTCCGTAATCTGTTTCGCTCGGCAGTTCAAACCGTGGCAATCAACTCCATTTCAATGAGGGCGTCTTTTGGCAGGCGCGCGACCTCCACCGTCGAGCGGGCCGGCGGAGCCACGGAAAAGTAGCGCGCGTAAATCTCGTTCATTGCGGCGAAATCGCTCATGTTCTTTAGAAATACCGTAGTTTTTATGACGTGGCTCAGTTTGCTTCCCGCCGCTTCGACGATGCCTTTCAGATTCTCCAGGGTTCGTTCCGTTTGCTGCTGAATATCTCCGGCGGCAAATTCATTGGTCTGCGGATCGATGGAAACTTGTCCGGAAACGAAGAGAAGTCCATTGACCTTGATGGCTTGCGAATAAGGTCCGATGGGTTTTGGACCGCGATTGGTCAGAACAATTTCTCTCATGGCATGGTCTCCTTGGAAGTGCTGGCGCTAGAAGCAGAGGCATCCTCATACTGCGCGCGAAACTCCTCGGGAACGCCGGGACGTTTCATCCACAGGCGTACGAACTCCGCGACATTCTGATGGGTCTCCTGTTCGAACGCGGCGATGAGATCGTTGAGATTAAAGCCCCGTCCTTGGCGAGCCGAGAGCATGTGGTCGAGGGCCTGGCGGAAGGCCTCCCGTCCGTAGCGCTCCTGGAGAGCGTAGAAGAAAAGGAAACTCTTTGCCCGCAGAACGTTTTGATCCTCCGGTTGGCGCCGAACGACGCTCTTGGGAATCATACGCAAGGCGCGACGGATTGTCTCGGTACGAGAGGACGGACCATCGAGGGCTTCTTGTCCCAGTGCGGAGGCAAACGCGGGCAGGGCCGAAAGCGGAGGCTGCTGCTGGTAGAAGCCGGGGTTCTGGCCGTAACCCAGCCAACTGGCGGCCAGAGCGGGTGCGGCAGCCGCAAGTCTTGGCGCTCGGCCGTTAAAATCGATTAGCAGGGTGTCGGACGAGACCAGCTCAGAGGAAACGGCAGTGGGCTCGGCATTCAAGAGACTGGCGTAGGAAGATTCCGTTGAGGTAAAGCAGCCAGCCAGAACGGGACATTCCACAATCCAGAGCGGCTGGAGCTTTTGGGAGCGCGCGCCGAATGTCGCATCGTAAGCCTGGATAGCGCGGACCAGACCATCGGCGGATTGGTCGAAACGCGGGGAGTGTTCTGGTGCTCGCGTCCAGAGATAAACTCGGTGGCCTGCGCCGGTGTCCAGGGCTGTTTCTTTGTACCTGCCTGCAACGACGAAGGGATAGCGATCCTCGGGACGTTCGACATACGGAACCGTGATTTCGCCGGCGCTACGCGACGTTTTTCGAGGACGGCCGCTGCAGTGCACGAGAAACCCATCGGGCACGCGCACCTCTAAACGCCACTGCTTTGGAGGAACGCCTCCGGTAGCGAACAAGCCCTGCGAGGGAAGCAACTCTGGCGCCCAGCCTTCGGACGGAAGGAAAAACGCATCGGAAGTAAAACTCAAACCGGTTTCGCCCGGAGCGGGAGTCTGGAATTCCGCAAAAAGGTGGAGAGTGTGACGTTCAGAGACGTTCCATCGTCCGGGAAGTGTGAGCAACGTGTTGCGGGGGATTACCGGCGAGCTGGGCTCGGCGAGGGCCACGCCATCCCAGGAGGCCTGCGCTCGGGCGAGGTGAAAGCTGCGGCGCCCGGGCAGGCGCAATTCGAGGGTGGCCAGAGGTCGATTGCCGGTGTTCCGCAGCTGGTAGTCCGAGTCGACGCGAATCCTGGGATCGGGGCCGGGCAAAAACTGCACTCGAGTTTCCTGGTTCTCGATGGAATAGCCCGGCCCGAGCGCGACGGCGCAGGCGGAAACCCAAAAACCTTCTAGTGCGAGAAGCACAGAAAGAAACAGGCGGAGATCGCACCGGGACACCAAGGCGAGTCGATTGTAGCCGGGGAAATCGCAAGAAGCAAAAGCGCTAACTGGGGGTTCAGAGCCGGCGCGGCACAACAGGCATTAGCGCGGCTTCCGGCCGCGGACACGCACAAAAGAGGTGTCTTTGTGATTGCGGGCACTCTCGCGAGAGCGAATTTCTTTTTCGGCCTGTTCGTCGGTCATTCCTCGATTGATAAGATCGAGGATTTGGCGTTCCGTCAAACCGGTGTTTTTGAGTCGCGAAATTTCCGCGCTGGCCATGACCGGCTGGCCATCCAGATGACGGTGCAGAACGAGTTGCACGATGGAGTCCGAAAGACCGATAAGCTTGAGAGTGACGGCATCGATGCTGATGGTATCGAGCTGGTCGGCGCGGGCAATCTCCAGGATTTGCGGTTCGGCGAATCCGGCGCCGGCTAGGTTGGAAGCGGAATCGCCACTGATGAAGAGATGTTTGCGAACGTGTGCGGCGCTCACCAATTCAACGCAAGTGTCGTCGCTGATGCCCGCGTGTTTTAGCTTGATGACTTGGGCGATCTCCTGGTCCGAGGTATTGAGCCCTTTGAGCTGCTCAATATTGCTGGACCACATCCCCGCTTGGTCCAGCGGACGGTAGTCCGTTAGGGGATGCTGGTGGCAGCCAGCTACGGAAAGGACAAACACACCGAGAAACAATCGTTGGTACCGCATATTCCTATTGTAAGTGGAAGGAGGCGGGAAACGGGGGCGTGTGCTCGGGTGATACCCGGCAGTAGGGACAGGTGCGGCTTGTCGAAGGATTCGTGCACGTTTAAGCGCCGGTGGCACAAATGCGCGGAAGGGTCCGTGGCTGTCCGAGCGCGGGCAGACGAGGCCCCGCTCCTGCCGATTTTTCCGGGGCAAAGAGTTTTATGAGCCGGAAGAAAATTAAATCTGGTAGACGCGCTCGACGCCGAAAACGCCGGTGACTTTTCGAATGTTGGCCAGGATCGTTTCGAGCTGGCGGCGGTCGACAATTTCGAGGCTGGCTTCGATGCGGGCATTCTGGCGGTCGGGGCGGCTCTCGAGGCTGCGAATATTGGAGCCCGCTCCGCTGATGACCGCGGTGATTTCCGCGAGAAGACCGGCGCGGTCCTTGCCGCGGATGGACAGTTGCACCGGGAAAGTAGCGGCGCTTTCGCCTCCCCATTCAACGGCGATGCGGCGTTCGGTCTGATACATGAGGTTCTGAACATTGGGGCAAGCACGCGTATGTACCGCGACGCCGCGGCCGCGCGTGATGTAGCCGACGATGTCGTCGCCGGGAATCGGATTGCAGCATTTTGCGCGATAGACCAGCAGGTCGTCGTGGCCCTTGACGATTAAAGGGGCTTCGCCGAAACCGAGCATGCGTTTGACGGTTTTAACGAGCGTCGGCTTCTGATCTTCCGCTTCCGACTCCGCGGCCTTTTCCGGCTCGCCCAGTAAACGCGAGAGAACTTGCCGGGCGGAATACTTGCCAAAACCGACGGCGGCGTAGAGGTCCTCCTGTTTCGAAAGGCCATAGTCGGCAATCAGCTTGTTCCAATCGGCTTCCGGAATTTTCTTCATGCTGCGGCCAAAGTGCCTGGACTCTTTCTCCAGCAGCCTCTTCCCCATGTCCGTGGCTTCTTCGCGTTCGTGCAGGTTGATCCATTGGCGGATCTTGCTGCGCGCATGCGAAGACTTGACGAAGCCGAGCCAATCCCGGCTCGGCGTGTGGCCCTTGTTGGTAAGAATTTCGACCACGTCGCCGCTGACGATCTCATGGCGCAGCGACACCATTTGACCGTTCACCTTTGCGCCGACGCACTGATGGCCTACTTCGGTGTGCACGGAGTAGGCGAAGTCGACAGGAGTGGCGCCCCGGGGCAGCTCCAAGACGCGGCCCTTGGGGGTGAACGCGTACACCTCGACGGGCGCCAAATCCACTTTCAACGTGGAAAGGAATTCACCGGGTTCCTGCAACTCTTGCGACCATTCGATAAGTTGCCGCATCCAGGCGATGCGCTGGTCGTCGTCGCCAGAAGCAGGTTTGCCACCTTTGTATTTCCAGTGGGCGGCCACGCCTTCCTCCGCGATGCGGTGCATTTCCTGCGTGCGGATCTGCACCTCAAAAGGCTGGCCGCCATGCAGCACCGTGGTGTGGAGCGACTGGTAGAGGTTCGGGCGGGGCATGGCGATGTAGTCTTTGAAGCGGCCCGGAACCGGACGCCAGATGTGGTGCATAACGCCGAGGGCGGCGTAACAGCTTCGTTCTGAATCGGTAATGACGCGCACGGCGAGCAGGTCATAGACCTGTTCGAGGCTGCTCTGCTGCCGCAGGATTTTGCCGTGCAGCGAATAGAGACCTTTGACTCGCGCTTCGAGTTCCGCAGGAATACTGCTTTCCACCAGCTTGGTGCGGATGGTGCTTTGGACTTCCTCCAAAAACCTCTGATAGACAGGGCTCTTTTCGGTAACTTCTTTTTGCAGCGCGAGAAAGGCCTCCGGCTCTAGAAAGCGGAAGGCCAGATCCTCGAGCTCGCCGCGCATGACGCCCATGCCGAGGCGGTGCGCGATCGGGGCGTAGATGTCCAGCGTTTCGCGCGAAATGCGCTGCTGCTTTTCGTGCCCGAGGTACTCAAGCGTGCGCATGTTGTGGAGGCGGTCGGCGAGCTTCACCATGACCACGCGAACGTCGTTAACCATGGCCAGCAGCATTTTGCGAACGTTTTCGGCCTGCCGGGTTTCCGGAGCGGTCATATTAAGGCGGCTGATTTTGGTAACGCCTTCGACCAGCCGTGCGACGTCTGGTCCAAAACGTTCCTCAATGCGGGCGACAGGGTATTCGGTGTCTTCGATGGCGTCGTGCAGAAGCGCAGCGGTCAGCGTGGTAGCATCCATGCGCATGTCCGCCAGGATGTGGGCGACCTCCAGAAGATGCGAGATATAGGGATCGCCGGAGCTGCGGAACTGATCGCGATGGCGCTCGGAAGCAATTTCGTAGGCACGACGGACAACCCAGGGGTCTTCGGAAGGACGATTTTTGCGGAGTTTTTCGAGGAGTTCTTCAAAGCGGGCTTCCACTTGGCGGACCGCGCGGTCGCGCTGGAAGCTCAACGGGACATTACGGGGAGACGGCATGTTCCAGTATACGCCGGAAACGGGCCACGCGCGAAGACGCCGGCGAGCGGCCCAAGCCCCAGCCCGCCAAAAACAGGCAGGACGCCTTCCGAGGCGCCCGGTCGTTAGAAAATCGATTTATTGCAGCCGACTCAGCAAGCCTGCTCAGGATAACTGTTGCTGCAGGTCCTGGCGCTTCTGCTTGATCTCCTTGATCTTGTCAAGGAGGTCGTTGGCTTGCTTCTCGAGGGAAGCGCGCTCATCCATACTGTCTACCATGTCCGCCTTGCGGCGGTAGAGAAGGCTGAGGTAAGCCATGGCGTCGTCATAGTCTGGCTTCACAGAGATGGCTTTTTGCAGGTCGGTGATGCCCTCATCGACGAGAGGACCATACTTGGCGGCGTATTCCGCACGAACGGCAGGGGGCAACGGCTGGTCTTCGTGCACCTGCTTTTTAATATTGTTCTTATTGTAATCCAAGCGCATTTCGAGATTGGCGTGGTAGGCCTCATTCCAGTCAATCACACCGATCCAATAGTACGGTTCCGGGTCATCTGGTTTGATTTGAATGTGGCGTTGATGGTAGGTCTTCGACTCCTCGAACCCCTTTTGGTCATACGTCGGCGTGCCCGCCATCTGGTAGACCAGCGACCCGATGCCGTCAATGGCACTCAGATTGTTGGAATCGGTATCCAGAATTTCCTTAAATACTTTAATGGCCTGGTCGCCGCGGGCCTTATTTTCCGCAGAAGGAGCGCCGGGGATATACAAACTGGCGTAGGCCGTGGCCAAGTACAGGTGCGCTGTCGTCAAGCTGGGATCAAGCTCCGTAGCACGCTTGAAATCCTCGATGGCATCATCCGACTTGCCGGCCTTGAAGGCCACGACACCTTTGTTCAGGAGGTCGCGGGCTTTGAGCTTGTTGCAGCCCGAAACTCCCACGGTGAGGATCAACAGCGCTGCCAGAGAAGCGGTCCGGCGAGCATTACCAGCTGATGCATAAGTCATCGAAGCATCCATCCCTGCGAGGATTCAGATCCGCCCTGCGAGGGGCCAATCTACACTATTTAGCGAACGTTTTCGAGTTCCGTCGTCATCAAGCCCACCGTCGTAATTCCCGACCCACGCATGGCATCGATCGCCTGTGCGATGACGCCAAATTCGACAGCGCTGTCCCCACGGAGGAACGCCACGCGGCGGGCGCGCATCTTGAAAATCTCCTGAAGCCGGGCCTCTAGATTTTGCCACTCGACCGGCTCCTGGTTGATGCGTAGCGTGCCATCGCCGAAAACTTGCACAACCACCACATCCGGCGGCCGAGGCGCCTCGGAAATCGTCTGCCGTGGCAAATCCGCCGGAAGACCATACTGCATCTGCGGGCAAACCGCCATAAATATGATCAAAAGCACCAGCAGGATATCGATCAGCGGAACGACGTTCATTTCCGCCATGGTTCCGAGCTTTGAACCACCCAGCGAAATTCCCATGAGTTCACCTCGCACGAACTAGCTTGCCCCGCGAGGAGGACTCTAGACACCCTGCGCCGGCCGAGACTCGGCCGCCGTAAAAAGAAAGCCTTAGTACTTACTGCCCGGCCTCGAGCTTGGCCGTGATCAAGCCGACTCTGTCGATTCCTGCACCGCGCATGATGTCAATGGCGCGGGCAACTTCCATGAACAGTACATCGTTGTCACCCTTGACGAAAGCAATTTTCTCAGCGCGCTCTTTGAAAATCGTTTCTAGACGCGGTCCGAGCCCATCCCAGGTGGTGTCTTCGTTGTTGATCTTCAGCTTGTTATTGGAAAGCACCTGAACCACCACGGTCTTGTTCTCCAGTTCGATATCCTGTTTTTGGTTTGGATTGGGCTGAGGGACGAGCGCGTCCAACCCGTGAGGAGTGAGCGGAGTAATGACCATGAAAATGATGAGCAACACCAGCAAAATGTCGATGAGCGGAACGACGTTCATTTCCGCCATCGCACCGCCTTTACTTTCTCCAACAGACATTCCCATTGCGAATCTCCTGTCAGCCTGCGTTTCTCTCCAGCTTTCTAGGCCAGCAAGCCGCGCCAGGTGGGATCCGGCGCGGCCCTTCTGACGCAGTAAACGAATGGTCGAAACATCCCAGCCAAACGACTCTCCGGCGGTCTCAATCCGCCGACGGAGAAGCTGCGTTGGGTGGCTGAGGCGGCGGTGTCCTGCGATCTTGATTCTGCTCTGTCAAGAGGCCCAGCTGATCGACGCCTGCGGAGCGGATTTCGTCTACCACCGCGACCACATCGCCATACTTGGCCCGAGCATCGCTCTTGACGTAGACAGTTTTATCGAGGCGGGCGGACAGCATATCTTTAATCTGCCCGGTGATATCTTCCTTAGTGATCTTCGTATTCTTAAGGTAGATCGTTCCGTCTCGAGTAACCGCCACGATAATCGCGTCATCCTTATCAGCGTCCTGCATCTCCTTGGCATTATTGACCCTGGCCATATCTACGGGCAGGCTCTTCTGCAACATCGGAGTGACCACCATGAAGATGATCAACAGGACGAGCATGATATCAGCCATCGGGATGACGTTTGGTGCCGCCATCTGAGCGCCGACTTTTGGTTTGTAGCCCATGGGTAACCTTATTTCTTCGCGCCGCGACGCAAGATGAAGTAGTTGATCAACTCCATCGAGGAGTTGTCCATCTCCACGTCGAAGGCTTCGACTTTATTGGTGAAGTAGTTGTAAGCCCACACGGCGGGGACGGCCACCAGAAGACCAAGAGCCGTGGTGACCAGAGCTTCCGCGATACCGCCGGCGACGGCCGAGAGTCCCGTGGCCTTGCTGGTCTCGATGCCCTTGAAGGCGTTCAAGATGCCGACGACGGTGCCGAACAGCCCGACGAACGGAGCCGTCGAACCGATGGTGGCCAGCGCCGAAAGACCGCGCTTCATTTCCGCGTGAACGATGGCCACGGAGCGCTCCAGGCCGCGCTTGGCCGCTTCGATTACGTCGGAGTCGGTGACTTGCTGGGAAGCGGATTGGAATTCGGAAAGGCCGGTGGCCACAACTTTGGCGATGTGGCTCTTCTTATTCCGCTCCGCGATGGCAATGGCTTCGTCCAGCTTGCCTTCCTTGAGGGCCCCGGCAACCTGTTGTACGAAAACACGCGACTGCTTACGAGCCGCGCTGTACATCAGGGCCCGGTCAATCATTACGCCAAAGGAATAGATGGAAAGAATAAAAAGGATCGCGACAACGATCCGGGGAAGGGTGCTCATCGAAGACCACATGCTCCGCAGATCCCAGGACGTAGCTTGGGATTGCAGGAACAGGGCCGCGTGCACATACAGGGTCGCTACCATTCGTTTGCTCCTTAGTTCTGATGGCTCCGGGTCTCCCGGAGCCAACGCGAGAGTTTGCCAAGCTTTGCCGCCCGGACCAGCGCGCCTGTCCCACGACCGGCACGCCAGACCGCTTACTGGTTCAGAGAGAAAATCACATCGATCGTGGTGTCCACTTCGACCGGCTCGCTATTGAGCAGCGTCGGCCTATAACGCCACTGGCGTACCGCGTCGAGCGCGGATTGTACCAGCAGCGGATGCCCGGAGATGACTTCGAGTTGCTGCACCGAGCCATCCTTACCAATAATGGCGTGCAGGCGCACCGTGCCGGAGATACGCGTTTGCCGGGCGAGCGGCGGATACACGGGTTGAACTCGGTTGATGAGCATAGCCGCGGTTACGTTGCCGCCCTGCCGGATGCGGGTCTGTGTCGGCCTTGGCGGTGGCGGAGCTCCGCCCATGCCGCCGATGACCCCGCCAATGACGCCGCCCATCGAACCGCCCGGAACACCGCCCGGAACGCCGCCTTGTACGCCGGCATCCATCTCAGGCGCGTCTTCCTTAATAATCTTCACGTCTTTCGGAATGGCTTTGGGCTGCACGAGTTTGCCCGCGTCCATCAAATGAACTTGCGGCTTGACGTGCACCACGGCCGCGGGTGGCGGCGGAGGCGGTGGCGGTGGCGGTGGTGGCGGAGCGGTAAGCATGGTCGCCATCATTGTTTTCGGCAGCGCTTCTGTGTAAATCAGCGGAATGAGGATCAGCACCGTAAGGATAACGGCCTGCACAAGCAGTGATACAACCACCGTCCACGGCTTGTTGGTCCGCTTGGTATTGCCTGAAAGCACCATATCTTCAAACATGTTTCCTACCTCCTCCCCGAAGGAGCTAGACGTCCTGCGACGTCTTCGCTTCCGCGGGTCTTGTTGCCGGCTGCGGGTCCGGCGCCAACCGCCACGCCTTGGCCGCGCCAACGATTCCAGGCGACCACCAGCGGTGCAGCAATGCCAAAACTGGAGTACGTTCCTACCACAATCCCCACCACCAGAGCAAAGGAGAATGCACGAAGCACCTGGCCGCCCATCAGGAACAGAACGAGCACTGTGAGAAAAGTCAATCCACTAGTTAGTATCGTCCGGGAAAGAGTCTGGTTGATGGACTTGTTCACGACATCCGGAAACGGCTCGCGGCGCAGCAAGCGATTGTTCTCCCGGATGCGGTCGAAGATGACGATGGTATCGTTCATCGAATATCCAACCAGTGTGAGAAGCGCCGCGATCACCGTCAGCGATATCTCGAAATGCAGCAGCGAGAAAAAGCCCAGAGTGATCAAAACGTCGTGAAACACCGCCAAGACCGCGGCGGCCCCGTAGACCAACTGGAATCGGAAGGCAATATATACCAGCATGCCTCCCAAAGCATAGAGGGTAACGTAGATTGCCTGGCGGCGAAGCTCACCGCCAACTTTGGGGCCGACGATCTCCGTACCGACAATGGTGAACGAACCCAGCGCATAGTTAGCTTTTAAGGCTGAGAGAACTGCGGGGGTAACGCCATCGGCCTTCGAGAGGTCATCGAGATTCGTGAGTACCCCACTACTCTTTGCGTCGCGATAATCCAGGATCTTTTTGGCCAGCTGCTGATAGCGGTCGCCGGCGTTTGTGGACAGCAGCAGGGGATCACGCTGTGTGAGGAAGGCGAAGAGGGAGGAAGGCGTGGCGGCATTGAAATCGGGCTTCGAAGAGTTGGCGGTTCCGTAGATCGCGTTCAGCGCATTGATGACTTGCGTCTTGCTGGCGTCGCCGGCCTCGTCGCCCTGGCTCTTCTGTTCGACGAAGATCAGCACTTCGTTCGAGTGGGGATTGGCGATGTCGCTCACCGACTGGATTTCCGTATTTCCAATACCTTGGGCCGTTAGGCCGCTGCGAATTCGGTCGATATTGGCGGCCCCGGCGAAGCGCACATCCACATTGGTGCCGCCCTTAAAATCGATGCTGTAACGAAGCCCGCCATGCAGAAAGATGGAAGTCCAGCCAGCAATCAGCAGAATGCCGCTAAGGGCATAGAAATACTTGGCTTTGCCCATCCAGTCGATGTTGGGCTCTTTGAATAGCTCGATCATGCGGCTTGTACTTCCCTTCTTTAGACTCCAGCGTGTGTGGGTTTGTTCCCATAGCCTCCCTGTCCAGCTTGGGAGTCTCCGCCTGGGATGGCTACCACCCTCTGGTTTCGTTCCAACAAATCTTTGGCCCTATAGGTCCTAGTACCGCCTAGATGCTCAATTCGCCCTGGCGGTCCATCTTGGTCAGGTGATACTGGAAAATCGTCTTGGATACATAGATGGCCGTGAAAACGTTGGCGATCAAACCGATCGTCAAGGTGATGGCAAAACCCTTGATCGGACCTGTGCCGAAAAGAAACAGAAAGAAGGCGGAGACCACGGTGGTGACGTGCGTATCGATGATGGTGAGGAAGGCTTTGTCGAAACCCGCTTCCACGGCTGAAGCCGGAGACTTGCCATTGCGCAATTCCTCGCGAATGCGCTCGAAGACCAGCACATTGGAATCGACGCCCATACCGATGGTCAGAATCACTCCGGCGATGCCAGGTAGAGTGAGCACGGCGCCAAAGAAAGCCAGCGCGGCCAGCAGGATGACCAGGTTCAGGATAAGCGCGAGAACCGCGTTGCCCCCCGCCAGCCGGTAGTAAAAGAGCATAAAAATCATTACCACCAGCAAGCTGAGAACGGAGGCTTGCACGCCGTGGCGGATGGAGTCCGCTCCGAGGGACGGGCCCACGGTGCGTTCTTCGAGATACTTGATCGAAGCCGGAAGCGCTCCGGCGCGCAACACCAACGCCAGATCATGCGCAGATTCCTGGCTAAAATTGCCTTCGATCACGCCGGAATCATCGATGCGAGCGTTGATCACCGGCGCGGAATAGACGCGATGATCGAGCACAATGGGCATGTCCCGGCCGATATTCTGCTGCGTGAAGGGACCAAAGCGGCGGGCTGCATCGGGAGAGAGGGTAAAGTTCACTGACCATTGTCCGGGGTTGTTGGTGTTGCGATTTTCCGTGGCGCTGCGAAGATCGGCGCCGGTTACGACCGCCGAGCGGCTCACGATATACCACCCCTCGCCCTCCTCTGGCGCGCCAGAAGTGCTGCGGGTTTGCGGACGCCCGGGTAAAAGTTCTGTACCGGGGGGCAACACGCCGCCGTGCTTGCTCAAGGCATCGGTCTCGGAACTGTACACCACGGGATCCTCGAGGAGCCGCAATTCAAGTTGCCCGCCAAGCTGGATGACCTGTTTCGCGCGTGTAGGATCGCCCTCGCCGGGCAGTTGCACAAGAATCTCGTTGCTGTTTCGCCCGCCGCGAGGCTGAATGGTGGGCTCGGTCAGACCGAGAGCGTTGATGCGCCGATCGATGGTTTCAAGCGACAGCGTCATGGTCGTTTCTTGAATCTGGGCGATGGCCGCGCCCCGCAGAGTGAGCGTGTAAGCGGAAGGATCGCCCGCGGTGGGCGACATGTCCCAGAAGTTCGCGAATTGCTGATTCACGTAGTCGCGAAATTCCGAGAGCCGCGCGGAATCAACGTTGCGCACGAGGAGGTGCGTGTCGTCCACACGGCGCACTTCATCGTAGTGAATGTTCTTGCTACGCAGCCAGGTCGCCACGCGCTCGACCATGCGGTCGGTCTCCTGCGCGATGGCTTCCTGCGTTTGCACTTGCAGGACAAGATGCGTGCCACCCTGTAGGTCGAGGCCGAGTTGGATCCGGTGAGAGAAGTTATCTTTCAACTGCGCGACGGAGGTAGGAAACGTGGGCAGCCCCACGAGACCAAAGATGCAGCCGAGAATGACGAGAACGATGAACAGCGCTTTCCACTTCAGATTAGGGTTCATGGTCAGAGGGTTGAGCGCACGCTCTGGCCGCGGGCGGGTTTATTTCGCATCTTCCGATGCCTCCACCTGCGCAATCGCCGAGCGCGCGATGCGGATTTTTACCTGGTCGGCGATTTTGAGGATGACTGTCTCGCCGTCAATGCCATTGATGGTGCCGTAGATGCCGCTGTTGGTGACCACTTTGTCTCCGGATTTGAGCGCGGCGATCATCGCCTGCATCTTTTTGCGTTGCCGCTGCTGCGGCAGAATCAGCATGACATAGAAGATGGCCATCACCACAACCATCATTACCAGGGGATTGCCGAGCAGACTCGCTGGTCCTGAAGCCTGAAACAGAATCGCTGCCATAATCGTCAAGAACTGCATCGTTCCTTTCGCCAAGTTCGGGCCGGCCCAGCTTCACTGGAGAGGGCATCAGCTCGGCGGGTTCCCCTGCCCCCGCTCTCACAGCCTGCCGGATTCTCTGCTCGTGTTGCCGCGCAGGTCTCCCCAGCTTGAGCCGGGGCGCACTTGAAGAATCTCGCAGGCTATTCCAGTCCAAGGTTCAGGCCGGGCCTACAGCATAACGTGCGTGCATCTCAGATGAGAAATTCGCTAGGTTCCCAAACTTGATAGCCTCGCGGATTTGGCGCATTAAGTCAAGGTAAAAGTGGACATTGTGGTGGGTGGCCAGGATTGCCGCAGTGAGTTCTCCGGCAGCGAAAAGATGACGAAGATAGGCGCGGGTATAGCGGCGGCAAACGGAGCAGGAGCAGCTCAGATCGGGCGGCCGCTGGTCCCGGGCGTAACGCGCGTTCTTGATGAGCACGCGGCCTGCGCTCGTATAGAGACACGCGTGACGAGCGGCGCGCGTCGGCAGCACGCAGTCCATCATGTCGATGCCCAGAGAGACGTAATCGGCGATCTGCTCGGGCTTTCCCACGCCCATCAGATAGCGCGGGCGGTCCCGAGGCAAGAGCGCGGTCACTTCGCCGGTCATCGCGCACGTCAAGGCATGCGGTTCGCCGACAGCGAGGCCGCCAACGGCGTATCCCGGGAAATCCGATTCGAGGAGTTGCTCGGCGCTCGCGCGTCGCAGATCGGCGAAGGTAGCGCCTTGCACGATGCCGAATTGCCATTGCCGAACTTCCCCGTTCCGGCTGGCTTGTTCGAGGAAATACTTTCTCGCGCGCGCAGCCCATGCCGTGGTCCGCGCGACAGCGGCTTCGGCTTTCTCGCGCGGCGCAGGGGTCTCAATGCACTCATCGAGCACCATGGCGATGTCCGAGCCGAGGGCCAGCTGAATCTCCGCGGCTTTTTCCGGCGTGAGCAGGTGCTCCGAGCCATCCACATGCGAGCGAAAGCGCACGCCCTCGTCGGTAACTTTGCGCAATCCGGCGAGACTGAAGACCTGGAAGCCGCCGGAGTCGGTAAGAATCGCGTGCGGCCAGGACATGAACCGGTGCAAGCCACCGAGCCTCTCGACGGCCTCGTGCCCGGGGCGCAAGTACAAGTGATAGGTATTCGAAAGAAGGATCTCGGCGCCCAGCTCTTCGAGCGCCTCGTTGCGCAGGCCCTTCACCGTCGCCTGTGTACCCACCGGCATGAAGCACGGCGTCTCGACCGCCCCGTGTGGGGTGTGCAAAACCCCGCGACGGGCCCCCGTCGGATCGGTTTTAGTTACCTCAAACGAAAAACTCACCTTCCGAGTGTATCAGGAGAAGATAAACGCAAATCCCACCCGACACACCACGTAGGCCGCCCACACGCCGAACGCAATCATATAAGGCTTCCCGCCCTTGAGCTTTTTCGGGTTGGTAACCGCAAATCCGATGGCGATGAGAATTAGCGTCCAGAAAGTAAAGACGTCAAATGATTTGCAGAGCGCGACAAGCCATTTAGCCGAATCATCGGGCAAAACGGCCGCGATATTCGTGGCCATCGGATTTTCCAGGTCCACCGTCCCAGGCGCCTTCAGATAGAGCACCAGCAAAAAGAGCGGGCTGCTGATGAGCCCGGTCATGAATGCGTGTGAAGTTATCGCCATGGCGGTCGTGAAATTCGTGCTGACGCCGCCAAGAAGCGCGTAAGCCCCCCACATCACTAGAGCGAAAACGAGCGCGCCGACGATGGGACCCAACAGACCAACCGCATAGGTGAAGATCGGCGAGAATTTGGCTCCGCCTTCGATCCGCTGCTCCTTCTGCGCGGCCGAGAGTTGGGCGGACTGGGGACTTTTCTCGATTTGCTGGCTCATGAATTCGCGCCAGTTGATCCGCTGATTGATGCCAAAACTGACGGCCAGGCTCAAGAGTGTCAGCAGAGCGATAGCTAAGCCCCATCCGGGCTTTCTCACAATATCTTCAAACGTTTTCTGCGGTGAAAACAAGACGCCGAAGATACGGCTGATCGCGCTCATCTGGGGCTGCGGCTCATTGGCAGCCGGGGAAACGGCCGTTGTCGTTGCCATCGGAAAATCCTCCACCACGAGGTTGGAAATACTCTCTGTCAGACTTTACGCAGGGACCTAGACAAATATTTCAATGTGCGGATTCTAGCCTATTCCGGCCCCGGTTGTCAGGACGAGTTGCCAGGACGAGGTTGCCGGCCTCGTCGGGCTGAAGACGCCTCCCGGGCCCGGGGAGAACTTGGCGATCTACCGCGAAGGCAATGACGGCACGGCCGCCAGCAGTTCCCGGGTATACGCATGGGCCGGGAGATGAAGGACTTGCTCGGCGGGCCCGACCTCCACAAACTTACCCGCGCGCATGACCGCAATGCGCGTGGCCATCTGCGCCACCACCGGCAAGCTGTGGGAAATGAAGATGTAGGTGAGGCCGAACTCGCTTTGCAGCTCCTGCAGCAGCAACAAGACCTGCGCACCCACGGAAACGTCCAGCGCGGAAACGGGTTCGTCGGCCACGACAAGCTTTGGCCGGAGAATCAGGGCACGGGCGATACCGATCCTCTGCCGCTGCCCGCCGGAAAACTCGTGCGGATAGCGCTTCAGGGCATCAGCTCCGAGACCCACGCGTTCGAGCATCGCCCGGGTGCGTTCCTGCTTCTCCGTTTTGCCGAGCTCCGGATGATGGATGGCCAGCGGCTCGCCGACCATCTCGGCAACCCGCATTCTCGGGTCGAGAGAGGCAAAGGGGTCCTGGAATACCATCTGCATTTGGCGCCGCTCGGCGCGAAGCTCCGCGCCACGCAAAGCCAGGAGATCTTTCCCTCGAAAGCCAAGCTCGCCGGAGTCCGGTTCGATGAGCCGCACGAGCATGCGCGCCAGGGTCGTTTTTCCGCAGCCACTCTCACCGACCACGGCGAATGTCTCGCCGCGCTCGACCGCCAGGCATACGCCGTCTACCGCCGTAAACCGCGGCCCTTCTGCTTCCTTTGAAAATACGCCGCCGCCGCGGCGGTAGGATTTTCGCAGGTCGCGCGCTTCAAGCAGGATTTCGCTGGTGTGCATTGTTGTCGATAGCTTCTGGCTGGGCATACGCGTTGCTACACCAGAACGCAGCGCGCGGTGTGGCTCTGGTCCGCGACTCGAAGATCGGGGACAGCGGCGACACACTCAGCACGGCGCAAGGAGCAGCGCGGTTCAAAAGCGCAACCGGGCGGCACGGCGGTCAACTGCGGAACGGAGCCCGGAATCGGCGACAGCTTGCCTCGCTCGAGCGTGGGCGAAGCGTTCAGCAAACCTTGCGTATACGGATGACGCGGCGACGCCAGCACTTGGCGCGCCGGACCTTCCTCGATAATGCGCCCAGCGTACATCACGGCGACACGATCTGCGACTTGCCGAACGACGCCCAGATCGTGCGTGATAAAGAGCAAAGCAAGCCGCAGTTCGCGCCGAAGATGATCGAGTAGATCCAAGATCTGCTTTTGCACCGTGACGTCGAGCGCCGTCGTCGGTTCGTCGGCAATCAAGAATCGCGGCCCCGCCGCCAAAGCCATGGCAATCATCGCGCGCTGGCGTAAGCCACCGGAAAGCTGATGAGGAAATTGCTCCGCGCGAACTTGGGGTTCGGGAATCGCCGCGCGGCCGAGGGCCTCCGCCGCCCTGCGTTTCACATCCCCTGCGGCAAGGCGCGATTCATGCGCGCGAATCGCTTCTTCAATCTGCCGACCGATGCGCATCACCGGATTCAGCGAAGTCATCGGCTCCTGAAAAACCATCGCAATTTGGCCGCCACGTACGGCCCGCCACTGCCGCTCGTTCAAGGCCAGCAAATTCTTCCCTCCGGCAACTCCCGGTTCGCGAGCGTTCTTCTCCTTAACCTCCGCGACCTCCTTGCGATCCTTGCCCAGCAACGCTTCGCCTTCGACTCTCGCTCCCGGCGGCAACAACCCCATCAAGGCCATCGCCAGCATGGTCTTTCCGCTACCGGATTCGCCAACCAGCCCAAGCGACTCGCCAGCATCGATGTGCAGCGACACCTCGTTCACGGGCCGCACCCAGCCAGCGGGGGTCGGCAATTCCACGGTCAGTCCGCGCACTTCCAATAAACAGGTCACGAAACCATCTTAGTGCTGAATTTCAGAACTCCCAACGCGAAACTGCCCGTTGGTGCTCTCGGGACGGGCATCTCGGGTTTATCGTCGGTCGAGCGGAACGACGAACTTCAACGCCGTGTGCGTTCGGGAAAAGCCGACAACCTTCACATCTTTCAATCCTGTTTTTCGCCCGGCAGCGATCACGTCGTTCTCCGTGATGCTCTCTTGCCCCTTGGGATAGACAATCCAAAGCCCGGTAGCACCTTTCATAGACTTCCGAATCTTCGCGACCGAAGAAAGCCCTTTGAGCGAATCGGCCGCCAAGAAGACCAAATCGCATTCCGCTCGAACCTTATCCCTGGTCAGCGAGCCCGCAAGCGGTTTGACCTCCTCGAAAAAATCCGCTGCGAAGTTGCCGAACACAGAGATTTTTGCTCCGGGTTTCACGCCAATCTTTTCGATACGCGATTTGGGATGAAGTATCTTCTCGCACCACTTCTCCGCTCGAGGCCCCAGCTCGAACACCGCCAATCCGTCGGCAGTCTCGAACCGCAGTTCGCCGTCAACCGCTTTCACCGACTTGATCGAAGCAAACGGAATCTTCAGCCGAAAGCCGCCGCGAAAGAGAATTTCGCTGGTTTCGAGCAGCACCGTCCCTTCCGACACGTCCTTCCCAACTCGCACCGTGCATTTCACTTCGTTTCCCATAAGGCCTCGATTCCCCAGATATAAACCGCCCGCTTCTCCGCCCGCAAAACCGCGCGCCTACGATAGTAAGCTATAGGGCTCCATGGCAACCGCAACGACAACCCGTGTGGATTGGAAGCTGATCTGGGCACAGCCCGGCTTCCGTTATTTCTTTCTGGCCATGTTCGTCTCGCTCTTCGGCAGCGGCATGAACTTCGTCGGCGTGAGCTGGTACATCATGGCCGCTACACACTCCACGGTGAAAGTCAGCCTGCAAGTTATCGTCGTCACGCTGCCCGGCCTTTTCATTCCCTTTTTAGGCGGTGTGCTCATCGACCGCTTTGACCGCCGCTATCTTGGTGTCTCCCTCGACATCGTCCGCGGCTTCTTTGTTCTAGCGGCCGCGTATATTGCCTGGAGCGGCCATCTCCAGCTCTGGCATCTCTACGCCATGACACTGATCACCGGCGTGGGCTCCGCCATGTACTGGGCCACCGTCAACGCCCTGGTCCAGGAAGTCATTCCGCCGAGCCAGTTCACCGGCGCCAATGCCGCCGTTCTCGTCGGCGTGCAAAGTGGCATGCTCATCGCTGGTTCCGTCGTGGGCTTCCTCTACGATCGCGCTGGGATCGCGGGAATCCTGTTCATCGACGGCCTGACCTACTTCGCCTCTGCGTTCTGCCTCTATTGCGTCCGCAGCGGTTACGTCTCTCCGCGTGACCATCTGAAATACCCGCGGGAATATTCCGAAGCGACCGAAGCCACCGCCGAAGCTCTGGCATCGGGCGAAAATCCCGAAGTTGCCGAAGCTGGCCTCTCTCTGGCGGTCTACGCCGATCTCAAGGAGGGCTTCGCCTATCTTAAACAACAACCGCTGGTGCGCTCCTTGGGCGTCACGCACTCGATCATGATGGCCGGAGTCGTCAGCGGCAACGTCGTCCTGGTCGCCCTGGTGAATGACATCCTGCACGCCGGCGCGCGCGGTCTCGGCTTTCTTGAAGCCGGCTGGGCCGTCGGCGCCATCACCGGCGGCCTCATCGCCAGCCAGCTGCGCAGCTCGCTGCGCATGCCGCTCTATGTCGCGGCTTGCGCCGTGCTTGCCGTCGGCCATATGGCCACACCGTTTGTCGCTTTTCTCGCAGGAGCCGTCGCGATGCAGGCTATCTTCGGACTTTGCCGCGCCGTCGGCGGTGTCACCGCCCAGTCGGGTTTAATGTCCATTGTCCCGCGCCACTTCATGGGCCGCACGCAATCCGCCATGGCCATCTTCACGACTTGCGTTCAGCTCACGATGAGTATCGCTTTGGGCGTGGTCGCCGAGGGTGTCAGTCTGGTTGCGGGCTATACCTTGCTCGCGCTCCTCTACGCCGGCGCCACTCTTTCCGCTTCCCGCGCCCGCCAGTTGATGCGCTAGTTGAGCGCCGCAGATGGTCTCAAGCGCTCCTCGAGAAAACGGATCAACCATTTCGAACCTTCCGAACCTGCGTCATCCGGAGCGGTCTCGAGCGATTTGAAAGATTTAGAGCGGGCTCCTCGGACGGGCGACGCAAGACGGCGTCCGCCGGCATCTGGCTATTGGGCGTAGCAACGCCGCCACTGTACGGCTTGACGTCAGAAGAAGTTCGCGCACGCGGCGTGGCGAAGTAAGCAGCGGCGGGAATGGACATGGTTTCGACCCCGCCTGCCTCGACTCGAATCTCCGGACCAGCTCATCCAGCAGGCTTTGCAGCGGGCTCCGCCGCCGCAGCCGGTGGCGCTACAAAACTCTGACCCAGCAGGTCCACCGCCGCTTGGTTTAATTTCGCGCGCATCTGGTAGCGTTCATTCGCACGCGTGATGTATCTCACCGCGATTTCCACGCCGCCCACGACCGGCTTCACATTGATTGCTGGCGCCGCGGTGAGGGTATGCGCGGTGTCGCGCGAGCGCGTCACACCCTGCCATTCTTTCTCCGCTTGTTTCGCGGTCTCCGCCGTCGCTTCCAGCACGATCTTCTGGATGGCATCGACCATCGGGTAGGGATCGCGTCCGGCAGGCAAAACCACTTGCAATTCGTCCCACAACCACTGGCCCGAAGTCGAGAAATTGAAATAATGTCCTTCAATCGCAAAACTGTTGGTGAACGTCACGCGCCGCCCGGTCGGATGGCCTGAATCGGTCCAGTTGCCGGTCTCCAGCAGAACGGTATGAAACATGCCAAGCTCAACGACTTCTCCAGTCACTCCGTTAATCTCCACCCAATCGCCGAGCCGAATCCCGTTCTTTCCCATCAGCACAAACCAGCCGAGGAAACCGACGATGAAATCTTTCAACGCGACCGTAAGTCCCGCGCCGGCCAATCCAAGTACTGTCCCGAGCTGCTTCGGCAGCCCGAAAATCACCAGCAGAATCAACACCACAGCCAGCACCTGGATGCTCACGCGCGTCACGGTTCGCAAGGTCTCCACCTGCCGGCGATCCAGCGCAGTCTTTCCGAGCAGTTTTTCCAGCCAGCTGTCGAAAAAAACTCCTAGCAGCAGGATGCCAAGAATGACGATCACACCAATCAGGGCACGGTGAAATTCAGCTTTCTGTTTCCCGGCGATCAATTGGATCCACTTACCATAGTTATCGGCGAGCTGTTTCTGGTCGTCCATCCTTTTGTCGAGCGACGACATGGCTTTCTGCTGGGCCGCGCGGAACTTTGTGGCCTTAACCAGCTCCGCGGAGTTTTCGTGGCTCAGTTTCGACGGAGCCTCACGGTTCGCCGCCGGTTGTTTCGTATTCGCCGGTCCGTTGGCTTGCGCCGAGCTGTTTTTTCTCGCTCCGATCTGCGCTTCGATTTCGTTGTGCCTCGCGGAAAGCAAAGCGGCCGCCGATTCCGCTGCTTGTTGGGCTTGCCACAAGAGCAGCTGCTTTTGATGGAGGGTCAGCCATTGCTGGAACCGGTGAATCAATCCGGTTTCGTCGACGGCGATGCTGACGTTTACCCGCAAAGCATCGGTAGCCTCCGAAGAAGCTTTGTGTTCCTCGATCATGGTCTCAATGCGGCTCTTGGGGTCACCCCCTACGCGTTCTAGGTCGGCCTTGGCGTCGTCCACTTCATCCTGATGTTCCTCTTGATGGGCCGTTGCCAGGACCAGCTGATCGTCCAATGCATCCTTTCTAGCGCCGGTCGCTTTCAGAGCGTCGGCGGTCAAGCGCGCAACCACAACGTTGTCGGCATCGAGATCATCTTCGGCACTCTTCAATCGCGTCTGAATTTCTTTTGCTTGTGCGCTCAAGGCCGGTGGATGCTCTTCCGCATCGCGCTCCGCCGCCGCATACGCCAGATCCAACTGATGATCGGCAAGCCGCAGGGCTTCCTGAGCGAACGGCTGTTCCTCGGGGCTGGTCGGCATTTTCGCCAGACGCTGCGCCGTCAGCAGGTGCGATTGGTCCACCCGCGGCCCTGGTGCGGCCGCAGCGCCCTGCGCGGGCTGGCCAGCCACCGGCGTTCCCGGCGGCTGCCCCGTGCGCAGCAATCCATACACGCTGGCCGCCAGCAGCGCCAGCAATACCACGGCTAAAATCTTTTGTACCGGTTTCATATTTGCTTTACGGCTGGGGACATCATCTTAATATGCTTCAGCGCCGTGACAAACACACGCTTCTTTCTGGTTTTCTATTGTTCACCTCCATGCTGCCGCGAGATCGGAAACGCCCTGGGCTAAGGCTGTGCCTGCCACGCGCTCAGAAAAGACCCTGGACTTGGCCCGGTTCTCGATATGACCAACACCGTCGCGTGCCGCTTGCTGGCGCCGGCCCGGGCTCGTAAGCTGATCCGAGAGGACTCCGTGCAGGATTCAAGATTTCCCAGAAGCATTTTCCTGGTGCTCGCAATTTTTGCCGCGATCTATTTTTCTCGCTGCTACCCGCAATTGCCGGAGCGTGTGGCGTCCCACTTCAACGGCCGGGGCATTCCCAACGGCTGGCAATCGAAAACGACGTTCTTCGCATGGCTCGTTGGCGCGCTTGTGCTTTCAACGGTCCTCGCATTCGGCCTGCCGCGCATCCTCGAGAGCCTCCCAACCCAGCTCATCAATCTCCCCAACAAACAGTACTGGCTCAGCCCGGAGCATTCAGAAGCCACACTCGGGTTCTTCAGCACCTGGTTCGCCTGGTTCGGCTGCGCGGTCCTCGCGCTCCTCCTCTTTGCGTTCCATTACGCGGCAGGGGCCAATCTCGACCCCGAGCACCGCCCGGATCCCGACCAAATGCTCTATGCCGTCCTCGGTTTTGTCGCCTTCGTGGCCGTATGGATCCTTCGTCTAACGGCGCGCTTCGCCCGCGTCCCACCGCAAAACGTCGGGAGTTGACGCCGATTCTCCCAGAGCATAGCTCGGGCCGGTGAAGGTTCGAGGACGTCCTTCGCATGCTCGAACAAGATGGATGGTACTCGCGAGAACACGAAGAAGCCATCGCCAGTCGAGACATCCTGCTAAACTGGGAGTGGTCAACGGTCCAGGGAAAGTCCGGTGATGATCTCTGGCGCCGGAAACCTTGCGCTTCCCGCCTAACTTCCAAGAATCGGCATCGCAAGAATGGAAAAAACCGCACTTCTCTATCGTCCGGTCGGAGCGAACGAACTTGCACTCATCGCCGCGTCCGGATATAGCGCCTTTCCGCCTCGGCGGCCCGGACAGCCGATCTTTTACCCGGTCTTGAACCAAGAGTACGCTACGCAGATAGCACGCGACTGGAACGCAACGAAGTCCCACTCGTCAGTAGGGTATGTCACGCGTTTCGCCGTAAGGACAAGCTATCTTTCACAGTTCACCGTCGAGAAAGTGGGCGGCGCGCTAGCTCTCGAATACTGGATTCTGGCGGAAACCCTCCACGAGTTCAATCAGAACATCGTGGGCAAAATTGAGGTCATCTCAGAATTCCACGGCAAATAGAAACGCCCTCGGAGAAACCGAAGGCATGGCGACCAGAAGGCCATGCTGATCTTTCTACAAATAATCGCGCGAAGGTCCTTCCAAAAACGCCCGCAACTTCCGCGAACGCGAAGGATGCCGCAGCTTGCGCAGCGCCTTGGCCTCAATCTGCCGGATGCGCTCGCGGGTAACGGCAAACGACTGCCCGACTTCCTCGAGGGTATGCTCGCTGCCATCATCCAAACCAAACCGCATCTTGATAACTTTTTCCTCACGCGGCGTAAGCGTCTTCAAGACCGAAGAGGTCTGTTCCTTCAAATTCAAATTGATCACCGCGTCCGACGGCGAAACCACGGCCTTGTCCTCGATAAAGTCCCCGAGATGCGAATCTTCTTCTTCGCCAATCGGTGTCTCGAGCGAAATCGGCTCCTGCGCGATCTTCAAAATCTTCCGCACTTTGGACACCGGAATGTCCATGCGCTTGGCGATTTCTTCCGAAGTTGGCTCGCGTCCAAGTTCCTGCACCAGCTGCCGGCTGGTGCGCACCAGCTTGTTGATGGTCTCGATCATGTGCACGGGAATACGAATCGTGCGCGCCTGGTCGGCAATCGCACGCGTAATCGCCTGGCGGATCCACCACGTCGCGTACGTCGAAAACTTATACCCGCGGCGCCACTCAAACTTGTCCACGGCCTTCATCAAGCCGATGTTGCCCTCCTGGATCAAATCCAGGAACTGCAGCCCACGGTTCGTATATTTCTTAGCAATGGAAACCACCAACCGAAGGTTCGCTTCAATCAATTCCTTTTTGGCCTGTTCGGCTTCGGCCTCGCCGCGGTGAATAAACGTTAGCGTGCGCTTCAACTCCGTGAGCCCGACCTCGCTGGCCTCTTCAATATCTTTCAGCTCGGTCCGGCGCGTGCGCAATTCCTTGCGCGCTTCCGCCGCGACGTCGCCTTTCGCGGCATCCACGCGCCGCTCCAGCCGTCCCGCCTCGCGTTCCAAAGACTGCAAGCGCTCGACGGTCCCGCGCATCTTGTCGATCAGCCGCTTTTTCTCGAACGGATTGAAATCAATCCCGCGAATCTCGACCGAAATCTCCACGCGCGTCCGCGAAACCGCCCATTTCGCCTTCATGTACGGCCGCTTCTTGGCCTTCGGCGTCTTCTCGAGTTTTTCCGCCTGCTTCAGCGCCAAGTCGTACAGTTTCGCGATCTTGTCGATGTACTTCAGCGTCTGCTTCGTCTTGTTCGCGATCTTTTCTTCGGTGAGCTCTTCGTCGTCAAACTGAACAATTTCCTTGATCGACCGCGCGCCCTTGCGCAAGTCCTCGCCAACAGCAATCAGTTCCTTGATCACGATCGGCGACCGCGTGATGGACTTCATTACCACCAGCTGCCCGCGCTCAATGCGCTTCGCGATGGTCACTTCGCCTTCGCGCGTCAAAAGCGGCACGGTACCCATCTCGCGCAAATACATGCGCACGGGATCGTTGGTCTTCTCGAGAGACCCCGGCGTCAAATCCAGATCGCTGCCGCCCTCGTCCGAATGGGCCTCGTCCTTGACAGCGGCATCGCGATCGCCGCTCTCCGAGGACACTTCCACCGCGCGCGCAGCCTTGGCTGACGCCTGGTCCTCGTAAATCTCGATCCCATTCCGTTCAAATGTAGTGAGAAGGTCGTCGATCTCTTCCGAAGAATGCACTTCCGCAGGAAGCGAATCGTTCACTTCGTCGTAAAGCAAATACCCGCGCTCTTTGCCCACGGCAATGAGCTGCTTTACCGCATCATATTTTTCTTCAAGACCCACTGCTGCCACGAATTCCTCCAGGCAACCACGCCCAAACTCAAGTGCTGCCGGTCAGCGCCGCCAAAATCTTTTTTCCGCGAAAGGCACAGGCAGTATGACACGCTGGCGCAGTCAATTCCTCTGCGGTCACCAAAAGAACTATGGAGAAATCTCCCCACCAGATCGTTCTTCTTGTTGTGAAATCCCCTAGGCTGCGCTGCGCCGCCAGCCCGCCGTTGCCCCGTGCTTCGCCGTTGCTGCGCTCTGGAGAGTACGGTCCCGCCCGACTCTAAGTACATCTATATAGATGCATTTAGGTGCGAAACCGTTACTCGCGAAACCCTTTTACGCTACACGCTTAAGTCCGTCTTCGTCAACAATTTAATCAGTGGAGAGCTGTGGAAGAAATTGCCCGCAGGCCAACCAGGCCGAGGGTCGGCTCCATGCGCTGGCCTCGGGAACCCGCAAGCTCAGCCGAAAAGCCCGCCATATGTGTAAGATGTCGTCCGGACCAGGACGGTTAACTCCAGATGGCCTCGGTCTTCTCGCACGCCGTGGCAGCCCTCGGCATCGGAGCTTGTTTCTACCGGCCGCGCACGCCCAAGCGGGTCTGGGTGATCGGAGCGCTCTGTGCGGTTATTCCCGATCTCGACGTCATCGGCTTCGGGTTCGGGGTGCACTACGGTGACTTCTGGGGACATCGCGGATTTACGCATTCCCTTCTTTTTGCCGCCCTTCTGGCAAGTGTCGTCGCGCTTCTCGCATTTCGGCAAGCCGTCCCAGGCTTCAGCGGATTCTCCCTATGGACCTATTTCTTCCTGGCGATCGCCAGCCACGGCTTGCTCGACGCCATGACCGACGGCGGTCTCGGCGTCGCTTTCTTCTCCCCCTTCAATAACACCCGCTACTTTCTTCCCTGGAGGCCGATTCGCGTCTCGCCGATCGGTGTCAGCCGTTTCTTCACCGACCGGGGCCTGGAAGTTGTGAAGAGCGAACTATTCTGGATTTGGCTTCCGGCAGCGCTTCTAGTGGCCTCGGGTTGGCTGATTCGCCGGCGATCTGCGCCTTCCGCCTAGCTTAGCCCCTTGCAATATTCCTGGCGGCGATGGCCGTTTCAGTCCAAAACGCTTCCGCAACCTCCGACGATTAACCCATCCTCGACTGGTTCAGGGAGGGTGTCATCGTCCGGGACAAGAGCGGGCCGGCGACGGATTTGAAAAAGAATTTTTCATCGTCCGGCATCGAGCGAAAGCTCGGAGAGTCAGGCTTTGCTCTGTTAAAGGGGCTCATCTCGCCGCAGCCAGGCGCCGCATCAGATCCTGCTTCTTCTCGAGCAGCCCGCGCATTTCCGACATAGGGGGATTCGCCTCGATGCTGCGCTGCACATCGGCCAGCTCCCGTTCGGCTTGCCGGTGCTCGAGAGCCTCGATGCAACTGAGGGCCTCCTCCCAGGTCGGCTCACTGGCTTCCTCAAACAGAATCTCGTAGAGCATCCGCCGGTCACGTTCTTCGAGCTGCGCGGCCACTTCCGTTACCTCGATGGGCTCGTCGGCCAAGCCCCGGACGACGAGAGCCGCGAAAACTTTTTCAGTCTCCAGCCCCTGATGGAGCTGCGCCGCCTGGAGCCGTTGCGCCAATTCGCGGCGAAATCCCGCGGCCTCCGCCAGCATGCGAATTAAGCGCCGTTCCACTGGCTTGGCCGAGTGGCCCACCAACTCCGGCTGAATCTTTAGCTCACTGTGCCGCTGCGAAGCCGCTTTGCTCAAGGCCGCGCGCATGACCGGCTCGTCGACGCGAAGTTGTTGCGCGACGCGCGTGGCCCATTCCGAGCGCAGGATGGTATTGGGAATCTTTTGAATATAGGGCAAAAGAAAGTTAACGGCGCGCTTCTTCCCTTCTCCCGTCGTCAAATCCATCTTTCGCGCGCGCGCAATCAAGTAGTCCACGTAGGGCGGCGCCTCCTTCAGCAGCCTGGTGTACTCTTCCACGCCCTTTTCACGGATGAACAAATCCGGATCGGCCTTCTTGTCGCCAACCGCCGGCAGCGCCAGCACGCGCACCTCGAAATCCTGTTCGAGTAATAGCGACACGGACCGCTCCGCCGCCATCTGGCCGGCGTTATCGGGATCGTAGTTAATGATCACGCGCTTGGTAAAACGACCGAGCAACTTGATCTGCGGCACCGCGAGACTCGTGCCGCAGCTTGCCACCACATTGCTGATTCCCGCGCGCGCCACGGCAATGGCATCCAGGTAGCCTTCGACCAGCACCGCAAAGTCGGACCGACGCAACTCGTCCTTCGCGCGGTCCAGGTGGTACAGCACGTTGCTCTTCGAGTAGATCGGCGTTTCCGGCGAATTCATATACTTCGGCATCTCGTCGCCAAGCGCGCGGGCGCCGAACGCCACAATCTTTCCAGACTCATTGGCAATCGGAAAGGTGATGCGCCGGCGAAACCTGTCGAATAACCGGCCGCCCTGTTCGCCTCGCGAGACCAGTCCCGATTCGCCGAGCAGCTTCTCCGGATACTTCTGCTTCAGCAGCCGCGTCAGCGCATCGCCGCCGCTCGGGGCATAGCCGATCCCAAATCGCTCGATGGCCTTGCTGTCGAGCCCGCGGTCCTCGAGATAAGCGCGCGCTGCTTTTCCCTCGAGCGTTCCGGAAATTTGTTTGGTGAAGAAAGCCTGCGCCTCCCGATGCATCTCCACCAGCGCCGCTCGCTGCTGGTTTTCCTGCCGTTCCTCCGGGGACCGCTCCCTGGGCCGCGGAATCGCGATCCCGCATTTCTCCGCAACGGCCCGGACCGCCTCCGGAAACGCGGACTTCTCCATGTCCATCACAAAACTAAAAACGTCGCCACCCTTGCCGCACCCAAAACAGTAAAAAATCTGCTTAAGCGGAGAGACGGTAAACGAGGGAGTTTTTTCCTGATGAAACGGGCAAAGTCCGCTGAAGTCTTTCCCGGTCTTTTTCAGGCGCACATATTCGCCCACCACGCGAACAATGTCCGCCTGCTGCTTCACCCTCTCTGCGAATGACCCCGCTTCCGCCATGACGTCCTAGGAACGCAATTCTACAACGGTGATGGCCTTGCCGCCGTGTTCCTCCGTCTCAAACGAGGTTCGTTCGACCAGCGGGTGGGTCTTTAGGAATTCGCCAAGGCCCTTGCGCAACGCGCCGGTTCCGTGGCCATGAATAATGCGCACGCGCGTCTGATTCGCGAGCGCGGCTTGGTCGAGATATTTGTCCACGCGCTCGGTCGCTTCTTCCACGCGCATGCCAATCACGTTGATCTCGCCCGAAGCTGGGCCTTCGCCGCGCTCGGAAGTGACGGTAACATTCGCGCGTCCCGACGACGGTAGGGGCGGTGCCGGCGCGGCCCCGGCGGCCGATGGTTCTACGCCGGTAATTTCATCGACGGCAACTTTCATGCGCAAAGGGCCGGCTTCGATTTCTGCCAACGAGCCATCCCAACGGCGAAAGATCACCGGCTTGCTGAAGCCTCGCACACGAATGCGCGCGCCGGGCCCCAAAGCCTCTCGGCGAATCGCTTGCGGACTCCGAGAGGTTGTGCCTAAGTCCGCTTGCGAATCGGAGATGGTTTCTACCAGCGCGGCGTTCAGTTCTTCGCGGGCCTCGCTGCGAATTTCCTGGCCCTTGCGCCGCGCCATTTTCTCGAGCGAGGCGCGCAGTTCGCGTTCTTTCACCGCTTCGATCACCTGCGCGACGTTTTCATTGAAGCGTTTCTCCATCTCCGCGAACTGCGCTTCGAGTTCCCGGATGCGTTTTTGCTGGCGTTCGATCCACTCGGTGCGTAGTTTCTTGCGCTCCTCGTCGAGCGTGTGCCGCTCCGAGGCCATCTGCTGCTGCATGCGGTCGAGTTCATCGCGGCTGCGGTGCAAATAGGCTATCAAGTCTGCGGCCTCGCGCGATTCCGGCGTCAACAAGGACCGCGCCCGCTCGATAATGGAGGTCGCCATTCCCAACCGCTGGGCAATGGCAATCCCGCTAGAGCCTCCCGGCACCCCCACCATCAGGCGGTACGTCGGCCGCAAATTTACGTCGTCAAATTCCACGGCGGCGTTCACCACGCCCGGGGTGGTTGAAGCGTAAGTCTTTAATCGGTCATGATGGGTGGTCGCCAGCACCATGCAATCTTTGGCGCGAAATTCATCGAGCAGCGCCACCGCCAGCGCCGCGCCCTCTTCGGGCGCCGTGCCGGTGCCCATTTCGTCAACAAGCGCCAGCGATGCGGGCGTCGCCAGTTCCAGCATGGTCTTCAAATTCAGCATGTGCGCCGAAAACGTCGAGAGGTCGGCCGCGATGGACTGCTGGTCGCCGATGTCCACCAGCACGCGATCAAAAACCGGCAACACCGCACGTTGCGCCGCCACGGGAATGCCAGACTGCGCGGCCAAGGCCGCGAGCCCGGTCGTTTTCAGCGCGACGGTCTTGCCGCCGGTGTTCGGTCCGCTGATAACCAAAACTTTTTCCGCGCCGCCCAGCGCCAGGGTCAGGGGCACAACGGCGCGCTCTTCCCGGCGCAGCTTGTCTTCCAGCACGGGATGCCGCGCTTCGACCAAACGCAATTCCGAAGCGTCAGAAAACTCCGGAATCGACGCATCGAAATCGCGCGCAAAGCGCCCGCGGGCGAACACGCCGTCAAGCTCCGCAATGGTTTCCGCCGCAACGAGCAAGGGTTCGCGAACGATCTGCAATCGTTCCGTCAGTTCACGCAGAATTCTCAGGATCTCCGCGGCTTCGTCCTCGGCAAGCTGCACCAGCTGGTTGTTCACTTCGACGGTCTCGAACGGCTCGAGGAACACCGTCTGCCCGGTAGCGCTAGCACCGTGCATGACGCCCGGCACACCGCGCCGGCTTTCCGCGCGCACGGGAATTACAAATCTTTCATTGCGCAGCGTGACGTAATCTTCTCCGGCCTCGGCATGGCGTGACCGGAGGATTTGTTTGAGCGTTTTCTGAATCGCTTCCCGCGTCTCGGTGATGCTCGTGCGAATGCGCCGCAGCGCCGAGGAGGCCTGGTCGCTAATCTCGCCATTCGGCAACAGGCACCGCCGGATGGCCGCCAGCGCCTCCCGGAAATCCCCCAGCGAAGCGACGCGCGCGGCCAACAAGGGAAATTTCGCCGCTTCTTCCCGGAACTGTCCGCGCAACCCTGCCGCGGTTTCCAGGAGCGAAGCCGCATCCAAAAGCTCCTTGGCCTCCAGAACCATGCCTGGCCCCGCTATTTTTTCGAGCCAGCCCTCGGGATCGGCCAGCCCGCCGAATCCCAACTCGCCGCCCCCGCGCAGCCATTCCCGCGCTTCGCGAATCAACCTAAACGCCGCTTCTAGCGCAGCGCGGTTCGTTAGAAACTCCAGCGCATCCACAGCCCGCCGCCCCGGCGCCGAAGTCGTCCTCCACCGCAAAAGTTCCAGCAGCTTGTCAAACTCCAGTACGTCTTGTGCCGTTCGCGACATTTTTGTTTTTCGACTGCTTCCCATTTCGTTAGCCAGAGTCCCGATCGCCCTCGCGAGGGTTCATCTCTGTTTTTTGCGCTCGTGCGCAGGCGTGATGGTAGCGGCGGCCTCATCAAACTCCTCAATCATGGCCACACAAAGCCCGTTCAAGACATCGGCCGCTTCGTGATTCCCTCCGCCCTGGTTGTTGCCGAGGAACGAAAAGATCAGCCGACGCCCACTGGGGGTTTCCGCGAAACCCGAGAGCGTGCGCACATGCTCGACCGATCCCGTCTTCGCATGAATTCTTCCGGCCGCTACCGTAGCCTTCATGCGGTCCTGCAGCGAGCCGTCGACTCCCGCCACCGGCAGCGATCGATAGTACGGGGCGAACCACGTTTGCTCCTCGGCGTAGCGGAGCAGCGTCACGATGGCGCGCGGCGTGACCAGGTCGTGCCGCGAGAGCCCCGAGCCATCCGTTTGCATGACGTCGTCCGGCGCGATTCCTGCGGCGGCATAAAAATCCTGCGGAGTTTTCAGCATTTCTTCCGGAGTGTTCCACAAGCCGTTTTGCCGCGCCGCGGTTCGCAGCAGCATCTCGGTGTGCAGGTTTTGGCTGATCTTGTTGACCAGCTTCACGGAATCGCCGAGCGGCACGGAAACGTGCTCGGCGAGAATGGTCCGCGGCGTTCGGTCGGTATCCGCAACATGAACGGCGCGAATCTTTCCAGCGAGCTTTAC
This sequence comes from Acidobacteriota bacterium, assembly GCA_013289825.1. Lineage (GTDB taxonomy): Bacteria > Acidobacteriota > Terriglobia > Acidiferrales > UBA7541 > Acidiferrum. The sequence goes on along the minus strand of JABCZF010000028.1, from coordinate 6,395 downwards.
ACCGCGTTCGGAGAGCAAGCCGGCAAGCAGCGACGCGGCATGTAGCGCCGGCTCTTCAATCGCCAGCACCAGCTTGCGTGGCGTGCCTTTTGCGGGGAGCGTGCCGCGCACCACCACAAGATTCGCGCCCGGCTCGCGCGTCAGCGTCAAGTCCGATTTCAGTTCCGGAGCCGAGGTGGTCACATCGTTCTCTAAAGCAAAGTCGGGCGTCAGCGGCGCGACCGATGCGAGCACCGGATCTCCCATTTTTTCGCCGGGCGTCAGCGTCAGCGCCACGGTGTTGTCATCCACAACGATCGAGGAGATAGCAGCGCCGTACTCCCAGACCATGTCGTCGATTTCCCAGCCGTTCGGATAGCGCTCGCGGGGAAAATAGCTGTCGTCGCCGATCACGTCGCCCGAAATTTCTTTCACGCCGCCCGCGCGAAGCGCCTCGGCCAGTTCGATCAGCGCTTTTTCCGGCGGCCCGTCAAACTCTTCCCTCAGCTCGAAAGGAAATCTGCGGTTCGAGAGATTCGGGTCGCCTCGCCCGACCAGTAGGACATCGCCAGAAAGCGTGCCGTCCGGCGAGATCGTGCCGCGCGTTTCGAGGGTGGTGTGAAATCTGTAGTCCGGACCCAGCCTGGCCAACGCCAGCGCGGTGGTAAAAAGCTTCATGTTCGAAGCAGGAACAAAATAGCCGTCGGCGTTTCGCTCAAAGAGGGTTTCTCCCGTCTCGGCATCAACGATCAGCAGGCCCCAATCGCCTTTGCTCGCCGGCGAGGCGGCCAGCAGCGTCCCGGCCCGCCCGGCGAAACGCGCGGCGGCCGCGGCCGCCCGCTTGGGAGAACGCTCTTCGCGCCCTCCGTCGTGCTTGCTCGCCGAGCAAACCGGTTCTCGCGCCGGATTGCTCTGCGCGCCCCCGCGCGCCACAGCAAATCCAGAAAAGGCCAGCGCCGCGGCCCACCATCCAAAACGGTTTCCTAAGCCCATGTATCCTCTGCCGATAAACCGCCGTAGGTGAAAGTATAGTCGAAAGCCCGCGCAACATTTTCCGGACACCGCGAACAGACCTACTCGTCACGCGGGCGTGAAACCGGCACCACCCGCGGTACTCGACAAACTGCAGGTTGCGCCTAAAGCTGGAGCAACCTATCATTACTTAGCCCAGTACCTTCTGCGAGGTGAAATTTGACTAAGCGAATCAGTTCCTGTCTCATGGCGTTGGCGATGATCGCGCCGCCGCTGTGGTCCCAAGAAGACAGAAAAGAAGCCGACCGGCTTGATAACTGCGGCACGGTAATCAAGGAGATTATGGATATCCCCGATGACATCCCGCAGGATCTCATCGACAAAGCCGAATGCCTCATCATTTATCCCTCGGTTTTAAAGGCCGCCTTTCTCGTGGGCGGCAGCTATGGCCGCGGCGCCATGACTTGCCGCACCGGTGAACACTACACCGGCCCGTGGAGTGCGCCCTCGATGATGGCTCTGGAAGGCGGGAGCATCGGCTTCCAGATCGGCGGCCAAGCCACCGATTTCGTGCTGCTGGTGATGAACCCGCGGGGAGCTCACTCCATGCTCAAAAGCAAGGTGAAGCTCGGAGCGGATGCTTCGGTCGCCGGCGGCCCCAAGGGCCGCACCGCTAATGCTTCGACGGACGTAACGCTGCGCGCCGAAGTGCTGAGCTATTCGCGGGCGCGCGGCCTGTTCGCCGGCATCTCGCTCGAGGGCTCGACGGTCCGCCCTGATCATGATGCCAATGAGCGCGTCTACGGACGAAAGCTAGAAGCCGAGGACATCATCTTCAAGGGTGCGGTGCCGGTACCTCCGCCAGCGCAAAAAATGATCGCTTACCTCAACCGCAAATCACCCAAGAACTTGTCCGATCCCAACTCCTTGAAGGAATAGCCGAAAACCATTCCGAGAACGGCGAAGGCCCCGGCAACCGTCCGGGGCCTTGGTGTTTCTGGGAACGGGCCAGAGCCCCCGAGAGCCCCGACTGGGCTTGACTATAGTTAATTTATGACTTATAGTCATCTATGAACTATGGTCAAGAAAACTCACTCGAAAACCGCAAGAGCGGCCCGTTCCGGCTCTGCTCCGGGGCACGGCCGGCGCGCCCGGCGCAGCGCCGAAACTCGCGAACGGCTTTTCCGTGCCGCATTGGATCTCTTTGCCAGAAAAGGGTTTACGGAGACGACCGTGGAAGACATCACGGAAGCTGCGGACCTCGGCAAAGGCACCTTCTTTAACTACTTTCCGAGCAAGGACCATATCCTTCTGGCCTTTGGGGAGATGCAGCTCGCCAAACTCGAGTCCGCCATCGCAGAAGCCCGCGCGGGAGGTGAACCGATGCCCGACTTCTTGCGCTCCCTGGGTGTGCGCATGACCCAGGAGCCGATTCGAAATCCCGGCATCATCCGCACGCTTCTCCAGGCCTACCTCTCTACCTCCGCCGTCCGCGAGGCCATGGCCGATCTGCAGAAGCGGGTTCACGCGCTGCACACCGAGATCATTCTGCTAGGCCAAGAACGAGGGGAAATCCGCAGAGACCTTCCGGCCGCGGAGATTGCCCACGTTTTTCGGCAGACCATTTTCGGAACTCTTCTGTTCTGGTCGCTTCATGGCGACGCGAGTTTGCACGCTCGCATTGAGTCCGCGTTCAACGTGCTGTGGTCCGGATTGGCTCCGCGCAACGTGGACGTTTCCGGGTCCCATGCCGTGTTAGCGGGAGTTCCGCCGTTTACTGGAGATTGATTCATGACTCGCCAGCAGGCAGTGATCGTCACCCTTGTCGCCGCCGTTTTGGGCGGAACCGCTGTTTACGCCAGGTGGTTGCGGCACGACAGTGCGCTGGTGGGCTCAGGCACGGTCGAAGCCCGTGACATTCGCGTGGGCTCGAAAGTCGGAGGCCGCATCGACAAGGTCCTGGTGCGCGAAGGAGAGCGCGTCGCGTCTGGCCAGACTTTGATCACCTTCGACGACCAGGAATTGCTGGCTTCTCTCGATCAGTCCCGCGCGGCCGCCGAGAAAGCCAAGCGCGGCTTTCGCCCGGAAGAAATCCGAGAAGCTCGCGCCGCGGCGGCCCAAGCCAAAGCCGATTATGAGCTGCGCGTGAACGGCTATCGCAAGGAAGATATCGCCGCAGCCCAGTCGGACGTGGATCGCGCGGCCGCCGACGAAGTTCGCGCGCGGCTCGACTTCGCGCGTTACCAAGCCCTGGCAGAGAAAGATCTCGTCTCCCGGCAGCAGCGCGACACCGCCGAAGCCAACTGGAAGATGGCGCTCGCGCAGCAGCAGAATTACCAGCACAAGCTCGCGGAGCTAAAACTTGGGTACCGGCCTGAGGAAATTGCCTCGGCGGAAGCCCACTACCGCGAGACCGAGGCCACCCTCGACAAATTTGAGCGCGGCAATCGGCCCGAAGATATCGATCTTGCGAAAGCCGCTTATGCTTACGACCAGGCGCGGTTCCGTGAGCGGCAAGTGGTCGCACCCTCGGCGGCCATCGTCGAGGTTCTCGATGTCCGTCCGGGAGACATCATTTCGCCGAACACGCCCGTGGCCACGCTTCTCGAGCAAGATCAGGTTTACGTGCGCATCTACATTCCGGAAACGGAGCTCGGGCGTGTCCAACTTGGGCAAAAGACGGAAGTGCGCGTTGATTCTTTTCCGAAAACGGTATTTGAAGGTGTGGTCGAGCAAATCAATCAACAGGCCGAGTTTCTTCCGCGAAATGTGCAAACCCGGGAGGAACGCGTTCACCAGGTCTTCGGCGTCAAGATCCGCATTAACGATCCCGCTGGCCACGTTCTCGCAGGAATGGCCGCCGACGTGAAATTGAAAGCGGAGAATTAGCCGGTGGCCACTGCGCCCGAAAACCCTGTCGAAGCTTCCATCTCGGCCGAACATCTGGTCCGGCGGTTCGGCAAATTCACCGCCGTGAACGACGTGAGCTTCCGCGTCGAAAAGGGTGAAATCTTTGGCTTTCTTGGTCCCAATGGCAGCGGCAAGACAACGGTCATCAAGATGCTTACCGGCCTTCTGCCGCTCAGCAGTGGCTCCGCGCATGTGGAGGGACTGGACGTCCGCGTGGATTCCGAAGCTGTGCGCGAGCGTATCGGGTACATGTCGCAAAACTACAGTCTCTATCAGGACCTCACCGTCGCGGAGAATTTGCAGTTCTACGGTCGCATCTACAGCCTCGAAGCAGGTCGACTGAAACGCCGCATCGAGGAGATCGTCGAACTGAACGGCCTCGCGCCGTACATGGATCGCTTGTCGGCCCAGCTTTCCGGGGGATGGAAGCAACGGCTCGCTTTGGGCTGCGCCATGCTCCACGAGCCTAAACTTCTTTTCCTGGACGAACCCACCGCCGGCATCGACCCCGTGGCTCGCCGCCTGCTTTGGGATCTCCTGTTTGAACTCTCCGGGCACGGGATCACTTTCTTCGTCACCACCCACTACATGGACGAGGCCGAGCGCTGCAGTCACGTTGCCTATATCTATTTCGGCAAGATCATCGCCGATGGCACGCCCAACTCGCTGCGCGAACTGCCGGATGTCCAGCCGCAAGGAACCATACGCGTGGAAATTACGACTCCGGAAGTCACGCGAGCTCTGCGCTTCGCCCGCCAGGTCCCCGGCATACGCAGCGCCACAATTTTTGGCCAATCCATCCATGCCCTCATCGATGACCACGTCGATCTTCACAATCTCCGCGAGCAGCTTCTAAAGAACGGGATTGCCGTCGCCGAGATTCGCCCGCTGGCCCCCAGTCTCGAAGACGTCTTCGTCGAGCTGACCTACAAACAGCAAGCTCTTTTGGAGGCAGCGCGTGTTTGACGCTTTTCGCGGTTTCCGGGCGGTCCTTTACAAAGAGGTTCTGCACGTCCGCCGCGACTTTGGAACGCTCTTTTTTTCGCTGATCATTCCTCTTCTGCAGATGGTCCTTCTCGGTTTCGGCATTGATACCAACGTCCGCCAGATCCCTACCGTGGTTTTCAACGCCGACGGCCGGCGCGAAAGCCGCGAATTGCTGGACCGGCTAAAAAATTCCGACACTTTCCGCATGGTCCGTTATGTTCAGAACGATAGCGATTTGAACGACACCGTCATTTCCGGCCGCGCGCGCGTCGCGGTCAAAATCCCGGTGGACTATTCCGACCGCCTGCTCCACAACATGAGCGCTCAGGTGTTGATTCTTATCGACGGCTCGGATTCCTCCGTCGCTGGTTCTGCCATCCAGGTGGCCACCGCGATTGGGCTGGATGAATCTCTGCGCCGGGCCCTAGCGGACCGCGCCACCTTTGCGATTGATATTCGCCCGCAGCTTCTTTTCAATCCCGATTCGCGCTCGCCAAACTTTTTCCTTCCCGGGCTTACCGCCATCCTGCTGCTCAACGTCACCACCTTTCTGACCGCTTTCGCCATCGTTCGCGAAAAGGAACGCGGCACTCTCGAACAGCTTTTCGTTACCCCGGTGCGCCCGTATGGGCTGCTTCTGGGAAAAATCCTTCCTTACTTTGCCATCGGTTTCTTCGAGCTGTGCCTCATTGTAACGTCTATGCGCTTCATCTTCCGCGTGCCCATTCACGGCAGCGTCCTGCTGCTTGCGTTTCTCTCGCTGCCTTATCTTTTTGCCGCGCTCTCGTTGGGCATTCTCATCTCTAGCAAGGCAAATTCGCAGGGCGAAGCGATGCAGCTCGCTTTTCTCACCATCCTGCCGAGCATTTTCTTTTCTGGCTACATATTCCCCCGCGAAACCATGCCCCTGGTCTTCCGCGTTCTCAGCTACTTCGTTCCCGCCAGCTATTTCATCAACATCACACGCGGCATCATCCTTCGCGGCGCCACCATCCGGCATCTTTGGCTCGATGGACTTGCGCTGTTCGCCATAGGCGCGTTTCTTCTGTTCATCGCCGCACGCCGGTTCCGGAGGAAAGTCATCATGGCGTAGGCGGGAAGGGTGCACCCCAAAAAAGTTGTAGGTCATGCCGCTAACCGTTCGGATCTGCGCTCCCAAAAATCCTGAAAGCGGCCGCTCAACTTCGAGCAGCGCAGGGCAATAATGGCGTTGGCACCACGAACTGTCCAATGCATGCCCGATCGTTTGAGTCGGGTGCCGATGGCCACTTTACATCCCGCTTCGACCACGCCGGTGGAAGTACACAAGCCCTGGGCGTGGAATTGGGGATAGCGCATCCGCTTTCGATTAATCCAGAAATAGCGCAGGCAGCGGCGAGCCTCATCGCAGTGCGTCACATGGGGACGAATCGCCGCAATCAGGACTCGGAGCTTTCCTTCATCGAGTTCCTCATGCCGTTGGGTGGCCCATTCGGAAGCTCGCGGATCGCTGGAACCATAGAGAACTTTCCCCAGATCACTCAAGTGCTGCTTGGCGTGGAAGCGAT
>JABCZF010000027.1 GCA_013289825.1 Acidobacteriota bacterium | reverse complement strand
GAGTCTTCGTTGCGCAGGGCGAAGATGATCGTCGGCTTTCCCGGATCGACGCGCGCCTTTGAAAACACTGCATGAAAGAGGGCCCGGATGTTTTCAAACTGCGCCGCCACATGGCGGCCTTCTTTTTCGCCGGCGTTGCTGAGCACGATGAAGTGCGGGGATCGAATTTCAATCCAATTCTGATTGCGGTCGCTCGATCGGCTTGGAATCCCCAGAACAAGGAGGAGACCCAGGGTAATGGCTAAGAAGGGGATCCTTGCTCGAGTCATGCATTAACTGTGTAGAAGATTGATAAGCGTCTGTCAACCGCGGAATCAGGATCTTACCAGGAAGCGCAGATAATACAGGATGCCAGCGATGGATTTGCCGTCGCGAATTTTATTCCGGCGAATCATCTGTTCGATCTCGCCGTGCGTAAAGGCTTTGGATGTGATGCGCTCATCTTCTTCCGGCTCCGCTTTACCCACCGTCAAATCTTCGGCGAGAAGAATGTACATGCGCTCTTCGAGAAAACCGGGCGTGGGGAAAATATCCAGGAAAACGTGGAAACGTTTAGCGCGGTAACCTGTTTCTTCGATCAGCTCACGGGCTGCGGCGCGGCGCGGATTTTCGCCATTGTCGATGCGGCCTGCGACGAGCTCCCAGAGGAATTGTCGCGCCGCGTGGCGATACTGGCGAATCAGGAGAATGCGGCCATCGGGCAGTGCCGGAAGAACCACCACGGAGCCGGGGTGCGTGATCAGTTCGCGAGTGAGGCGCAGGCCACTGGGCTCGATGATTTCATCGCGGCGAATTCCGAAGACCGGGCCCTTGTAAATCATTTTGCTGCGAAGGATTTTGGCGGTGGTACGGCTGGCGGCTTTGAGCGGCATAGTTTCGTACGTTTTCTCCGGCGATATCATACACTGTAGAGGCCGGACTGTAGCCCGGCGCTTGGAAATCGCCAGAGCATGCCGATTAACACCATCATCGTGGATGACGAGAAGCCGGCGCGGGACGAACTCGCCTTTTTGCTGAAGGCGTTTCCCGAAATCAACATCATCGGGCAAGGGAAAAACGGCGTGGAAGCCGTGGCGCTGATCAAGGAGCACTCGCCTGACCTTGTTTTTCTCGATGTGCAGATGCCCGGGCTCGACGGGTTTGGCGTGCTGAAGAAGATAGTCGAACGAAGAATGAAGATGCCGCACGTGGTGTTTGCGACGGCCTTCGATCAATACGCGGTGCAGGCATTTGACGTGAACGCCGTGGACTACGTATTGAAACCGTTCGACAAGGCGCGCATCGCTAAGGCCATTCAGCGTGCGCGAAAAATGCTGGACACGCAAACGTCGGCCACCGATCGATTGGAACAGCTCGTGAGCCAGCTGGGCGCCGCGAAAAGCGTGCCGCAAAAGGTGAAAGTGCTGGTGCAATCGCAGCAACGGCTGTTGCTGGTGAATGGCGAAGACATCATTTTTGCGACGACTGAGGGCAGCGCGATTATGGTGGTGACGAAAGACGTGGAAGGTTCGTCGAATTACCGCACCCTGGAGGAGTTGAACGCCACGCTCGATTCGGAGTCGTTCTGGAGGCCGCACCGCTCGTTTCTCGTCAACACGCAACACATCAAGGAAGTTGTGCCGTGGTTCAACTCCACGTTTATCCTCAAAATGAACGACAGAAAATCCACCGAAGTGCCCGTGAGCCGCGTCCAGGCGAAGCGCCTCCGCGAACTCTTCAAACTGTAGCGGCTAGAACGGCTGGAGGATCGGTTGTCTAACTCTGTTGTACCAGTCGAAGGCGGCTTGTACATTACTTGTTCATGCAAGCCTTACGGCATCCTGAAGGTTCTTAAGATCGAAGAGGAAATCGTTCACGTCCGCCTGTATAAGAAGCCTGTATAAGAACAAGTACAAAGAGATGCCCACCAGAGTCGCGCATGGCTCACTCCCGTGGGGGTCGATCGACGACAAATGGTTTTGGGATCGGCCATCTTCCCCTGGGCCGCGAAACTTTTGCATCCTGGCGACCACAGGTTCTTCAGCCCAGCCTTGTTGAACGCGAAGAACTCGATGGGTTCGAGGCTTGGAAAGAATCACACGGCGGCGTATGGAGATAGTCATCGCCTGCATGTGGTGCGCTGGTATCGGACTCGAACGGCGCGCCGAAGCCGGGTGCTACATAACGAGAGTCATCGTGTGTTAGCATCGTGCGTACCTCGCGTACATCTGACACGATGGATTTTTCGCTTAACGACCACCAAAAACTGATTCGGGATACGGTTCGCCAATTCATGGAGGCGGAGGTGCGGCCTTCGGTGAAGCAGCGCGACCGTGAAGAGCGTTTTCCTACTGCAGAGATCAAGAAACTGGCGGAGCTGGGTTGCTGCGGGATGATGATTCCCGAAGAGTGGGGCGGGCCGGGACTCGATACACTTTCCTATGTGCTGATGCTGGAAGAAGTGGCTCGTGTGGACGCGGGGATGGCTACCTCGCTGGGTGTAACGAATTCGGCGGTACAGGTGCCGCTGCTAAAATTTGGCACGGAGGAGCAAAAGAAGAAATATTTGCGGCGCTTGGCGACGGGAGAAACTCTTGGTGCGTTCTGTTTGACGGAGCCGGCGGCCGGTTCCGACGCGGCGGGGATTCAGGCGCGCGCCGTGGCGGTGAGCCGCGTGGGCTCGGGTCTGGGGGCAAGATTGTCGCCGGGACCGGGACTGGCTCCCGCGAGCTGGGGCGGCGCGCCGCTGGGGACGCCGAGCGGGGATGCGTATCGGTTGAACGGGACGAAGACGTGGGTCTCGAACGGGAGCGTGGCGGGGCTGTTTGTGGTGTTCGCAAAGACCGACCCTGAGGCGGGTGGCAAGGGCATTACGGCCTTCTTGGTGGAGCCGGGGTTTACAGGATTCAAGGTTGGGAGGCACGAGGACAAGATGGGGCAGCGGAGCTCGCCGACCGTGGAGGTTTTGCTGAACGACTGCGAAGTGCCGCGCGAGAACCGGTTGGGTGAAGAAGGACAAGGGTTGAAGATTGCGCTCAGCGCGCTGGACGGCGGGCGGATCGGGATTGGCGCGCTAGCTGTTGGACTCGCGCAGGGGGCTTTAGACGAATCGGTGAAGTACGCCAAGCAGCGGCGGGCGTTTGGGAAGACGATTGGGGAGTTTCAGGCGGTTCAGTGGATGCTGGCGGACATGCAGACGGAGATCGAGGCGGCGCGCGGGCTGGTCTATCATGCGGCGTGGCTCAAGGATACGCACCCGGGGAAGCTGGGAGCGGCGGCTTCGAAGGCCAAGCTGTATGCCAGCGAGATGGTGAACCGCGTGGTGGCTAAGGCGGTGCAGATTCACGGGAGCGTCGGGTATTCGCGGGAGACGGATGTCGAGCGCATGTACCGGGATGCACGGCTGATTACGATTTACGAGGGGACGAGCGAGATCCAGAGGACGATCATTGCGCGGGAGATTCTGAAATAGAGGAGGCGGAAAGAAGAGCACCGCCAGGAGTGGCTTCGCCACTAAGAAAGAACCGACAGAAGAAGGAACAGGAGCAGGGATTGACGACCGGGGCTGCGGGGAAGAACAGGAGTCGGGTGGTTAGCGGGATGCGGCCTACGGGTAGGCTGCATATTGGGCATTACTTTGGGGCACTCGAGAATTGGGTGCGGTTACAAAATGACCCGGGGTACGAATGCTTTTACTTTATTGCGGATTGGCATGCTTTGACCAGCGACTATGCGGATACGTCGGGGGTAGCGCAGAACACGATTGAGATTATGACGGACTATTTGGCGGCGGGGTTGCATCCCGCCAAGTCGGTGATTTTTCAGCAGTCTTTGGTGCCGGAGCATGCGGAGTTGCATTTGTTGTTGTCGATGGTGACGCCTTTGAGTTGGTTGGAGCGGGTGCCGACGTACAAAGAGGCTTTGGAGAATGTGAAGGATAAGGACCTGCACAATTACGGGTTTTTGGGGTATCCGTGCTTGCAGACGGCAGATATTGTGATTTACAGCCAGCGCGCTATCGCGGGTAAAGAGGGGACCGCGTTGTTTGTTCCGGTGGGGGAGGATCAGGTTTCGCATGTGGAGTTGAGCCGGGAGATTGTCAGACGGTTCGATTTGCTTTACGGGACTCAGCTAGACGAGCAATTGAAGATGAAGAGTAACGCTGGACTGATGGGCGAAATTTATCAGCGCCTCGAAATACGCGCCTCTAGGCCAGACATTCGAGATTTCCCGTTAGCCGCTGAAACGTGGGACCGAGCGACCTCCGCCATAAGAGCTAGATTGCTGGAGATCGGCCGTGAGAATGCGCTCAAGAGACTAGATTCTGCAGCTGGATATATACGCTTTCAAGAAGTCTTGACCGAGCCGGGGGTGATGCTGACGAAGACGCCGAAGATACCCGGGCTGGATGGGCGGAAGATGTCGAAGAGTTATGGGAATGCGATTACTTTAAGCGAGACGGACGAGGAGATACGGAAGAAGACGAAGGTGATGGTGACGGACCCGGCGCGGAAGAGACGGACGGATCCGGGAAATCCGGACGTGTGTCCAGTGTACGACTGGCATAAACTGTTCTCGTCGGGGGAGCCGGGGCGGTTGGAATGGGTGCGGCAGGGATGCACAACGGCGGGGATTGGGTGCATTGAGTGTAAGGCCGCGATGGCGGAGAATTTGATTAAGTGGATCGCGCCGGTACGCGAACGCCGTGTGAAGTGGGAGAACAATCAGAAGGGCGTGCTGGAAATGATTGACGACGGGTCGCAGCGGGCGCGCGTGGAGGCCAAGAACACCATGGAGAGGGTGAGGGAAGCGGTGTTTCATTGGAAGGACAGGCGGCGGGAGATTGCTGGCGATACGTGACTAGGTGAGGCAGAAGTTGTGTTTTAACACCGCGGGCACGGAGAGCACAGAGGACACAAAGAAGAAAAAGAATGGCTACGCCAGAGAACAAGATGTCCGGGAATGCGGCTTACAGGGTGCACATACCTTTGTATGAGGGGCCGCTCGACCTCTTGCTTGATTTGATCAAGAAGCAGGAGATGAATATTCATGATATCCAGATTTCGTTGATCACGGCGCAATACCTCGAATACTTGCACAAATTGGAAGAGTTGAATGTGGATGTGTCGGCGGATTTTATTTATATGGCGGCGACTTTGATTTACATCAAGTCGAAGATGCTTTTGCCGCCGGATCCTCTGGCTGCGGAGGAAGGGGCGGAGGGTGATCCGCGGGCGGAATTGGTGCAGCGGCTTGTGGAGCACGAGAAGTTTAAGAATGCAGCGCAGCTTTTGTATCAGAAGCAGCAGATCGAAGAAAACGTGTGGTCGAAGCCGGACAAGTCACTTTACAACGACGAGGGGACCGCAGGCGATCTGGTGGTTTCGCTGGTGGATTTGGTAAAGGTGTTTCAGCAGGTTTTGGAGCGGCGGAAGGAAGTTTCGCGCATTGAGTTGCAGCACGAGCAGTTTACCGTGGCGCAGATGATTGCGGCATTGCGGGCGCAGATTTTGGCCAGCGCGGATAACATCGTTAATTTGATTCAGTTTTTTGAGGCTTGCCCTTCGCGGCATGCGATGATTGTGGCGTTTCTGGCGGTTTTGGAAATGGTGAAATTGCAGGCGGTGGGATTGGCGCAGGAGAAGCAGTTCGGGGAGATTGTGGTGAAAAAGGGGAAGGCGTTTGATGTGATTTTTGATGAGGCGGGCGAAATCCGGCAGATTGATGAGGAGTACAAATAGAAGAGATTGACAGTCGAGTGTTGAAAATCAAAGCTCAAACCTGAAGAGATTAAAGATAACCCGGAGACGCAGATTTCAGAGAGGCAGGGAAGAGTGAAAGACGAGATTCAGGAACCGCTGGGAAGAGAGAGAGTTAAGCATGACCAATGAAGAGAGAAAAGCCGCTTTGGAAGCGATCATTTATGCGGCGGACGAACCGGCGACGATTGAGCAGCTTGCTAAGGCCTTGGAAGAAGAGAAGCTTGTGGTGCAGGCTTCGCTGGACGAGTTGGTGGGGAGCTATGGCTCTGAGGGACGCGGGATTGAGATCCGGGCGGTGGCGGGTGGGTACAAGTTGTATACCAAGCCGCAGCAGCATGATGTGGTGCGCAGATTCATTAAGAGTTTGCGGCCGCCTTTGCGGTTGACCATGCCGGCGCTCGAGACCTTGGCGGTGATTGCTTACAAGCAGCCGGTGACTTCGCCGGAGATTTCGGAGATTCGCGGAGTGAATACTGCGGGCGTGATTAGCACGCTTTTGGACAAACGGTTGATTACCACCGCAGGTAGGAAAGAAGTGATTGGGCGGCCGATCCTCTATAAGACATCCAAGGAGTTTTTGATGCGGTTTGGGTTGAGTGATTTGGAGGAGCTGCCGAGTTTGAAGGAGTTTGAGGCCTTGGCGCGGGAAGCGCTGGGGAGTGATGAGGGAGTGGCGCCTTCGGCGGAGTTTTATCGGGAAGATGTGGTTGCAGAGGGTGGCAACGACCCCACGCATAGCAGCGCGTCCGAGGCCATGGCACGCGTGCAAGAGGAACTTAGCGAGGCCGAAGCCTTTCGCGAGCATGCAGCCCTGGCGACGGCCGAGGGGATGCCCTCGGGGCAATTGGATGAAGACCCGCCACCGCCTGTCGTGAAATCGACAGCCGCTGGAGAGTAAGTCTCCCTCCGCAAAGATCGGCCGGGCAAGCCCGGCCGCGACAGAGAAAAGACAAGCCAGGAAAAGACAGCACACCATATGCAAGAGAGACTGCAGAAGATTATTGGGAGGGCGGGGATTGCTTCGCGCAGGCACGCGGAGCAGTTGATTTTGTCCGGCCAGGTGCGGGTGAACGGCGTGGTGGTGCGGGAGTTGGGGACGAAGGCGGATCCTACTACGGACAAGATTGTGGCGGCGGGGCGGACGGTTGGAGCGGTGGCGCAGAGGAATATTTACTTGGCTTTGCACAAGCCGCCGGAAGTGGTTTCGGCTATGGCTGATCCGGAGGGGCGGAAGACATTGCGCAATTGTTTGCGGGGACTGCCTGAGCGGGTGTTTCCGGTGGGGAATTTGGAGTATGCGGCATCGGGCCTGGTGTTTTTGACGAACGACGGCGATTTGGCGGCGGAGATGTTGAAAAACTGGGCGCAGATCGAGCAGGTGTATCACGTCAAAGTGAAGGGCATGCTGACTTTGGCGGATCTGGACCGCATCGGACGGGAAGCTGGGTTGAAGATGAAAACAGTGCGGCAACCGGACGCTACGCGCGGGCGGGCGGCGAATTTTTGGTATGAAGTGCGGATGCGGGATTCTAAGAAGGATGAGCTGCGGCGGTTGCTGATGAAGGAGATGCATCCGGTCGAGAAGTTGATGCGGATTGGGTTGGGGACGCTGTCGGTGGAGGGTTTGCCGAGGGGGAGATATCGCTTGCTGGGGCCGAAGGAAGTGGGGGCTTTGCGGCGGGAGGCGGTGGCGGGGAAGAAAGAGGATCGGTTGGAGGAAGCGTCGAAGCGGATTTCAACACCGAGGAAACAGAGTTCCGCGAGAAGAAGAGAGGGTAAGGCGCCGGGGGAAAGACCGGTCCTACCGAGTGACTAGCTTGCACTTCGAGGGAACTTCGCGCCGATGGCTCTTGAGCGATTGCAGAAAATAATGGCGGCTTGCGGGGTGGCGTCGCGGCGCAAGGCGGAAGAGATTATTTTGGCGGGTCGAGTGACGCTCAACGGCGAGGTCGTGCGCGAGCTGGGGACCAAGGCCGATCCTGAGAGAGATGCCATATGCGTTGACGGAAAGGCCATTGCGAGGCCCGAGAGGCTGCTTTATTTTATGTTGAACAAGCCCAAAGGGTATGTGACCACCGTTAGCGATCCCGAGGGGCGGCCGACGGTGGTGGATATTTTGGGCCGGAGCGTAGGGCGAGTCTATCCCGTGGGGCGCCTGGATTACGCCAGCGAGGGATTGCTATTGATGACCAATGACGGGGCTTTGGCCGAGCGATTGATGAAGGCTGGATCGCACATGCCGAAGACTTATTTGGTGAAGGTGAGCGGGAAGCCGGATGAGCGGAGGATTGCGCGGTTGCGGGCCGGGATTGTGATTCAGCTGGAGGATGGGCGGCGGGTGAAGACTTCTCCGGCGAAGATACGGCTCTTCGAGGATGCGGACAATCCCTGGTACGAGGTGGTTTTGATCGAAGGGCGGAATCGCCAGATTCGGAGAATGTTTGAGCGCGTGGGGCATTTGGTGGAGAAAATTCGGCGGGTGCGGATGGGGCCTTTGGTTTTGGATTTGGAGCCTGGGAGGTTTCGAGCGTTGACGGGAAAAGAGATTGCGCAGTTGAAGAAAGCGGCGAGTGGCGAATGACGCGAAGAAGAAAGAGGATTTTTCGCTGGGGGGCACGGAGGCCACAGAGTTCCGAGAAAAACGGCGGAGCCGGATATTGGGAGCTAGGACACCTGCGCACGCCACGGTTCGGGCAGGGAGTTTTTGAAGATGCGACAATGGTTTGGCGTGGCGGATGAGGTTCGATGACGCGGACGATCGAAGAGTTGATACCGGACTACATTCGGGGGCTTCCGGTGTATGTGCCGGGGCGGCCGATTGAGGAAGTGGAGCGCGAGCTGAAGATTCATGCGGTGAAGCTTGCTTCGAACGAGAATCCGCTAGGGCCTTCGCCGCGCGCCGTGGAAGCCGCGAGCTTGGCGCTGGGGAATGCGCACCGCTATCCCGACGGAGGAACGCATTTGCTGCGCGAGGCGTTGGCTAGACGGACGGGTGTTTCAACGGAAGAGATTTTTGTCGGGTTGGGATCGAGCGAGATCATTGATCTTGCGTCGCGGGTGCTTTTGCGGGCTGGGTTAGAGGGGATGACGTCGCACGGGAGCTATCCGCCATTTTCCGTGGCCATTCGGGCGAGCGGGGCGGAGTTGGTGCTTGTGCCGCAGCGGCACTTTGCGTTTGATCTCGAAGCGATGGGGAAAGCGATTACGCCGAAGACCGGCGTGATTTATCTGGCGAATCCGAACAATCCTACGGGGACGGCGTTTGGCGCTGAAGAGTTGGACGAGTTTCTGGAGGGCGTGCCGGACGGAGTGCTGGTGGTGCTGGACGAAGCGTACATTCATTATGCGCCGAGCCTGAACCGGCGTAAGTCGGAAGAAAGCTATCGCCGACGGAGGAATCTATTGATCCTGCGGACTTTTTCTAAGGTCTATGGGCTGGCGGGAATGCGCATCGGCTTTGCCATCGGGCGGGCGGAGCTGCTATCGGCGATGAACAGGCTGAAGACGCCGTTTAACACTTCGGGCCTGGCGCAGGCGGGGGCCTTGGCGGCGCTGGATGACCGAGAACACGTCACGCGGTGCATCGCGACAAATGCGATCGAGAGGAAAAGATTGAGCGCGGGATTGAGCGGGCTGGGGCTGCGGCCGGTGCCCAGCGAGACGAATTTTATTTTTATGGAGGTAGGGCCGGAAGCGAAAGGCATCTGCGATGAGCTGCTGCAACTCGGAGTGATTGTGCGACCTCTGGGATGGATGGGATTTCCGGAGGCTCTTCGTATTTCGATTGGCACAGCGGAAGAAAATGACAAGTGCCTGGCGGCGATGGCGGAGATATTGACGAAGCGCGCGGGGAAAGGTGAGTTGGCGGCGCGATGAGAGTGCTACTGCCGGATGGCGTGAACGCCGCCTCTGATCCGATTCTGGACATCCTGAAAAAATACAAGACCATCGCTGTCGTGGGTCTATCTTCGAACCCGTCCCGGGCGAGCTACGAAGTGACGCAGTACATGCAGAGAGCGAAATATAAAATAGTTTCCGTGAATCCGAACGAGACGGAAGTGCTCGGCGAAAGAGTTACGCGCGGCTCGAGGATGTTCCGGAAAAGATTGAGATTGTGAATGTGTTTCGGCGTTCTATAGATGTGCCGTCAGTGGTCGAGGGCGCAATAAAGATTGGCGCTAAGGTGGTGTGGATGCAGTTGGGGATTGAGAATGCTGCTGCGGCAGAACGTGCGCGGGCGGCGGGATTGATCGTTGTTGAGGATGCTTGTGTTTTGGTGGAGCATCGGAGGCGGGTGCAGCAGTTGGGATGAGGTGAGGATCTTAGGGTGAACGCGTGACCCGCGCAGCCTCGTAGCGCGGGATTTTTATTTTGGTGAAAGAAGATCTAGGCGGCGACAGGCATCGCCGGGGACGGCCACGGCGGGCCGTGCCGATAGCAAGAATCACCGCGGGAGAGGGAAGACCACCAGATTGCGTTTTCCGGGGAGAACTACGGCCAGGAAGCGGCCGTCGGGCGAGATATTGAACTCGCGAATCGCGATGCCGCGGAGGATTGGTTGCGGCGTGGGTGTGAGGATGGGCACGTCTTTGCTGGATTTTTGCGCGGGAAGTTGGGGAATATTTATCAACACGAGGTCGCCGGACTTTCGTTCGACGGCGCGTTTCAGCATAATGCGGTTTTCGTCCGGGGACCAATGGAAAACGCCGAGGCCCACGCGAAGGCGAACGAAGTGATCCGGAGCGGCGAGGTCGCGAACCTCCAAAACTTCTCTGTCGATGAAATACGCCACTTTGTTGCCGCTTGGGGAGACGGAGAGGCCGGCGGCGTAGCCATCGAGAGTGGCGACTTCCTTGTCGTCCTGTGCGAGGAGTTCAAGGCGCTGTAGTCGCGGCGGTCCGGATTGAGCGCGGTCTTGTTCGACGGCGATGGCGGCGTTTGTGCGCGGGATGCGATCGGAGTCGATGAAGGTGCGGCCTTCGAAGGCGGGACCTGCCGGGCCGGTCGAGATATTGGCGTAGCGGAAAGAGAAGAGCATACGCGGCTTGATCTCTTCGTTGAGGTAGACGATGGTCGCATTGTCCTGCAGCCAGGTGGCGTTGAAGCAATTCTTGATGAGGCTTTCGCCTTTGCCGAGGCGGAGCTCCTTGCCGCTGTCTTCGAATGCCAGGGTCTGGAAGGAGTCTTCGGTGCGGCCTTCGTCGACGACGCTGGTGGTAAAAAGTTGCGCGAGGAACAGGCGGCCGTTGGGAGACCAGTGGAAGGAGTCCACGGCATAGGAGAAGAGCTCTTCGCCGCGATTGAACCTATCTCCTTGGAGAAGACGGCGGCGCTTGCCGTTGGTTTCCTGGAGCCAGATGTCGTCGTGCTGAAGATCGTATTTTTTGGTTTTGATATTGCGGCGGACGGAGTAGACGATGCGGCCGTCCGGAGCGAAGCTGAAGGCGGTGATTTCTTCGTCGATGCTCTGGAGTGGTTTGTCGAGATCTTGAGCGCGGGCTTGCGGCGCGAAAAAACAGCGGAAAGCGAGAAGGATCAAAACGTATGGCCGCGAACGCCGAACGAGTTGGCCTGTGAAGCGAAGACCGGTCATGGTTGGGCGGGTTTCTTGGATGGAGATTGCGGTCCGGGATGCAGCGCAGTGAACTCGGAGCAACACGGTTTTTGGACGGGTTTGAATTCCATAAACTCGACGCGGGTGTCGTCGGGATCGTAGAGGTTGAGCTGCCACTTGCCATCGCGGCCGATTTTGGGTTCTTCGGTGGGCTTCCAGCCGTTCTCGATGAGCTGTTGCTGGGCGGCTTGGATGTCCGGGACGCCGAGAGCGATGTGATTCATAACGCCGAGGGTGTGGTGATCGGCGTTTGGCGAAACATTGACCATGAACTCGACCCAGTCACTGCCATTGGGGACCTGAAGAGACACCCAGTCAGTTTGGTCTTCCTTCATGCCGCCATGCCAGTAAGGACGGAAGCCGAGGAGGTCTTTGTAGAAATGCTCTTCGGCGGCGCGGTCGCGGACGACGAAGCCGGCATGAATTAGATGGCCACTGACTTGATTTTCAGGATGGCTATAGTTGTCAGCGGCGAAATATTGGATAAATCCGATATGGTGACCATCCGGATCGCTCAGGCTGAATCGGCGGTTGTTTTTCGGCACTTCCTGGATCTCTCCCGCGGTGGTCCCGACGCCGAGGAGATAAAGTCGCAATTGTTCGACATTGGAGGTTTCAAAAGTCACTTCTTCCAGGAAGGTCCCGCCGACCGCCTGGCTCGGCATGTGCACATCAATCCGCTGGCGGCCGTTTATGCCCAGGCAACCCCGGCTGGCACCTTCGCACAGGGTCATCCCTCTAGCGAATCCGAGCTGCTTGATGTAAAACTCTGCGCCTCCGCTCGGATCTTGAACATCGATGGTTACGCTCCCGATGCCCCTGATCGGAGGACGCGCCGGTTTTTGCTCCTGCGATAAGGTTGCTGTAAGCGGAATGAGTAGAGCCAGCACAAGCGCAAGACGTTTCATAGAATCAGTCACCTCAAGGGTTGAATGCCGTGCGAGATTTTAGCTTGCGAATTTCGTCGAGGCGATCGCGAAGGCGCTGTTCGAAGCCCAGATCGCTAGGCTCGTAGTAGGTGCGGCTGGCGAGATTGTCGGGGAGGCAGGTCATGTCGGTGACTTTTTCATCGAAATTGTGTGCGTATTTGTAGCCTTCGCCGTAGCCGACGCTTTTCATTAGGCCCGTGACGGCGTTGCGCAGGTGCAGGGGTACGGGATCGGCTTCGGTTTTGTGCACGTCTTCGATGACTTCGCCATAGGCAGTGTAAACGGCATTGGATTTTGGCGCGAGTGCGAGATAGATGGCGGCTTGGGCAAGCGCTAGGTGGCCCTCGGGAGCGCCGAGAAAGTCGAAGGCATCTTTTGCGGCGAGAGTGACGGCCAACGCGCCGGGTTCGGCGAGGCCGATGTCTTCGCTGGCCATGCGGACCATGCGGCGGGCGAGATAGAGCGGGTCTTCGCCGGACTCGAGCATGCGCGCGAGCCAGTAGAGCGCAGCGTCGGGATCGGAATTGCGCACAGATTTGTGCAGCGCGGAGATGAGGTTGTAGTGCTCCTCGCCGGCTTTGTCGTAGCGCAGGAGTTTGCGCTGGAGAACGTCCTCGAGGAGTTCCCGGGTAATGGTGCGTGCGCCGGAGGCGCTGGGTTTGGCGCTGCGAGCGGCGAGATCGAGCGTGTTGTAGGCGGAGCGGGCATCGCCGTTGGCGTAGGAAGCGATGCGAAAGAGCACGTCGTCGCTGGCTTCGATATTTTCGTTACCAAGACCGCGCTCCTTGTCGCCAATGGCGCGACGCAGCAAGTCAACGATTTGTGGCGTAGTGAGTGGGTCGAGGATGTAGACCTTGGTGCGCGAGAGAAGTGGCGAGATGACTTCGAACGACGGATTCTCGGTAGTGGCGCCGATGAAGGTGATGTGGCCGGCTTCGACGTAGGGGAGAAAGGCATCCTGCTGCGCTTTGTTGAAGCGGTGGACCTCGTCGACGAAGACAATGGTGCGCTGGGCCCCGCCGGATTTGCGTTCCGAGGCGGCCATGACCTCCTTGATTTCCTTGATGCCAGTCAGGACGGCGCT
Source organism: Acidobacteriota bacterium (assembly GCA_013289825.1). GTDB lineage: Bacteria > Acidobacteriota > Terriglobia > Acidiferrales > UBA7541 > Acidiferrum. The sequence continues at coordinate 54,585 of JABCZF010000027.1, read as the reverse complement.
GAAGGCCACAAATTCCGAGCGCGTGAGACGCGCAACCAAGCGCGCGAGTGTGGTTTTGCCGCAGCCTGGCGGACCCCACAAAAGCATGGAGGTGATTTCGTCAGTTTCGACTTGCTGGCGGAGGGGCTTGCCGGGGCCGAGGAGTTTTTCCTGGCCGATGAATTCATCGAGAGTGCGAGGGCGCATGCGCTCGGCAAGCGGCTGGTGCGCGGAGTCTTCAAACGCGGGTTGTGGCAGTTTGGAGAAAAGACTCACGATCTGACCCCGCTCTTCTCTGACAAAGAGTTTCGCTGGCGGGCGGCCTCGTAAAAAAGGACCGCGGCAGCGGCGGCGGCGTTGAGCGACTCGATACCGCTGGCCATAGGGATGCGGATACGGGCATCGGCGCCGCGTTCGATCTCTTCGGGGAGGCCTGCGCCTTCGTTGCCGACGAGAAGGGCGACGGGCTGGCACCAGTCGACTTTCCAGGGTGAAAGCACACACGGTTCGCCCTCGTGCGGTTCACGAACGCTAGACGCGAGTGTGCGAACGTTGTCGATTTTAAGCTGGGCGAGAAGAATTGGCAGCGACATCCCCAGGAGGATGGGCAGATGAAGAGCGGCTCCAGCGGAGGCCCGCAGAGCCTTCGGCGAAAACGGGCTGGCGGTGCCGGATTGGCCGGAAGCTGCTGTCACCGCACCCGTTGCGCCGAAGGCCGCAGCCGTGCGCAGGATGGTGCCGACATTGCCGGGGTCTTGCACGCCCGCTAGGACCACGAGAAGCGGAGCGCAGGCGGAACTGGCCGCGTGAAGCAATTCATCGAACGTGGTTGCGCGCGGGTGAACCAGCGCGGCGACGCCTTGCGGATGCTCGGTGTCGGCCAGGCCTTCGAAGAGGCGGTCGGTCGTGTGCAAGGATGGAAAAGCCATTTCCGGCCTGCCGATGAGAGGAGCGAGACGTTCGTGGTGGCGTTCGCCGGATTCGCTGAAGAGTACGGCTTCGATGCGGCAGCCGGAGCGAAGCGCTTCTTCGACCAGGCGGAGGCCTTCGACGCCGACGGAGCCGGACTCCGTGGGCAGACCGCCGCGCAGCGCCATGCGAAATTCTTTGAGCCAGCGATTGTCGCGGCTGGTCAGGACCCCGGGCGCGGCTGCGGGGGCAGCGTTGCGAGCGGGCTTGCCGGGAGTGGCCATCCAGGGGAGCGTAGCAAATTTCGGGGGCCAGAGGCTAACCGCCGCTAGCGGCAAACGTCCAGCCTTCCGAAGGCTGGCTCTACGCCGGGTTTGCCGAGGAAGCCGCAGATGTAGCGTGTTGCGGCTCGGGCGAAGCCAAACGCACGCGAATTTTCGCCAGCAGTTCGAACGAGCGGAGGCGCGCGGAGTGATCGAAGATGTGCGCGGTCGTGATGATTTCGTCGGGCTGCGTGACGTCGAGGAAGCTGAGCAAGCGGCGCTCGGCGGTTTCCGGAGAGCCGACGACAGAGCACAGCAGCGTCTGGCTGGCGGAGTCTTTCTCCGCGGGCGACCAGTAGGAATCGATGTCGTTGATGGGCGGCGGAATTTGGCCGGGAGTGCCGCGCCGAAGATTTGTGAAGGCTTGCTGGACGGAACTGAAAAGGTAGCGCGCTTGGACGTCTGTTTCGGCGACGATGGCGTTGAGGCCAAGCATGGTGTACGGGCGATCGAGTTGACGAGATGGCTTGAACTGCGCGCGATAGAGCTGTAGTGCCCGCAGCATATCGGCGGGCGCGAAATGCGATGCGAAAGCAAATGGAAGGCCGAGCTCGGCGGCAAGTTGCGCGCTGAACAGGCTCGAGCCGAGCAGCCAGATGGGTACGCGCAAGCCTGTGCCAGGAACGGCTCGAATTCTTTGATTTGGCGAAGCGGGCTCGAAATAGGATTGCAACTCCTCGACGTCCTGCGGAAAGTTGTCGGAGGCGGAAGCTATATTGCGGCGAAGGGCGTGCGCGGTAGGCTGGTCGGTTCCGGGAGCACGCCCGAGTCCGAGATCGATGCGGCCCGGATAGAGCGAGGCCAGCGTGCCGAACTGTTCCGCGATGACCAGCGGGGCATGGTTCGGCAGCATGATGCCCCCGGAGCCGACGCGGATTGTTTTGGTACCGCCGGCGACGTGGCCGATGACCACGGACGTGGCGGCGCTGGCAATGCCAGGCATGTTGTGATGTTCGGCCAGCCAAAAACGATTGTAGCCCCAGACTTCGGCGTGCTGCGCGAGATCGCGAGAGTTGCGCAGCGCATCTGCCGCAGTTGCCCCTTGCGGTACGGGCGAGAGATCAAGAATGGAGAAGGGAATCACCTCTAATTGGATGCCCTGTCGAGGGCTCAAGTTACGGCCAGGAATCTTGACGGCGTGCGGGGCACGGACGGTGCGCCCAGCACGTTTTGAGGCGGCCAGGTGGACCTTCCGGCAGGCTCTTATTGCATGCGCTAGAGGGGTATGGTAGCGTCCCCCAATTGAATTCAAATGTGGGCGAAGCGCCCAGCGGACAAGATTGCGGCTTCGCCAAAGGCCAAAGAGTTGCCGGCAGAACTGTTGCGCGTGAATGCGCAAAACCCGGAAGCGGAAGTGCTGCGTTACGCAGCTAGCTTTCTTAGCCGGGGAAGTGTCGTCGCTATCCCTACCGACACGTTTTACGGGTTGGCTGCCGATCCGTTTAATCTTGCCGCAGTGGATGAAATTTACAGAGTGAAAGGGCGTCCGGAGACGCGTGCGCTACCGATATTGGTGCGGTCGCTGGAACAAGCCATGCAACTCGCGCGCGAAGTGCCGCAGAATTTTTTGCGGTTGGCGCAGGAATTCTGGCCGGGAGCGCTGACACTGGTCGTGGATGCAGCGAACCGTTTGCCGCTGAAAGTGACGGCCAACACGGGAAAAGTGGCGTTGCGCTGGCCGAAGAGCGATGTAGCGAGGAGGTTGATCGACGAGTTTGACGGACCGATCACCGGAACCAGCGCGAACATCTCGGGATTTCCGTCGTGCTCGAACGCGGAGCAGCTGATGAAGCAGCTCGGCGGGCGGCTGCCACTGATTCTGGATGGTGGAGAAACTGGCGCGTTGCTGGGGTCGACCATTGTTCATGTCCATGGGGGATCGTGGAAGATTATTCGGGAGGGTGCCATTCCCGTGGCGGAAATCGAGAAGGCGCTGAAGTAGGAATCACGGGCAGCGATTTATGAACATGCAGCCACCACTATTCCTTTGCGGCTTGTTGCTAGCCTCTACATTCGCGGCCGTCCAGCACCGCCAAAGCCAGTCGACATGAGTGAATTCATGAGGCTGAATCCCCACATGTTCTTCGGCACGGCTGATGAATTTGTTGTGAGGGACTTAGTGAACAAGCCCGGAAATTACACTTTTAAAATTCAGTTGGGGAGCGCCTTGACCGCTGAGTGGCTTGCAACGGCCTGTTTTCCTAAGTTGCCCTATTGGACGAGGGAGGACAAACCGATCGCCGCAGAAATGCACATCAGCGTTAGGCCTTAATGCGCAGCATTATCTATTGGGGCTTTTGCTGAATATAGGAAGTCGAAGTCGCCAGTGGGGGATAGTGGGAGATCGCCGAGTGAGCGCCGATGGACGGAGACGACGTCGGTGAACCAGAGCGGCAAGTAGGGCAGATCGTCCGCAAGGATCTTTTGAATTTTGCCGCAGAGTGCCTTCCTTTTTTCGCGAACCGCTTCGGTTCGAATTTGATCGACTAGCGCGTCAACGCTCGCGTTGCGATAGTGTCCGCGGTTGGCACCGTCGGGCGGGAAGCGCTTCGAAGAGAAAACAAACTCGAAGACGTCTGGGTCGTTGTTGGCGCCGACCCAGCGCGAATAGGTGAGCTGAAAATTTCCTCTGGCGGCGTCGGAAAGAAGCGTGGCGAGCTCCAAAGGGCGCAGTTCGAGATCGACACCAACGCGGCGCCACTGCTCTTGAAGGACTGCGCCGATGAGGCGGGCTTGCTCTTCGGTGGAGGTTTTCAGTGTGAGGTGGAAACGCGTGCCGCCTTGCTGGCGAGGGAAACCCGCGGCGTCGAGAATTTTTTCCGCGCGAGCGGGATCGAGCGTGTACTGCCGGACATTTGGTTCATAGGCCCAGTGATTGGGCGGGAGAATGCCGCTGGCGATGCGTGCTTGTCCGCGAAGCAGATAACGAATGAGTGCGTCGCGATCCGTGGCGAAGGCCAGGGCCTGACGGACTTCGCGTTTGGCGAGAATCAGATCTTCGAGATTGAAGCCCAGATAGCCAAAATTTGTGCCTGGACGCTGTGTAACAGCAAGGCCCGACTGCCGCGCGAGCACGGGGATCATATCCGGCGAAAGGGAACTCATCTCCAGGTCAGCGGAGCCTTTCCGAAGTTCTAGAGCGCGGACCACGGCGTCAGGGACAACGCGAAAACGGACGCGGGCGATTTGCGCGGCGCCGCGAAAGTAGTCAGGATTGCGCTCGACGATGACTTCTTCGTCTTGGGATTGCGAAAGGAACCGAAATGGGCCGGAGCCGACTGGATGGCGCGAGAAATCGGGGCCGGCGTCGTACGGGACGATTCCCACGGCGGGGCGTGCGAGATTCCAGAGGAATGAGGCGTACGGCTCGCTGAGATGAAAGATGACCGTGGCGGCGTCCGGAGCGTCGATGGTGGTGACCATGCGGAAAGCGCCGCGCTTGGGCGAATGAGTGGCGGGGTTGAGGATGGAGTCGAAAGTGGCTTTGACGTCAGCGGCGGCCAGCGGGCGGCCGTCATGGAAATGGGCGCCGGGGCGAAGATGGAAAGTGTACGTGAGCGCGTCGGGCGTGGTCCAAGAGTCGGCCAGGTCGCCGTGGAAATTCATCTGATCATCGCGTTCCAGTAGGCTGCTGAAGAGCAGGCCATCGATTTTTTGGGATTGCGAGTCTGTGGCGAAACGCGGGTCGAGATTGGTGGGGTTGGATTCGATGAGAAAGGTTAGGGACGAGGGATCGTTATTGTTGTGACGCCCGCAGCCGTCGAACAGAAAGAGAAGCAATGCAAGGCCGAGAGCACCGAGCAGACCCGGAGGGCCCGGAGAAGAACGGGCGCTATTGCGGCGGGGCATAGGAGATTTTACCGAGAATGGCGGGGGCGCGCGCGCCGGTGGCGCTGGGGAGATTGCTGGGGCGGCGATGCCACGTTTCATAGGCTAGGAGGGCGAAGGCGAAGGCTTCTTTGGCGTCTTCCGGGATGCCTAAACGGGAAGAAGGGAGGACTTCGATCTTCGACGAAGCAGCAGTCTTGCCGCGATGGGGCGCAACGTATTGCCCCCCTGCACCTACCGCGGCGAACAGTTGCGCTACGAGAAGAGGATTATGTGCGCCGCCGCCGGAGACGATGAGTTGATGGATTTTGGTTTTGGGGAGGACGAAGCGGTTCAGGGCATCGACGACGGAAAGCGCGGTGAACATTGTGGCGGCGCGAATGAGGTCGGCAGGTTTGGCGTGATGGTTTTTGCCGAGGGCCAGAACTTTCGTCAAGAAAGAGTGGCCATAGTATTCGCGGCCGGTGGATTTTGGCGGGGCGAGCTTTAGATAGGGATCGCGCATCAGTTCATCGAGAAGCGCGGGGATGGCGCGGCCGGTTTGTGCGAGGTGGGCGTCTTTGTCGAAGCGCTGACGGCCGCGAGTGAAGTGCGAGACCAGCGCGTCGATGAGCATGTTGGCGGGGCCGGTATCGAAGGCCATGACATCCGCTGGCCTGGCCGAAGCGGGAATGACGGTGATGTTGGCGATGCCGCCGAGATTGAGCGAAACGCGGCCGAGTTTCTCGTCGCGATAGAGAAGATAGTCGGCGTAAGGGACCAGCGGCGCGCCTTGGCCGCCGAGAGCGATATCGGCCGGGCGAAAATCACCCACCGTGTTGATGCCGGTGCGCGCGGCGATGATCGACGGCTCGCCGATTTGTAAAGTAGAGGCGGTGGGCCGGCCGAGATAGGGCGCGGGCTTTCCCTGATGAAAAACGGTTTGGCCGTGGCTGCCAATGAGCGCGATGCGCTTGGTGGAAACGCGGAATCGTCGACAAGCGGCGACCGCGGCTTCGGCGAACACTTCTCCCAAGCGAAAAGTCAACTGACTGAGTTCACCGGCGGTGAAGGAGTGTTGCTCGGCGACGCGAAGAATTTCCTTGCGCAACGCGGCAGGAAACCTGATCGAGGTATGGCCGAGAAGTCGTGGATCGAGGTGTGGCGGTGCGCCAGAGATGCGCGCGAGCGCAACGTTGATGCCGTCAGCGGAGGTGCCGGACATCAGACCGAGAACAAGCATCGGTTTGGTTGCCATCGTGTGTGATTGGATTTAAACACAGAGAACACCGAGAACACAGAGCGGACCGAGAAGGACGGAGATAAAGAGTGAACTCGGCCAAGGTGAGGACGGGCCCAGTAACGTCGTTCGAGTCTCTCCCAGCCATTTCCGGACTGCCCCTTCGGCTGAACGGCGGAGCATATTGGATCCAATGAGCCGAAAAAACGGCGCATCACCTCTCGGCAAGGATTGCGTCTCACAAAAACAGGAAGTTGCACCTGGTTCATACTACAAGATCTGCTTTTTGAGTTCGGCGAGAAGGTTTAAGGCCTCGAGGGGCTTGAGCTGGTCGAGGTCGGCGTCGCGGAGTTTGTCGAGGACGGCACGGTCGAGCGCGGTGAAGAGAACCTCCTGGTGGCCGTTGCGCCGGGGTGGAGAAGCGGCCAAGGCATCGGCCATACCGGCCAATGATTCATCGCGTGTGCCGGGAGAGAGTGTTTCGCTGAGGGCATGCTCGCTCTGCTCGTGTTTTTTCAGAACTTCGCGGGCGCGCTCGATGACGCTGCGCGGGAGGCCGGCGAGGCGAGCGACTTCAATGCCATAACTCTTGTTGGCGCTGCCGGGCTCGACGCGGCGCAGAAAAACAATTTCGTTGGGCGTTTCCCTGACCGAGACGTGCACGTTTTGCACGCCGGTGAGCAGATCGGCGAGCTCGGTGAGTTCGTGATAATGCGTGGCAAAAAGCGTGCGCGCGCGCGTGTGCTTCTGCAGATGCTCGACGACCGCCCAAGCGATGGAAAGGCCGTCAAACGTTGCCGTGCCGCGGCCGACTTCATCGAGAAGAACAAGACTCGATGGTGTGGCGTGATGCAGGATGGCGGCGACTTCGCTCATCTCCACCAGAAAGGTAGAGCGGCCGCGGGCAAGATTATCGCTTGCGCCGATGCGCGTGAAGATGCGGTCGGTGATGGGCAGCTTGGCGGAACGAGCGGGAACGAACGAGCCCATTTGCGCCATCAAAACAATCAGCGCGCCTTGCCGAAGATACGTGGATTTACCGCCCATGTTCGGGCCAGTGATAAGCAGAAGCTGCTGGCGGCCTGGGTCGAAGCAAAGATCGTTTGGAACGAAGCGCTCGCCGCGCTGGCGGAGAAGTTCTTCGATGACCGGATGACGGCCGCCGACGATTAGCAGCTCTCCGGTCGCGTTGAATTCGGGGCGCGCGTAGCCGCGGTCGGCTGCCAGCTTCGCAAAGGAAGTGAGCAAGTCGAGCTGTGCGACGGCGGCAGCCGTGCGGCGAAGGCGCGCAGCCTGGGCGGCAATGCTGGAGCGCACCTCGATGAACAGCTGGCGCTCGATCTCGAGAATGCGCTCGTCCGCCGCGAGAATCTTGCGCTCATACTCTTTCAGTTCGGGAGAAGTGAACCGTTCAGCGTTTACCAGGGTCTGTTTGCGCTCGTAGTCGGCGGGTGCGAGATGGAGATTGGGCTTAGAAATCTCCATGTAGTACCCAAAGATTTGATTAAAGCGAATCTTCAGCGATGCGATGCCGGTGCGCTTGCGCTCGCGGTCTTCCATCGCGGCGATAATTTGTTTGCTGTGCTGGCTGAGGTTGCGAAGCTCATCCAGTTCGCCGTCGTAACCGCTGCGGATGATTCCGGGATCGCTAGCGAGAGCGGGAGGTTCGTCGGCGATGGCGCGTTCGAGCCGCTCGCGCACGTCGGTCAGTTCATCAAGCTCGCCGTGCAGTTGGCGAAGCAACGCGCTGCCACCGACCGGAGGCGGCGTCAAAAAGTTCTTGAGCACCGGAAGCTGGCCCAGCGATTTTCGCAGCGCCACGAGTTCGCGAGGCGCCGCCAAACCTAGCGTGATGCGGCTCGTGAGGCGTTCGAGGTCCTGTATGCCGCGCAGTTCTTTTCGAATCTCCCCGCGAACCATGGTTTGCTGCAGGAGGTGCGCAACAGAAGCCAGGCGCGCTTCGATGGCGTCGCGATCGATCAGTGGGCGCAGAATCCAAGAGCGCAACAGACGCGCGCCCATGCCGGTGACGGTCAGGTCAAGAGCGGCCACAAGAGTCACCGGTCCGCTTCGGGAAGATTCCTCGGTAAAGATCGGGGTCATGAGCTCGAGGTTGCGGACCGAGACGGGATCGAGCACGAGCGTTTTGTGCTGTTCGTAATAGCGCACGCGATCCAGATGCTGGAGCGCTTCAACGCTCGGCGGCTGGGTACTGGTGGAACCCATGCCCGTGTCCGGGCCACGGGCGGCATTTTCCCGCAAGTAGTGAACGATAGCGCCGGCCGCGCATAGCGCTTGGGGGTGATCGTCGAGACCGAAGCCCGTGAGTTCCGCGACGCCAAACTGTTCTCGTAAAATCCGACCCGCATAATCGCGCTGAAAGATCCAATCTTCAAGCCGGCTTTCGACGCCTCCAGCGCCTTCGAGAAGCGAAGTTTTCGCGGTTTCAAAAAGCTGCTGCGGCCGTGGAAGAAGCGTTTCCCGCGGGTGCAGAAGCTGTAACTCGTCGCGCAGAGCCTCGTCCGCATCGGCCCCGGAAAATTCTGTGCACTGGAATTCGCCAGTGGACAGATCCACGAACGCAAGGCCAACCGGCGAACCGGAAAGATCTGTCGCGACTGAAGCCAAATAATTGTTTTCGCGAGCGTCAAGAACCGAAACGTCCGTGGCCGTGCCGGGGGTGATGACTCGGACGACCTCTCGACGCACCAGCTTTTTGCCTGGGCCAGGCAGTTCCAGCTGATCGCAAATGGCAACCTTAAAGCCGCCGCGTATCAACCGCGCAATGTAGCCATCCGCGGCGTGATAAGGGACTCCGCACATGGGAATGGGCTGGCCCTTTTCGCGGTTGCGCGAGGTCAAAGTGATTTGCAGTTCGCGCGAAGCCAGCATTGCGTCTTCGTAGAACAGCTCGTAAAAATCGCCGAGGCGGAACAGCAATAACGCGTGCGGGTAGCGCGTCTTGATCGCGTGATACTGCTGCATCAGAGGCGAGGTCGGATCGCTCATGGCTCAGCCAACGGAGTTCCGCGCAAGCAAAAACACAGCCACGCGCGCCAGCGCGAGGCTCGCCTGTAGGGGCGCAGCCCGCTGTGCGCCTCCAACCAGGGACGCCGTCCATTGCGAATTGTGGGCGGTACTCATTTGCGGATTCCCAGTTCGGTTAGAAGAAAAGCATAATCCAGCGCGATCTCCCGCAAATAATCGTAACGGCCCGACGCCCCGCCGTGTCCCGCGCCCATGTTCGTTTTCAACAGCAGCGCGTTCGTATCAGCTTTCAGGGTGCGCAGCTTGGCCACATATTTCGCCGGCTCCCAATACATGACTTGGCTGTCGTTCAAGCCGGTTTTTACAAGCATCGCGGGGTAAGGCTTGGCTTCAAGATTGGTATACGGACAATAGCTTTTCATGTAGAAATAATCTTCCTTGGTGCGCGGATCGCCCCATTCCTCATATTCTCCGACGGTCAGCGGCAGCGAAGCGTCAAGCATGGTATTCAGCACATCGACGAACGGCACGTGGCTGATCACCATGCGAAAAAGTTCCGGCCGCATATTCGCAGCCGCGCCCATCAGCAGACCACCGGCGCTCCCGCCTTCAATTACCAGGCCTTCTGACGCCGTGTAGCGCCGCGCGATGAGGTGCTCGGCCGAGGCAATAAAATCCGTAAACGTGTGGCGCTTCTGGCGCAGGCGCCCGGCGTCGTGCCACGGCTTACCGAGTTCCCCGCCGCCGCGGACATGCGCGACAGCATAAATCACGCCGCGATCGAGCAAGCTCACGCGGTTCGAACTGAAATTCACGGCGACGGAGTGGCCGTAACTCCCATAGCCGTAAAGCAGCAACGGGGCGGTGCCATCGAGCGGCGTATCTCGACGATAGACAAGCGAGACGGGAACACGCACGCCGTCCGCGGTGGCGGCGTGCAGCCGCTCGCTGACATATTGCGAGGCGTCGTAGCCGCCCAGCACCGTCTGCACCTTCTGAAGCACGCTTTCGCGAGTACGCACAACGTAGTCGAACACGGAACGCGGCGCGACGAAGGATTCATATTGGTAGCGAACAAAAGACGCATCGAATTCGGGATTGTTTCCGATGGACGCGTTGTAAGCAGGTTCTCGGAATTCGATACGGTGAGAAGCGGAGAGCGCATCGGGCGCCTGGACGTCGAGATCCACAATACGGAGATAGGGTAGCCCGCCTTCGCGCTCCGATAAAACGATGTGCGTTCGAAACACATCAGCACCAGAGATCATCACGTCCCGGCGATTGGCGATAATTTGCCGCCACTTGGCGCGCTGCGGGTCCGTGGCTGGCGCACACACCAGCCGAAACGTCCGCCCTTCCGAATTGGTACGAATGAAGAAGTAGCCGCCGGTGTCCTCCGGGTTTCGACTGCGAGGCTCCCGCGTAAGCGGATTCGGGTGATGGTCCACGTAATACTCATGGTCCGCTTCGCGGGCAGCGATGACGCGGAATTCGCCGTTGGGCTGTCCCGCAGGCAGAAACCGCACTTCGCTGGCCGTGTGACTCGTTATCACCAGCAGAAGAAACGCGCCACTGCGGGTACGCTCAATCTCGATGCGAAAGCGTTCGTCGGTCTCTTCATAAATCAACGTGTCTGGCTCAGCGGAGCCAGCTGAGTGGCGATAGAGCCGGTAAGATCGTTTTGTAGTTGCGTGTTCGACGGTATAGAAGATGGTGCGATGGTCCGCCGCCCAAACCGCGCTTGTCACGCGCTCAATGGCCTCCGGAAAGACCGCACCGTTCCACAGGTTCTTGATGTGCAGCGTGTATTGCCGAAATCCCGTCGTGTCCAGCGCATAGGCGAGAAGCTGGTTGTCATGGCTAACGTCGAAAACCCCGAGCGCCAAAAAAGAGTGGCCCGCCGCCAGGCGATTTAGGTCCAGAAGTATCTCGTCCAGAGAACCGAGAGCGTCGACGCGCCGGCAGTGCGTCGGATACTGCTTGCCTTCCTCCGTGCAAGTGAAATACAGATAATCGCGGAGCCGGTAGGGAAAAGACAGGTCCGTCTGAAGAATCCGTCCCAGCATTTCCTCGTAGAGCCTTTCCTGAAAAGTTTCTGTAGGCCGCAAGATCCGATCGGCATAAGCGTTCTCCGCTTCAAGATAGGCGATAACCTCGGGGTTCTCTTTCTGGCGCAGCCAGGCGTAATGGTCCACCCGCCGGTCGCCGTGCAAAACTGTTTCGACGGGCTCGCGACGCGCCAGTGGCGGCGAAATTGGCGGAGTGTCCGCCGTCTCGTCTGAAAAAGCGGGCCCTGCTGCTTTGGCGTCTCGGTCCATAAGTCTCTTGGTCTGCTGAGCTCGGCGGGCGGGCGCCGGCCGTTGCGCCAGATTCAGCCGGGGTCCCGCTGAGCAACGGCGAAATACGTTCGTCCGCTATACTAACGGAAGTCAGCGGTGTCGGAAAGCCGGGACGCGCAGTGGCACGGGAAAAAAGGATAAAGATGGCGCAGGAAATCGAGATCAAGCTGCGAATCAGCGACCCAAAGACCTTTAGGCACATTCTGAAAAGGCTGGGGGCACATCCGGTCGGCGGGGGTTCCGGCCGCGTTCACGAATGGAACGTCATTTTCGATACGCCGGAAGGCGGTCTCGCAAAACATGGCCAGCTCCTCCGCATCCGAACGGAAACGGAAACCAAACCGAAAAAGGGCAGGCCCGCGGCAGGACCGCGCGCCTTGCTAACTTTCAAGAAGCCGCTCGTTAAGGGAACGTTCGCTTCCGGAAGCTCCCAACAAACCCATCGCCATAAGGTTCGTGAAGAGATCGAGGTGGAAGTGTCCGATGCTACTATCCTGGCGAAGGTTTTCGAAGGCCTAGGAATGCGCGGATGGTTCCGCTACGAAAAATACCGTACCACGTTTCGCCTGCCCGCTAGGTTGAGCTGGGCAAAGGAACTGCTGATCGAGCTGGATGAAACGCCCATCGGTACGTTCGTCGAACTGGAAGGACCGCCCGCAGCCATTGACCGGGCCGCTGCTGAACTTGGCCACACGCGGCGGGACTACGTTTTGAAGAACTATCTCAGTCTTTACGTCGAAGAATGCCGTCGCCTCGGCCAAGAACCTCGAGACATGATCTTCACCGCCAAGAAACGCCCACCTCCCTAAGAAAAGTTCAAAAAAATCACTCGCAAGGTCATTCTTTGCTTGACTTTGGAACAACCCCGGCTTATCACTGCAGCTGCGGCGGCCAAACGGCAATGCAATTGCCTCCGTTGGCGGTAGTCGCAGGTGCAGTGGCAGCTTGACTGACCCCCAGGAGTGGGTTTTCTCCCGATGAGTGCGTCCAACGAACTCGAACCTGGCCCTAGTCGCTTCCGCGCCAAGCGGGCAATCGGGGTAAGGCTTCTGAAGGGCGATTGGGCAACGTCCGGCGAGCTGCAAGGGCTCCCGCAGGCGGTAGGGTGGGGAGGGTTCACACCGGGCTAACGGTAAGTCCATTTTTCTGAGGCACTTGCCCGCAGCCGAGGTCATTTCGGTTCGCGGGTTTTTTTGTTGGTGGTCGATTCGCGGGGAGCCCTGCGGGATGCTCCTCGGTGGGCTCCGGTCGCGCGCAAAGAGGCAACATCATGGAACTATACGCAACAGAACTGATGGGAGCGCAAGTCTACGACGCGCAGGGCAATTTCGTAGGGCGGGTGCGCGAATTCTTCATCGAGCCCTCGCAAGCCACCAACCGTCTGTCCCATTTCCTGATCTCGCGCGGCCGCTTCCAGCCGCTGCTGGCCCGGCACGATCAGGTAGCCACGTTTGCTCCCGGGACGCTGCGCCTAAATGTAGGCGAGCGCGCTCTCGAACTTTATGAACCGAACGAATCGCTGCTGGCCGTGCGCAAGGATTTGATGGACCAGCAAATCATCGACACCCGCGGCCGCAAGGTCGTTCGCGTGAATGACGTGGACCTGACGGAAATGAAGACCAACGGAAATGTGGAGTTGCGGGTCACGCAAGTCGATGTGGGACTACCCGGCGCGGTGCGCAGGCTCCTGCAGGGGGTAGTTTCTCCCGGCATGATTCGCAAACTGCAGCGCAAGCTGCCGCAAAGCGCCATCCGCTGGGAATTTGTGAACTTGATCGAGTCGGACCCGTTACGGCGCGTAAAGCTGCGTATCACCCACGAAAAGTTGGAAGACCTGCATCCGGCGGACCTGGCCGAGATCATGGAAGACCTCTCGACAGACGAGCGGCAGGGAATTATCGCTTCCCTCGACGAGGAGACGGCCGCCGCCGTACTCGCCGAGCTGGATGAACGGCTAACCACGCAGATCGTCGAGAGGCTGGACCCTGAAAAGGCAGCCGACATTCTTGAAGAGATGGCGCCCGATGCTGCCGCTGATCTTCTGGCCGACCTTCCGAAGGAGACCTCGGAGGAATTGCTGGAAGAAATGCCCGGCCAGGAGGCCGATGAAGTGCGCGAGTTGCTGGCTTTCGATCCTTCGACGGCAGGCGGAATGATGAACACCGAGTTCGTCTTTGTGAGCGAAGCGTCGAGGCGGGAAGAGGTGCTCGCGTGGATCCGCGGCCAGGAATTAAATCTCGATCAGCTTGACACCATCGTCCTGCTAGATGGCAAAGCGGAGTATTCCGGCACGGTCTCCGTCGCGCGCTTGCTGCTGGCCGCTCCAGAACAGAAAATGTTCGAGCTTCGAAGCGAGCCGCTGTTAAGTATTGCAGCCGACGCGGATGAGAATGACGTTTTTGAGCTGTTCGATAAGTATAATTTGCGAATGCTCACGGTGGTGGATGAAGAGAGGCGTCCGATCGGCACGGTCACCGTGGATGACGTAGTTTCGCGATTGGTGAAGAAATAAAAAGGGAATGGGAATCTCCGGATGAACTGGGAAAGCCTTAAATCGAGCGTTCGAGGCCTCGAAACGCGAGGCGAAAATTTGCAGCACAAGATTCGCGGCCTGCGCCGCCGCCTGACCTTGCTGCTCGCCGTAGTCGGCCCGGGACTCATCACCTCGAACGTCGACAATGACGCCGGCGGTATTGCCACCTATTCGCAGGCCGGCGCCCAGTATGGGTACGCCATGCTCTGGGCGCTAATTCCGATGACCATCGCGCTGTACGTCACCGAGGAAATGTGCGCGCGCATGGGCGTCATGACCGGCAAGGGCTTGTCCGACCTAATTCGCGAAGAGTTCGGTTTCCGCTCCACTTTTTTCGTGATGATCACGGGTTTTTTTGTGGACCTGGCCAACGTCGTTGCCGAGTTTGCCGGCGTGGCCGCCTCCATGGAGATGTTTCACGTCAGCAGGTACATCGCTGTTCCCATCGCCGCTTTCCTGGTCTGGATTCTGGTGCTTCGAGGAACGTATCGGCAGGTGGAGGTCATCTTTCTGATTGCCTGCGGATTCTACGTCACGTACATCATTTCCGCATTCCTGGCCAAGCCGGATTGGCTGGAGGCGGCCAAGCACGTGGTCATTCCGAATCTTCGTTTCGAGTCGGGCTACCTGGTCACTTTAACGGCGCTAGTCGGAACGACTATTGCCCCTTGGCAGTTTTTCTACCTCCAGGCCGGGTTCGTTGAAAAGAAAGTCGGCCCCCGCCAGTATCCGCAAGCGCGCGCCGATGTCTTGGTCGGCAGCATCAGTTGCATGGTCATCGTATTCTTCATTATCGTCGCCACCGCTGCCACTCTGTATGTTTCCGGCCAACGTGACATTACCGATGCGGTCCAGGCCGCCAAGGCCTTGATCCCGCTGGCAGGGAAATGGGCGGGATTTACCTTTGCGTTCGGTTTGCTGAACGCCTCGCTCTTCGCCGCCTCGATTTTGCCGCTCTCCACAGCGCATGTGATCTGCGAAGGACTGGGGTTTGAAGCGGGGATCGACCACAAATTCAAAGATGCCAGAATCTTTTACAGCCTTTACACCCTCTTAATCGCCGTCGGCGCCGGCATCATCCTGATCCCCCACGTTCCGATCTGGAAGATTCTGATTTTCTCTCAGGTAGGGAACGGCGTTTGGCTGCCCGTGGTGATCATCTTTATTTTGCTCCTCGTCAACCGGCGCGATCTGATGGGCGAGCACGTGAACACGCTCACGTTCAACATCATCGCCTGGGTAACCGCCATCGCGATGATTATCCTGACGCTCGTGCTGGTGTACACGTCGCTCTTCCAAGCGGCTCCGCCAGCCTCCGGCTGAGGTCCGGCCAGGGGATCCTCGAAACGCTGATGCCCGAAACGGCACCCCGGGATTGCGCCGCTCCCGAAACGTATGTTAACTTTGCGGCGTAAAGAAGAAACCCCAGGAACCCGTGCCGCACAGTAAATCACACACGACGCTGCAAGTTTCCGCCTCCGGCTCGCTGGGACCGCTGACTCCCGAGGAAGCGCTGCTCTTTGAAAAGCTCGATCTGGGCCGCTTGCCGCGACACGTAGCCGTCATCATGGACGGCAACGGGCGCTGGGCGCAGCAGCGGCATCTGCCCCGCGTGGCTGGTCATCGCTCCGGCACGAAAACGGCCAGGTCGACGATTGAGACTTGCGCGCGCCTGAAGATCGAGGCGCTGACGTTGTACGCTTTCTCAGTAGAAAACTGGCGTCGCCCAAAAACAGAAATAGATTTTCTCATGCAACTGCTGCGCGAATATCTGCGCCGCGAAATGCCGTTGCTGCAAAAGAACAATATCCGGATGCGGTTTTTGGGTCGCACCGACGAACTTCCAAAGGGCGTGCGGGACGACGTGCGGGACGCCATGGAACGGACCGCTAGAAACAACGGCATGGTGCTCTGCGTGGCGCTGAACTACGGCGGCCGCGCGGAAATCGTGGACGCCATGAACGCGATTTTGGCGGAGCAGAATGGTCATGGGCACCGCGCCGAGATTACCGAAGAGACGCTCGCCCGACACATGTACACGAACGGGTTGCCCGATCCCGATTTGCTGATTCGCACGAGCGGCGAAATGCGCGTGAGCAATTTTCTTCTGTGGCAGATTGCCTATGCTGAAATTTTCGTCACGGAAACCCTTTGGCCCGATTTCAACCGCGCCCGCTTGCTTGAGGCCCTTGTCGAATTCCAAAAACGTGAGCGCCGCTACGGCGGAATCCGCGAAGGCCAGCCCGCCCCGGAAACATCGGTCCGCGCCGTCGGCAAGTGAGCAATTTTTCTCGAAAACGGCTTTTTGAAACCGGGCCCCCCGCTAATTTGTGGTTCTCCCTCGTGATTTATTCCCCCTGGTGTGATGAGATGTAACGAGTGATTCGTCAGGGGATTCCTTTTCTATGACCTGGAAGCGCGTGGCGACGGCCGTCGTTCTGATTCCTTGTGTAGTTGGCCTGGTATTGTGGGGCTCGACCGCCGCCCTGGCAGTCGGTCTCGCGTTCGTCATTCTGCTTGCCCTCTTTGAATATTTTGCTTTGGGCGACGCGATTGGCCACCGTGCCTATCGATTCTGGACCGCGACCTGCGCGCTAGGGCTGGTATACGTGCAATGGTTGGCGGCTATCGCCCCTTCCTACGAACTCGCCGGCGGGCTGACCTTCCATCGGATGATCGGGCGAGTTCTAGGAATCATTCCTGCCGTTCAGGATGTTTTCTTTATTTTTCTGCTCGGTGTTGGCGCGCTAACGCTCTGGACCAGGCGCCCGATGGTGGAAGCCTTGCCTGCAGCGGGAATCAGTTCGAGCGGGCTGCTCCTCGTGGCGCTCCCGCTGACGTATACCATTCGGCTCCACGCGATCGGCCGAGACGGACCAAAGCTGCTGATGTTTGTGCTGGTCATCACTTGGGTGGGAGACTCGGCGGCATATTTTGTAGGCCGTGCCATTGGAAGGCGCCCGTTGTCGCCCGTGCTCAGCCCCAAAAAGTCTTGGGAAGGAACCATCGCCAGCATTCTGGGAGCGCTGCTGGTCGCCATGGTGTTCGCCAGATTTTTCATGGTGCCGCTGCCCCACTTGCTGGCCATGGCTGCCGTGGGCAATGTTGCCGGCCAGGCTGGCGATTTGCTCGAATCCGCGTACAAACGCAGCGCGGGAGTTAAAGACTCTGGCTCGCTGCTGCCGGGGCACGGCGGCGTACTTGACAGGATCGATGCGCTGATTCTGGCCATCCCAGTTGTCTGGTACTATTGGATTTGGATCTACACGCCCAACCGGTAGGTCCCGAGGTCCTTCCACTCATGGGGCGGGAGACAGACAAGAGTGTCTGTCCCATCAAGTTCAGCGCCAAACGGAGCAGAGAGTTTCTTGAAACAGCTATCCATTCTGGGTTCAACAGGTTCGATCGGGCGCCAGTGTCTTTCCGTGGTGGAGGCGCTGCCCGAGCGGTTTGGTATTGTTGCGCTGGCTGCGGGCGGCAACCTCGCTGAACTTACTGGCCAGATTGAACGACACCGGCCGGAACTGGTTTCTGTAAGTGATGAAAAGAAAGCGCATGAGCTTGCTTCCATGCTGCGCGGCACAGGGATCTCTCCTCTGCCCGCGATACATCATGGACGCGAGGGCCTGCTCGCCGTGGGGACGCACACCAGGGCGGACATCGTCGTTTCCGCCGCCGTTGGCGTCGTCGGGCTCGAAGCCACCTATGAGGCCGTCAAGCTAGGAAAGACCGTGGCGCTCTCGAACAAGGAAGTTTTGGTCGCAGCAGGCGAATTGGTCATGGCAGCGGCGAAAAAAGCCGGACGCGAGCTTCTGCCCGTGGACAGCGAGCACAATGCCGTGCACCAGTGCCTGCGGGGCGGAACGCAAGGCGAAGTGCGTCGGCTGGTGCTGACAGCATCCGGCGGACCTTTTCGGAAGACCCCCCTGGCCAGTCTCGAGAGCGTGTCGCCAGAGCAAGCGCTCGCGCATCCAAACTGGAAGATGGGTAACCGCATCACCATTGATTCCGCGACGATGATGAACAAAGGATTCGAGGTGATCGAGGCGCGCTGGCTCTTTGGCGTGCGCCCCGACCAGATTGACGTCGTGATTCACCCGCAGTCCACCGTTCATTCCATGGTCGAATTCGCGGACGGTTCGATTCTCGCGCAACTCGGTCCAACGGATATGCGAATGCCCATCCAATATGCGTTAACCTATCCAGAGAGAGTGTCGTCTAATCAGGTAGCTCTCGATTGGGGCAAGTTGCGGCGGTTGGACTTCGCAAAAGTTTCGACAAGGCGTTTCCCTTGCCTGCGTCTTGCCCGCGAAGCGATGAAGAAGGGCGGGGCATTGCCTTGCGCCCTAAATGCAGCGGATGAAGTTGCCGTAGCGGCCTTTCTCGAGAGGCGCCTGCCCTTCCTGGGAATTGCGGAAGTCATCGAACGCGTGCTGGCGCGTACACCGCGTACGCGCTTTGAGAAGATGGACGACGTCCTGGCCGCGGACGCGGAAGCGCGTCGCAGGGCGACGGAAGAAGTGAACCGGTTGGCAGTAGCGGCTGTTGTGGCATCTTAAGAGCCGGAATAGGGAGAAGACGTAGACATGGATGTCCTTTACCTGATCGTTGGAGTAGGCCTGGTGCTCGGCGTAATGGTTCTCATTCACGAGTGGGGACACTTTGTCGCCGCGCGGCTGTGCGGCGTGCGCGTTGACGTCTTTTCGATCGGTTTCGGCCCGCGGCTCTTTGGGTGGAAGAAAGGCCCGACGGACTACCGCGTGAGCGCGCTGCCGCTGGGCGGCTACGTGCGCATGGCCGGGCAAGATCTTTCCGAAGTTGATGCAGGAGAAAAGCCGCCCACGGGCGCGCCTGACGAATTGATGAGCCAGCCCCGGTGGCAGCGGGCACTAATTTCCTTCGCCGGTCCGGCTGTGAATCTGATCTTTCCAGTATTTCTCCTTACCGGACTCTTTACCATGGTGGGCGTGCCTTATCCCGCCTATCTGGATGCCCCTGTGCACGTAACAGGTCTGCCTGCGAATTCAGAAACCTCGCCCTCGCCAAGCCCCTTAAAACCGGGCGATACGGTTCTCTCGATTAACGGCGTGGCGACTCCGAGTTGGGAGAAGGCCCTCCTGGCACTGAAGCAGGCCGCGCCCGGTGCGACCATCAAGATGGAAGTGGACGATTCGGGAGTCCGCCGGACCGTCGAGGTCCCGGTAAAGGAACAAACAGACGCCAACAGTATTCTAGGATATGCGCCCATCCGTCCGATCATCGATCAAGTCGCTCCGGGTACACCGGCCGAACGCGCCGGACTCCGGGAAGGCGATGAGATAACGGCGGTAAACGGAAAGAAAATTGAGTACTGGGAACAGTTCCGGGAGGCGACCCAGTCCTCGAATGGCCAGTCCATGACGCTCGAGGTAGTCCGCAAGGGACAATCCACGCACCTGACGGTGACACCGAAGAAGGATGCGGCGGAAACCGGGCAGAATACTTATCAGATCGGGGTTCTTCCGCGGGACGAAAGCGCCTACAAGCACGTATCCTTCAGCGAGAGCTTGCGGTTTGCCTTCACCGGGACCGTCGACACCATCGAGCGAACGATGGACGTGGTCGGGAAATTATTCAGCGGGCGGGTCTCTATCAAACAGCTGCAGGGACCTGTGGGAATTTCCCACATGGCGGGCCAGGCCGTGCGCCGAGGGCCGATGGACGTAATTTTCCTAATGGTGCTGATCAGCGTTAACCTGGGCATCTTGAATCTCTTGCCGATTCCTATCCTCGATGGCGGAAATATCCTGCTTCTTGCGATTGAGGGAGTAATGCGGCGCGATTTGAGCCTGAGCTTCAAGGAGCGCTTCGTCCAGGTCGGCCTGGTGTTCCTCTTGGTCATCTTCGCCGTCGTTATGTACAATGACATCCTGCGGCGGATTTCAAGTCATTCTTAGCTCGCAGCGCGCCGCGCCAGGGAGGGCGAGACATGTCAGTATCGCCGGCCCACCGGGTTTCGACGGGCGAGCGCCTCAATACCGCAGAGACTACTGGAAAACTGCAGCAGGCCATCCGCGGGCGCGGCATTCGGCTGACCCGGCAGAGGCGCGTGATCCTCGAGGTCATGGATGCCGCCGAACAACATCTGGACGTGGATCAGATTCTCGAGCGGGCACGGAAAATCGATTCGGGCGTCCATCTTGTTACCGTATACCGCACCATCGATCTCCTCAAGAAGCATGGACTTATTGACGAGCTGGACCTCCTGCATTTGCGGGGCGACCGGCACTATTACGAGAGCCACGGTCCGCGCGACCACATTCACGTAGCATGTTTGGGGTGCGGCAAGGTGCGGGAGTTCGAGAGCCGGCTTTACGAGCAGCTGAAACAGCAGATTGCGCGAGATTTCAAGATGAAGGTCACCGTATCCCGCACCGAAGTGGGCGGGTACTGCGAAGATTGTCTCGCTAAGACTCCCTCCTAAGCCGCGTGCTCGAAGCTAGAGACGGCTTCGCCAGGTGCTGGCCCTGCGTTGGGCCAATGTCCTGATCCAGCAGTCGTTGTGCTTAACCGGTTGGTTAGATACGCGGGCCTTTCGCCGATTCGGCGACAACTGGATCTGGCCTCAGACGGAGACGCGGGAAGAGCGCACGCGGCGCAGGCGAGTGAAGAACTTGTCGGCAGAGCGGATGTCTTCGGCGATTTGCGTGCGCAGTTCTTCCGGGCCGCTGAATTTTTTTTCCTCGCGCAGACGTTTCCAGAAATGGATCTCAATCTGGCCGGGTGGGGTCTCGCCGAGAGGCTCGAGGACGTGGGTCTCAACGCTCTGGGCTGAGCCGTTGAATGTTGGACGGACGCCGATGTTTGTGACCGAGCGCCGCGTGCGCGATTCCCCGTCGATACGGGTGCGCGTTACATAGACTCCGCGTGCGGGCAGGAGTTCTTGCTGTGGGTCGAGGTTCAATGTCGGAAATGTGAAGCGGCGGCCGGTACCCGTGCCTGAGACGACGTTTCCACTCAGCACGAATGGACGGCCGAGGAGTCGGGCGGCGTGAGCGACGTCGCCTGAAGCAATCTCGCGGCGGATGATGGTGCTGGAGACGACTTCTCGCTTATGGATTACCGGCGGAAGAATGACCACGTCGAAGCCGCGCTCCGCGCCGAGCCGCACAAGCATCCCGGCATTGCCGGCCTGCTTGTGGCCGAAACGGAAATTTTCTCCGACAAAAACGGCGCGCACTTGAAGATCCCGAACAAGAATTTGGTCTACAAATTCCTGGGGCGTGAGCTTTGCGAGGTCCTGGGTGAAGGGCAGGACCACCGCGGCGTCGATGCCGATCTCAGCGAAACAACGCAGGCGCTGTTCCGTGGTGGAAAGGCGCAGGGGGGCGGAGTCCGGGCGGAGAACCTTTTGGGGAAGCGGGTCGAACGTGAGAGCCGTGGCGACGGCGCTGACGTCGCGGGCGCGAGCGACGGCAGCGCGCAGGATGGCCTGATGGCCCAGGTGGATGCCGTCAAAATTGCCGATGGCGAGCGTACTGCCACGGTTCGAAGCGGCATGGCTGGCGGCCCAAGCCTCGGTCGAGCGAAGCAACTCGAGCGGCGATGGCCGGGTAGCGGCTGGGCTCGCGCCTTCGCCGGCCGAGCTGGCTTCGTCCACTTTCACATCGATTTCCAGGCCGTCGTAGGCGAGTTGCACGTTGGAATAGCCGAGATTGCGCAGGCGTTCATTGGTTTTCGCGTGCGGCAAGTCATGCGCGATGTGGGTAAACCAGGCGCCCTGAGGATTTAGTTCTTTAATCAGCGCGAGAGCTTGCTCGACGGTCTGATGCATGGGGTGAGGGACGTCGCGCAATGCATCGATGATGAGCACATCGAGATCGTTCAATAATGCGAAGGAAGAAGCAGGCAGCGAGCTAAAGTCCGTGAGATATGCCGCGCGGCCAAAGCGGAAGCCCAAGACTTCCATGTCGCCGTGCAACAGCGGAATGGGAGTGAAAGTGACGCCCAGAAGTTCGAAGGGCGCCTTGGCTTCAACAAGGGTGACGCTGGGAATCGAGCTGCGCGTGGGCTTGCCGTCGAAGACGTAAGCAAACGCGCGGCGGATGAAGCGGAACGTTTCCTCGTTGGCGTAAACCGGTAGCGCGGCTCGCTGCCGAAGGTTGTAAGGGCGAATGTCGTCGAAACCCATGATGTGATCGGCATGGCCGTGCGTGAGCAGGACGGCGTCCAGGCGCTCGACGCGGGCACGCAAGCCTTGCTGGCGAAAGTCAGGGGTGGTGTCAATGACCACGTTTTGGCCGTTGCGCGAGAGGAGCAGGGAAGGGCGCAGCCTGTTGTCATGCGGGTCTTTCGAACTGCACACAGAGCAATGGCACGCGAGCGAGGGAACGCCCATGGACGTGCCGGAGCCTAGAACGGTGATTTTTAGCGGAACCTGGGGCATGCTGAAAATACTGAAACTCTTGTGAACGCCGGGCCGAACTAGCTAAGGCCGCGTCTTGGCTCTTGGCGAGGCAGCCTGTGCGGCCACCGCCTGGTTGACCTCCAGATAGGTCATCTTCAGTTTGCCTAGAAGATCGAGCAGCAAGGTATCTTCCTCCGGCGCCAGGTTTCCCTTGGTCTTTTCGTGGAGGGCGTCCAGCATATCGATCAATTCATGGGCGGCTTCGGGATCAATCACCGGCTGTCCGGTGCGCGGGTCGGCATAGGCGCCGAGGACCATGGCCGCATTGCTGCCCAGCATGCGCACAAGGTTTTCGAACGGCAGGGAACGCTTGGGCACCTCGACGGGAGGTGGCGGCGGCGCGATGGGTTTGGGAGCCTCGCCAATGGGATGCAGCCGCTCCTCGCGCTTGGCCTCGCGTTCCTTTTCCTCCATGGCTTCCGGGCGGAGTTCCCCTTCGGCGGTAAAGGGGCGGCGGTCGATAACGCGAAATGAGTCTTCTTGCTTGTGGTCGGTCAAGGGGACAATCCTCGGCAATTGTTGTCCCTTTAAGTTTAGCACGGGTCGGAGAATTAAGAAGCGCGGTATGGGGCGGAATCGGCTGGCCCAGCGCGCTTGTCAAAGTTAGCGGCTCACCGTAAAGTGTAACGTTTGTTGCGGTCGGGATTTAGCCGCGAGAGCGATGGCCACCAAAAAGAAGAAAGTGCGGAAAAGCAGGAAGTCCGGCGCGGGGCGCCGCGCGCCTGGAGAATCGACGCTTTTGACGGCGGGGGAGTGGCTCGAAAAGCTTGCTGCGGTGCAGGCGCGGTTACGGGCACCGGACGGTTGTCCGTGGGATCGCGAGCAGACTCACGCGTCTTTGCGAACCTACATGATTGAAGAGGCTTACGAGGTACTGGAAGCGCTGGAGAGCGGAGACGACGGCAAGTTCAGGGAAGAGATGGGAGATTTGCTGCTGCAAATCGTGTTTCATTCCGAGATCGCGAAGGAAGAGGGGCGGTTCACGGTTGCTGACGTAATTAGGGAAGTGCACGACAAAATGGTTCGGCGGCATCCGCACGTTTTTGGCGAGAAGCGGGCGAAGGACGCGGCGGAAGTGCTCAAGAACTGGGAGCAGATCAAAAAAGAGGAGCGCCGTGCGGCGGGAAAGAAGCGCACGGATGGTGCCCCGCATTCTGCGAAGGATGGTTCGTTGTTGGATGGCGTGTCGCGAGCTTTGCCGGCGGCGCTCGAAGGATTTCAGCTTACTCGGCGCGCAGCGCGTATTGGATTTGATTGGAGCAGCGCTGAAGGCGTGTTCGACAAGATGAGTGAGGAGGCCGGAGAGCTTCGTCAAGCGCTCGGCGCGAAGGATCGCAAGCGTACTGAGGAGGAGATGGGAGACCTTCTGTTTGCCTCCGTGAATTTGGCAAGGTTCCTCGACATTGATCCGGAAATCGCGTTGAAGAAAGCCAACGCAAAATTTTCCACGCGGTTCAGACAGATGGAGGAGTTGGCGGCGAAAAGCGGGACAGCGCTGGCGGATGTTTCGCGCGCGCAAATGGAAGAATTCTGGGAAGCGGCGAAACGCCGTGAAAAAGACGATTTGCGGAAATCAGCGGAGGCGCCGAAAGGCCGATGAGTCCAGGGATTGTCGTCCGAAAATGCGCGGGCATTGAGGAATTTCAGCAATGCGTGTCATTGCAAAGAGAAATCTGGGGTGAAGAGGACATCGAGGTAGAGCCCGCAACTTTGTTTGTGGTGGCAACAAAGAGCGGCGGACAGGTCCTGGGGGCCTTCGACGGGGAACGCTTGGTCGGCTACACGCTGGCGCTTGTAGGATTTGCTGGCGGGACGGTGTATCTGCATTCGCATATGACGGGCGTGCATGGGGATTATCGCGACCGGGGGGTGGGGCGTCGACTGAAACTCTTTCAGCGCGAGGAAGCGCTGGGGCGGGGCATTCGACTCATCGTCTGGACGTTTGATCCACTGGAAACCAGGAACGCGCATTTTAATTTGAACCGGCTCGGCGCGATCGCCCGGAAATATCTGCCAAACCTTTATGGACGGACGACGAGCCCGTTGCATCTGGGACTTCCGACCGACCGGCTGTGGGTGGAGTGGCAGTTGGATTCGGCGCGGGTGGCAGGGGCGGTGTCGGACCTCTTGACGGAGCCGCAGTCGGCTTCCTTTGCCGCGAGGATTGAACTGCCTGCGGAACTCGATCAGTGGAAGCACACCGATACGGCGGAAGTCGCCCGAGTGCAGGCGCGTATTCGCCAAGAGTTCTCGACGTGGTTTGCGCGCGGATATGCGGCGATGGGTGTGAGGAAATCTCCGGAAGGTGCGGCGTATTTGTTGGCTCCCTGGAGCGACTTTTAGTCTGGCCCCGGCGGGAGGGCGGGGCAAGCCCCGCCCCCCTACAAGTCTTGGAAGTGCGATGGACTCTTTCTGGAACACGACACGGGAGAAAAAAGGGCGATGCGCATACGGGAAGTCACTTTGCGGGAATTGCGAATGAAGCTGGTCGCTCCGTTTGAAACCAGTGCGGAGCGCACCGAGGAGCGGCGCATCATCCTGACCGAGGTGGTTGCAGACGGCGCCATTGGTTGGGGCGAATGCGTGGCTGGAGAGAAGCCTTTTTACAGTCCGGAGACGACCGATACGGCGTGGATCGTTATGCGGGATTTTCTTTGGCCTATGATCCGAAGGAAAGAGATCGGCGCGGCAGCCGACGTGTGGGGCTTGCTGGAACAGGTTCGCGGTCACAACATGGCGAAGGCGGCGCTGGAAGCGGCCATTTGGGATGCGGAGGCCAAGCAGAAGGGTGCCCCGCTGGGGAAACTGCTCGGCGGTAGTCGGGAAGAAATCTCCAGTGGTGTTTCGATTGGGATTAAGGATTCCCTGGATGAACTGGCGGCGGCGGTCCGGAAGGAACTCTCTGCGGGTTATCAGCGAATTAAAATAAAAGTGAAGCCGGGAAAGGAGCTGCCGCAGGTCAAGCGTTTGCGCGAGGAGTTTCCGGGGATCAAGTTGATGGTGGACGCGAACTCGGCTTACCGGATGGAGGACTGGCCGCTTTTGAAGCAGCTGGAGGGCTTTTATTTGATGATGATTGAGCAGCCCCTTGGTTGGGATGATTTGTACGCGCACGTGGAGCTGCAGAAAAAGCTCGATACGCCTATTTGCCTGGACGAGTGCATCCATTCCGAACAGCAGGCGCGCGCGGCCATCCTTCTCGGCGCTTGCAAGATTATTAATATCAAGCTGGGACGCGTCGGCGGTTATTATGTCGCGAAGCGTATCCATGATTTGTGCGAGCAAAATGGCATGCCGGTGTGGTGCGGGGGAATGCTGGAATCCGGAATTGGGCGGGCACACAACATTGCGCTTTCGACGCTACCGAACTTCACCCTGCCCGGCGACGTCAGTGCCAGCCGCCGCTACTGGGACCAGGACATCATCGAACCGGACGTGACCGTCTCGGCGCAGGGCACGATTCACGTGCCCACGGGGCCGGGCATTGGCTTTGAACCGCGGCGGGACCGCATCGAAAAGCTTACCGTGCGGAAAGAACGGTTGGTCTAGAGACGTGCTGGTGGACTCCTCCACAGGGCGTGCCCCCAGCCGTCCTGTCGTCAGCTCACTGATCGGGCTCATCGTTGTGATTTGGGCCGTCAATTTTATTGCTGCGAAGATCGGCTTGCGCTCGTTCCCGCCGCTGACCATGGCTTCCTTTCGAGTTTGTGCCGCAGGGGTAGTCATGGTTCCTTTCTATCTTGGCCTCAAGCAGCTACGGCTGAGTGCGTTTGCTGAGGCTCCCGCCGCCCGGAAGCCGGGATTTACGCGCCACGATATCTGGACGTTTCTTTACTTGGGCTTCTTCGGCGTCAGCGTGAACCAATTTTGCTTCACGCTGGGGTTACACTACACCTCGGTGAGCCATTCCGCGGTGATCGTCGGTATGGGGCCGATTTACACGCTGATTCTCGCTGTACTGCTGCGTTTGGAAAGAGCCACTTGGCACAAGGCTGTGGGGATGGCGATGGCTTTTACCGGGATCGCGGTGTTGGCTTCCGAGGGCGGCCTATCCGCGCACTCGCCCTCGTTGCTCGGCGACGCCATTACCATGACGGGTTCCATCGGTTTCGCAACCTACGCCGTTCTCGGCAAGCGCGTCGCCTGCGATTACGACGCGCTGACGATGACCGCCTACAACCACTTTGCAGGCGCACTTGTCGTCCTTCCGCTGGCCCTCCACGAGGCCTGGGTGCTGGGTCGAGAAGGGAATTGGCGCGCGGTTCCTTGGCAGGCCTGGGCAGCCATTTTATACATGGGGCTGTTTGGGTCGGCTGTTGCGTACCTCCTCTATTACTGGCTGCTTCGCTACCTTGAGGCCTCGCAGTTGGGCGCCTTCACTTACCTTTTACCTGTTCTGGCATCGATTCTAGGAATTCTGGCGCTGGGGGAAAAGGGCTCTTGGACCCAGGTGTTGGGCGGCACACTCGCGCTGGGTGGCGTGTACTGGACGGAGTCCGGCAGAAGCACCCAGTAGAGACTCAAGGGACAGCGAAATCTGTTTTCTCCCCCAGAGCGCCTAAGAAAACCTCCACCCCTGGCCAGCTTGCGTGCGCCTACGGCAGCCTTCGGGTACTCCGCCTTGGCTTCTTTCAGAGAGGATCTCGAGCGGGCACGTCAACGCGGCGGGGACAAAGCTGAATTTCAACTCGGTCTGGCAAACGAGGTCTGCCTCCCTTGGGCTTATGAGTGAGGACGGCAGCAGCGGTTGCCGCCGCAGATTCCACCAAGCATCGTGAAGCGAAGGAGCGCTTGTGGAGTCTATAACGGGCATGCTTGCAGCAGAGTAGGGCCAGTGCCAACCCTGCTCGTGGAGAGCGTAGGGTCGACAACCGTGGCCAGAAAAAAGAGCAACCCGGGAACCAAGATCACCGTGAATGCCGTTTGCATCTGAATCCACCCGCGTTGACCTGCTTTATGGGGCGTGTTAGGTTCCCGAGTCTTGCTCTGGAAAGACGCAATGGGTGACTAAGGCTAACCCGCGCCGAGAGGATGAGTCCTTCGCATGCCGACAAAACCGACGAATCCGGCCAGGAAGCTGCCCCTGCGATGGGGAGGCGGAACCGCACGCATCGCGGTGATTCCCGGCGCTGGAATCGGCAGGGAAGTGACACCGGAGGCGGTCAAGGTCCTGCGGGCGGTGACGGCGCCGGCCAAGCGTCCGCTGGAGTTCGTGGAATTTGACTGGGGCGCAGACAGGTACTTAAAGGACGGCGTGACGCTACCCGTTGGGGCCGTGGAAATGCTCCGGGACGAATTCGACGCCATCCTTTTTGGCGCCTTGGGCGACCCGCGGGTTCCCTCCAACCAGCACGCCGCCGACATCCTGCTGGGGTTGCGCTTTAAGCTGGACCTGTACGTGAATGCCCGGCCGGTCGAGCTCCTTCATGACCGGCTGACCCCGCTGCGCGATCGGACCGAGAAGGACATTCGCCTGATGGTCTTCCGCGAGAACACCGAAGGGCTGTACGTCGGCGTGGGGGGATTTTTCAAGAAGGGCACGGCGGACGAGATCGCCGTCCAAGAAGACGTCAACTCGCGCAAAGGTGTTGAGCGGATTATCCGCTATGCGTATGACTATGCCCGCCAGAACGGCTTGAAGCGCGTGTGCATGAGCGACAAGTCCAACGCTATAACGTTTGCTCATGATCTTTGGCAGCGAGTCTTTAAGGAAGTCCGGCAAGAGTATCCCAAGATCGAGTCGCGGCACCTGTACATCGACACCCTGGCCATGGAGATGGTGCGCGACCCGTCGCAGTTCGACGTGATTGTGACCTGCAACCTGTTTGGAGACATCCTAAGTGACCTCGGGGCGCAGCTTGCTGGCGGGCTTGGGCTGGCACCTTCAGGAAACATCCATCCCGGCAGGACGTCCCTTTTTGAACCGGTTCATGGGTCTGCGCCCAACATCGCCGGTAAAGGAATCGCGAACCCCTTCGGCTCGGTGCTGGCGTCCGCGATGATGCTGGATTTTCTTGGCTGGAAGCAGGAAGCTCAAGTATTACGCGAAGCTGTTAAGGCCGCGTTGCGTGAAAATCTCGTTACCCCCGATCTGGGAGGAGTTAAACAAACAGTTGAAGTTGGGGACTGGTTGGCAGATTTGGCCGAAAAGGCCCCGTGACCGTATTTAAAGCAAAACTTCAAGCGCTAAAACTCGCAGGACTAGTGGCTAAGAATCAACGCTCGGCTTACGGTCTCCGAGACTCGAGCCGGTAATCACCATCCCCAGCAAGAAACCCCCAATGTGTGCCCACCAGGCGAC
The DNA here is from genome assembly GCA_013289825.1 of Acidobacteriota bacterium. Taxonomy (GTDB): domain Bacteria; phylum Acidobacteriota; class Terriglobia; order Acidiferrales; family UBA7541; genus Acidiferrum. Next base: position 25,720 of record JABCZF010000027.1, on the reverse strand, counting down.
TCCTCCGGTGGCCGCGGCGCCGACCGAACTGACACCCGCCGAGAATTGCAGCAGGAACCAAAGGCCCAAAATGACGAAAGCAGGAACCGGTATGAAAAAGATGAAGACGAGGGTCAGGACTCGGGCTCGGGGATAAAGAACAATATAGGCCCCCATGACGCCGGAGATGGCACCGCTGGCACCGAGCGCCGGGAGAGGTGAGTGGAGATTAAAGATAATGTGGGTGAGGCCCGAACCAAGGCCGCAAACCAGATAGAACAGGAGGTAAGGGAAGTGACCGAAGTAGTCTTCTACGTTGTCGCCGAAAATCCAGAGGAAGAGCATATTCCCGGCGATATGCATGAAGCCGCTGTGGAGGAACATGCTGGTGAAAATAGGGAGAAACGCGGCTTCGAGGCTGCCGTGGCCCGCGAGGGCCCCGCGGATGTGCGAGGGGATGGTGGCGTTGGCCATCACGAAGGCCTGGTATTCGTGCGGCGGCAGGGTGAGCTGGTAGAGAAAGACAATGACGTTCGTGAGAATGAGAAGAGTATTGACGACCGGATAGGTCCGACGCGGGTTCAGGTCTTTGATAGGGATGAACATGCGCTAGCGTGTTTGGTCGAGAACTCCGTCTTGAGATTCCGCGCTTGGCATAACCAATTCTAGCCGCGCTTCGCCCGCGGGGCTGCGGCTGCGGCGCGCTGCAGTTGCACTTGCGAGTAGAGCGCGCGGTTGCGGTTCGCTTTGCGCTGCAGTTCCTTTACTTTGGACAGGTTACTGATACCGCCGCGGGCTCCCAAAGTCTCGCAATTCAGGCCCGCCGCAGCGCAAGCGAAATCCAAGGTGCGCTCGAGGTTCCAGGCATGGAGGATCCCGTAGGAAAAGGCGGCGTGAAATAGATCGCCGGCTCCCGTGGTGTCCACGACACCGACCTTATAAGAGGGAGCATACCAGAAGCGGGACCCATCCCAGGCGAGCGCCCCGTCCACCCCGATGGTGGCGCAAACGGCGCGAAAGCCATAATCTCTCTGGAGCCGCGGCAGCGCTTTGAGGAGATTCTTCTCGCCGGTTGCGTCGACCGGGAATTCTCTTGAGGTGACTGGGAAATCGACGAAGGGCAGCACTCGTAGCAATCCCGGCGACATGTGATCCAAGTCGGCTACCACCGGGATGCCCGATGCGCGCGCCCAGGCGGCCGCGACGCTTGTGGTGGCCGGGTCGTGCCCGTCGATGTGCAAGAGGCGAGCCGAAGTCACCCAGTCTCTCTCTAGAAATGTGGGTGACACGCTTAGCCGGGGGTCGCGCCGCCACACAATGGTGCGCTCGCCGGAGCTAGTATCGATGAGGATGAACGACATTTGGCTCAGCGTTCGCGGCACCTGGAGCAGATCGCTGTGGACCCCGGCACGGCGGAGTTCCCCACGATGCAGTTCGGCGGCGGAGTCGTCGCCGACGACTCCAACATAATGTGTGCGCAGCCCCCAGCGCTGGCAGGCAATCAGCGTGGTGGCCACTTGGCCGCCAAGCATGATTTGCGCGCCCAGCATTTCCACCTTCGAGCCCAAGGCAGGGAATTGTGCGAGTTGCAGAACCGTATCGGTGGCGTTCTCGCCGATCCCCAGGATGTCGAAACGTGGCGCGCGCATAAGGTAGTGGTGCAGGGTATCGGAAGAGCGGAGAAATGCAAAGCGCGTTCGCGCGATCTGTGGGTCCGATAATACCAACGCGACCACCGGCTAGTTAACAGAATCCGGCAGCGCGCCATTTAGCGGGTCGGTGCGGTGGCCGGGCGCACTTCCCGTGCCGCCTTTGGAGCTCGAGTATTCCTCCGGTTTTGTGAAGGAATGCGATGCGTCTTTCTGCGGCGCCTGATGTAAGCATTGCGTGGGGCGAGCGTGTGTGGTAATTAAATTAACTCTGCGTGCGCGCGCAAACCGGAGGTAACTCTCGGGTAGTGTCCGGCCAAGCGTCGGCGCGCCGACAGCTCATGCCTGCCAGGGAAACGGAAGCCATCATTTTGAAGACCTTTTCGCTGGGAGAAGCCGACCGCCTGGTGAGTTTCTTTGGGCGGACGTCGGGACGGATGCGCGGTGTGGCTTCCGGCGCGCGGCGGATTAAGAACCGTTATGGTTCTACGCTGGAGATTTTGTCGCACGTTCAGCTCTGGTACATCGAAAAAGAAACACGCGACCTGGTGCGTATTCAGCAGTGCGAACTGCTGGAATCTTTTAACAAGTCGCAGAGCGATTACGAACTGAGTACCGGACTGGCGGTGGTCAGCGAAGTTTCCGAGCAGGTGCTCCCGGAGCATGAAACGGCCGAGTCCATGTTCCGTCTTCTTCTGCTTACGGTTCGCGAGATCGAACGCACCGGGGTGTGGCAGCTGCCGTTGAGCTACTTCGCATTCTGGTCTGTGCGACTGGGTGGGTGGCTGCCGCCTTTCGATCGATGCGCGGCCTGCGGCACGCCGTTCGGCTGCCGACCGGCATTCCACGCATCCTGGGAAGCCGGACTGCTCTGCGAGAAGTGCCGGCGCGGAGGCATGAAACCGCTGGACCTCGAGGCGCGGCAACTTGCCGAACGATTTGCGGGCGAGAGACTCGATAAGCTAGAACCGCTGCCGGCGATAGAACAGCCTGCGGCGGAACTGCGAGAAGCTTCGCTCGATTGGATCGAGCATCATACCGAGAAGCGCTTAGCTACACGAAGACTTTTGGTGACCACTTGACAGCTAAAGTAAAACTTGAGAAAAAACCGACCGGCCTCAACTTTCAAGATTTAGTTTTGAAACTCTCGCACTTCTGGACCAAGCAGGGCTGCGTGCTGCAGCAGCCCTATGACGTTGAAGTAGGCGCCGGCACCATGCATCCAGAAACGTTTCTGCGCGTGCTGGGGCCCGCCGCCTATCGCGTTGCTTACGCGCAGCCCAGCCGCCGGCCGGCCGACGGAAGGTATGGCGAGAATCCCAACCGGCTCTACAAGCACACGCAATTTCAAGTCATCCTAAAACCATCTCCAGGCGACGTGCAGGATCTTTACCTGGAGAGCCTCGGAGCGATGGGCATCACCCTGAAAGAGCATGATATTCGCTTCGAGGAAGACAACTGGGAGTCGCCGACGCTGGGCGCCTGGGGCATCGGCTGGCAAGTGTTGCTGGATGGGTTGGAGATCACGCAGTTCACCTATTTCCAGCAGAGCGGCGGAATCGACCTGGACCCCATCTCCGTCGAGCTAACCTATGGACTCGAGCGCATCTGTGCCTTTCTCCAGGGCGTTTCGAGCGTCTACGATCTGCGGTGGTCCCGAGACAAAACGTATGGCCAGATCCGTTTGGCGGAGGAGCAGCAGTTCTCCGAATACAGCTTCAACCGCAGTGACGCCCAAGCGATCCGCGCGGAGTTTGAGCTGCACGAAAAGCAGGCCCAAGAACTGCTCGACGGATTTGCCACCACGGAGGGGCAGGTCCGCGCCCGGTATCCGCTTCTGCCGGCCTACGACCATTGCCTGAAGTGCTCAAACCTTTTTAATTTGCTGGATGCGCGGGGAGTCATCTCTACAACGGAACGCGCCGCGCTCATGGCGCGAGTTCGCATGGTGGCATGCCGTACAGCCGCAGGGTATCTTGAACAGATCGGTGGGCCTACGGTGCGCCGAGAGGTGCGCGGATGAACCGCTCCAGGCAATCCAAGCGAAAGGCCGCCGAAAAAGAAATTGAAGTATTACTTGAAGTCGGCTGCGAAGAGATTCCCGCCGGCATGTTGCCCAAGGCCGAAGAAGATCTGCGAGCGAATCTGGGGAAACTTCTCGCGGCGGAAAATCTCTCAGATGGTGTGACCGTCGAGACCTTCGGCGCTCCACGCCGACTCGTCGCCCACCTCCGCGGCCTGCGCGAAAAACAAGCGGACGTGGTGCACGAAGTGACCGGGCCGCCAAAGTCGGTGGCCTACGATGCCGTCGGCGAGCCGACTCGCGCGGCGCTCAGCTTCGCGGAAAAGCAGGGACTCGCGCTGAAGGACTTGTACATCGTGACGAATCCCAAGGGCGAGTACCTGGCTGCCCAGCAAGTGAAGCGCGGCCGCACGGCGGAGCAGATTCTCGCCGAAATGCTCCCTCGAGCGATTCACGACTTGTCCTGGCCGCGGTCCATGACTTGGACGGGTATGGACGGCGCACGGTTCATTCGGCCTATCCGTTGGATTGTCGCCGTGGTGAACGGCAAGCCGCTGCCGTTCTCTTTCGCGGGTGTCACGGCGGGAGACCTGACCCTCGGCCACCGGTTTCTTGGCAAGGGTCCGCTGCGGGTGAGAGACTTCCGGGACTACGAGCGGAAGCTCAAAGCCAATGGCGTAGTGGTTCGCCCTGCGGAGCGAAGAGAGAAGATCTCGAAGGAGCTGGCGGCGCACGGGAAGCGGGGCGCTTATCGTGTCCACGAAGATGCCGAGCTGCTAAAGCTGGTGACCTACCTCAATGAATGCCCGAGTGTGCTGGAAGGTGATTTCGATCCCTCGTTCCTGGCGTTGCCCGATGAAATCTTGATCACTGTTATGCGCGGACATCAGAAGTATTTCGCCGTCGAGCGGCGGGGAGGGGAAGTCGCGCCGCATTTTCTCGCGGTCATTAATCTTCCGAAAGATCCCAAGGGTCTGGTGCGCGCCGGTCACGAACGCGTGTTGCGCGCCCGGCTGGCAGACGCGCAATTCTTCTGGGAGTCGGACCAGAAATGTCGGCTGGCCGACTATTTGCCGAAACTCGAACGCGTCACCTACGAATCACGGCTCGGCAGTTACCGGGACAAAGTAGAACGCGTGCGGGCCATGGCCCGCTGGCTGTCTGAACAATGGTTCAACAGTGGCCTGCTGCAAGCGCATGTCGCCGAAGCCGACCGCGCCGCGGAGCTTTCCAAGTGCGACCTGGCCACCGAAATGGTTCGCGAATTCACCGAACTCCAGGGAATCGTCGGCGGACTTTACGCGCGCGCACAAGGCGAACCGGACGACGTGGCCGATGCCATTTACGATCACTATCGTCCTGTGGGGCTTGAGGATCCCATCCCCAGAAACCTCACCGGCTGCGCCGTCGCTCTGGGAGACAAATTCGATTCCATCGTGGGCTGCTTCGCCGTAGGATTGCTTCCCACGGGCTCCAGTGATCCGTATGCTTTGCGGCGCGCGGCCTTGGGAATCGTGAAGATCATCCTCGAACGCAAGCTCCCCGTCTCCCTGTCGCTGGCCGTGGGCGCCGCGGCCAAAGCTTTGCTGACCAACGCGCCGAAGCGGGGAGTCCCTCCGGAGCAGGAGGCCCAAGCACTTGCGTTTCTCCTGGACCGCGCCAAGTTTGTCCTGCGCGAGCGCGAGAAGTTCAGTTATGACGAGGTGAACGCCGTCTTCCGCGCCGGCGTTGAAGACTTGATGGATGCCGAAAAGCGCCTGGTGGCCTTGAAGGCCATACGCAAATCAAAAAACTTTGAGCCCTTGGCCGTCTCCTTCAAGCGCATCCGGAATATTCTGGAAAAGTCCGATTTCAAAAAAGAAGAGGTCCGGGCCATCCAACCAGACTTGTTCGAGAGCGGCGCAGAGCGCGAACTGTTCTCCGCAGTGCGCGCCGCTGCTACTAAAGTGCAGGCTGAGAAACGTGCGGGCAAATATCAAGAGGCACTTGAAGTTATCGCCGGGCTTCGCAAAGCGGTAGACGACTTCTTTGAGCAGGTTATGGTGATGGCGGAGAAAGAAGCCGTTCGACGGAACCGACTGGCACTCCTCTCAGAAATCCTGCGAGAGTTCACGACCATCGCGGATTTCTCGGAATTGGGCGGAGAGGAACGCAAGTAAGAAGATAAAGTTTTGCTTTAAATTCCGGAGAAAGACATCCAGTCGGCGCGCCGACACGGTGTTTTGATTTGTGTCGCGACGTTTTCGATGAAGAACCTTTCTGCCGGCCGCAAATTTTAACGCAATAAATCCAAGACGAGGCGAACAGTGAAAAAATGGGTCTATTTTTTTGGTGCAGGCAAAGCGGAAGGTGACGGCAGTTGGCGGGACGTACTCGGCGGCAAGGGCGCAGGCCTTGCCGAGATGACCAAGATTGGACTGCCGGTTCCGGCAGGCTTCACCATTTCCACGGAGGCCTGCGGCTATTTCTACAAAAACGGGAGGAAGTATCCTGCCGAACTAAAGAAAGAAGTCGCGGCCCACGTGGCGCGTCTCGAGAAGGTTACCGGCAAGAAACTGGGGGATCCGAAGAATCCGCTGCTGGTCAGCGTGCGTTCCGGCTCGGCGCGTTCCATGCCTGGAATGATGGAGACCATCCTTAATCTGGGTTTGAACGATCGGTCCGTTGCCGGTCTAGCTGGCGTCACCAAGAACGAGCGCTTCGCGTATGACGCTTATCGGCGCTTCGTGCAGATGTATTCCACCGTGGTGATGGAGATGTCCAAGGAGGATCTCGAGCACCGTTTGCGCGGGCTGAAAGAGAAGTTGGGCGTTAGAGAAGACACTGCGGTTCCTGCCAGCGGTTGGAAAGAGCTGGTTGCGGAATACAAGACGCTCTTCAAGCAAAAGACCGGGAAGGATTTCCCGGATGACCCCATCGACCAACTTTGGGGCGCGATCGGCGCGGTGTTTGGCTCGTGGATGGCCGAGAAAGCGGTGACCTATCGCCGCGTGGAAAAGATTACCGGACTTCTCGGCACGGCCGTAAACGTGGTGCAGATGGTCTTCGGGAACACCGGGAGCAACTCCGGCACGGGCGTTTGCTTTACGCGCGATCCAAGTTCGGGCGAGAAAGTCTTCTACGGCGACTACCTGGTCAATGCGCAGGGCGAAGACGTCGTGGCGGGAATTCGCACCCCCATGCCTTTGCGAGAAATGTCCAAGGTTATGCCAAAGGTTTACGCGCAGCTCGAAAAGGTTCGCGTAAAACTTGAAAAGCATTACCGCGATATGCAGGACATGGAGTTCACCGTCGAAGAGGGCCAACTCTATATGCTGCAGACGCGAACCGGTAAGCGCACGCCTGCGGCCGCTTTCCGCATCGCGGTGGACATGGCCAACGAAAAGCTCATTTCGAAGGAAGAAGCGGTCGGGCGAATCAAACCGGAAGACATTGAGAGACTGTTCTATCCCATTATTGATTCTCACGTGGACCGCAAATCCCTGGTCGCCAGGATTCTGACCACCGGGATCAACGCCGTGCCCGGAGCGGCCGTGGGCAAAGTCGTATTCTCCGCAGAAGACGCGGAGGCGCGGGCGGCCAAAGGCGAGAAAGTCATTTTGGTGCGTCGCGAAACGAGCCCCGAAGACGTAGGCGGCATGGCCGTGGCCCAGGGTATTCTCACCGCCACGGGCGGTAAGACCAGTCACGCCGCGGTTGTCGCACGAGGCTGGGGCAAGTGCTGTATCGTGGGGGCCGAGTCCCTCGACATCGACTACAAAATAGGAACGATGACCGCGAAGGGGAAGTCGGTGAAGCAGGGAGAATGGATCACCCTGGATGGCAGCGAGGGCGTGGTCTACACCGGGGACATGCCGCTGGCCACGCCGGAATTCCCGAAGGCTTATGAAACGCTGATGAAATGGGCCGACGGCATCCGCCGGCTGGGTGTTCGCACTAACGCGGATACTCCGCAAGATGCCCGCAAGGCCCGTGAATTTGGCGCCGCGGGCATTGGGCTGTGCAGAACCGAGCACATGTTCTTCACCGACTTCGAGCAGCCAGAGAAAAGTCACGAGCGGCAGCGCGCCATCCAGGAGATGATCCTGGCAGACAACCGGGAAGATCGCGTCAAAGCGCTCGATAAACTTCTGCCGTTCCAGCGCCGCGACTTCCTCGGGATATTCAAAGCCATGGACGGCTTTCCGGTGACCATCCGCCTCATTGATCCTCCACTGCATGAGTTCGTGCCGCATGACCAGGCCAAGCAGCAGGAACTGGCCAAGGAATTGAATATAGATCCAGAGACCGTGGCTCGCCGCGTGGAGCAATTGCATGAAGCGAATCCCATGCTGGGGCATCGCGGCTGTCGCCTCTCGATTACCTATCCGGAAATTCTTGAGATGCAGGTGCGCGCGATCATCGAAGCGGCCATCGAGTGCCAAAAACAGGGAATTAAAGTATTACCTGAGATCATGCACCCCTTGACCCTGGATCGCAAAGAGCTGTGGATCCTCGAACAAGCGACGCGCCGTGTGGCCGATGATTTGATTAAGAAGGCCGGAATCAAGCTGCCTTATCTTGTCGGCACGATGATCGAGCTGCCGCGCGCTGCTCTGCTTGCCAAAGAGATCGCAGAAGTCGCGGAGTTCTTCTCTTTCGGGACCAACGATCTCACGCAGACCACCATGGGGTTATCGCGCGATGACGCAGGCCGCTTCCTGCCCGACTACGTCGACGAGAAGAAGGCCGGGGTGTTTGTGGCCGATCCATTCCAGTCCCTGGACACCAAAGGCGTGGGCATGCTGATGCGCTGGGGAATTGAACGCGGCCGTGAAACCCGGCCGAAGTTGAAGGTCGGAATCTGCGGTGAGCACGGCGGCGATGCGGAGAGCGTGAAGTTCTGTCACGCCATCGGCATGGATTACGTCAGTGCTTCGCCGTTCCGCGTTCCCATCTCGCGGCTGGCGGCGGCGCAAGCCGTCATTGAAGAAAAACATGAAGAATCAAAGAGGAAGAAGATAAAGAAAAGGTAGGGCGTATTTGGCCAGCAGGTTAAGTTAAACCATTACTGGAAGCCGTCGGCAGGCAGACATCTCAACCGATGCCTGCATTCGCCGGGGGCTTCTTTTTTCTCAAGTGGGCATCTTAAAGAAAAAGTACAGCCCTAGAAAAAGAAATGTGATGTCTGTAGACCACGCCGCGAGAAATGGCGGCAATTGCCCTACGCCGCCCATCGCTTCGAGCAAACGCGCCGCCGTCCAATATACGATGCCAATGGCCACACCCAGCGCCACTCCTCCAACCGCGCCGCGGGTCCCCACAAGAAGCGCGAAAGGAATCGCCAGCAGCATGCTGATGGGAGCGATGAGCGGAAAGGCCAGCTTGACGTGCCATTGCACGGTCAGGTTGGCGACGTCAAACCCCGCCTTATGCAGCGCCTCGATATAACGCTCGAGTGCTCTCCAGCTCATCTGCGTGGCCTGACGTACCTCGCGATTGAAGTAGCTGGGCGGCTCGGAAAGCTCCGGTAGCGAGGTCGCCGGGAATCGCTCATAGCGGACGATGGTGTCCTGGGAGAAATCGCGCACCCATGCACCTTCTAGGCCCCACACTTTCTGTGCGTCCAGCCAGCGGGCACGCGAAGCAAACACGCGGCGGCGCATCTGAAACGTCGCGGGGTCGAGTTCCACCACGCTGAGTCCCCCAAAGAGGTTCTGCGTCGGATCGAACAGGTCGTAGTTGTAAATCTTCTCGTCGTTGCCAAAAATCCATCGCTGCGGATGCGCATAGGTCTGCGCCGGGCGGCCCTTGATCTGGTTGCGCAAAGCGTCCTGCCGCTGGTTGGCGTAAGGAAGATAGGTTTCATCCAGCACCATCATGCTGGCGGCCAGCGAGAGGCCGGCGAAAAGCAGCGGGACGGCCAAACGGTACAGGCTGATGCCGCTGGCTTTGCACGCGACAATCTCGTTGTTCTTGCTCATCACTCCAAGCGTTACCAGTACGGCCACCAGGGCGCCGAGCGGCGCGAGGTTATAAAGCAGGTAGGGCGTAAAGAAACGGAAATAATCCACGACAATGAGGAAGGGCACCCGGCGACGCGCGATGTCATCGAGCAGTTCGAAGAATGTGAAAGCCTCGAACAGGAAAATAAAGACGGCCATCAGCAGCGAGAAATGGAAAAAGAAGCGGCGCAAGAGATAGATATCCATCAACCGTGGAAAGCTGCCGCTCGATTGCACGCCATTCTCGTGCGGCTCGATCAGGCCGTTGGGAATGCGCGTCACGGCCATGGCCGCCGCGCGTGCCCGGGCTTTCCGGCGGCGGAGCAGCCTGGCCCAGCTCCGGAAGCGTACCGCAGGATTCATCCACCCGCTCTCGCCGCGGAATTGTTCCATGCGGGGCAGCAGCGCAAATCCGAGAACCGCCAGCAGGATATTTGCGCCCCAGATTCCTACAGCCGGTGAGACCTCGCCCTGGCGTGCCAGACCTGCGCCAATCACCGTAAGCAGGTAATAGGAGGCGATAATAATGACTGCCAGCAACGAGCCGGCAGCGCGTCCGCCTCGGCGGGGCTGCGCCCCCAGCGGCACGGCAACGAGAGCAAAGACCAGACACGCCACGGGGAACGCCAGCCGTCGGTGCAACTCCACGCGAGCCTCGCGCCAGCCGGCGTCGTTGGTATTGACCAACTCTCTGAGAGAGCGTTCCGGATTGCTTACCTGCCGAGGCTGCGCCGGCACCAGGCCATTCATATCGATGGGCCAGTCACTCTGCCCAAAAGCAGTAACGGAGTAGCGGTCGGGGTCTTCCCGGGAAAATTCGTGTGTGGTACCGCCTTTTAAGTGCAGCTCCAGCTTGCCCTCTTTGGGTTCGGCAATTACAATCGCATTCTCCGCCAGGGTGAGTTGTGAGCCGTTCTCTCCTCCGGCCTCAGCGAGAAACACGCCGTGCCATTGGGTGCCGCTGGCAGACACGTCGTTGACGTAGAGGACCAGTTTGGGGAATCGTTCGTCGAACACCCGGGGCTGTACGGCAAAAGAGATCTGGGACGCAACCAGTTCGGTCTCGAGAGTGCGGTATTTGTGAAAGGCCAGCGGGCCGAGCCACGCCGTCATTAAAAACGTGACCAGCGCGCCGGCCACGGCCAGAACGCCCACGGGCAGAAGAATCCGCCGGCGGCCAATACCGAGCGCTGTCAGGGCAATGATTTCGCTGTCCGCGGACATGCGTCCTAGCCCCAGCAGTACGCCGATCAGCACGGCCATGGGGAGCGTAAACGTCAAGACGGCGGGAAAAATGCACAGAAAAAGCTCGAGGATTTGCGCCCCCGAGCCGGTATGACGGACAAACAGCTCCATTAATTGCACAAGCTTGGGCACGAAGAAAACGAACGTAAATACGGCGATTCCGAGGAGCGCGTGACGAAAGACTTCACGCACGATATAACGGTCCAGGATGCGCATGGCGCGAACCGTGAGTGTAACACGGCCTCGCCGTGGGAACGGGAAAGAGAGTCGCGATGAATCGCGTGCATCTGGTGCTCTTATGGCACATGCATCAGCCGCAGTACCGGGACCCGGAAACTGGCCGCTATGTACTGGCATGGACACGCCTGCATGCCCTCAAGGATTATTGGGGCATGGTCTCCATGCTGAAGGAGTTCCCCAAGTTTCACGCCACTTTCAATGTCGTGCCTTCCCTCGGTATGCAGCTTGAGGAATACGCCAGCGGGGAATTTAACGAACCATGGTTTTCCTTGGCGTTTAAGTCCGCCGAGGAGCTAACGCGAGAAGACAAAGTGGAGATTCTGGCTCGCGCCTTTCAGGTCAATCATGAGCGCCTGATGTCGCGATGGCCTCGTTTTGTCGAGCTGCATGAATGGGCGCAGCCCGCCGGCGGCGCCCAGGCGCAAGTCTCCTTTACCCAGCGTGACTGGCGCGACCTGCAATTGCTCTCGCAACTGGTTTGGATGGAGGAAACCTGGTTCGAGAAAGATTCAGTAGTCAGCCGTCTGGCCAGCAAAGGAAAAGAGTTCACGGAAAAAGACAAAGAGGCTCTGAAGGCCAAGCAGTTGGAACTGCTCGGTTTGGTTTTGCCTGAATATCGCCGCGCGGCCGAGACCGGCCAGGTAGAGCTCAGCACCACGCCGTTCTACCACCCCATCCTTCCGCTGATCTGTGATTCGGACATCGCGCGGGTGGCCAATCCTGGCACGCCCCTCCCGCGTCGCGCCTACCGCCATCCCGAGGATGCGCGCGAGCAATTGCGCCGCGCTCGCGAATACCACCAGCGCGTTTTCGGCGCGAAGCCCGCGGGAGTTTGGCCTTCGGAGGGCTCCGTATCCGATCAGGCTCTGACGATCGCTGCCGAAGAGGGTTTCCAATGGTTTGGCACGGATGAAGGGGTCCTCGGAAGAACGCTGAATGCCGGGTTCTTTCGCGACGCCAAGGGTGTTCCGGCAAACGCGGAGCGTCTGTATAAGCCGTTGCGCGTCCAGCTTGGCGCGAAACTGATCACTGGACTTTTTCGCGATCACCACCTTTCCGATCTCATTGGTTTCGTCTACAGTCGCATGAACGGCAAAGACGCTGCCGGGGATTTGCACGGGCGGCTCCGCGAGCTGGGGGAGCGCGTCGGGACTTCTCAGCCGCTAACCATTTGCCTGTTTCTCGATGGCGAAAATGCCTGGGAATATTATCCTGGCAATGGCCGCGAATTCCTGCGCGAATTCTACGGCCGAATACAGGGAGATCAGGACTTTCGTGCGCTCACAGCAACCGAAGCGATCGCCGCAGCCGGCGATATTCCGACGAATCCCGGAATTTTCCCCGCCTCCTGGATCAACGCAAATTTCGATGTCTGGATAGGCCACAGCGAAGACGTCGCCGCATGGGAACTCCTGTGGGACGCTCGCGAAGCCTTTGGCCGCGCCGTGGACGCCCGCCGGCAAGGCCGCGACGACGCGCCGACAGAAACCGCGCTGAAAGAGGCCCAAGAGTCCTTGCTGGCTGCGGAAGGAAGCGACTGGTGCTGGTGGTATGGTCCGGAACACAGCACGGCGAACGATGCGGAATTTGACGCCCTCTATCGCAAGCACCTGACGGCGGTCTATCTCGCGCTAGGACAGGTCGCCCCGCAGGAACTCGCGAAGCCCATCAAGCGTCAGCCTGAACATGCCCTGCAAATACCGCCCACCGGTTTTCTGAAAATCGCTGTAGATGGGCGAGACACTTCCTACTTCGAATGGCTTGGCTCTGGCCTGTACTCGCCCGAACGCCGCGGCGGCGCCATGCACGGCCGCACGTTCTATCTTCATGAATTACGTTATGGTTTCGAAGCGGACCGCTTCTGCGTCCGGGTAGATCCGTTCCTTGATCTTCTAGGAGAACTTGAAGATTCGGAATTCCGCATCACCATCGGCGCAGCCGAAGAAATAAACATCGTGGTCAAGCTCGTGCGCGGACATTTGCAGGAATTCGCCGTAGAAAAAGGGCGCCTTTGCCTTCTTAATCCCAAAACCGTTGCCGAAGCATCCTTCGACCGCATTCTTGAAGTCGCCATCCACCGCAGCGAAATCGATCTGAAAGGCCAATCTGCGCTGAAGCTGGGCGTCGCACTCTGGCACGGCGGCTTGCCTGTAGACGTTCTGCCCGCGGAAGGATTCCTCGAAGTTCACCTCGGCGAAGACCACTCCGCCTGGCCGCCCGACGACCATTCCTAATTCACATTTTCTTTCACTCCGTCCCGAGCGTTGGCTCTCGCGGCCCTCCTTCCCGCCGGATCAACGGCCCACGATACGCACAGCCGATGCCTCGCCGCGCTTCCCGTGTTCTTTCTCCTTGACAGTCTAGGAGACTCCAACTACATTCCTAGTTCATCTAGGAGAAATCGCCTCCATGGACAAACAATTGGATCTTTTGCAAGGCACACTGGACATGCTCATCCTTAAAGCCGTTTCCCTCGGGCCGTTACACGGTTACGGCATCCTTCTTCGCATCCAGCAAATCTCGAAAGACCGCCTCGAAATCCAGCAAGGCTCGCTGTATCCCGCGCTCTACCGCCTCGAGCATCAAGGCTGGATCGCCAGCGAATGGGGCGAATCGGAAAACAAGCGTAAAGCCAAATATTACCGGCTCACCGCCGCAGGAAAGCGCAGGCTGCAGGCAGAAACCGAAAACTGGAACAGCATGGCCGACGTAATCGCAGGAATCCTGGGCACCAAGCCGGAGGAAATATGACCCTTTGGAACCGACTTCGTTCTTGGTGGCGGGTAATTCTCCATCGTTCTTGCCTGGAAAACGAAATGGACGCGGAGCTCCGTTTCCACCTCGAAGCGTTTGCTGAGGATTTGGTCCGCAGCGGCATGGCGCGCCAGGAAGCAATGCGCCGGGCACGCCTGGAATTTGGCGGCATCGAGCGCACCAAAGAAGAATGTCGGGACGCGCGGGGCGCCAACCTTCTCGAAGCCTTGGCGCAGGATCTGCGTTACGGGCTGCGGATGCTCAGAAAGAATCCCGCATCCACGGCTGCTGTGGTCCTCGCACTAGCTCTGGGTATCGGGCTCAACACAACGGTATTCAGCTTTGTTAACGCTTTATTGCTGCGCCCTCCCACGGGTGCCGAAGCACCTGACAAATTGCTCCAGCTCTGGCTGCACAATCGAGGGACTTCCGGCATGGAGGGCTATCTGCCTCTCACCTATCCCGACTATGTCTACTATCGCGACCACAATCAGTCCTTCACCGGGATGCTGGCATTTGACGGAGACCCCGAATCCGTCATCTGGAACAGGTCTGGCGAGGGACAGGTCGTGCTGGGCCAACTTGTTTCCGGAAATTTTTTCTCACTGCTGGGCGTTAATGCTTCTCTGGGGCGTACCTTTCTTCCCGAAGATGACCAGCCCGGGCACCCCCAGCCGGTGGTGGTTCTTGGCCACTCCTTCTGGCAGCAACGCCTCGCTGCTGATCCCAAGGTAGTCGGAAAGAGTCTGCTGCTGAACGGGACGAGCTTTACTGTCATCGGAGTAGCGCCGGGCGGATTCGCAGGTCTGCTCGTGGCCATTGAGCCCGACTTCTGGGCTCCCGTAACGGTGGCTGAGCAGATTTTGCACGACGCGGGCAGGCTCACCAACCGCCAGGGCTATTGGCTTTTCGCAGTTGGGCGATTGAAACCCGGAGTGGCTGCGCCGCGAGCAGGTTCCGAAGTGAATCTGCTGGCCCAGCTGATTGAAAAGGAGCACCCCGACACAAACAAGAACCTGGGTGCCAACTTATTCCCAGCGACACTCGTTCCTGGACCCTACCGCGGTTTTGTCAGCGCCTTTACCGGATTGCTCATGGCCGTGTTTGGCTTAGTGTTAGTCATTGCCTGTGTGAACGCGGCTACTCTTCTGCTGGCGCGGGCCACCGGGCGAGCGCGCGAAATGGCCATACGGTCAGCATTGGGCGCAGGGCGAGGTCGATTGATCCGGCAGATGCTTGTCGAAAGCACGCTTCTCTCCGGTCTTGCGGGCTGTCTGGGATTGCTGCTCGCTTATTGGACCTCCCCGCTGCTGCTCGCGCTCAAACCCGTGAGCTTGCCGATCACGCTACGGGTTCCACTCGACTGGCGAGTGCTTCTTTTCACCTCGTTGGTTTCACTTTCTACGGGAATCGTTTTTGGGCTGACTCCAGCGCTGCGCAGTGTAAAGGTTCAGGTAGCTCCGATTCTCAAGGACGAAGCGCAATCAGCAAGTTATCGCAAGTCACGGCTGCGCAGCTCTCTTATGATCGGGGAGATCGCCACGTGTATGGTGTTGCTGGTTGGCGCCGCTTTGTGCGTGAGGAGCCTGCTCAACGCCAACTCCATGGACCCGGGTTTCGATACCAAGCATGTCGCCGTTGCTACCTTGGACCCCGGCAGCCTCGGATACCCCGAGGCGAAGGTGCACGGGTTTTACGAGCAACTGTCCAGGCAGATCAGCGCGCTGCCCGGCGTGTCCTCAGCCAGCTTCGTTAACCACCTGCCGCTGGGAACTGCGCGAGAACAAAGCGCCGCCATCGAAGGGAACCATTCTGCCTCAGGTCAAAACGCTGTCTCGGTCGACGTGTTGCGGGTCGCTCCTGGCTATTTCGAGACCATGGGCATTTCACTTTTGAGCGGTCGCGACTTCCTTCCACGGGAAAGCGAGGAGCCCGGCGGGACATCGGGAGGCGTGGTGATCATCAACGAGGCAATGGCAGAAAAACTCTGGTCGCGCCAATATCCAGTGGGCCGACGAATAACCTTGGGTGAGGGTACGGGCCTTGGCCTTGAGATCATCGGAGTAGTGAAGACGGGCAAGTATCGCACGCTCGGTGAAGACCCGATTCCCCTGGTCTACCTGCCTCGGCTGCCGGGCCGGCGCACGCTGGTTGTGCGTACTTCGGGCGATCCGAGGTTTCTGCTGGACACGATCCGGCGCGAGATTCAGGCGGTGGATGCCAATATCGCCGCAACGGACCTGGAGACCATCGAACAATACATGGCTCTTCCACTTTTCCCTGCGCGAACCATTGGCCTGCTGCTGGGTGCCTCAGGCATCTTGGCATTAGTGCTGACTTCGATCGGACTGTTCGGCGTCATCTCCTACATGGTGTCGCAGCGCACCCATGAAATCGGCGTGCGCATGGCGCTCGGCGCGAGTCAACACGAAGTCTTAAAACTGGTAGTCGGTCACGGCCTGACCATGGCATCGATCGGCCTGGCCCTCGGACTGGCCGCGACCTTCGGGCTGGCCCGTTTTCTTTCATCGCTGCTGTACGGTATTCAGCCAAGTGATCCCGCGACGCTGCTGGGTGTTTCCGTGAGCCTAATCTTCATCGCCTCGCTGGCTTGCTACATCCCGGCACGTCGTGCGATGAGCGTCGATCCGCTAGTGGCGCTGAGGTACGAATGAAGGCGGAGACGATCCGGGGATCGCGGGACTGCAAACTGGAGGAGGTATGACGCTCTGGAGCCGGCTTCGTTCTTGGGCGCAGGCAACGCTCCGCCGTTCTCGGATGGAGAGCGAAATGGATGCGGAGCTGCGATTTCATATCGAGGCATTCGCAGAGGATTTGGTCCGCGGCGGAGTCCTTCGTACAGAAGCGCTGCGTAGGGCGCGCCTGGAATTTGGCAGCGTCGAACGCGTCAAACAGGAAGGCCGGGAAGCGCGCGGCGTCAACTTGTCGGGTGAACTGCTGCAAGACCTACATTATGGACAGCGCGTTCTGCGCAAGAGTCCAGGCTTTACCGCCGTCGCTGTTCTCACGCTGGCCCTGGGCATCGGCGCGAACACTGCCATTTTCAGTGTGGTGAACGCTGTACTTCTCAGCCCGCTCCCTTACGCCGACGCCGACCGCCTCGTGCTGGTTAAGGAAGTTCTGCCGCACGCTGGTCCCCAACCCGTCAGCGTTTCCGGACCAGACATCGCGCAGATTCAAAAACTGAATCATGTCTTCGAGAAGGTCGCTGGATTCCGGGTCTGGACCTACGAGTTTTCCGGAAGAGGTGAGCCTCAGCGGGTGACCAGTGATCGCATCAGCAGCGAGCTCTTCGATGTGCTGGGCGTCCAACCCATCGTAGGCAGAGTCTTCACAGCCGAGGAAGAACTTGCCGGCCCCCGGGTGGTTATCCTCAGCTACGGGCTGTGGCAGCGCGGTTACGGTGGACAACCTGGTGTTCTCGGCCAAACCGCAAATCTGGACCGCGAACCCTACACCATTGTTGGCGTCATGCCGCAGAGCTTGGTCTTCCCGCTCCCGGGCATGGCGCAGGGTGTCGCAGCCGATCTTTGGGTGCCGTTGGGTTTCACGAAAGCGGAACTGGAGGACGTGGGCGACAATTTCGACTATAGCGTCGTGGCCAGGCGCAAACCGGGGGTTTCGCTGGGACAAGTCAATGCCGACTTGCAGCTCGTCGCACGAGGGGTGCTCGAAACCTACGAAAAATCCGCGCGCGACGCTCACCAGTCCCTGGGCGACTTTCAGTTGGGAATGGCCTCCGAGCCTCTTCGCGATGAAGTGACTGGTCCGCCGAGACCGACGCTCTTGGTGCTCCTCGGCTCGGTGGGCTTGGTGCTGTTGATCGCTTGTGTCAATGTCGCAAACCTTCTGATGATGCGCGCAGCTGGCAGGCAAAAGGAGATGGCCGTTCGCCTGGCTATCGGCGCCGGAAGATTTCGCCTGCTGCGGCAATTCCTTGTCGAAGGAATGTTGCTTGCATTTCTGGGAGGCGCGCTCGGTTTGGCGGTCGGGCTTGGGTTGAAGGATGCCCTGGTGGCGGGAATGCCTCGAAGCATTCCGCGCTTCCACCCTATAGCGCTCGACTGGACGGTCTTACTCTTCTCGTTTCTCATCGTCTCCCTGGTCGGACTCGTCTTTGGCGCTCTACCAGCTATCTGGACTTCCGGAACCAATCCCAATGCGTCGTTAAAGGACGGTGCTCGCGGCACTTCCGAGGGCCTTGACGGTCAGCGCACGCGCGCCGCATTTGTCGTCGTCGAGGTTGCGCTCTCGATGATGTTGCTGATCGGGGCGGGCCTGCTGGTGCGAAGCTTCCAGCGCGTTTTGAACACCAATCCGGGCTTCCGTCCGGAGCACGTCTTGACCGTGTCCATGGACCTGCCACCGGCTGCCTATTCGCGGGATGAGCAAGTGGTTTCGTTCTACAAACAATTGACCGATCGCTTGCGCCAAACCCCGGGCATTGTCGATGTGGGGGGCTCGACCGACCTCCCGCTGCTCGGCGGTTGGACACACGCCTTTACCCCGGAAGGTTATCGGTCCTCTCCCGGAGCGGGTCTGAACATGTGCAATCACTCGGTCATTTATGGAGACTATCTCGAGGTGATGGCGATTCCCCTGCTCCGTGGACGCTACTTTACAGAGCACGATGGACCGGGTTCCACGCATGTACTCATCGCGAGCGAATCTCTGGCGAAGAAGTATTGGCCCGGCGAGAACCCGTTAGGCAAGCGACTCAAGTGGGGAACCGCGGAATCGGCGGATAGTTGGCTTACCATCGTCGGCGTAGTCGGCGATGTCAAACAGGGACCTCTGGACTCCGTAACTGCTTTGCACACCTACGAACCCTACGCGCAACTCGGCTCGGCACCTTCGTTGCGCATCGCCGTACGAAGCCAGGGCGAACCGGGAGCTGCCGCCGCCGCTGTTCGCGCCGCTGCGTGGGGTCTGGACCGCCAGCTCGCGCTCGGAGATGTTCGACCCATGGATGAAGTAATCAGGCGATCCACGGCTGGCCGCCGCTTCAGCCTCGCGGTTGTAGGCGCTTTTGCGGTCTTGGCGCTGACCCTCGCAGCCATCGGAATCTATGCGGTGCTGGCATACTCGGTCGTGCGACGAACGCATGAGATTGGCGTTCGCATGGCGTTGGGCGCCGGGCGTGCCGACGTGGTCCGCATGGTGCTGGGTCAAGGCCTGCGTGTTACGGCTATCGGAATCCTCTTTGGCGTTGCAGGAGCGCTGGGTTTGACGCGTTTTCTCGAGAGTTTGCTATACGAAGTGCAACCCACCGATCCGCCTACTTTCGTGGTTGTGCTCTTGCTGCTGGTCAGCGTGGTGGTCGCGGCATCGTACCTCCCGGCGCGACGCGCGTCGCGCCTCGATCCCCTGGTCGCGCTGAGGTACGAATGATGACGCATATCATCGTCGGAATTCGGGCTGCACGCTGGAGGATGTATGACGTTTTGGAGCCGGTTT
This sequence comes from Acidobacteriota bacterium, assembly GCA_013289825.1. Taxonomy (GTDB): domain Bacteria; phylum Acidobacteriota; class Terriglobia; order Acidiferrales; family UBA7541; genus Acidiferrum. The sequence goes on along the minus strand of JABCZF010000027.1, from coordinate 6,368 downwards.
AGTTCGTGGTCCAGGACAACCTTCCGTCGCTCTCGCATGGAAAACGAAATGGACGCGGAACTCCGTTTCCACATCGAGACCTTCGCCGAGGACTTGGTGCGAGGTGGCGTTTCGCGTGAGGAAGCGCTGCGTCGTGCCCGCATCGAGTTCGGTGGCCAGGAGCGCTTCAAGGAGGAATGCCGCGAAGCTGTGGGTGCGCATTTCCTAGAAACGTTCCTCCAAGATTCGCGCTACGGTCTGCGGATGCTCTCGAAGAATCCAGGTTTCACCGCCGCGACGGTTCTGACATTGGCGCTTGGCATCGCGTCCACTTCGGTACTGTTCAGCATTCTCGACGGCGCTTATATTCACTTCGGGGAAACGGAGCAAGCCAATCGAGTGGTTCTGCTGAGGCAACAATTCACGAAGAGTGAATCTCGAACTTCGCGTTTCTCGCCGGCCGAATACTTGGACATCAAGAATGCACGAGACAAAGGGGTCCTGGCCCGATGGTACGCCGGGTTTTTCGCACTCGCTCACTCCGGCTCGAGTCTGACGGAAGCCACAGAGAGCGGGCAGAATCCGGAGCAGGTTCCCGTGGTGCTCGCGACGGCTAATATCTTTTCCCTGTATGGAGTACCACCGCTGCTGGGTCGCACATTCACGGCGGACGAAGATCGGCCGGGCGGCCCGAACGTTGCCGTGGTTACGTACCGGCTGTGGAACCGCCGCTATGCCCGCAACCCGGAAATCGTCGGACGAACCATCAAACTCGACGGGGTTCCCTACACCATCGTGGGAGTTGCGCCACGGCGATTCCAACACTGGGGAGCGGACATCTATCTCCCATTGGCGCTCGATTCCGCGTCAGGCGATCGCTCGCAACGCACCCTCAACGTAGCGGGAGTATTGAATGAGGGCCGGTCGCCGGACGAGACGGCGCCGCCACTGCGTGAATTGGCTCGGCGGGTAGAAGCAGAGTACGCGGGAACGAATCCCGAATACCGTGGCCTGGTGTACACGCCTGTCGACGTACGAAAAGCCGTGGTAGGCGACCTACGAATGGCCCTTTATGTGTTGATGGGCGCTGTCGGGATGCTCCTGCTGATCGCGGCGGCGAACATCGCGAGCCTGTTACTTGCTCGCGCCCGAGCGAGGGCCCGTGAAATCGCCACGCGTTTGGCTATGGGAGCCACCCCGGGCCGCCTGGCCCGGCAGTTTTTCACGGAAAGCGTGGTGCTTTCAGGGATCGCGGGGACGGTTGGAGCTGTTTTGGGAATTTGGGCGCTGGCGCCGGTTCTGGCGCTGATTCCGGAGCACTATATCGGCGAAGAGTCGGTGATTCATGCCAGTCTCGCAAGTTTCCTCGTCAGCTCCGGAGCAGCGCTTGTGCTCGGAACAGGTTTCGGCATGGCCAGCGCGATGTTTGTTGCGCGGCGAAGCGCTGCTCGAAAAGTTGCACAGACTCGTACGCGATCGGCTGCGGAGGAACGGGGCGGCCGAGCGCGCGGAATTCTGGTGCTGTCGGAAATGGCGCTCGCCTTCGTTGTGGTGACGGCCGCCGGATTGATGGTTAGAACGTACCGGCAGATCACCACGATCGATCTGGGCTTTCAGCCGGACCACGTGTTGACCATGCGCACCGCCTTGCCGGGGCTGAGGTATCCGAGGAGCGTCGAGGTAGCGAAATTTTTGAGCGAACTGCTCGAGCGCGTGCGTTCGCTGCCCGGGGTCGTTGACGCAGCGGCATCCTCCGGACGGCCGATGGAGGGCGGCCAAGCGGTTCGCAGCTTCTCGCTCCCAGGACGGCGCCTCGATACAACCGACGGCACCGCAACTGCGCGCTTTCTGGTGATCGCGCCGTCCTATTTCGCGGTCGTTCGGACCCCGTTGCGTCGCGGCCGTTTCTTTCGTGAGCAAGACGGGGCCGAGGCTCAGCGAGTCGTGATGGTGAACGAGAGATTCGCTCACTTGTACTTTCCAAACGAAGACGCCGTTGGCAAACAGATCCGGCTCGAAAACCGGGAGAGCCAGTCGGACCCCGGTCGAGGGGCACCAGCCACGAGCGTCGCACAAATTGCGGGGGTGGTGGAAGACTCGAAGCAGTTTGCGTGGAACGTAGGCGACGTCCTCTATGAGCCTGCGTCACCGGAAATTTATGCTCCTCTGCTGCAACAGCCAGAAGACGGACGGGATATCGCGCTTCTCTTGAGAACCGCGGCAGAGCCAGCAACTCTTGCCGAGGCGGTTCGCTTAGAGGTGCTTCGGATGGACCCGGACCAGCCAGTGTTTAGCGTTCAGACGCTGCGCGCGATAACAGACGAGGCTCTCGGTCCGGCGCGCCTCTGCCTCCTTCTGCTGGCGATTTTTGCGGTGACCTCTATGGTCACGGCCTGCGTGGGTCTCTACGCGATCATGTCGTATGAAGTCACTCAGCGCACACAAGAGATCGGCTTGCGCATGGCTCTGGGAGCAGGGCGGCGCGATATCGTGCGGCTGGTACTAAAAGAGGGAATACTGGTGGCCGCAGGAGGATTAGCGTTGGGACTTTTGGGTTCTCTGGGAGTTACGCGCCTGATGTCCAGCTTGCTCTATAAGGTTTCCTCCAATGATTTCGTGACTCTGGCGGCAGTGTCCGCGCTGTTGTCGGCGGTTGCCTTGATCGCAAGCTATGTTCCTGCGCGTCGCGCCATGCGCGTCGACCCCCTGGTCGCGTTGCGCTACGAATGAATTCTGGCTTTTCAGCCCGTCTCGAAATGCAGCGCGGGGGGCCCGCCCTGCGGGTGTTTCTCTAGGCACCACCGATCAACACGAGTCGGCGCGTCCAAAGCGCAGGGTCTAAAACAACTTCACCGCCAAATCCTTCGGGGCAGCTCCCACTGGAATCATCGTCAAAAGACTGTTCGTTCGCACGCGAATCACCGCAACATCTGCGGAAGCCTCGTTCACGGCGATTAGCAGATTCTCTTCAGGATCAAAGCGCATCACGCCAGGAGACTGGCCCGCGGTAATCGGAAACTCCTTTCCCGTTCCGGGTTCACGCACCACCCGCCGGTTCGCAATATCCACTGGAATGACGTGCCCCGCCGCGCTGTCCGAAACATACAGGGTGCTTCCATCCGCGCTCAAAACGCCGCGCGTTGGCGCCGACCCCAGCACCATATAGTCGCCCACCTCGTGCGTCCACGTGTTGATCACCTGCACCCCGTGCGCATCCGGTGAAATCACGTACAGCTCGCCACCGTCCGGCTTGAGCAGCATGTCCGACGGATTTCCGTCCAGTTCGAGGTTCGTCACGAGAACGCCCCTCCTCAAATCGACGAGCGAAAGCCGGTGCTCCGTCCGGCTCAAGACAAACGCCAAGCTGTTGTCCGGAAGGATCGTAACTTTGTCCGGTTGCTTGACGATCGCGACCGTACTCCGAAGCGCGAGCGTCGACGCGTCATGAATCCCCAGTGTCGCATCACGATGATTGAGCACCAGGACGCTTTTTCCGTCAGGCGTCACGTGCGCCAGCACCGGCTCGCCGCCCGTACGCGTCCGCGCCAGCACACTCCGTGATTGGCAGTCGATCGCCAGCAGCGTGTCCGACCCCGCCGATGTGGTGTACAAGCGTCCCCCGTCCGGCGAAAAATCGATGGCATAGGGAAGCGGCCCGACCGGAATGCGCGCGCTGACTTGATTCACGCGCGTATTGATGACCCAAACATATCCACCCGCCGAACTAACACCCCACACCTCAGCACGCATAGGGTGCTCGCGCATCCCGGACAATCCAGGGCCAACGGCAATCCGCGCCACTGCCGCCAACTTCACCAGATCAATGACCGTAACGCTTCCGTCGCCAGCAGAAACATATGCGCTCAATCGCAAGCCCGGCCTCAGAAAAGACGGCCGATGCTCGCGAAGAAGCAGAACGACGCCGGTAATCACCAGGACGCCAAGCAGAAAATACATACGGAAATTACGCGGCCGGTTCATGAGTCAGAGGGATTGTTACATGTAGGCTGAGGAATTAGCCAGAAGCCCAAGCATCGATTAGGAACAGAAAGACAAAAAGAAAGAGAAGTGCGCGAAAGTCCGGCAATAGGCCTTCAATTCACTTCGCGCCGCAAAACCGCAGCAATCTGCCGCACCTCTTCCACCAACTCCGCAAATTCCTCCGGCAAGATCGACTGCATGCCGTCGGAGAGCGCCTTATCCGGCTCATGGTGCACTTCGACGAGCAATCCATCCGCGCCCACCGCAATCGCCGCGCGCGAAAGCGGCAACACCTTGTGCCGTTTGCCTGTCCCGTGCGATGGATCGACCAAAATCGGCAAATGGCTGCGCTTTTTCACCGCCGGCACCACCGCCAAGTCCAAAGTGTTCCGCGAAAAATCCGAAAACGTACGCACGCCGCGCTCGCACAGCATCACGTTGTAATTGCCCTCGGACAGAATGTATTCCGCGGCCATCAAAAACTCGTCCAGGGTCGCCGACATCCCGCGCTTCAAAAGCACCGGCTTCTTCGCCCGCCCCGCGCGCTTGAGCAGCGAAAAATTCTGCATGTTGCGCGCGCCAATCTGAATCACATCGGCATATTCCTCGACAAGAGCAAGACTCTCGTTGTCGATAGCCTCGGTGATGATCCCGAACCCATAGGCCTCGCGCACCTTCGCCAAAATCTTCAGCCCCGGCAAACCAAGCCCCTGAAAACTGTACGGCGAAGTCCTCGGCTTATAGGCCCCGCCGCGAAACAACCTCGCCCCGCTTTTCTTCACTCGTTCCGCAATCGCCAAACACTGTTCTTCGGACTCCACCGCGCAAGGTCCCGCCACCATCGCGATCATCTTCCCGCCAACGATCACCTGCCCCGACGGCGTCGGAATCCGAAGTACGGTATCCTCCTCCTTGGCGTCTCGGCTCACCAACTTATACGGTTTGCTGACTGGTATGCACTCCACTACTCCCGGCAGCGACTCCAGAATTCCGAGATCCACGGCCCCGTTATTCCCGGTAATCCCAATCGCGGTTCGAACCGTCCCCGGAATCGGATGCGCCTTCAGCCCCAGAGCCTCAACTTTGTCGCATACCGCGCGGACCTGTTCCTCTGTCGCGTGCGATCCCATCACAATCAGCATGGTGCGTTCCCCTGACTCCTTGCGAATTTTTTCAGTGTACTGCACCCGCACAACGGACGCAAAGAAGAGCAGCGCTTGGTCTCGCTCGCCGGCCTCTACGGATCACCACCAAGCATCACGCCTACAGTAAAGGCCGGCCGCTTCTACAGGTTTTCACAGGGAAACCCGCCAGCTCCATCCGCATCTAAGTGCCCTGAGAGCCATTAATTTCTCGGCCCTGATCCGCCCCTCGAGCCGTTTGTGTATCTATATAGACCCACTCTGGAGACTAGAATGAAACGACTCTCGGTTTTGCTGCTCTTTGCTGCCTGCGCTGCACCAGCGTCCTGGGCCCAGGAAAATGACCGCCTCCAAGTCGGCGTGTTTGCCGACTACCTCCGCGTGTCGCAAACTAACACGAACTTCGCCGGCCTCGGCGGACGTCTCACATTCACAGGTTATCGCGCGCTCAAGCTCGAAGCAGAAATGTCCTACGATTTTAACCAGGTCTTCACCGAGGGGTTCACCGACACCAGCACCGGCACAGTCTCGATCAATCGCTCCAACCTTCGTGTTCTCCATGGCATGTTCGGCCCCAAGTTGGAAATTGGGCATTTCCCCATACACCCTTTCGTGACTGTGAAAGGTGGATTCGCGAATTTCCGTTTTGACAATCGACCCGCGACCTTCGCTACCTTCCTAAGCTCGGTCGAAGGCCTGCGCTCCACAAACGTCAAAGGCATGCTGTATCCGGGCGGCGGCCTTGAAGGTCATCTTGGCCCGGTCGGCCTGCGCTTGGACGTCGGCGATGATATTTATTTCAACAGCGGCACGCACCACAACCTGCGCGTCGCGTTTGGGCCGTATATTCGGTTCTGAGCGCAAGCCGCGAACTCAGAACTCCGGCCTCGCGCCGCGAGGACGCGCGGGGCCGCCACGCCGGTTACGCACCCAGCTTTCGGTCCAGAGCCAGCCATTGTGGGCAGGGAAGGGCGCATGCGGCGAGACACCAGCTCATTGTTCGATTACCCGTTCTCCACCAGCGAAGCAGCCCCAAACGCTCGGCAACGATCCCCCCACCGAGCGCTATTGTGTGTATAAAGTGGAAATACGACCGCCACACTGACTTCAGAGACGCTCGAGCGACTCGCAACTGGCTTTCCCCGATCCGTCGATAACGAGGACGTGTGGCAGCTCGGTGGTTGGCGAAGAGGGTGTTAGAGCACATGGATAGGCTTTAAAACCACAACGACAAGAGAAGGCGTGTACTCAGGAATTGGCACCTGC
>JABCZF010000026.1 GCA_013289825.1 Acidobacteriota bacterium | reverse complement strand
ACCGGCAATCCGGCCGACGCCGAAGACGCCCGCCAAGAAGCCCTGCTAAAGGCGTTTTCCCGTCTCAACCAGTTTGCCGGACAGCTAGACGAGGGCAAGGATGATCTCCACGCCTGGGTCTCGCGGATCACAACCAACGCCTCGATCGATCTAATCCGGCAGCGCCGCGAAGGGAAGTTCGTCTCGCTCGAAGAACCCGGGATGGTCCCCGAGGACACCCTCGGCAGCCGGCTCCCCGCGCGCACCGACAATCCCGAAGAGCGCTACGCCCGCCGCGAGCAGCGTGTGCTCCTTGCCGGCGCCATCGCGCGCCTGGCGCCGGACTTGCGCCAAATCTGTCTGCTGCGCGATGTGTTGCAGTATTCCACGCACGAAGTATCCGCGCGCCTGTCGATCTCGACGGTGGCCGTCCGCCTGAGGCTGTTCCGCGCGCACCGAAGGCTACGCGAGATTCTTCGCGACAATATGCGCCAGAATCAGCGCCTATCCGCCGCCCAGGCGGCGCGCCTCGGCGCAACAGAGCCCGAGAAGTCGAACCGCCATCGAAAGTTCCTGCCGATGAATACCCGCGCCGAGTTTGCCTGCGGCGATTAGCGGATTCTATTTGGCAGATTTTCCGCTAAATCCAAATATCGCGAACATCAGACTCCAAAGCGTCACCGCGTCGCTTCGGTCTCCGCCGATGAGGAAAGAAGGAGCCGTTTGGGGCCACTGACGAAGGGACTGCCGCGTTCGTAGAAACGAAAGAGTCGGTCGGCCGCCCGAGTGATGCCAATGCGCACGGTCGTTGCAACCGGCACGTCCACTGGGGTGTTCTGATGTGCGGTTTTGGGACGCACCAACTCACCAAGCCAAAGCGGCCCGCGCGAAAATAGATCGAGACCATCGAGAGTGCGCTCGATCCCGAAGGCCGCGGCCAGGCGTCCCGGGCCGCGCGTGAGATCAAGCAGCTCCATGCTCTTGCGGTTGCGTTGCATCAGCTCGATTCCTTCCAGAGGTTCCAGCGCGCGAATCAGAACGCCTCCGCCAACGCCGGCGGGCTCGCTCGAAATATTCAGCATGAAGTGCATTCCGTAGTTGAAATAGACGTACACGTGGCCATGGCGGAGAAACAGAGAGCGGTTCCGCGGCGTTGGACCGCGAAAATGATGCCCTGCGGGATCACCTGGCGGATAGGCCTCCGCCTCCACGATCCGCCCGCTAAGCCGTCCCTCTGGCAAATCGTGGACCACGACTTTGCCGATCAGAAAACGCGCGAGCGACAAAGTGGGGCAGGGAAGTTCCGTTCGAGCGAGGCGGCGGAGTTTGAAACGCGCGCGTTCCACGGCTTATGTCGAGCTTACATCCGGCGGCTCGTTGTTAAAAAGCCGCGCGAGTTCCGCATGGTCAATCACGACGGCGGGATCCAACTGAATGGCGTCATAGTATTTCTTCTGAAAGGCGTCGCCCGATTCCGACGGCGCAAACATTTTGCGCGCCAGGGAGATGGCGGTGCGAACATCTTCTGGGGTAACAGGATTTTCACCCGCGAGCGTTTCATCCAGCCGAACGACAAACTCAGAAATATTGTGAAGCCAGCCGAATTGCTGGTGGTCAACCACCAGCCGGAAGAGTTCTCCCACCGTGACTTTGCCGTTGGCGCGCTCGTAGTCTCGGCGCTCCATTTCGAGCAGCGTCTTGTGAACGCGCAGCAGCGCCAGCCGGAGGGCGATCAGCTTCTCACGCGCGCCTCCGTCGTCGTTTTTCCGTGCGAGTGCTCTGGCTTCAGGGGGATTCATGTCGTGTGCCCAGCTTTTATTGTCCGACAGTTTGCGACCAATTTCCAACACAACGCCGGAAAAGGCAGGTGCCCAAACGCGGAATCACCATGAGGTGGGGGGGCCACGGGAATTCGCGCGGAAAACTCCGCGAACCAAGGCCACAAATCAACTATCTAGGAAGAAAAACAGACTTTTCGCGGTGCTCACTCGTGGTAACGCTTTTCCCCGACAGGCAGTGCAAAGGGCAGCCGGTTCTGCGGCGGCGGCAAGGGGCACGTGGCAAACGGCGTGTAAGCACATGGCGGGTTTTCCAGGCGGTTCAAATCGAGCCACAGCTCGCCCGGCTTGTCGACGCCGTGGCTCGGTAAAATGGTGTAAAGAAACCGGCAAGCCTTGTAAGTCGTCGTGGAGCTCGTGGTGTCGCGAAGAATAAAAAAAAGCTGCGTCGCAGCGGGATCTTCGAGAACCGGCTCCAACCTGTAGGTTTTGCCCTCCCAAGCAAATTCCGCAGCGCCCGGAACAGGCTCGGAATAAGTCGTTCCTGCCAGCGTCGCCAGCGTCAGGGACTTCGGCGGATTGTAGGGAATCCATTTCGCCTGTACGCGATATTTTGCATCCGGGTCGTACCAATTCAATCCATGAAATGAGACCAGCGTCGGCGATTTCGAATCTTTCACTCGCAGCGCATAGCGGTCTTCGCGCCGGATGACATACATGTTGAGCGTTCCAATGGTGATGTGGGGAGCATTCCTGTCATTGTCCGCTTCGACGGGCAGAAGCTGTTCCTTTGCTGGAGCATCGGCCACTCGCAAATCCGGCGGAAAGCCACCGCGAGGAGGCAGCAGCTCGACGCTGTTGGCCTGGAGACGCAGAATGCCTAAGTGCGCCGCGCTGTTCCCCTTAAGACGAATCTTGTTGTCGGCCGCAGCCCCGAAGGGGTTTTCGCCGGGCTGTAGCCACTCGAGTCCTGTGAGTGAGAGCCATCCTGCAGGCTTCAAGAGATCGTTGACATGCTCGACGCGCCAAGCAGCCAGTTCATGTTCCCAGTTCCTGTCCTGGGCCAAGGCCGGCGCTGCCACAAGCGCCGAAAGAATCACAAACAAACGCAATTTGTGAGAGAGGCGATTAGTACGCATCGATGAATTATATCGCGGCCAAGCCGGGCGTCCAGTCGTCACCGGGCCTGCTCGTGCTCCAAGGCATTCAACCAAGCATCCGCCGTCCGAACATTATCGTCTTCTTCTACTTGGCGTCGTGAAAGATGATCCCCAAGGTATACCGCGTACCGCAATGCACCCGGCTGACGCCGTGCCGCAAATTAACGCGATAGTACCCGCGCGCCCCTTTCACTGGCCGGTATCGCGTCGCGAAAATAATCGCCTGCCCCTGATTCCCGCGTACCACCTCCGCTTTTGATTGCGCGCGCGGCTGTTGCTCCACCAAAATAAACTCGCCGCCCTGCCAATCGCGCCCCGCTTGCCCCAGCAAGAACACCATCTGCAAAGGAAAACTCACCTCTCCATAAAGATCCTGATGCAGGCAGTTGTAGCCGCCCGCTTCATAGTGCAGCATCAACGGCGTCGGTTTTTTCTGCCCCGCCTGGTGACATATTTTCAAAAACTCGGCGTGCTCGGAAGGATACGGCGTAGGCGCGCTGCATTCGCCGCGCGCCTCAGCCCAGCGATTCGCGACTGTCGCCAGATACGGGTAGGCAGCGGTCCGAAGCCCTCGAACGAGCTGCGGCAACGGATTGTCGAAATACTTGTAATCGCCAATCCCAAAGCGATACCGCTCCATGATGATGTGGCTGCGAAATCGTTTCTCCTCACCGTACAGCGAAACCAATTCCGTGCATTCCTCCGCTGTGAGCAGTGGAGCCGTTACAGCGTACCCTCGCTCGCCGAGCGACGCTTCGACTTCCGCCCAATCCATGGCGTCGACTCTCCCGCGAATCGCCCCGCTTTCCTTCGATTGTTCGAGAACGGTCATAAAGCTCCTCTCAGGCGGCATTAGTGTAAATACCTCATCCGCAACTTACGTCATCGGGAGAATGGAAATCTCTCCGCTTTCGACCATGAAATTATTTTCTGCGTACAAAGCAAACTTTGCGGCATGCCCCGATCTAACCGTAAGCGGCCAGAGCCATCTAATAAAGGGAAATACCAAATCATATCCTCCGCAGGCGGGAGCGTTCTTTCTCGCGCTTCCGTGCCCGGAGAAAACAAAAGGGAGTTGTACATGAAAGCCATGAAGTTTTTCACTCTGTTGGTCGGCAGTTCGTTGTTGTTATCCGCCAGCGCCTTCGCAGGGAATTCCAACAAGAAGACGCTCCATCTCTACGAAAGCGTCACTCTCGAGGGCCAGCAATTGCCGCCCGGAGATTACAGGTTCCAGTGGAGTGGGACGGGACCTGACGTAAAAGTGGATATTCTCAAAGGCAAGGAAACCGTAGCCAGCGTGTCTGCACGAATCGTTGCTGAGCCGGTTTCGAACAAAGTAGACGGCTATTCGGCCACGGCCGGAAAGGACGGCAGCCATTCCCTCACGACGGTTTTCTTCAGCGGAGACAAATACGATCTCCAACTGGGCAGTGCGTCAACCGCGAACACCGACCAAACCACGGATCCCAAAGGCTCGAACTAACGAATCTGGCATTTTAAATTCGGACAGAATCTCGAGATGGGAAAGGGGCCCGAAGAGGGCCCCTTTAGGTCTTTTTTGCAAAAGACGCGATCGATACCTGAACACTAGCTTTGGGAGTCGGGCGCGACGACCTGGTGCGCGCCGTGCCCGTTCTCACCAGCGTGGAATTGCGCAGCCTCCGTCGAACCGGCCAGCGCTGTCGTCGACGACGCGCCCCCGGAAACCACTTGCGCGATTTCATCGAAGTAACCGGTGCCCACAAAACGCTGATGCGTCACGGCGCGGTAACCCAACTCTTGCGCGGCGAATTCTTCCTGTTGCAGTTTCGAATATGCCGTCATGCCGGCCTGCGCATAACCGCGCGCCAGATGGAACATAGACATGTTCAGCGAATGGAATCCGGCCAGCGTGACGAACTGGAATTTGTAGCCCATTTTTCCGAGCTCTTGCTGAAAATTCGCAATGGTCACGTCGTCCAGTTTCTTCTTCCAGTTGAACGACGGCGAACAGTTGTAAGCCAGCAGTTTGCCTGGAAACTTGGTGTGAATCGCGTCCGCGAATTTCCTCGCTTCGTCAAGATCGGGCGTGGACGTCTCGCACCACAGCACGTCGGCATAAGGGGCGTACGCGAGGCCGCGTGCAATGGCAGCGGCGATCCCGCCGTGGAATTGGTAGAACCCTTCGGGCGTGCGCTGGCCGTAAATAAATTCGCGGTCGCGCGGATCGGCGTCGGATAGCAGCAAACCGGCCGAGTTTGCGTCCGTGCGCGCGATTAAAATTGTCGGTACGCCCGAAACATCCGCAGCGAGCCGCGCCGCCGTCAACTTCTCGATGAACTCCCGCGTCGGCACAACCACTTTCCCGCCCAGGTGCCCGCATTTTTTCGCCGAAGAGAGTTGGTCCTCGAAATGAACACCCGCGGCACCCGCTTCAATCATCGATTTCATCAGTTCGTAGGCATTTAGCGAGCCGCCGAACCCCGCTTCCGCATCCGCGACGATGGGGGCGAACCAATATGTTCCACTCGGCTTCCGTTCGGCGGACTCAATTTGATCCGCGCGCAACAGTGCGCGGTTGATCCGCTTTACAAGATTTGGCGCGGAATCGCACGGATACAAACTCTGGTCGGGATAGACGTCGCCGGCCGTGTTCCCGTCCGCCGCCACTTGCCATCCCGAGCCGTAAATGGCTTTCAGCCCCGCTTGCACCATTTCTATCGCCTGATTGCCGGTAATCGCGCCCAGCGCCGGGACGTACGCGTCGCTGTGCATTAGATTCCACAACCGCTCCGCGCCCAGGCGCCCCAGCGTGTACTCGATCCGGATCGTCCCGCGCAGCCGCAGCACGTCATCGTAGGAATACGGGCGCGTGATGCCCGCCCACCGGGGATTGCTGTCCCAGTCCGCGTGCGAATGTTTTGTCTTTCCGTTAGCCTTGTTCGTCCCGTTGGATGACATTTCGATCTCCTTGCGAAAATTGGCGGACCCGAGTTCTGTGTTCGTGCCGTGAAAGAATGGAATCTGCTGGTTTCTAAGCCGGATTGAATTCGCGCCGACGGATCATTTCCTCGCTTAAGTTCCGCGCTTCGCGAAGTGCAGCCGCAGCTTGTGAATCGTTTGCGTTCGCGGGCTCGCCGAGCAACCGCTCGAGCTCTTCGTCAAAAAGCCGGCTGATCAATTCCGGTGAGTGCCCGAGAGGCGCGCCGCTCTCGTCGAGAATCTCCACGCTGCTCGAATGGTTCAAACGCTGTGCGATCATCAGCCGATAGATGCGATCCGTCGCCAGGTCTTCCATGTAACCATCCAGCAAGCTCGCGCCCTTTCCGTTCAAGACGCCGTGGCGATAACGAATGACCGTACGGACGGCCGCTCGTGTGCCGGCCAGGGTGCGCTGGCCCACGCCTGTCGGAACCGGACGCAGATTCGGATGCGAGTCGTGGTCCTGTGGACGAGCGTGGAGCTGATTGGGAGCAGGGAATTGCGCGACGGCAATCGCGTTCTGATCGGGATGGCCGGTCCACGCGCCATCCATCAAGGATGTAGATTCATTCTTCTTATCCTCAGCCAGCACCTTCAAAGCTCGGGCATTGAGTTCAGCATCTTCACGGCTCGGATAAAGCGCGGTCATCCCGCCAATGGCGAGCATTCCGTGCTTGTGGCAGATCTCCGGCATCCATTCGCGCAAATTTTGGAAAAAGGCCACGTTGTGCGGAATCGTGTTGCGGTCCGGCAACACCCACTCCGGATTTTCCAGATGGAAATGAATCAGGCTGGCCATGTAGTCCCAGCGGCCGAGATTCAAACCCAGAATGTGCTCGCGAAGATTCCAGGCGAACTCTTCCATCTGATAAGCCAGCGGATGCGATTCCACCAGTGCCATGCACTTGATCGCGTCCGCCGGAAGACCCTTCGCCCGCGCAATCATCTGAAACAGATCGCGCCACCACAGCGCTTCGTCAGCGGACTCGGATTTCGGTATGTAGAAGCACAACGGATGCCGCAGCGCGCTGAAATCCGCCTGATACGCAACCATGGCCACATCGAAGAGCGACGCAGGCAGCAGTTCGCCTGGCAGAACTCCCGCTTGGTGAATATGCAACCCGCGCGGACGGGTGAAAATCACGGTACTGCTCGGCAAGACCCCCACCGTCTTTTCCCGCTTGCGGTCGAAGTACGTCAATCGCCCGGCAAGCGCTTCGAGAATATGGTGAATGCCGCGCGTCGTGTGTTCCCAAGTGTTGGCGTTGGAATCCTCCAAATCGAGCATTACGCCGGGCGCCCCGGAATTAAGCATCTTCACAACCAGGTCTCGGTCATCGGCCGGCCCGGTCATCTGGTTTCGCTGGTCAGTGCACCACGCTGGCAGTTCGATACGCCACGAATGGGTGGTCCCGACCGACGGCGGCAAGTAGTTCGGCAATTTGCCGGCGTGCGCTTCCGCGAGCGCGCGCTCGCGCTGCGCGACGAGGGCGCGCTGCCGCAGCGTAAGCGCAGCATGCAGTGGCGCCAAAAACTCCAGAAATCCCGCAGGCAGGTCGCGTGCGGCATGGAAGTCCCGTGGTGTGCAATTGACCGGCACAATGCGGTTCGTGAAGGGCAGGGGCGCGCGGGCCGGGTTCGTGTTTGCGCTTGCAGTCGCCATGTTTTTCTCAATCCTCCCGGGTCGGAACTCGAACGGGATTGGGCCACCCAGAAAGATGGGCAATTGGAAGGCCAATGGCCGTTCTCCCCCGTTCTGTAACTGCCATACGATCAAGCACATAGAAGACCTGCCGTGAGCCGTGGAAACGCTGGGAACCACCCCTGGCAGAAAACGACAGGAAATTACACAGCAAGGATGGGTAATTTCCCACGCGCGCCGGGTTGTTCAATAAGCTGAACACGTGTTCACGCTGCGTTCTTTTTCTAGCAAGCTCCCTGAACCCGGCGCAAGTCCTCGTTCAGTATCCTGAACATATATTCTATACTTGGGACCGCGACCCTCTGCGAGACCCTGGAGTCACGCCATGCCAGCTAGCGGTTCCAGCCCGGCCACCGCCGTCGAACGCGCCCTCAACATTCTCGAAAACGTCGCCCAGCGCCCGGACGGCCTCACCAATTCCGAGATCAGCCGCAAACTGGCCATTCCCAAAAGCTCGGCGAGCTACATTCTGCGCACCCTGGAACGCCGCGGGTACCTTCGCCGCGACGCGGAGACAGGCCGCTACAAGCTGGGTCTAAAAATTCTCAGCCTGGGCGGAGACGCGCAGTCGAATCTGGATATCGCGGACCTCGCGCTGCCGTTCATGCGCTCGCTCGTAGAACGCGTGCACTTGACCGCCCACCTGGCCGTCCTGGATCAAGGTGAAGCCGTGTACGTCGAGAAAGTCGAAGCGCCCGGTTTTTTTAAAGTGAATACCTGGGTGGGTCGCAGAATGTATCTGCATTCGACGAGCGTGGGCAAAGCTCTGCTCGCCTGGCTGCCCAAGCAAGAGATGGAAGCCATCGTGCGCCAGCACGGAATGAGGAAACGCACACCGAAAACCATCATCACCATGGCGCGCCTGCTCGCCGATCTCGAGCTCGTGCGCGAGCAAGGCTACGCAGTCGACGACGAAGAGAATAGTCTTGGGGCCAGGTGCCTTGGAGCGCCGATTTCTGACACCGCCGGGAACGTCACGGCCGCGCTTGGTGTCAGCGGCACGCTTACGCAAGTGGATGAAGAAAACCTTCCGAAAATTGTCGAAGCCTTGAAGGAGGCCGCGCGGCGGATTTCCAGGCAATTGACGAGGAGTGGCGCTGCCGGGGCGGCCTAGCGCCGCCCCACCTTTCGCCCAGGAATTACTTGCTGCCGCCCTCGACCTGCAGGTTGTTCTTCACGGAAAAAACGCTTGGGACGCCGTTAGCTCGAAGACCGGCCAGGTTTTTATCCGCTTCGCTGTCCACCACGCCTTCCAGGGTGACGTTTCCATTCTTCACGATGATGTGAATCGAAGACACCGCAGCAAAGCCGTAACGGGATAGACTTGGCTCGCCATAAATGGCGCGGTACAGCGCCCGGCGCAGCTGGTCATCCGTCGGAGAGGGAGGAAGAACTTCAATGTTGTTGACGACCGAGCTGACGCCGGCGACGCTTTTCACCACGGATTCGGCATCCGATTTGATGCTGGGACGAACTACTTGACCTTCCAGGATGACGTTGTCGCCTTCCACCCGGTAGGCCAGATTGTCGAACACGGAATAGTGCGGCAGCATGACCAGCACGTGGCGCACTTCTTTTTTTAGTTCCTGTTGCGACTTGGGCTCGTTCTGGCTCGTGGGTTGGCCCGGCGGCGACGCCGGAGTGTTGGGGGCCACCCCCAGCTGGGCCGCCATCAGCACTGCTACGAGCAGGGCGCGAAATTCCTTTCTCATATTCTCCTCCTTGGAAGGGCTTGAACTACGTCAAATGGTTAGATTCAAGAGGCAATAGCTTAGGTGCGTACCTAATTGACTGTATGCGAATGTTAGCATACAAAATTCCATGTAATCTTTTGCAGATGACCGGGTATTCAGAAATTCTTCACGGGCGAAAGTGCTGGCTAGCTGGCGATGCTTAGAAAGAGAGCGTCCAAGTGTTCATCATCGGACATCGCGGGGCCTCGGGACACGCGCCGGAAAACACGCTGGCGGCCTTCAAGAAGGCGGTTGCCTTGGGAGCGACGTTTATCGAAACGGATTTGCAGCTCTCGCGGGACGCCAGGTTCGTGGCCATCCATGATGACACCCTGGATCGCACCACCAATGGCCAGGGTAAAGTGCACGATCAAACGCTCGCCGGGCTTCGCCGCTTCGACGCGGGTTCGTGGTTCGGAAGCGACTACACCGGAGAGCGCATTCCGACTCTCGAAGAAATTCTGGAATTCTCGAAGAAGAACGACATCGTATTTTATCTGGAGCTGAAGCCCAGCGGCTCCTGGGGCGGGGAACATGCTTTGATCGGCGCGCTGCGCGAGTCCGGCGAAGTGGCGCGCGTCGTGGTGATTTCCTTTGACCACACGATTCTGGCCGGTTTGCGCAAGATTGAGCCGACGCTGATGACCGGCGTGCTGTACGACGGGCAGCTCGCCAATCCTCTTACAACCGCGGTGGATGTGGGCGCGCGGCAATTGGTCGTGCGCGGAGATTTGGTAACGCCGGCGATGATTGTGGAAGCGCGCAAACGCGATTTGCAAGTGGTCTGCTGGACGGTAAATCATCCGGCGCACATCCGGCTGCTCATAGCCGCCGGTGTGGACGGGATCATGAGCGATTATCCGGACCGGTTGGTCGCGGCACTGAAGAAAGACGTGGAGAAGAGTTAGGGCCCGGCGGCCAGATGTTCTCTAAGAGCGGCGAACTGCGAGACGGTAAGTTGCTCGGCGCGCGCGTCGAGACGCAGGTTTTCTCGGGCAAGTGCTTCGCGAACGACCTCCGGTTTCGCCAGCGTTCGCAGATTGTTGACCAGTGTTTTGCGCTTCTGAGCGAAACTCAATTTCACAAAATCCAGAAAAGCTGCTTCGTCCGGGAGCGCCAATTTTGCGCGATCACCCGGAAGGCGCAGAGTTACCAATGCAGAGTCAACTTCGGGTACCGGGCGGAAGGCACTGCGCGGAATGCGCATGACAAATTCCGGACGCGTGTAGAGTTGCGTGACGACCGAGAGATATCCGAACTGCTTGGTCTCGGGCTTGGCTGTGAGACGCAGAGCGACTTCTTCCTGAATGACGACATGAATCTCGTCGATCCTATCCGCGAAAGTGAAAAAATGATGAAGGATCGGCGACGTGATGTAGTACGGCAAATTGCCGTAGAGTCGGATGCGGCGGCCCGCGGCCAGGGCCGCTAGATCGCTTTCCAGGACATCGCCATGGATGACGGTGAGATTCGGAAATCTCTTGGCCAGCTTTCGCAGGCGAGCTAGGAGCAGCGCATCGAGTTCGATCGCGTAAACGGCGGCGCCGGTCGAGGCCAGGCGCTCGGTCATTTCCCCGTGGCCCGCGCCCACTTCAATCCAGCCATAGGTTTGCTCTTGTACCGGCGCCGAATCCACGGCGGGTGACCCGAGAGTTGCGTGCGGCGAAGCGCCGATGGCGCGCGCGATTTGTTCGCGCCAGTCGGTGTCCACGAGAAAATGTTGGCCAAGTCGTTGACGAGCCATGCGCCGAAAGTGTAGCAGGAAGTGCGCTGGCCGGTTCCCGTCGAGTGGTTCTCTCTTGACGGCGAGAATAGGGTCCAGTAGCGTAAAATGATGTGCACCACGCGATCCATCCTGTGCATGTGCCGAAGAAGAGAAAGACGCGAAGAGCCTCCCAGGAGTCGAGTGAACAGAAGAAAGTGAAAATTCTTTTTGTGGCATCGGAAGGGCTGCCGTTTTCGAAGACCGGCGGCCTTGCGGATGTGGTCGAGGCGCTGCCGAGGACCTTGGTAGCGCAGGGCCACGAGGTGGCGGTCGTTTTGCCGCGTTACCGCGGAACCAAAGCGAGCGCCGTGGTGATGCCAAGCCTGACAATTCCGATGGCCAATCGTCTGCGGTTTCCGGCGGTGTTGAATGGCACGGTGATTTCCGGCGTTCGGTATTTTTTTGTGGATGATCCGGCGTATTTTGACCGCGACGGCTTTTACGGTAACAGCGCCGGAGATTTCGCAGACAACGCGGAACGCTACAGCGAATTCTGCCGCGCCGCGATCGAAATCGTGAAGCACGTTTGGCCGGCCGATGTGATTCATTGCCACGACTGGCAGACAGCGCTGGTGCCGGTGCTGTTGCGCAGTTCGTACGGTGACGATCCGACCGTCAATCGCATTCCCGTCGTGTTCACGATTCACAATATGGGCTATCACGGACTTTTTCCGAAGGACGTACTCGAACGAGCAGGAATCCCGCTGCCGCTATACAACCCGGCAAGCCTGGAGTTTTATGGCAGCGTGAACTTCTTGAAGGGCGGTTTGGTTTACTCGGATTATCTTACGACCGTCAGCAAGAGATACGCCCAAGAGATTCAGACGCCGGAATTTGGATACGGCCTCGACGGCGTAGTGCGAAGTCGCGCCGACCGCATGGTCGGAATCTTGAATGGTGTGGATTATTCTGCGTGGAGCCCCGACAAAGACAAGCTGATCCCCATGAAATATTCCGCGAAGGATATGAGCGGAAAACAAGTGTGCAAGCAGGCGCTGCTGGAATTGTTTGGCATTGCGCCGGAGCACGCTGCGCGCCCGGTGATTGGAATCGTATCGCGATTCGCGGATCAAAAAGGTTTCGATTTGATAGCGGAGCAGGCCTTCGAGTTGATGAAAGAAGATGTATCGCTGGTCGTGCTGGGGTCCGGCGATCGCAAGTACGAAGAACTTTTTCAGGCCATGGCAAATACCTTTTCCGGTCGCGCCGGCGTGAAGATCGCTTACGACAACGAGATTGCGCATAAAATCGAAGCTGGCGCAGACATGTTTCTGATGCCGTCGCGGTACGAGCCGTGCGGGTTGAATCAGATCTACAGCTTGAAGTATGGTACCGTGCCGATTGTGCGAGCCACCGGCGGATTGGATGATACTGTCGAGCCGTTCGATCTGGAGCGTGGCACGGGAACGGGCTTCAAGTTCGCGGAATATTCCGGCGCCGCCATGATGTATGCGATCCGGCAAGCCTTGCATCATGCTACCGACGAGCGTATCTGGAGGCGCATCCAATTGAACGGGATGGCCAAAGATTTTTCCTGGAAGGGGCCGGCAGCGGAGTACGCGAAAGTGTACCAAGCGGCGCTGACCCTCCGGGGCGGCGGGCGGGCCGGACGAAACCAAATGTCTGTTACCACATCTAATTGAACTGACGAAGGAGACAGAGACAGCGGCCTCGCGGCAAGCTGTTGAGGACAAACAACATGGCTGAAAATATCAAAGCTGAGAGTATCCAAGCGGTGACGGATGGAAATTTCGAGGCAGAGGTGCTGACGGCCAGTAGTGCGCAGCCCGTGCTGGTGGATTTCTGGGCAGAATGGTGCCGCCCCTGCCACATGCTGGCGCCGACAGTGGCCGAGATCGCGCATGATTACGCCGGCAAGCTTAAGGTGATGAAGCTGAACGTCGATGAAGCCATGAACTCGGCGGCGCGATATAACATTCGCGGAATCCCGACACTGCTGGTGTTCAAGAACGGGCAGATGGTGGAGCAGATTGTGGGCGCGGTACCCAAGGATCAGATTACCAAGGCGCTGGACCGGCATCTGGCGTAATCCGCCAAGGGATGCGTCGCACGAAAAGGTCTGCAAAAAGATAGGAAGATGGGCGGGGCATGTCGTACAGTTGAGTACGGCATGCCCTTCGCTTTTTGCCGCATGGTGCGCGGGCGCGGGAGTTTAGGAGCATAGATTGCCTACTGCGGAGACAGCGGCAACGACGACACGGACGGTGAAACCGGCAGATCATCCGCCCCTGCTGGCGGGAGACCGCGGGCCGATCGCGATGTCGCGTCCTGGGCTACACGAGACAGTGCTGAAGATTTTGAAACCGCTGCCGCGCGGAGTGATTCTGGATTGCCCTGCCGGCGAAGGAGCGTTGGCGCAGGACTTGCTGTCAGAGGGCTTCGATGTGCGATGCTGCGACCTCTACTCGGAGCTGTTCCGCCTGGATGGAGTCGAGATTAAGCGCGGCGATCTGGCGGGCACGCTCCCGTATGCGTCGGGGTCGTTTGACTACATCACCTCTTTGGATGGATTGGAACATATCGATTCGCCGCCTCAGGCGTTTCGGGAATACCGGCGGCTGCTGAAACCGGGCGGCCACCTGATTATCAGCGTACCGAATATCATGAATGTCGAGGAACGGCTGAAGTGGCTGCTGTTCGGCTACACCTCGCATTGCAAGCCCCTTTCCGACCAGTCCAAGGCCAAGATTCACTATGATTGTGCGGGCATGGATGAGATTGCTGTCCACGCTAACCCCATTGGTTACAGCGAACTGCGGTATTACCTCGAGAAAAACGGATTTGCGATTCAGGGTGTTTACCGCGACCGGAAAAAGGGCAATCAGTGGCTGTATTGGCCGCTGGTAGCGTTTATACGGCTGCTGGCGAAGCTGACGCCTGAAAAGCGGCGCAAAGACCGCTGGACGGACGAGCTAGCGTCGGATCCGGTGTTGCTGGGCGGGAATACCATCATCATTCATGCAATCCTGAAATAGCTGGCATTGGAAGCCCGTCCTTCAAACTGCCTCGAAAATGGAGCTAGCTCGTTTTGTCCTCTGGCCAACAATAAAACGAACAAGCTCTGCCCTATGTTTTCCATAAGGGTCGCAACGGAACGCAGCGTATCCTGCACGAAATAAGAAAGGGCGGCCGAGGCTGCCGCAAATCAAAACTCTTCCTAGTAATTAGATTGGGCGGAGGCCGAGTCTGTTCCAGAAACAAATTGGGCCGAGAGCAGGGGCTGCGAAGGGCTCGCGGACGTCAGGGCAGGCCGAGGGCGATGCGAACTTGTTCTTCTATGCGCGCCATGCTGGTGGCCGAGAGGGCGCCGAGCGCAGGATAGCGCAAGAGGCTCTTTTCGACAGTGGTGACCTGATCGCATTTCGCCGAGCAGTCGAAATCCAGGCCGCCTTCTTTCGCCTTAAGAGGAAGGCGCAGACTGAATTTGGGGTGAGCGTTCGCCCTTGGTGGAGTCGACGTACTCGTTGATCTCGGGATCGATCATGAAGCTCTTAGCTAATCTCATAGGTTCGCTCTTAGGAGACATCATATCTCGTTCGTAGGCGTTGGAGAGGGGGGCGTGGCCAGCCCTGGCCAGCCCTCCATGACGAACAAACGGGAGCGAACGGCGGTGACGGCGTGCTTCGAAGGCGCACCCGTGCCTAGAAAGAAGCCGATAAGACAAGAACGACAATGGAATAGAATTGCATGGTGGGACGAGGGAGATGACGACGAAACGGTGCTATTGGGCGACCAGTGAGTTGAATATTCCTTATCACGATGAGGAATGGGGTGTGCCGCTGCATGAGGAGCGCGGGCTGTTTGAGCTTTTGATTTTGGAGGGAGCGCAGGCGGGGTTGAGCTGGGACACGGTTTTGAAGAAGCGGGCGCGGTATCGTGAGGTGTTGGACGGGTTCGCGCCGGAGAAGGTAGCACGGTACGACAAGAAGAAAGTGCGGGAGCTTTTGAAGGATGCGGGGATTATTCGGAACCGCTTGAAGATTGCGGCAACGATTTCAAACGCGCAGGCGTTTTTGAAGGTGAGGAGGAGTTTGGGTCGTTTGATGCCTACATCTGGCGGTTTGTCGGTGGTGCGCCGAAGCAGAATGCTTGGAAGACGCACAAACGTTTGCCCGCGAAGACGGCGGAATCGGATGCCATGAGCAAGGATTTGCAGAAGCGGGGCTTTCGGTTTGTGGGGTCGACAATTTGCTATGCGTTCATGCAGGCGACGGGGATGGTGAACGATCATTTGGTGAACTGTTTCCGGTACGATGCTTTGTCCCGAAAGTAGTGCGACAGTGCTAGATTCCCACTACCGACACCGCCGGTTCTGGGTTCCGGGTGGACTACTGATCGATAGGAACGGCATATGTGGGATCGTCCGGTTTTGATTTGTGAGCCTCCTTGTAGGCGGCCGTTGCGGTTGAAGTATTGCGCAGGCGTTGGTATGCGTACCCTGAGTTCAGCCGATTGCGCTTGAGAGTCGTCGCATGGCGCAGCCAGCGGACGGCTTCCTCTTGGTGGTTTGCGAGCAAAGCCTTGTGGCCCAGCTGCTCCTCCTCGAAACCGGCTCTGGCAGATCTGGGCTGAGGCGTGACCGTCCAAGCGTCGATCCCCAGGCCAGATGCAAACGAGGCACCGGCCGTTGAGGCCAAAAGTGAACGATGGCTGGGCATTGTTAATGCCAAGCCGACGAGAATTCCGAGAGCGGCGCCGGTACCATGAGCGCTGTTGGCAACGACAAATGTGTGCGTCAGCTTGGTTAACGCGAATAGTCACGATAGATTAAACGCGTTTGGAGCCAAGTACTAACCGCGAACGAATGATAGGTTGCTTGCGTTGAGAACGCGGCGAGTTTACGATAACAACCTGCCGTTCTTGATGCTTTCCAGAGCAGTAAACGTGAAGTGATCGTTGAGCCGCTGAAGTGTGGTTTGCGTGTTGAGGAGAAGTCCTGCATGAAATCGGTGGTGGTGGTGGGCGCTCAGTGGGGGGACGAGGGGAAGGGCAAGGTGGTGGATTACCTTGCGGGATCGTTTGACTATATTGCGCGGGTGGCGGGTGGGCACAATGCGGGGCACACCGTCATTATTGGGAAGGATCGGTATGTGCTGCAGTTGATTCCTTGCGGGATTTTGCGGCCTCGGCAGCAGGCTGTGATTGGGACGGGTGTAGTGGTTGATCCGGCGGCTCTGGTGGCGGAGATCGAGACACTGGCCAAGGCGGGGATCGATGTGAAGGGGCGGTTGCACATCAGCAATCGGGCTCATTTGATTTTTCCGTATCACCGCGAGTTGGATAAGGCCGCCGAGGGGGCGCGGGGAGCGGACAAGATTGGGACGACTTCACGGGGGATTGGGCCGGCTTACGAGGACAAGATGGCGCGGCGCGGTTTGCGGATGTGCGATTTGTTGGAGCCGGAATTGTTTTGCAAGAAGGCGGCGCGGGTCGTGGCGGAGAAGAACCGGTTAGCGAAGGGTGCTTACGGGGCGGATATTGATTTTTCGCATGAGGTGGAGGCGACTTTGAAGTTGGGCGCGAAGATTCGCGGATATATTTGCGATACGGCGGAATTGGTGAATCGAGCTTTGGATGAAGGAAAGTCAGTCCTTTTTGAGGGCGCGCAAGGGACGATGTTGGATATTGATCATGGGACCTATCCGTATGTGACGTCTTCTAGCGCGATTTCTGGGGGGGCTACTACCGGTGTGGGAGTTCCGCCTACCAAAATCAAGAACGTGTTGGGAATTTCGAAGGCTTATACGACGCGCGTGGGGGGCGGGCCCTTTCCGACGGAAATGCCGGAGTTGGAGGCGCAGGAAGTGCGCAAGCGGGGGAAAGAGTTTGGAGCGGTGACGGGGCGTGCGAGACGGTGCGGTTGGCTAGACTTGATGGTGTTGCGCTACGCGAAGATGATCAACGGGATTGATTCGATGGTGGTGACCAAGCTGGATGTGTTTGATACGCAGCGGGAGATTCAGGTGTGCGTGGGGTATAAGTACAAAGGGAAAGTGTTGAAAGAGATGCCGGCGCTAGCGGAGGAGTACGAACAAGTGGTGCCGGAGTACAAAACGTTGCCGGGTTGGTGCGAGACGACCTATGGCGTCAAAGACGGGGCGAAATTGCCGAAGGCGGCTCTGGATTATTTGCGGTTTATCGGGGATTTTTTGCAGCTGGAGATTGGGATGATTTCGACAGGGCCGGAGCGGGATGCGACCATTGTCCCGGCGGGAACTTTATTAGCTCGGTGGCTGTAACGAATAGGTCCGAGATGGGGCGCGTGGGGCTTTTGACACAGAGTTCACCGAGGGCACAGAGAAGAGTTAAGAGAAGTCCTCGAGAAATAGCTACCGATGCTCACCTATGAGCAAGCACGGCAAGAAGTCATCAAACAATTAACCGAGAAGAAAGGTCCGCGCGCGACGGAACAGGTGCGCGTGGGGGATGCGCTGGGGTACGTGTTGGCGCAAGAGGTGAAGACGGACCGGGAGTATCCGCCGTTTAACCGCGCTACGCGGGATGGGTATGCGGTTTTTGCGGCGGATGTGAAGGCCGGAGTTACGCTGAAGTGCACGGGGGAGATTAAGGCGGGGGATCGCGTTAGTAAGGAGTTGTGGGCGGAGACTTGTGTGCAGATCATGACTGGAGCCGCCGTGCCTTCGGGTGCGGACGCTGTGGTGATGATCGAGCACACCGTGCGCGATGGGGATGAAGTGCGATTCGAACGGGCGGCTGTGACGGGGCAGAATTTTGTGCCGCGGGGGAGCGAGGCTCGTGCGGGGCAGATGCTTTTGACGCCGGGGATGCGACTGGGCTACGCAGAGCTGGCGCTGGCGGCGCAGGTGGGGGCGGCGGAGTTGAAGTGCGCGCAGAAGCCGCGGGTGGCGATTCTTTCTACGGGCGATGAGATTGTGCCGGTGGACAGCATTCCGGGGCGATTTCAGATTCGAAATAGTAACAGCGTGTCGCTCGCGGCGCAGGTGCGGTTGGCGGGAGGTAAACCCGTCTTGCTGGGGAACGCGATGGACCGAGAAGATGATTTGTCGGCGAAGATCCGGCGCGGGCTGCAGGAAGATTTGTTGGTTCTCTCGGGCGGAGTTTCGATGGGGAAGTACGATTTGGTCGAGAAAGTGATGCGGGAGATGGAGACGGAATTTTATTTTGATGCCGTGGCGATTCGGCCGGGGAAGCCGGCGGTGTTTGGAAAATGCAGGGAGAAATTCGTGTTTGGTTTGCCGGGGAATCCGGTGTCGACGATGGTAACGTTCGAATTGTTTGTGACGCCGGCGGTGGATTTGTTGAGTGGCGCGGAGGCGAGAGACCTGCTGCTGCTGGATGCGCGGTTGGGCGAGGCTTTGGACGAGAAGCCCGGGGTGACGCATTTTTTGCCGGCGCGGATGGAGGGCCAGGGAGCGAATCGGGAGGTTGTGGCGGTGAAGTGGCAGGGATCGGGTGATATCGCCGCGCTGGCTCGGTCGAATTGCTTTGTTGTGGTGCCGGCGGAGAAGGAAAAAATTGAGGTGGGTGAGAGAGTCGAAGTGATGGTGCGAAGGGATTTGATTTGATGCGAGCGAGAAAGAGGCCAGAAAAAGATGAAGAAAAGGCTCTACGCAGAGGTCCGCGAGGCACCCAGGTCACAGAGAAGAAGAGCCGGCAGGTGGATTGAGGGATTGGGGAAGCTGTCACATTACGGGGCGCGCGGCGAGGTACGGATGGTGGACGTGTCGGAGAAGGCGGTGACGACACGAACGGCGGTGGCCGAGGGGTTTGTGAGCATGAAGCCCGGCGTGGTGCGGGCCGTGAGACGGCTGAGGAATCCCAAGGGGAATCCCTTGGAAGTGGCTCGGATTGCTGGGATTGCGGCGGCGAAGAGGACGGCGGAGTGGATACCTCTTTGTCATCCGCTGGCGCTGACGCACATTGATGTGACTGCGCGGCTGTGCCAAAATGGCGTGGAAGTTCGCTCCGAAGTTACGGCGACAGCTCAGACTGGGGTGGAGATGGAAGCCCTTGTTGCCGTTACTGCTGCGGCCCTCACGGTCTACGACATGTGTAAAGCTCTGGATAAAGGGATGGAAATCAGCGGGATTGTTCTCGTCGAGAAGACTGGCGGGAAGAGCGGGGACTATTTTCGCGGGGCGAGCGTCGCGGGTCATCACGAGAACAATCACAAAAAAACAACCCGGAGCCGGGGTCGATGAGCGCAGCCAGCGGAAAAAGCGTCAAATTGTTGGTGGCGGACGACAATCCGTTGGTGCGGGACTTGGTCGTCAAGGGGATGGAGCCCTATTGCGACGTCGAAACCGCTTCGGACGGTGCCGATGCGCTGCTGAAGGTCATTGACACACCACCGGACGTGATTCTCTGCGATTACAAAATGCCCGGTTTGGACGGACGGCAGCTTTTCGAAAAGCTGCATGGGCGCGAGACGACGAGGCACATTCCGTTTTTGTTCATGGCGAGCCGGGCGGATATTGAAGAGAGGCTGCGGCCGTTGGTGGATGGAGTCGAGGATTTTGTCACCAAGCCGTTTCTGATAAAGGATTTGGTGAGGATTGCCAAGAAAGTCGTGGACCGGTTGCACCTGGAGAAATTGCAGAAGCGCGCCTCGCGGCCGGGCGTGATTCAAGGGCGGCTCGAAGAGATGAGCATGATTGATTTGATGCAGTCACTGGAGATGGGGCAGAAGTCGTGCCGGCTGGTCGTGAATCACGACGGCGAGCAGGGCGAGCTGTTTTTTGCTAACGGGCAGTGCCGCGACGCAAAGATTGGAAAAGTCGAAGGGGATAACGCGGTGTACCACGTAGTGCTTTGGACCGCTGGTGAGTTTGAGATTGATTTTAATGCGGCAAATGCTTCGACGCGCACGACAACGACGCGGAATACTACCGGACTTTTGATGGAAGCAATGCGGCTAATGGACGAAGCGAGTCGCGACCCTGTCGAAACGAAGCAGCCTGCCTGATGCGCGTCGCAGTGCTCACTATCAGCGATACCGTAGCGAGAGGGGAACGCGAGGATTTGTCTGGGCCCGCCGTAGTCGCAGTGTGTCGGGGATTGGGTTGGGAAGTGACTGCGGTGCTTCGCGTTTCGGATGATCCGGCGAACATTCGCGAGCAGTTGCGTGAATTGGCGGACTCTGGGCGGGTGGAGGTGATTCTGACGACGGGCGGGACGGGGATTGGGCCCCGGGACAATACTCCGGAGTCGACCGAGGCGGTCGCGGACCGGATTGTGCCAGGGATCGGGGAAGAGATGCGGCGCCGAGGGGCGGAGTTGACGCCTACAGCGGTGCTTTCTCGCGGGATGGCGGCGGTTCGAACGAAGACCTTAATTGTCAATCTGCCGGGGAGTCCTAAGGGCGCGGCGGAGTCGTTGGATGCAGTGGCGCATCTCTTGCCGCATGCGGTGCACGTCTTGCACGGGGCGCGACACGATTAATTTTTCTACTGCTTCGCGCGCGGAATGACCGGCAAGACGATTCGAGAAGAGTGTTCAGCATTGTGGTAGATGCGGATGTGGCAGAGCTGTGTTTCGGAAGAGGTGATTTCGGATTTGCCGGTCTGGAGATTTCGCGAAAAATGGGGTGAAAAGGCGGCGGAGATTTGCACACGGATGCGATGACCTGAACGAAAGACGTTGCTGGTGAGCATGCGATCAAGAGTAAGGTGATAGATCTTGCCCGGCGTGAGCAGTTCGGGTTTTAGCGAGCGGTTGCGGTAGCTGGCGCGGAGAACGTCGAGGCCGGGACTCATGAGATTGAAGGCGGTGCCGTCGGGAGCGACGTCGAGGAGGCGCACCCAAAGATCGAAGTCGGGAACGTCGGTGGAGACGAAGATTTCCGCGCGAATGGGGCCGGTGAGTTCGGTGTCGGTCCGGAGAGGCATCGCGTCGAAGACGAGCACATCGTCGCGGCCCGCAAACGCGCGATAGTCATGCGCGCCGTATTCGGTGTAGGGATCGCTTAGCGGATGCGCTGGGTCGGAGACGAACTCGGAGGTCCGAGCGGAGGGGACGAGCAAGGAAGAATTCAGCGTGCCGATACGGGAGGCGCCTCTCGATGCATTCAAGTAATAGGAAGTTTCTTTCGCGCGGGCGAGAGGCCAAGAATCTTCGTCGCGCCAGGCGTTGTCTCCCATAACGAAAAGACGGACAGGTTTTTCGCGGTCAACGCTGTTGTTGACGTTCTGAAGATAGTGGTCCATCCAGCGGAGGATTAGTTCATCGTAGTCGATAGGAGCGGCGGGACCGAAGTCACGCTCGCCGGACTTGGATTCGTTCTGGCCACCGTGGGTCCATGGTCCGATCAAGGTGTGCGTGCGGGGATCTTTTTCGGTGTGGCGAGCGGCGAGCAGGCCGTTGAAATTCGTCGTTGCGCCATCGGGACCGTAGGCTTCATCGTACCAACCAGAAAAATTCAGAACTGCCGCGTGCACCCGGTCGTATTTGTTGCGCAGCTCCGCCCAGTCCCACCACGAATCAGCTGGCGGATGCGCAAGCCACTCGTAGTAGAAGGGCGCGACCTGCTTCAAGTCGGGGAGATCGCGGAGCGGCAGGAAGTTCTGCAAGCGTTCGTGATCTTGCTTCCAGGATGCGGCGGCTTCTTTGTGCGTTTGCGGGCCGGACAGACTCTTACGTCGACGGGCGTCGGGGGCGATGTTGAACCAAATCCAGTCGAGCCATGAACCATCGAAGACGCCGCCCGAATAGAAGAAATTGCGCGGCGTGGAGAAGGTCATGGCAGGAACCATGGCTTTGAGATGCGGTGGATTCTCGACCGCGGCGAGCCATTGGACAGCGCCGGGGTAGGAAAGGCCGAAGGTGCCGACGTTTCCGTCTGACCAGGGTTGGCGAGCGGCCCATTCGATAGTGTCGTAGCCGTCCCGGCCTTCGTTTTGATACGGAGAGAAATCGCCGTCGGAGGCGTAGCGTCCGCGGACATCTTGAATGACTATGGCATAGCCGCGCGCCACAGCTTTTTCGAACGAGGAGCCTTCTTTCAGGGCGAACTGCTTGCCGTAAGGCGTGCGGTATACGAGTGTGGGGAAGCGGCCGGTGGCGCTGGGGAGAACAATGTCTGCGCGCAGGACAACATCATCGCGCATAGGGACGGCGAGGTCTTTAGTGACGTTGAAAGAGGTTGACGGTTTTGCTGCTCGCTGAGACGTGCCTCGGAAGAACGGCAGAGCGCTTGCGAGCAGAAAAACGATAGTCGCCAGAAAATAGGAACGGCGCAAGTATGGTCACCTACCGCGGTTGGATAGTAACGCTACGCGGACGGCATTGTACTCGAAGATGGCGTGAAACAGCGGTTGACGCCGATGGGCGTGTCGTCAACAATGTTTGGACTATGGCGCAAAAGCTTACGGACAAAAAATTGGCGGTATTGGGGACGGGCAAGCTCGGCGGGATTTTGCTGCGGGCGTACCTGAAGCAGGGGTTGTTTTCGCCGAAGCGCGTGACGGCCACCGTAAAGCATGCCGAGAAGGCTGCGGCTTTGGCGAAAGAACTTGGCGTTGGCGTGAGCACGGAGAACCGGAAAGCCGTGCATGGCGCGGACATTGTGCTGTTGGGCGTGAAGCCGCAGGTGGTGGGCGAAGTGTTGAAGGAAATTGCGCCGGAGCTCGGCGAAAAAACGCTGGTGATTTCCGTGGCGGCTTCTGTCCCGACGAACTACATCGAGCAACACGTGGGTGCCAACGTGCCGGTGGTGCGAGCCATGCCCAACACCTGTTCTGCGGTGGGTTGCGGGATGACGGGGATTTGCCGCGGGACGCACGCGGGCGCGGAACACCTAGAGACGGCGCGGGCCATGTTCGACGCGGTGGGACGGACGGTTGTTGTTGATGAGAAGAATATGGATGCGGTGACCGGGCTTTCTGCGAGCGGGCCGGCGTTTGCCTATATTATTTTGGAGTCATTCGCGGAGGCCGGCGTGAAAGTGGGTTTGCCGCGCGATGTGTCGACGCTGCTTGCGGCCCAGATGATGAAGGGCGCAGCCAGCGTGGTCCTGGAGACGGGGGATCATCCGGCGCTTTTGAAGGATGCGGTGACGACACCGGCAGGCTGCACGATTGACGGAATCCTTGAACTCGAAGAAGGCAAGCTGCGCGTGACGTTGATCAAAGCCGTGGTCAAGGCCACGCACCGGGCAGGAGAATTGCTGTTCGAAAAATAGCGCCAATAGTTGTTCCGTCGCCGCTTCACGAGCGGCCTTGGTTTTCCTGGCGAGAAAATCCTTCCGAATGATTCATACACTTATCAATGTGATGCGCGGGTTTCTCAGCCGAGATGGAGTGCTCATCCTCCCGGAGATGGAATTGGCGTTGTTCGCTTGTGGGATTCTGCTGATCGACCGGTGGCTTGCGGTGAATGAGAAGCACTGGAATGCGTTGCTTGCGCTGGCGGGGACGGCCTTCAGCGGATTCACCCTGAATGCGCAGCACGGGAAGATGCAGGCGCTCCGGGAGGTGAATCCCGAGTCGCCGGGACTTCTGGGGCTTCACCAGAGCGTACTGGTCGATCCGTTCTTTCTTTTTTTCGCGACGCTATTTCTGGCGGCCACCGCGCTGATCATTTTGCTTTCGGTACGCTACCTCGAGACCGAAGAGCATGGGCACGGAGCCTACTACGCGCTGCTTTTGTTCGCCTGTATGGGCATGATGGTGATGGTTTCCGGGGTCGATGTGATCGTTGTACTGTTAGGGATCGAGGTTATGGGGCTGAGCTGTTTCTTGTCGGCGGGACTTTCGCGGAGCGAGCCGCGTGAACCAGGGGCGGCGCGAAGTTACGGTTTTCTGTGGGCGTGCAGTTCGTTTGCCCTGGCAGGTGGTTTTCTGATGCTTTACAGGCTCTTTCAAACGACGAATCTCGGGCGAGTTGGAGCGCTCCTCGAAGTGCGTGTGGATAATGGCATGCCATTCGGCGGGCTTACGGCCTGGCCGGCGTCGCTGGCGCTCGTTTTGCTTGCCGCTGGAGCATTCTTTTTGATCGATGCCGGGCTGTTTCATTGGTTCGCGCCGGGCATCTGTGGATCGGCACGAACGCCGATTGCTGGGTACTTGAACGTGGCCGCGAAGACGGCGGGCTTTGCCCTGCTGCTGAGGTTTTTTTCTTTTTTGTTTGTATTCGCGCACCAGAAATGGATTCACGTGTGGGGCGGCGCGGCGATCGTGTCGCTTCTTTGGGGAAACATTCTTGCGTTGCGGCAGACCAAGGTCGGGAGACTACTCGCGTATGGATCCGTTGCTCAGACGGGATTTATTTTGCTTGGCTTGGTCGCGGGGAATGAGGCTGGCTTTAGCGGAATGATGTACTACCTGGGTATCTACGTTTTTATGACGGCGGGCGCGTTTGGAATACTGATCGTGCTGCAGCGGCGCGGAAGTGACGCCATAGAATTGCGCGATCTGGACGGCTTGTATCGACGCAGCCCCGCTGCGGCTCTGCTCTTGCTCATTTTTATGATGTCGCTCGCGGGAATACCACCGACGGCGGGTTTCCTTGCCAAGTATTACATCGTCAAAGCACTGATGGCAGCACCGCATCCTGAACTCGCGGCGTTTGCAGTCGTCAATGCGCTGTTCGCGGTGTACTACTACGGCCGCATCGTTGCGCATGCATGGAAAAGGCCGGGTGCAGACACACTGCTGTTCGAAGCGCCGACACTGACGATTAGCAGCGGCCAGACCGTTGCGCTGACGGCGACCGTGTTTGTGTCACTCGCGGCGGGGTTGTATCCTGAACCCTTCCTGCGCCTGGCGCGCTATGCCTTTGGACAATAATCTTGGACAACAATTCAAACAAGACGGACTCCGTGCCTCCCGCCGGGCAAAAAGGGAAGGGTTTCGGCACACAGTTTGGCATGGCCATGGAGCTCCCGTTCGTGCTCTTCGGCGCGATCGCCGTCGGTGGCCTGCTGGGCTATTTTCTCGACCACTGGCTGCACACCAAGTTCATCTTCCTGTTTATTTTCGGCGGCCTGGGATTTTTCGCTGGATTGCGCGACATCCTGCGGCGGCTTCCCGGCTGACGGTGATGGAAGGGGTTGACCAATCCACCGCCGGCGGGAATGCAGCGGCAGACGTTGCTGTTTTCGCGCGCACGGAGCAGCGAATCGCGTGGTTGACGCTGGTTCTTGGCGGAGCAACCGCGATCATCGTCGCACTCCTGCGCCGACGGGCGTGGGCGGCAGGCCTGGCGATCGGGACAGTGCTTGCGTGGCTGAATTTCCGTTGGCTGAAGCGCGGGCTGGATGCCCTGGTAGCGGTCTCCACAGCGCAAGAAGGGCTTGCCAAGCCGCGAATTCCATTTGGAACGTGGTTCCGCCTGATGTTCCGCTACGGCTTGATCGCCTTCTGCGTGTATGTTATTTTTGAGTATCTGAAAGTTCCCCTTGCGAGCATGGTAGTGGGCTTGTGTGCTTTAGGAGCCGCGACGATTGCGGCGAGTGTGTACGAAATTCTGCGTCCTACGGAATAGGGAATGGAACATCACGTAAGCTGGCTGACACATCTTGTAAATCAGATCCTGGGAGCGCCAGCACTGGCGCTGCTAAAGGCGCTGCATATCAAGCCTAGCTATCCCGACACGCCCATCCCCGAGCATGTGGTGATGGCGCTGACAGTGCTAGTTGTGGGTACAGTGCTGGCGCTTTTACTGAGAGCGCGCTTGTCGGTCGAGCGGCCTGGAGCTTCGCAACAGATCGCCGAGCTGTTGCTGACGAACCCGATGGGGTTCGGAATCAACGATGTGCTCGAAGAGAACGCCGGCCATCACTGGCAAAACTACGTTCCGATGGTCGGAAGCGTTGCGCTATTCATTTTGCTGGCGAATCTCTTTGGTGCGTTTCCGTTTTTGAGCGCGCCCACGGCAAATGTGACCGTTCCGCTGGCCTGCGCGATCATTACGTTTGTCTATTTCAACTGGCAGGGACTGAAGCACCACGGTCCGGCGGGATACGCGAAGCACTTTTCCGGGCCGGTGGCATGGCTCTCTCCGCTGATGTTCCCGGTGGAAATCATCAGCACCACCGCGCGTTTGCTATCACTGACGGTGCGTCTCTGGGCCAACATTTTTGCCAGTGATTTGATTTATGGATTGTTTCTGGGCTTGTTTACCGGACTCGCCGTCTGGGCCGGGACGAAGTCCGCGATTGCCGGCATTGTGTTGGGTGTGTTCCCGGCTCTGGCTCCCATCGCTTTTATTATCCTGCACGTGTTCGTATCCGTCGTGCAGACCTACGTTTTCGCCATTCTGCCTGCCGTTTATATCGGTTTGGCCACTGCGGACGAGCACTAAACGATTTTGTTGAGCCGCTCCAGCGTGAGCCCGACTGCACGGTGTCCGGGAACCACCTACTGGCGGCTAATTCATGAGGAGGAAGTTATGAAGAAAGCAGCAGTTGTTTTGATTGCGCTTGTCGCGGTGCTGTTGATTGCACCCGCGGCGTTCGCGCAAACAGCACCAGAAGCGGCGAAGCCGCCAATCAACCCGACCACGCTTGTGATCGCGGTGGGATTTGGTGTGGCCGTCGCGGCCTTCGGCGGAGGTTTGGGGCAGGGCCGGA
This sequence comes from Acidobacteriota bacterium, assembly GCA_013289825.1. Lineage (GTDB taxonomy): Bacteria > Acidobacteriota > Terriglobia > Acidiferrales > UBA7541 > Acidiferrum. Next base: position 43,129 of record JABCZF010000026.1, on the reverse strand, counting down.
TAGCGGCCGCGGCCTGCGAAGGCATTGCACGCAATCCGGGAGCGGCTGGTGGTGTTCGTGCAGCCATGATTCTCGGTCTCGTGTTCGTCGAAACGCTTACGCTTTTCACGTTTGCGCTGGGATTCCTCCTCTACTCGAAGCTGTAATCAGGAAAATCGCGGAATTGAAACGGCCCGGAGGCGAAAGCTTCCGGGCCGTTTTTAGTTGGGCAAGCATTCTTCCCCGATGGTTCTTTAACTGCTTACGATCTCCTAGGGAGGCGTTGGGCAGGTACCTACAAGTGGAATTGTGTCCGCTGGCGGACACTCGCGTGGCTTGACTTCCATAACATCGATTGCGTAAATCGGGAGGAGGAAACCTTTATGAAAGCGTCCGCTCGGAAGCGGTTCTTACTCGGGCTTGTTATAGCGCTCTTGCCGGACGTTGGCGCGTCCCGGGCAGTGCCAGGACGAACGCCTCTTGTCGAAAAGGTTTACGTTGGCGTTGACGGGAGTGTGCATATCGTCGAGACCGGGCGAGGCGACAAGCCTGTTCCCAAAGAGAAAGATCAAGTTGGCAGCGGCGAATTGCGAATCGCAGACGACCAGAAGACGGTGGGATGGCTGGCAGAATATGAAAATTGCTGTACGTCCTATACCATCCCGCTAAAGCTGGTAATTTACCGAGACGGCAAGGTCCGGCAGCGCCTCGGCGACGGAATGATGATTTACGACTGGAGGTTTTGGGAAGGCGGAACGCAAGCCGCATTTTGCAGCGGGACCGTGCACGGCGATTCGGGAGGGCACTGCGAGTTGCACGACGCCAGCAGCGGGCGGATTCTGGATACAGTCGATGGACACCTGGATAACGATTGTCCCAAGTGGGCCACAGGAATGAGTAACTAGCCGCGCACCTGGTCTCGCTAGCGATTATTGAGGAGATTGGCCTGGAGCAAGTAATTCAAAGTTCTGCTAGGCAAGAGTCCGAGGAAGATGGTGCCGAAGGCGGCGATGGCTAGAACCACGTTGACAGACAGGGGGAAGCGCGCGGGCAAGGTGGCGGCAACTTCCGCGCTCGGTTCGCGCATGTACATGATCACGATAAGGCGGATGTAGTAGTAGGCGCCGATGACACTGTTGATGGCCATGATCACGGCTAGCCAGATGAGGTGCGAATCGACGGCGGCTTTGAAAATGTAGAACTTGCCGAGGAAACCGGCCGTGACGGGAAGGCCGAGAAGCGAAAGCAAGAAAAGCGAGAGGACCGCCGCGACTACCGGTTGACGTTCGCCGAGACCGGCGTAGTCGTCTATCGAGAGGTGTTTTTCGCCGGCGCCGCCAAACTGCGAAACGATGGTGAAAGCGCCGACTTTTACCAAAGCATAGGTCAGCAGATAAAACAGGACTGCGGCGTAGGCCGGGCTCGCGCCGATTTCCGTATCCGCGAGATTCGTGACGGCGGCAAAGGCCACCAGGATGTAGCCTGCGTGGGCGATCGAGCTGTACGCCAGGAGGCGCTTGACGTTTGTTTGCAGCAGTGCGCCGAGATTGCCCGCGAACATGGTAAGGACCGCGAGAATCCAGAACGCCCAGAACCAGAATTGTGTGGCGGCGTGAACGTCGGCAAAGATGCGCAGGAGGAGGGCGAAGGCCGCGGCTTTCGGTCCGGCGGAGAAGAGCGCGGTGACAGGCGTCGGGGCGCCTTCGTACACGTCCGGCGTCCAGATCTGGAAGGGTGCAGCGGCAACTTTGAAGCCCAGGCCGATGAGGATCAGCGCCAAGCCAAGCTTCAGCATGGTGCTGGTGGGGTCGGCGGCATCCATTCGCAGGAGATTGGTGGTGCCGGTGACGCCGTAGACCAGCGCGATGCCGTACAGAAAAAAGGCTGTGGCGAACGAGCCGAGAAGGAAATACTTCATCGAGGATTCGCCGGACTTGAGCGTGTCGCGGCGGTAGCCCGCGAGGATGTAGCTGGAGATGGAACTCAACTCGAGACCGATAAACGCGGTGAGCAGCTCCTGCGCCGAGGCTAGCACGCCCATTCCGGCGGTGGCGAAAAGGACGAGAGCGTAGAATTCCGCGTCGGCCAGGCGTTCGCGATCAAGGTACGGAGCCGCAGCGAGAATGACGAGTACGGCGACCAGCCCTACGAGATGACTGAAAAAGATGCTGAACGGATCGGCGGCGACCAGGCCGGAGAAAGCGGAGCCCGGGTTGTGGACCGCATAGAAGTTGCCGCAGATTCCGAGCAGTGCCCCGGCAACGGCGACAGACGTCAAGACGCGGCGGCTCTCGACGAAGGGCTGGAGCAGCATGAGGAGCGCGCCAAAGCTGCACCAAATCAGTTCCGGCAATACGCGGAGTAAATCTGCGGAGCTGGGGAACGCGGACATTTAGCGGGTTCCGGGCCTTTCCAATGAGTTTTGTTTCGGAATGGCGCTCGCCGAACCGCTAGTTTGCTGGCCAACTTCGGGCGTGGCCTCGAGAGGTGTCCGCGCGTCATAGGCGCGGTGCGGGCGAGTCATTTGTTCGATCACGGACTGGCTGGCTGCGGCCGTGCGGCCGGTGATGAAAACCGAACCGATGCCCATCCAGAGAGTGATCACGGCCACAGTAACGAGAATCCATCGCTCGCGGGCGGAAACGTCCGCAAGCGTGCGGTTTTTCTCGACGGTAATTTCCCCGAAGAAGACCCGCTGGTAGGACCACAGCAGGTAGCACGCGGAAAGGATGACGCCGGTGGCGGCCCAGGCAGCCCAGTTCCAGTGCGCCTGATAGGTGCCCAGCAAAATCAGAAACTCGCCGACGAAGCCGTTGAGCATGGGCAAGCCGAGCGAAGAGAGCGCGACAAACAAGAAGAAGGCTGCGAGGCGCGGCATGGGGGTTGCAAGACCTCCGAACTGAGACATTTCGAAGGTGTGGCGCCGGTCATAAAGCATGCCGACGAGCAAGAAGAGTCCGCCGGTGGAGATGCCGTGGGCGAGCATCTGGAAGACGGCGCCCTGCACAGAAATGACTTGGAAAGCGAAGATGCCAAGCACGACGAAACCGAGGTGGCTGACGCTGGAATAAGCAACCAGTTTTTTGAGGTTTGGCTGGACGAGAGCGACGAGAGCGCCGTAAATGATGCCGATGATGGCGAGGACGGCGATGGCCGGCGCGAAACGGTGCGACGCATCCGGGAAGAGCGGCAAGCAGAAACGAATCATGCCATAGGTGCCCATTTTCAGGAGCACGCCTGCGAGCATCACGGAGCCGGCCGTCGGGGCTTCGACGTGCGCGTCTGGCAGCCAAGTGTGGAAGGGGAAGAGCGGGACTTTGATGGCGAAAGCGACGAAGAAGGCCAGGAAGAGAAGTGTTTCTGTGCCGCGAGGCAGAACGAGCGCGCCGTTTTGGAGGGCCTGCTGGATGGATTGCAGGTCGAAGGTGCCGGTGGCGTTGTAGAGCCAGAGGATGCCGACGAGCATTAGGATCGAGCCAGCCATGGTGTAAAGGATGAATTTAACGGCGGCGTAAATGCGGCGGTCGTGGCCCCAGATGCCGATGAGCAGATACATCGGAATCAGCATGACTTCCCAGAAGAGGAAGAAGAGGAAGAGATCGACCGAGAGGAAAACACCCACGACGCCGACTTCCAGAAGCAGGAGGGCGATGAAGAATTCTTTGACGCGCTTCTGGATGCTGTTCCACGAACAGAGAATGGAGACTACCGTGAGAAAAGTCGTCAGGATGACCAGGAAGAGGCTGATGCCGTCAACGCCGAGGTGATAGTTGATATAGGTCTGCGTTAGGGAGCCGTGTGCTCCGAGTGCTATCCAGGGATGAAGCTCCTCAAGCTGGTAGCCGGTGCTGCCGAGAGGCACGCCTCGGAGGAGCCACCAGAGCGAGAGTATAAATTCGGCGAGAGAGACGGCAAACGCGAGGCGGCGAATCCATTCGTGATCATTGCTGCGAAGAAGGAGTAACGCTAGCGCACCGATAGCGGGCAGGAAGATCAGAATCGAGAGCAAGGGGCCGGCGGGCATTAGCGCACCATCCCGATGACTGGCCTGGATGCCGGCCAGAAAAAGATGACGGCGATGACCACGAGCGCGCCGATGACGACCCAGACGGCGTAGCTGCGGGTGTTGCCGGACTGTGTATGACGGACCGTGTCGCCGATGCTAGTAGCGCCGCTGGCGATGCCGTTTACCGTGCCGTCGATGGCGGCTACGTCGACGAATTTCCAGAGAACGTTTGTCGAAATCCACATCAGCGGCTTGATGATCACCGCGGCGTAGAACTCATCGACGTAGTACTTGTTCAGAATAGTGTTGTACACAGGCCGCATGGACTTGGCGATTTGTTCCGGCTTGCCAGGCTGGCGGACGTAGAGCCAATAAGCCACGCCGAGGCCGATAAGCGCTGAAGTGACGGCGACGATGGCGAGAATAATTTCGAGCTGGTGCGCGGCCGCTTCGTTTACGGCTTCCGCGCCTTGCGCCGAGGCGAAAACGGGCGCGAGAAAGCTCGTGAAATAGTCGGGGCCGCCCCACAGCGCGGGCGCGGCAATCCAGCCGCCGATGACGGAGAGTACCGCGAGCACCACCAGCGGGCCGAGCATGCTCCAGGGAGATTCGTGCACATGGACGTGATGCTCGTCATAGCGCGGCTTGCCGTAGAAGGTAAGAAAGATCAGCCGGAACATGTAGAACGAAGTGAGCAGCGCGGTGAGCAAGCCGATGGCGTAGAGCGGATGGCCGCCCGTGATCTGGAATGCGCTGAGCAGGATGGCGTCCTTGCTGAAGAAGCCGGCGAGCGGCGGAATGCCGGCGATGGCCAGCGTGGCGATGAGCATGGTGCGGTAGGTGTATTTGATTTTTTCGCTGAGGCCGCCCATCTTGCGCATGTCCTGCTCGCCGCCCATGGCGTGAATGACGCTGCCCGCCGCAAGGAAAAGAAGCGCTTTGAAGAACGCGTGCGTCATGAGATGGAAGATGCCCGCCGAAAACGCGCCGACGCCGCAGGCCAGGAACATGTAGCCGAGCTGGCTGACGGTGGAGTAAGCGAGGACGCGCTTGATATCGGTCTGAACCAGGCCGATGGTGGCGGCGAAGAAGGCCGTCGCGCAGCCTACGACGGCGACGACGACCATGGCCGTCTCGGAGTGCACGAATAGGATATGCGAGCGGGCCACCACGTAGACGCCCGCGGTGACCATGGTGGCCGCGTGAATCAACGCGCTGACTGGCGTCGGACCTTCCATGGCGTCCGGCAGCCAGACATACAGAGGAAGCTGCGCTGATTTTCCAGTCGCGCCCATGAACAGCAGCAGGCAGGCAATCGTAAAGGTGCCGAATTGCCCCCACGCTTCGTGTCCCCAAGCCGGGTTAGAGGCAGCAGCAAACAGAGTTGTGAAGTCCAGCGTGTGGAAGGTGCGGAAAAGCAGGAACATTCCCAGCATGAAGCCGAAGTCGCCAATGCGATTGACGATGAACGCTTTTTTGCCTGCGTCGGAGGCCGACTTTTTCAGAAAATAGAAACCGATCAGCAGGTAGCTGCACAAGCCCACACCTTCCCATCCGACGAAGAGCAGCACGTAGTTCGCCGCCAGCACCAGAATGAGCATGAAGAACATAAACAGGTTCAGGTAGGAGAAAAAGCGATAGTAGCCGCTCTCATGCGCCATGTAGCCGGTTGCGTAGATGTGAATGAGAAAACCGACGCCGGTGACGACCAGCACCATGACGACGGTGAGCTGATCCATTTGCAAGTCAAAACCCGCGGTGAAAGCGCCCGCCGAAATCCAGTCGAAGAAATGTTTGCGAAAGAGAACTTGCCCGCCGGCGAAAAATTCACGGATTGCTTCGAGCGCGAAGAGAAAAGAAAGGCCAGTCGCGCCAAGCGCAACGCTGTTGACGATCTTGTTTGGCCACTTGCCGCCCAGCAGGCCGTTAATGGCCGAGCCAAGCAGCGGCAGCAGCGGAATAATCCACAGATGATCGAGTATGGGCATTAGAGTTTGAGAAAGTCCACGCGCTCGACATTCAGAGACTGGCGGTTCCGCGACATGAGAATAATGATTCCCAACCCGACGGCCGCTTCCGCCGCCGCTACGACGATCACGAACAAAACGAACACTTGGCCATCCGACTGGTGTCTGGCCTGGCTAAAGGCTACAAACGCCAGATTGACCGCGTTCAGCATCAATTCGATGGACATGAAAATCGTGATGACGTTGCGCTTGAAGACAAACGCCACCACGCCGAGGCCGAACAGGACAGCGCTAAGAATCAGGTAGTAGCTCGTCGGGACCATCTTCAGCTTTTCTCCCGCTGCGCGAGAACAATGGCGCCAACTATCGCCACCAGGATAAGGAACGAGGTCAGCTCAAACGGATAAACAAAATCCTTAAAGAGCATGGTCGAAATCTCTTTTGTATTGGCCAGCGTGCCGGACTCGACACCTGCTTGCGCGCTCTCGTTCGAACGCGCAATGGCCGCGGCCAGAAATCCCAGCAGCGCAACGGCCAGCGGAATGCCCGCGACGCCCGCGAGCTTCGAAACATTGGTGCGTTCTTCGACACCCGCATTCAGCAGCATGATGACGAAGACGAAGAGCACCATGATGGCGCCGCCGTAGACGATGATCTGGACGGCAGCAACGAATTCCGAGCCCATCAGGAGGTAAAGTCCAGCGAGCGCGATCATCACTACGATCAGCGAAAGCGCGCTGTGAATCGGATGTCGTTGAATGATGAGGTTCAGCGCGCCCAGCACGGCGAGCGCCGCCAGCACAAAGAAAATGGCGAGCTGCGGCGTCATCGCGCACCCCACATGAGGATGGCGAAGGCGGTGATCACCACGTTGGCGATGGAAACCGGGAGAAGCAATTTCCAGCCAAAGGACATGAGCTGATCATAGCGGAAACGGGGAAGCGTTCCGCGCATCCAGACGTACACGAAAAGAAATACGAAAATCTTCCCGAGCAGCCAGAACGGGCCTTGAATGAACTCGTTCACCGCCGGGAAGGCGATGAGCACAGCGCCCATAGCCGTGATGGCCGCGCCCACGCCAGGAAGAATGATCTTGCCAAAAATCGTTTCGTAGCGGATTCCGTCCCAAATGACCCACAACCCAAACGGAAGCAGAATCACCGACGGCAGATAGTGCGTAAACGTCCAGCTAGCTGGGAAGGGAGACAGCCATCCGCCGAAGAACATGATCGTGCAAAGGCACGATACGGTGATCATGCTGGTATACTCCGCGATAAAAAACATAGCGAATTTGAAGCTGGCATACTCCGTGTGGAAGCCGGCGACGAGTTCGGACTCGGCTTCGGGAAGATCGAACGGGACACGGTTGGTCTCCGCAACCGCGGCGACGAAGAAGCAGAAGAATCCCAGGATTTGTGGCCAAACGTTCCAGCCCAAGATGCCCCGCTCGGGATGGTGCGCTTGCGCGTTGATGATGTCGCGCAAATTGAAACTGCCCGCCAGCAAGAGTACCCCGACAACGGACATCGTCAAGGCCAGCTCGTAGCTCACCATTTGCGCCGAGCTGCGCAGGCCGCCGAGGAGCGGATACTTGCTATTCGAGGACCAGCCCGCCAGCGCGACACCGTAAACGCTGAGCGCGGTAATCGCAAAAAGAGCCAGGATGCCGATATTCAGATCGGCGATGCCCAGGGTAATGTCGCGTCCGCGTATATGGAGAGGCTCGGGTCCGAAGGGAATAATCGCAATGGACGTAAGCGCCAGCGCCAAAGCCATAAGTGGCGCAAGAAAATATGTAAATTTGTCCACGCCCGCAGGCGTCGGATCCTCTTTCAAAAGAAATTTTGCGCCATCTGCCAAGGGCTGCAGCAGCCCGTGCGGCCCGACGCGATGCGGTCCCCAACGCGACTGCATGTGCGCCACCACTTTGCGTTCGAACCACGTGAGATAGGCGTTGACGGTCAGAACGATGAAAAGCAGAAGCGCAATCTTTACAAGATAAATGATGATCGTGGCGTTTGCGTTTAAGAAGGAGATCACGGCTTGGCTTCCGCCTCCGGAAGAGATTCCATCATGGTGCAGAAGCGGCCAAGCGTGCCGCTGGTGAAAAGCGTGTCCTGCGCAGAGCGAATCAAACCGACAGGAACGTCGTAGGGCGCGTGCCCGTTTTTCGCAACATGCACGTGCGTGGCTTCCGCACTGCCCGTCAGCAATCCCGTGGCCTCCACGTCATAACCAGGCACCGCTTTGCGAATTTCTTCAAAGACGCTGGCAGGCGTCTTGTAATGGAAGGCCTTGCCGAGTCCGAGTTTTTCCAGCTGATGCGACAGAATGCGCAGCAGATCGAAGTCGCTCCGCGGACCCATCACTTCAGCGGCTTTGTGAAGAAGCTGAATTTCGCCGGAAGTATTGGTGACGCTGCCTTCTTTTTCATAAGCCGACGCCGCCGGGAAAACAATATCGGCAAGTTTTGCCGTTTCGGTCAAGAACATCTCGTGAACGACGAGCAACTCGAGCTTGCCTCGTCCAAATCCCAGAGTGCCAAAATGCGCCAGGGGATTCGCGCCCATCACGTAGAGCGCTTTGAGCTCCCCATTTTGCGCCGAATCCACCATTTCCGGCGCCGTTTGCCCTGTCTTCGCGGGAAGAACCGCACCCCACAGCCGTTCGAACGCATCGCGCGCGGCGGAATCGACGACCTGCCGATAGCCTGGGAGGCGATCCGGCAGCAGCCCCATGTCCGCAGCTCCCCGCGAATTTGCGTAATCGCCGAGGGCCATGTAGCGGGTCTTGCCCTGCAGCTTTGAGCCGAACGCCACGAGCTCGGCGATGGCCGCGCCCGTCACTTCCGCTCCGAAAACGATGGCCACCTCGGGCTCGGCATCGAGAGCCGCCTTGAGTTGGACAAGTTGCTCAACGAGATCGCTCGGCAGTTGCCCCTCTTCGTGAGCCATCCAGCGAATAGCAGCCGCTTCCTGCCCCCCCGAGACCTTGACGAATTGTGTGGCCTTGCGTTTCAGCTTGATGTCCCGCGTGTTCAAAATAAAAAGCTTCGCGCCAATGTGGCGAATACCTTTGCGAATCTGCCAGGCGGCCAGCGGATTCTGTTCCGTCGGATCGTTGCCTACGAGAAGCACCGCCCTGGCCTCGGCCAACTGCTGCATGGTTAACGAGGAATCGCCAGCGCGGTCGCCGAGCGCCGTGAGCAGGCCGGTGTAGTCCGCGGTTCGATGATGATCAACGTTGTTCGTGCCAAACGTCGCGCGAGCCATCCGCTGAAACAGATAATTTTCTTCGTTCGATGTGCGGTTCGACCCGATGAAGCCGATGGAATCCTTGCCGCTGACACCGTAAATCTGTTTGAGCCGAGTCGCGGCCGTCTGCGCGGCCTCTTCCCAGGAAACGGGATAAAGCTTGTCACCCTTGCGCACCATCGGCTGGCGCAGACGCTCAGGGTGCTTGGTGAAATCAAAGCCGAAGCGCCCCTTGATGCACAGAAAATCCTCGTTGATTCCGGAAAGATCGCGGTTATTCGCGCGCAGGATCTCGTGATTGCGCACGCTCAAGGTCGTTTTGCAGCCGTTCGAACAATGCGTGCAAACGGTCGAGACATAGGTCATCTCCCACGGCCGGGTCTTGTAGCGGTACGTGCCGCTGGTAAGCGCTCCGACGGGGCAAATGTCGATGCACATTCCGCACTCTTCGCACTCGAGATGGTCTTCCCGGTTCGGAATGATGATGCTGTTTGCGCCACGCATGCCGACGCCGAGCGCTTTCACGTCCATACCTTCATCGCAAACGCGCACGCAGCGAAAGCAAAGAATACAGCGCGGCGCGTCATAGTAGACCAGCTCCGACCATTTCTCTTCCGGCCGGTGAATTTTTTCCTCCACGAAGCGGCTGGTATCCGCGCCGTAGCGAAACACCATGTCCTGCAACTCGCACTCGCCGCCCTTGTCGCACACCGGGCAATCGAGCGGATGGTTGGTCAAAAGAAATTCAAGCATGGCCTTGCGCGCGCCGCGCACCTGATCCGTGTTCGTTCGAACCACCATGCCCTCGGTGGCCATCAGCGTGCACGCCGTCTGCAGCTTCGGCATTTTTTCCACTTCCACCAGACACATGCGGCAGGCGGCCTGCAACGATAGGCCAGGGTAATAGCAGAACGACGGTACTTCCGTTCCAATGCGCCGCGTTGCTTCAATCACCAGCGTGCCCGGAGGGACCTGCACTTCGCGGTCGTTAATCTTCAGCGTAACTAGCGTCGTCTCGGTCATGGATTCCTAGCGTGAGCCGACAAGCGCTTCCGCGGATTTATACGCACAACGTCCGTGCAAGTGGTCTTCGAATTCGTTGCGCCATTTTTGCACGATGCTGATGGTAGGCAGCGCAGCGGCGTCGCCGAGCGGGCAGAACGTGCGGCCAAGCATGTTTTTCGCCAATTCCCCAACGATGTCAATGTCTTCAGGACGCCCATATCCGGCGTGAAAGCGATCCAGCATCTTCTTCAGCCAAGACGTGCCTTCACGGCAGGGAATGCACCAGCCACAGGATTCGTGCGCATAAAAATGCATGATGCGTCGCGCCATGTCCACCATGCAGGTGGTTTCATCCATCACTACCATGCCTCCGGAGCCAAGCATCGAGCCGGCCTTGGCGACGGAGTCATAATCCATGGCGATGTCAATTTCGCCCTCGCTCAAAATCGGGCAGGAGCTGCCACCGGGAATCACGGCCTTGAGCTTCCTCCCACCAGGAATCCCGCCAGCCATTTCGTAAATGAACTTTTTCATGTTCATCCCGAGCGGAATTTCGTAGATCCCGGGCTTACCGATGTGTCCCGCGACGCAAAGCAACCGCGTGCCGCCATTTTTCGGGGTACCGCGCTTGGCGTAAGCTTCGCCGCCCTCCAGAATGATGGCCGGAACGGCGCTCAGCGTCTCTACGTTATTAATGATGGTCGGGCAGCCGTAGAGCCCGACAACGGCCGGGAACGGCGGTTTAATGCGTGGGTAACCACGTTTGCCTTCGAGCGATTCCATCAACGCGGATTCTTCGCCGCATTCGTAAGCGCCCGCTCCGGTATGGGTGAGCAAGTCGAAATCAAAGCCGGAACCCAGAATGTCCCTGCCCAGATACCCGTGCGCATAGGCTTCCACGACGGCAGCTTCGACGATATCCAGGACGTAGCGGTATTCACCGCGCACATAAATAAAGCCTCGGTGAGCGCCAAAAGAACGTCCTGCGATGACCATGCCCTCAATCAGTTGATGCGGATCCATCTCCATCAGCGGGCGATCCTTGCAGGTACCAGGCTCCGATTCATCGGCGTTGCAAATGAGATACTTCGGTTTCGGCGAATCTTTGGGTACAAACGACCATTTCATGCCCGTAGGAAAGCCCGCGCCTCCGCGTCCGCGCAAGCTGGATTTTTTCACTTCATCGATGATCGATTCCGGGGTCATCTCCTTCAGCGCTTTTTCGAGCGCCCGGTACCCGTCGTGCTGCAGATAAACATCGATCTTGTGCGACTCCGCAATCCCCCAGCGCCTGCTGATGAGCGGCGTCTCTCCCGGCTCGCGCTGGTGAAGCGCGCCGGCAGTTACCGGCTCCGGTGGCGGGATCTTGCCGCCGTCCAGGTCCTTGATGATCCGATCGAACTTGAGCGCCGTGAGATTTTCGTAGAAGTCGTAATTGACCTGCATGGCAGGCGCACCGGTGCAAGCTCCGATGCACTCGACTTCTTCGAGAGAGAAGACGCCGTCCGCGCTCACTTCTTTGTGGCCGATCTCCAGCCGCTTTTTGGCGCGTTCCAGAATCTCGTTGCCGCCGCGCAGCATACAGGCCACGTTGGTGCAAACCTGCACGTGAAACTTGCCCATAGGCTTGCGGTGCAGCATCGAGTAGTAGGCGAGGGTCTCCTCGACCTGCACGTTGTTGAGGTCGAGCCGGCGCGCGATTTCCGCAATCATCTCGTCGCTGACCGAGCCGTACTCGTCCTGCGCGTACATCAACATGGGAATCAGCGCGCTGCGTTTGAAGGGATAGGCGTTTTGAAGTTTTTCAAATCGCGCCGCGAGTTGTGTGGAAAGTTCCATGCGGTTAACGGTCGACCTCTCCCAGAACGATGTCGATCGTTCCGATACACGCGACCACGTCGGAAATCAATTGGCCGGTGACCAGTTTCGGCAAGGCTTGCAAATTGATGTACGACGGCGAACGGAAATGCGCGCGCAACGGCTTTGGCGAGCCGTCGCTGGCTATAAAGCAGCCCAACTCGCCGCGCGGCGACTCCACGGTCACAAACGTCTCGCCCGGCGGCGGCGAAAACCCTTCCGTGAAGATTTTGAAGTGATAGATGAGCGCTTCCATCTCCGTCTTCATTTTTTCGCGCGCTGGCGGCACGATGCCTGGTGCGTCCGTCCGGATCGGACCTTCGTGGGTGATCTTGGCCATCGCCTGGCGCACGATATTCAAGCTTTGCCGCATCTCCGCCACGCGAATCATGTAGCGCGCGAAACAGTCGGAATCCGTACGCGTCGGAACGTCAAATTCGAACTCTTCATAACTCGAATAGGGAAACATTTTCCGGTTGTCGTAGGCGATGCCCGCCGCGCGAAGTGTGGGGCCGGTCATGCTGAGAGCCACGGCGTCTTCCGCCGAAATATAACCAACGCCCTTGGTGCGCCCCATCCAGATGCGGTTTCCCGTGAGCAAAGATTCGTATTCGTCGATGCGGCTCGGCATCATCTTCAGAAAGCGATCGACCGCCGCCCGCCAACCCGCCGGAGGTTCCAGCGCTATACCACCGATGCGGATATAACTCGTCATCATGCGCTGCCCGGCGAACATCTCGAAAATCTTCAGGATCTCCTCGCGCTCGCGGAAGCAATAGAGAAAAACGGACATGGCTCCAAGGTCGATGGCATGCGTTCCGAGCCATACCAGGTGCGAAGAAATGCGCTGCAGCTCGACGAGTAGGACGCGAACATACTGGGCCCGCTTGGGAACTTCGAGACCCAGCAATTTCTCCACTGCAAGGCAGTACACCAGGTTGTTGCCCAGCGGATTGAGGTAGTCCATGCGGTCCGTGAGCGTGATGGCCTGCGAATAGGTCTTGTCTTCGCAGCTCTTCTCGATTCCCGTGTGCAGATAACCGAGATCAGGGACCGCCCGGATGACCGTTTCGCCGTCCAGTTCGAGAAGTACGCGAAGCACGCCGTGGGTCGACGGGTGCTGCGGACCCATGTTGAGAACCATCGTTTTTGTTGTGCCCGTTGCGGTCTCGACAGTGGTCATACAGAGCTCTTTCTGAATCCCGTGACCATGGGGACGTCGCGGTAGCCCTCTACGGGGTAATCCCTCCGCAACGGATGGCCTTCCCAGTCTTCCGGAAGCAAAATGCGCCGCAAGTCCGGATGGCCTTCAAAACGGATGCCGAAAAGGTCGAAAATCTCCCGCTCCAGCCAATTGGCGCCCGGCCACACAGGGACTAGGGTGTCCACGACAGGGTCCGATCCCGACAAGCGAACCTTGAGGCGAATTTTGTCGCGCCGGGGAATGGAAACCAGATGATAATTCAGTTCGAAGCGCGGCTCTTGGGGAAACCTGTCAACGCAAGTGGCATCGGTAAGCAGGTCAAACTTAAGTTCCGCGTGCTCCCGACAGCGCTCGGCCACGGCCCGCAGGATTTTGCGGGGAAGCACAAGGGTAGTCTCGCCGCGGAATTCAATGATTTCTTCAATAGCGTTTGGATTCCACGCGCGCAGGTGCTCGGCCACAACACTAGCGCGTTGGCTGGTATTCTCGGTCACCGTTCCAAAACCCTCAGGCGCAGGCTAATACTTATGCCAGTCTAGCGCGCCCTTTTTCCACAGATAGAAGTAACCCACCAAAAGTATGGCGATGTATACCATCATTTCCAGGAAGCCGTACATGCCCATACTAGGAGACATTTTTATAAAGTCCCGGTAAATGTAGGCCCAGGGATACAGGAAGATGGCCTCCACGTCAAAAAGAATGAAAACCATCGCCACCAGATAGAATCGTACGGAAACCGGAGCGCGCGCATCGCCGGTGGGCTCCATACCGCACTCATAAGGCTGCTGTTTGGCGCGACTCGGTCGCCGCCAGCCCACCAACACCGACGCAGCCGTCAGCGCCCCGGCGAGCGCCGAGGCAATCAGCAGGTGTAAGAGAAGCGGAGTGTACGCTTGTAAGCCTGAATCGGTCATGGGCGAAGCGTTATAATATCCATTCAAGAGCCAGTCGGTCAAATGGCAGGAAGGTCCCGCGGCGCTCGCTGTTGGAACCATGGCAGCGGTAGTTCGGTGGAGTGGACGAAATATATGCTCTTCGGGCATAACACGGATGTGAAAGCTGGCGAGACGGTCTATCACGTCCAGACCGAAGACCGCGGCACCGCAAACGCCTTGATCGACACCACTGTCTATTGCCGAGGTCGCGTCCTTCACCGGCGCACAAATAACTATATTGATCTGTTGCCACTCGATCCCAGGGGCGAAGAGGTCCTCAGAAAACGAATTGGCGACCAGCATCGCACCGTGACCGAAGAGATTCGCAGCGGCGCATTGCACCTAATGCCACCTCCGACGTCCGTCGACGAAAAGCCGGCCGCGCATAAAGCCGAACCTGCGGCGCATTCGCATGCTGTGCCCGCGCCGACGCTGGCCATGGAACTGATCAATGCGAAAAGCTGGTTGGTGGGAAGACGCGCGAAGTTGCACGTGGCCGTCCTGAGAAGGCAAAATAAGGAAGCAGTCGCTGGCGCACTGGTGACCGCGCGAATCGACGGCGCCGCGAACGTCACGGAATTTTCGACCGAGACAGGGGCTGACGGCCAAGCGCGACTCGAATTCGAAATGCCCCGCCTGGCCGGAGCCGAGTCCACCCTGGTGATCGAGGCCTCACAGGCGGATTCCAGAGGCCAGCTAAAATTTCAGCTAAAAACGCGGCCTCGCGTGCCTACGGCGTAGGAAAATACTGGGGTTGGCGTAAGAATTCAACATGTCCACGGAAACGGTAATTTCGATTGTTGTAAACGGAGAAAAGCGCGAAGCGGAGCCCGGCGCGACGGTTGCCGATTTGCTCGCCACGCTCGGCCTGGACTCCGGCCGCGTAGCCATCGAGCGAAACCTGGAAATACTTCCACGCCCCGCATGGACGGAAACGCCTGTGGAAGCGGGTGACCGCTACGAGATCGTCCAATTCGTCGGCGGCGGATAAGAGCGAGCCTGCTTCTTCTTTGTTCGAGACAATTTCGCCCGATTCTATATTTGTTTGCCACGCAATCCGGTTTTTCGCATTCTCGCTTTCCGCGCCTGCCATTCTTCCGCCGTGATTTCCCAAAGCTCCGACGGTAGTCGACCGCAAACGTAATCCCTTTCCGCCCGCTCGATCACCCGCATCCCTTGTCTTTCCGAAATCCGCCGTGACGCATCATTCGCCACGGCTTTAGGCGCCCGCAGTACTGGAAACTTCAGCACCTCGAACCAAAAGTCCGTCACGACGTCACACGCTTCCGTCATTAACCCTTGCCCATGCATGCGCGGGTCGAGCCAGAATCCGCGGTTCTCGTGGTCGTTCCTCCTCAGGCTAATGGCGCCGATGATCATATCCGGCGCGCTTTTCAACCCGATGGTCCAAAGCCATTCTTCGCCGCGTTCCCTCGCCGGAAGCGCCATCTCTCGAAAAAATGTTTCCGCGCCGTTCCCAGGATAAGGCCACGGCAC
Organism: Acidobacteriota bacterium; assembly: GCA_013289825.1. Classification (GTDB taxonomy): domain Bacteria; phylum Acidobacteriota; class Terriglobia; order Acidiferrales; family UBA7541; genus Acidiferrum. The sequence goes on along the minus strand of JABCZF010000026.1, from coordinate 27,425 downwards.
CCTGCCGTTCAGGTACTTCACGATTTCCCATTGTGGAAAGATGGCCTGGATTTGCGGCATATCGGCCAATTCCATCGCGCGAAGCCACAGCCGCGGCGTTTCCAGGGAAGGAATGTTGTGAGGCATGTGCGTCAAAGCCCTTCGAGGATATGCCCCATTTTACTTTTTTTCGTCTGCAAATAGGCTCGTGAAATTTTTGAGATGCGCGGCTGGCAGGGAATACGCTGGACCACGCGAATGCCGGAGTCCTGCAGCTGGCGAACTTTTTCCGGGTTGTTTGAAAGCAGCCGGATTTTTGTAGCGCCAAGTTTCTTCAGGATTTGCGCGGAAAAATCATAGTCTCTAGCGTCGGCCGCGAATCCCAGCGTTTCGTTGGCTTCGACCGTGTCCATTCCCCCATCCTGTAGCTCATAGGCGCGAAGCTTGTTCATCAGCCCGATGCCGCGCCCCTCTTGTGGCAGATATAGCAGGATCCCGAAGCCCGCCTGGGCGATTTTCCGCAGGGAAAGCTCGAGTTGCGCCCGGCAGTCGCACCGCAGCGACGCAAATACGTCACCTGTGAGGCATTGTGAATGCACGCGAACGAGCGGCGCGGCTTTTCCATTGAGTTTTCCGCGCACGAGAGCGATACCTTCATCAAGCGGACCGCGGCCTTTGAATCCGTAAATCGTGAAGCGGCCATGGCGCGTGGGAAGGGCGGCCTGCGCGACAAGTTTCACGCCGGAGCCTTTTTTCAGCTTGCGTTTGTCCGGATTTGATTTTGGCGTCATGGGAAACCACAAGTATAACAGGTAGGCCACGAGAGCCTTTACATCGCGGCTGCGATTGGCTAGCGTTAGCGAAGAAGCCCGCGCAAACCAACCATGGATACGGCAACGGCAGTTCGCGACCTGCTCTTCACCTTGTTGCTGAAGGTGGGCGTGGCTTCTTCGATAGCCGCCTTGCTGGCGCGCTGGAATACCTTCCGCCGCGTGCTGTTCACCGAAGAGCGCGACCCCGACCAAAAACTGAAGCTGATGCTGTTCATGACCCCGCCGCTAATCGTTGGCGTGACGTTGCGGCTGGTCGGCTATCCCTACCAGTTCGCGGACCTTTCGCTCGAAGGCGCGTTTCTGATGGGACTGCTGGGTGGCCGCGTGGTCGGACCTATCGGCGGAGCGATTATCACCATCCCCGCGCTGGTCTCTCGCGAATGGCTAGCGATGCCGGCCGCCTCGACAGCAGGGTTGCTCGGCGGACTGATTCGCCAGGCCATTCCCAACAAGGAAGATCTCTGGAACTTCGGCCCGTTCACATTTCTTAATATTCCGAAAGCCGTAGTACGCCTGCTGAAAAAAGGCCAATTGTCCTGGGAAATGGCGCCGCTCGGCGTGTGCGTCGGATTGGAGTTGGGACGCGTAGCCCTGGTGCAGGCTACGAAGCCCAAGTGGCTCTTTGCGATTCATCCGCAGTGGGATTGGTGGCTCCTCTTGACGGTGATCGCGACGCTGATGTCGGTCGCTGCGCCGCTGAAAATCTGGAACAACACGCGCATCGAGATGAACCTCGAGCGCCACCAGCAACTCCTGCTGAAGGCCCGCATGGACGCGCTGTCCCGCCAGATCAACCCGCACTTTCTTTTCAATACGCTCAACACCGTCTCCGCGCTCATCCGCTTCGATCCGGACAACGCGCGCGGGGTCGTCCTCAAGCTCAGCAATATTCTTCGTCGCCTCCTCCGCAAGCACGAAACGTTCGTGCCACTGCGCGAAGAACTCGAATTCATCGACGACTATCTCGATATCGAAGTCGCCCGCTTCGGCCGCGACAACCTCGATATCATCAAGGAAATCGACGAAGACACCCTCGAAGCCTTCGTCCCCAGCATGCTTCTCCAACCCATCGTCGAAAATTGCCTGAAACATGGCCTCGCGCCCAAGCTCGATGGCGGAAAAATTCAGCTGCGCACCACGAATCGCGACGGCCGCCTGCGCATCGAAATCGAAGACAACGGCGTGGGTATCTCCGAAGAAAAGATGCCGCACGTCTATGTTGAGGGCATCGGCCTGAGCAACGTTCGTGAACGCCTCCGCGTCCTCTACGGCGCCGATTTTCATCTGCAAATCGAGAGCCGCACCGGCCAAGGCACGCTCATTAAAATTGACATTCCAGAGTTGGTGTCCGCGGTGCAAACGGTGGGGTGAAGAGCTTGGCCCCTGCGACTGGGAACTATGGAATGAGGGTGGGGCGCGTACGATTGTTGAGACGGTAGACCGAGAAATCGCGGCGGTCGACAGTGAAGATTTTGCGGAGCCCCTCCCGCTCGGCGACGCGCAAGAGCGCGGCGTCAGCGAGATCCATCGGGCGGTTAGCGTATTTGCGCATCAGCTCGCGGATCCGAGGGATGTCGCTAGAGTCGAGCGGTAGCAGAAGGACCGCCCCTCGCTCCAGCATTTCCCACAGCGCCTCTTGCGCCACAGGCAGATCGGACAACAGATACATCGCTACGACGAACGGAGGCCAGACTGTCGCGAGAGGCTCGCGCAACTCCGCGAGGGCCGCGGCACACTTGGCATGATGCTGGTCGCCGCTATCGACCAATGCGACGAGCGGCCCTGCGTCGATGAGAATCAACGCCGCCGCCGGCGACGCATAAGAAGCGCGGCGAAGCGGCGACCGGTTTGCTCGGAGCGCTTCGGATTTCCCCCGCGGACAACCCCAATCAGGTCCTTCATCGCCTCATAGGGAGAAGAGACTGGCTCCTGCCGGTCCGCCCATGCCGCAATCGCCTGGCGAATGACTTCCGATGTGGACAGGCGCTTGCGGCGAGCCAGGCGCGCGATCCGCTGCCGCGTTTTTTCGTCTAGCCGAAGAGTGACTGGCGATGCCATGATAGTGTCCGGATGAATTGTAATGTATTACGCTTTGTAATACAACACGAAACAGGCTAACGCCATGCGTTATGCGAGCCTGGGAGTGCAGGAGATGACGCTCGTGGACTCATGGTTACGAGGGGATTTGCGCGCCCGTAGCTCAGCTGGATAGAGGATCTGGCTTCGAACCAACTAAGCAAAACTTATCTGGCGTCGCTTACGGAGCACACCGTCGCTCGGGCATGAATCGCGATTGCGGCCCACCCAGCGCGACGGCTTAGTCTGGACTCGGCACTCCCTAGTCGCCGCGCAAGGCGCGCAGGGGATCAACCTTGGTGGCCCAGCGCGCGGGGATGTAGGCGGCCACCGCTCCGACCAGCGCGAGGAGGGCGGTCAACGAGGCGAAGACTGGCGGTTCGATTCGAATGACGCCGAAAACGGCGTTGGAAATGGCTTGGGTCAGGAGCAGCGACACGCCAAGCCCGAAGGTTAAGCCTAGGAGAGCCATCTTCAAGGCCGATGCCATCACCAAGCGAAGAACATCGAATGGGCGGGCGCCAAGGGCCATGCGAATACCGATTTCATGAGTGCGCTGCGTTACCGAGTAGGCCATGACGGCGAAGATGCCGGCCGCCGCCAACGCCAAAGCGATAAGGCCGAAAACCAGCATCATGCGCGCGGAAGACTCCACACCGCTCACGTTATCGGAAACAACTTGTTCGAGAGTGCGGACGTCGTACGCGGGTGTACCGGGATCGATGCTGCGCAATTGCTGGGTCACGCTCCTGGCCAGGCTCAAAGGATCGGCCGAGGTACGTACCAGCACGGCCGACGAAGCTTGTGGCATCTGGGCGAAGGGCACATACGTGGTCGGGTTAGGCTTGGGCTCGAACGCAGAAGAGCGAATATCGCGCACAACTCCAACGACCCGCCGCTCGGGCTCCGAACTTTCGGGACGCCCCAACTTCACGCGTTTTCCGATTGGATCCTGATCTGGCCAGTTGGCATGAGCCATGCTTTCGCTGATAACAGCTACGGGCGGAGCATCGGGACCGTCCGCGGGGGAAATGAAACGTCCCTTGATGAGAGGCACGTGCAAGGTTCGAAGGAAATCGGGCGTGACGATTTGCGAGACGGTGGAAGGCACTTCTCCGGCGGAGGCCGGAGGGTGATCTTCTGCAGTGTACTCGGTCCAATTCCAGCTCCATCCGGAAGGCAAGCTGGTAGCGCAAGCGACGTTATCTACCGACGGCATGGTTTGGAGCTGATGGAGCAAGCGATCGTAGTAGCTCTGGATTTGATCTTTTTTCTGATATTTCTCCGTAGCTAAGGCGATGTGAAACGTAAGCACGTGGGTACGGTCGAATCCCATTTCCACGGCAAGGAGACTGCGGAACCCGCTGACCATGAGCCCCGCGCCCACGAGAAGAATGAGAGCGAGGGCGGTTTCGACAATTACCAACACACCGCGAAGACGACCGGCAGAACGACCTGCCGTCGAGGAGCGCGTGCTTTCTTTTAAGGCGTCGTTGAGGTCGCACCCCGAGAAACGGAAGGCGGGCGCGAGGCCAGCGAGAATTCCGCTACCCAAAGCGACTGCGAGAGTGAACAAGAGTACGCGGAAATCGACCGCCACGTGCTTTAGGCCCGGCACGTGCGCCATGATGAACGGCGGAAGATCACGCCGCAGAAGCTCCATTCCCCAGTTTGCCAGCAGGGCGCCAGCAGCCCCTCCGGCAAGGGCCAGTAATGTGCTTTCGACCAGCAACTGGCGGATCAGTTGCCAGCGGCTCGCGCCCATGCCAGACCGGATTGCCATTTCTTTTTGCCGGCTTGATGCCCGGGCGAGTTGCAGGTTCGCTACGTTCACAGCAGCGAGCAATAGAACAAAGACGGCGCAACCCATCAGCACCATTACGAATTGCCATGTTCCGTTGGTGGCGTCTTCGGCCAAGCGGATCACCCGGACTCCATGGCCGGCATTGCTGCCAGGAAATTGTTCCGCCAGACGACCGGCGACGGCTTGTAGGTCAGCCGTGGCGCTCGACACCGAGGCGTTCTTGTTGAGGCGGCCAAGAACAAGAAGTGAATGCGTTTCCCGGTCGGTGCTCTCGACGGAGTGGAGATCGAACGGAGTCCAAATCTGAGCTCCCGCCGGGAAGTCTAAATCGGAGCCAGCGATGCCGACGATGGTGAATTTGCGGCCGTTCAGGAGCAAGGTTTTGCCGAGCACGGTTCGATCGCCAGCAAGATGACGCTCCCAGAATCCGTGACTGAGAACGACGACGGTTGCCGCTCCTTGTTGGAGGTCAACGCTGCTGATCTGCCGGCCGAGCTCGGCTGGAACGCCAAGCAACGGGAAAAAGTTGCTCGTCACTTGATAACCCTCGACGCGTTCGGCAACACCTTCGCCGGTTAAGTTTGCATCCCATCCGCGAGTAGCTGCCAAATATTCGAAGGATCTGCTTTGCTCGGTCCAATCATGGAAGTTCGCTGGGGCGACGCTGACGCGGTAGGCGTCTTGCTTCGGAACGGTTTCCCAGATGGCTACGACACGATCAAGACCGGGGAGAGAAAACGGGCGGAGGACGAGAGCATCGACGTTGCTGAAGATCGCCGTATTTGCGCCGATCCCGAGAGCCAGGGTCAGGACGGCGACGGTTGTGAAGGCCGGGTTCTTGCGGAGTTGTCGAAGGCCGAAGCGGCCATCGGAGATCACCGCGTGCAGCCAATTGCCAATTCCCGCATCGCGTACCTGTTCTTTTACCTGTTCGATACCGCCAAGTTCGATCCGCGCGGCTCGTTGCGCTTCCTCCGGCGGCATACCCGCACGAATATTTTCCTCTATCAGCATCCCGAGGTGCGCACGAACCTCCTGGTCGAGTTCTGCATGCACACGAGTAGATAAAAAGAGATTTCGCAGCAAACTTCGTACTTTAACGAGGAACGGCAGGGTAATCACCTCTTTACGATGCTTCCAGAGCCTGCGCGATAGCCCAAGAAATGCGGTCCCATCGCTTGGTTTCGGCTTCGAGTTGTTTCTTTCCCGCCTTGGTCAAGCGGTAGTACTTCGCGCGGCGGTTGTTTTCCGATTCTCCCCAAAAAGAAGAAATCCAACCTTGTTCTTCCATTCGGTGTAATGCGGGAAAGAGCGAGCCTGGCTTGACAACAAACGTACCGCCGGAGATCTGCTGGATTCTCCGCGAGACTCCCAATCCGTGCTTCTCGCCAGCCATAAGCGACTGCAAGATCAGCAAGTCCAAAGTCCCTTGCAAGAGGGTTGTCGGTCGAGAGTCCAAGATCATCTCCTATCGGCGGTCTATAGGAATAGTACCGGTCCACCTATAGAGTGTCAATAGGAATCGAGCAGTCAAATGGTAGTCACTGGCCACAAAGCGAGTTGGCACTCCGGTTGGCCCGTCAACCACCCGGGATCGGCAGCAGGCTGCTAAGGGGCATTGCCTAGCTTCTATCGCTCGGACTTGAGGATTCCGCCAGCGACCGCAGAGGCCTCGTACACGATGTTGCCTCCTACCACGGTTTCCAGAACTTGGATCTTCGCGATCTCCTCGGCTGGCACCTTGAGCGGATTGCGGTCGAGCACGATGATGTCAGCGAACTTGCCGACCTCGATCGACCCGGTCGCCTCGTCCTGGTGAAGCTCATAGGCGGCGTCGATGGTCGCGGCCCGGAGCACAGCCTCCCGGGACAAGCCTGGATCGTCACCGAGCCGGCCACTATATTCGGGTGGAGCGCCCGGCGCGTTCGTGCGCGTCACGCCCACCTTGAGGGCAAACCATTCGTCCAACTTGTCCACCGGCCAGTCGCTGCCGAAGGCGATGCGGGCCCCGGCCGCTGCCAGGAGCCCTGCTGGCTCCAGAATCTTCATTCTCGCCGGACCGAAGTAGTTTGTAAGGCCCAGCGTATCACCCGCAGGCTTTTCCCACTGGAACGACAGCACCGGGATCGCGCCGAGCAGCTTGTAGCGCGGGAAATCCGCGGGCTCGACGATCTCATCGTGCGCGATGGCCGGACGGATGTCGGCGCTGGGCAGTGCCTTTCTGAGTGCTTCTATGCCTGCGAGCGCCGCATGGACGGCGCCGTCCCCGTCACTGTGCATGTGGGGATCGATCCCCGCGCGACCGAGATCCACGAGCACGCTCGCCAGGGCATCCGCCGAGAAGTAGACTGCAGGTCCGCGATTGGCGCCGGGCACCCACTGGGGCTTCTCCGCCGTCCCGGCGTTTATGAAGTACGGCTCTAGCACCGCTCCCGTGAGCGCGGGGGCGGCGATCACACCGTCGAGAAACAGCTTTGCGTTTCGGACCGTAATGCCGGGGGCGCGAGCGGTCGCGCCCTCGTCATATTGCTTCGCAAACGCGAGGACCCGTGCCACCGCGCCGGGCAGATCGCCAGCCTCCTTGGGCTCGATCACGGGTGCGAAGTGCGCCCGCGCCGTCAGGCCTCCGGCGCGGCGCACGGCCGCGAACGCAGACATGGCCTCGGACGGGGCGGCAGCGTCAAGGAAACTTGTGATGCCCTGGCGGCTCATCGCCTTGAGTGCTGCCGTCGCGGCTGCCACGTATTCTGCGTCCGTTGGCTTTGGCAGGAGGTCGGACAACACGGCATACGCGGCGTCTTCGAGTAAGCCCGTGGGCTCGCCGTGATCGTCCCGCCAGATCTTGCCGCCGATTGGGTCGGGAGTGCTAGCCGTGATCTTGGCGAGGGCGAGGGCGCGTGTATTGGCGAGTGCCGTATGCCCGAACGAGGAGGTCACCAGAATCGGCCGGGTCGTTTTCAGAGCATCGAGGGTGGCGCGGTTCGTCTTCACACCTACGGGGCGCATGCTCTCCTGAAACCAGCTCACCACCTCGAGCCACGCATTCGCATCTTTGGACGCCGCGTGGTCGAGGCAGGTCTGAATACGCTGTTGCATTTCGGCGATCGTGAGCGATTCGTAGTTGAGACTGCACTTCAAAAGCTGCACGCCGGCCTCGAGCGGATGCATGTGACCGTCGACGAGGCCGGGCATCAGGAACCGACCCTGTAGGTCCACCGACACGGTGGCCGGGCCCACAAAAGGCGCAACGCCCTGGTTGCCGCCCACGTAGAGAATCCGCCCGTTGCGAATGGCCAGCGCCTCGGCGGTTCCGTTCCTGGGATCGGCCGTGAAGATGACGCCGTCACGATAGACATGGTCGGCGGGGCCGGTCGCCGACGAAGGGGCAGCAGTGGCCGGAGTGGTCAACCCCTGAGGCCGCGCCTCCGGAGCCTGGGCAACGACGACGAGCACCATTGCCTGGACCAGAATTACCCGCCTCGGCCTTGGTACACGGTGCGACCACCCGCGCGCACGCGTGCACACTTTGCAAAGGGACTTCATAATACCGTCTCCTGTCCAGAGTCTAGAGCAAAAGGGAACTGACCTGTGGTCCTCAACCTTGTGCACCACACCCATGCCAGCCGAGTTTTTCGACGATGCGGTAGTGCGAGATGCTTTCCGCCGATCATTAAGGTATAGCGTTTGAGTGGCTTCATCTTAAGGACACCGCATTCGCCAGTCAACGAAGGCGTACTAGCGTCGACGAAGTTGCGGCGCGCGTGGGATACTCCGAAGGTGCAACTCTCTGGGCCCTTCTGCGCCGCCGGCTCAACATTGGAATCCAGGAGATCAGAAGAACCCCCTGACAGCAGTACGGCGGACCGTGCGGAGTTGAGATATGACTCGATACCTCGTGATTGTCGGCGACCGGAGAATTGGCCTTGCAATTCCGAGCCGACTTCTTCGGAGATATCCTTCCAGCCCTCACATTTTCACGCGTCTTCGTTATCGGCAGATGCACAGGTTGAGCGGGACCCACTACTCCTCGGTGAGAGTCTCCATCGGGGATATCCGCGCGGCGCGTTGAGATGGCAGCAGGCAGGCGGCCAGACACACCACAGCCGTCACGCACGTGGCACCGGCGAGGATTGCCAGATTAAGTGCTGGTACGTGGTAGAGCACCGTCCGCATGGCTCGGCCTGCCTGCCATGCTCCGATCAAGCCCAATAGCGTTCCTGCGGCGAGCAGGCGTAAGGAGAGAGAAAAAAACTGGATGCGGATCTGCCTCGGCTGGGCCCCCAAGGCCATGCGCACACCGATCTCGCGGCGGCGCTGTGCCACGGCGTAACTCAACACGCCATAGGTTCCGATGGCGGTAAGCAGCAGAGCTATTCCTGAGAAGAGGCCAGCCAGCATTGCCGGTGAGCGACGGGCGATAAGACTATCGGCAATGCGAGTTTCCATCGACCGAAGGTCGTTGACAGGTACTTCGACGTCTACTTGCCGAACCACCTTTTGCAGCGTCAACGCGAGCGATTCCGGCGGGGTGCTCGCGCGGACAACCACGAAGATGCTGTTGTCGGTATGGAAGACATAAGGATAGTAGATCGCGCCCTGGGCTTGGTCTTCGGTGAGCCCAGACTGTTTCACCTCGCCGACAACGCCGACGATCGTGAATGCTTCGGTATCCTTTCCCTGTTCGGAGCCTTCCCACAAACGTTGGCCAATAGCGCTGGTTTTCGGCCAGTAGTATCGCGCGAAATCTTCATCCACAACGCAGACTCGCTCGGGGCCATGTGAATCGGCGGCCGTGAGGAATCGCCCTAGCCGCAAAGAGAAGCCCATGGCGCGAAAGTAGTCACCGCCGACACCGTAGGAGTAGTGCCCTCGCGCTGATTCGCCGACGCGGAGAATGTGCCCTTTTACGGTGGCGGCGCTTTTGCCGCTGCGGCCACTGAAAGGCACATTGTTGACCACGCCTGCGGATAACACTCCCGGCAGGTGGCCGATTTTGTCCATCAGGTTTTCAACAAACGCCAGGCGGGCCGCCCCATCCGGGTAGCTTTTCCACGGAAGGGAGATTTGCCCGGTGAGGACATGGTCGGATTGAAAGCCGGGAGAAACGGCCATGACGCGCTGGAGACTGAGCCCGAGCAAACCGGCTCCAGCCAACAGCACGAATGCCAAGGCAATCTGCGAGACAATGAAGCAATGACGCAGGATTTGAGCACTGCGCCCGCTCGTTCCACCCCGACTCTCTGATTGCAGCGCGTTACCCATGTGGCGTCGCAGATTGAACCACGCGATTGGCGCGGCGAGCACGACGCCCATGATGATGGCTGCGACCAGGGCGACCAATGCCAATCGCGTATCGAAAGCGATGCGACTCCCCAACGGTAGACGATCGTAACCCAGTACGGCCAGGAGGCGGATTCCGCCAGCCCCGACGGCGAGCCCGAGTAAGCCTCCGACCAGCGTCAGCAAGGTGGTCTCGACTAGCGTTTCGCTCACGACGTATCCCCGGCTTGCACCGAGCGCCTGCCGCACGGCGAGTTCCTTGACTCGACCACCGGCGCGGATGAGAAGGAGGTTCACAAGGTTGACGGCGCCAATCAAGAGAAGGACGAGTACGCCTGTTTCCAGCAACAGTAGCGTGGGGCGGATTGCCGCGACATGGTCGGCATGCAATGGCACCGCCAGGGAACGAAAGCCGGCATCGGCAATCATTTTGGCCTGGGGGTCGTCTACTTCCAATGTAGCGTTCTGCGCGTCGATCTGAGACTGGGCTTGCGCAAGAGTGGCGTCCGGTTTAAGCCGGGCAATCATTTGGATGACATTTCCCCCGGAATGCCGCTGCAAGGACGTGCGATCTTCGGGGCGCGATGCCAGGGGGAAGTACAACCGCGCTTCGGAGGAGAGAAAGCGGAAGCCGGGAGGCAAGACGCCGATGATGATTCGGGGAAGACCGTCCACACGGATCTGCCTTCCGATCACGTTGGGATCGGCGTTGTAGCGTTGCCGCCAAAATGTGTCGGAGAGAATAGCAACGTTGTCGGTTTGATAAGAGGTTTCCTCTTCGCTGAAAGTGCGGCCCATCACAGGTCCGAGCCCAAGTGTGGAGAAAAAATCTGGAGATACTCGCATGACCTGTTCGCGTTCCGTCGAACCGGGCTCACCGATAATCGCAGTGCCATAGCGATAGATCGCGATCGAGGTGAAGGCAGGAATATGACCGCGGCGTTCGTAGTAGTTGGTCAGCGACGAGCCGTCGCGCTCGACGCCAGCTTTCGGATAAGTATTGAAAACGGTCACGAGCCGGCTGGGTTCGGGAAATGGCAGCGGACGGAGCAGCACCGAGTCGATCGCGGCAAAAATCGTCAGATTGGCGCCGAAACAGACGGCGAGCGTCACAAGAGCAGTAGCTGTGAATCCGGGCGTCTTCCGCAGTAATCGGGCGGCGTAGCGCAGCTCCCTGCGAAGCTCATCAACCAGGTGAACGCCAAATGCCTCGCGGCAATCCCCTTTGATATTGGTAAGGCTGCCGAGCTCCATCCGTATCAGGCGGGCCGCTTTTCCCCGTGACATGCCGGAGCGCACCAGGTCGTCGGAGTATTGCTCAATGTGGAAGCGCAGCTCCTCGGACATTCCGTCTTCGAAATCACGCCGCCGAGTGAGCACACGAAACAGGGAACGAATGCGCTTAAACATGTCACACCTCCTCCGATGTCGTGTTTAAGGCCGCGGCAATGGCAGTCGCTAGCCGGTTCCAGCCGGCCGTTTCGTCGCGTAGGCGACGACGCCCCGCGGCTGTTAAGGTGTAGTACTTCGCCCGGCGGTTGTTCTCGCTCTGACCCCATTCGGCGGCGATGAGATCGTGGTGCTCCAATCGGTAGAGGGCCGGATATAAGGATCCTTGTGGAATCTCAAGCGCCTCCTTTGAGATCTGCCGGATGCGTAGCAACACACCGTACCCATGCAGCGGTTTCAAGGACACCGCTTTGAGAATCAGCATATCGAGTGTGCCCGGGAGTAGTTCCGCGGTTTTGCCCACAGTGTATTGGCCTCCTAGTCTAGCTAGGAGTCTAACGCATGCTCTCCTAGTTTGACAAGGGGAAGAACGGCGACTGGGTTCTCGCGAAACGTCGAAGACTACAAAGAAGCGCCACATACACTAGCGTAGTCTCCGTTCACAAGTGTGCAGCCTAACGGTTGATTCTGTACAACCCGGAAGCTATCCAGAAACGGGCTTCGAGGAGATCAAGGGCCAACCCTGCTAGCCGGTCAGACAATAGGGCGTGGTTGTCTTCGCGGAGAGAAAGCGCAGGATCTCGCGCATTACGCGCTCACCTTGATCCGTTTGGAACAGAAACTGAGCATGAGCGGAACCATCTAGAACAATCAGCTCCTTCGGCTGGGGAGATTTCTCGTACTGTTTCCGAATCTGCGGAAGACGCGGTCCATCCGAGTCTACGTCGTCGCGTGCCACGATGTACAGAGTGGACGATTTGAGCTTCTCGGCTGGGCCATTCGGGGCTGCGCCGAGCAATACCAAGCGATCAATCTCTCCTGGCTGCGAAGCGATGGATGCATCGCCCGCGGCCCCTCCGCCCATGCTGGCGCCTACCACTGAGACGCGCTTCGCGCCATTCTCGCGGAGATAGCGAACTGTCGCCAATACGTCCAAGTGGAGCGGCGCATTCATCGGGTCGGACTGGCCCGGACCACGAGACTTACCGTAGCCTCGAAAGTCCAGCGCCAACACGTGAAATCCTGCCGCCGCCAGTGTTTGAGCCTGCTTGGCCCAACTCTCTTTGTTGAAAGGGCCTCCGTGGGCAAGCACGATACCTCGGTCACCCGTTCCGTAGACATCGGCGAAAACGACTCCGCCATCCTCGGTCGGGAGGGAGATTGTTTTGGGGGCGATCGCTATTTGCGAAAAGAACCAGGCTGCCAGCGTGGCAATGAGGGTCCGCACCGTGCAACTGTACCATTGCTTTGACAAAGTTTAACCGGGGCGGCGCTGTAGCTTCCCAAATAGCGGAGAACGATGGCCTTCCGTCTGGATTGTCGACTGCATTGGTATCCGTCGCGGTCGCTGCCCCGGTTGTGGGAGGGCCTTCACCTTGCTCCCGTGTTTTTCGCTCCCTTACACGCACTGCAGTTTGCTGGCGCGCTGTCAGGCAGCTATTCGTACCGCAGGGCGACCATGGGATCGAGGCGCATGGCGCGACGCGCCGGGATATAGCATGCAGCCAGCGCCACGATGGCTAGCAGGATCGTCACCAGTGAAAATGTCACCGGATCCGTGGGCTTGACTTCAAACAATAGGCTTTTCATCACCCGCGAAAGGACAATTGCGCCGGCGATCCCGATGGCGATGCCAAAGAATGCGAGCTTCGCTCCGTCACCCAGCACAAGCCGCAGCACGTCGCGCCGTTGGGCTCCAAGGGCGATGTGGATGCCGATCTCGTGCATGCGCTGGCCGACGCGATAAGCCATCATCCCGTAAATTCCCACGGCAGCGAGAATCAGCGCGAGCGCGGCGAACAGCCCGAGAAGCAACATGTTAAACCGTTGCTGCGCCAGCGAAACACCCATCAGGTCTTCCATGGTGTGGACTTCACTCACAGGAATCTGGCTGTCCACGCTCCAAACCTGCTTTTTCACCTCTTCGATGAACTTAGCGGACGCGCCAGGTGTTCTGATGGCTAGCGTCATCCACCGTCTCCAGGCCTCGTCGGATTGCGGAAAGGGAGCGTATACGGCGGGATCGACCGGCTGATTGAGTCCGGAATGCTTCACGTCCTGGGCGACTCCTATGATGGTCATCCACTGATGCGGTCCTGCTCTTCGCGACCAATCGATACGCGCACCGAGGGGGTTTTCGTGCTGGAAAAACTTCCTTACCATTTCCTCGTTTACGACCGCCACTAGCGGTTGTCCTTCGTGGTCCATCGACGTGAAGCTGCGCCCCGCGCGAATCGGGATCTGCATCACACGGAAGTAGTCGCCCATCACCGAGAGAGTCTGCGTTTCGGGTTCGGCGCCCACAGGTACCGGGGGACGCCCATCGATGACGAAACTGTGGCTCAGGTAATTTCCGCCAAGCGGAATGTCTGTCACCATCGCGGCGTCGACGCCCGGCAGCGAATTTAGGCGTGCCAACACCTGGCGGCGGAACCCCGTCTGGGGTGGAATCTCCGCGTAGCGTGTTGCCGGCAATTGCAGATGCATGGTCGTCACGTTTGTTTGATTAAACCCGGGATTCACGGAGCGGAGCCGTGAGAACCCTTTCATCAATAGGCCGGCCCCAACGAGGAGAATAAGCGCGAGGGCGAATTCCGCGGTGACCAACAATTGCCGCAACACTTGACTGAAGGGACTTGCCGTTGAACCTCGCGCACCTTCTTTGAGCGATTCCGCGACGTCCGCGCGCGCCGCCGACCAAGCGGGTATGAGTCCGAAGACGGCACCCGTCAGCAGTGAGATACCGAAGACAAACAAGAACACGTGCGCGTCCATGTGAATCCCCGTGAAACGTTCCAGCTCCGCTGGTTTGAGCGAAACCAGAAAGCCCGTGCCCCATTTCGCTAGCAGCAGGCCGGCAGCGCCGCCGATGATCGCCAAAAACCCGCTCTCGGTCAGCGCCTGACGAATCAGCCGGCTCCTTCCCGCGCCAAGCGAAGCACGAATCACAAACTCCTGCTGGCGCGCGATCGCACGGGCCATCAGCAGCCCCGCGAAATTCGCGCAGGCAATCAGCAGCACCAATCCCACGGCTCCGAAAAGAACCAGCAACGCCGGTCGAACGTCGCCGGTCAACCATTGCTGCAAGGGGACGACCAGCGTCTCCCGATCTCTCTCGTTGTCTGGATACTCCTCTGCCAGTCGGCGGTCGATCGTGGATAGGTCCGCCTGTGCCTGCGAGAGCGTTACGCCTGGCTTCAGCCGCCAATAGGTCCTCATGAAATGCACGCCGCGGTAAGGAGCAGCCTCCGGATAAGCCACCCAGAGCGAAACGAACACATCCGCATGCTCCCTCGGCAATGCAAAGCCCGCCGGCATTACGCCAATCACGGTGTAGTCGCTTCCACTCAGCGGGATGGTCTTTCCCAAGGCGTGGGGGTCGCTGTTCAGAAAGTCTTGCCAAAAATGATAACTCGCCACGATGTTTCGGGGTCCGCCCTTTACGTCTTCATCCGGCGAAATGATGCGGCCCAGCATCGGCGGAACCCTGAACGTTTCAAGCAGCCCGGCATCGACGTACGCCGCGAGAATCTGTATAGGTTGAGTTCCGCCGGTGTAGTCCATGGACTCGATGTTGACGCCGCCCCCCTGAGAAAGCGTGCGTGTCTGTCTTTGGATATCGATCACGTTTTGCAGCGAATCGTTCTGCTTCATCGCCACGAGCTGCTGTGGATCCGGGTAAGGGAGTGGACTGAGAAGCACGCTGTCAATCACGCTGAATATAGCGGTGTTCGCGCCAATTCCGAGCGCCAGCGTCAGCCCGGCAACGGCGGCAAAGCCAGGAGACTTGCGCAGCATGCGCAGGCTGTAGTGAATATCCTGGGCGAAGTGCTCGAACCATTCCCAGCCCCACGCCATGTGGCTCATCTCCCTCAACGCTGTTACGCTGCCAAACCGACGTCGGGCCGCGGCCCGAGCATCATCTTCCTGCATGCCCCACTGCAAATGTTCCTGCTGGCGCGTTTCGAGATGCAGGCGCATCTCCTCTTCGAGGTCGGCGTCAAATTGACGCCGACGCGCGAGCATCCAGATCCGTCTTCCGAGTTCACGCAGCCAGTTCATAAAGGAGCTCCTTTCAGACCGCTGCAATCACACGCGTGATCGCCCCGATGACGCGTTCGAACTGAGTCATCGCGAGAGTGAGCTGTTTGCGTCCCGCCGGAGTCAACTGATAGTAGCGAGCGCGGCGGTTGCCAGCCGTTGTACCCCACTTCGCAGTCACCCAGCCTTTGATGAGCATCCGTTGTAACGCAGGGTAGAGAGAGCCCTCTTCAACTTGGAGGACGTCGTCCGACGTCCTCTGAATCGAATTGGCGATCTCATATCCGTGCATCTCGCCGGATCGCGCGAGGGTTTTCAAAATCAACAGATAGAGTGTTCCTGGAGGAATCTCGTCTCGTTGCAAATCATCACCTCTTGACATAGTTAGACTATGCCAATGTCCATTGGTTAGCAGTGTCTGTCAGGGGGATCGCTGTGGTTTCAGGTCTCGGCAAAAGAAAGGACTTGTGGGGAGGCCAAGCGAGATTCCAAATAGATGGCTTAACCGGGGGTAATACGCGCAGCGGGTCTGTCGGGATTACTTCCGGCTTGCTACGTGATACGACCGGAACCATCCATAGACGCTAGGCGAGCAGGCGGAAAATATTAAAGTTGCTCACGGATTCAGTGCACTCTGGCCTTGACGCTTACATCGCCATCTGGCAATATAGCCACATGGAGATGAACACGCCTGCCGACCGTCTGAGCCTGACCTTCGCCGCGCTGGCAGATTCCACGAGACGCGCGATTCTCGTCCGTCTCGCGTTGGGAGACGCGGATGTTGCGGAGCTTATGAAACCGTTTGTCCTAAGTCAGCCGACTATCTCTAAGCACCTCAATGTACTCGAACGAGCGGGCCTCGTTATGTGCACGCGCGATGCACAGCGGCGTCCCCGCACGCTCGTGGCCGTCCCGCTCAAGGATATCGCCGAGTGGCTTGAACCCTTTCGCCGCTTCTGGGAGCAGAAGTTTGCCAGCTTGGACGACTACTTGAAAGAGATGCAAAAGAAGGAGAAAGCACGTGGACGCACGAAGCGATAAGGAGAGATCTCCGAAGAACATCGCAACGGTGAAAATCGCAACTCCCACCGACCGCGAAATCGTGATAACGCGCATCTTCGATGCGCCGCGCGCCGTTGTCTTCGAGGCCTGGACCAATGCCGAACACGTCGCACATTGGTGGGACCCGAGCGGTCTGCCGCTCGCCGTTTGCGAAATCGACCTGCGGCCGAACGGAGCCTTTCGTTGGGTCCATCGCGATCCCGATGGACGTGAGGGGCACTCGTTCACGGGCATCTATCGAGAAATCGCCCCGCCAGAAAAACTCGTCTTCACCGTACAGATGTTTCCGTCCAGTCCCGAGCCCGTTGGGACGCTGGTCTTCACCGAGGACGGCAAGAAAACGAAGCTGACGATGACGATTGAGTGCGCGACGAACAAGGATCGTGACGCTCTGCTGCAGATGCGCATTGATGCCGGCACGGCTCAAACCCTGCAAAACCTCGCGGCCTACCTCTCCACGATCGGGTAAGCAGAGCGGCATGTTGAACGATGGCGCGGATTTTGTAGGGACTGAGCGAAAGACGATATCGGAGGGTCTATGCAGAAGATGACCGTTTTAGAAGCTACCGAAGGGAGAGCCTCCAAGATAGGGAAGGCGGCGACTTCCGCGGTTGTGGGAAAAGCGTTCTCGAAGGACGGCACGGCCATAGCATTCGATCGAATCGGTAAGGGACCGCCTGTGATTCTGATCGACGGCGCGCTCTGCTATCGAAGTATGGGTCAGAGTGGGCAACTGGCTGAGCTCCTCGCACCGCACTTCACCGTCTTCACCTACGACCGTCGAGGTCGAGGCGGCAGTGGTGATACGGCGCCCTATGCCGTGGAGCGCGAGGTCGAAGACATCGCAACGCTCCTGAGCGAAGCGGGTGGGGCGGCGTTTGTCTGGGGCATGTCCTCCGGCGCAGTTCTTGCACTGGAAGCGGCGAATCGCCTCAGTGGCATCAAGAAGCTGGCGTTGTACGAAGCGCCGTTCATCGTGGACGATACCCGTCCCACAACCGCGGGCGATTGGGACCGGATCAGCGCGGCGGTCGCGGCAGATCGGCGAAGCGATGCAGTCAAGCTCTTCCTGAAGTCGGTCGGAGTCCCTGGCTTTGTCAGGGCGTTGATGCCACTGATGATACCTATGTGGTCGAAGCTTAAAGCCGTTGCGCACACGCTCCCCTACGACGGCGCGATCGTGCGGGATAACCAGAGAGGGAAGCCGCTGCCGGTCAACCGGTGGGCGTCCGTCACGATACCCACACTCGTCATGGACGGTGGGAATAGCCCTGCGTGGGTGCGCCACGCGAACCGGTCGCTCGCGAGCGTATTGCCGAACGCGCAGTGCCGCACGCTCCAAGGGCAGACACACATGCTCAAGCCGAAGGCGCACGCGCCGACGTTGGTGGAGTTTTTCAAAGATTAGATCAACACCAAAAATGCAATCGTCTGAAAACTCGGGTGAGCCTGGTGGTCGGTAATTTGGGCACCGGGACCACTTTCCCGGTTATGGCGTCGATGCAAGACTCGGGGCATTTGACCGACGCTCCAGAACCTGATTTGGCATAACTTCCGTCTAGCCAGCCTGAAGTTATCCCTCGGCGAATCGAACTCTGATCCCAGGCGCACAGACGCGACTCTCTGATAGACTGCGCCCATGAAAACATTCCTCATTCGAACCGTTTGCTTACTGATGTTCCTGGCCCCCCTCGGAGCCGCCCAGGATGTCATTCCCCTCTACCCCGGCACGGCGCCTGGCTCGACACAGGAGAGCTATCCTGAGAAAGAGTACTTCTCGAAAAACTGGAACACCGAAGTCGTCGCTAATGTGACCAAGCCAACGCTCACCGTATTCAGGCCTTCGCAGGAGTTGAGAAACGGCACCGCTGTGGTGATCTGCCCGGGCGGCGGTTTTATGGCCCTCTCTATCAACAGCGAGGGCAACGATGTCGCCAAGTACATGGTTGCGAAAGGCGTGACGGCCTTTGTGTTGAAGTACCGTCTCGCACACACCGGCGAGGACGCCACGGAGGAATTTACGGCGCTGTTTGCAGACCGGCAGAAATTTCGAGAGGTATTAGACAAGGTCGTTCCCCTGTCAATCGCCGATGGGCTGGCGGCGGTCACCTACGTTCGGGAGCACGCGTCGGATTGGGGAGTTTCCCCCGATCGCGTCGGCACTATCGGATTCTCCGCTGGTGGAACGGTCTCTGCCGGAGTGGCCTTCCATTATGCGTCGGATGGCAGGCCCGCCTTCGTAGCCCTGATCTATGCCGCCGGGAGTAGGTTTAAAGATTCTCCCGTTCCAGTGGATGCGCCGCCTGTGTTTGTCGCGGCTGCCACCGATGACAATCTCGGACTCGCACTGGAGAGCGTCGCTTTGTACGAAAAGTGGACCAGCGCTCACAAACCAGCCGAACTGCACATGTACGCGAAGGGTGGCCACGGCTTCGGAATGCGAAAGCAGAACCTCCCTACGGATCATTGGATCGACAGGTTTGCCGACTGGCTGGAGTTACAAGGTTGGCTGAAGAAGTGACTACCAAGACTTGGTGGCGATTGCGGCTGGCTAACTCCGGGAGAGTAGTCGAGAACTTGAAAACCCTATGATTTCATAACAATGCTGGCTCCCTCGACCCGAGTACACTGTGGTTGATTGACGACCAAAGGCTCGGGAGAAAGCAACCAGCTACGATCATTATCACCTGGGCTTTCAGGAAATTGCATTTTTGGATCAGGAAACGGGTGAGTGCGGCGAACAGCAATTGAATCAAACGACGGTGAAACCGAACGATTCTACCGGGATCTTAGGCAGCGAGGAGTCAGCGTGCGCGTGGGGATGGAGGCCACCGGGCATTCACGCTGGTTGTGCGATGGCGCCTTGTTTCTGCCTGCACCCTTTCTTTGGCGCCCGCTCTGAGAGCTTTACGAATCGGTTCGCACCGGCGAACCCGCCTTCCCGGGCGGACGCGGGCCCTATGGAAATTGAATGGAGGGGAGGTTGGCGTTGGGATGCGCCGGGACTGTCGAGCGGAGCACAGTACACCACTCTTTTGCGCCGCACTATCGAACCAACTTCAGTACAGTGCGCGCGTCAGACATAATGTAGTGCTGTGAGCATGTTGCAGATATAGTGCTCGGACAATGTTCCAGCGGAAGGAATTGGCGATGGCACTGAAGGGGAAACTCATGCGCGCGAACGGTCTGATCGTCGCGCTGCTCTTGACGCGAATGGTGTCGGCGCAGAGTCCCAACGCGAATGCGGACCTTCTGCTGTTGCTCCATGGACGCATCCTCACGGTCGATGCGGCTGACTCAATCTCCCAGGCAATGGCCATTCGACGCGGCGTGATTGTAAAGGTTGGCAGCGACGCCGAGATCCAGGAATTTGCAGGAAACGGTCCGGGCGTGCGCGTCATTGACCTTCACGGCCACACTGCGACCCCCGGCCTCATTGATACACACGCACACATTGCCGACGGAGGAGTGGGAGAACTTTTCGGGGTCAAGCTCTCGGACGCCAATTCGGTAGCGGAAATAGTGGTACGCGTAAAGGCCAAAGTCGCTCTGGTCAAGCCAGGCGACTGGGTCACGGGATCCGGCTGGGACGAGGGCAAACTCAGGGAACGACGCTACGTCACGGCCAGTGATCTGGATGCCGTCGCTCCTAACAACCCTGTGTGGCTCATGCATACGACAGGGCATTACGGAGTGGCCAATTCGCTTGCGCTGAAGATGGCTCGCATTACTTCGGCGACTGCTGACCCTGCCGCCGGCACGATCGATCGTGACGCGAGCGGAAAGCCCACGGGCGTTCTCAAAGAAGACTCGGCGATGCAGCCGGTTACCCTCCTTATCCCACCCACGACTCCCGAGCAGATGCGCCAGGGCATCCTCTACATCCAGCAGGTGCTGCACAGCGAAGGCATGACCGCCGTCAAAGATCCAGACATCCACCAGCTTCACTGGGACGCTTACAAATCGCTGCTGGATCAAGGGAAGCTTAAGGAGCGGGTCTGCGTGCTGTGGCACGCGGGTTCAACACTCGAGTCGGCGAAAGAGGCGCTCGCCGAAATCAAGAGTGTTCCACGTTTACCGGGAAGTTTGGGCGACGACCGATTGCTTTCCTGTGGGGCCAAGATTTATATGGACGGTTCCGGCGGCGCGCGAACGGGCTGGGTGTATGACGATTGGCTGCGCAACGGCAAGACTCCAGACGTTACATCTTCGGGTGCGGGCAATAAAGGCTACCCGCAAACAGATCCCGAGGTTTACCGAGAAATGGTCCGCCTTTTCCACCAAAACGGTGTCCCAGTGGGCACACACGCGGTTGGCGATCGCGCGATGGACTGGGTGGTGGATACGTATGCGCTTGTCGAGCGGGAGCAAAGCTATCCCGGGCTGCGGCACAGCATTATCCATGCGAACTTGCCAACCCCGCACGCGCTCGAGGTAATGGCGAACTTGCAGAAAAAATACGATGCGGGTTATCCCGAGATGCAGCCAGAGTTCTTGTGGTGGATCGGCGACATTTATGCGGCAAGCTATGGCCCTACGCGCGGGGAGAGCCTGGAGCCCCTGCGCACCCTGCTGTCCCGCGGCATTCTTTGGTCCGGAGGGTCAGACTATTTCGTTACACCGGTGGCCGCCCGCTTGGGGCTGTGGGCGTCTCTTGCACGGGAGACCCTCAAGGGCACTTATGGCGCCCATCCGTTCGGACTTGCGGAGGCTGTGGACATTCACACGGCGGTTCGTAGCTACACCGCTTGGGGTGCGCGCCAGATGTTCCTGGAAAACCAGATCGGCACGCTCGAAGTGGGCAAGAAAGCCGACATTGCGATCTGGGATCGCGACCTTTACACGATAAGAACCGAGGAGATCAAAGACCTGAAATGTCTGATGACCCTGTTCGATGGGGAAGTGGTGTTCACTTCAGCGACTCGCCGGTAATAATGTCGCTCCGCTGATTCAATCTGGGCGCGGCGGGCCCAAGTACGAGTGTCCTGAAGAGAAAAACTCTCTACTCGCAGCGCAGCGAAACTATGGGGTCAATTCGAGTGGCGCTTTGCGCTGGAATGTAACTGGCGAGCAGCCCGATCAGCAAAACCAACAATGAAATCGCAGCAAATGTGATTAGGTCGGTCGCTTCCACGCCGAATAACAGGCTTCGCATCAGCCGGGTAAGGAGGAAAGCTGCTGCCAAACCAATCATCACGCCGGAAAGAGCGAGCGCCATCCCCTGCCGGACAACCAGACTCAGGACGTTGCGCTGCGAAGCACCCAGAGCCATTCGAATACCAATTTCTCGAGTTCCCTGACTGACCAGGTAGGCCATCACGCCGTAGATACCAATCGTTGCGAGAACCAGAGCGAAGCTGGCGAAGACCCCCAGAAGCAGCATCGAGAAACGCCGGCGGGCCAGCGACTCGTCCACACGCTGCCCCATCGTTCGAACATAGTACATCGGAAGATCCGGATCGAGATTTCGCAGTTCATTTTTGACGGCGGTCACCATTGCAGAGGGATCCGTGGAGCCTCGAAGGGCTACAGTCATTGCGCGCGTAGGGAATTGCGTGTGGGGCAGGTAGAAAGCGATTCGCGGGTTAGAGTCCAGAGAGTCTTGCTTCACGCGTCCGGCCACGCCAACGACCGTCTGCCACGGGTCCTTCGACTGAAGTTCGACAATATGAAACCGTTTGCCGATGGGATCCTGTCTTGGCCACAGTTGGTCGGCCATGTACTCGTCAACGATGACTACGATTGGCTTCGTCGTGTCGTCCTGATCGGTGAAGAATCGACCACGCCGCAGCGGAATTCCCATCGCTTCAAAATAGTGCCCCCCAACTAGCCGTTCGTCGGCATTGAGAAATTTCTCGCCGGGAAGCGGCGTTCGTCCTTCGACGGTGATCGGCGTCCACGCAAACGCCTGGCTCAAAGGGAGCGAGGTGACTCCGCCGGCTGCGTTCGCTCCCGGCAAATGCTCCAGCCGCTCCCAAAGCTGCCGGTACGTATTCAAGATCGTCTGTTTGTCGTTGTATTTTCGACCGGTCATCGTCAGGTCGAATGTGAGCACGCCGCGTGGGTTGAACCCGGGCAGAACATCTTGCAGGCGGGCGAAACTTCGGATGAGAAGTCCCGCACCGATCAATAGGACCACGGAGAGCGCCAACTCCGAAATAACGAGCAGCCCCCGAACACTATTACCGCGGCCCCATACCGCGCTGGTTCCAGCCGCGCCACGACTT
The DNA here is from genome assembly GCA_013289825.1 of Acidobacteriota bacterium. Lineage (GTDB taxonomy): Bacteria > Acidobacteriota > Terriglobia > Acidiferrales > UBA7541 > Acidiferrum. The sequence goes on along the minus strand of JABCZF010000026.1, from coordinate 4,674 downwards.
GTGTCTTTCAGAGTCGAATTTAGATCCAGCCGTGAAATGCGCAAGGCCGGGGAAAGGCCAAAGAGAATCCCGGAGAAAAGGGAGAGCAACAGCGTAAACAGGAGCACGCGTCCATCGATCCCCACCTCCTGCGGCCGCGGGATGCTCTTCGTCCCCAAAATGTAAATCCACTTCACGCTGAGAAGGCAGATGAACAGGCCCAAAGCTCCACCGCAGAGCGAAAGCAGCACGCTCTCCGTCAATAATTGACGAACGATGTGCCATCGGCTTGCGCCCAGTGCCGTCCGCACGGCAATTTCTTGCCGGCGCGCCACGGCCCGCGATAACAAGAGATTGGCGACGTTGGCACAAGCGATCAGCAGCACGAAACCCACCGACCCAAGCAGCACCTGCAAAGAGCGACGCACGTTGCCAACCACTTGTTCGAGAAGCGGCACGATACTGAACGTCAGCCCGCCATTGGGCGGATAGTTATCTGGGAAGTCGCGCCGCAGCCGCGCCGTGATGGTATCCATCTCCGCTTGGGCTTGCGCCAGCGAAACCTCCGGCTTTAGCTTTCCGACGATGTTGTAATCTTCGTGGGTCCGCACTTGCGAAGCGGCGGGCGCAAGCGGCAACGGCAGAAAAATCTCTGCCTGCTCCGTTCCGTCGAGCACAGGGAGAACTTCCCGCGGCAAAGAAAAGCGTTGCGGCAGGATGCCGACTACTTCAGACGTTTGTCCATTGATGATGATCGACTTGCCGATCATCCGCGGATCGCGGCCGAAACGCCGCGCCCAAATGCCGTCCGTCAGCACGGCCGTAGCCGGACGTCCCGGAGAGTCCTCGTCCGGTGTCAACAGACGGCCGAGAGCCGGGTGAGCACCGAGCATTGGAAGAAGATTCGACGAGACCCGGATGACGCCCACTCGTTCCGGGTCACCCTGCCCAGTCAAGTTGTAGTTGCCGCCAATCGCGATCGCGATCTGCTCAAACCCATGGTGCCCTGTCTTGATGTCGTAATACTGCGCCGTGGAAAACCAATCCTCGCTGATGTTCAGGCCGGGTGAACGATTCCACAGGATGGCCAACCGGTCCGAACCTTCATACGGCAGAAGGCGGAACAGCAGCGCGTTCGCAACACTGAAGATGGAGGTATTCGCGCCAATTCCAATCGCCAGCGACAATACCGCAGCCAGTGCGAACCCCGGATTCTTCACGAAAGAGCGAAGTGCGAAACGAATGTCCCGGATCAGCGTATTCATGGAAACGTCCCGTTCCAGCGTTTGCCCCGACGACGGGAATCTACCACATTTCAAGGATGTGCCACTTTATCGCGGAAAAAATGGAAATAGCCTGCGAATCTCTTCCTCACTGGGCTGACGCCCGTATTCAGTGATTTCAAAGGCTTCGACGTGCTGAATGCTAGCCGCTTCCGCCCCATAGCGTTTCTCGAGTGTAACCCGCCAGTCAGGGGCCCCCTTTCGCACCACCATCGGTTGTGCCGCCAGCCATTTCTTCCTCTCAATGGCATCCTTAGGTACCTGATCAAGGTTCCCGGTAGTCCATGGCAACCATTCATAAAACTGTGAAACATGCGCGTCCAACATATCGATCTTCTTCTGGAACACATCGTCGATCGATACCACGATATCTGGCCGGAACGGCTGCGGCCTCGTGAAGCGGTCGCTGTAGTACAGAAACACGGGGTTCCGAGGCAGGGGCGGGGTATCTTTAACGATGTTGGGCACGATGACCATGTACGAAGCGTCCTGCACCAAAACACCCGTGTATCGGTGGTCCGGATGGTAATCGTTGGGGCGTGGCCCAATCACGACGTCCGCCTTCCACTGACGGATCTCGCGGATGACTTGCTCGCGGACCTCTAGCGTAGGCAAAAGCTTGCCATCGTGGTTGTCGAGCACCTCGTATTCGATGCCGATGCGTCGGCCGGATTCCTGCGCTTCTGCGCGGCGGCGCTTGGCGAGTTCTTCTCCCCCTTGAGTCTGGTGGCCCGCGTCACCGTTGGTTAGCGACACGAACTTCACCTTAAAACCGAGCGCTGCATACTTGGCGGCCAGGCCTCCTGCGCCGAGGTCACAATCGTCCGGGTGCGCGCCGAAAGCAATGACGCTCACAGGCTCATTCTGCGCGGACGCACCAGGGAAGAACGGTGTAGCCAGAAGCCACGCGCCCCATACCGCACCATGAACAACTGCAGCCAAGCACCGGTGCCGGAACGATTTCAGCATGCGCAATACCTCGAGCCAGATCATACGTTGGACTGTGCGATCTCAACCAGGACTTCCTCTCCGGGCTTCGGAGACGGGCAGCATGGTGAACTCTATGGGTGATTAGCAGGCCACACGATTACTCACCTAGAGCGTTTTAGCGTCATGTGATCCTAACTCCCGGTTAGGCGATAACCGGAAAGTTGCCGCACCATTCTTGGCGCAGCGGAATAGCCGTGTAAACGGTGCATTCCCTTTGCCGACGATCCGCCTAGAGACTTTTGGGCCGGTGCTACCCGAGGTGGAGATCACCACGATTGAACTCGCCAAAAAATCGCGGAAAGACTAGGCCAGTGTCACCCCAAAGAAATAGAATTCAGAACACACGCAACCAACGGCTTCAGATTGCCTTCTTCGTGGAAAGCCATGCCGCAGCAATCAAACACATCGTGATCATGGCTGAGAAAACGATGGGGGTGGTGAAGGCGTATTTCAAGCTCAAAGCTGTGACCGCGACAAAGCAAATGGCGAGCGCCCACGCAGTGCGGCGCATGCGTGCAAAAGTCTCCGCCGGAAGGCCGCCCAGCTGCCACGCCAATACCGCGGCGAACAAAAGAAATACGGAGAAAAAAAGCCCGAACGCGCTAAAGAAGTCCCAATAAGTTCGGCTAAACCCTTGTACATCGAAATGAATCGACCGCATTGATTCAATAAGCGAGCCTACTCCCCATTCGGGATTGGTCTGGCGAAAGCCAAGTGTATGTCCGATGGCAAAAAGCAGCAGAAGAACAGAAGCGATTCGATAAAGCAAAGACGCTTTCATGTCTTGCCTCCAGAGATCACCCGGCGGCACTGTATCCCCTTCGCCTTATAACGGGCAATCCGAAATTATTCGCGGGCCCGAGCTTCGCTTAATGGAAAGTGGTGACCTAGCGGCCACCTGGTAATGTCGCGGAATCGGAAATGAAGGTGTAAAAAACCATTGGCTGGTTCTTCGCACCTTTTTTGGTGAAGCAAAATGTATCCCGACGTGCGAGAAATCGTTTATGGGGCTTCTAGTTGCGAAAAGTCTTGGCGGCATTTTGGAGGCAGGGTTTCTTCGCACCTTCAATTCATCTGCACGGTAACGGCGTTATCAGGACGTGACCCGCACTAGGCGGACATTCCCAGCTGAAATTCCTGGGTGTTTCAAGCGTTGCTAGCAAGGAGCCGGTAATTTTTGAAATGCTCGTACTACCGCCAGAACTCGTCTTTCATCAAGGGGATTTTCCCACAGGCCATCCTGTTTGACTGATGAACCCACGATAAACGCGGCTGCTGACGAATAACTCCCGATGTTCTCCGGCGTGATCCCCGAACCAATCAACGTAGGAATGGACACCGCGCTGCTGACTGCAGCTACTTCGCTGGCGTCTGCAGGCTGGCCAGTGGATACACCTGATACAATTACGCCATTCGCTTGGAAAAACTCAGCGGCCTTGGCAGTCTCGACGATGTCTACGTCTGCGGTGATGGCGTGCGCCGAGTGCTTCTTCTTGATATCGGCGAAGATGCGAACGTTCTCGGCACCAATGGTCCGGCGATATCGCAAAAGCAATCCAGCAGTGGACTCAATCAGACCTTCGTCCGCTACGTGGGCGAAAACAAAACCCTCCACTCGAACAAAGCTCGCGCTGCACGCGTGGGCGACGGCGATAGCCCACAAATTGGCCCCTGCGAGAACCTGAATTCCCAAGGGGAGTGAAACCCCCGTCGCACCACGAAGCCGACCACCGCCATCGCTGCACCAATCTCCGGTCCAACGGAACTCTTCAAATACGGGCGGTCGTGGGTATTTTCAATGGCCAGACGGTGAAAACCCGCCGCTTCGTAAACGCGAGCCTCACCTACCGCCTCGTCTGCGATCTCTGCGACGTTTTTCAGGGCGCCGACATGTATGACGCCGATAAGCGCTCGTGGCGCGCCAAATAGCAAATTGACGACTCCATGTGCATCCATGTTGCAGAGCGATTGTACCCGAGTGAGTAACGGGATGTCTTTCCGTCAAGTAACGCGTGAGAGTCCGAAAGCCCAAGTTTTCGATTACGGCACCAGCCGGTTGCCAGTTATGGCAGTCGCTGTCTAAGCAAGTAGCCCCACGTATCCGCCGAAGTATCGGTTTGGATGATCAGTGCTTGCGAATCGCTAGCTTGATAGTGGGAAACCTGAAACGTGGAGACGGCTGGCGCTATGAATGAAAAAAGAGCAATGGTGGGGTCAGTGCCGAGCGTGAAGGAACCCGTGAAGTGACCGGGGTTGGAGCTGTCTGTGGCGAACGTGCCGGAGAGGATGTTGCCTTTGACAACGTTCGGAAAGAAGGCGCCGTTCTGGCCGTAATCGGCTGTTCCTGTGAAATTGGCGGCGCCATCGCTCGCGAGTCTGCTCACGAGATGCACTTCATTGACCATAGTCGGAGTCGAAGAGT
>JABCZF010000025.1 GCA_013289825.1 Acidobacteriota bacterium | reverse complement strand
CTTCTTGATAGTCGCGGGTAAAATCGAGATTGTGCTGGATCAGCGGAGCACGCGCGAAGGCGTAGTAGCCGACGCCGTCTCCGCGCACCCAGGGATTGAGCATGGGCAGGGAAAGCAGAAAGAGCACGAGAAGAAGGCGCTCTGCTTTGCGCGGACCCGGTTGAGGCGAAGAGGTCAAACCTTACGACTCCGAAAAACACAACACCGTGAGACCTCACTCTGGAAAGCGAGCACCCAAGATACCAGCCGCGCGCAACCGCAAGATTCGCGGCAACACAAAAACCTTCCGGGGGAACAATGGCTTGTTGCTCCCAGCGTGAGCTCCGTCCGAGATGGAAGCATTATCGCTTTTTGAATTAGCTTTGTCTTGCAGACAGTTGGTGTACTGGGACGAGCGAGCCAGTGTCCCTCTGCGTATAATAGGCCCTCTATTTTAGGAGAGCAGACCATGAACTATCGCCGATTTGGCCGCATCGGATGGAACGTCAGCGAAATTGGATATGGGATGTGGGGCATGGCCGGTTGGACCGGGTCGGCCGATACGGAGTCCCTTGAGTCGCTCGAGCGCTCGGTCGATCTCGGCTGCAACTTTTTCGACACTGCGTGGGCTTATGGCGACGGCCACAGCGAGCACCTTCTCGGGAAAATCCTCCGTGCCAACAAAGGAAACGCGGCTGCCGGCGGACCTGACAAAAAACTTTATGCGGCGACAAAAATTCCCCCGAAAAACAGGCGCTGGCCGAGCCGCCGCGAGTTTTCACTCGACCATTGCTATCCGCCCGACTACCTCGTCGAGTACGTCGAGAAAAGCCTTTCGAACGTCGGCGTCGAAACGCTCGACCTCATTCAGTTTCACACCTGGGAAGACCACTGGCTGGACGACGAGCGTTTGCCGCGCGCGATCGAAGCTCTGCGCAGCAGCGGCAAAGTCCGCGCCGTGGGCATCAGCCTCAATCGGTGGGAACCGTGGAACGGGATTCGCGCCGTGCGCGCCGGCCTGGTAGACGCCGTCCAGGTAATCTACAACATCTTCGACCAGAATCCGGAGGACGAACTGTTTCCCGCGTGCCGAGAAAAAGACGTCGCCGTCATTGCGCGCGTGCCGTTCGATGAAGGCTCGCTTTCGGGAACGCTCACGCTACAGAGCACCTGGCAGAAGGGCGATTGGCGGAACAGCTATTTCGTGGCGGAAAATCTCAAGAGCAGCGTGGCGCACGCCGAGGCGCTGAAGCCGCTCCTCCAGGACGGCCTGAGCATGCCGGAAATGGCGTTGCGCTTTATCCTCAACAACCAAGACGTCAGCACGATCATTCCCGGGATGCGCAAGACGCATCACGTCGAGTGCAACCTCTCCGCCAGCGCCAAGGGCCCTCTGTCCCCCGCGCTTCAAGGCGAACTCCGTAAACACCGCTGGATGCGGACTCCTACAGACTGGAGCCAGTAGCAAGGAGTGGCTGCTTTTAGCCTTTTGGATCTTGCGTCAAACCGGGCGGGCGGAGATTTCTAAATCAGGCGGTTTGTTTTAGGGCGCGTTCGACGAGGGTGAGGCAGCGCTCGGCTTGTTCGCGGAGGAGTTCTTCGCGGTCGCCGCGGTCTTTTTGCGTGCTGTGGAGTTCATCGGCGATCGCCAGCGCGGCTAGGACGGCTACTTTTTGCGTGTCTACCGTAGCCGTGCCCGCGACGATGGCGTGCATTTTTTCGTCGACGTACTGGGCTAGCTTGTGGACATAGGCTTCGTCGAGATCGCCGCGAATCGCGTAGGTCTGGCCGAATATCTCAACTTTTACGGGAATGCTCATGTCTCCGGATTGTAGCGCACCGTGGCGTGGACGAGAACAATCAACTGGCGCGGAGCTGCGCGCCGAAAGTGTATTGCAGAACGTGGATGATTTTCTCGGAGATCTCGGAGATGCGCGACTCCGTCAGTGTGCCTTCGTGACTCTGAAGTGTGACGCGGATCATAAGCGAGAAGGTTCCAGGAGGTAGATTCTTGCCTCGATAAAGGTCGCGCGCTTGGACGGAGGCGACTTCAGGGAAATTCAGATGATGAATTGCTCCCGCGACGTGCCGGAATGTCACTCCTTGGTCTTTGAACAGCAGCGAGAAGTCCCGCTCCACCGCGGGATAGCGTGGCAGCGGAGAGTAGCGGCGATCATTTTTCAGCTGAAAGTAACACGCATAGAGCGGATCGAGGTCGAGTTCAGCCAGGAAAACATCCTGGCGCAACTTGAATTTCTCGGCAACGCGTTTCGACAGTTGGCCGGCAACGCCTATAGCAACGGCGTCGCGGGAGTATTCAGGAGAGGCCAAATGCGCGGAGCGGGACACACTCATCCATTTTGGCCCATCGTGCTTCCAATTAAATCCACCAAGCAGTTCTCCAAGAGCATCCAGATCACCTTTGAGATCAGCGAACTGATATTCTCTTGCACTCTCATACAGATTTTTTTCGCGGGCTTCGCCTGTCGCGCCAATGGTCAGGACGGGCGTTTCGACGGAGGCACATCCTTCCAGGCGATAGTGGCGGCCGATTTCGAAGAGGCGGACGTTGCGCTGGCCGTGATTGAGATTCCATTCGAGAGCAGCGGCCATAGTGACTAGACCATTCGAACGGAGGACATTGGCCTCTTCAGAAAGTGGATTCGAGAGTTGCGCGGGAGTGACGCCCTCGGGACGGAAGAGTGCATCGCGTTCTCCGGCGACGTGAGGAATCGTTAGGATTTCGCGGTACCCGAGACCGATGAGGCGTTCGCGCAAGCGCAGTTCGGGTTCGAACTTCGGCATACGCTGGGCGCCTTGGCGGGCGGCCGGCAAGCGCGGGGGAAATTTGTCGAGACCGTAGATGCGCGCGACTTCTTCGATTAGATCAATTTCGCGTTCGACTTCGGCGCGCCAAGAAGGCTGAGTGCATTCCCAAGCGGCCAGCAAAGAACCCTCCGCGCCGCGATTTTCGCCGATGCGCACGGGCGCGAAGCCCAGCGCCGTGAGGATGGCTTCGATTTCCTTGTCGGGGACGTCCGCGCCCATCACGCGAAGAAGTTCCGTGCGGGTCAACTGGATTTTCTTCGGCTGGCGTTTGCCGGGATAGACATCGACGACCCCAGCGAGCAACTCGCCGCCGGTGAGTTGCAGGATAAGTTCAGCGGCGCGGCGCGAGGCTAGCCCGGCAGTTTCTGGGTCAGCGCCGCGACCGAAGCGCGTGGAGGCTTCGGTGTGAAGCTTCAAAAAGCGCGCTGCTTTTCGAACGGCAATTGCTTCGAACCACGCGCATTCGATGAGGATATTTTTTGTGGAGAAAGAGATTTCGGTTTCGGCGCCGCCCATGATGCCGCCGATGCCCACGGGGCGGGAGCCGTCGCCATCGCAGACCACCGAGAAAGCGGAGTCCAGGGTGCGTTCGACGCCGTCGAGCGTGCGGATTTTTTCGCCGGACTTTGCGCGGCGGACGACGATGCGGTGGTCGCGGACTTTGTCGTAATCGAAGGTATGCAGCGGGTGGCCGAGCTCGAGCATGACGTAGTTGCTGATGTCGACGACGTTGCTGATGCTGGCGACGCCGGACGCTTCAAGGCGGTCTTTGAGCCATTTTGGGGATGGCTGGATTTTTGCGTTGCGGATTACGCGTGCGGTGAAGCGGCCGCAGAGGTCGCGGGACTGGATTTCGACACTTACTGCGTCGGAGGCTTTTGTAGCGCTTTCGATCGGTTTCGGAGCCACGGATTTGAGAGGGAGTTTATAGACGGCGCTGAGTTCGCGGGCGATGCCGCAGTGGCTGAGGCAATCGGGGCGGTTGGAGCCGACTTCGGCGTCGATGATGGCGCCGTGGGGACCGCTTTCCACGCTGCCGATGTTGGTGCCGGAAAGGGCCAGGCGCGAGGCGACCTCACTTGGAGGAGCGGTGACGTCGACGAATTCTTTCAGCCAGTTGTAAACGATTTTCATCAGACCTGGAACCTCACAACGTCGTCCGACGAAGGCCAGGGGGAGGCATGGCGGCGAGTTTCCGACAGTCGAGAACCAAGCCCCCGTAGTCCAGAGCGTTAGGCGAACTCCGCGTCCCCCACTGGATACACCGGAAGTTGGGAATATCCGTTCCCCCCATCAGTAATCTCTTCATGCCAGATTCCAGTCGTTGGGCGCCACGGGAGAATTCAACCGGCCGAAGTAGACGTGTGTCGTGTATTCGAGGCGCACGCGGCCATCCTGGTTATGGGCGTCAAAAATTCTTTGCAGTTCGGCCATCATCGGTGCGAAATTCGCATGGTCTCGTGTTGGGACAAAGGAACTGCTGCGCAGGCGGCCGGCGACTCCATCGAAATCAAATTCCTGGAAGTTCGGCAGCGTGTGCGAGGAGTAAGCGCCAGCGCCAAAAAAATCGCGCATGTGTTCTTCGCGGGGATAGCTTTCCTTTACGCTGGCGTAGTCGGTACCGAACTTTCGAAGCAAATCTTCATACTCGCGGACAAAGGGACTTGCGTCCGTGAGGCGCTCGTTCCACACCACGACGACCCAGGCGGCGGGCTTCAGGATGCGAAGGAATTCGCCGCGGGCGGCGTTTTGCTCAAACCAGTGGAAGGCCTGGCCGGCGGTGACAAAATCAACGCTCGCGTCATCGAGCGTGGTGGATTCGGCGGAGCCGTTGATGCTGACGAAGCCGTCATAGGAAGCGAGATATTCTCCGCCGGCTTGGCGCATGGCTTCGTTGGGCTCGATGCCGAAGACGCGATTGCCGTTTTTCAGGAAGAGCTCGCTGAGGAAACCGGTGCCTGAGCCGATGTCGGCGATAACATGGCCGGACTTGAGGCCGCATTCAGCGCGGAGAACGTCCCTAACGGCCGAGGGATAGCCGGGGCGATAGCGGACGTAGTCGGCGACGCGGTTGGAGAAGCGTTGTTTGGCGTCGATAAAGGTCATGACTGTTTCCTGCTCGGCAAAATCGAAGAGAGATTTTTCACTGCGCGGGCCGACCACTTCAGAAGAGCGAAGTGCGAAGAAAGAGCCTCGGCGCGCTCCGTTCGAAATGAAAGTTTTGTGGTGAGGTAGTGAATCATGGGAATTGGCGGAGGAAGCGGACGTCGTTTTGGAAGAAGACCTGGATGTCGTCGATTTGGTATTTCAGCATGGCCAGGCGGTCGATGCCCATGCCGAAGGCGAAGCCGCTCACTTTTTTGGCGTCGTAGTTGACGAAGCCGTAGACGGCGGGGTCGACCATGCCAGCACCGAAGAGTTCGATCCAACCGGCGCCTTTGCACTTGGAGCAAGTGCCGCCACCTGCGGCTGTGCCACTGCCGCCGCAGAAGATGCAGGAGACGTCGAATTCGACGCTCGGCTCGGTGAACGGAAAGTAGCTGGGGCGAAAGCGCGTTTTTACCCCCGGGCCGAAGAATTGTTTGACGAAATATTCGATGGTGCCGGTGAAGTCGCAGAAGGTGATGTCCGAATCGACAGCGAGACCTTCGACTTGATGGAAGACGAATGAGTGCGTGGCGTCAGGGTTGTCGCGGCGATAGACCTTGCCGGGGACGATAACGCGAACAGGCGGCTTTTGTTTTTCCATGGTGCGAATCTGCATTGGCGACGTGTGCGTGCGTAGCAGCAGCGGCGTTGGAGCGCCTTTCGGAAGCTCGAGATAGAAGGTGTCCATGTCGTCGCGGACGGGATGGAATTCGGGGATGTTGAGCGCTTCGAAATTGTAGTAAGGCGTTTCGATTTCCGGGCCTTCGACTACGGAGAAGCCGATGGAGACGAAGATGTCTTCGATTTCTTGAAAAACTTGGCGGATCAGATGATGCGAGCCGATGGGGCGGGTGACGCCGGGGAGAGAGAGGTCGACGTGTTCACGGGCCAGAGCCGATTGCTCGGCGCCGGATTCGATGGCTTGGCGGCGAGACTCGATTTGCGATTCGACGTGCGCGCGAAGTTCATTGAGGCCGGCGCCTACGGCGCGTTTTAGATCGGGTGGGGCGGGTTTCAGCCAGTTGTCGGTGATTTGGGCGAGGATGCCGGATTTGCGCCCTAACCAGGCGTCGCGGAACGTTTTCCAGGCGGGTTCGTCATGGATAGCCGTGGATTCGAGACCGAAGCGCGAACGGATTTCGGCGAAGAGTGGCGCAACCTGGTCCGGTTGCGTGACACCGAGAGCGGCTAGGGTTTCGGCGGCCGTGATTCGGGCGGAGTCCATGATTGTTGAAATCCTGCCTTGTAGTGGCGCAACAGGCCTGCGCCACTACAAGCGAAAATACCACACGCTGGACATAAACCAGTGCGACATCGAAGGCCTGAGCGGGGCAAGCCCCGCCCTCTAAGAGCTCTATCGGGCCTAAGCCTTTTTGGCTTGGGGCGGAGCGGCTGCTTTGGCGCTGGCCACCAGGCTTGTGAAAGCGGCGGCGTCTTTGACCGCGATATCGGCTAGGATCTTGCGATCTAGGGAGACACCGGCGGCTTTTAATCCGTGAATCAGCTGGCCATACGTCAGGCCGTTATTGCGGGCGGCTGCGCCTATGCGTTGGATCCAGAGTTTGCGATATTCGCGCTTTTTTACGCGGCGGTCGCGCTTGGCGTAACGATCGGCGCGATTGGCTGCTTCCTGTGCGGATTGGTAGAGCTTGCTTTTTGTTAGAAAGAAGCCTTTTGTGCGTTTGAGATATTTTTTGCGACGGGCGCGGCGTTTTGTGCCGCGTTTTACGCGTGCCATGGGTTTTCTCCTTCGAATCGGGTCGTAGCATAGGGACGAAAATGACGGCAATGCGTTGGACGGTCGAACGGACCGCCGGAAAAATAGCGGGTCTAGGGAGACCCGCCAGTACAACGGAAAGCCGAAAATTCGAAACCGCGGCTACTTGTTTCGGGAGACAAACACGGTGCGCTCGCGCGGGAAATACGCGTTAGGCAGCGGGTTTGTCTCTGATTTAGCTTGCTGGCCGCTTTTGTTTGCCTTGCGGCAAACAATTTTGGGCGGCTTATCGGCCGGCAGGCACCCGTGAAGCGCTGCCTGGCGCGATATGCAGGACTTGCGTCCTGCTTTTCTGACGGAAGGGTACGGCGTGCCGTGCCCCTACGAAGAAAATCTTTGCGCGTGCGAATGGTGACGGCACGCTTAAAAGCTGCACGGCTTTTAGCCGTAGGGTAGCATTTGTCTGACGGCGGCTACGTCCGCGGGATTGACCAGCGTCAACTTTTTTAGTTTGCGCATGCGGCCGGGAGCTTTGGTGCCCATCAAATGGCGTTTGCCGGAGTGCATGCGTTTGATTTTGCCGTTCGCGGTGATTTTGAAGCGCTTTTTGGCGCCACGATGGGTTTTCAGCTTCAGTTTTGGTTTCGTCGAATTCCTTGGCATGGCCTGAAAGTCTCTCCTTGACGGGCGGGCACGCCCCACGGCAAAGTCCAAAATCAGATGCAAAGGCTACTGCGACTGCTGAGCGTTGGCCGATGACTGCCCTGAGGGCTTGGCCACCGAGACGCCTTTTTTCGGAGCGAGCAGAGCTACCAGGACGTTACCTTCCATTCGTGGCATCGTTTCGATCTGGCAAGAGTCACCGATTTCGACGAGAAGGCGATTCATTTTGGCGCGGCCTACTTCCTGGTGCGCCATTTCGCGGCCGCGATGGAAAATCATGGCACGAACTTTGTGGCCATCGCCGAGGAAGCGGATGATCTGGTTTTTGCGAACCTGATAATCGTGCTCCGCGGTCGCGGGACGAAATTTTACTTCTTTGAGCTGCGAGCCACGGCTGCTCTTGCGCTGTTCGTGCGCTTTTTTGTTGGCCTGATAGAGATACTTGCCGTAGTCGGTGATCTTGCAGACTGGCGGGTCCGCCGTCGGCGAGATTTCCACCAAGTCAAGGCCGCGCTCGCGCGCCAACTTAAGCGCTTCGAACGGCTGCATGACGCCGAGCTGGCCGCCCTCTTCATCAATCACCCGGAGTTCGCGCGCTCGAATACGCTCGTTGACGCGGATGCGATCGCTCTGCCGGAAGCTGCGTTCTGCGATATTCCCCCCTAAGTGCTAAAAGGCGCCTGGCTACCCGCCTCGCCGGGCTGGGCCTCGAATCGGTACAAATCCATCCGCACGGCTGAAACCCAGCATGGGACGGGTTTCAAAGTATAGCACGCAAAATGGGCTGCCCGGCAATACCCAAACTGGCTTGAGGCCGGCGCGGCGCCAAGCCAGCTACAGTCAGCTAGTCAGAACCAGCGCGGCGGTTCGACAGGAGATGGTGGCGCGAAGTTGCGCCTTCTCACTCTTTGCGATTTCCACCCCAAGCCCCATGGCGGCCTCCGCGTTCCGTAGTTCTTCGGGGTCCGGAGTGAGAAGTTCGAAGCGCGCGAGGTGGCAGCCTCTGGGTGCGTCGACGGAGGGGTGCCAGGAGTCGGCGCTCCATTCGATGAAGAAAGGGAGCAGGCCGCCGCGATCGTCCCTTAGGTTGAGAGTTTTCCATTGGAGAAGGCGACCGTCGGGGCGTTTACGCGAACCGGGATTCGGACCATCGAAGGCGATGTCTCGATTGCGGAGACGAGTTGCGAATTGCTGGAGGTCGCCGGGATGGGCGGCCCAGCCGACCAGGCGCGGTTCTGTTAATTTAAGCAACCCGTAACGGTCCGGCGCGCCGGATTGCGCGGGATCGGGGGCGATGATTTCGAGGTAGCGGCGGGGGTTGGGCTCGAGGCGGGTACCTTCGCCGAGCGAAAGAAGGGCGTTACACGTGCCGCGTCCGGGATGGACGCCCCCGAAAGCGGCGCGAACGCCGGTGCGTTTTTCGACGAAGTCGATGCCGCGAGCCAGATCGCTCGAGCCTAGCAGGATATGATCGAGCAAGGCAGGTGCCCCTTCTACTGGCGCGGACGTCGAGAGAAACAACCTCCTGGAAAGTGTGCGCCGCATTAGGTCCTCCGCTACCGGGGGAGCAACCCCTGTCCTGGGATTAGGTACACGATTACGCCAAGACCGATCAGCAGCGAGGCATAGTAAACCGCGACGCCAGGATTGGGAATGGGCGGGGGGTCTTTGGTGAAGAGCCGATAGGTGATTCCGGCAGCGACCAAAAGGAACAAGCCTTGGCCGAGATAGGCCCACAGGACAAGAGTGAGGGCCAGGAGAACGAACCGTTCTGCTTTTGAGAGAGCGTCGGCGGCTTTCGCGCCGTCGAGGATCCAGACCGGGGTGAGATTCAAAATATTTAATACCGCGGAGACTCTCGCCAAAACGGACCACAAACCGTAACCCGTGCGATGCCAAAGATAGGCGCACACGGCGGCACCCAGCAAACCCGCAAGCGGGCCTGCGAGGCTGACGGCGGCGCGTGTTTGGCGAGTGACACCGAGCGCATTCCAGCGTACGTAGGCGCCGAGGCCGGGCAAAAAGACGGGCATGTCGGCGGGGAGTCCGCGGCGGCGGATATCGATGTAGTGGCCGAGTTCGTGGACTAGAATCAGCACGACGAATCCCACGCCGAACTTGAATCCGTACAACGTCCAATATAGGGCTAGGAAGGCGAAAAAACTGAAGAGGAATTTCAGTTTGAAGAGGGCCAGCAGCAGGCCCTTGCTTTTCGCAAGTAAGATGGCAATGGGTGCGAGAGGACCCAGACGCTTGGCCCACGCACTTTTTGGAAGCTGCGCGGGAGCGTGTTTTTCGGTTAGCTCGAGTTTGTAGATTTTGCCGCGAATCCATTCTGCTTGATTCGAATTGTGCGGGAGAAGAGCCAGGGCTTTCCTCCATTCGTCGCGAGCTTGCGGCAGGGAATTCTGTTCTTCGAGTTGGTTTGCTTTAGTCGAGATGCGCACCAACTCCTCGCTGTAAAGCAGCGCGTGGCACTGCGGGCAGTCGAGCGCGCCGAGAGGCACAGACTGGCCGCAGTTGTGGCAGTTGCGGATGGGCTCAACGATTGGAGGAGAGGACACGGATTGAGGTTAGGCGTTCAGGATGCGGGAGTGGGAGCGCGGCTTTGGAATGGGCCGACGATAGCGATTTTCGGCGAGCCGGTCTGTTGCCAGGCGAAGCGCATGCCGACGAACAAAATCACGAGACCGATCGCGCCATGGAAGGGATCTTGTAATTCGAGAAAAGGAGAAGCCAAGCCCAGAACTGCCAGAAGGCCAAGGGCCTTGAAAGGGTTCATTCTGGGTTTCGCGGACGGGGTTGCAGTTGCATCGCCAGATGCGGAGTCATCCACTTCGGAGTCAGCGGCACCTGGATTGGCAGGCGCGGTCTTCACTTGAGGAGGTCTGGTGGCTTTGCTCTTGCTGATTTGCGAGAAATAAACTGGAATGGCGGCCATCGAAACCGCCGCATACGTCAAAGCGGCCGCGGCGATCTGATAGCGGAGTCCGCCAACACCTTTGGATCCCGTACGCATCGCTTTACCGACAAGCCATCCTACGGCGAGAGAAAGGTAGCCGATCGTGATGCCACTAATAATTTCGAAGGCGGCGTAGCCGATGAGCCCAAGGATGGCAGCTCCGATGCCAAAAGTGAGTGCGCGAACGAAAGCGGCGTGCGAATCTTTGGGGAATTGGGTTTGCAGTTGTGTGCTGCAGCGGTCGCAGGCGAGCGAACCGTTGATTCGATAATACGCGCCGGAAATGGCTTGATTGCACGACTTGCAAACGTCACCGCTGCCGGCGTACTCCGCCGTGCCGAATTGCGGAGTGGGATTGGCGGGAGGCATGCCCATCAACGGGAACGTAACACGGCGGCTACTTCCCTCAAAGAGAAATCTGGTAGCGAAGTTCCTGGGACGCGACGCAATTTTATGAGCGTTGCTTAAGCTGGCGCGCCGCGTCGATTAGGCGAGTGCGCGGGAACGGACTTCCTCTTGCAGCGCGGCGACAACTTCGGCAAGGGGCTTGGGGCCGAGGTCGCCTTTGCTACGGTGTCGGACGGAGACGGTGCCGGCTTCGGCTTCCCTGGTGCCCACGACGAGCATGTAGGGGATTTTTTGGAGCTGGGCGTCGCGGATTTTTGCCGGGAGCTTTTCGTTGCGGTCGTCGAGATGGACGCGAATGTTGTGGCGCTTGATGGTTTCCGTCACGTGTTTGGCGTAGTCGGCAACTTTCTCGCTGACCGGGCAGACTTGCACTTGCACGGGCGCGAGCCAGAGCGGGAAGGCGCCGGCGTAATGTTCAATGAGAATGCCGAAGAAGCGTTCAACAGAACCGAGCAGCGCGCGATGGACCATCAGGGGTTGATGCTTGGCGCCGTCTTCGGCGACGTATTCGAGGCCGAAGCGCGCAGGGAGATTGAAATCGAATTGGACCGTGGTGAGCTGCCAGGGGCGGCCGATAGCGTCGATGAGCTTGACGTCGATTTTGGGGCCGTAAAATGCGGCTTCGCCTTCCATTTTCTTGTAAGGGATTTTCATGCGCGTCATCGTGTCGGCCAGAGCAGCGGTGGCGCGATGCCAGTCTTCGGGCTTACCGGCGTAATTTTCCGGATGGGCGGCATCCCAATCGGAAAGTTCAACTTCAAATTTATCGAAGCCGAAATTTTTCATTACGGCGAAAGCGAAATCGACGCAGGCTTCGACTTCACTTTCGATTTGAGAAGGCATGCAGAAAATGTGCGCGTCGTCTTGCGTGAAGCCGCGGACGCGGAGCAGGCCGTGCAGAACGCCGCTGCGCTCGTAGCGATAGACAGTGCCAAGTTCGGCCAGACGCACGGGAAGATCGCGATAACTGTGCAGCTTGGATTTGTAGATGAGGATATGGCCCGGACAGTTCATGGGCTTGAGCTGGTAGTCGGCTTTTTCGACTTCGACCGGGCCGAACATGCTGTCTTTGTAAAAATTCGTGTGGCCGCTGGTTTTCCAGAGGTCCAGGCGCATGATGTGCGGGGTGTAAACGAGGTCGTAGCCGCGCTGCAGCAGTTCATCGCGGAGCCAGTCCTCGACAATCTTGCGGATCAGACCGCCTTTGGGATGCCAGAAGATGAGGCCGGGTCCGGCTTCTTCCTGGATGCTGAAAAGTTCAAGCTCGACACCTAGTTTGCGATGATCGCGGCGCTTGGCCTCTTCGAGGCGGTGGAGATATTCGTCTAATTCTTTCTGGGTGAAGAAGCACGCCGCGTAGATGCGCTGGAGCTGGGGATTGCCTTCTTGGCCTTTCCAGTAGGCGCCGGCGACGGACATGAGCTTGAACGCGGTGATGCGCTTGGTGGAAGGGATGTGCGGGCCGCGGCAGAAGTCGAGGAATTTTCCTGTGCTGTAGAACGAGACCATCAGTTCGTTGGCTTTTTCCGAAACGAGTTCGCACTTGAAGACTTGATTATTCTTTTTGTAGAGTTCGATGGCTTCCGGCTTGGGGATGAGCTTGCGCTCATTCGGCAAGTCTTCGGCGGCGAGCTCGTGCATCTTCTTTTCGATTTTAGCGAGGTCTTCCGGGGTGAAAGGCTCGTCGCGGAGAAATTCGTAGAAGAAGCCCGTGTCGATGGGCGGGCCAATGCCGAGCTTGACGTTTGGATAGAGCTCCATGACCGCGGCGGCAAGCAAGTGCGCCGCCGAATGACGGAAGACGAAGAGCGCGTCGGGATCTCTTTCGGTGAGGATTTGGAGCTTGACGTTTTCCTCGAGCGGTCGGCGCAAATCAATGAGTTCGCCCAGATCGGGAGCGTTGGGCAGAGGAGTTCCGTTAGTCGCGGTAACGCGGGCCACCAGCGCGGCGTCGGCGAGACGAGGCGAAATCTTACGCGCGATATCCGCCGGGGTCGTGCCCTTGGGCACCTCTTGAATCTTGCCATCCGGCAGTGTGACTTGCACTTGCTCCATGACGCGTTCACCTGGAAGGAGAAACACTAAGCTTATCGGCGCGTTCTATCTGGGTCAAGGTAGGGCCGCGATTCGCGTATTCTCGCCTATTGGGGATCGGAGGGCGGCGCGAGGAGGGCGCGGAATTCTGGGGTCTCGCGGAGCTTGGCGAAGGCGGGCTCATCCGTGAGCCAGGCGGAGAAGGCTGAGGGGTCTTTGCTCGTTTCTTTTGCGCGGCGGAGGGCCTCGAGGGCGCCTTGCGGGTCACCGTCCAGCGCCCGGGCTGCGGCGACTTGACGGAGCGCCCAAACCGAGTCCGGGTCGGCGTTGGCGGCCAGCTCGAAACAGATGCGCGCGTCGGAGATGTCTTTGGCATCGAGGCGCTCTTGGCCGGTTTCCATGGCTTCGACGAAAATGCCCGCTAGGGCGCGCCTGGCTACGCGAAGCTTTTGCGGGCTTTTTTGGTGTTCGGCCCGCCTGCGGAGTTCCAGGATCTGGCGCTGGACATCGCTGCGGGTGTCCGCGCGATTCCTAGCGTCCTGGCGAAGTGCGGCTAGCCCCGCGGAGATACTCGCGCTAAGGCGCGATTGTTCTTCGGAGTCTTGCTGCTCGCGTTTCGCGCCGTCGCGAACGGCCTTTTCTTTTTCCATCGCAACGGCGCGCTCTCGAAAAGCGGGAGCTTCTCCCAGCCCGTCGAAAGTCGCCGCAGCCTGGCGATACTCCTTCCAGGAGCCATAGGGATCGGCGGCAAGTTCTAGATTTTTCGCACGCTTCTCTGCTTCGGCGGCTTGGGCCTTTATGAAAGCCACGTCGCGTTCTTCGTGGCCCTCCTTCATGGAGATGAGGCGAAACCAAGCCAAGGCTTCATCCAGGACGTTCGCGGGCGCCCATTGGTGGGGGCCGTCGAAGCGTCGCAAGGAATGAGAGTAGCGGAGCGCTGCAAGTTTGGCGTCGAGATCGAGGACCTCGGAATAGTTGAAGTCGAAGGTCCCCACGGCGGCGAAAACAGAGAACGTTGCGTCCGCCCCAGGCGGGGAGGAAGGTGAAAAGCCGGCGCCGTTCAACAGCACCCCCGCGGCGCAATTGCAGCGTTGCGCGAGCGACGACGCGAGGCGAGCACCTCCGGAAAACCCGGCGAAATAGACACGATTGTTGTCGATCGTTAGGCGGGCATGGGTGTCCTGAAACATCGCTTGGGCGGCGTCAGCCTCCGGTTCCCACGCGCCGTTGTGCGAATTGTTTGAGCCGGCGAGGAGATAGCCGTAGCGTTCCGCGGCGTCCTTGATCAACTCGACGGGGATGTTTCCGCGGGCAGCGGGATCGAAGGCGTAAACAATCGGCCAGCGTTTTTCGCGAGTGTAATGAGCGGGAAGGTAGAGCGCGTAGCTTTGTTCGGGCTGCGTGGCGCAAGAGACTTTGGGAACTACGATGCCGGGTTGTAGATCTCGCTGACTACGGCCCGGCGGAGCGTTCTGCTGTGCCGTACTCTGATCGCAAACCGCCATGGTCAGCAACGCGATAGGGAGAAGAGTCGGCCTGGCCATGGCGGTAGTATAGAGCCCTCAAACCGCCAACGGCGAGCACGCCGCACGCCTCCAATTTGGCGCGCCCGAAACGAGCATTGGTGCCATGGCCTGGTGTGAGATTCTTGCTGGTTCGGGATAGAATTCTTCGATGAACCCATCCTTTCGAGTTGCTCGTACTTTTCAACTTGCCTACTCTGTTGCGAAAACACGGAATGAAAAACCGCGGTCCACGAGGACACCCTCGGCAGGCCAACAAGGCCCGCGCGCAGTGCTGGGCCTGCTGGCCGGGTGTCTGGTGTTTTCGGGAATGCCCTGGGCGCAGACGCCGGCGCCGGCGCGGATTTTCCAGGCCGATGAGCGTTACAAGGTGGACATTCTTGTTGTGGTGGCCCATCCGGATGACGAAGGGGCGGCTACGCCGTACTTGGCGCGGGCCATCGATGCAGGCAAGCGCGTGGCGGTGGTTTATGGCACACGCGGCAGCAGCGGCGCGAATGAAGCCAGTGCGGAGCAAGCTGCGGCGCTTGGCGAGATTCGCGAAATCGAAGCGCGCCGCGCTAGCGCCGTGTTGGGAATCGATAAGGTTTGGTTCTTGGGCGGGAAGGACACGGCGTCGCAGGATGTTTTGCAATCGTTGGCGAACTGGGATCACGGCGTGGTACTAGAAAATCTCGTGCGGCTCGTGCGGCTGACTCGACCGGAAGTGGTACTGACTTTTTTGCCTGGAACGTTTATCGGGGAGGATCACGGAGATCATCAGGCGGCTGGGGTGCTGGCGACCGAGGCTTTCGATTTGGCCGGCGATCCGACAGCGTTTCCCGAGCAAGTCTCGGCCCCTCTGCGAAGACTGGAACCCTACCTCGAGAATTTGCGGCCGTGGCAGACGAAGAAAATTTATTACTTTCCGGATGCGGACAAAGAAGATATTTTCCGCGACAAAGGGCCCAGGTATTCCGTTAAGGAAATCTCGAAATCCGCGAAACAGGCCTACTGGCGCGTTGCTTTGGAGTCCTTCGAGAGACATGAAACACAAGCGAAGAGTTTCATCGATTCGCTTGCCAAAATGGACGAAGCGCAAATCGAAAAGATGGTCACCTCGGAGAGCTTCTGGAGCACGGGGATAAATTTTGTGCTGGGGAAATCACTGGTGGGCGGGAACGTAACGGGTGATATTTTTGAGGGAATTGCCCCGGGTGCGATTTCTTTGGCACGTCCGGAAGTCTCGTCGACGGGTTCAAAGGCGGAAGTCTTGGTGGAGCTCGCCGGACCTTGGAGTTACTACGCCGATTTTCGCCGCGCGCACGGGCTGATGCATTTGCCGCATCCGGACCCGCCGGAAATCGCGCTCGAAGGCGGTACGGACCTGGTGATTCCCTTGTGGCTCGGCAATCAGAGTTCGGCGGCGCAGGAGATAAACCTGACCGTGAATGCGCCAGCGGGCTGGACAGTGCGGAGCGGCGGCGGAAAGTTCAGCATAGCGGCAAAACAGACCGCGGCTACGCGAATCGAAGTAAAGCTGCCCTTGCTTGGCGAAGGCGCCGGATCGAAAACGGATGCGCAAGAAGTCCGTGTGCACGCCGAATGCCATGGCCAGAGTGTTGGGGACGTCAAGCTGCGCGTGGAATTGCGCAAACGCGCGCTGCCGGAATAGCCGCCGTCAGGGTTTTTTGGTGCGAGCCGCCTCCAGCGCTTCCCAGGCGGTTTCCGGCAGCATGAGCAGGTCGTTGAATTCGCCCGCGCCGCGCAGCCACTGGCCGCCGTCGATCACCACGCACTCGCCGTTAATATATTCCGCCATATCGCTCAAGAGAAACGCGGCCAGGTTGGCCAGCTCCTCGTGACGCCCGAAACGCTTCATGGGGTGCTTGTCTTTGGCGTGATCTTCAAATTGTCTCGAGGGCATAAGTCGCGACCAGGCGCCTTCTGTGGGAAACGGCCCCGGGGCGATGGCGTTCAGCCGGATGTGATACTTGGCCCACTCCACGGCCAGCGAAGTGGTCATGGCCAGCACGCCGGCTTTCGCGCACGCCGAGGGAACGATGAACCCGGAACCGCTGTTGGCGGCCGCGTAGGTGGTTACGATGCTCAGGACGTTGCCGCCGAGTTTCTGCGGGATCCAACGCTTGGCGAATGCCTGCGTGCAGTGAAACGAGCCGTTGAGAACGATGCCGACGACGGTGTTGAAGGCGTTGGGCGATAGTTTTTCGGTGCGCGCGATAAAATTTCCGGCGGCGTTGTTGACCACGGTGTCGATGCGGCCAAACTGCTGCTCGGCCTTTTCCGCGGCCGCTTCGACCGCGCCGTAATCACGCACATCGCAGGCGGTGAACGCCGCCGAGCCTCCCGCGCGGTGAATTTCCGAACAAACTTCCTTTAGCGGTTCCTCGCGGCGGCCCACGAGAAACATGCGAGCGCCAAGCTCGGCAAACCGCAAGGCCATGGAACGGCCTAAGCCGGTGCCCCCGCCGGTCAAGAAGATCGCCCGGCCCTTTAATAGGTCCTGTTGAAACACAAGCCACCGCCTTTTGAGGATTTGTGCCGGATCGGGACAGCCCGAAAACGCAATTCTAGTGCATTCGTGCCGCAGAGCGACGAAATTCGCTTAGTCCGTGGGACGAATAGGGAACGAGGTGCTGCCCTCGGACAGAACACGGGCCGCTTGTTCGTTGGGGGGTTAAAAGCGATCGGCACCGGCGAACCTAATCCGGCTTTATCTCGGCTGGAATCGGCCGGCCAATAGCTTTGGCATATTCCGCGGCGAACAGCGGGCTATCTGGAAATTCCACGGTCAACTGATACAAGAGCTTCTTGGCCAAGGGGTCCTGCTTTTCGCGCCGTGCCGCCAGTGCCAAAAGAACTTTCGCAAAGGGCGCGAGGTAGCGTCCTTTCTCGGCCGTTTTTCCGACCAACTCCATGCCAAGCTTTTTGTCGCCATGAATACCGCCAAACCACAGAACCATGCGAACGCCGCCGGAGAGGCACCCGATAATGTAGTTCGCCGAGCCCGGCGCGACCCAAGCATCATTTGCATCGGGGCGCTCGGCCAGCAGCAGCTTGGCGTGCTCGTTGGCTTCTTTCATTCTTTTGAGGCCATCGACGTGTTTTTTTTCAAGGATGCTGTCGGCGTTGGACTCCATTCCGGCGGCCAGAGTCAAAGCAAACAGCGCTGCAGCGTCATGCTTATCCTTCGCAAGACGCTCGGCGGAGAGCTTGCGGGCCTGCTCCAACAGAGCGCGGAAATTCTTCATGCGCTCGGGATCAGGCTTACCCTCGATGCCTCGCAGGAACTTCTTGTCATCTAGAAAGAATTCGCTGGTCATAACGCCTTGCCGGTAGAACTCCTCAAAAAGATAGCTCGCCGCCTTGGCCATAAAGCCAAACGGATCGGCGGGATGCCCGGAAGTCCAAGAGGAAAATTTTTCCCGGGCTTCCGGGTACTTCTGCACATAGAGCAAGCGGAAGCCTTCCTTCAGCTCGGGCACCTCGGTGAACGCGGAATCGCTGCCATCCGTGGTTGTTTGCGCGTGGGACGCGGCGGAGGTGAGCAAGACAAATACAGCAAGCGTGGGAAGCCGGAGGGAAAAAGTTCTTCGTTTTTTCAGAAAACACCGGGAATGAATCTCGGTTTATTGGCCATGCTGGCCTGATACTCCGGATTGGCGAGAAGAACGCGCTCTTCGGTGGACAGGCGCATGGAGAGAACGGCGATGTGCGCGAGCGTGCCGACGACGGCGGTAATCCAAGCCGTATGGATGAGAGGCAGTGCCAGCATCTCAGCAAAGACCGCGGCGTAATTTGGATGGCGAACATAGCGGAACGGTCCTGAGGAAATGACGCCCAGGCTGGTCGAATCCACCACCTGAACGTTCCAATGACTTCCGAGGGTACGGATGACCCACCAGCGCACGACATTGGCCGCCAGGAAAATCACAAACATGACCGCGGCGAGAATGGGGATAAACGGGCGCCGAAGCAGTACCACCTCCAGCGCGGCACCGATGAGTACAGCCGTATGAAGCAAGACCATCCAGCGAAATCGGGGCTCTTCCACCTTTGCGGCGCCCCGCGCGATCATCTCTTGTTGATGACGCCGCGATATTTGCAACTCCACGATGCGGAGCGCAGCCACGGCCACCAGAAGGCCGAGAAACGCGATGACGCTCAGGTCCATTGCAGCAGGAGAAATTCGGCGCTGAAGCCCGGGCCGAAGGCGGCCGCCAGAGCGTATTCGCCCGATTTGAGTGGTCTCTTTTCCAGCCACTCTTGCAAGATGAAGAGAATGGTGGCGCTGGAAAGATTGCCGACGTTGCTGAGAACATCCCAGGAGGGTTGCGTGTCGCATTTGCAGAGCCCCAATTCCTTTTCGACGTTGCCCAGCAGGCGAGCGCCGCCAGGATGCAAAATCCATCCTTTGATGTCTTCCCGTTTCCGTCCGTGACGGTCCAGAAAACCGTCCACCAGGCCGCGAATTTTTGCGCCGATCATTTCGGGTACGTCTTTCGAGAGCAAAATATGAAATCCCGAGTCGCGCAAGTCGAAGCCCATGGCCCCCAGAGAATCGGGGAACGTGTAAGTTTCTGAAACGAGAATTTTGGGTCCCTTCCCGGCTTTTCCGCTCACCAGGACCGCCGCAGCGCCGTCGCCAAACAGAATACAGGAGATCAAATTTGCCTGGGAGATGTCCTTACGCTGAAAAGTGAGCGAAGGCAGCTCGACAGAGATGATTAGCACATTTCCGCCGGGGTTGGCTTTCAAATAATCCGCCGCCCGTCCGAGGGCCATCGCTCCGGCGGCACAGCCCAGTTCCGTGAAGGGCATGCGGCGCACGTTCGACCGGAAGCCCATGAGATTGATGAGGTGCGCGTCCAGCGAGGGGATCATGAATCCTGTGCAGGAGACGGTGATGATGAGATCCACTTCGTCCGGGCGCAAACCGGCACGCTGCAAACATTCTTCCGCCGCCTGGCGGCCGAGCTTTACCGCGTGCTCGATGTACTCATCGTTGGTCTTCGAAAGCGGGCGTGGCTCGACGGTATATTCGATCGGGAAAATCGAGTAGCGCTTGTTCACCTGCGCGTTGTCGGCGATAGACATCAGCGCTTCCAGGCGCCGCTCCGGTATGTCGAACACCCGCCCCATATAGTACTTCACGTCGTCGCGGGTCATCGTGTACGGAGGAAGCGCCGTGGCCGTTGCCGCTATCATGCAGTGCGAGTTTGAGGCCCCATTCGAGGGTCCAATATTCACGTATCCACCTTTAACTCTGTGTGAAAGCTCCGCCCGAGAGCGCTACCAGTTTGCTAAACCCATTTGCTAGATCGGTTCAGCCGCGGATTGCACATGAGCGCTAAACTCTACAACATTCCCTGCGCGGGGAACAGTTTGAATTGGGCTACTGCCCAACTTGGCGACTGCCAACCCGCATGGGTGCGCCCTGTTTGCTTCGCTTCCAATTTATCCTTGTGTGACGACTTTGTAAAATCCTCATCTAGGTTGGAGTATGCTTTTGCACACCATGAAAAACTGTAAAAGAACGCGGATCTTCCGGTGGCCACAGCTCACTCTACTCTTTGGGTTCGCAGCTATTTTCTTTTTGGCGGCCAATGGCCTGACGCAGGAGCAGACGCCACCTCTGCTGGTGATGATTTCTGTGGATGGCATGCGTCCGGACTACATCACGGAGGCGGATGCCCACGGGACCAAGGTTCCGAATCTGCGGCGCTTTCTCAAAGAGGGGACCTACGCCGAAGGAGTGGTGGGAATCGTGCCCACCGTTACCTATCCGAGCCATACGACGCTGGTTACAGGCGTGTGGCCGGCGAAGCATGGGATCTTCGCGAACACGACTTTTGATCCTTTACAGCACAATCAGATGGGGTGGTATTGGTACACGGAAGATATTCGCGTTCCCACGCTTTGGGATGCCGCCGCTCGGGCGGGGCGCACGACCGCGAGCCTTCAATGGCCCGTTACCGTTGGAGCGCACATCACTTGGAACATTCCTGAATTCTGGCGCGCCAGTACCCCGGACGATGCCAAGCTGCTGCGGGCTGTTTCGACGCGCGGGTTGCTTTTGGAGGCCATGGCGGAACTTGGCGAATACCACGGGGGAATCGACACGTCGGCCGAGGCGGACGAGAGCCGAGGGCGATTTACGGAGTGGATCCTGGAGAAGAAACATCCCGGGCTATTGACGCTTCATCTCAGCTCTCTCGATCACATCGAACACGAGACCGGGCCGTTCAGTCCTGAATCGATCGCCGTTCTTGAAAGCATCGATGCCACCATTGGCAAAATCCGCGCGACGGCAGAGCGGCTCGCTCCCGGCCGCGCGTATGTCGCGGTGGTTTCGGACCACGGATTTGTTCGAACGGAGTCGCAATTGAATTTGTTTCCGTCGTTTCGCGACGCGAAGCTGATCACCGTCAATGAAAAGGGGCAAATTACGGATTGGAAGGCCATCCCTTGGCCAACGGGCGGCTCTGCGGCGATCGTGCTGAAAGATCCAAACGATACCACGACGCTTTCCGAGGTGCGCGAGCTACTTCGGAAAGTCGCGAGCGATCCCGCGAACGGGATCGACCGCATCCTGGAAGCCGAGGAACTTCACAAACGCGGCGGGTATCCGCCGGCGTCTTTTTTTGTGGGACTGCAGCCCGGGTGGCGAACGGGATCAACTCTTGACGGCCCGGTTCTCTCCAAAATAAGAGTTGGCGGCACGCATGGAGCGCTGCCGGACTTGCCTGATTTGCGCGCCGCATTCTTCCTGGTTGGCCCGGGCGTGCCTCGGGGGCGTTCGCTTGGCGTGATTGATATGCGTGACGTGGCGCCCACGCTGGCGCATGAAGTGGGTTTATCGCTGCCGAGCGCTGACGGAAAAATCCTTCTGCCATAGCGCCGATGCGCTCCGACGGCTGGACTGCGCTACAGCGCTCTGTCTGCTCACTCTAACGCAAGCCGACTAGTCCTTTTACCGAGTCGATGAGTTTGGCGGAGTCATAGCCGACCCCGTCTTTGAAGACCAGCTCCACTCGCTCGATGTCCTTGATGTTGGCCGATGGGTCTCCCTCGAGGACCACCAGGTCGGCCGCTTTTCCGACCGCAAGCGTTCCGATTTTATCCAGCTCGCCGAGAAATTGAGCGCCGTTGGAGGTCGCGATGTGAATGGCTTCCACCGGCGTAAACCCCGCCTCCACGAGCAATTCGACTTCGCGCTGGTCTCCAAAACCGGCGATCACGCCGCCGTATCCGGTCGGATCCAGACCTGCGAGGAGCAGTCCACCTTGCTTTGAAAATTCGTGCTCGAATTCCAGTTCCTTTTTGAAGATTCCCGGCGCGTCGGAAGTTAGGGAGTTATCCGAAACGCGCGCGCGCCTTGTGAGATAGGCAACGCGCGCTTCGGGCGTCATGGCCTCGAGGACGCGGCTGTCGAGCGGAGCGCGTCCCGGAACAGAGGTTTCGAACACCGGCAGCGTGGAGGTGACGGCGACGTGATGGGCCACCAGGTCGTGAATCATGTCTTGCATGGGTTTACCGGCGATGTCGACGGCCAGAAGGGCCTTTGCGGCGGCTTGCGGGTTGGGGCAGACGCCCGGCTTTTTGTCCGGAAGAAATTCAGTGTCCACCTCGATGCCGTGTTCGAGGTCGTCAATACCGAGGGCGGCTGCTTCGCGGAAACCGATCGAGCAGAGGTGGCCGGTGACTTTGACCCCGTGGGCATGCGCGGCTTTTAGCGCAGCCGCCAGTTCGTCAGGCGTGATGTTCATGTACGCTTTGAAAGAGGTAGCGCCACGTGCGATCCAGAATTCGACCATCTGGCGCGCATCTTCGGCATCTTTTAGCTGATGCATCTGCAATGCAAAAGCGCCTGGTCCTTCAAGATAAGGACCGGTGACGTGGATTTTCGGGCCGGCGAGCCTTCCTAGATCGATGGCTTGCTTGAGTTCAAGATCAGCGTAGGGTTCGAGGCTGCCAGTGGTTCGAATCGAAGTGACGCCGCCTGCGAGATAGAGTCGGGGAAAACTTGCAGCATGCTCGGGATAGAGCGGAAGCCCGCCGCCGGGCGAAGGATAGAACATGTGGTCGTGCATGCCGACGAGGCCGGGAATCACGGTGCGGCCGGTGAGATTGAGCACTTTTGCGCCGTCGGGAGTTTTTGTGGTGGCAGAATCGCCGAGCGCAACAATTTTTCCCTCTGCGATGACCAGCGTTTGATCTGTGCGAGCGGCGGCGCCGGTGCCGTCCACCACGCGCACGTGTGCCAACGCCATGACCGGGGCGTCTTCCTTGATGAAAACGCTCGCCGCGGGCGAGAGCTGCGGCTTCGCTTGGCACCAGGAGTGAGCCGGCCAGACGAGGAAACACAGACTGGACAGAAGAACTCTTGGCATCGCAGCACCTCGCCTACTCGAGATTTTCTAGCGTGTTCGAGTGTATTCAAGAGCGTCCTGTCAACACAAGTGGCGCGTGATGGGAACTCCTAGAAAGCGGCGCTCCTTGATTCGTGATAGATTTTTGGGCGGAGAGGTGAGAGATGCTCCAGCGCTTGAAACATTTTTTTGGCACAGCGCTCCTGGCCATGATTTGGGCGGCCATGCCTTCGGCCGCCCAGCAGCCGCCCGGCGCCCGAGGCACGGAAGGCGACTTTGTGGTTCACAATTTTCAATTCCATTCCGGCGAGTCGCTGCCGGAACTGCGACTGCACTACACGACGCTCGGCAAGCCGGTTCGCGATGCGGCGGGACAGACGACCAATGCCGTTCTCATTCTTCACGGAACAGGCGGTACCGGGCAACAGTTCCTCCAGCCGCAGTTTGCCGGGGTGCTTTTTGGGCCGGGCCAGCTTCTCGATGCGGCGCGCTATTTTATTATTCTTCCTGACGGCCTCGGCCACGGAAAGTCGTCCAAACCCAGCGACGGCCGGCACGCCCACTTTCCGCAGTACGACTACGACGACATGGTCGCGGCGCATTACCGTCTGCTCCAGGAAGGCCTCGGCGTCCATCACCTTCGACTGGTGATGGGCACTTCGATGGGCTGCATGCATTCCTTTGTATGGGGAGAGACCTATCCCGATTTCATGGATGCGCTCATGCCCTTGGCCTGTATGCCGGTCCAGATCGCCGGCCGCAACCGCATCTGGCGCAAGATGGTGATGGATGCAATTCGCGAGGACCCGCAATGGCAGGGCGGCGAATACCAGGAAGAGCCCAAGCAGGCTCTGCGAACGGCGCTGGACTTCCTGTTGATCGCAGGCAGCGCGCCGATCCCCATGCAGAAAACTCTGGCAACGCGCGACGCCGCCGACAAGTACCTCGAAGACTATTTTCGCACGCGCTCGAGCGCGCTGGATGCCAACGATCTTCTCTATCAGGTGAACGCGTCGCGCAATTACGATCCCTCCGGGCAGCTCGGCAAAATCAAGGCGCCGGTGATGTTCATCAATTCCGGAGATGACTTTATCAATCCGCCGGAGCTGGGAATCGCCGAGCGGGAAATCAAGAAAGTGCAGAACGCGCGCTTCGTCTTGATTCCCGCCAGCGAGCAGACGCACGGCCACGGCACGCACACGTGGGCGGAACTTTGGAAGCAGTACCTGGCGGAGTTGCTGGAGAAGTCAGCTCACTAGAACGCGCCCAAAACGAATGCGTTAGCGCGTAGCTTCGTGGCTCGCGCGAATTTCCTGCCAGCGGCGCGGACGCTTGTTGGCTTGCAAAACCTTTTTCCGCAGACGAATCGATTTTGGCGTGATTTCGACGAACTCGTCGTCGGCGATAAATTCAATGGCCTGCTCGAGGCTGAGTTCGCGGTGGGGAATCAGCCGGATGGCCTCATCCGCGCTGGAGGAACGCATGTTTGTCTGTTTCTTTTCCTTGGTGACGTTCACTTCCATGTCCTGCTCGCGGGAATTTTCTCCGATGACCATGCCTTCGTAGACCTCCACGGCGGGACCAATGAACAGTTCGCCGCGCTCTTGAAGGTTCCACAGCGCGAAAGCCGTCGATGGTCCGGAACGGTCCGCGACGAGCGCACCGGTGGGGCGCAGGGCCATCTCGCCGGCATAGTCCGTCCAGCCGTCGAAGATCGAGTGAATCAACGCCGTGCCGCGGGTGTCCGTCAGCAACTGGCTGCGCAGGCCGATCAGCCCACGTGAAGGAATCTTGAAATCCATGCGCACGCGGCCGGAGTTGTGATTGCTCATCTTGAGCATTTCACCGCGCCGGCTGCCCAATGTTTCCAGAATGATGCCGATAAAGCTTTCGGGCACGTCGATGACCAGGCGCTCGAGCGGCTCGAGTTTCCGGCCATTTTCCGTGCGCACGACGATCTCCGGCTTGCCGACCATCAACTCGAAGCCTTCGCGCCGCATGGTCTCGATCAGGATGGCGAGCTGAAGTTCGCCGCGCCCCAGCACGCGAAACGATTCCGGCGTGTCCGTATCTTCCACGCGAATCGAAACGTTGGTCAGTAACTCTTTCTGAAGGCGGTCGCGCAGGTCGCGGGAGGTCAGATAGCTGCCTTCTTTGCCGGAAAGAGGGCCGCTATTCACCGTAAAAATCATGGCCAGCGTGGGCTCGTCGATCAGCAGAGGTTCCAGAGGAGACGGATTCAGAAGGTCCGTGATGCTCTCGCCGATCTGAATTCCTTCCACACCGGCGATGGCCACAAGATCGCCCGCGCCGACCGCTTCCGCCTCGTCACGCTCGAGCCCCCGGAAGGTGTACAGCTTGGTGATGCGCGTGGACAGTAGCCTTCCATCCAGCTTGCTGATACCGACATCCTCGCCGCGCTTCAAGGTGCCGTTAAATACACGGCCAATCGCGATGCGTCCGAGAAAATCGCTATAGTCCAAATTCATAACCTGAATCTGCAACACGCCGTCCGGATCGCCGGGCGGCGCAGGAATACTTTTCACGATGGCCTCAAACAGCGGGAGCAAATCCCGCGAGCTGTCCCCGATTTGCCGGTGCGCGATGCCTTCGCGCGCGTTGGTGTAGATCACCGGGAAATCGAGCTGATCTTCGGTCGCATCCAAGTCGATAAACAGGTCATAGATTTCGTCCAGCACTTCTGTTGCGCGAGCATCCGTGCGGTCGATCTTGTTCAGCACAATCACCGGGGGCAGCTTGGCAGCCAGCGCCTTCTGCAGGACGTAGCGCGTCTGCGGCAGCGGCCCCTCGCTGGCGTCGACCAGCACTACGACTCCATCCACCATGCGCAGCGCCCGCTCGACTTCGCCGCCAAAATCACTGTGGCCGGGCGTGTCGACGATGTTGATCTTCGTGTCGTGAAAAAAAAGGGCGGTATTCTTCGCGAGAATGGTGATGCCGCGCTCGCGTTCGAGGTCGTTGGAATCCATCACGCGCTCGACGAGCGCTTCGTTGGCGCGGAAGATCCCGCTCTGCCGCAGCATGGCGTCGACCAGGGTCGTTTTGCCGTGGTCCACGTGCGCGATAATGGCGATATTGCGAATGTTTTGTCTCATGATTTCTACGTCGGTCTATGGGCTGCCGTCGGGCAGTCTGTTTTAAAGACAAAAATAGCTGCTGAAACAACCAGCAGCCCGGACGAATCCCCTTGGTTCTCAGGTGCGGTCGAGCAACCTATAGTTTAGCAGACAGGCTGCGGGCGGGACAGCCATTCTTGGTTGGCTCTTGCTTCGGCCCACGGCCCAAGCGCGAGCAAGACGAGCGCGACAGGTAATGTCTCGTCCACCGTCAGTTTCCTGTACTATCCTCGTCCAGGTCGCGGCACCTGAACCCACCGTGACTGTCGCGAGGGAGAATGTTATGCGATTCCCGCATCTGTTATGGAAAAGTAGAATCTATTTGTGGCCTTTGGTCATGGTGCTTCTCTTTTTGCTCACCGGCCGTGCCCAAGCGCCGAATCCACCAGACTATTCGCTGCTCTTCGACAAAGCGGACGTCATGATCGCCGCGCGCGACGGCACCAGGCTGCACACGGAAATCTACTCCCCGAAAAATTCCGCCGCGCCACTCCCCATGATCATCGAGCGGACCCCCTATGGTCTGCACCACGATGACCAAGGGTATAGCCGGATCCTAGCCCGCTACGCCGAGATGATTCCGGACGACTACATCTTCGTCTTTCAGGATATTCGCGGCCGCTACGGCTCGGAAGGAACATTTGTTATGCAGCGCCCGGTTCGTAATCAAAAGGATTCGAAGGCCATTGACGAGGGTACCGACACTTACGACACCATCGACTGGCTGGTGAAAAACGTCCCGCACAATAACGGTCGTGCGGGTCTTCTCGGCATCTCCTACGGCGGCTGGCTAACGGTGATGGGAATGCTCGAGCCGCATCCGGCGCTCAAAGCCGTTTCCGAGCAAGCTTCCCCCGCGGACATGTTTCTCGGCGACGATTTTCATCACAACGGCGCGTTCCGGCTGAGCTACGGCTTCGAATACTCCACCATGATGGAGACCGGCAAAACGAATTTTGCCTTTACATTCGATCGGTTCGACACCTATGAATGGTATCTGCGCCTCGGCGCGCTTCGCAACGCCGACAAGAATTACATTCACGGGACGCTGCCCACTTGGAAAGATTTTGTGGCGCACCCGAATTACGACACTTTCTGGAAACAACAGGCCATGCCTTATCTCCTGACGAAGCCAAAAGTGCCGAATCTCAATGTGGCGGGCTGGTGGGACCAGGAAGATGCTTACGGGCCGATGAAGATTTACGAACTCCTCGAGAAAAGCGATCCGGATCACTTGAATTATCTTGTCGCCGGGCCGTGGAATCATGGCGGCTGGGCTCGCAGCTCCGGCAAGTCCCTCGGGCCTATTTCCTTCGGCAGCGACACCTCCCTCTATTTCCGCCAAAAAATTGAAGCGCCCTGGTTCGCCTACTGGCTCAAGAACAAGGGCAGCCTGCCCCTCAAAGAGGCTCTTCTCTTTCAAACCGGCAGTGACAAATGGGTGCAGTTTGATTCCTGGCCCCCGCAAAATGCACCGACGCGCGAGTTGTACTTCCGTGAAGACGGCAGGCTTTCCTTCGATGCGCCGCAATCGGCCACACCGCAATCGTTCGATAGCTACGTCAGCGATCCGGCTCATCCGGTCCCTTACCGCCATCGCCCGATTGACATGACCTATCCCGACGATCATCCCGGCGGCTGGCCCACCTGGCTCGTAGAAGACCAGCGGTTCGTGGACAATCGTCCGGACGTGCTGACCTGGCAAACCGAGGAACTCGGAGAAGATACGACGGTGGCCGGCCAGGTAACCGCAAAACTATTTGCCGCCACCACGGGAAGCGACTCCGACTGGATCGTGAAACTGATCGACGTCTATCCGGAAACGTATTCCGACGACTGGAAACTCTCCGGCTACGAACTGATGATCGCGGACGAAGTTTTCCGCGGGCGCTTTCGCAAGTCGTTCGAAAAACCGGAGCCTATCACTCCGGAGGCCATCACGCCATTTACCATTGATCTGCACACCGCCAATCACGTTTTCAAAAAGGGCCACCGCATCATGGTCCAAGTGCAGAGCACGTGGTTCCCCATCATCGACCGCAATCCCCAGAGATTTGTAGCGAATATTTTTGAAGCGCAGGAGTCCGACTACCAGAAAGCTACGCAACGCATCTACCGTTCGAAGGAATTTCCTTCGGGAGTCGTGGTATCGATACTGCCTATAACGGCTGGAAACTGAAGTTTTTTCATTTGCGCGGGAGCCCTCTTGCGGAAAGAGTGCGCCGAGTCTCTTGTGATATTCTCGGCTTCGCTCGGAAAATGCCGATCATGCGCAGCACTTCGGGAGAGTCTCCATGCGTTCCATCCGTAAAATAAGCAGCGTCACGTTTTTCCTCGCTCTGGCCGGTCTGGTGTGCGTGCCCCGTTTTGGAGCTGCTCGGCAACCTCAACGCCCCGACCTTAGCGCGCTCTTCGACAAAAGCGAAGTGATGATTCCCATGCGCGATGGCGTGAAGCTGCACACCGAGTTCTACAAGCCGAAGAACGCCGCGGCGCGGCTGCCGATTCTCTTTAGCCGGACGCCCTACGGAATCTCCAGCCCGGACAAGGGCATCAGCAGCATGATCTATCGCTACGCGGACCTGGTTCCGGAGGGCTATATCTTTGCGTTTCAGGATATTCGCGGGCGCTATGGCTCGGAAGGGAAGTTCGTCATGCTTCGCCCGCTGCATGACCCGAGCGACGCCCAAGGTGTCGACGAAAGTACGGACACCTACGACGCCATCGACTGGCTGGTAAAAAATGTTCCGAACAATAATGGCCGCGTAGGTCTCGATGGGATTTCCTACGACGGTTTTCTGGTGACCATGGGCATGATCAATCCGCATCCGGCGCTCAAGGCCGCGTCCGAACAGGCCTGTATGGGCGATACCTGGCTCGGCGACGATTTCTTCCACAACGGCGCTTTTCGTCTCAGCTACGGCTTCGAATACACTGCGCTTCTGGAATCCTCCAACGAGAACTTCAGTTTCGCCTTCGACCGCTTCGACGTTTACGACTTCTATCTCCGCCTGGGCGCACTCAGGAACGCCAACACCAAATATTTCCACGGAAAATTGCCGACCTGGAACGAATTTGTGGCCCACCCTAGTTACGACGATTTTTGGAAACGCCACGCAGTCGCTTACGGTTTGAAGGAACCCACCGTTCCGAATCTCAACGTCGCCGGCTGGTGGGACCAGGAGGATTTTTACGGCCCGATGGCGACCTACGCGCGGCTTGAGAAGTCCGATTCGAAACATCTCAACTATCTCGTCGCGGGACCGTGGAATCACGGCGGATGGGGCGGCGGCCCGGGCAAGTCACTCGGCGAAATTCCCTTTGGCAGCGACACGTCGGTTTATTTTCGCCAGAAAATTGAAGTCCCCTGGTTTGATTACTGGCTCAAGGATAAAGGCTCGCTGCCGCTGAAAGAAGCCCTGCTTTTCCAAACGGGGACCAATAACTGGAGGCAATTTGATTCCTGGCCGCCGCGCGAGGCGCAAACCAAAAACCTCTATTTCCGCGAGCACGGACGACTCTCTTTCGAGGCTCCGCAAACGGATTCCGCTGACGCTAGCGACACGTATGTCAGCGATCCCGCGCATCCCGTGCCATACCGCCATCGCCCTATCGACATGACCTATCCGGAGGATCATCCCGGCAGCTGGTACACCTGGCTCGTCGAGGACCAGCGCTTCGTCGACGAACGCCCCGACGTGTTGACCTGGCAAACGGAGGAATTAGCGGAGGACGTCACGCTCGCCGGCCAGGTCACGGCCAAGCTCTTCGCCTCCACCACCGGCAGCGACAGCGATTGGATCGTTAAATTGATCGACGTCTACCCGCAACAGTATCCGGACGACTGGAAACTCTCCGGCTACGAACTGATGATTTCCGATGAGATTTTCCGCGGCCGTTATCACCAATCCTTCGAGAAACCCGAGGCCCTCAAGCCCGGCGAAGTCACACCGTTCACGATCGACCTGCATACCGCGGATCACGTCTTTAAGAAGGGCCACCGCATCATGGTGCAGGTGCAGAGCACCTGGTTCCCCGTCTACGACCGCAACCCGCAAACGTTTGTCCCCAACATCTTCGAAGCCAAAGAATCCGACTACCAGAAAGCGACGCAGCGCATTTATCGCTCCAAGCGGTTCCCGTCGAGCGTCGAAATCATGACTTTATCCGAGACGCCGGCAACCGCCGGAAGCTAGCTGGTCTACGGTTTTAGGCGGCCAGCGCGATGCAACTGGTTTGCGCGAGTCAAGAGTGCCACAGCAGGGGCCGAGAGCATGCGCAGGACCAAATGGAAAAAATAATTTCTAAATTTAACTGAGCATTTTCGGGCAACTATCCGTCCCATTTACGGACATATGTTTCATATTCGCTCAATATTTCTGGGTTCAACCTCCGGGTCTCCAGGAAGTGAGCTCTTTCCCACCTGCGGCTCACAATTTTATACCCTTGTGCCGCCTCTTTTCTTTCTCGATACGGCCCCATAGGTGAAAAGAGGAAACTTCTCTATAGAAATTTCGTATTCTCCAGTAAACACCTGGGCGTTTTCCGCGTCTAATGCCTATATAGGATGGGGTGTATGACTCCGAACTTAGTCCCAACGCTGGATACCGGGATGGAAGAACGATCAAGGTTCGCGCCTCCTTCACGTCCGCGTTTTCTGCGTTTCGGTCCGTTTCAGGTCGATCAACAGCGACAAGAAGTAACCAAAAATGGCTCGCGACTCAAGCTACAGGGAAAGGTGTATCAAGTCCTCGTAGCGCTTCTCGATAAGCCGGGTGAAGTGGTGACCCGCGAAGAGCTGCGGCAGCGCCTCTGGCCCGCTGACACGCACGTCAATTACGACGCCAACGTCAATACCACGGTGAACAAGCTTCGCCAAGTGCTGGGCGATTCTACGGACAAGCCTCTGTACATTGAGACCATTCCCCGCAAAGGGTACTGCCTCCTGGTGGCGGCCGAGGCCTCCGAAGTTCCCTCGGGACCCCTGGCTCCGAACGCGGTTACCGAGAACGCCTCTGTTCCGGCGGCTCTCACGAAGGAACCCGCTGCTGCGCGTTCAGGTTTTTGGATACCTATTGGCGTGGTCGGTCTGATCCTTGCCGGAATGCTTCTCGGTGCCGGCATCACCATCACCACACTCTATATTTCTCATTTCGCGCAAGCCACGCGTTGGCCTTAGCGGCGCGCTCGGAATTTTCCAGAAGCATGCTGGGTCTCGAGAGCCGCAACTCGTTCGGAGTTTCTCGTGTAAACTTAGTCCCCGATCGTGCTCACCGCCATCACGCGCGCCGTCAGCCCCGCCATCGTAAATTGTGAACTAAGCTTTATCTCGCGCCAGCCGATCGAGCTCCAAATCGCGCGCGAGCAGCATCACTGCTACGAACAACTTCTCGAAAAACTCGGCGCTCGTGTCGTGTCCCTCGCCTCCCAGCCGGATCTCCCCGATTCCATGTTCGTCGAGGATCCCGCCATCGTCCTTGATGAACTCGCCGTTATTTTTCCGTTGGGCACAGAATCGCGGCGTCTGGAAGCCGCGTCGCTCGCCGAAGCCATTTCCAAATTTCGCACTCTTGCGTACGTTACTCTACCAGGCCATCTTGAGGGCGGCGACATTCTGCGCATCGGCCGCAAACTTTTCGTCGGTGTCACGAAACGCAGCAACGCCGAGGGCCTTCGCCAACTCGCCGCCATCCTCGCGCCGCACCATTACCAAGTCATACCCGTTGCGGTGACGGGCTGCCTGCACCTCAAGTCCGCGGTCACCTGCCTCGGCCGCCAGACTCTGCTAGCCAACCGCACCTGGTTCGATCCGGCGCCCTTCTCCGGCTACGACTGGATCGACGTCGACCCCAGGGAACCTCACGCCGCCAACGCCTTGGCCCTGGGAAATACAATCATTTTTCCGGCGTCTTTCCCTCGCACACGCGCCCGCGTCGAAGCCCAAGGTTTCGACGTCACTGCTCTTGACATCTCTGAGCTCCAAAAAGCCGAGTCCGGCCTTACTTGCTCTAGCTTGATCTTCGAAGCTTAGATAAGGCCTTTCTGTCTCAAATGCATAATAACTCTTGTAAGTAATTTATTTACATAATGTTAGCTAATCATTGCCAGAGACCTGACGACACAACTTCGAGCCAGGGAATCTTCTCGACACCCCGCCGTGCGGTCCTTTTCAACCCTTGCAATCTTTGCCTTTGCCTGCGGTTTGCTTTGTGTTAGTCTTTCGCTTGGTATGGTTTCCATCGCGACCAAGCGAATTACCACGACGACGTCTATGTCGACTACCTCGACTAAGGCGAAGTCCACTATTTTCGCTTCCGGCGCGTGGAGAAACAGCTAGCAAGCTAGTAAAAGTTTACAACCCACCGCCTGAAGCGAACCTGGCGGTGGGTTTCTTCTTTTAACCCGCCGCCAGAGACGCTCCAGCGGAAACCAGGAGCGGCGCGATGAGCCCCGAATACGTGCAGGAAAAAGTGGCCCGAGAAAGCTGCCTAGTTGAACCCTTTGCGGTTACGAGTATTACTGAAGAAGGTCGCTTTACGGCCGCCAACAACGATGCAGCGGAAAGCCCCCGGCAATCCGTGGTGGCCTTGAAATTCGGCGGCAGCTCTCTACTCGGGGCCGAGCGCATGCTGCACGCCGCAGAACTGGTCCGCGCGGCTGCCCGGTCCTCGAGGGTCATCGTGGTGGTCTCCGCGATGAAGGGCGTCACCGATCGGCTTCTCTCCATCTCGCGTACGCTCGCCGAAGGAAAACTTTCCCACGCGCGCAACGAGGCCGAAGGTGTCCTGCATCTGCATTTTGATGTGCTCGAGGATCTCCAGCTTGAGGAAGCGAAGCACGATCGCGTCCGGCGCGGCCTCCAGCTGCTTGGCCGGGATCTTCTGCACGAAGTGCCGTCACAGGGCCGCGTCGCCACCACCCCCGAACTCGCCGATCGCCTCGCCTCCTTTGGCGAACGATTCAGCGCCCGTCTGTTCGCCGCCGCTCTCGAAAAATCCGGCGTCGCCGCTGTTCCCGTTTCCTCCTCCGATTTCGTGCTCACCTGCGACACTTTCCGCGACGCCAAGCCTCATCTGGAAGAGACCCGGGCGCGCGGCCGCGGCATTCTCCTCCCGCTTCTGGAAGCCGCCCTTGTTCCTGTGGTCACCGGTTTCATAGGCGCGACTCCCGACGGCCGCATCACCACGCTCGGCCGCAATAGCTCCGACTTTTCAGGCGCCATCATTGCCCACGTTGTGGACGCCGAAGAACTAGTGATC
Source organism: Acidobacteriota bacterium (assembly GCA_013289825.1). Lineage (GTDB taxonomy): Bacteria > Acidobacteriota > Terriglobia > Acidiferrales > UBA7541 > Acidiferrum. The sequence goes on along the minus strand of JABCZF010000025.1, from coordinate 36,893 downwards.
TGGACCGATGTGGACGGAGTTTACACAGCCAATCCTCATGTCTCCGTTGAGGCTAAACTTCTCCACGACCTGAGCTATGATGAAGCGCACGCCCTGGCAGCCAGCGGCGCCAAGGTCCTTCATCCTCACGTACTGCCGCTCGCCGCGGAAACGGAAATGACCATATGGATTCGCAACACATTCAAGCCGCACGCCCGAGGGACGCGCATCGGCCTGCCTCAACATGCTCATGACCATGCGCAATTCGGAGGGGCAGCATGAGCGCGCATTCTTCGGAAAATGGCGATAAGAGCGGCATGGCGCAGCAAGCAGGGAGTCCCCTGCCAGGCGGCGCCACGAAAAAATGGCGCGCCGGTGTGCTGGGCGCGACAGGTCTCGTCGGGCAGCGGCTGGTAAAACTTCTCGCCGGTCATCCATGGTTCGAGCTGACGGAAGTTGCCGCCTCGGAACGCTCTTCGGGCAGGAGCTACGGGGAAGCCGTGCGGTGGCACCTCGACGGTCCCATCCCGGAGGTCGCGCGCAGCCTGATCGTCAAAAGCCTCGACCCCAGCCTCGATTGCGATTTTGTTTTTTCCGCGCTCGATTCCTCCGTCGCTGGCGGCGCCGAAGACGACTTCGCGCGCGCCGGCTATCCGGTCGTCAGCAACTCAAAGAATCACCGTATGGATCCCGACGTCCCCTTGCTCATTCCCGAAGTCAATGCCGCGCATCTCGACGCCATCCCCGCGCAGCAAAAAAATCGCGGCTACGACGGCGGCTTCATGGTCACCAACCCGAATTGTTCGACGGCTGGCCTGGTCCTGGTCTTGAAGCCGCTCGCAGACGCTTTCGGACTCGAAAAAGTTTTCGTCGTCACGCTCCAAGCGGTCTCTGGGGCAGGCTATCCCGGCGTGGCCTCGATGGACATCCACGCCAACGTCATTCCCTTCATCAGCGGAGAAGAAGAAAAAATGGAGTCCGAGCCGCAGAAGCTGCTGGGCAGATGGGATGGCGCCCGTTTCATCGACGCCGGCCTGGGCCTGAGCGCCCACTGCAATCGCGTTCCCGTTCTCGAAGGCCACCTCGAGTGCATCTCCGTCAGCCTCAAAAAAATTGCCTGCCTGAAGGAAGTCCGCGAAGCGTTGCGCAACTTCGAAGTTAGTGCCGAGCTTCGCTCACTTCCTTCCGCCATCCGTCACCCCGTGATGCTCCTCGATGGCGACGACCGCCCGCAACCGCGCCGCGATGTTCACGCCGGAAACGGTATGGCTGCCGTAGTTGGCCGGGTACGCGAATGCCCGCTCCTCGATATAAAGCTAACGCTCCTCTCGCACAACCTCGTTCGCGGCGCCGCCGGCGCCGCCCTTCTCAACGCCGAACTCCTCGCCGCCCGCGGCTTCCTGAATCGTCGGGTCTCCGCGGAGGAAGCTCAACTCGCCGCTCGATAACGGGCTTCCCGGAGAGCAATTGCCAATTCCACGCCTCACCCACGGGCAAATTGCTCAGGTATGCGGCCTCTTGGCCCAGTACATCAGAAGTCAGCAGGTCCGCCACGCACCCCTCGCGATGCCCTTATCTCGAGAACAGAAAGACACCATGGCTGGATTCTTCTTGCCGCAACTTATCGACGACACTCGATTGCTGGTGTTGCCATCGGAACGAGTGGCCAACCCGGAGTTCTACCCCATGTTGAGAAACTTGGGTTTCAACAACCTGCCAGATCAATCGACCATGGCAGCGATTACATTTTCAAACACAGTCGTTTCCCATGTTGCTTTCACAGCTGGTTTGCTTTTTCACGAACTTGTTCACGTGGAGCAGTATCGGCAGCTTGGCATTCCGCGTTTTGCCGAGCTTTACGTACTTGGATTTGTCAATGGAGGCAGCTACCAGGCGATACCGCTGGAAGTGAATGCCTATGCGCTCGGCGGCCGCTATGAAAACAATCACGATCAACATTTTTCGGTGGCGGAGGAGGTGGCTGCGTGGGCAGCAGAGAACAGGTTCTAGCCAATGGCGCCGTCCCGCGGAGACCCCAGGATTGCGGGACTGTCCGCTAAACCACCCGGGTTTCCGTGTCTCCTGAAGCGTATTGCTTCAGCTGTTCAGACACACTCTCGGCCCAACGTTCGAGCCCGTCCGCGCCGCCGAACGAGATGACGATGACGACGATCTTCTTGGTCGTTTCCGTCACCATGGTCCGTTCCGAATCGCTCGTCGGACTGCCATGCGGCCCAAGCGCATCACAAAACACCGGCAATCCCTCGAGATTCAAGTCGTATTTCCCGATTCCTTTGTAGGTCTCCCGAGCCCGCCCCGCCCGAAACACAATATCGCCTTGGACGTGCGCCAGATCATAAAGCCCCACCGACAACCGGCTCTCGACGCTCACATAGTTGATCACGTCCACCACATTATTGATCCGCGGCAACCCCTTTCCTGCGATCACCCTCCGCAAGAGCGCCTCCGCTGACCCGCGATACCTGGCCGGGTCCTTCCCCAGCGCCTTGTACGCTGCCCGCGTCGCCAAGATCGCTGCCGACTCCAGCACCGTCTTGGGCTCCGCCAGCTGCAAGATTTTTTCTTCGCAACTACGCAGCGCTTGGTCCAAGCCCTCCGGAGTCGCCACCGTCTGCACTCCCGCCGTGATGCACGCCAGCGCTACCCGTGGGCATTTCGCCTGCAACTCAATATCGATGCTCACCCTCGCCATTTGTCTTTTCTTCGCCGCAATTGAGAGCGGTTCGCCTCCCTCAAGAAGCTCGCTAATCGTGATAAGCTAACACCATTCTAGGCCCGTAGCTCAGTTGGTTAGAGCGCGTCCTTGACACGGACGAGGTCTGCGGTTCGAGTCCGCACGGGCCTACCATTTCTCTGGGTCTTACAACGGCCTTTGCCGACACCCATGCGCCGTTTTTTCTGGATCCGCCTAATCCTCTTCCTGTGGCAAAGCCGCTGGGGCTTCGCCCTCATTGGACTTTGGTTCGCTCTAGGTACAGTGGTCTTTCATCTCTGGGAACATCTGCCCCTCGGCGAATCCTTTCTAAACGCAATCTATTTTCGCTCCCGTCCGGATTCCTTCTGGGTGCTGTACTCCTTTTGGGGCCAATGCGTCCTCTTTGGCATCATCATTTCGATCTTTCTGCTCGAAGCTTTCGAGCGCTACAATCCGCAGGAAGGATGCCGCATGCTCGCCAAAGAGATGCAAAACCACGTCATCATCGTCGGCTACACGCACCTCGGAATGCGCATTGTCGAGCATCTCCGCCGCTGGAAACAGCCTTATGTTTTGATCGATAAGGATGCCGCTGCGGTCGATGACCTCATTCGCGATGGGGAACCCATTATCGTCGACGACGCCAGGCAGGAGAGCTCGCTATCCGACGCCGGTATCGAGCACGCCAAACTCCTCATCGTCACATCCAACAACATCGAGACCGCTCTGCTGGTGACCAAACGTGCCCGCGATCGCAACAAGAAAACGCACATCATCGTCCGCTGCTATCTCGACGAGTTCACGGAAATCCTGGAAAGCTTGGGTGCCAACGAAGTCATCTCCAGCTCGAAAAGCGCCTTCAGTGGGATCTCTTCCCGTCTGGATTCTCGCGGCCCTGTTTGCTAACCTTCCATCCGTTGACTTTCGAAAGGCGGCATCCTAGCATCGTTGTAGCAACTGTTTCGTGACGCGCGAGGTCTTTCATGAGTTCCTCCACGCCACTTCCCCTGCCGCAGCTTCCTCCTCCTGTCGCCGAGGTTCTAAATTCTTTTCTGCAATCCGCGAAGGACGCTTTCGGCCCTGACCTTCTTTCTGCCGTGCTCTTTGGAAGCGCCGCCGAAGGTAAACTTCGCGCGACTTCCGACATCAACCTTATTCTGGTTCTTGCCGTCTTCTCAGAAGCCAAGGCCGACCAGCTCCGTCAACCTCTACGCGTGGCCCAAGCGGCTATCCAACTCCATCCCATGTTTCTCTTGAAGGATGAAATACCTCACGCCGCTCGTTCCTTTGCTCCCAAATTCGCTGACATCCGCCGCCGCCGCGCCATTCTCTTCGGCGACGATCCGTTCGCTTCTCTCTCCATCCCTCGCGATGCCGAGGTCCGCCAGCTCCGCCAGCAACTCCTCAATCTTATTCTTCGCCTCCGCGCCGCCTACGTTGCAGGTAGCCTGCGTGAAGAACAGCTTGGCCTTTTGATCGCCGGAGCACTCGGCCCCCTGCGTTCCTACGCCGCCGTGCTCCTCGACCTCGAGGGTCGACCCGCAGCTTCGTCTTTCCAAGCCCTTCAATCATTGGGCGCCGAGCTGGCCATTCCCGATTGGCCGCAGCTCTCCGCTAGACTCGCGGCCACGCAGGAAGCACGCATCTCGGCTCCTGGCGAAGCGCCGCGTCTTTTCTTTCCTCTCCTCGACCTGGCCTGCCGGATCGCATCCCGGGCCGAAGCGCTTTCTGGTGAGGTGCGCCGTGAATCCCTTTGATCTTCGTGGCCCGGAATTTCTCGTCTTCTATTTCTTTTTGTCCTTGCTGGTCATCGCGGGGGTTGTTTTTCTTCGTCGCCTCAGCGAAGACCGCGACAACGGCAAGCCTCCCATTGACGATCCCTACTTCGTGGCTTTCTTGCGCGGCGGCGAAAGCGAAGCCCTCCGGGTCGCCGCACTTTCGCTCATCGACCGCGGTCTGTTGACTCTGAAAAGTTCGCGAGCCTCTGTCCTTTTTCCCGGAAGCGCTGATAGCCGACTCGAACTGACTGACCCGGCGGCCATCGAAACCGTAAAGCGCCCCATCGAAAAGCGCATCCTCGAAGCCTTCAAAAACTCCCAGCCCGTTCACTCGACGTTGGACTCCCTCGAAGGCTGTACGGCCTGTTTCGATTACGCCATCAATCTCGAGAGGTTCGGCCTCCTGCCCGACGAAGAGGTGCGAAAAGCGCGCTTCCGCCGCGTTGCCATCGCCATCGGAATTCTTCTAGGCGTTGCAGCCGTGAAAGTTCTTATCGCGCTTTCCCGCGGTCGCAGCAACATCCTTTTCCTCGTCATTCTTTCTGGTCTCGCCGCTTTCGTCGCTTTTAAAACGAGCAATCCGTTTCGCACCGCCCGCGGCGAAAAATTTCTTCAGGACGTGAAATCTCTCTTCGGCTCACTTCGTCGCCGCGCCGCGTCGCTTCGCCCCGGAGGCGCGACCTCGGACCTGGTTTGGCTGGCTTCGGCCTACGGACTCACGGAAGTCTCGCCCATCCTCTTTCCCCAGGTGACCGCGCTTCGCCCGCGCAGACAGCCTCGCGGACTAGACTCTACCGGTTGGGGTTCCCGCAACTCTTCGTGCGGCACGGCCAGCAGCTGCAGTAGTGGAAGCAGTAGCTGTGGCGGCGGTGGCTGTGGGGGCGGTGGAGGTTGCGGCGGCGGCTGCGGCGGTTGCGGGAGCTAAGAAGTGAACAATCTCACCGACAGAGTCGGCCTCGGCTGGCGTCCCGACCTAGCCGCCGGCATTCTCGAGCACCTCGATGGCATCGACCTCTTAGAGGTTATTGCCGACGATTTTTTCTGCGCACCAAGCCGCCAAATCCGCGCTCTCAAAACGCTCGCGGCGCAAATCCCCGTCGTTCTCCACGGCGTCAGTCTCGGGCTCGCTTCCTCCTCTCCCGTGGTAACCGAGCGCCTCGATCGAATGGCGCGTCTCGTGGAAGAGGTCAGCCCCGAATTCTGGTCCGAACATCTGGCTTTCGTCCGCGCAGGCGGAATCGAAATCGGCCATCTCGCCGCCCCACCTCGCTGCTCCGCCACGGTAGATGCGGCCGCCGCCAATCTCCACCGCGCCCAAGCCGCCGTTGGAGCCAAGCCTCTGGTCGAAAATATCGCCACGCTGATCGATCCCCCCGCCAGCACACTCGCGGAATCCGACTGGATCGCCGGCATCCTCTCCTCCTCAAATTGCGGCTTGCTCCTCGATCTTCACAATGTCCTCGCCAACGGCCTTAATCATGGCTACGACCCCTGCGAGTTTGTGCGCCAAATCCCACCGGAGCGCATTGCCGCCATTCACATCGCAGGTGGCAAGTTCATCTCCGCGCCCGACGGCACGCAGCGCCTTCTCGATGATCACCTCCACGACGTTCCCGATCCCGTCTTCGACCTCCTCGAAGAAACCGCCGCCCGTGCCCCCGGTCCGCTCACAGTGATTCTCGAACGCGACGGCCACTATCCCTCGATGGACTCCCTTCTCGCCGAAATCGCCCAAGCTCGCAGGGCCCTCGCCAAAGGCCGAGAGCGCCGCATGCGACCTGCGGAGGTCGTCGCTTGAGTTCCACCCGACTCGAAGCCTTCCTCGCCCGCCTTTACGTCGACTCCGACGCACGCGCCAATTTCAAAGGCAACCCCCGCGCCGAAGCAAAAAAAGCCGGCCTCTCCGACGAACAATGCACGGCCCTCGAGAATCTCGATTGGATCGGCCTCGAGATGGCCGCTCGTAGCTTCGCCAAAAAGCGCCAGTTAAAACGCCGCCCGAGTTGGTTCGCCGCGTTCCTACTGCGTCTGTCGCGCCTCCGTTTCCCGCCGTTCCTCCAATAAGGGCTTTGTCTCTCTCGTAGCAATCCGCGATGTAAAAAGCCCTCCCACCTGAACAATCCGTAGTCTAATAAATGCAGGCCCAAGCAAAATGGGTGTGGTATGGGGATCGTTCGCCTATTTACTTCTGCGCTTGTCTGTCTCAGCATTCTTGCATCCCTCCCGACCCGCGCCGCGGACCTGGCTGCCTGCACCGGTCTGGTACTGGACGAAAACGGTATCCCCGTCGTCGCCGCCCAACTGAAACTCGAAGACAGTTCCGCCCACGTCTATCGCACCGAAACCGACGGCGCCGGCCGCTTCACTCTCCGAAATCTCCCCACCGGCGATTTCAGATTGGAAGTCCGCAAGCAAGGCTTCTTCTTGATCGCCGCCCGCGCGATCACTTTTCAACCAGGCGCCAATGAGCTCAATCTCACACTGAATCACGCCGAAGAACTCCACGAGCACGTGCAAGTCACCGCCCCCGCCAATCAAATCGACCCGCAAGACACGGCTCAACGCAACACTCTCACCGCGCGCGCCATCCGCGACATTCCCGTACCCAGTCCTCACGTCCTCGCGCAGAGCCTCGCCGCGCTGCCCGAAATCACGCAAGACAATCTCAACAACCTTCACATTGCCGGCGCCCGCTCCGGAGAAACCCAGTACCTCCTCGACGGCTTCGAAATCGGCGACCCGGTAAATGGCCAGCTGACCTCTCGCTTCAACGTCGACGCCACGCGCGCCGCCGAAGTCCAAACCAGCCGCTTCGGCGCAGCCTATGCTCATTCCGGCGCAAACATCCTCAGCCTCGAAACCCCCGATGGCGACGACCGCTGGCGCTTTGGCACTACCAATCCCGCCCCCGGCGTCAATGTTTACGAGGGTATTCATCTAGGCGATTGGTATCCACGGTTCACTTTCTCCGGCCCCCTCGAGCGTGGCCGCTTGTGGTTCTCCGATTCCATCAGCCTCCAACACACCTTCGCTGTCATCGAAGAGCTGCCTTCCGGCGCTAACACTTGGGAAGACTGGGCAGGCGACAACCTCCTCCGCCTCCAATACAACATCACGCCCAAACACATTCTCCATGCCACCTTCCTCTATAACCGCGCCTACGACACAAACATCGGCCTCGACCCCCTCGATCCTGTCTCGACCACAGTCACCGGCGAGCAAGAGCGTTACTTCGCCTCCCTCAAAGATCAAGTCTGGCTCCACGACACGCTCTTCGATTTCGGCGTCGCCGCTGATGACGGCACTCTCGACTTTATCCCTCACGGCCCGCAACCCGACGTCCTTCTCGTCAACGGCTCGACCGGCAACTATTTCCAGCGCCTCCATCAGCGCGGCCGCCGCCTGCAAGCGGCAGCCCAGATGGTCGCCGCATCGCGCCACTGGCACGGCACTCACCAAATCGCCGCAGGCGCCAACGTAGCAACCCTAAGCTATTCCCTCTCCGCGGAACGCGGTGAGATCGATGCCCTCCAAGTATTTCTAGGCGGTCAACAAAACGGCACGCCTTGTGTTTCGCCCATCCCCGGCTGCCTCGTGCGCCGCTCCACGTTTCAAGGCCCCGCAGCTCCGCACGTCTCTAACGCCCAAGACGGCGCCTACGCCCAAGACACCTGGTCGATCTCAAAGTACCTGGTAGTGCAAGCAGGCCTGCGCACCGACTGGGATCGCTTCACGCGAAGGGCCATGGCCGGCCCGCGCCTCTCCGCCAACATTCTCCCTTTCGGCGACGACACTTCAAAGATCTCCATCGGCTGGGGGATCTACAACGCTCCGCTAAATCTCTCTCTCATCGGCCAAACTCTAGATCAGCGCCAGATTGACACCTTCTACGACTCCGTCGGCAACATCGTCGCCCGAGGCCCGGTCGTAAGCCAGTTCGCACTCCCCACAAACGCCCTGCAGCAACCCCGCTTCACAATTTCCAGCGCCGGCTGGCAGCAAAAATTCGCACACAGCACGCTCCTCGCCCTCGAGCTCCTAGCCCGCAACAGTTCCCACAGCTTTGCCTACGTCCATCAGCAACCTACGCAACCCGGTGGAATTTTTCTTCTGGAAGATACGCGCAAGGACCGCTACCGTGCCGCCACCGCTTCGGTCCGCCACGTCTTTTCCGAGGACATGGAAGTCTACGGCGCCTACACCCGCTCCATCGCCCACTCCAACGAAGTCCTTAACCCCGCCCTCGGGTCGATCTTCTACCTAGCCCAGCAATCCGGCCCGGTCGCGTGGGATGCCCCCAACCGCCTCCTCAGCTGGGGCTGGGCCCCCACCCACATTTGGGGCATCCAACTCAGCTATTTCTTCGAATACCGCACCGGCTTCCCGTTCAGCGTCATCAATCTAGAGCAGCAACTCGTCGGTCCCCCAAACTCTTCCCGCTTCCCCGACTACGCCAGCCTCAACCTCGGCATCGAAAAGAAATTCGGTTTCCGAGGCTACCTCTGGGGAGTCCGAGTGGAAGCTGTCAACGCGCTAGGCCGCCAAAATCCCGACACGGTAGTAAACAATTTCGACGCTCCCAATTTCCGCGCCTTCTCCGGTGGCCAAAGCCGAGCTTTCACCCTCCGCGTCCGCTTCATCGGCCGAAAATAGCCGCGTCAAGTTGACGCAGCGGATCGCGCTCCTGGTGGAAGCCGCATTAGTTAGGTCGTTCTGCCCTTAGATCCGCGCGCTGAAGGTGTCGCTGCTGTGGTGCACAACAGGCCGCCGGCAAGTCCGGGCCGAAAGTACACCCACTCCGGACCCATGCGCCCAGTTTGCTTGGGTGAAGAATTATTCGTATCTCAACGCGGCCAGCGGATCGACACGCATCGCCCGTCGCGCCGGGACGTAACCCGCAATTGCTGCGACCATTGCCAGGAGACTGAAACCAGGGCGGTGACTTCTCCGTCGCATAAATGCGACGGCTTCTCAAACCACGCTCGCGATTAAATCCGCTACGTTGCGGTTGAAGGACTCATCCTAGCCCTTTGGAGAATAACTTGAGCAGACACGACATCACGAGGAGCAGTCAACCCGCAAGCGGTGCAGAGGTGCTCTCTATCTGAGAGTTCCTTCCACACCTTGGTCCCGCTTGTGCATGTCTGACTTGTTCCACGGGGGTTGACCGCCCTCAACGTGCGACCAGCACTTTCAGCCTTGTACGCAAGTTTAGAAAAGAAGGAAGCCCAACTCACATCGTGTACCGACTTGGCGAGCATACCGCCTGCTAAGCCTTTGACGTTCAAATCTTCGACAGCAATTACACCGAAGTTCTGGACCAGCCAGAAGGTGAACTTGTGTTGAAACTCATGACGTTGATTCTTGATTCGCTGGTGGCGATTACTTTCGAAGGCGCAAATGTCGCGGAAGGATTCGTTGTGATTCCGGAAGAATTCGTAGTTGCGGTAAGTGAATTCGAACCACAGCCCGCTCATGACCTGGCCGCTGTAGGCCCCCTGGCTGGGGTCGTCGGAGAAAAGGGCGAGTTCCTGCGGGTTGGCCACCGGAAGTGATTCGAGGAGCACAGCGTCTACAATCGAAAAGATGGCCGTGTTGGCACCGATGTCGAGAGCGAGGGTTAGAACGGCAACGGCCGTGAAACCCGGCGCCTTTGCCAGCATCCGCACGGCATAGCGCAAGTCCTGGATCAGCGTCCCCAAGCGGCCTGCTCCTATCTCTCGGCCAGGATCGAACGTGGTCCAATCGTACCGCAAGAAGGATCTCTCATTCCATTTCATCCGACAGCGCCGGAGGAGTGGTCGGCGTTGCTCAGGTGCTCCCTGCCGTCTCGGCCCCCTGCCCCGGAGGCGGGCTTAAGGAGGTGGCCAGCCAATATCGCCTGGCGACATTTTTCCGCTTGCGAGCGGCCACGACAGTGGTAGGCTTCACATTTGGAAACGTGGAGGAAAGAAGTGAGCTTAGCCGGTCCCCCAGAACATCTTCATTCTCCTTCCGGCTTGGAAGGTCGCCGCAGCACGCGCGTCGACCGCACCCTTCCTCTGGTCGTGCTCGGACAGACCAGCACCGGTCTCTCCTTCCAGGAAAAAACATCCACCGTGACTCTCAATCTTCACGGCTGCCGCTATCCGTCGCGCCATGAATATCCGATCGGGTCTTCCATTGGACTTCGCGTGCTGCAACCTGATGGCGAGACCATCTCGCCGGTTATTCGCGCCTTCGTGAAGTCTGTCCATCCGCCGGCAGGTCCGCACGACCTCTTCGAGGTCGGCGTCGAGCTGGAATCCCCCGCGAATATCTGGAATGTTTCTCCACCGCCGTCGGATTGGAATGGCTTGCTCGGAGGCCGCACCTCGTCGGCAGGCCTGTCCACGGCCACCGCTCCCGCGCTGGAACCGCAGGAGCCGCCGACCGCTGCGGACGCCTCGCCATCCACTCCCGCGTCAAGCAGCGAGCCGAGAGCAAACCAGGTAACGGAATTCCCCTCCCCGTCCCCTGCCGCGGCCGGCGGGCAACCGGCCGCCACTCCGCGAAAACCGGAGCGCGTCGTCATCACCATCGACCAACTGGTCTCCGCCATGCAAGGAAAACTGCAGGCCGCCGCCGAAAAAGTCGTTCAGAACGCGCTGGCCAAGCATCTCGATGAGGCCGTCAACCAAGCTCTCGCGCGAGTGGAAGGAGTTCGCGAACGAAATCTTCAACAACTCGGTGAATTTTCCGAGCAGCGCCTGGAGTCGCTGATGCGTTCTTCCCGCGAAGAGATTCTCGGCCACCTCGAGTCGCGCCTCGGCGAAGTCCAAAGCCGTTGGGAAGAGCAACACAACGCCTACCGGGCGCAGTCAGAAGAAATTGCCCAACGTCTTGAAAGGCTCGCAGCCGATACGCAGCACCATCTGTCCGTAACCCAGAATTTCATAGTCAAAGCCACCCGTGAAATCGAGCCGCAGACACGCGGCCGCTTGGACGAGTCTCTAGGCCAGGCCACCGAACAATTTGAAGCCGCCGCCGACCGTATCTCCGACCGCCAACTCGTTCGCGTCATGGAAGCCACGCGCATGGTCACCCGCGAAGCGGCTGCCCAAATGGAGGCCCGCGTCGCAGAATCCCGTGCGCTCCTGCACACCACCGCCGGCAGCACGCTCGAAGAATTCCGCCGTCAAGCCGAAGTCCAAGTGGACCTCGCGATTTCGGAAACCACCGAGCGTATCCGGTCCGCGCTCTCCGCTCTCGACGCCGAAAATCGCATGGCCTGCGAAAATCGCCGCCGCACCATGATCGACGACGTCACTCGCACCACGGAGCAATCCACGGAGCAGTTCCGCTCCGGTATCAAAGCCTTCCTGTATTCCTGTCTGGTAGCCGCGGTCGGCGCCGTCGATGAACACGCAAAAACCACCCTGGACGGCCTAGTCAAAGATCCCCACGGCACTCCTCGCGCTATCGACGATATCAAAATCATTCCACCCGACGACGAAAAACCAAATTAGCAGACCGTCGGCAGGGGAGTCGGCTCAACTGCCTATGCAGATCTCTCGATTAAGTCTCGTGTTTTGGCAAATTTTCAGAAGTGTGGAAAATAAGTCAGTTCGCTGGCGCTCCCAAACCAAATTCCCGATGCACGGCGATCAACGCAGTCTTCGCCGCCTTTTCCTCCACCACGAATGAAATATTCGACTCCGAAGATCCCTGCGCAATGGCAATCAAGTTCACATTCTCGCGGCCCAGCGCATTAAACGTCCGCCCCGCAATTCCCGGTGTCCCGCGCATGTTTTCGCCGACAACCGCAACAATCGCGATGTTCGTATCGATGGTGATGTGCTCGACCTTCTCGTGCGCCAGATCTTGCGCAAACTCTCTTCGCAGCGCCTCGACGGTGCGCTGCGCATCCGTCGCGGACACAATGAAGCAAATGTCGTTCTGCGAAGACGACTGCGAAATCAGCAGCACGTTGGCGCGCACTTCCGCTGTGGTGGAAAACGTCCGTCCCACCACGTCTGGCAACCCCACAATCCCCGGCCCGCCCACACTGATCAGCGCCACGTCCTGGATGGCCGTGAGCGCTTTGACGCCGCCGCCAATGCTTCGTCCTTCCGGAGTAATCTTCGTGCCCGGTCGCTCTGGCCAAAAGCTGTTGCGAATCCACACCGGAATGGCCGCTTGCATGACCGGCTTCAGCGTTTTCGGGTGCAGCACTTTCGCCCCGAAAAACGCCAGCTCCGCCGCTTCACGATAGGAGATCGCCGGAATCGTTCGCGCCTCTGGCACCAGCCGGGGGTCCGCGGTCAGCACGCCGTCCACGTCTGTCCAGATAATCACTTCGCTCGCATTCAGGGCCGCACCCAGAATGGTCGCAGAATAATCCGAGCCGCCGCGCCCCAGCGTCGTCAATTTTCCGTCTGTCGTCGCGCCAAGAAAACCTGTCACGACCGGTACGATCCCCAGCTCTAGCATCGGACGCAAGCGCACCTCGCATTCTTCCCGGGTCCGGTCCATCAGCGGTTCGGCGCCTCCGTGGAACGTATCCGTAATGATCACTTCCGTGGCATCCACGGCCTCGCTCTTTATCCCCAGCTCTCGCACCGCGCCCGCCACCAGCGGCGCGGACAGCCGCTCCCCCAGACTCGATATGGCATCCAGGGTTCGCGGCGTCAGCTCCCGCAGCAGCGCCGTGCCCTCAAACAGCCGGCGGCCTTCGGCGAAAACCTCCTCCATCTCTTCTTCGATCAATGTGCGTGCATTCTGTTCGTGAACCAAACTCTTAAGCGCCTCGGCGTGCTGCGCACGCAACGCTGTCAACACCGCTGCTCCCTGCCCAGTCTCGCCGGCTCCCGCGCGCTTGGCCGCTTCAATGAGCCGGTTCGTCACACCGCTCATTGCGGAAACGACCGCAACGCAAGCTCCTCCGCGCGCTCCCTCTAGAATAATCTGCGCCGTCCTCGCCAGGCACGCGGCATCGCCTACCGAGGTCCCGCCAAATTTCATCACCCGCAATGGCGCGCTCATCTCTTTCAGTGTTCCTCGCTTCCTGGGCGCATCCGCAACAAACGGGGGCTTGGCCCGGGCGATCCGCTCGATGCCAGCGTCGAAGGTGGTCGCTTCGTGCTTACCCCCGGCAAAATCCGCTCAAAAAAGGTGAGCATCATCCTCGATCCGATTACTGGCCTTGCGGTCCTCCGCGCCGGTCCTCAGTGCCGGTCCACACGCGCCTACGCTCACTAGCAAACAAGTGCACGAGATCTTATCCACTTTCCCACTAGATTTCTTCTCGACTTCCAGGCCTTGTCAGCGTGCGGTTTCCTGCAACGCGAATTTCGAGCGCCGCATTAGGGCCGATCCCAATCCAGCGCGTAAATTTCCTGGATGCTGGCGTCGCGCACCACCAGCGGGGATTCGTCCGGAGCTAGCCCACTCCAGTTTCCGAAGGCTCCTCCGGCGGCCTGAAAACCCTTCAAGCTGAAGATGCGTTCCAATTTGCCGCTGCTGACTTGCGCGCGGAAGTAGCTCTCCTGGTTGTCGAGAATGCCGTCAAAATACAAATAGCGGCCGTCGCGCGACCACGTCGGATAAGCCACGAAGAGACTCGCGAGCTCCGTCCATTTTTGCGTGGCGAAATCAAAAAGCATGAGCTTGAGCGAATCCAGCGGAATCGCCGCGAGGTAGCGTCCGTCGGGAGACCAGCGCGGAGAGTACAAGCCATCGGATCCGGGAAGCTTGGAAGCGTGGCGCGTCTCGAGATTGAGAATGTAGACTGCCGACCCCTGATTGTTCAGCGAGTTTTCACCGAAAGCCAGCGATTTGCCGTCGGGCGACCAGTTGGGGTCGGCTGAGTTTGTTGTACTTCGATAGATCAGTTCCGGCGTGCCTCCCTCGGCTGGAACTATGTAGATCTGCCAGGGCTCGCCGGGTGGATGACCAAAGAAGGCGATCTGCTTGCCGTTCGGCGACCATCGAGGCAAATAGGCCAGCATCGGCGGAAAAACAAGTTGCAGTTTTTGCGTTCCGTCTACCTTGCTCCTCCACAGGGTGCCATCGGACGCGTCATTGTAGGCGACCCATTCACCATCGTGAGAGAAGTCCAGGCCCATCGCGGAAATTCCCGAGAGGTAGGGCACGAATTGTTTTGATCTGCCATCGTAGCGCAATAATTCGCCGCGGGGCTGCCATCCTTGGACAAAAATCTTTTTGCCATCGCGGTTCGGAACGGGATTGCCAACATTCATTGGTCCAGTCGTCAACTGCACCGGCTCCCGCTGTGCTGCGCGAAACAGGCCGCCGTGTTCGTTCAGGGCCCAAAGGTCGGCGGTCGCGTCGCGTCGTGCCTGGAAGATGAAATATTTTCCGTCTGGCGTCCACTTGCCGCAGCACTCGTTGGGTGCATCACTCCAACCGGGAAGCAGCTGGTGGAGATTCCGACCGTCCGCGGCAGCCTGCCAGATCGAGCGGTTATTTGTTTTGGGATCGTTCAGCGTAAAACGCAAAATCGATCCGTCAGACGACCAGCGGATATCGCTTGCAGTTCCTGCCGCTGACAAGAGCTGGCGGGACTCGCCTCCATCGCTTTTCGCCAGGAAAATCTCGTTCCCTTTGCAATAAGCGATCTGTTTCCCATCCGGTGACCACGATCCGGCGTGGCCCTCCAGGTTTCCCAATCGACGAGGGGAGCCGCCCAGCACCGGCACGCTCCAAAGCGGGCCGTCGAGAGACGTTCCTCGGGCGGTATTCATCAAAAGCACGGAGCCGTCGGGCGAAATATCGAAGACGTTGGAAAAACCGGTGTCCTCCAGTGAATTTGGTACCGGAAATGTCTCGCCGCCAGTCACCGAAGTTTGGGAAAGCCTCGATTGCCCCTCGATGAAGTAGAGCCTCGAACCGTCGGTGACTACGCTTGATTTCGGCCGATTCGTGTTGGTCAGCTGGACAGTGCGCAGCACTCGTGGCTCGGCCACTGGCCGTGTCGGCAGGTATCCGAGAATCACCGCGAGGGTGATGAGCGCGCCGCCCGCCAGTATCCAGGTCTGCCATCGAGAAAGCGCATGTTGTTCAGGAACCTCCTCTAGCGCCGCAGCGGCAACCCCCGAAGGGTGGTCCAAGTCCAAATCTCGTTTCAACCTCTTCAGATCCGCCCGAAGCTCCGCGGCGGTCTGGTAACGGAGACTCAGATCTTTCTCCAGTGCCTTCGCCAAAATGTTTTCCAAAGCTACCGGCAAATTCGAATTCAACCTCCTGGCAGGAACCGCTGACGAATTCAGGAGGCCATCAAAGATCAAAGCAATAGCCGCGCCGCCAAATGGCACCGTGCCGGTGGCCATCTCATAAAGGACGACGCCCAGCGAAAACAGATCCGTGCGCGCGTCGAGCTCCTGGCCCCGCGCCTGCTCTGGCGACATGTACGCAACCGTGCCAATGGAGCTGCCTGGACTGGTGACCAACCCATCGTCCAGGATATGTCTGTGGGTCGGCGTGGACGACTCGCCCGAGGATTCCCCCGCTGGCTGCCGGTACTCCGCAAACTTGGCCAGGCCGAAGTCCAGAATTTTCGCCGTCCCGCGCTCCACCAGAAAAATGTTGGCCGGCTTGATGTCGCGGTGCACGATGCCTCTGGCGTGCGCAGCTTCCAGTCCGTCGGCGATCTGAATTCCGATGTCCACTAGCTCGGATGCCTCAACGGACTTCTTCGCGATGCGCCGCTTCAGCGTCTGGCCCTCAAGCAGCTCCATGGCGATAAACGGGCGGCCTTCAAATTCCTCGATATCGTAAATCGTGCAGATGTTCGGATGATTCAACGAGGAGGCAGCGCGCGCTTCGCGACGGAATCGTTCGATGGCCAGCGGGTCCTGGGAAATGTCTTCGGGAAGAAATTTCAGGGCAACCTGGCGGCCCAGCCGCATGTCCTCGGCTTTGTAGACGACGCCCATGCCTCCGCCGCCGAGTTTTTCAAGGACGGTGTAATGGGAGATAGTGCGGCCGACAATGGAAGAAGTATCCGCCACTGGCCCCGGAGTTTACTCCAGCCCTTCGACACGGGCAATCGCCCAAGACGCCCGCGTGACCTGCGTCACACCCAGCTGTGCCCAATGATACATACAGCTCTTTGAATCGGAGCTAGGGTGGTGGCAGTTCGGGCAAGAAGGAGATGCCAAATGCCAAACAAGAAAACCATGAAAGCAGCCGTTGTCGAAAAATTTGGCGAGCCGTTGGTGGTGCGAGAGGTTCCCATCCCAACGCCTGGGCCAGGGCAGGCACTGGTACAAGTATTTGCGACTGGCGTATGTCACACCGATCTGCATGCGGTGGACGGCGATTGGCCAGTCAAGCCAAGGATGCCGCTCATTCCGGGCCACGAAGGAGCAGGAGTCGTCGCAGCTCTCGGGACAGGAGTTACGCACCTGAAGGAAGGCGACCGCGTCGGAATCGCCTGGCTGCACAGCGCTTGCGGACATTGCGATTATTGTCTCGCCGGATGGGAGACACTTTGCGCGGAGCAGCAGAACTCCGGATATTCGGTGAACGGAACATTCGCTGAGTACGCCTTGGGGCAAGCGGATTACCTGGGACGAATTCCCAAGAACCTCTCCTTTGTGGATGCGGCCCCGATCCTGTGCGCGGGCGTCACCACCTACAAAGGATTGAAAATGACGGAGGCGCGGCCCGGTGAATGGGTGGTGATCTCCGGAGTGGGCGGCCTGGGCCATGTGGCCATCCAGTACGCGAAGGCCATGGGACTGCACGTTGTGGCAGTTGATCTCGGACCAGAAAAGATGGCGCTGGCGCGGAAACTCGGAGCGGAAATCACGATTGATGCTAAAACACAGGACCCCGCGAAGGAAATCCAAAAACAAATCGGCGGGGCGCATGGAGCGCTGGTAACCGCGGTTTCACCCATCGCGTTCAAGCAAGCCGTCGGCATGCTTCGTCGCGGTGGGACTTGCGTGCTGAATGGCCTGCCGCCCGGCGAGTTTCCTGTTTCGATTTTCGACGTAGTTCTCAACGGCTACACCATACGGGGCTCCATCGTTGGCACGCGCTTGGACCTGGAAGAGTCGCTGGCGTTTGCCGGAGACGGCAAAGTGAAGGCCACCATTGAGACTTTGCCGCTCGAATCCATCAATGACGTGTTCGGCCGGCTCAAGAAGGGGCAGGTCAACGGACGCGTGGTGCTCAGCCTCAAGGAAGAAGCGTTTCTGAAGGCGGCGACGGCGCGGCTCGCGAGCTGATCCAGTCTCTCCCGCCATGGCCGCAGCGCCGCGTATCCTCGGTTCGGTAGACGAAGCCCATGCCTCCGCCGCCGAGTTGTGCGATGACCGAGCAATGGGAAATCGTACCGCAGACCATGGCCGTCTGCCTTTCCCGCTTCTCCAGCATCGCTGCCACGCACTCCCGAACAACCGGGGCCGGCCTTCCTACGAGCCGTTCGGCCAAAAACTCCGCGCTAACTAGGGGGTGCTATCGGAACTCTCCGGCTAAGGCCCGGAGCGGAGACGGATGCGCGCTCCTCTGCAACTCCTCTGTGCCTGGTGTTGAGCCTCTGGCAAGCCGGGTGCTATTCTGATTTCTATGGCGGATCGCGCTATCTCCCCGCCCGAACTAACGGCCGCAGCGCCGCTCGAACATTCGCGGCGTCAGCTCGAAGCTTTGCTCGAAGTGGCTGAATCCATCGCGCAGCATCGCGACCTGGCCGCGCTTTTTCACGACCTCGCTGAGAGACTGCATGCTGTCGTGGACTTCGATTTCCTCACGCTTGTGCTTCATGACCCCGAACGCAACGTCATGCGCCTGCATATTCTGGAGACGCGGCTTCCCACTCCGGTCAAGACCGGCAGCGAAACGCCGATGGACGGTCATCCTTCTGGCTGGGTCTGGCAATCGCAGCAGCCTTTTGTCGTCAGCGACACGGAAGTGGATCACCGATTCCCGGATTTTCTCGAGAGGCTGCGCGCGGTCGGCGTTCGCTGTTTGGCTATGGTTCCGCTCACCACCGCCCAGCGCCGGCTGGGTGCCATGGGTTTCGGCCGCCTTGTTCCTCAGGGCATCACGGAGAGCGAGGTGCAATTCATGCAGCGCGCGGCCAGCCAGGTTGCGGTGGCCGTCGACAACGCACTGAATTTCCAGACCTCCCAGGCTTATCAAAGTCAGCTTGCCCGCGAGCGCGATCGGCTCCAGGTCCTTCTCGACGTGAACAACGTGCTCGTGTCGACTCGCGAGCTCCCTGAACTTTTCCGCGGCATCGTCACTTCTCTCGAAAAGGTCATTCATCATGATTACACCAGCCTCGCTCTTCGCGATTCTGCTTCCGGACTCTTGAAAATTCACGCGCTCGATTTTTCCAGCCGCCCCGGCCTCTTCGAACAGGAAGAAGTCACCGTCCCTCTTGATACCACTCCTTCCGGCTTGTGCTTTACTACAGCGCAGCCGCTCCTCGCCCGCGGCGCCGAGCTCGATCGCTTCCCTAATGAAATTATTCGTGCGCTCCGCGCCGATGGTGTCCAGACCATCTGCTGCGTTCCACTCCTCACTCAGGGGCGCACTCTCGGTACACTCAACCTGGCGAGCCGTCGCGCGGACGCTTTCCCCCAGCAGGATGTCGAACTCCTGCAACAAGTCTCCGCGCAAATCGCCATCGCCGTGGAGAACGCCCTGGCCTTCAAACAAATTGATGCGCTAAAGGACAAGCTCGCCGAAGAAAAGCTCTACCTCGAGGAAGAAATTCGCAGTGAATTCAATTTTGAAGAGATCGTCGGTGACAGCCCGGTGCTCAAGCGCGCACTCGCACAGGTCGAAGTCGTGGCTCCTGCCGGAACGGCCGTTCTCATCACCGGCGAAACCGGCACGGGCAAGGAGCTCATCGCCCGCGCCATTCACAATCTTAGCCCGCGACGCGAGCGCACTTTCGTCAAAATCAATTGCGCTGCCATCCCCGGCGGTCTTCTCGAATCCGAGCTTTTCGGCCACGAGCGCGGCGCCTTCACCGGCGCGCTCACGCAAAAGATCGGGCGCTTCGAGCTTGCCGACCACGGCACACTATTCCTCGATGAAATCGCCGACCTGCCCCTCGATCTGCAACCCAAACTGCTTCGCGTGCTGCAGGAGCAGGAGTTCGAACGCCTCGGAAGCAATCGAACGCAGCGCGTCGATGTACGGATCGTCGCCGCCACGAATAGCGATCTCTCGAGGCTCGTCGCCGAGCGCACCTTCCGCAGCGATCTGTTTTACCGCCTTAACGTTTTTCCCATTCATATTCCCGCTCTCCGCGAGCGCTCCGAAGACGTCCCCCACCTGGTGCGTTATTTCGTCCAGAAGTTCAGCCGCCGCCTCAACAAAGCTGTCGCCTACATTCCCGCCGAGGCCATGGATGCTCTCTCCGGCTATTCGTGGCCTGGCAATATTCGGGAGCTCGAAAATTTCATCGAGCGCGCCGTGCTACTTTCTCCCGGCAAAGAACTCCGCGTACCCGTCTCCGAGCTGAAACCTGTCGCTTCTCTAGCCGAGTCTGGCGCAGACGCCTCTTCGTCTTCGGCCTCGTTGACCTCCTTGACCTCCTCTCCTTCCTCGATTTCCACGCTTGAAGACGCCGAGCGCCAACACATCCTGCGCGCTCTCCGCCAAACCGCGTGGCGCGTCGCTGGTGCCAAAGGCGCTGCCGGCATCCTGGGCATGAAGCGCACGACGCTCCAGGCGCGCATGCGCAAACTCGGCATCCGCCGCCCGGTCTAGCAAGCCTCGAGGATAAGGTTCTTCCGTTTTCTTATCCGTTTTCACTTGGCTTTCTTCTATCGGGGGAGTACATTCCCCCGCAGCCAGCCACCCGCGAGGTCCCCATGAAGCTACTTGCCGGTATTTCTGTCTTCTTGTCATTAGGGCTGCTCTCCTTCGCACCGGCGCTTTCCGACGCCCCCACGGGCTTCGACAACAAAAGCAATGGCTTGGTGGACGCCGCCACGCACACTGCCGATCAAGCGAAATTCGAGGAAGTCGAGGCCCTCACCGACGGGCTAGGCCCGCTGTACAACGCACAATCCTGCCGCGAGTGTCACCAGAATCCCACCTCTGGGGGCTCCAGCCAGGTTGCCGAATTGCGCGTCGGACACAACGATGCCAAGGGAGCGTTTCAGAATCCGGAGATTCCTATCAACCACGGGGCTGAAATTATCAAAGGCCGCTCGCTGGTTAACGACCGGGCGATCTGCCCCAGCGGCGCTTTCCCCAACACGGAAATTCAGGAGCACGTGCCCGACTCCGAGAAAATCCGCACCTTCCGCGTCTCTCTAAATCTTCTGGGTGATGGCTTCGTCGAAGCCCTTTCCGACCAGACTCTTCTCGACCTTGCGAAAGATCAGTGCAAGAAGACCCAGGGCAAGATTTGTGGCCAAGCCCTTTACGTTCCGATCGTAGAAGTCCCGGGGAAGACCGGCGTTGGGCGCTTCGGCTGGAAAGATCAGCATGCCAGCCTGCTCTCTTTCTCCGCCGACGCCTATCTCAACGAAATGGGCATCACCAATCGCCTGCAACCCGACGAAGTCACCAATCTGTGCAATGCCGCCAGCGAGCCCAACGACACGCCCGGGACTGACGGTCTCTCTGACATCGATCACTTCGCGCGCTTTATGCGCGCCTCGGAAGCGCCGGCGCGCGATGTCACGCTCTCACAAACCTCTGAAGCCAAAAACGGCGAAGGGCTGTTCGACAAAATTGGCTGTGCCCACTGCCATGTCGCAACCCTCACCACGGCCTCCGCTGGAACCGTCATTAACGGCGGCAACTTCACCATACCTCCCGCGCTCGGGGATAAAACGTTCCATCCGTACGGGGACTTCCTGCTCCACAACGTTGGCACCGGCGACGGCATCGTGCAGGCCATTCCCGAGCACTACGGCAGAAGAATTGCGGAGCATCCCGACTTGAAAAACTCAACATTCCCCAAATTCCAGAGCACCGCCGACAAAATCCGTACCGCTCCGCTCTGGGGCGTCCGGCTGCACTCTCGGCTCATGCACGATGGGGCTTCCGTCACCTTCACCGACGCCATCGCCCGCCACCGTGGCGAAGCATCCCACGTCACCGAGGAATTTGAAAAATTAACCCCCGCCGAAAAGAAAGCTCTGCTTACTTTTCTGCAGTCGCTCTGATTTGTGACGGACGGCAGGCGCGTACGTCTTGCCTTGTAGGGGCCCAGCACGGCGCTGCCCAAGGGGCCGGGCGCGGACAAAGTTCCGTCTCCTGGAGTTGGCGCTCGACCGATCCACTTAGGGATCGCTTGAGAAGAAACGGTGCAGCGGGCTATTCTCGTTTCTTACTTGGGAGCTGTGTGGAGTTTTTTGGGGGATGAGGCGGAACGTTCGGAGCGCCTTTCGTGTTCCACGTGTTGGGTGCAATCGGCAATTTCGTCGTCGATCTTCTTGATCTCGAGGGCCAGGTGAAATTCCTCGGGATGCTTTGCATATTTTTCGAAAAGCGAGTTACGTTTGGTTTTCAAGTCGTCGCGTTTTTTCTTCCAGACTCCGGCAACTGCGAGCATGTGATGGCCCTCAGGAGTAGTTTGCGCCCTTTTTTGGTTTGTCGAAAGAGCTAAACGGGGCTTTGCCAGGACTGGTAACGGGTGAGTACCTCGGCAAAGGCAAGAACCAAGCCGCACGGAGGGCGCCGGGGGAAATTATCGGCGTGGTATCATGCGCCGGAAATCAGAGACCCGAGAGCTGGAGCCAACCGAGAGGCACGGCCTAGGTGCTTGGAAAAAAGACCCTAGAGTGGTTAAGAGCCAGTTCTGAACGAGCGAAGAGATCCCCAGGGGGCTTACACACATGAGTGGATTGCCGCAACTCCTGCCGACCAGCGCCGCAGCGGAAACGTTTGGCGGCGTGACCTACCACATCGACGGCGAGCTTGTGCCGGTGCTTACGGTCGAGGTGTCGGCGAGACCCGTGTACTTCGAGCACCACATTCTGCTGTGGAAACACCCCACCGTCGAAATCAGTCTGAAGCCCATGAAAGGGGCGCTCAAG
Source organism: Acidobacteriota bacterium (assembly GCA_013289825.1). Lineage (GTDB taxonomy): Bacteria > Acidobacteriota > Terriglobia > Acidiferrales > UBA7541 > Acidiferrum. The sequence goes on along the minus strand of JABCZF010000025.1, from coordinate 14,424 downwards.
CGGATGATGGCGGGAATGCAGGTATTTGTGACCGAAGCGCGCGGGGCAGGAATGATCGCCTTCAGCCGCGATGGAGCCGGGCACATCGTTCCGATGCATCTCGCTCAGGGGCGGGAACTGCATGTGCGCGAGCACCAGTTCCTGGCGGCTACCGACAGTATCGACTACACCTTCGAACGCGTGCGCGGCGCGGCCAACATGCTGTTCGGCGGAACCGGTTTTTTCATCGACAAGTTTCACAGTCACGCTGGCGACGGCATCCTGTGGCTGCATGGCTATGGAAACGTGTTTGAAAAGGTATTGGGACCGGGCGAGATCATGGATATCGAACCAGGCGGATGGCTCTATAAGGATCCATCCGTTCGCATGGAGACGGTGATCGACAAGCTGACCAGCGGGCTGTTCGGTGGGTTCAATTTGATCGTCAACCGATTCACAGGACCCGGTCGTGTGGGAATCCAGTCCATGTACATGCACTACGCAACTGCCGAGTAGTCCGAAGCTGCTCGGCATTCGGCAAAGTGAGACCTTTCCTGCGATCCGCAATTCCGGTACAAGCCCCGGGGAGGGCTCCTAGACTCACACACATTCGATGGCTTGCTTCTTGATTCTCTTTCCGTGTTGGCTGCTGTTGTCGAATAGGACAGGAGAGACGAGGCGAAATGAGAGAACTCCTGATGAAGGGTAGTGTGGTTTTGCTTTGCGCGACATTGCTGGCGGCGGGCACGTCATCCTCCGAGGCCGATCCGGGGCTGAAAGTGGATGCTTATGTGCGAGGAGAGATCGCGAGGGAGGGGATTCCTGGGCTGGCGCTGGGAGTGTACCGAGACGGGAAGATTGTCAAGGCGGAAGGCTACGGCTTGGCGAATCTGGAGTGGGACGTACCGGTGAAAGCGGATACGCTTTTTCAATCCGGGTCGGTGGGGAAGCAGTTTACAGCGACGGCGGTGATGATGCTTGTGGAGGAAGGAAAAGTCGGGCTTGACGACCCCGTTCAGAAATATCTTCCGGACGCCCCCGATTCGTGGAAAAACATTAAGATTCGAAATCTGCTCAGCCATACGTCCGGACTCGGCGAATACGAGAACCGAGCGCGCACCAAGCCCGACGGACCATTCTACCTCCGGCTGGATATGAATGAAGACGAGCTCTACAAAAGAATTACGGCGATGCCCATGGACTTTCAGCCGGGAGAAGACTGGAGCTACCGGAATACAAACTATGTTTTGCTGGGGATATTGATTCGCAAAGTGACGGGAAAATTCTACGGCGACTTCCTCGCGGAGCGGATCTTCAAGCCGCTGGGAATGGTCGCGACGCGGATCATCAGTGACCGGGACATCATTCCTCACCGAGCAGCAGGCTACGAACTGGTCAAAGGACAGTTGAAAAACCAGGAATGGGTTTCCCCGACATTTAATTCCACCGCGGATGGAGCGCTCTACTTTACGGTCCTGGATTTGGAAAAATGGGACGCGGCCCTGTACACCGAAAAACTGCTGAAACGGTCGAGCTCCGAACAGATGTGGACGGTCGTGAAACTCAACAGCGGGCAGCCTAATAAAGCCAACTACGGTTTTGCCTGGGGCATAAAGCAAGTCAACGGCCACAAGGTCATCGAACATGGCGGCGCCTGGCAGGGATTTACCACTCATATCGCGAGATATGTGGACGACAAACTTACCATCGTGGTTCTAACCAATCTGGATGCGGGCCATGCGCAACCGGACAAGGTGGCGCACAAAGTGGCGGGCATGTATGTTCCAGCGCTGACGCCGGTCGAGGTGCAGGCCATAGAAGACAAAGAGCCGCAGACCGCCATACTGATGCGAAACTTGCTCCAGGAGATTGCCGACGGGAAAGCTGATCCGGATCGATTCACTCCCGAGCTGCGAGCGAAGCTCTTCCCGGAAGCCATCGAGGGAGCGGGTGACTACTTGAAGGAGCTGGGTACCTTGAAATCCTTGGAGCTAATCAAGCGAGGACAGCAAGGAGAGAACCGCGCCTATACGTACCGTGCAAATTACGAGCGAACGGAGCTTTTCCTGTCGGTTCAGCTAACCAGAGACAACAAGACGGCGGTCCTGGATTTTTCGAACGAATAAGGATTGCCCGCCTGGGCCATGCGGAGTCCGTGGTAACCTCTCCCTTTGGGCAAGGCCTCTCGCGCCTCCTCCGCCAGGGTCGAGCGAGAAGCCTGGAGGACCGGCAAGTTCCGCCCGTTCGCAGCGAGGGCGGCGAGCGGGTATTTGTCGAGTATGAGGGACAGGAGGTGGCGATGGGGCGAATCATTGCTTTAGCGGCGTGCCTGGTGGCCGGAACCGTTGCGGTGTGTTGGCGCCTGCAGACTCGGGCTGCCAACTCTCTGGAGCCGCGGTTTGCGGCTGCTTCGCTCGATCAGCCGGAAATTAAGACTCGAAACTCGTGGGATCAGAAGGCTGCTGCGGCTTACCTGGATCAGAGGGCCGGGTGGTGGATGGGATGGCCGCGGGCCGCGCGGGACCACGAAACTTTTTGTGTCTCGTGTCACACGGCGGTGCCTTACGCGATGTCGCGGCCGGCGCTTCGGGCGGCGCTTGCGGAACAGGGGCCTTCCGCAAACGAACGAAAACTGCTGGACAATGTAAGGAAGCGCGTGCGGCTTTGGAGCGAAGTGGCGCCGTTTTATACGGACGCGGATCGCGGGGTGTACAAGAGCGTCGAATCTCGAGGGACGGAATCGGTTTTGAACGCGCTGATCCTGGCGAGCCATGATCGAAGCAATGCCGCGACTACAGGCGATAGCGGCGTTCGAGGCGGCGACACAAGCAAAGGTGCCGGGCGTGGCCATCTGAGTGACGACACGCGCGCGGCGTTCGAGAATATGTGGGCCGAGCAGCAGACCACGGGCGACAAAAAGGGGGCGTGGCTGTGGCTGAGATTCAAGAATGAGCCGTGGGAGGCGGACGACTCGGACTACTACGGCGCGGCACTGGCGGCGATCGCCGTCGGAACAGCTCCAGAGGACTACCGCCGAAGACCAGAAATCCAAAACAATCTGAAGATGTTGCGCGAATACTTGAACCGCGAATACGCGGCCGAAACTTTGAGCAATCGAATTGTGTTGTTGTGGGCGGCGGCGAAACTGCCCGGACTGCTCGATCCGGAGCGCCAAAAGGCCATCATCAACGAGGCGCTCAGCAAGCAACAGGCGGACGGAGGTTGGAGTCTCGCTTCGCTGGCGGGGGACTGGAAACGACACGATGGAACGCCGCAGGAAGACGAGAGCGATGGGTATGCGACGGGGTTGATGGCATTGGCCCTCGAACAAGCGGGGATTCCGCGGGAAAATACACAGTTGAAGCAGGGGCTCCAGTGGCTGGCGAATCATCAGAACAAAACCGACGGCTTCTGGCTGGCCTACTCCTTAAACAACAACGAGGAACATCACATCAGTCCGGACACCGCGCGGTTCATGAATGATGCGGCGACGGCTTACGCCGTGCTCGCTCTCGCCGAGTCCAAGAATCGCTGAAGAAAAAAACGGGCGACCAGCGAACGAATGGGTTCGGCCGGCTCCCCCCTGCACTAGCTGATTTAGTCCTACTAGCTATTTGACCAGGGCGGGACGACGCCGGTCATGCGGGCGTAGGCAACGAGCTGTCCCATGTGCTCGTTGGCGTGAACGATGATGCGCAAGTACATCCCGTCGACGGTGGCGTCGCGATCGGCGATGTGCACTTTGCGTTGGAGATCTTTCGGCGTTACCGCGAGATGGGCTTGCTTCACGGCGTCCAGAGATCGCTTGAGCCAGCTAATGACATCGGCCTTTGCCGTGACCGTTTTTTCCATTCCTTCTTTCATGTCCCTGGGCATCTTGGGGCCGGTCACGCTGAGCAAGTAGAAATTGGCCTCGGCGATGTGCATGTAGACTTCGCTGGTGGAACGCACACCCGGCGCGGGACGCCAGGAGAATTTCTCCTCGGGAGTAGCTTCGGCGAGAGCCATCAGTTGCTGGGTGACGTGGCGCCACTCGCCGTCATAGCCCTGCCAGATGCCTTCGGGGGCCGTTTCGGCGAGCAAAGGATGCGCGCTCGATAAAAGAAGCAGGAGAAGAGCTTTTTTCATGATCGGTCTCCTCGCGGGCATTCCTTCGCCGAGCACTGCGGTAGAGGCCCGCCCATTCTATACGTTCCGGGACTTAGACGGAGTTGTTTTGAAAAAGTTTACGGAACGTCGGATGTTCCCTTCGAAAAGCCGCCGGGCTCCGGACCTCCGCCCTGCGCTGCAAGGGCTTCCGAGGTGCAAACGATCCTCGGAACACGGCCCATTAGGATGCATACGAACGGCGGGTTGGGGAATCTAATGGAGCATGCGAATTCGAGCGGGTTTACTTGGTTTCATTGTGGTGATTCAGACGGTGCTTTTTTTGACCCATTTTCTGCTTTATGAGACGTGGACTCTGTCAGCTGCGGAAACCGCCGCCGGCGGCCCGCTTTGGCTCAAATGGAGTCTCGGCATTTTGTCGATCAGCTTTCTCGCGGCTTCGCTGCTGGCGTTTCGTTATACCAGCGCGCTGCTGCGCTTGTTCTACCGCGCGGCTGCCGTTTGGCTGGGTTTGCTCAGTTTTCTGTTCCTTGCGGCCGTCTCTTCCTGGGTGGTTATCGGAGTTAGCCGGCTGGCCGGTTTGGATTTGAACTTCCATCGGATCGTCGAGGTCCTGTTTGGCGCCGCGATGCTGGTGGGGGTGTGCGGCGTTTTCAACGCGAGTTGCACGCGCATCACGCGAATTACCGTGCAGCTGGCCAATCTGCCGGAGGCGTGGCGGGGAAGAAAGGCGGCGCTCATCAGCGACCTCCATCTGGGGCACGTGAGGAATGGGAGTTTTCTGCGGCGCATGGTGGTAAAGATTTTGAAGGAAGAGCCGGATGCAATTTTTATTGCGGGCGATTTGTATGACGGGACGGCGATCGATGCCGGGCGAGCGGCGAAACCGTTGCGCGAATTGACAGCTCCGCATGGAGTGTATTTTGTGGCGGGGAATCACGAGCAGTTTGGGGACGACAGCAAATATCTGCGCGCGGTTGCGGCCGCCGGGGTGCGCGTGCTCAGCAACGAGAAGGTGGAAGCAGACGGTTTGCAGATTATTGGAGTGCCTTACCGGCATGCGACGCACGACGAACACTTTGCTTCCGTGTTGCAGGGCATCGGGGTGGATCGCGGACGGGCGAGTATCTTGCTGACGCATGCCCCTGATCATCCGGAGGTAGCGGAGGCCGCGGGGGTTTCCTTGCAGCTATCCGGGCATACCCACGTTGGGCAGTTCATTCCCTGGAGCTGGATGGCGCGGCGGATTTACAGGCAGTTTGTCTACGGGTTAAGCCGCATTGGGAAGATGCAGGTGTTCACTTCGAGCGGAGCGGGGACTTGGGGGCCGCCGCTGCGGTTGGGATCGAATCCGGAGATTGTGGTGCTGGAGTTCCTGTGAGAAATGTTCGGGTGGCAGAGACCCGGGGGACGGGCCCGGCAGTGCTATGCCCCTAGCAGAGACTTTAGAGTGGCGGAGAAAAGAAAGCGCGACTGGCGTCCAGGTGCCAGCCGCGCTTTTTGTTTGATGGTCCGAAGGGGTTAGTTGGGGGTGCAGTCCACCGTTGGCGGCACGGCTTGGCTTAGGGTGGTGTGGAGGGATGGCGAGCGGTCGAAGTCGAACAGGTCTTCAAGCGAGTTGGCGTGTTGGTCGCGTCTGGTCAAGTGTTGATGGGGGGTGCCTTGGCCGCGGTCATCATCGCCGTCATTGTCCCCCTCCTGCTCAGGGTCATTTGCGAGACCGAGGAAGCGGCCTTCGATAAAGGCTAGCAGTGAGGTGTGGCTGGCGGTGGTGTGTGAAACGTAGTGCGGCTTGGAAAAGGCCGAGATGGCTAGGAAGGGAACGCGCAAGCCGAGCTGGTCGAACGAGGGGCAGCTTTCCGGGTACGGACCGCTAGGATTGGCGACGAGCTCGGGGCAGAGTTCCTCGGCGTCCTTGACGGTTGTGTCGGTCTTGCTTAGGGGGTTTTGCGCGCACTCTGCGCCGGCGCCCGGTGCAAGGCTGGCGGGGACGCTCGAAAGGTCGGCGCATTGTCCTGGCGAAATGCCATCGGGGGTTCTCTCGTGGCCCTGGGCGACGCGCGGCGAAGCCACGTGATCGTAGTACCCGCCGTGTTCGTCGTAGGTGAAGAAGATCACGGAGTCCTTCCAGTAGGGGCCATTGCGAATGGTATTGAGGACTTGGGAAACGTAGGCTTCTCCGCGCTGAATGTCAGTGGGCGGATGCTCGTCATTTTCAAACTTGCGGCCGGCCAGGCCAAAATTCGGGTCGATGAAAATGACTTCGGGAAGCGGGGGCGCGCCCGTGGTCCCCGAGGCTTCTGCCAGGAATACCGTTAGGGGGAGGAAATGCGGATCGCTCAAGGGTCCGCCGAATTGGCGGAAGCTGCCGCCTTGTGGAGCATCTTGAAAGTAGTCTGCCCAGGTGATGTTGTTCTTGTCGAGCAGGTCGAAGATGGTTCCGGTGATGGGCTTGTAGCCTCCTGGAGGGGGGAAGGTGTCGCTGGTGGTCAAATGACCGAAGGAGGTGGCGGCCAGCAGATAGGAGCGATTCGGGAAGGTGGGGCCGAGGACTGCGGCGAAGTAGCGATCGCCGACGGCGAACTTTTGGGCTAGATCGTAATAGAAGGGAATGTCGGCTTGCGTGTAGAAGCCCATGGTTTGATCGTCGGTTGCGGTCTCGACGCCGTTATCGTGTTGCTCGGTTATGTCATTTACACGGACGAAGCCGTCGCTTCTGGGGTTGCGAAGAGTGTCCATGGGATGAAGGAAGTTGACCTCTTCGTGGGTCTGGAACCAGGAATGATCAAGATCCGGGCCGGCGCAGCGGCGGTTGTCGTGGAAGGAAAAGACGGTACTGCCGTCGTCGTCGAGGTTGGAATTGAAGCAGGTGATGTTGCCGGCTTGGTCCGTTTTGCAGGTTAGGCCGTCGACGCAGTCGTGGTCGTCTTTCGGACAGCCGCCGAGTTCGTGGTGGTAGGGGCTGCCTGGGGCATAGGCGAGCGCGCCGAAGTAATTGTCGAAGGAGTGGTTCTCTTGCATGATCACGATGACGTGCTTGACTTTGTGCACATCGCCGTCGGCGAGAGCGGGTTTTGGTGCGAACAGCAGGAGCGCTAGAGGCAGAAACAGGAGCGCTCGGATACTTCTGGGCGTTCGGATCATCGGTACTCCCTTGGGTCTGACCGCAGGGCGGTCTGGTTTTGTTCGTGGCGTGGGCAGAGTGAGTTTAGTTCCGGAGATGCACTTCGTTATATCCGGAAGGCTTACCAAGTGCCGACACCCGTACTGCTTTACTAGACCGGAATGCATAAGACACTGAAGTAAAAATTCGGTGAACGATTGGTGACTCCTGGTTACCAGGGATGAGGCCGTGGGAAGGAACATGTCGCGAGCATTGTGGCTTCCTGGCGTTTCGACCTATGCTGGGCCGCGCTCATGACCACTCGAAAGAGGTTTGGGGCGAGACCGGGAGGTGGGTATGAGATTCAGGCTGGTGTTGACGATGGTCGCAAGCGGATTGTTGGCCGGCGCGGCGAGGGCGCAGAAGCCGCCGCTTTTGCCGGAGAAGGATGTGGCGGCCCTGGCGAATGAGTTGAGTGGGGAGACAGCGAAGAGGAATTTGGAAGTGATGGCCACGTTTCACCGGCAACGCGGGTCGCGGGGGTTTCACGCGGTGGCGGAGTTGGTGGCGGAGCGAGCGCGGGCTTATGGGTTGCGCGATGTCGAGATCTTGGAGTTTCCGGCGGACGGGAAGATTCTTTATGGGACGCAGAGGTCGCGGCCGGCCTGGGATGCCGAGGTGGGGGAGTTGTGGGAGGTAAAGGCCAAGCCAACCCGACGGAAGTCAGAAGTTACCGGACGCGACGAATATCGCTTGGAGTTCGTCGATGAAAAGTTAGCGAGTTATGAGACGGAGCCGGTGGTGTTGGCCGAGGACAGCGAGTCCTCGGATGTGACGGCGGAGTTGGTGGATGTGGGCAGCGGGACGAGTGAATCGGACTACGCCGGAAGGGATGTAAAGGGGAAGATTGTTTTGGTGGGTGCGCAGCCGGGGGCGGTGCAGGATTTGGCGGTGGGGAAACTTGGTGCGGCAGGAATCCTGAGTTATGCGCAGAACCAGAAGACGGCCTGGTGGGGTGAGGACGAGAATTTGATTCGGTGGGGACACTTGGAGACGTTCTCGGAGCACAAGACGTTTGGGTTCATGGTGTCGCCTAAGACCGCACGGGGGATGCGCGAGCGGTTGGCGCGTGGGGAGAAGATCACCTTGCATGCGGTGGTCAAGGCGGGACAGCATGCGGGGAATTATGAAGTGGTGACGGCGACGATTCCTGGGAGCGACCCGAAACTGAAGGAGGAGGAGATTGCGTTTTCCTGCCATCTGGATCATCAGCGGCCGGGAGCGAATGACAACGCCAGCGGGTGTGTGACCATTCTGGAGGTGGCGCGGACGCTCGAGAAGTTGATTGCGGAGGGAGAATTGGCGCGGCCAGCGCGGACGATGCGGTTTATTTGGCCGCCGGAGATTGAGGGGACTTTGGCGTTGCTGAACGGCAAGCCGGAACTTAGGAAACGGATTCGAGCGGCGGTTCACATGGACATGGTTGGCGGCGGGCCGGAGACCAAGGCGGTGTTCCACGTGACACGGGGGCCGATGAGTTTGCCGTCGTTTGTGCATGACGTGGCGTGGGCGTTTGCGGAGTTTGTGAACGAGGAGTCGTACAAATTTGCGGCGACGGGGAAGGCGGAGTATCCGTTCGTGGCGCCAGAGGGCGGCAAGGAGCCGCTGCGGGCGGAGTATTCGGCGTACAGCATGGGGAGCGACCACGATGTGTATCAGGATTCGTCGTTCGGGATACCGGCGATTTATATGAATGATTGGCCGGACCGCTACATTCATACGAATTTTGATACGGCGGCGAATATCGATACGACGAAATTGAAGAGGGCAGCGTTTATCGGGGCGGCGAGTGGGTATTTTTTGGCGAATCCGCCCAACGAAGTTTCCGGGTCGCTTTATGCACGAATGTTTGCTTCAGCGAATCAACGATTCTCGAAGGCAGCAGGAATGGCCGAAGAACGAAAGGACGATGAGGGAGAAGCCTCCGTCCGAGAGCAGGTGCTCTACACGATCAGTTTAGCCCATTCTCTAAGACCTTTACTGGGTGTTTCAGCAGAGGCGGAGGACTCTCTATCGGAGGCCATCACGCAGTTTTGCGGGATGAAAGAACTTCGAACTGCCGGAGAATCAACAGGCCCGGGGCTCCTGGTTTTCCGACGGAACCAAGTACCGAAGGGACCGCTGGCGGTGTTTGGGTATGACTATTTCGCCGATCATACGAAGGCCGGAGTGGCGACGCCGAAATTGCTTAGTTACGAGGGATTGTGGGGAGCGGGGGAAGAGTATGCGTATGAGATTTTGAATTTTGCGGATGGGAAGCGGAATGCGCAGAAGATACGCGATGCGGTGTCGGCGGAGTATGGGCCGGTGCCGCTGGAGATGGTGGTGGAGTATTTGAGGGCGTTGGAAAAAATCGGGGTTGTGTCGGTGGTGAAGTGAATGGTAGTGGACTGGAATTTGTGGCGCTGAGAGCTGAGAGGGCGGGACAAGCCCCGCCCCTACAGGTGCAGCATGAGCCAGTCCACGCGGGCGCGAGGTAAAATTGAACGCGGCTGGTTCACCGCAAGAGTTGCTATCGTCGGTCGCGGCGAGGATTGAGCGGTTGCCGCTGGGTGGCTTTCACCGCCGGTTTATTGCGCTCGTGTCGCTCGGGAATTTTTTCGATTTGTACGACATTTTTATTGTGGCGTACATCGGTGCGGCTTTGCAGCAGTCCGGTTTTCTCTCCCTCAGACAATTTACATTTTTCGTGGCGTCGGGATTTTTGGGGATGTTTGTTGGGACCGTCGTTTTTGGAATGGGCAGCGACCGCATGGGGAGACGCAGCGCGTTCATTTTGCTGCTGCTGATCTATTCGGTGTTTACGTTCGCGGATGCCTTTGCGCCGTCGGCAAATTGGCTGATTGCGTTGCGGTTTTTCGCCGGCGTCGGGATTGGCGCAGAAATCGTGGTGATTGATACGTACGTGACAGAGGTAGTGCCCGGTTACGCGCGGGGGCGGTATGTGGCGATTACCCAGGTGGCGGGATTTTGCGCCGTGCCGGTGGCGGCAGTGCTGTCGCGTGTGCTTGTGCCGACTCATTTTTTGATGAGCGGGTGGCGCTGGGTGATGGTGATGGGGGCTTCGGGAGCGCTGTTGACCTGGTGGTTTCGGCGGCGCTTGCCGGAGTCGCCACGGTGGTTGGAGAGCCGCGGACGGGTCCGAGAGGCGGACGCGATTATGTCCGGGCTCGAGAATGAATCGTTTTCAAAGCCTCTAAGAAGTGACGTGGGGCCCTGCGGCTCTCGTCAGGGTAAACAAGTGACGAGTGGGCAGCAAGAAGACGGGGGCAGGGACAGGGAAGTACGGGCTGAACGAGCGTCGTTTTGGGAATTGTGGAGACCGCCCTATCTTTCGCGGACCGTCATGCTTCTGATTTTTCAGGCTTTGCAGACGATTGGGTTTTATGGATTTGCGAATTGGGCGCCGACGTTTTTGTTGAAGCGGGGAGTTTCGCTCTTGCATTCGCTGGAGTACACCTTACTGATCGCGTTGGTATCGCCGCTGGGGCCGCTCCTGGCGGCGTTTACGTCGGACCGCATGGAACGGAAGTGGACGATCGTGGTGCTGGCTTTGCTTGTGGCGGGATTGGGTATCGGATTCGGCAATTCCTTTGCGCCTGTGGCAGTTGTGGGGTTCGGGGCGCTTTTGACGCTGGCGAATTATTGGTTTTCGGCGGCCTTTCACGCCTATCAATCGGAATTGTTTCCGACACGGCTGCGCGCGACCGGCGTGGGATTCACCTATAGCTGGAGCCGGCTGAGCGCGGCCTTTACTTCGGTTTTGATTGGAGCGGTGCTGGTACATGGGGTGCCGGCGGTGTTTGCGTTATTGGCGGTGGCGATGGTTTTGGTGGCAGGGGTGGTGGGAGTGATGGGGCCGCGGACGAATGGGTTGGTTTTGGAGGAGATTTCGCGGTGAGTAGGGCGGGAGTGGAGCGGGTTTTCGGAGAAACAGGGGCACGAGTATCGTGCCCCTACGGGTGCTGGGGGTAGGGCTGTGCTAGCATCGAAGATTGTGTTTTGAACGAGGGCCGTAGCCCATGGCAGCGACGATGAAAGCGTTGCGGAAAATGCGAGCGGGGCGTGGGTTGTCCATGGAAAGCGCCCCGGTGCCTGCGATTGGGGCGGCTGACGTGCTGGTGCGCGTGAAAACGGCTTCGATCTGCGGAACGGATTTGCATATCTACGGATGGGACCGGTGGTCGCAGGGACGGATCAAGCCGCCGGTGACCCTGGGGCATGAGTTTTGCGGCGTCGTGGAGCGCGTGGGGGAAGAGGTCACCGCGGTAAGCGCCGGGGACTTCGTGAGTGCCGAGATGCACGTCAATTGTGGTCATTGCCACCAATGCCGGCTGGGCGAAGCGCACATTTGCCAAAATCTGCGGATTATCGGGATCGATCAGGATGGGGCGTTTGCCGAGTTTGTGAAAATACCGGCGTCGAATATCTGGAAGCTTGATGCGGCGATTCCGGAACACTACGGGGCGATTCTCGACCCGCTGGGAAATGCTGTGCATACCGTGCTAGCCGGGCCGATTGCGGGGCAAACGGTGCTGGTGACCGGGTGCGGGCCGATTGGGTTGATGTCGATTGCCGTGGCGAAGGCTTGCGGGAGCTCGACGGTGTTTGCGACGGAGACCAACGGGAACCGGCGCGCGATGGCGCAGAAGATGGGCGCGGATGTGGTTTTGAATCCGGCGGCGGAAGACGCCGTCGCGCGGATTCTGGCGGAGACCAACGGAACCGGCGTCGATGCGCTGCTCGAGATGTCCGGCAATCCCACGGCGATCCAGCAAGGATTTAAAGCGTTGAGAGCGGGAGGCCGGGCTTCGCTCCTGGGGATACCGACGGAGAATGTGCCGCTCGATTTGGTAAACGATGTGATTTTTAAGGGCGCCACCGTGCAGGGGATTTACGGGCGGCGGATGTATGGGACTTGGGTGCAGATGACCGCGCTGCTGAAGGCCAGGCGGTTGGATTTGGAGCCTTTGTTCGGGGAACGAGAGTCGCTGGAAAAGTTTGAGAATGCGTTTGCGAAATTACAAGGCGGGCTGGCAGGGAAAATTCTTTTATATCCGAATGGACTTTCTGGTTAGCACATTCCCGCTCTTGCTCTGTCATCGGTCGGCATGGAAATGAATTCACCCGATAGCGCCGCGCCCCTGCCTATTGCAATCCAGGGCCTGGACTTCTCCGTGATCTCCTGGTGATGACTCCCCGGATTCTTGCGTTAATTCAGGAAATACACGTCACGAAAGAGCGCACTCCGGCCGTGCCGCGGGCTGTGTTTCAAAAATACGATTCTGAACTGCTGTAGCCATGAGACCCGCATGCCGGCGCGGTTTGCTCCAAGCTTCGGCATGGAGGAGAATAGTTTCTCCCCAGTACATTCGCGCCACAGGAGCCATGTAATGTCCGAAACTGGAACACAGACGACGAAGAAGAATCCGACGCAGTATATTTCCGATCAATTGAGCGAGTTGCGGGCCAAAGGCGTGGCGCCGAAGCTGCGCGTGCTCGAGGGCGAGCAGAAACCGGTCGCGATTTTTGACGGACGAGAGGTGATCAATCTGGCTTCAAACAACTATCTCGGACTGACGACCCACAAAGCGTTGCGGAAGGCTGCACTCGATGCGGTGAAGCGATATGGAGCTGGGGCCGGAGCAGTCCGAACGATTGCCGGAACGATGAAGATTCATTTAGAGCTGGAGGAACAGATCGCGCGGTTCAAGAATGTGGAAGCGTGCGTGGTGTTCCAGTCGGGGTTTACGGCGAATGCGGGAACGGTTTCCGCGGTGCTTGGCAAGGAAGACCTGATCATTTCCGATGAATTGAATCACGCTTCGATCATCGACGGAGCGCGGCTCTCCAAGGCGACGATCAAGGTGTTCAAGCACAAGGATGCCGCGGACTGCGAACGTATCTTGCAGGAGCACGCGGAGTTTCCGGGAAAGAAACTGATTATTACGGACGGCGTTTTTTCGATGGACGGGGATATTGCGCCGCTGCCGGAGCTCTGCGACCTCGCGGAAAAATACCACTGCATCATGATGGTGGACGATGCGCACTCGAGCGGCGTGCTGGGACGCGGCGGGCGCGGGACCGTGGATCATTTGAATTGCCACGGTCGCGTGCACATTCAGGTGGGGACGCTTAGCAAAGCCATCGGCGCGATGGGAGGGTACGTGGCTGGATCGCGCGACTTGATTGATTTCTTGTACTTGCGGGCGCGGCCGTTTCTTTTTTCGACTTCGCATCCGCCGGCGACGGTAGCGGCGTGCCAGGCAGCGTTTTCGCTTCTCGATTCACCCGAAGGAGAGAGGCTGGTGAAGAAGCTGTGGGCCAACACGAAAATGTTCAAGCGCGAGCTGAAAAAACGCGGCTTCCAGTTCAAGGTAAGCGAGACACCGATTATTCCGATTCACGTGGGCGATGCGGCGAAGGCCTTCGAGTTTTCGAAAAAGCTGTTCGACGCGGGCGTTTTTGCGCCCGCGGTCGGCTACCCTGTTGTTGCCGAGGGCAAAGCGCGGCTGCGGGCTATGGTGAGCGCGACGCACAAGCGGGAGCAGTTGCTAAGAGCGGCGGACATCTTGGCGGAAGTGGCTCAGCCTTTGGGAATCGTGTAATAGCCGGTATCTTTAGGAGAAACGCGAAATGAACCGCCTAAGCTTGGCGATCTTTCTGGGGACACTCCTTGCCGGAGGAGGGTCCACTCCGAGAGGAGCAAGAGCCGAATTCCCCGGAAGAAGTTTAGCGCCAGGAAGCGAGGAGAGTGTTTCTCTCGTTCGTGGCACCGCGCTTCATGTGGAGCTGGACACGCCTGTGGATTCGAAAAAAGTTAAAACCGGCGACGCCGTGAATGCGCACGTGACGGAAGCTGTCAAAGCCCATGGCCAAACGGTGATCCCCAAGAATACCAAGCTCGTGGGGCACGTCACGCAGGCGTCGGCGCGAGCGAAAGGCGATGCTGGCTCCGCGCTTGCCATAGTGTTTGACAAAGCGGTGCTCAAGAAAGGACAGGAAGTACCGTTAAGAGTAGTGATCCAGGCAGTGACTTCTCCGTCGCATAAATGCGACGGCTTCTCAAACCACGCTTGCGATTAAATCCGCTACGTTGCGGTTTGAAGGACTCATCCTAGCCCTTTGGAGAATTACTTGAGCAGACACGACATCACGAGGAGCAGTCAACCCGC